>CAWGDN010000004.1:0-348432 GCA_963821375.1 Vicinamibacterales bacterium
TCGGCCCCCCGGTCCCGCGGAGCAGGCTCGTCCCGGACCTCCCCGTGAACCGGAGCCTGCCGCCCGAGGAGTCGTTCCCGATCGACGCGCGGAAGGCGGGCCCGGCCGGGGAGGCGAAGGGCGGAACGCGAGGCCCCAGATCGGAGCCGGCGCCTTCCCCCGCGACGCCGCAGGGCGCCCCCGGAACAAGCGGCACCCCGCGGAGCGCCCCGCCGAAGTCGCTCGCGGGACCTCACGCCATACCTCGGCAAGATGGTGATGGCGCGCGTGGAGGGAGCCGTCGGGAGGCCGCGGGCAGGGAGCCGCGACGGGGACCGCGGTGGGCACCGGAGGGAAAGCGACCGGGAAGGAGGGCGTCACCGAGGAGGGAGGCGGCGGGTTCCGCCTGACGCCGCTGAACGCGCCGGAGGTCCGATGTTGCTGAAGGCCACGATCCCGACTGTACCGCCCCAGCATGGGAAACCTGAAGTCGGCGATCAAGCTTGGGGAGGCACTTCCCGGAAACCCGCCCGCCGTTCAGACCTGGTTCCCGGAACACGAGACGCGCGGCCATCAGTTTCCCCAGTAATGCACCCACCCAGCACCTGCCATGTCGAGCGCGAGGCGGATCGACATGGCAGGACCCGCCTTTGAGCTGTGAGCTCTGAGCTCTGAGCTTTGAGCCACCAGCCACCGGCTGCCAGCTTCAATCCACGGTCCTCTCACAGCTCGGAGCTCACCGCTCAGGAACGTTGAGCTTTCTGCCACACCTGGAGCCTCTTGAAGTCCTGCTGATGACACCGCGTTCGATCGCGCGTGGAGGCGCGTTAACTACATCAGAGCGGTCGGCAATCGCCGACACGAGACAACTTGAAGGAGGAAGGTCATGCGAAACATTGTTCGCTCGTTGTTCGGCGTCGTCCTGCTCGGCGTGATGGCCACTTCGGCGATGGAGGCCGTGAACATGAACAGCACGACCTACTTCACATTCCGAGGAGCCGTCCAGGTGGCCGGAGTCGCGCTCCCGGCCGGCACGTACATCTTCGAGGTCGCCAACCCGGACACAGGCGCGAACGTCGTTCGCGTGCTGAGCCGCGATCGATCGAGAGTGCATGTGCTGAAGGCCACGATCCCGATGTACCGCCCCAGCATGGGAAACCTGAAGTCGGCGATCAAGCTTGGGGAGGCACTTCCCGGAAACCCGCCCGCCGTTCAGACCTGGTTCCCGGAAAACGAGACGCGCGGCCATCAATTTCCCCAGTAACGACCTACCTGCACCTGCCATGTCGACTCCGAGGCGGATCGACATGGCAGGACCCGCCACAGAGCTCTGAGCCACCAGCTCCCAGCTATCAGCCTAACTCGGCCGCTGGCCGCTACGAGTTGTGATCAGTTCGTTCGGGCTGGGAGTGAGCCGAGAAGCTCGCAATCAATCCAAGATTCATCCGACGGATCTCCGAGGCATTGTGGATCCACTCTTTGGCTGTCGGTCTGTCCAGTAATCCAAGATCCAACGCTAGGATGGAAAAATATTCCACCTCGCTGGCGGACGCAGCGGAGATTCTGAGAAATCTGGCAAACGCCCTGTCGCTGCCGGCCGAACTTCCTTCAGCGATGTTAGCTGCGATGGAGATTGCTGCCCTTCGCATCTGTGCCGTCAACGCATGCCTTTCTTCTCTTGGGAAATTCGCAGTCTTGCGGTACACGGCAAGCACGAAACGATGAGCTTTCTGCCATACCTGAAGCCTTTTGAAGTCCTGCACCGCGCCACCTGTGTTCTAAGCCGGAACCGTTCTTGCCGACGGTGCAGTTTTCAAGCCATAGAACCGCCAGGTGCGAGTCGCCAGCCGTCAGAATTCGACTGGTAGCTCACAGCTCCCTACTCGTACCTGAGCGCTTCAATCGGATCGAGACGGGCGGCGCGGATCGCCGGATACATGCCAAATGCGATGCCGACCGTGGCCGAGAATCCCAGACCGAGGGCGAACGACCAGAGCGGCAGCGAGACCGGGAATCCAGTGAGGAAGTGGACGCCGTATCCGATCGCGCTGCCGAAGACGACGCCAAGCACCCCACCGACCGACGTCAGAACGACCGCCTCTGTGAGGAACTGGTACAGAACCTCCCGCCGGCGCGCCCCTAGAGCGCGGCGAACCCCGATCTCGCGCGTCCGCTCGGTGACCGAGATCGACATGATGGCCATCACGCCGATGCCGCCGACCATCAACGCGATGGATGAGATGACGACCAGTGCCAGAAACGTGGCCTGGCTCACCTGATTCCACAGGCGCACGATGGCGTTCTGCGTCACCAGGTCGAAGTCGTTCGGTTCGTCCAGCCGCAGGCTGTGTCGAATCCGCATGATGCGTTCGACTTCTTCCATGGCGTCCTCCTGGCTCACGCCGGGCCTCGGAACCACGGAAATCTGGACCGGCGTCATCATCGGACCGCGGAAGCCCTCGAGCAGGCGCAGTCCGTAGACTCGTTGGAAGGTCGAGTACGGAATGACGGCAAAGTCATCCTGATTGGCCTGGAAATTACCTGGCGAAGGTCGTTTGCCAAACACGCCGACCACGGTGAACTGGTCCGCTCCCACCCGGACAACCTTGCCGATTGGATCAATGCCTTGCTGCTCGAACAGAAGCTGGTAGGCATTGTTCCCGAGGACGACCACCTTGCTGCGGTACTGGACCTCCGCACCGCTGAGAAAACGGCCGGCGACGATCGGCACCCTGGTTCCCTCGGCGAAGAACTCGGTCGTGCCGAACACGAGAATCGGCCTCGTGCGCTGGTCGCGGTAGGCGATGCGCCGTTGGATGGGAGGCCCGGGCCCTACGCCCATCTCGATATCCACGTACTGAAGACTCTCGGACTCCTCGAGGGCTCGAGCATCCGAGACGGTCAGCATGGGCCGTCTGTTGAGCTCGGAGAATTCCCGGCCGCTCGCGAAGCTCGTGATGCCGAACCGCTGGATGAAGATGGTATTCGGCCCCATCGCCGTCCGGATGCTCTCCTGCAGCGAGCTGTCGAACCCGCGGATGAGCGCAGTCATCGCGACAATCGCGGTGATGCCGATGACGACGCCCAGCACGGTGAGCCCCGATCGCATCTTGTTTGTCCGGACCGTGTCGACGGCCATGACGATCACTTCGCGAAGCAGGCCGTATCGAATGCGTGGAGTCTTCATTCGCGCCTCAACGCCTCGATCGGATCGAGCCGCGCCGCCCGCGAGGCCGGATAGAGCCCGAAGAACAAGCCGACGAGTGCCGTAATCGTGATGCCGAGGGCGACCGACCATGGTTGGATCGACGCCGGGATCGGCGTCAATTCCGAAATAGTCGTCGCAATGAGCGCGCCCAGCATCGTGCCAATGATTCCACCGAAGACCGAGAGCACGACCGACTCGGTGAGCATCTGCGTCATGATGTCGGACCGGCGCGCGCCGAGCGCTTTCCGCAGGCCGATTTCGCGCGTGCGCTCGGTCACGACCATGAGCATGATGTTCATGATGACGATGCCGCCAACGACAAGCGAGAGCGCGACGACTCCGACCAGAACCGCGAAGATGCCGGTGGTGGCGGAGCGGTAGATGTCGAGCACCGTGTCGGAATTGAAGATGGCGAAGTTGTCGGGCTGCCCGGGTCTGAGCCGCCGGCCGATGCGCAGCGCGATCGTCGTGTCGTCGATAGCCGCTCCGAGCTGAGAGATGTCGCGAGGCTTGACCGACATCGACAACCGGCGACGTGCGCCGAACAGCTGCTGAAACTGTCCGAGTGGAATGACGGCGAACTCGTCTTGCGACTGGCCGAGCAGGGTTCCCCGCACCTCGCTGACGCCCACGACCCTGAAGTGCACGCCTGCGATCTGGATGGTCTTGTCGAGCGGGTCGATATCCGGCCCGAAGAGCCGTTCAGCCAGCTGCGCGCCCAGAACGACGACCGGCCGCTCGAGGTTCACCTCGGTCGACGTCATCAGACGTCCTCGTTCGGCGTCGTAGTTCGAGAAATTGACGTATTCCTGCGTGACGCCGCGGATCCCGATGCCCTCGATGGATGCTGCTCGATACGTGACCCGGCCGTTCGCCTCCGCTCCGAGCATGACCGCGGAATACCAACGGACTGTGGCGCTTCACCGCTTCCGCGTCGGCCCTGCGTGATGCTCGGATTCGACTGCGACTTTCGAGCCACTCCTCGTCGCTGCGCACGATCCCGGAACTGCTGGACGATGAACGAGTCGGCGCCTGCCTGGGTGAGGATGGCATCGCGGACCGAATCGTTCAGGCCCTGGATGAGCGAGACGACGGCGATGATCGAGGTGACGGCGACGATATTGCCGAGCACCGTCATCAGCGATCGCAGCTTGGACGCCCAGATCGCGCCGAGGGCAATCGCCGCGGCGTCGAGGTACTTGTTCACGAGGCCGGCTGGCGGCGGGGGTTGCATCTCACGGCATCGCCGTCGGCCATGCCGCGCACGTCGTTGTACGGGCCGGTGATGACCTGGTCGCCGGCCTTCAGATGCCGCTCAGCACCTCGAAGTAGCGGTCGCCGGCGATGCCGATCTTGATGGGCACGAAGTCGGCATGCCGTCTCGCAGCACGAACACACCGTCGGTCTCTTTGCGGGTCTGCCCGGGCTCGAGCTCGACCACCGGCGGCGGATCGGTCTGCGTTTCGCCGCTCCTGCGCGGCTGCTCGACCACGCGGCCCTTGGCGTCGTAGATCAGTTCGCGCACGGCGACCGCCGGAATCGGCACGCCGCCACGTTCTTTCGGGTGGCCGTCGTGATCTCGGCCGTGCACGTGAAGCCCGGGCGGACGTCCGGCACCGGCTCGTCCAGCACCACGACGACCTTGAAGTTGGTGGCCTGCTGATTGGTAGCGGCCTGGCCGGTGTCGGTTCTGAATCGGACTGTTGCCGATTTCGGTGACGTGTCCCTTGAACGTCCGGTCGGGAATCGCGTCGATGCTGATGACGGCCGGCTGGCCGATCGTCACGTTCGGGATGCTCGTCTCGTCGACCTCGACTTCGGCCTGGATGACCGACATGTCGGCGACCGTCAGCAGCACGGTGCCCGCGTTGTTCATGGTCCCGACGACGGCCGTTTCGCCCTCCTGGATGTTTCGGCGCGTGACGATGCCGGCAATCGGCGACTCGATGCGGACCTTGCTGAGGTCGAACTGCGCGCTTTGCAGCGCAGCGCGATCCTGCCCGAGCCGAAGCTCCTGCGTCCGCACCTGCTGCTCCCGCTCGGCCAGTGTCGACTGCGCGAGCTTGACGTCGTTCTCGGCCTTGTCCAGCGCTTCACGAGGCGTCAACTGCTGCTTCCACAACTCCTGTTGACGCCTCAGGTTCTGCTGCGCTACGCCGACCTGCACGCGCGCGGTTTCGACGGCTTGTCTCGATTGTTCCAGAGATGCCTCCGCTCCCTTAAGCGCCGCTTCACCGCTCTCGACTCGCGTCCGCAGGGTGCGCGGATCGATCTGCATCAGGAACTGACCGATTTTCACGCGGTCGCCTTCGTTGACGGCGAGATCGACTACGCGGCCCGATGTGTCGGCGCTGATATTGACGAACCGCTTCGGTTGAATCTTGCCAGAGGCGGACACAACCGCTTCCAGGTCGCGGATGCGGATCGATTCGACCGTGACGACCGGCGCCGTCGAGCGCAATCGCCACCATGCGATGCCGCCGGCAACCGCGACGACCACGAGCACCGCCAGTGCAATCAGGATCTTCTTCGTCCGCGACACCTAGATGCCTCCTCGCAACGCTTGAGCCAGGGCCACCGCGACCGCGCCGGCTGCATACGTGCCGAGCAGCCACCGCGCAATCGGTACCGTCGGTGCCCGTAGAGCTTGCCGAGCCCCATGGCCATCAACGCGACCCACCACAGGAGGAATAGATCGAGCGCGCCCACCAGGCGCGCCGGAAACGTCGACTCCCCGAAGGCCGGCATCACCAGGCTGAGACTCGTGGCGCCGCCGAGCGATTCCCGTGCGAAGTTGATGGGCATCGCGACGAGCGATCGCACAGCGAGAATCGCCGACGCGTGCACGACCACCGCGAGGACTTGCGCATACGAAGCGTCGCGCTCCTGCCCGATCGCCGAACCGCTTGAGGATCCAGGCGAGCGCCATCCACGCCAGCGGCCATCCGACGACGATCCGCTGCCGGCGCTGACGGCGGGACGGTAAGGGGCAAGCCGCCGAAGTTGAGCGTAGGTCTCGTCTGTCACGACGACGCCGAACGACTCGAGCTGGCGCACCTGCTGATCGAGGCCCGCCAGCTGCCCCACGGGTGTCGTCAGGTATCCCGCGGTGCACGCGGCCGAAATGGCAACAACCAGGAGGGCCAGATCGATCGACCGCGGGTGCTGAATCGCCGATCGAGTGTCGCGCGCGGCGACCTGACCATGCCGATGAGGCGCCGCCATGCGCCCCGATTTCCTTGTCACTGGGTGTTCTCCTGTATCGGACGGGCTTGCGGCTTCTGCGGTTCCACGCCCGACGTAAGATGCCGGGATGCGCATTATCGCCTTTTTTGCACTGCTGCTCGTTCCCGCGCTCGGGCGCCCAGACCTTCGGCGGCATCGGCGTCCGCGCCGAGGGCATGGGTGGCGCGTTCGTCGCTGTCGCCGATGACGCGAGCGCGGTGTACTGGAATCCCGCCGGCATCGCCACCGGGTCGACGTTCGATTTTCAGATCTCCCGGGTCGATGCGAAGCCGGGTCGGGATTTCTCGTCGGTGCGTCCCTTCCCGTTGTCGGCTTGAGCTACTACCGCACTCATACAGTTCAGGAGGTTCCAGACCGAGAAAATGAGGGATCGGAAAAGGTGCCGATCGGGCGTGTTCGAAACGTCGAACTTCGGCGTCACGTTCGTGCAAACTGTTGTGTCGTCAGTGGTTGTAGGCACGACTCTCAGAATCGTTCGCGGGGGTTCGAAGGGGGCGATCCGGACACGAAAGGGGATCTCGATGCAGGGGCCATGGTGTCGGTCGGGGCATCAGGGCCGGAATTACTGCACGCAATCTCACGCGCCCAGGGTTCGACGGCCCTCTCGGAGAGGGTGAGCCAGACCGGCAGGTGAGAGTTGGTGCGGCGTTCGCGCCGCGGTCGCCCCCGCCGGGCCCCAGGGCCCTATACGGTGTCGTTTGACGTCGATGTTACTGAGACTCAGAGCTTTGCGGGTGAGAATCAGGATGGCGGCGGTTGGCGGGGAGTACTGGATCCGTGGGCGGGCGCTTCGGCGTGAGAGGCGGTGTTCGGTGGAACACGCTCGAGCGACCGGCCACGGCTGCTTCAGCAGGAGTGACGGTGAGGCTTCCGCGTTCGATCCATGCGGAAGGTCACGTGACCAAACCGCGCGAGGAGGACGAGTCTGAGTGGGGACTCGCAGTCAGAGTGACGTTTTAGGGCATTCATCGACGATTAATTTCGGAGTCACAGATCGTAAATGGCCGTTCGCATCGGTGAACTTCTTCTAAAAGAGAAGCGGATTACTCCCGAGCAACTCCAGGAAGCCTTGAACTACCAAAAGGCCAACGGGGGGAAGCTCGGCTTCAACCTCGTGCACCTGGGGATCGTCAAGGACGAGGAGATCACCGCACTGTTCAGCAAGCAGTACGGCGTCCCCTCGATCAACCTGACGCAGTTCGAGATCGATCCCGGGGTCATCAAGCTCATCCCCGCCGAGACCGCTCAGAAATACCAGATCGTTCCGCTCAGCCGGTCGGGTGCGTCGTTGACGATCGCCATGACCGATCCGACGAACGTGTTCGCCATGGACGACATCAAGTTCATGACGGGCTACAACGTCGAGCCGGTCGTTGCGTCGGAAACCGCCGTGGCCGACGCGATCGCGCGTTATTACTCGGTTGCGAAGAAGGAGACCACCGCCGCCGCGGCCGCCACCGTCAGCGGCGTCAGCGCCCTCGAAATCGCCGCCAAGTCCATGGATGAAATGTCGTCGATGGTGATGGGCGCCGAGGACGTCGAGGTCCTCGCGGACATGGAGGAGATCAGCGCCGAGTCGCTCGAGAAACAAGGGGGCGAGGCGCCGGTCATCAAGCTCGTCAACGTCGTCCTGATGTCGGCCATTCAGAAGGGCGCGAGCGACATCCACATCGAGCCCTACGAGAAGGAATTCCGCGTCCGCTACCGCATCGACGGCATCCTCTACAACATCATGGCGCCGCCGATGAAGATGCGCGATGCGATCACGTCGCGCATCAAGATCATGGCGAAGCTCGACATCGCGGAGAAGCGGCTGCCGCAGGACGGCCGCATCAAGATCCGGTTTGCCGACAACGGGAATTCCAAGGACATCGACTTCCGCGTTTCGTCGCCTGCCGACGCTCTTCGGCGAAAAGATCGTCATGCGTCTGCTCGACAAGGACAAGTTGATGCTCGACATGACGCGGCTCGGCTTCGAGACAGAGTCGCTCGCGAAGTTCGAGACCGCGATCATGAAGCCGTGGGGGATGGTGCTCGTCACCGGGCCAACGGGCAGCGGCAAGACCAACACGCTGTACTCCTCGATCGCCCGCATCAACACGGCCGAGACCAACATCATGACGGCAGAGGATCCGGTCGAGTTCAACCTCCCTGGCATCAATCAGGTGCAGGTGCGCGAGAACATCGGCCTCAACTTCGCCGCGGCGCTGCGATCGTTCCTGCGGCAGGACCCCAACATCATCCTCGTCGGCGAGATTCGCGACTTCGAGACCGCCGAGATCGCGGTCAAGGCGGCGCTCACCGGCCACCTCGTGCTCTCGACGCTGCACACGAATGATGCCCCCAGCACGATCAACCGGCTGATGAACATGGGCATCGAGCCGTTCCTCGTGGCCAGCTCGGTGAACCTCATTTGCGCGCAGCGCCTGGTGCGCCGCATTTGCGTGAATTGCAAAACTGATCACCCCATGCCTCCGCCGTCGCTGGTGCAGGCGGGCTTCTCGCCCGACGATGCCAAGTCGGTCGTGCCAAAGAAAGGCAACGGCTGCGAGAAGTGCAACAACACCGGCTACAAGGGCCGCGTCGGCCTCTACGAGGTCATGGAGATCACCGACGAGCTTCGCGAACTCGTCCTGGTTGGCGCCTCGGGCCTCGAACTGCGCAGGAAGGCAGTCGAAGAGGGCATGCTCACGCTTCGGATGAGCGGCCTCCGTAAAGTCAGGGAAGGTCTCACGACGATAGAAGAGGTAGCGCGGGAGACCGTGAAGTAAGAGGGGTAAGGGATAAGGGGCAAGGGGCAAAGGGGTAGGGGAGTGCATGCCCTTGCCCCTTACCCCTTACCCCTTGCCCCTATCAGCGAAGAAACCTTATGCCCACACTGCCCGAATTGCTCAAGACGACCGTCGATATGCAAGGCTCGGATCTTCACCTGACCATTGGCACGCCCCCCCAGGTGCGCGTCCATGGCAAGTTGCAGCGGCTCGAGCTTCCGGAGCTGACGCCGACGGAAACCAAGCAGCTCGCCTATAGCGTCATGACGGACGCGCAGAAGAAGCGCTTTGAGGAATCGCTCGAGCTCGATTTTTCGTTCGGCATCCGCGGCATGGCGCGCTTCCGGTCCAACGTCTTCAACCAGCGGGGAGCGGTCGGCGCCGTCTACCGGCTGATTCCCGAACAAATCAAGGGGTTCAAGGAGCTCGGTCTGCCGCAGGTGCTCGCGACGCTCTCGGAGCGGCCGCGCGGGCTCGTGCTCGTCACCGGTCCGACCGGGAGCGGCAAGTCGACGACGCTTGCCGCGATGATCGACAAGATCAACAACGAGCGGAACGAACACATCCTCACCATCGAGGACCCGATCGAATATATCCACCCGCACAAGGGCTGCCTCGTGAATCAGCGCGAGGTGCACAGCGATACCCACGGCTTCAGCGAAGCCCTGCGCGCTGCCCTCCGCGAGGACCCGGACATCGTCCTCATCGGCGAGCTGCGCGACCTCGAGACGACCGAATCGGCGCTCCGCATTGCCGAGACCGGTCACTTGACCTTCGGCACGCTGCATACGAACTCTGCCGCGCAGACGATCAACCGCATCATCGACATGTTTCCTGCGCACCAGCAGTCGCAGATTCGCACGCAGCTCTCGCTCGTGCTCGAGGGGGTCGTGTGTCAGTCGCTCCTGCCCAAGATCGCCGGCGGCCGCGTGGTGGCGCAGGAGATTCTCGTGCCCACTCCCGCGATCCGAAACCTGATTCGCGAGGACAAGATCCATCAGATCTACTCGGCGATGCAGGCCGGCCAGGAGAAGCTCGGCACGCAGACGTTCAACCAGTCGCTCGCGAGCCTGTATCTTTCACGACAGGTTTCATTGGAAACCGCCATGAGCGCCTCGTCGCTCAAGGATGAGCTGGAGCAGATGATCACCCGCGGCGTCGGCGTCGTGCAGGGAGCCGGCCTCGGCGCGCGTCCCGGCATGCCCCGCCCCGTCCGCCCTGAGTCCCGTTAACAGCCATGCCTACATTTGCCTTTTCCGGACGAACGCGCGGCGGGGAAACCATCAGCGGCGAGCGGATCGCCGATACGGCCGATGCCGTTGTCGCCGCGCTGCGTCGCGAGCAGGTACTGGTGACGCGGATCGCGCCAACCAAAGACAAGGCCGAGGGCGCCGCGCCCAAAAGGGGAAAGCTCGGCAAGTCGGTCAACCCCAAGAATCTCGCCGTCTTCGTGCGGCAGTTCTCGGTCATGATCGACGCAGGCCTGCCGCTCGTCCAGTGCCTCCAGATCCTCGGGTCGCAGGAAGAGGACAAGAACTTCGCCGAAACCATCCTCACCACTCGGAGCGACGTCGAAAGCGGCGCCGCGCTGGCCGATGCGATGAAGAAGCACCCGAGGACGTTCGATCCGCTCTTCACCAACATGATTGCGGCGGGCGAGGCGGGCGGCATCCTCGACACGATTCTGAAGCGGTTGGCGACCTACATCGAGAAGGCCGTCAAGCTGAAGGGCCAGGTGAAGTCGGCGATGATCTATCCGATCGCCGTCATTGTCATCGCCTCTCTCGTCGTCGGCGTCATCTTGTGGAAGGTCATCCCGACCTTTGCGGCATTGTTCGCCGGCCTCGGCGCAGAGCTGCCGCTGGCGACCCGTGTCGTCATCGCGGCCAGCAACTTCCTCGTCAACTTCATGCCGTTCATCATTGTCGGCATCTGCGCGCTCAGCTACGGCTTCAAGGCCTATTACGGGACGCCGCGCGGCAAGTACCAGGTCGATGCCATCACGCTGAAGCTGCCGGTGCTCGGCCTGCTCATGCGGAAGATCGCCGTCGCGCGTTTTTGCCGCACGCTGTCGACGCTGTTGAGCTCGGGTGTGCCAATTCTCGACGGCCTCGACATCACGGCCCGCACATCCGGAAACTCGGTGATCGAGGAAGCGATTCAGCTGACGCGCAAGAGCATCGAGCGCGGTGAGACGGTCTCGGGGCCCCTGAAGGAGACCGGTGTGTTCCCGCCGATGGTGACGCAGATGATCGCCGTCGGCGAGACCACGGGGGCGCTGGACACGATGCTGTCAAAAATCGCCGACTTCTACGAGGAAGAAGTGGACACGGCGGTCGCAGGCCTCCTTACGCTGCTCGAGCCGATCATGATCGGCTTCCTGGGCGGAATCGTCGGAGGCATCGTGATCGCGATGTACCTGCCGATCTTCGACCTGATCAGCAAGCTCACGTAGGATCCTGGTGGCCGAGCGCGACCTTCGTCGCAAATTGTTCTCGCTGATCGCGATCCGGGTGGCGATCAGCGCGCTGCTGCTCGGGTCGGCTGTCTTCGTCCAGCTTACGAGTCCCCGCGTGTCGCCGGGGGAGCCCCTCTTCATCCTCATCGGCATCACCTTCGCGCTCAACGTCCTGTGGCTCCTCACGCTGGGCTGGGCGGAGCGCTTCCGATGGATGGTCGACATCCAGCTGGCGTGCGACACGCTCATCGTCTCGGGCTTCATTCTCGTCACTGGGGGTATCAACAGCTACTTCGCGGCACTCTTCGTGCTGCCGATTGCCGGTGCCAGCAGCCTGCAGTACCGGCGCGGCGGCATGATGATCGCGATGCTCAGCGCGGTGCTGTACGTCGGCATCGTCCTGACGCAGATACTTCGGGTCGCCTGCGATGCTTGGTCTCACCGCTCTCGAGCATGCGGATCCGCTGCCGGCCGGCCGGATTGGCGCCTACATGACCGGTCTCAACGTCTTTCTTTTCTTCTCGATTGCGATCCTCAGCGGGTCGCTGGCCGATCGGCTGCAGCGCGCGGGTGCCCGGCTCGAACGCGCGTCGACGCAGATCGCCGACCTGCAGGCCTTCAATCAGCACGTGATCGACAGTCTCGCGAGCGGGTTGGTGACCACCGATCCTCAGGGGCGGATCCTCACCTTCAACCGTGCGGCCGAAGCCATTACGGGACATGCCGAGGTATCGATCGTCGGCCAGCGGATCGAGGACGTCTTGGAGCTGCCGCCCACTGTCGTCAGCGAGCTCGGGGAAGGGGCGGCCTCCGGCTACGGCCGGCGCATGGAGAGCTCCTACCGCACGGGCGACGGACGCGTGATCGAACTGGGATTCATGGCCACGCAATTGCGGACTCCGAATGGCAGCGCTGGAAAGCTCTTCGTGTTCCAGGACGTCACCGACATCAAGAAGCTCGAGCGCGCCGCCCGCATGCAGCAGCGCCTGGCGGCCGTCGGAGAGATGGCTGCAGGCATCGCGCACGAGATTCGCAACCCGCTGCGCCTCCATGGCGGGTTCCATTCAGATCCTTCGTCAGGAGCTCCCGTTGAGCGAGGAGCAGGCACAGTTGATGGACATCGTCCTGCGCGAATCCGAGCGGCTCAACGACACCATCGGGTCGTTTCTGGCGTATGCCAAGCCGCAGCGCTTTTCAGTCGGGCCGCTCGACCTGCGCCGGGTGATCAACGACGCGGCAACGCTGCTTCGGAACAGCTCTGAAGTGCAGGAGGAGCACGTCGTCGAAATTACCGTCCCCTCCACCGAAGTGATGTGCGAAGCCGATGAGAACCAGATTCGGCAGATCGTCTGGAACCTCGCCACCAACGGCGTGCGGGCCATGCGGGAGGGCGGCAAGCTGGTGCTGGGTGCACGAATCGAGTCCGGGACGGGCGAAAGGGACGAGTCGGTCGTGCTCGAAGTGTCGGATGAGGGCGTCGGCATCCCCGCAGAAGAGCTGGATGCGATCTTTCAACCATTCCGAGGCTCGTTCTCCAAGGGAACGGGACTCGGACTTGCGATCGTTCACCGCATCGTGAGCGACTACAAAGGTGAGATTCAGGTGAGCTCCGCCGTTGGGCGTGGCACGACGGTCACAGTGCGACTGCCTGCGCGGGCCGTGGCGGTGGTGGCGTAGAACGATGGAACAGGCACGAGTAGAAAGCGATCCGGCGGTCGAGGCTCCCGTCAGCCTGGCGCGGCTCCTCGTCGCAGACGACGAGCGATCGATGCGCGAGCTGCTGTCGATCGTGCTGCGCCGCGAAGGGTACGACGTGACGGTGGCGGAGAACGGCCGCGCGGCTGTGGAGCAGCTCGAGGCGCGTCGCTTCGACTTGCTCATCTCCGATATCAAGATGCCCGACATGAGCGGGGTCGACGTGCTGCGCGCGGCCAAGCGGATCGACCCGGATATCCTCGGGATCATGATCACCGCGTTCGCCTCCGCTGATACGGCCATCGAGGCCATGCGCCTCGGCGCGCACGACTATCTCAGCAAACCGTTCGATGTCGACGAGCTCAAGATCAAGGTTCGGCACGCGCTCGAGCAGCGACAGCTTCGCCAGGAGAACGTGCTGCTGAAGCGCGCGCTCGGCAGCACCCATCAGTTCGCCAACATCATCGGACGCAGCGACAAGATGCTCGAGGTCTTCAAGCTGATCGAGCAGATAGCGCGGACCGACAGCACCGTGCTCGTTACCGGCGAGTCAGGCACCGGAAAGGAATGGGTGGCCCGGGCAATCCATTTCTATTCCCTCAGACGCGAACGCCCGTTCATCGCTGTCAACTGCGGCGCCATTCCAGAGACGTTGCTCGAGTCCGAGCTCTTCGGCCACATGAAGGGCGCGTTCACGGGCGCCGTCGCGAACAAAAAGGGCCTTATCGAGTCGGCCGAGCGGGGCACGCTCTTCCTCGACGAGATCGGCGAGATGAATCCGATGATGCAAGTGAAGCTCCTGCGCGTCGTTCAGGAGCGGAAGTACCGCCGCCTTGGCGGGGTGGAAGAGCTGGACGCGTCGATCCGCGTCATTACGGCGACCAATCAGGACCTTGCGAAGATGGTGGCGGAGGGCCAGTTTCGCGAAGATCTGTTCTATCGGATCAACGTCATTCCCATTCATCTGCCGCCGCTGCGCGAACGCGGCGACGACATTGCCCTGCTGGCCGATCATTTTCTGGTCAAGTATGCCGAGCAGATGGGCAAGTCCGTGTCGGCCATCTCGCAGGAGGCGCTACAGCTTCTCCAGGCCTATGAGTGGCCGGGCAACATTCGGCAGTTGGAGAACGTGGTCGAGCGCGCAGTCGCGCTCGAGAAAAGCCAGGCCATTCTGCCTGAAAGCCTCCCCGAGCACATCGCGAAGCGCGTGCCCAAGGGGCCGGCTGCGGCAGGACTGCTGCCCGAGTCAGGGTTCAATCTGGAGGAGCACGTCGAGGGACTGGAGAAGGAGTACATCACCCAGGCCCTCGCGCGAGCCGGCGGCGTTCAGGTGAAGGCAGCCGAGCTGCTGGGCATTCCGTACCGGTCGTTCCGCTACTATGCGAAGAAGTACAATCTCACGTGAAGTCGTCCGGGGTTGGATTCCTTCAGAACGTCCAGCCTACCTGACAAGGTTTGGTAACCTGAAGTTGACAATAAGTGACGCTCTGCCCCGCACGTCGAATCGTGAGATTACATAACTTATTTATAATCAGTTGTTTATGGAGTTGGAGTCGGTTGGTACGACCGTTGCCTTAGTGAGTCCCGGCGGCCGATGCGCCGCATCAGACCGTAGGGATTCTTGGGCAACAGTGTGCATTTAAGGAGAATGACATGAAGATTCACAGCAACAAGGGTTTCACGCTGATTGAGCTGCTCATCGTCGTGGCGATCATCGGCATCATCGCGGCGATTGCCGTGCCCGGACTGCTCCGTGCGCGCATGGCTGGCAACGAGGCGTCCGCGATCGGCTCGCTGCGTGCGGTCAACAGCTCGAACATCAACTACATGACGAACTGCGCGGGCGGTTCGGGGTATGCGGACTCGCTGGCGGTCCTTGCGACGCCGCCGACTGCCGGTGGCCAGCCCTTCATCTCGCCGGACTTGGCGACCAGCCCGGTGACGAAGAGCGGCTACACGCTGACCTACTCGTCGAGCAACCAGGTGACGGGTATCACGACGTGTGTGACTGCGACAACGACCGCGTCGGCCAACTACCTGTTCCAGGGCGACCCTGTTTCGGCCGGCACCAGCGGCACGCGCTACTTCGGTACCAGCGAGTCACAGACAGTGTTCCAGCACACGGCGCAGATCACAGCCATCAGCGCGGCCGGTGTGCCGACGCCTGCAGCCGCTGTCGCGATCAAGTAGCAACCTTTCCACTTCTCCTTGTGCGCACGTTGAAGGGAGGCTCGATTCGAGCCTCCCTTTTTTGTTGTCCGCTGTTTGTGCCTTCGGCCGCATGTGACAACCAGCGTCGCGGCTTGTTGACAAGAATTGTCAAAACGGTCCCTAGTCGCCCCTTGACGATATCTGTAAATCATTGATAACAAAGACGATATCGAGAATGGCATGTTGGCGCAGCTGTTGCTCCTAGGAAGGCCGGTGCGGCTGCCTAGCCGCTTTTGCAGGAGTTCACGGCTACGCGCCGTATTTTGAGGAGAGAAGACATGAGACTTCGTAGCAACAAGGGTTTCACGCTGATTGAGCTGCTCATCGTCGTGGCAATCATTGGCATCATCGCGGCGATCGCCGTGCCCGGGCTGCTCCGTGCGCGGATGGCTGGTAACGAAGCGTCGGCGATTGGTTCGCTGCGCGCCGTCAACAGCTCGAACATCAACTACATGACGAACTGCGCGGGCGGTTCGGGGTATGCGGACACGTTGGCGATCCTCGCGACGCCGCCGACCGCTGGTGGCCAGCCCTTCATCTCGCCGGATCTGTCGACCAGCCCGGTGACGAAGAGCGGCTTCACGCTGACCTACTCGTCGTCGAACCAGGTGACGGGCATCGTGACCTGCGTCACCGCGACGACAACCGCGTCAGGAAACTACCTCTTTGCCGGAGCGCCGGTCTCGGCCGGCACCAGCGGCACGCGCTATTTCGGCACCAGCGAAGCGCAGACGGTGTTCCAGCACACGGCGGCGATTACAGCAATCAGCGGAGCCGGCGTGCCGACGCCTGCCGCAGCTGTGGCCATCAAGTAGTCGTCAGTACGACCGACTCGATCCCGAAGGGAGGCTTCCAGCCTCCCTTTTTTTGTCAGATGCCGATAATACGAACGGCATGGTAGCCATCAGGATCGAACAGCTGACGAAGGACTTCACGGTCGGTTTCTGGAAGAAGCGACCCTACCGTGCACTCGACGATCTCACCCTGGAGGTCGCTCAGGGGGAGACGTTCGGCTTTCTCGGCCCGAACGGTGCCGGCAAGACGACCACCTTGAAGCTGCTCATGCAGCTCATCTATCCCACATCGGGACGCGCCGAGATTCTCGGGCAGCCAGTGGGGAGCGTCAGCGTCAAACGGCGCATCGGTTACCTGCCAGAGAGCCCGTACTTCTACGACTACCTGACCGCAGAAGAACTGCTCACATATTTCGCGACGCTCTTCGGCTACGGCTCGGCGGAGCGACGCCAGCGTGTATCGCAACTGCTCGATCAGGTCGGCATCGGCGCCGAGCGGAGGCTTCAGCTGCGAAAGTTTTCGAAAGGCATGCTCCAGCGCGTCGGAATCGCCCAGGCACTCATCAATGAGCCGGAGGTGGTATTTCTCGACGAGCCGATGTCGGGCCTCGATCCGCTGGGGCGGCGCGAAGTTCGCCAGCTCATCCTTCAGCTGCGCGATCGCGGGTGCACCGTGTTCTTCAGCTCGCATGTGCTGTCCGATGCCGAGGCGATGTGCAGCCGCGTCGCGATTCTCGCGGGCGGCCGACTCGTCGCCTCGGGCACCATGGCCGATCTGCATGCCTTCGAAGCGCATGGGTGGGAGCTCGTCGTCGCTAACCTGGCCCCGGCAGTTCTGGAACGGCATCGGAGCCGCACGGCGCGTGTCACGAGCATCAGCGACGGTCGATACGCCCTCGAGCTGCCGTTGCAGCCCCCGCCCGCCCTGCTCATGAACGATTTGCTGAAGGAAGGCGTCCAGGTCGTTTCGTTGAACCCAGTGCGCGACACGCTCGAGGACTTCTTCGTCAGGACAGTCGCCGAGCATCCAGTTTCGCGGATGGACGCAAGGCAGGGGGCCTGAGTGCGGGCAATCGCAACCATTGCCCTGAACGTGTTTCGCGAATCGGTTCGCGACAAGGTGCTCTACAGCCTCGTGCTGTTTGCCGTGCTCCTGATGGCGGTCTCCTACCTTCTCAGCCAACTGACTGCCGGCCAGGACGTCAAAATCATCAAGGACCTCGGCCTGGCGGCGATGTCGCTCATCGGACTGTTCATTGCCGTCTTCATCGGCGTGGGGCTGGTGTCCAAGGAAGTGGAGAAGCGCAGCATCTATTCGCTGTTGGCCAAGCCGATGCGGCGTCAGGATTTCATACTCGGAAAGTATCTCGGCTTGCTGCTCACGCTGCTGGCGAATCTTCGGGGCGATGACGATCGCGTACTACGCCGTGCTTGGCACAGTGGCGTGGGTGGAAGGCGCGTGGTTCAAACCACACTGGGAAGCGCCGGCGGCTGATCCGGCGCTGCTCAAGGCCATCGCGATGATCTATCTGCAACTCGCGATCGTCACGGCGGTGGCGCTGCTGTTCTCCACCTTCTCGAGTCCCATGCTCGCGACCGCCCTCACGTTCGGCCTCTACATCGTCGGCCACTTCAACGCAGACCTCCGTAATTTCGACGCGGTGGTCGAGTCGCGATCGGTTGCCTGGATTGCCCGAGGCCTGTACTACCTCCTGCCCAATCTCGCGCCGCTCGACGTCAAGAACGCGGTCGTTCATGCCCTGCCAGTGCCGGCCGGGCTGTTGCTGATGAACGCGGCTTACTCGGTGATCTACATCGCCGTGCTTCTGAGCGCGGGCAGCTTCATCTTCACGCGAAGGGACTTCAAGTGATGGCTGGCGCATGGCGGAGGACGGCCGCCTTCGTGGCCTCGCTGATCCTGATGATCGGACTGGCGGTGGGAGTGCAGGTCGTTCGCGATCGTGCCTACGCGGCTTCATCGGTCGACGATCGCATCCTCTACGTGAGATCGGGTACCGCCATGCAGCGCATCGGACTCTCGTACGACGCCATTCTCGCCGACGTGTACTGGATTCGCGCGGTTCAGACCTTCGGCCGCGAGCGCATGAAGGAGACCGGTCAGCAGTTCGACCTGCTCTTCCCGCTGCTCGATCTCACGACATCGCTCGATCCACGGTTCAACGTCGCGTACCGTTTTGGTGCGATCTTTCTCGCCGAGCCTCACCCCAGTGGGGCGGGGCGTCCTGATCTCGCGATTGAACTGCTCAAGAAGGGCATCGCCGCCAATCCCACGAAAGCTGACTACTACCACGACATCGGCTTTATCTATTATTGGAATCTGCACGACTACCGGAGTGCCGCAGAGTGGTTCAACCGAGGGGCCGAACAGCCAGGTGCCCCATGGTGGTTGAGAACTTACGCGGCGGTCATGTTGACCCGCGGGGGCGACCGACAGGCGTCGCGTGCCATGTGGCATCAGCTGCGCGAAAGCACGGAAAACGACTGGCTCCGCTCGACGGCCGAAACGCGTCTCCTGCAGCTCGATGCGCTCGATCAGATCGACTGGCTGCAGCGCGCGTCCGAGGCTTATGCGACAAGAACGGGCACGCATCCCCGATCGTGGGAACAACTCATTGCGGCTGGAGTCGTTCCTGCCGTTCCACTCGATCCGACCGGAACGCCGTACTTCATTGAAGCGGAAACGGGCGATATTGGTCTCGGGCCTGGCTCGAAGCTGCACCCGTTGCCAACCGAACCGGCCGCGGCGCCAGAGCTCAGGTTCAGACAGCAGCGCTGATGGCCGCCACCGTCTTGATCGCTCTGGTGCTGGGGTTGATTGTCGGCAGCTTCCTCAACGTGTGCATTCATCGTCTGCCGCTGCGCGAGTCGGTTGTCTGGCCAGCTTCCCGGTGTCCACACTGCCACGCGAACATCGCGCCGGGCGACAACATTCCGGTGATCGGGTACCTGAGGTTGCGCGGACGGTGCCGCAACTGTTCCAGTCCGATCTCGCTGAAGTACCCGATCGTCGAGCTCACCACGGCCGCAATCTTCGTGGGCGCCGTGCTGCTCGTCGATCCTCCGCTGCTGTTTGCCAGGCTCGCGTTCGCCTGCGCGCTCGTCGTCCTCTTCGTCATCGATCTCGAGCACCGGATTCTTCCCGATGTCATCACGCTGCCCGGCATCCTGCTTGGCCTCCTGCTGAGCTTCGTCCTGCCGCCCGGCTGGCGCGATTCGGTCATCGGGTTGATCGCGGGCGGGGGAGTCTTGTGGCTGATGGGCGAGGCCTACTTCCGCATTCGCGGTGAAGAAGGCATGGGCTTCGGGGACGTGAAGATGCTCGCGATGATCGGCGCGTTCCTCGGTTGGAAGCTGATGCTGTTGACGCTCGTGCTGTCCTCGTTCATGGGGTCGATCGTCGGAATCGCCATGATCGTGCTCCACCGCGGCGACATGAAATATGCCCTCCCCTTCGGCACGTTTCTCGCCGCCGGGGCGATTGTGGCGGCTTCTGTGGGCGACCCCATCGTGGCTTGGTACGCCTCCTTCTACGTGTAAGCCCCAATGAACCCGTCCGTTGCCGCCGTCTTCGGACTGACTGCCTTCGCCGGATTCGTGATCGCAGTGCTGGTGTTCGCCGTGGTGCGGTTTGCCATGGCCGCCCGGCGCTCGAATGGACTGCTTCGCGAGCGGACGACGGAGAGCGCCTTTGTCACCGCTGCACTGCAAGATGCGGTGACGCGGCTGAAAGCACAGGAGCGCGTGATGTCGGCGCGCGCCGAGGCTTCGGAACGCTTGAGCAGCGAGATCGTCGAGAGCCTGGCGTCGGGGTTGCTCGTTGTGGACAGCCAGGGGCATCTGCGCATTGTCAATCCCGCCGGCCGCCGTTTGCTTGGCCTGCCAGCCGACGCCGTCGGACGTCCATGCCGAGAAGTGCTTCCGGCAGACTCTGTCCTCCTCATCGAGGAATGCCTGAACGGCGGTGCGCCCATCGTGCGGCGCAAGCTCCAAGTGGACGATCCCCCGGCACATCTCGGTATCGGCGTGTCTCCGTTGTCGGATGTCCGCGGCGAGCGCCACGGCGCCATTTGTCTCTTCACGGACCTCACACCTGTCGTGGAAATGGAGGAGCAGCTGCGACTGAAGGAAAGCCTCGCTCAGGTCGGGGAGCTGACAGCCGGCATTGCCCACGAGTTTCGGAATGGCCTCGCGACGATTCATGGGTATGCGAGGCTGCTCGATCTGAACGGCGTGCCCGCCTCATTTCACCCGCACGTCCTGGGCATCCGTCAGGAGACGGAGGCCCTTGGCGAAGTCGTGACGAATTTCCTGAACTTCGCGCGCCCATCCGAGTTGATGCTGTCGCCCGTCGACCTTCGCGCGACTGTGGAGCGTGCTGCCGAAGAGGCGTGCGGTGATGCAAGGGCGCTCGGAGGCGCAGATCACCATTCGCGGCGATTTTCCGGTCATCCAAGGCGACGATGTGCTGCTGCGCCAGGCATTCAGCAACCTCTGCCGCAATGCCGTGGAAGCGTGCAGCCGCGCCGCCACTGCGCCGGTCATTACCATCGAGGGGAAAGTGGAAGCCGGGCACGTCCGCGTCACGATCGAGGACAGCGGGCCGGGTGTTCCTCCGGCCGATCGCGAGCGCATTTTCCGGCCGTTCGTCACCACCAGGACCGGAGGCACCGGCCTCGGTCTAGCTCTGGTGCAGAAGATCGTCGTCACCCACAACGGCCGCATTGGCGTGACGTCGGCCCCCGGGGGCGGCGCCTGCTTCCTTGTCGCCCTGCCATTGTCTGCACCCCCTGTTCTCTCGGGCGTTCGGTGACGATAAGGTAAGCCCGTGTTCAGTTCTGGCGCCTGACTCTCGGATTTCAAACCTGAAATTTTCCCTCTAAGTCCATCTATCCAAGAGAGATAGTCGGCCCGGCCCGAGTAGGGCTGAACGGTCCTGCCTTTGCGTGGTTACCGGCCGTGACCAAAATGTCCGGCGAACGCGGGTTCTCGTTGATGGAGATGATCGTCGTCGTGGCGGTCGTGGGCATCATGTGCGCGCTCGCGGTCGGCGTGTCGGCGAGTTGGCTGAGGCAGAGCCGGGCGACCAGTTCGACGTCCGAAGTGTTGAATATTCTGGAGCTCGGCCGCAACCAGGCGACATCGCAGCGGCGCGATTTCCAGCTCGTCTTCACCGCGCCGAATCAGATTCAGCTGTTCCGCCAAGAGCAGCCCAACGGCTCGACGCTCGTCGCCAACCGTCTTCTCGAGAACGAATTGACGTTCAAACGCTTCACCTCGCTTCCGGACACGCCCGACGCGTTCGGGCATACGGGCGCGGTGGCATTCGGTACGACCCCCACGATCCGGTTTACCAGCGACGGTTCGTTGATCGACTCGAGCGGAGACGTGCTGAACGGCACGTTGTTCCTCGCAACCAAGGACGATGTGGCGACGGCGCACGCCATCACGATCTTCGGAGCCACGGGGCTCATCCGCACATGGAGATGGAGTGGATCGGTATGGGCGAACTGATCAAGCGGACGCATTCGAAGGCGGCGGACGAGCAGGGATTCTCGCTCGTCGAAGTGATCGTCTCGGCCGGGATCCTGGCTACCGGGATGCTGACGCTGGCTGCCTACATGGCCTACGGGCTGAGGTACATGGCGGGAACGTCGTACGCGGTAGTGGCGCGCGAGAAAGCTCGCGAGGCCGTCGAGAGCGTTCACACCGCGCGCGATACCGGGGTGCTTTCGTGGGGAAACATCCGGAACGAATCGGCCGGCGGCGTGTTCGTCAACGGCATCACGAATCTCACAACGCCCGGCAATGACGGGCTCGTCAACACCGACGACGACGGCGGCGTCGAGCAGTTGCGGAGTCCCGGTGCGGACGGCACGCTCGGAACAGGGGATGACGTGCTGACGCCTCTGAGCAACTTCAGGCGCCAGATCGCGATCACGAACCTGAATCGCAACGGCTCGTCGGAGGTCAACGAAAACCTGCGCCAGATAACAGTCACGATTACTTACACGGTGCAGGGAATTACCCGCACCTACAGCATCACGACATACGTGTCGTCCTACTCATGAGAAACCAAAGACGCAACGACAGCCACCGGGAGGCGGGATACTCGCTTTCGGAGATGCTCATCTCAATGGGCATCATGGTGACCGTGCTGGGCGCCACCTCGACGGTCATGCAGCAGGCGTCCACGTTGAGCGAGAGCGCCGTGCTCGTCAGCGGGGTCAACAACTCCCTGCGAACCGGCATGGACCTCATGATCCGTGACCTGCTCCAGGTCGCGTCAGGCTTGCCGCCCAGTCACGTGCTGAACGTTCCGAGCGGCACCAACTCGCAAAGGATGAACATTCCGGGGCCTCCGGGCACCGCCTATCTGACACCTGCTGGCGACGTGGACTGGGCCGCCATTGTGCCCGGGCCTGGGCTCGGTCCCACCATCAACGGGGTGGCGACCGACATCGTGACGGTGCTGACGGTCGACAACACCTTCCTCGACATGCCGTTGACCGCGATCACCAACACGACCATCGACGTGAGGGCGACCAATCCGGCGACTGGGCAAGCCATCAACATCCAGACTGGCCCCAATCGCGTGCTGACCGGCCAGCTTCTGATGCTCGAGAAGGGCTCGGGGAATACGCTGGTGCAGATCACGGCAGTGGACTACGCCAACCGGCGCATCACGTTCGCCGCCAACGATTCGCTCAAGCTCAACCAGCCCACCGCGGCGGCGGGCAACGTTACGGCTCTGATGGCGACGGCACCGGCCGACACGCTCGTCAACGGCTCGATTCCGACCACGGCGTCGCGAATCCGGATGCTTAGCTACTACCTGGACACGGTCGTGCCAAACCATCCACGCCTGGTGCGTCGGATCAACAACGGACACCCAACGACGTTCAACAACACGCTCGGCACCGCGGTGGCGACCGACATCGAGAATCTGCAGTTCACCTACGACATTGCCGACGGCAACCTGAATCCTACGAACGTCCGCTTCACGGCGGCCGATCTGGCAGGGACCGGCGCCTGCAATCCGAACCCGTGCTCGGTGAACGAGATTCGCAACGTCAACATTCTGATGACCGGGCGGTCCGCCAACAACCTCGCGCGGCGGAACCGCCTGTTTCGCAACACGTTGACCTCGCAAGTGAGCTTGCGAGGCATGGCGTTCGTGGACGAGTACCTGGCGCCGCAATAGGACAGTGGGCGTTAGGGGAGAAACGACAATGCAGACGAAAACAATTTCGCACAAGTCGGGTGAATCGGGCGTCGTGCTGCTGACGACCCTCCTCATCATGATGATCGTCTCGGCGATGATGGTGGGGTTCTATGCGGCCGTCAATTCAGATGTGCGCGCGGGAGCGATCGATCGCGATCAAACCCAAGCCTACGCGGCCGCGCACGCCGGCCTCGAAAAGCTGACGTCGGATCTGGCTCAACTCTTCGAAAGCGATGTCAGCCCCAGCTCGGGTGAAATCCTCGGGCTGGCGAGCTTTCCGCCGTCCGTTCCCGGCTTCGAGTTCACCGCTCCTGGAGGCACGACCGGGTCTGGCTACAGCGTGGCGTTCAGCAAGACGGACGCAAACGGCAACCCGGCGCCCGAAGACACCAACGGCAGCAACATTACGGCCGGTCCGTATGCCGGTATGAAGGGCATTATTACCAAGTACCCGATTACGATCACGGCCCGCTCGACAACCGGCCGATCCGAAGTGCGTCTGCGTCGCGAACTGCAGACCGTCGCAGTGCCGGTCTTCCAGTTCGGCATCTTTTCGGAAACCGACCTGTCGATCTATGCGGGCGGCGACTTCAACTTCGGCGGACGCGTGCATACGAACGGCAGTCTCTACGTTGGTCAGATGACGAGTGCCGGGACGATGACGTTCAACGACCGCATCACCGCGGTTGGGGAGGTCATTCGCAAGTACCTGTCGAACGGGCTGCTCAACTCGACGACCAGCCCGTCGTTCAACAACAACGTGCTGATTCCGACATCGGCGTCCACGAATCGCGCCTTGAAGTATTCGCCCAACGAGGGCAGCGTCGCGACGATGCCTGGGTCTGCGATCAACGCGAGCTGGGAATCGCTCTCGAAGACCACCTACAAACTCTACGTTCGCAACGGCGCGACTGGCGCGACGAGACTCGATCTTCCGATCGTCTCGGACGGCGCGACGCCGATCGACTTGATCCGTCGTCCCGCGTTGAACTCGAACGAGAACACGACAGATCCGGGGATCTTCGCCCAGCGGTACTTCTCGCAAGCGAGCCTTCGCATTCTCCTGTCGGATCGGATCGACGACATTCGAAATCTGCCGACCGTGACGGGGTCGGACCCGGTGCTCCTGGACGGCGACTGGACAGCCACGCCACCCACGGGTACGGCCCTGTCGACGGCACGCATCCGCCGATCGCTCGTTCGCCCGGCCCGATGTCGTTCGTCTCCGGGAGCAGCCACACGACCTCGACGATCAGGATGCCGGCCTCAACGGCGCTACCCGATGCGTTCGTGGTGCCGTGCGCCGGATCATCCTGCAACGCGGGGACGACCTTGACCATCGGCACTAACAACAACGTGGTCTGCAAGAGCAAGAACGCGACGCAGCTGCTCCAGTGCAATCTGGGGGCGAACGTCGCCAACGGGGCGAACCTGAGCGCGACACTGGCCAACGGCGTTGTGGTCACGACGACCGTCAACGGTGCGGTCAGCTCGGGAACCAGCAGGACGGTGACGCTGAACACTCCCACGAACGGCAACGCGAACTTCACGACAGCGCCGTTCTCGGTGAATACCTTCTGGGTCAACGGCAAGATGTACACGTGCACGGGCTACGACGACACGACGAGCCCGAAGCAGTTCACCGGTTGCTTTGGAGACCCAGACTCGGACGGAGACTCGGATGCCCCGGCCAACGGTGTGACGGTGACGTCGGCGGCATTGGCCGATCGGAATACGGGAACGATTGGCGGTTACATCAAGATCGAACGGCAGGGGCCCATCAACGTTTGGACCGATGTGACGATGGAGATCCTCAACCTCGGCATCGGCGATCGCAACCAGGCCAACGCCGGTGTGGGCACAGTTTGCAACGACCCGACGCCGGACGCGATCCTGCGCATCCAGCGGCTCCGCGACCACAGCGGCACCTACTGTGGGCACTTTCGCAGTTTGAACCCGTCCGATTGGTGGCCCCAGACGCTGTATGACGCAAGGGAAGGAACCACGCGGACGGTCGCAGACACTGCTCCGATCACGATGGGGGGGATCATGCAGTACATCTCCATCGACGTCGGCAACCTGAAGAAGTGGCTGGCGGGCACGACAGGTACGTCAGGAACCAGCGCCCTGAACAATAACAACAACGGCTTCATCGTGTACTTCTCCGACCGGCGCGGAAATCACGACTCCACCAATGCCAACGTGGAGACCGGCGAGTTCGGCTACGAGGACACGGTCAACTCGACCACGGCGGCCGGCACGCCTGATGGCGTGCCGCAGGCGGGCGAGAACTTCAACGGCAATGGTTCTCAAGAGCTCTATGGCATCGTGCCGTCGACCATCGGGGGCAACATCCCTGCGGGTGCGGTCGCCCCGTACGACTCGAGCAACAACAGCAGGCCGTGGATCACGATGACCGCAGCCAATATGGGGCAGTCGCGTGTGAACAAGGTAGTCTTGTTCCGGCGCGCGCTGAAGGTCATGAACGGCGGCATCAGCGGCGGCGTCAACAACGTTCCGTCGCCTGGTCTCACCATTGCGACCGAGAACCCCGCGTACGTGCAGGGCAACTACAATGCGACCGCAGGCGATACGCTGGCGGAGCCGAATGTGGCGGCCTCGATCGCGGCCGACGCCATCACGCTGCTCTCGAACGCGTGGACTGATCGAAACGGCTTCGAGAACCCTCACGATGCCTTCGACCGGGACGCCCAACAAACCGGCTGGCGGTTTGCAGCGATTGCGGGCAAAGGGCTCGCGTACCCGTATTGCGCTGCCGCTTGTGGCAATCCCGGAGACCTGTATGGCACCGACGGCGGGGCGGCGAACTTCCTGCGCCTGCTGGAGAACTGGAGCGGGGCCGGCGGCCTCAACTACCGCGGCTCCCTTGTTTCGTTGCACGTCAGCAGGCAGGCGGTCGGCCAGTACAAGTTTCCGGCTGCTCACACCTACAACGGCGGCGACAGGACCTTCGCCTTTGACATCGAGTTCCTGACGCCGTCGCTGCTTCCGCCGGGAACCCCGATGTTCCGCGACATCAACACGCTGACGTTCCGGCAGATTCTGCGGCCCGCAGAGTAGTACTACCGATGGGAGCGGGCCACCACGACGGTGCCCGCTCCCGTCGTTCTCTTCAACATTCCACATCCTCGCCTGTCGCAGCTTCTGCAACACATCCCTGCAGATACCAGGAAACAAGCCGAGGCCCACACCTTGCACTGGACGGAGCGTGCCGCGCGGTTTTGGCCTTATCGAGGTGCTCGTCGCGATCGCTCTTTTGAGCTCGGCGATGCTGCCGCTTGCGACGCTGCTCGCGATGGCAGCCCGTACCGCCGCGACCGTGCAGCATCGCTCGATGGCGGCCGTCCTTGCGAGGCAGAAAGTTGAGGAGCTGCGCGGCCAGGCGACTCTCGCAGAGACAGCGGAGAGGCTCGAGTATCTCGATGCGGCGGGAAACGCCGTCTGCGTGAGCGCAGTTGGCTGCGATGCGCGTGTCTACACGGCGAGCTGGTCCATCCTCCCATTGCCATGGCATGGCGACGCGATGCTGATCTCGGTCGTCGTCTCACACGTGAGCAAAATGCATGGCGAAGCGCGGACGTTCGCAGTGCGCCCTCGGAGCGTGCGGTGAAGAACGGCTTCTCCCTCGTCGAAGCGACAATCGCCATGGCGCTGCTTCTCGTCGTGGTTGCCGCGTTCTTGCCACTGATGGATCCCGTCCGCGGCATCCTCCACGCCCAGCTTGATGCGGTCGAGCAGCAGCAGCGGCTCCGTTCGATCACCGAGGCCATCACGCGCGACCTCGCAATGGCGGGCGCGGGCACCGGGCGGCATTTCCCAGCAGTGCTGCCACGCAGACGAGGCGCGATGTGGCCCGATCCACCCGGTACCGCTTCGAACGACAGAATCTCGATTCTGTACGCGCCTGCAGGCGCGCCCGAAACCACGCTGAGCGCAGCGACGGGAGTCGAGCCGACGATCCCGCTGAACGCAGTGCCGCACTGTCCCGCGCACGATCCCTTGTGCGGGTTCACCGCAGGATCGCTTGGACTCGTATTCGACGAAAGCGGCGCCTACGAGACCTTCCGCATCCTCGCCGTCCAAGCGGCTCCGCCGGCCCTAATCCGCGCCGATGGCTCGTGGCTGGCAACCTACGCCGCCGGTGCGAGGATCACGCAAGTCGTATCGGCGACGTACTGGTTGCAGCGCGACCCCCGAACGGGGTCGTCGGATCTCATGACCTACGACGGCGATCGGTCAGGGCTGCCCGTAGCGGATGACGTGACGGACCTGAGGTTCGAGTACTACGACGCAACAAGCACCGAAGCACCGGCGCTTGGAGGACGCCCGCTGGATCCGGCGCTATTCAAAGACGGCCCATGGCTTCCCAATGCCGAGGCGCCCGAGCGCTTCGACCAGGATCTGCTGCGGGTTCGAAGCGTTCGCGTATCGGTGGCGGTGACGAGCTTCAGCAACTTCATCCGCGCGCCGCAGCGCAGGCGGCAGATTTCATTCTTTGTGACGCCGCGCAACCTGGGGTTTGCCTCATGACGGAACAGAAGGGGTTTGCCCTGGTCTTCGCGGTGATGGCTGTAGCGATGCTCTCGGCCCTGGCGCTGTCCCTGGCAGTGGTTACCGACACGGAAGTCCGCGTACTCGACAGCCAGTTACGCGCGGAGGAGGCGGACGCTGCGGCGGCGGCAGGTCTGGAGTTGGTGCTCATGGAGCTTCAGGGCCTCGACGAGTGGGATGGAGTGCTGACGGGCGCCGTCCGATCGCGCTTTGTCGACGGCCCGCCCGGCGGGCAGCGCACATTGGCGGATGGATCGATCCTGCAACTCGAAGATCTGACCGCTGACGTCGACGGGTCTGGATGGCGTCTGTTTGCGTACGGAACGTACCTGCGGCCTGCAGGCATCGCTTCGGATGCGTATGTCGTGTGCTGGGTGTCTGCAAGCCCTGCAGGCCCGGAAACCCTTGAGGTGCGGGCAGACGCCTTTGGCCGACGAGCAACGCGGCGGGCGTTTCGCGCCCGCGTGGCCCGGCGCGGTGTGTTGTCCTGGCAACAGGTGCTCTAGGTACAAAGAACAGTCGGGGATCTACCGATAAGTAAATGGAGACTCGTATGAACATGCGCACCATTGCCACCCTGGCCGGCCTTCTGTTTGCTGCAACCAGCGTGGCGGCCCAGTCCCTTGCCGACGTCGCTCGAGCGGAACAGGAGCGACGGAAGGCCGTCACGAAGCCTTCCAAGGTGTACACGAACAACGACCTCGGGAGCCGAGGAGATTCGCCGGCCCCGCCTCCCTCGAGCGCGGCGTCCGCGAGCGGAGACACACCCGCTGCCAAGGCGCCCGAACCGCAGCCCGCAGAAGCGTCCGGCACCAAAGACACCAGGGACGAGAAGTACTGGCGAACGCGAATCGCCGACGCGAGGACAGCTCTTCAGCGAAGTCAGGGGTTCGTCGAAGCGTTGCAGAGTCAGATCAATGCCCTTACCACCGAATTTGTGAACATGGACGATCCGGCAAGGCGCGCGGTCATCGAGAAGAAGCGCATCGCCGCGATTACCGAACAGGACCGCCTCAAAGGCGAGATCGAAGCTCAGACCAAGGCCATCGCCGCGATCGAAGACGAAGCACGGCGCGCCGGTGTGCCACCCGGCTGGCTTCGCTAGGCCGGGCGCTCGTTTGACGCCTTCCATCCTTCTCGTCGAAGACAAAGAGTCGCTCCGGACGATGCTCAAGCTGGCCATCGAAGGCCAGGGCCATGGCGTGGTCGAGGCGCAGGACCAGGGCGAGGCGATTCGCGCCATGCAGCACGATCGCCCGGCCCTCGTGCTGACGGATCTCAAGCTGCCCGAAGGCGACGGGTTTGGCGTGCTGCGCGCCGCCAAAGAACTCGATCCCGACCTGCCCGTCATCGTGATGACGGCGTATGGCAGCATCCAGGACGCGGTTGCTCGCGATGAAGGAAGGGGCGCTCGACTTTCTCGCCAAGCCGGTCGATCCCGATCACCTGCTTCTGATGGTCAGCCGAGCGCTGGCGCAGCGGCGCGTGCTGACGGAGTACGTGCTGCTCAAGGAGGAGCTGGCGACGCGTCGCGGTGCTCCGGTCATGATCGGAGAATCTCGCGCGCTCAGGCAAGCCATCGTCCCTTTGCAGCGAGCCGCGCGCACGGATGCCACCGTGCTGCTCGAGGGTGAAAGCGGCACGGGAAAGGAGCTGTTTGCGCGGGCGCTGCACGCCCTGCAGCGATCGCTCCGACGGCCCGTTCGTCGCCATCAACTGCGCCGCGATTCCGGAAAATCTTCTCGAGACCGAGCTCTTTGGACACGAGAAAGGCGCATTCACCGGCGCCGTCGGCCGCAAGCTCGGCAAGTTCGAGGTCGCTCACCGCGGAACGCTCTTCCTCGACGAAATCGGCGACTTGCCGCTGTCGCTGCAGGCGAAGATCCTCCGCGCGCTCGAACAACGTCGGTTCGAGCGGGTCGGCGGCACGGCGTCGCTCCAGGTCGACGTGCGGATTGTGGCAGCGACGAACAAGAGCCTTCGAGCCGGCGTTGCCGCAAAGCGGTTCCGCGAGGACCTGTTCTTCCGGCTGTCGGTGTTCCCGATCATCGTCCCCCCGCTGCGAGAGCGGCAGGAGGACATCGCCATCCTCGCTCGCCATTTCGCCGAGCGGTTCAGCCGCGACTTGAAGAAGCCAGTGTCGCTGGCGCCTTCGGCCATCGATGCGCTCCAGAAGTATCGCTGGCCGGGCAACGTTCGCGAACTGCAGAACTGCATCGAGCGGGCTGTCATTCTTTCTGAGGGCGACGTCGTTCACGCTCGACACTGAATCTGTCGCGAGCACATGCTGGCCCCGGCCGAGCTCGCCAGACCCCTGCGCGTCGTTCGACATGTCAGGGTCGTTGAGCGAGGTGACGGGAGGGCGCTGGCCGAGGTGGAGAAGAGGAAGATTGAGCTCGCCCTCAAGGAAGTGTCAGGGGACAAGGCGAAGGCTGCGGACATGCTCGGCCTTCCCTTCGGGCGCTCGCCATCAAGATGAAGGACTACGGCCTGGGCTTAGCCCGTTACTTCCGCAAGCCCAGTTTCTTCAGCGCCGCTGCAATCTCAGCCTCGGTCACGTCTGTCGCGGTCTGCCATGAGCCAATGCCCGTGCACAACACGTAGTGGAGGGTGCCGTCGACCACCTTCTTGTCGTGCTTGACGGCGCTCATGACCTCGCGGGTCGAGAGGTCGGCAACCGGAGGCAGCGGTCCGAGCGTCGTGATCATCTGCGCCAGCGCCTGGCGATCGGCCTCGGGCATCACGCCTCGCGCCACGCCGATCTGGGCGGCCACCAGCATGCCGTACGCAATCGCTTCGCCGTGCCGGAACCGTCTGTACTTCGTCACGGCCTCCAGCGCGTGGCCCGCCGTGTGGCCGAAGTTCAGCATGCGGCGCGGACCGGACTCACGTTCGTCCAGATCCGACGACCGCAGCCTTGATCCCGCACGACTCGGCGATGATGGGCACGAGCGCGTCTGCCTTGCGCGCGAAGATCGCGTCGGCGTCTCTCGCGACACGCTCGAAGAGCGAGTCGGCTCGAGGTCATGCCGTACTTGATGACTTCGTAGAGTCCCGCACGAAACTCGCGTCGCGGCAGCGTTTGCAGGAGCGACGGATCGATGGCGACGACCGCTGGATGGTGGAACGCCCCGATGAGATTCTTGCCGAGCGGATGGTTGACGCCCACCTTGCCGCCAATCGCGCTGTCGACCTGCGCGAGAAGCGTGGTCGGCACCTGCACGAGCGGTACGCCGCGCAGGTACGTGGCGGCGATGAAGCCCGCCATATCGCCGATGACGCCGCCGCCGACTGCAATGATGGCGGCGCCACGATCGGCGTCGAGCTTGATCAGCGACTCGTATGCGCGCGCGACCGTCGCGAGCTGTTTGTGTCGCTCGCCGTCAGGAAGCAGGATCGGCTCGGTCTTCGGCAGCGCCTTCGCCAGGCCTTGCCGTGGAGCTTCCAGACGAGCGGGCTCGAGATGAAAAAGCGACGCGACCCGCGTACGGCGATTCGGCGAGCAGGTCTGCCGAGATTCGCCGTCAGTCCGAATTCAATGTGGATCGAGTAGGGGCGTGGGCCGGCGGCGACGTCGACTTTGACCATTGATGATGGGACGCGATCGATGCGCTAGTATACGGCCGGTGGAAGTACGCGGCGACTTCATAATCGTGGGTAGCGGAGTCGCCGGCCTCAGAGCCGCGGTCGAGCTCTCGTCTGCCGGCACCGTCATCGTTCTCACCAAGGCCGACCCGTCCGAGAGCAATACGGAGTACGCGCAAGGCGGCATTGCCGCAGCACTCGGCCCGGACGACTCGCCGGCGCTTCACGCGCGCGACACGATTACGGCGGGTGACGGACTTGTGCGACGAGCGCGCAGTGGGCGTCTTGTGCGACGATGGCCCTCGCCGTACGAACGAGCTGATCGACTGGGGCGCGCAGTTCGCGCGAGACGATCAGGGCCGTCTCGCGCTGGCATCCGAAGGCGCGCACAGCGTCCGGCGTGTGCTGCATGCGGGCGATGCGACGGGTCGCGAGATCGGCCGCGTGCTGTGGGAGCGTGCGACGGCAAGCGCCGCAATCTCGGTGCTGAAGAACTCGCTCGCCGTCGACGCCATTCTCGACACGGGACGCTGCGTGGGCGTGCGCTTCGTTGGCGAAGGCGGCGTGCAGGGCCGCGCCTGGGGCCGATCCACGCTCCTCGCAACTGGAGGCGCGGGCCAAGTCTTCGAGCAGACGACCAATCCGGCCGTGGCCACGGGCGACGGCGTCGCGCTCGCGTTCCGCGCTGGAGCCCGCATCGCCGACATGGAGTTCGTCCAGTTTCACCCGACCGTTCTTGACGTGCAGGGCGCGCCGCGCTTTCTGTTGTCCGAAGCGCTGCGCGGAGAGGGCGCTCAGCTCGTCGATGCCGGCGGCCGGCCGTTCATGGCCGCCTATCACGCCTCCGCCGATCTTGCGCCCCGCGACGTCGTCTCCCGCAGCATCGTCGCCGAGAGCGAGCGCACACAGGGGTCGATTTTTCTGAGTCTCAGACATCTCGATGCCGAGGAGATGCGTCGGCGATTTCCGACGATCGCGGCGGTCTGCCTCACAGCTGGATTCGACCTCGCGCGCGATCTCATCCCGGTCGGGCCGGCCGCGCACTACATGATGGGCGGCGTCGAGACCGATCTCTCGGGCCGAACATCGATGCCCGGGCTCTTCGCCGCCGGCGAAGTCGCGTGCACGCGCGTACATGGGGCGAATCGACTCGCCAGCAACTCGCTGCTCGAGGGCCTCGTCTTCGGCGCGCGCGCGGGGTCCGCGATGACGAGATCGGAAGCGAGCGCAGAACTCTCTCCGGCGATTCATCGTCCACTGCCTCCCTGGCCTGCGACTCGCGCCGATCGGCCGTCTGAACGAGGCCGAAATTCGCGCGCTCATGTGGAAGTCTGTCGGGCTGTTTCGCTCGGGTGAAGGTCTTCGCGATGCCGTGAACATCCTGCAGGCGCAATCGCTCGCCCTCTCGCAGCAGTTGGCTGGCGAGACGGCGCTCGATCACGACGAATGGCGCCGCGCGAGCATCCTGACCACGTCGCTGCTGATCGCCCGAGCGAGCCCTGAGACGGGAGGAAAGCCGCGGAGGACACTTCCGAACCGATTGCCCCGGCCGCGACGATTTACAATGGCAAGTTCACGTCACTGACAATTCATGAAACAGTCCAAGCTTCTCCTCCAGACCTACCGCGAGCCGCCTCGCGACGCCGACGTCGTCAGCCAGCAGCTGATGATGCGCGGCGGCATGATTCAGAAGGTGGCCGCCGGTATCTACGACTACCTGCCGCTGGCGCTGCGCAGCATCCGGAAGTTCGAGCAAATCGTCCGTGAAGAGCTGGCGCGCGACGGTTGTCAGGAGCTGCTGATGCCCACGGTGCAGCCAGCCGAGCTTTGGCAGGAGAGCGGGCGCTGGCAGTTCTACGGCCGCGAGCTGCTGCGATTCAAGGATCGCAAGGGCGCGGACTTCTGCCTCGGGCCTACCCACGAAGAGGTGGTCACCGACATCGTCCGCAAGATCGTGAAGAGCTACAAGCAGCTTCCGATGAACGTCTTCCAGATTCAGACGAAGTTCCGCGACGAGATTCGCCCGCGCTTCGGCTTGATGCGCGGCCGCGAGTTCATCATGAAGGACGGCTACTCCTTCCATGTGAACGATGCCGACGCGGACCGGGAGTACTGGCGCATGTTCGAGGCATATAAGCGCATCTTCCGCCGTGTCGACGTGAAGTTCCGTCCTGTCGAGGCCGACAGCGGCGCCATCGGCGGCAGCTTCACGCACGAGTTCCACGTGCTGGCGGGCAGCGGGGAAGACGCGATTCTCAGTTGTAGCGACGTGCGAGTACACGTCGAACGCCGAGAAGACCGAAGCTCCCGCGCGACCGTTCGCCTACGCTTCGGAGCAGGTACGGCGATCTCATGCCCTGCGCACTTTCATACGCCGGGTATCGTGCAGATGGAGGAGCAGGCCAAAGCGTTCAAGGACGAAGAGCACGACGGGTTGCCGCTCGACCATGCGTCGAAGTTCTATCTCTACCGTGCAACACAGAGGCGAGCAGACGTGGGACTTCGGACTCGTGCTGCGCAGCGATCACGAGCCGAATACGGTGAAGGCCAAGAACCTGGTTGGCGCCGATTCAATCGAGCTCGTCCCCATCGAGGAGGCCGAGCGTCTCGCCGGGACGAAGTCAGGCTTTATCGGACCGATCGGCCTCGACGTGCCGATGTACGCGGACAAGAGCCTGGAAGGCGCGTTCAATCTGACTTGCGGGGCAAACCGGGACGGGTATCACCACTTCGGCTTCAAGCCCGACCGCGATCTCGCTCAGTTCCAGGGATTCCACGATCTCCGCAGGGCCAATGCCGGCGACGCCTGCATGCGCTGCGGCAAAGGCACGTACGAGGCATTCCGCGGCATAGAAGTGGGACAGGTGTTCAAGCTCGGCACCAAGTACTCCGAGTCGATGCGGTGTGTGTTTCTGGATGAAGCCGGCGCCGAGCGGCCCATGGTGATGGGTTGCTACGGCATTGGTATGACGCGCACGATTGCCGCCGTCATCGAGCAGAACTTCGACGCCGACGGCGTCATCTGGCCCTGGCCGGTTGCTCCGTACCACGTGCACCTCGTCAGCCTCGACGCAAACAAACCGGAGATCGCCGAAGTAGCCAACCGGCTCGAACGTCAGCTCGAAGCGGCCGGCTTCGACGTGCTGCACGACGATCGCGACGGATTGAGCCCGGGGGTCAAGTTCAAGGACGCCGATCTGCTGGGGATGCCGATCCGCGTGGTCGTCGGGGCCAAAGGGTTGAAGGATGGAGTCGTCGAGGTGCGGGATCGACGCACAAAGGAGATTCAGAAGCTGAAGCCGGAGGAAGTGGTGGCAGCCGATCTCAAAGCTGCGAACCGAGAACCGAGAACCGAGAACCTAGAACTTAGAACCGTCTCGCTCACTCTGCCGGCTGTCTTTTCTTCCTCGCCGCCCAGGCGATTCCAATGCTGAGAATGTAGAGCACCACCATCGGGCCGGCCACGATCAGCTGGCTGGCGATGTCCGAACTGGGCGTGATAATCGCTGCGACGATCACGATCACGAGCACCGCGTACTTGAACTGGCGGATCATCCACCGCGCAGTGACGACGCCCATACGGGCCAGAAAGAACACGAGCGCCGGCATCTGAAAGACGGCGGCCATGCCGAGCAGCATCCGCATGTACAGGCTGAACGCGTCCTCGATGCGCGGCATGAACGAGACCATCTCGTTCGAGAAGCTCGCGAAGAACCGCCACATCAGCGGGAAGGCGACGTAGTGCGAAAATGCGGCGCCCGCAGCCACGCCGGTGCTCGAGAGCACGACGAACGGGATGGCGTAGCGCCGCTCCTTCGTGTAGAGCGCCGGCGCCACGAACAGCCAGACCTGCCAGAAGATCATCGGCGCCGCGACGAACAGCCCTGCGATCAACGCGATGCGCAGGTAGAGCATGAACGCTTCGGTGGGGTACGTGTAGATCATCGTCTCCCCGGGCCGGAGCATCCGCCGCAGCGGCAGCATGACGAACGCGTAGATGTCGTTGATGAAGAACGCGGCGACGCCGACGCCGACGCAGAGCGAGATCAGCGAGTTGATGATGCGCTTCCGGAGCTCGTCGAGGTGCTCCAGAAACGACATCCGCCCACTGGCTGCCGTTCGGCCGAGTCGTCATCCGTCCAGTCGTCTGACGCGCGGGCAGAGGAGTCTTTGGAAGCTTGCGGATCGGGAAAGGGAACGACGGGCATCCGGCGCCTCAGGCGCCGGCGTCCGCATGCGGCGTCCGATCGGAACCGGACGCGTCACGCGGGGCGGTGACACCCTCTGGGGCCGCAACGGGAGGAGCAGGACTCGTCGGTGCCATCGACGCGGTAGGCGGGATTTCCGCCGACTTCCTCGCGTCCTGCAGCTCTTCGACGCGGATTTCCTCTTCGAGGGTGTTCTTCAGGTCATTCGAAGCCCGTTTGAATTCTGCGATGCTCTTTCCGAGCGACTTGCCCAATTCCGGCAGTTTCCTCGGCCCGAAAATGATGAGGGCGATGACCGCAATCACGATCATCTCCGGCATGCCGATGGGGCCAAACATAAAAATGATTATACTCCCTTTCGTAGTAACATTTTAGGACCTATGGCGACCACGTATCGCTCCGTGTCCATGGCAGCTTTTGCCATCGCGGTGTCCGCGCTGGTGGGCGGTTTCTTCGGTGGGGCTGTCCTGGCGACCCAGACGGGCCTCCCCGAGCGGATGAACACCTTCACCGCAGGCCTCAAGCAGATCGAACAGCGGTACGTCGAGCCGGTCCAGTCCGACCGGGTCGTTTATAGCGCCATCAACGGGATGCTCCAGACTCTCGACCCCCACTCGAGCTTTATGGACCCTAAGGCGTATGCCCAGCTGCGCGAGAGGCAGGAGGGGCACTATTACGGGCTGGGGATCAGCATCAACGTCATCGAAGGGGACATCACGGTCATGTCGCTCTTCGAGGGATCGCCGGCCTACAAGAAAGGCATTCGCCGCGGCGACGTGATCGCCCGGATCAACGGCGAAGACGCCAAGGGATGGACGAGCGAGCAGGCCGTGGTGAAGCTGCGCGGCCCGCGCGGCACGCCCGTCCAGGTCTCCATCCGGCGAGGTGGGTACGACCAGTTGATCGACGTGGAGGTCGTTCGCGACGAAATCAGAATCCCGAGCGTTCATGCCGCGTTCCTGATGTCCGACGGCAGCGGCTACATTCAGCTGCGTGACTTCTCGGAAACGACGGATCGCGAGCTTGGCATGGCCCTCCGCGATCTGACCAAGCAGGGCATGAAGCGCGTCATCCTCGACCTTCGCGACAATCCCGGTGGCCCTCTCGATCAGGCGATCAAGGTGTCGAACCGCTTCCTCAAGAAGGGCGACCTGATCGTCTACACGCGGGGGCGGATTCCCAATTCCGACCAGGACTACCGCGGCGTCGAGAGCAGCGAGTACACGAACGTGCCGCTGATCGCTTTGGCCAACCGGCGCAGCGCCAGCGCTTCGGAGATTGTGACTGGCGCGATTCAGGACCACGATCGTGGGCTCGTCGTGGGCGAAACCACGTGGGGCAAGGCGCTCGTGCAGTCGGTGTACCGGCTGAGCGAAGGGGCCGGGCTTGCGTTGACGACGGCGCACTACTTTACGCCGGCGGGACGGCTGATACAGCGGCCGTGGGATGAGAGCTTCGACGAGTACCTCTCGTATGTGACGCGCGATCAGAATGCGACCGTCGAGCACAGCGCAGCCGATTTGAAACATACGCTGCGGCTTGGGCGAAGGGTCTACAGCGGCGGCGGAATCGAGCCGGATCACCGCAAGCCGGGCCCGATTGAAGGGTTCAATCCGGGACCGTTTGCGCGGCGCCTTCACCCGACGATGTTCGGCAACTACGCGCAGCGGTTCGATCGCGAGGGGGACACGCGGTTCGGCACGGCGACCGATCTCAAGGCGCGCCGAATCCTTTCGCCAAACTTCGTCGTGGACGACGCGATGCTGCAGGATTTCAAGGCGTTCGTGAAGTCGCAGATGCGCGATCAAAGCCAGTTCGACGAAGCGGGTTTCAACGCAGACGTCGATTTCATCCGGGCCATGGTCCGGTACGAGATCGACATCGCGCTGTTCGACGTGGCGACCGCGCGGCGGCACCTCATCGAGACCGATCCGCAGGCGCAGTACGCGCTGACGCTCTTCCCGGAGGCGGAGAAGCTGCTTCGCGCAACACCGGTCGTGACCGAGCGCGCCGCGGCCAAGTAGCTGTTTGTGGACGTGTTGTCTTTTGGGCACCTTCCCTACTAGTCGTAGGGTTAGAGTTTGCCCTTGCCACTATATTTTGGGCTTGTTACACTGCGGCCGTTTCTAGGGTCCACGGGGCTCGCGACCAGTATCGGCGCGATCGGACTTGAATCGGCTGTCGTTGCACACCTCTCACGCTGACTCGTCTTGGGCGCCCCAGCCGCTCGCTGGCTTCGACTTGTCGAGGCCTCGTGCGGCTGTTTCTGTGTACGGACTAACGACTGCTGACTAGCGACTGACTTATGCGCCTTTCACAACTCGAGATTTCCGGCTTCAAGTCCTTCTCCGACCGGTCGCATCTGTCTTTCGATCGGGGGGTGACCGCCATCGTCGGTCCCAACGGGTGCGGCAAGAGCAATGTGGCCGATGCCATCACCTGGGTGCTCGGCGAGCAGAGCGCGAAAAGCCTCCGCGGCGATCGGATGGAAGACGTCATTTTCAATGGCAGCGACGCCCGCAAGCCCACTGGTGCAGCCGAGGTACGGCTCAGGCTGAGCGACGTGCTGTCGTCCCCGCTGGGTCTCGAGCTGCCCGCTCCAGAGCCCGCTGATGGCGCGGCTGACGACGACCGGCCGTCAATCGCCAGAACGGTCGAGGTGACCCGGCGGCTGTATCGATCGGGCGAGAGCGAATATTTGATCGACGGGGAGATCTGCCGGCTTCGCGATGTGCACGAGTTCCTGATGGACACGGGGCTTGGTGCCAAGGCCTACGCGATTATCGAGCAGGGCAAGATCGGGATGATTCTAAGCTCGCGCCCGACCGATCGACGGCAGCTCATCGAGGAAGCCGCGGGCATCACCAAATACAAAGCGCGTCGCCGCGCCGCGGAATTGAAGCTCGAGGCCGCACAGGTGAACCTGACGCGTCTCGCAGACATCATCTTCGAGCTGGAGAAGCAGTTCGGATCGTTGAAGAGGCAGTCGGCCAAGGCCAGACGCTACAAACGGCTCAGGGACGAGCTGAGGCACTGGGAGAAGGTTCTATTCGCCGGGCGATACCGCGAGTCGCGCGTGCGTATCGAGGCGCTGCGCTCGCGCTTTCAGGGCGCAGCCGATCGCCAGGCGGCGGCATCTGCCGGCGTCGGAGCGGCAGAAGCCGAGTTCAGCCGCATCCGGTTGATGCTGGTGGAGTCGGAACAGTCCGCAACCTCTGCGCGAGAAGCGGTACACGCCTCGGAGCTCGACATCAATCGGCACCAGCAGCAGATCGAGTTCAACCGGCAACAGGTCGAATCCCTCGGGGCGAGGGCCGACGAAGTGCGCAGCGAGATCGGGCTGCTCGAAGCCCGGCGGGAGCCGGGACGGCTGGCGCTGGCCGAACGGCGGGCGGCAGCCGCTGCGGCCCGGCAGAATCAGCAGAGCGCCTCCATCGAACTCGAACAGATCGAGCAGCAGTACGGCGCAGAGCACCGTCGCATCGAAGGGCTCGAGGCAGACGTCGAAGCCGTGCGCTCTGAGGTGTTCTCTGCGCTGAATGTCGCAACCACCCTCCGCCACGCCATACAGCACGCGGAAGAAGCCGCGCAACGAGTGGCGGAGGAGCTCGCCAAGCTCGCCGTCGAGGAGTCGGACGCCCGGCTGGAGCAGGAGCGCCTCGAGGGAGAGCGTGCAGTGACAGCCGACGGGCTGCGGCGCGCGCGCGAGGCCTCCGAAGCGTCGCTGCATGCGAGAACCTCTCGCGAGACCGAGCTGGCCGCGCTTCGGATCGAGCTCGAGTGGAAGGCCACCCATCTTCAGGCGCGCGAGCGGGAGCTCGCAGGGCTCGCCGCGCGCCTGGCGTCGTTGACGGAACTCGAAAAGGCCAGGGCGGGCTATACCGAGGCTGCGCGCATGGTGCTGGCACAGGCCAATGGGCGCGTCGGCCAGCAAGGGTCGGTCGCCGACTATCTCGAAGTCGAGCCCAAGTACGAGCGGGCCGTTGAGGCGTGCCTCGGCGAACTGCTCCAGTACGTCATCGTCGCAACGCACGAGCAGGCGCAGTCGGGGCTCGATCTGATCAATCAGGCCGAAGCCGGCCGTTGCGGCTTCGTGGTCCTCGGCTCAGATGGAGCGAACGCGCAATCTGGCGCGATGCGCCGGACGAAGATGCCCGAAAATGCGCCGGCACCTGGACTGGTGGCGCTGCGGTCAGTCCTGAAGATCGGAGGACCCCACGCCGATGCCATCGCCTCGGCGCTTCCCGTCGCGTTTGTGGCGGAGGATTTGAAGGGCGCGATAAGTGCCGCAGCCTTCACGTCCGCGCCCATCGCGACGCTGACGGGAGAGGTTGTCCGCGATCTTTCATTGCTGAGCGGAGGCAGCAATGACGGCGGCGGCGCGATCCTCGCAATCAAGCGCGAGATCAAGGAGCTGCGCGATCGCATCGCAGGCGAGGAATCCGAGCGCGACCACTCTGTTTCTGAGGTCGCTGCGCTCGAGACGAAGATCGCCCAGGTCTCGAACGCGCTGTCTGCGGTCAACGCCGATCTGCATCGCGAAGAGAAGGCGATACTGTCGCTCGAGCTGCAGCTCCAGCGCCTGGGCGATGACCTCGAGAAGGTGCGGAGGCGAGCAGAGCTCGTGGCGATCGAGCGCCGCGGCGCGGACGAGCAGCGTGTCGGCATCGAAGGACGCCAGCGGGAAGCCCGCGAGTCGATCACGCGGCTCGAGCAGGAACAGAGAGCGGCGGACGAGAAGCTCTCACAGGCGCAGCGCCGGCTTGGCGATGCTCGGGAGTTGTTACAGGACTTGGCCCGGCGCGCGGCGGAAGCCAAGGCCAACTACGCGACGTTGGTGGAGCGCACGCTCGCCCTCGACGCAGAAACGGCGCATATCGAGGAAAGCAACAACGAGGTCGAATCACGCGTGCAGGCGGCAGGAAAGAGCCTGGCCGAGATCGACAGTCGACGGGACGGGCTGGTGAGGCTCGTGGAAGAGACCCTCCAGAGTCTCGATCGGGAAGGCGCGCGCCTCGAACGTCTGCGCGGCGACGTTCGCGCGGCCGAGGGGACACTGGAAGAACTTCGAGCACAGGCGGATCGCATCGAGGGTTCCATGCGCGAGGCGAGGAAGTCGCTCGATGCCGTCCAGGCCGAGGTGGGCGAGCTCGAGGTCGCTCGGGCCACCGAGGAAAGCCATTTGACGCATCTGGCTGAATCGTGCCTCGACACGCTCCACACAACGCTCGATGACGTGGTTGCCGAGCTCGAGCAGATCACAGCGTCCGCAGGCGCTGCACGCGCCGATCTCGAGAGCACTGATAGCCCTGATGGTGATGACGAAGCAGAAGAGGTCGAAGACGCCGCCGCACCGGCGGTGGCAGCGGCAGCCTCGCCAGAGGAGCACATCGCCGCCGTGCGCGCGAAGATCGAACGCATGGGGCCGGTCAACATGATGGCCATCGACCAGTTCGACGAGCTGCAGACCCGGCACACGTTCCTCGTCACGCAGCGGAAGGACCTCACGGATTCGATCGCGGCCACCGGCGACACCATCAAGAAGATCGACGAGACGAGTAAGCGGCGCTTCCGCGAGGCCTTCGCCGCGATCAAAGAGAACTTCCAGGGCACGTTCAGCACCCTCTTCGGCGGCGGCCACGCGACGATTGCCCTGCTCGACGAAGCCGACATCCTCGAAAGCGGAATCGAGGTGGTGGCCTCGCCACCCGGCAAACGGCTCCAGAGCGTCCAATTGCTGTCGGGCGGAGAGAAGGCGCTCACAGCCATTGCGCTGATGTTCGCGATCTTCAAGTACAAGCCGAGCCCCTTCTGCGTCCTGGACGAGATCGACGCGCCTCTGGACGACGCGAACATCGGGCGTTTCGTGGAGATGCTCCAGGGGATGCAGGAGCACACCCAGTTCATCATCATCACGCACAGCCGCAAGACCATGGAGATCGCCGACCGGCTCTACGGCGTGACAATGGAGGAGCCTGGCGTGTCGAAGCTCATCTCGCTCGAGCTCAACTGAGGGGTTCAAGGAAACAAAAGGGTCCCCGGGTTCGTCAGGTACCTAGATGCCTCAGACGCCAGGCCCGGCCCAGCTCCCGCTTCTCCTGGGTGCGTGTGTGGTGACCATGCTCTCGGGGTGCGACGTGACTATCCGGGACGGGGACGTCTCGGTCGAACGCCTTCACGGGCGCGCGACCCAGGAATGGAACCGCACGTATGCGCTCGATGCTGGAGGATTGGTCGAAATCGCCAATGGCAACGGCGGCATCGAAGTGACAGCCGGGGAACCAGGGGCCGTCAACGTCAGTGCCAGTCTTACGGCGCGAGCCATGACGGATGAACGGGCGCGGTCGATGCTGGGAGACGGCTGGATCGAAGAAGCTGCGTCTGCCGATCGGGTGAGACTCACCAGCCGCCTGGGCGGCCGCGGCCGCGGTGGCGGGCGCGGAGGCGACGGCCGCGGAGGTGACGGCCGCCGGGGCGGCGGACTCGGAGGCGGCGGACTCGAAGTGAACTACAAGGTTACTGTGCCGCCGGATGCGCGCCTCGACATAACAAGCGGCAGAGGAGCATTGAAGGTGGCCGGCTTGCGAGGGTCCGTCAAGGCGGTCGTCGCCAATGGCAACGTGGACTTGAGTGGCCTGACGGGCGCGGTGGACGCGGGAGTCGTCAATGGCGTCATCGTGGCCCGAATGGGGGCAGTTCCTGCGCCGCTCCGGCTCGAGTGCACGAACGGGCGCATTGAGCTCGAGCTGCCTCGGAATTCCAAAGCCGTGCTCAAGGCTCTCGCCGTGAATGGACGGATCATGACGTCGGGCCTGCCGACCGTCGAGGAATCTGAGCGCCCGATGCGAAATCTGGAGACCACCCTGAACGGCGGCGGACCCGTGATTGACCTGCGCGTCACCAATGGGCGCGTTTCCATCACAGGGAAATGAACGAAGACAAGGCCGCCCGCTACCATCGCCTCGGACGCCGCGCTGCACTCGTTTCCGTTCTTTGCACTGCCTCTGTGCTCGGGGGCCTCATGGCGACTGGCGCGTCCGAAGGCCTGCGCTCCGTCGCCGCCTCTCTCGCGGGCGGCAGTTTCGCCCTGACCGTCGCTATCTATGTCGCCATTCTGTCGGCGGCCTTCGACATCGCGTTCGTCCCGTTCAGCTTCTATCGCGGGTATCTGCTCGAGCGGCGGTACCAGCTGTCGACCCACAGGACCGCGCACTGGCTGAAGGATCACCTCAAGTCTGCGCTTCTGGGCCTGCTGTTTGCTGAAGTCGGCGCGTTGTCCGTGTACTTTGCCATGGCTCGATGGCCAGGCTTGTGGTGGCCTGTCGTTGGCGTTGGCTATTCGCTCGTGCTGATCGTGCTCGTCAGGCTTGCCCCGGTCGTCCTCCTGCCGATGTTCTATCGCTGCAAGCCGCTGGAGAACGACGCGCTGCGCCAACGCCTGGCGGCGCTCGCGTCGAAGGCCGGTGCACAGGTGTCCGGCGTCTATGAGCTGACGCTCAGCGATCGCACGCGCAAGGCAAACGCGGCGCTGGCCGGGATGGGGCGGACGCCAAGAATCCTGTTGTCCGATACGCTGCTCGCCGGCTATTCGGACGACGAGATTGAAGTCATCCTCGCGCATGAGCTTGGTCATCACGTGCACAAGGACATCTGGTCGTCGATTCTCTATGACGTGATGCTGGCGTTTGCCGCGCTCTGGGCCGCGCGCCAGGCGCTGGATTGGGCGGTCCCCGTCTTCGGGCTGGCCGGTCCAGCCGACGTGGCGGGCCTTCCTGTGCTCCTGCTCGCGGCGGGCGCTGTGGAGTTTGCGGTCAGGCCGCTGCTCAACGCACTGTCCCGATCACACGAGCGCCGGGCCGATGCCTATGCGTTGAGGATGACCGCCAACGCGCCGGCGTTCATCTCGGCCATGCGAAGGCTTGGACAGCAGAACCTTGCCGAAGAGCATCCGTCGCGCCTTGTTCAGGCGCTCTTCTACACGCATCCGCCGGTGAGGGATCGCGTACAGGCCGCCCAGAACTGGGCGCCGGCGTCGTGACGCGGCGCGAGTCTATTTCCTCGCCTCGACGATCAGCTCGCCCGTCATTTCCTTGCAGCGTTCGTCTGCGGCAAGACTGCAGTAGATGGGAAATCGGCCCGGCTGATCCGCGCGAAACTCGAAGACAACCGACCTGCCCGGCTCCACGCGCTTCGCGATTCGGTACTTGTCGATGGTAAAGCTGTGGGGGATGTCCTTGGTCGAGAACGTGATCCGCACGAGGTCGTCCTGCCGCACCTCGATGCGGTTGGGAGTGAAGCCGTACTTGTAGGCGGACACCGTCACGCTCCGTTGTCCGCCATCCTGGGCGAACAGCGCAACGGCCACAAACAGCGGTACACACGCCAACCAGCGAAGTGAAAGCCTCATCTTCAGCTCCTGCTGGGGATCGAAACGAGTTTACTCGCTTTTCCGGGCAGGCGCACCGGCGGGGGCGGCCGCCCCCGCATCCTGAAGCAGCGCTTTGCGGCTCAGGCGGATCTTGCCGGTGGGGTCGATGTTGATGACCTTCACCATCACCTGTTCGCCTTCTTTCAGCTCGTCTCGCACGTCCTTGACGCGATGGTTGGCGATCTCCGACACGTGCAGGAGGCCGTCGGTGCCCGGCATGATCTCGACGAATGCGCCGAAATCGGTGATGCGCTGCACCTTGCCCATGTACGTCTTGTTCAACTCGGCGGTGGCGGTCAGTTCCTGGATGATGCCGATGGCCTTCTGCGCGGCGGCCTCGTCCGCCGACGCCACGTTCACGCTGCCATCGTCTTCGACGTCGATCTTGACGCCGGTGCGCTCGATGATGCTGCGAATCATCTTTCCGCCCGGGCCGATCACATCGCGGATCTTGTCGACCGGAATCTTGATCGTGATGATACGCGGCGCGTAGGTCGAGATATTGCCGCGCGGGCCGGTGAGGGTCTTCTGCATCTCGCCAAGGATGTGCATCCGCCCGCGGTTGGCCTGTTGCAGCGCCTCGCGCATGATCGCGGCGGTGATGCCCGTCACCTTGATGTCCATCTGCAGGGCGGTGACGCCGGCCGCGGTGCCCGTGACCTTGAAGTCCATGTCGCCGTAGTGATCTTCGGCGCCGGCGATGTCGGTGAGGACCGCGTACTTGCCGGTCTGCTCGTCCATGATGAGCCCCATGGCCACACCCGCGACGGGAGCGCGGAGCGGCACACCCGCGTCCTGCATGGCCAGAGTGCCGCCGCACACGGACGCCATCGACGAGGAGCCGTTCGATTCGAGGATGTCGGAGACCACGCGAATCGTGTAGGGGAAGGTCTCTTCACTCGGAAGCACCGGTACCAGCGCACGCTCGGCGAGCGCGCCGTGCCCCACCTCGCGCCGGCCAGGTCCGCGCAGAAACTGCACTTCTCCCACCGAGAACGGCGGGAAATTGTAGTGCAGCATGAACCGACGGTACGTCTCGCCCTCAATGGTCTCGATCTTCTGCTGGTCGTCGGAGGTGCCGAGGGTCACCGTGACGAGCGCCTGCGTCTCGCCGCGCGTGAAGACCGCCGATCCGTGCACACGTGGCAGCACGCCGACTTCGGACCAGATGGCGCGAATCTGATCGAACTTGCGGCCGTCCAGTCGGTGCCCGCGCTCGAGGATTTCGTCGCGAAGCACCTTCTCCTTCAGTTCCTTGAAGATCGCTTTGGCCTCCGTCTTCCGCTGGACCTCGCCTTCGGGGATCGAACCGACAAGCTCGCTCAGAATCTGGTCGACGGTGCTGTAGTTCTCCAGCTTATCGCCGATGCGCATCGCATCGGCCAACGGGACAATCACCTTCTCTTCGACCTCGCGGTAGAAGACGGGGTCGTAGTCCTTCTTGGCGACCGGCCGCTTGGCTTTCCCCACGGCCTTCGCAAGGTCGTCGATGGTCTCGACGATGCGCTTGATGGCAGCGTGTCCAGCCTCGAGCGCCTGAACGATCTCTTCTTCCGGTACTTCCTTCGCGCCGGCTTCGACCATCACCAGCCCGTCCTTCGTGCCGGCGATGACCAGATCGAGGCGGCTCTTCTTGCGCTGCTCGTAGGTGGGGTTGATCACGAACTGCCCGTCGACCTGGCCCACTCTGACGCCCGCGAGCGTCTTCTGAAACGGTATGCTCGATACGGCCAACGCCGCAGATGCGCCGCTGATCGCCAGCACGTCGGTGTCGTAATTGGCGTCAGCGGACAGCACGAGCGCAATCAGCTGGGACTCGAATCGCCAGCCCGCGGGAAACAGCGGACGGATCGGGCGGTCAATGACCCGGCTGGTGAGCACTTCCTTCTCGGTCGGCTTGCCCTCGCGCTTGAAGAAGCCGCCAGGGATCCGGCCAGACGCATAGGTGTATTCCTTGTAGTCGACCGTCAGCGGAAGGAAATCGATCCCTTCGCGGGGGTTCGAGGCGGCGCACGCCGTGACGAGGACGACCGATTCGCCCATGCGGACGATCACCGACCCGTCGGCTTGCTTGGCGTACTTGCCGGTTTCGAAAGAGAGAGCCGTGCCGTTGACTTCGAGTTCGCGCTTGTGCATTTGTGCCATCACCAATCTTCTATCGCGCCAGTCGCGAGATCTATTTGCGGATGCCGAGGCGGCGAATCAGATCGGCGTATCGATCCGAGTCCTTGCCCTTGAGGTAGTCGAGCAGCCGCCGGCGCTGGCCGACGAGCTTGAGCAATCCGCGGCGCGAGTGGTGGTCTTTCGCGTGCGTCTTGAAATGCTCGGTGAGGTAGCTGATGCGTTCGCTGAGAATGGCGACCTGAACTTCAGGTGAGCCGGTGTCGGATTCGTGCGTGCGATACGAACTGATGAGTTCGGTCTTGCGGTCCCTATTCAGCGCCACGATGTAGCCTCCGCGTGCGGTCCAGCAGAGCCATGCTCCCCAAGCCGCCGCAATGTGTTAATCCCAAACGATATATTTTATTCCAGGACCACACTGGGATGCAAAAAACCGGCTGCACCTGCTCTCGGGGCCGCGATCGCGATCAGCCGGCCATCGGGATGAAGCAGACGCACCCGGCCCAGCGCGGGAAAGACCGTCCTTGGTGCGCAATGCGGCAGAGCGATGAAGCCCCCGCGCGCCGCAAGCGCCGCGCCGGCGGGTGTGAGCGTCACCGAGGGGAGCCCGGGCAATAGACGAGACAACGGAATGACGCGCGCGGCGGCCTCCCCGGGCTCCCGATCCAGACTGTCGAGCGCGACCGCGTCTTTCAGGCCGAAGTCGCCACTGCGGATCCTCACCAACCCCGCCAGATGCGCTCCCGTTTCCAGCTTCGACCCGAGATCGGCGGCGAGCGATCGCACGTAGTAGCCGGCTGAGCAGACGAGCCGGAGCTTCAGCAGGGAACCGCTCCATTCGAGCACTTCGAGCGAGTGCGCCGTCACTTCGACGGGCCGAAGCTTGAGCGGTTCGTTCCGCCTGGCCAGATCGTACGCCCGATCGCCGTCGACCTTCTTCGCAGAGTAGTCGGGCGGGAGCTGCAGGTACGTCCCCTGAAACGCCGCGACGGCATTTTCGACCATGGCGCGCGTCAGCGCTTCGACTTCTCGTGTCTTCGGGCGACCGACGACCTCGCCTCCCCGGTCGAGCGTCTTCGTGCTGACGCCCAGTTCGACGTCGGCAAGGTATTCCTTTTCCGAGCTCGAGAGGAATTGCGCGAGGCGCGTCGCCTTCCCCAGAACAAGCGGAAGCACGCCTGAGGCCAGAGGATCCAGCGTGCCGGTGTGTCCGACCTTGAGCGGCCCTCCGTGGCCGCGCAGCGCCCGCCTCATCACGGCAACGACGTCGTGCGACGTCGGTCCGGGCGGCTTATCGACGACCAGCACGCCGTCGCAAAAGAGCCGATCGGAACTCATGTCGCGAATACCGCCTAAGGCAGCGCGCGCGCGAGCTCCGCGACAAGCTTGCGACGGACTTCCGGGTACGGTCCCTCGAGGCTGCACCCGGCTGCGTTGCGATGCCCACCGCCTCCGAACATCGCGGCAACCCGGTTGACGTCGACTGGCGCCTTCGACCGCATGCTGACGCGATAGGAATTGGGCGTGACTTCCTTGAAGAACGCGACGGCGAGAATCTCCTTCACGTTGAGTGGCACGTTTATGAGGCCCTCGGAGTCGTCGTGGGTCGCGCCGGTCTGTTTCAGCAGCTGCAGGCTCAGGTTGGCGATCGCCGCGCGGCCGCCGGCCTCGAACTCCAGATCGTGCAGGACCGCGCCCATCAGGCGCAGCCGTCCCATCGTGCTGCTGTCATAGATGGCACGCGCGATGGTCTCTGGCTGCGCGCCCGCCACCACGCAGCGCCGGCAGATCTCGAAGGTTCGCGGCGTAATATGGGAAAAATGGAAGCCGCCGGTGTCGGTCAGAATCGTGACGTAGACGTGCGTGGCGATTTCCGGCGTCAGCGTGACGCCGAGCGCGTCGATCAGCTCGAAGACCATCTCGCCGCAGGCCGCCGCCCCTTCGTCGAACCAGTTGACCGCGCCGTACTCCCTGTTGCCCGTGTGGTGATCGATGTTGATCACGAAGTACCTTCTCGAAGCCCTCCACACCCGTTCGGGCCAGGTCGCCGCACTCCATGACAATTGCGGCGTCGAACTCACCCTGCACCGATGCAGCGACCTCGATATCGCCGACGCCGGGAAACGTCTGAAACTGGGGCGGAACGGGGTCTCTGTCGACGAGCGTGACCTGCTTGCCGAGCTGGCGCAGCGCCAGCGCCATGGCCATCTGCGAACCGATGGCGTCGCCATCGGGCCGTGCGTGAGAAGTAATGACGAACCGCTGCCGCCGGAGAATGGCGTCGCGGACGTCAGCCAGTTGATCAGCGCCCATCAGGCTCCTGGGATCCGTCGTCGTCGTTCCGATCGCGGGCTTGCTCGCCGGCAATGTCCTTCAGCAGCTGCTCGACACGATCCTGATGCCCAATGCTCGCATCGAACTCGAAGGCGATCTCGGGCGCACGCCGCAGTCTGAGCCGCCGGCCGATCTGTCGGCGCATGAAGCCTTCGGCCCGTCCCAACGCCTGCGCGGTCTTCTTGCGCGCTTCTGCGTCGCCAAGGCTGGTGTAGAAGACCCGTGCGTGCTGTAGGTCGCCGGTCACTTGAACCCGGGTGACCGTCACGAAGCCGATGCCGGGATCGTGTAGTTCCCTGGCGATCATCGTCGTCACCTCGGCGCGAATGAGATCGGCAACGCGGTCTGGTCGTGAGCCCTGGCCCATAACAAATGGCGAATGGCGAATGGCGAAGGGGTGGCGAGTGGGTGATAGGAATTGCCCGAGCGCGCCCCGCGATGTCCTACGCGGACACCGCGGCAATGCGCTCGACGGCGAAGACCTCGATGACATCGCCGACTTTGATATCGTTGAACTTGTCGAAGGCGATGCCGCACTCGAAGCCGCTTTTCACCTCGCTCACATCATCTTTGAAGCGTCGGAGCGACGAAATCCGGCCCTCGTGCACCTTGGTGCCCTCGCGCATGACGCGCGCCCGCGAATCTCCGCTGCGGGTGATGCGCCCGTCAACCACGTAGCAGCCCGCGATCGTCCCCGCCTTCGGCACTTTGAAGATGTTGCGGACTTCCGCAGCTCCGATCCGCACTTCCTTGAGCGTCGGCTCGAGCAAGCCGGCCATGGCCTTCTTCATCTCGTCCGTCACGTTGTAGATGACGGTGTGATGGCGGATTTCCACCTCTTCGCGCTCGGCGAGGGCTTCGGCGTTCCGGTCGGGGCGCACGTTGAAGCCGATGATCACCGCGTTCGACGCCGATGCGAGCAGCACGTCCGACTCGTTGATGGCGCCGACACCCGAGTGGATGATCTTGATGCGGACGCGGTCGTCGCTGAGCTTGGTAAGCGTATCGGCCAGCACCTCGGCCGAGCCCTGCACGTCGGACTTGACGACGATCGCCAGGTCCTTCATGCCGCCTTCGGCGATCTGCGCCTGCAGCGATTCCAGCGTCATGCGGCTGCCTTTGGCGCCGAGCGCCTTCTCCTTCGCCATGCCCTGGCGGTACGTGGCGATCTGCCGCGCCTTGGCGGCGTCGGTCATCGCCTGGAACGCGTCACCGGGCAGCGGCAGACCCGTCAGACCGAGGACTTCGACCGGCGTCGAAGGCGGCGCGGCCTTGATCGGCTTGCCGCGGTCGTCGATCAGCGCCCGAACGCGTCCGACGACGGGGCCCGCGATAAACGTGTCGCCTACGCGCAGCGTGCCATCCTGAACGAGGATCGTGGCGACGGGCCCGCGGCCGCGGTCGAGTTTCGATTCGAGCACCGTTCCCGAGGCGTTGCGCTTCGGGTTTGCCTTGAACTCGCCGATGTCGGTCACGAGCAGGATCATCTCGAGCAGGTTGTCCAGACCGGTCTTTTTCTTCGCGGAGACCGGCACCATGACGGTCTGGCCGCCCCAGTCCTCCGGCACGAGGTTCAGATCGGCGAGTTCCCGTTTCACGCGTTCAGCGTCTGTGCCCTGCTTGTCGATCTTGTTGATCGCCACGATGATCGGCACGTTTGCTGCCTTGGCGTGATCGATCGCCTCACGCGTCTGCGGCATTACGCCATCGTCTGCGGCGACAACCAGCACCACGACGTCGGTGATTTTTGCGCCGCGCGCGCGCATCAGCGTGAACGCCTCGTGGCCAGGCGTGTCGAGAAAGACGATGTTGCGGCCCGCATCGGTGGTGACGTGATAGGCGCCGATGTGCTGAGTGATCCCTCCGGCCTCGCGCTCCGCAACGCGCGTGGTCCGGATCGCGTCGAGGAGCGTCGTCTTGCCGTGATCGACGTGTCCCATGACCGTCACCACGGGAGCGCGTGCAATCGTGTCTTCCGGTTTGATGTCCTCGCCCTCGACTTCCAGGATGTCCTGCTCGAAGGTGCGCACCTGCACGTCCGCTCCGAAGTCGCGCGCGATCATCGACGCGGTGTCCGTGTCGACGGTGCTGTTGATGGTCATCATCATCCGCTTGTCGAGCAGCTTCTTCAGCACGTCCTTCACGCGCTCGTCCAGCTTGTCGGCGAGATCCTTCACCGTCATTCCCTCGACGAACGTCACAGTCCGCGTGATCGGCGGCGGAGCTGCCGGTGTCGCCGTTGCGGGACGCATCTCTCGCCGCTGATCGCCATCGGGCCGGCGTGTGACCGGAGGCCGCATGGGCGGCGGGCTGAAGCGCGGTGGAGCGGGCCGCTGCTGGCCGACTCCGCCGGACGGTCGCAGACCCTGCGGTCCCTGCGGGGCGCGCACGGGCTGCGAGGGGAGCGGACGGGGCCCTCCGGGCGTCATGTTTGGACGCATGGGGGGCGGATAGCTCGGTCGTTGCGGTGCCGGCCGTGTGGTGATGCCCCCGGGTCCGCCGGGGCGCGCGAGATTTCCCGTGGCCGGCGGAGGCGGCGCCGACGGCCTCGGTGGAACGACCTTGTCCGAGGGACGCAGACGCGGCGCGGCAGGACGCGTCGGCATGGCCGGCACGGCCGATGTGCCAGGAGCGTTCGGCTCCTCGATTCTCAGCCGGATGCTTGGCGGAACGAGACGGCCGGTCGCGGGCGCTGGTTTCGCCGACGGCGTTGGAGCGGCAGCGATGGGCGCGGCCGGTTCCTGAGCCGGGGTTGACGGGGCGGACGGCTGTTCAAAGGCTGCATGCTGTTGCTCGAGGTCGACAGCCTGAAGCGGCGTCTCGAGAGGCAACTCGACAATCGGAGGCGCCTGGATCATTGGGTCCGGCTCGCCGTGCGGCACTTCGATTGCGGGCGTCGCCGGCTTGGCCGTCTTCACGAGGCGCGGCGGCGCGAGCGTGGGCGCCGCCGGCTTCGGCGGTTCAGGCTTCTTGGCTGCCGGCGTTGGCTTCTTCGCGCCAGGCTTGATCGCCGGGCCTTCGGCGAACATGTCGCCGCCGGGCAGGGTGATGTTGCGCTCGCGGGCCAGGCGCTCGACGAACTGCCGCGCGACGACCTCTTCGATCGTGCTCGACGCGCTCTTCAGCTCGATGCCGTGCGCGCGCTTCAACAGCGCCAGCACTTCCTGGCTGCTGGTGTTGAGAAGCTCGGCGACTTTGTAAATGCGAACAGTGGACAAATTATTCTCCCTGAGGGTCCCCGCTTTCATCGCCCCGCGCCGCAGCGAGGATCCGTTCCGCCGTCTTCGGACCGATACCCTGCACTTCCGACAGGGCCTCGACCGTGGCAGCTGCGATCTTCTCGGGCGTGTCGAATCCTGCCGCAATCAAGCCCTTGAGCGTCTTGTCGCCGACGCCCGCAATCGTAAACGCGGAGGCGCATCATCTTCCGTTTCCGTTTCGGCGGCTTCTGCGCTGGGCTCTGTCACGGTGCTGGGCCGTCTCTGCGCTCGTGCCTCTTCAGGCCGCCGGGACGAAGCCTTCGAGCTGCGCCTCGACTTCGCGTCGTTTTTCTTCTTCGCTCTTGATGTCGATGCGCCAGCCCGTGAGCTTCGCGGCCAGTCGGACGTTCTGTCCCTTCTTGCCGATGGCCAGCGACAACTGTTTGTCTTCGACGACGACCTCGACCACGCGCTCCTTGTCGTCGACGATCGAGACGCGCTGTACCTTGGCCGGGCTCAGCGCGTTGGTGACGAGCTGAATCGGGTCGTCCGACCATTCGACGATGTCGATCTTCTCGCCGCGCAGTTCGCGGATGATGGCCTGGACGCGCGTGCCCTTCATGCCGACGCACGCGCCGACCGGATCGACGTCGCGCTCGCGCGAATACACCGCGACCTTCGCGCGATCGCCCGCCTCGCGAACGGCGCCGCGAATCTGCACCGTGCCGTCGTAGATCTCCGGCACTTCCTGTTCGAACAGCTTGACGAGCAGCGACGGGTCGGTGCGCGACAGCACAATCTGCGGTCCCTTGGTGCTGCGGTTCACGCCCTTGATCACCGCCCGCAGGCGCTCGCCCGGCGCGTAGCTCTCGGCGCGCGACTGTTCCTTGCGCGGCAGGCTGGCCTCGATGCGGCCGAGCTCCACCACCATGTCGCCGTTCTCGAAGCGCTTCACGGTGGCGTTGACGACCTCGCCGATGCGCTGGCTGTACTCGCCAAAGATGTTTTCTCGCTCGGCCTCGCGGACCTTCTGGAAAATCACCTGCTTGGCGGTCTGCGCGGCGATGCGACCGAGCACCTCGGTGGGCTTGGGAAACTCGATCTCCATGTCCACTTCGGCTTCCTCGCCGTAGAGCTGTTGAGCCTCTTCCAGCGAAATCTCCGTCGCCGGGTTGGCGACCGTCTCGACGATCTGCTTGACCGCGAACAGGTCCACCTGGCCGGTGTCCTGGTTGAACCGCGTCTTCAGGTTCTCGCTGGTCTTGTAATACTTGCGCGACGCCGTCAGCACGGCGTCTTCGATGGCGCTGATGACGACGTCGGCGTCGATGCCTTTTTCCTTGGCGAGCGCCTCGATCGTCTGCATGAGCGGATTGGACATATGAATTCTAGAACTCCACTTCCAGGCGCGCGCGCTTCACGAGCGGCAGCGGAATGCGCTGACGCTTGCCCGGAGTCGTTTCTATGACGATCGCGCCGTTGTCGAACCCGCCGAGACGGCCCTCGAAGTGCGACCTGCCCGTCGACTGGCTCAGACACGAGAATCTTCGCCAGCCTTCCCGCGAACCGCTGGTAGTCGTGCGGCCCGCGTAACGGTCGATCCAGCCCGGGAGACGAAACCTCGAGCGTGTAACGGTGATCGATATTCTCTTCGACGTCGAGAATGGCGCTGACGTCGCGACTTACCCGTTCGAGATCCTCAATCGTCGGCGACGCGTCGGCCGCCGGCGGCTTACCGTCGGTGCCCGCGACATCGACCATGATTCGCAGCATCCACCCCACCGATTCGCGGCGAAACTGCACGTCGAAAATCTCGAGGCCGTAAGAGCGGGCGACCCGCTCAGCTACCGCGCGGATTCTGTCAGCAAGCTGCGTAAAACCACCCTCAAAAACAAAAAGTGGGCAGCGGCCCACTTCAGGTCTTGCAGGCTCTTACGAACCTGAAAGTTTATCACAGACAACGACCGGCAACCGCTTTCAGCTGCGCGGCCGGGCCACCAGGTCGTAGTCTCGGGCCCCGACGATCTGGGCGTCAAGGAGGACTCCAGGCTCGAGCGCCTCGGGTCGGCCTCCGTCAGGTAGACCACCGGGTCGATCTCGGGCGCCTGGCCCTCCAGCCGGCCGCGCCAGACCAGCTCGTGGTCCGAGCGCTGGGCCGTCGACCATCAGGCGGACCACTGCGTCCCGATCTTCCCCTTCTGGGCGCGGGCCACAATCCGCTTCTGCTCGGCCATCAGCGTGTTACGGCGCCGTGGTCTTCATGGCTGCCGGCACGTCGTCCTGGAGCTGATAGGCCGACGTGCCCTCTTCGTGAGAGTAGGTGAACACGCCAACATGGTCGAACTCCACGGCTCGGACGAACGCGAGGAGCTGCTCGAACTCTTCCGCGGTCTCGCCGGGAAAGCCGACGATGAGCGTCGTGCGCAGCGACACACCAGGCACGCGTTCCCGGATGCCCGCCAGCAGTTTCTCGTAACCCTTTCCCGTGCCCGGCCGCTTCATTCGCCTCAGCACGTCGTCTGCGGCGTGCTGGAGCGGGCAGGTCGATGTACTTGCACACTTTGTGGCATTCGGCCATCGCGTCCAGGATCTCGTCGGTGATGGTCGTCGGATACAGATAGAGCAGACGAATCCAGTCGATCCCGTCCACGTCGTTGAGCTCTCGCAGCAGCCTCGGCAGCGCGGCGCCTTCGTTCAAGTCGCGGCCGTAGAAGGTCGTGTCCTGAGAGATGAGAATCAGCTCGCGCACGCCGCGCGCGGCGAGCGACCGCGCCTCGCGGACGATGGCGTCGACAGGGCGGCTGCGGTAGTGCCCGCGCAGCGTCGGGATGATGCAGAACGAGCACTTGTAGTCGCAGCCCTCGGCCACCTTCAGATAGGCGAAGTGGCGGGGCGTCGTGAAGACCCGAGGCGTCTCGGCATCGTACAGATACGTGGGGAGGGATTGGGGACTAGGGGCTTGGGATTGGGGGTGCGCTGAAACGAGCCTGAGCGGAATCGTCCTTCGAGCCGCCGATCCCTCGATGGCGCTGACGATTTCGGGAACCTCGCCGGTCCCGAGCACGGCGTCGATCTCCGGGATCTGGGCCTTCAGCTCCTCGCGATAGCGTTCGCCGAGGCACCCCGTCACGACGAGGCGCTTGCAGCTGCCGCTCTTTTTGAACTCCGCCAGCTCGAGGATGGTATTAATCGACTCCTCCTTCGCGGAGTCGATGAACGCGCACGTGTTGACGACCAGCACGTCGGCGTCCCGAGGATCCGGCGTGAGCGCGTGGCCGCCTTGCTGCGACAGCCCCATCATCACCTCGGAGTCGACGAGGTTCTTCGGGCAACCAAGTGAGACGAAACCGATCTTCATGGGGTGACGCGGTACATCATGCGCGGAAACGGCGTGGCCTCTCGAACGTGCTCGAGGCCGCAGATCCAGCCGACGACCCGCTCGATGCCCATGCCGAAACCGCCGTGCGGAACCGAGCCGAAACGCCGAAGATCGAGATACCACTCGAACGCTTCCTGGGGCAGGTTGTGGTCCTGGATGCGCTGCAGCAGCAGATCGTAGTTCGCGAGGCGCTGGCTGCCGCCGATGATCTCGCCGATGCCTTCGGGCGCGAGCACGTCGACGCAGAGCGCGAGCTCGGGCCGATTCGGGATCGGGCTCCATGTAGAACGGCTTGACGCTCGCCGGGTAGCGATGGATGGCCACCGGCCGGTCGAAGTGCTGCGACAGGATCGTTTCATCGGTGCCGCCGAGATCGCCGCCCCATTCGAACGGCTGGCCTTTTTCCTTGCAGGAGATCAACCGCCTCGTCGTACGAGATCCGCGGGAACGGCGGCTGCACGGCTTCCAGCTTCGCGTGTCGCGCTGGAGCACCGTCAGTTCGCGAGACGCGCCGTCTCGAGCACACGCGACACCACGGCGACCACCAGCCCTTCGGCGAGATCGATCACGTCGTCCAGCGTCGCATAGGCCATCTCAGGCTCGACCATCCAGAACTCGGTGAGATGGCGCCGCGTCTTCGATTTCTCGGCGCGGAACACCGGTCCGAAGTTGTAGACGCGCCCGAGCGCCATCGCGTTGGCTTCGGCGTAGAGCTGGCCGCTCTGGGTCAGGTAGACCTTCTGATCCTCGAAGTAGTCGACCGGGAACAGCGTGGTCGTCCCCTCGCAGGCAGCCGGCGTGAAGATGGGCGTGTCGGCGAGGATGAAGCCGCGATCGTTGAAGAAGTCGCGGACCGCCGAGATCGACCTCGTGGCGCACGCGCAGAATCGCCGCCTGCTTCTCGCGAGCGGATCCAGAGGTGGCGCCGGTCGAGCAGGTAGTCGACGCCGTGCTCCTTCGGCGTGATCGGATAGTCGATCGAGCCGCTCACGATCTCGAAGTCGGAGACGTCGAGCTCGTAGCCGCCTGGGGCGCGGCTGTCGGCGCGCACCGTGCCGTGGACGATGAGCGCCGTTTCCTGCGACAGGTGGTCGCGCTTGCTTGAACTTCTCCTCGCCGACCGTGGCCTTCGACACGACCGCCTGGATGAAGCCGCTGCCGTCGCGCACCGAGAGAAAGTGGATCTTGCCGCTCGATCGGCGGTTGTGCAGCCACCCACGCACGGTCACGCTGGCGCCTTCGTGCCGGCCGATCTCGGCAATACTCGCAATCATCAGAAGCTGTCGGGAAAGAGGCGAGTGCCTTCGGTGGCGAGGCGTTCTAGCCGCTTTCGCGCCGCGCCAGCTCGCGCGAGGACAGCCTGCGGTCCGCCCGCGTCCTTCACCTCGTACATCAACACTCCATCGTATCCGATCTTTTCGAACGCCATCATCGTGGCGTTCCAGTCGAGCGTGCCCTCGAACGGCACCAGATGATCGTCACTTCGGCCCCCGTTGTCGTGCAGGTGGGTCGTCCAGAGATACTCGGACGCCGTTTCGATGGCCTCTGCGGCATCGCCCAGCAGTGCGCATGGCCCACGTCCATGCAGATGCCCAGCTCGGCGCCCTCGAAGTTGCGATCGATGAGCTCGACGAGCTCGTGCAGCCGTGGACAAGTCGTTGCCCATCACCTCGAGCGCCACGCGAACGCCAAGCGGCGCCGCTGCCGGAAAGGATCTCTTCGATGCTTCTGATCGCTGCGTCGCGATGGTTGTCGTTGCGGGCGGGACGCGCGGCGTCCGGCACGCCGACGTGCACGACCAGAAACGTGAACGGAATCGACGCGAGCGATGTGCAAGGCGGCCTCGATCTCGCGCACGGCGGTTTTCCTGCCGTCGGCGTCGCGCGCGGCAATCGAGAACAGGTGCTGCGCCTTGCCGTTCGCGAAGGCATCGGTGATCGGAGCGTGCACCGAGTGCAGCGTGAGGCCTGAGGCCGGGAGCCACGACGCAAGCGACTCCACCGCCCGCTCGTCGTGGTAGTCGAAGTGGGTCCTGGTGGCGAACACCTCGACGGCGCCGAATCCGTGCGAGGCGATCTCGCCCAGATGCGTCTGATGCAGACGTTGTTCGTGATAGAGATGCGTCGAAACGCCAAATTTGTATGTGTCATGGGGGTCTGACCCCATTTTTTCGAAAAACGTAAATTAGGACAAGACGGGCGCCAGCAGTTCACGCAATCGTCCGAATCGCTGGTACCGATCGAGATTCGTGCGCACGTAACTCAGCGTGCGCGGGATGTACTGGATGTAGACCGGATTCCTGCGGGCCGTCGTCTGGTGTCCGAACGTACCCAGCGCTTTCAGGTTCCGCTGCACGGACATGAGATCGAATCGTCGGCGGAACTCCTGAGCAGACTCCGGCGGTCGTCCGCGCGGGTCCGCCCATCGCCAGGAAGGCGTGGATCAGGTTCGTCGATCTCGCGATCCGGCAGATCGACGTACGAATCGCGCAGCAGCGACGCCAGGTCGTAGGTGTCGGGCCCCATCCTCGCGTCCTGAAAGTCGATGATGCACAGGCGCCGATCGTGCAGCATGAGATTGCGGCTGTGATAGTCGCGATGGCAGAGCACTCGCGGGTCGGACGCCAGCTCGCCGGCGATGGTCTGCCACTCTTCGATCAGCGCTTCGCGAGCGGCTGTCGACAACGTGACGCCGCGGTATGCCTCGAGGAAGTGCTTGACGAAGAAATTGAGCTCCCACATGAGCTTGTCGCGGTCGAATGCGACGCCGTACGGCAGAAACTCGTCCGACTCGAAGCTCCGCGCCCCTGCGCTGCAGGCGGAAGATGAAGTCGACTGCCTGCCTGTAGAGCGCGTCGTGGCCGGCTGGCTGGGTGACGCCGAGATGGGCCTGGAGGGTGATGTCGCCGAGGTCTTCGAGGATGAGAATGCCCAGGTCGTCGGCGTGGCCAGCGATGGCCGGCACGGGCAGCGGAACACGCTCAAACAGGCGCCAGACGTTTACGAAGGATAGTTCGTTGAACTTGAACGGCGCCTCGTACACGGCGAGCACCACCGACGGATTGTCGGGGCGCAGGATCCGGAAATACTGCCGCGTCGACGCATCGCCCGTGAGCGGCACCACCCGTACGTGTGGTCCCGACAGCCGCGCGCGGTCGAGGCATTCGGCGATGCGATCGCTAGACATGGGTGAGATCCGAGAATTCCAACGTGCCTGCTTTCTGAATGATGACGCAGTTTTCGAACGTCGCTCCAGCCGGAATCTCCACATCGTCCGCGACGATGCAACGGCGGAGCGCCGCGCGTGCGCCAATGCGTACGCGATCCCACAAGATGCTGTCGCTGAGGTCTGCTGTCGGGTCGATGTCGCAGCCTTCCCCGACGTGCGGAAACGGCTTCCCCTCACGGTGGCCGATTACCGCCGACGCCTCGAGGTAGTCCTTGGGCGTGCCGATGTCGACGAACTCGGATCCGCAGAGAAACGCGCGCACGGCGCCCGGGTTTTCAGCAACGAGGCCCCGGTAGGCTCCCGAGATGCTCTCCGCCGGCTCGTTGAGCGGCAGGCGCGCGAACGCCGAAGGGTGCGCCATCTGTACCCCCACCACGTGGTACGAGCGCGCGTGCGAGCCCCGGGGGGCAACGCTGTGGAACCGGCCGATGGAATCCAGAATCAATCCGCTGTATCGGTCTGGCCACTGGTTCGGAATCACGGCGATCGTGGCAAGCGCGCCCGTCTCGCGGTGGTGAGCCTCGAGCGCCGCGAAGTCGACGGTGGTCAGCGTGTCGCCGTTGATGATGAAGAAATCCTCATCGGGGAGTAGCGACAGCGCCTTTCGGGGCCCGCCGGCGGACCCGAGCACCGGCGATTCGAAGGAGTACTGCACGCCGACGCCGAGATCGCTGCCGTCGCCGACGAGCGCCGTGATCGTCTCGGGCAGATGATGGAGGTTCAGCACGGCGCGCCGCACGCCCTGGCTGTGCGCGTAGCGCACAATCCGCCGCGCGATCGCCTCGCCCGCAACCGGAACCGCAGCTTTTGCGCGAACGGAGGACAGGGGCCGCAGGCGCGTGCCAAGCCCCGCAGTTAGGATGAGTGCCGTATCCGCCAGTTAGACGTCCTCGAAAAGCATGTCGGAAAGCGGGAGGCCGTGGCTCGCACAGTGTTTCACGTACAGCCCGCGGTACGAATCAGTGACGTAGTCGTCCGGATTTCTGGCCAATGCCGTGGCCATCGCGCGTATGCCGCTATCGCTTCCTTCGATCTCGACGAAGGTTCCCACCGGCGTCTCGTCGACGGCAACGGTGACATCTTCGTGCGCAAACTCCTCTCGGTACTTCTGGTACCGAAACCAGACGCGGTATCCCAGCTCCTCGAGCACACGAAGGAGCAGCAGGCCGTCGCCGACGACCGTCTCCAGCTCCTCGCGCACTTTCATCCTCGACTCCTGGACCGGGCCCTTGAACGTCAGGATGGTTTTGCCGCTTTCCATTCGCACACGTAGTACGCATCGCCGCCTGCGCAGGCAGTCATCAGGAGTGTCGAGGAGGCAGTCTTCTTGCAGTCTTCGTCCGCGCAGCGGCGTGGCCCCGGTTGCCAGAATCGCCGCGCGCGCCTCTCGCGCATCTCGAAACGCGAGCTTGATCTCCCGTTCCAACGACGGCGACATCGTGACGGATTCTAACGCCCGCGAAACCAGCGCGGCGGGTTTTTTTCGGACGAATGATCGAGAAGCTGTGAATCCTTTCGGATGAACGGCTTAGAGGCCGATCTCCCGGCCCGGACGACGCCAGACGAGGCGCCGCACGAAGACGTACATCACAAAACATTCGAGCGCGAACGGGGGAAAGCCGAAATATCCCAGTACCGGCATCTCGAAAATCTTCAGGTCGCCCAGGATCGGGACCGTGTAGATCCATTTCGCGCGAGCCCAGTAGTTCCAGAATTCCCACAAGACTCCGCAAATGAAGCCGCCTGCGAGCAGGTTCTGCATTCGGTGCCAACAGCCTCTGCGGATATCGCCCAGCAGCGATTGGTCGCCATGCCGCGCGTTGATCGGATCCAGCAGAAAAACGAAACCAAGAAAGACTGGCGCGGCGAGATAGGGAGAAGGCCAGACGATGGGCCATAGCAGCATCAGGGCTCCAATGGCGATGAGCACGTGATCGGCCAATCGATACTCGTTGTCAGATCTAGCAGGCCGTCCTTCAACCGGTGCGCTGGAAGGCGAGTCTCGCAAAGCCGCGATCAGTTCGGCCGTCACGAAGATCGCGGGCGAGATCGTCCCAAACGACCAGGCATATCCCGCATAGCGGACGAGAGGATCGTCGGGAAGATTGATGTAGTGCCAATTGCGAATGAGCAGGTTGTAGGCCTCGAAGACGAGCCACAGCGGGATCGATGCAATGGCGAGGAACGCGAATTCGCGTCCGTCTGTGGTCAACCACGAGGTGCCGCGTTGCCGGGAGATGACTCCGTCGACGAACAGAATGTAGCCCGTCCACGCAATCGGCGTGTGCCACGTCCAGAACGGTTCGACTTTCGCGAGCATGCCTCCTTCGGAGAGCAGGAGGACGCACAGTCCGATCCAGATCACGTCATTCGCACTCTATAGGACAGCCCTTTCAGCGCGGGCCTTCCAACCTGCTTCCCGAACATCAGCACTTTGTGCGTGCTCCCCAGCCCGCCGGGCAGCAGAAGGGTCTTCAGCGCAAGGCGCTGCTTGAGTGGGAGCCCGTCGATCTCGGCCGCGCCGAGCCCAATCAGAAAATAGGTCTGATCGAGCCGGCCCAGCACGTCGAGGCCGGCGCGTTCGGCGGCGCGAGTGACGGCGCTGAGATCGACGTGGGCGGTGAGGTCGCACTCTCCTGGTTGCTGAAGAAGGTCAGCGGTTTGTACGTGCCGCCGAAAGCTGGTCAAAGTACCGGTCGCATGCGAGCCGCTGTAGAGCTCCCCTTCGTCATGGCCGTAGTCGATGAGCAGCATGAATCCCCTGCGCACCGATTGAGCGGCCCTCGCGATCCAGTCCTCGGCCGAAAGGTTCACTTCCGCGCGCGCGCCCTGGTGCATTACGGCGCCGGCGCGAGACAGATACTCTGCAATGCGCGGTGTGGAAAGCTCCTCGAAGTGTTCGACGAATTCGACGTGCCTCGCCGGTTCCGGCCCGTCGGCCAGGCCGACAAAAATCTCGCGCAGGCCCGTGTCGGTCATGGCAACGGCGTGGGTAGGCAGAGCGTCCAGCAGTTCGTTGGCGAAGATCACGCCCTCGATTTCCTCGGGAAGGACAGGGGAGCTGTGACTCAGTAGAGCCGCGTGGGGTCCGAGGCTCTCGGAGTGAACAGTGCGAGCGGTCGCCGACTGTTCGACCAGCGACAAACGAATCGTGGAGTAGAACTCGGGATCCGCACGGTGCGCACCGTCCAGCACATCGCGTGCAAGCCGTCCGTTGCCGGCGCCGGCCTCGACGAGGTCGAACGCCGGAGGGCACGAGAGCGCGCGCCACATCTCTGCGAACTGCCTGGCCAGCAGCTCTCCAAAGATAGGTCCAACGTCGACGCTGGTAAAAAAATCGCCCGCGCGCCCGGTTCTCTGGGCGGCGCGGGCGTAGTACCCGAGCTCTGGGTGATACAGCGAAACTTCCATGAACTCCGCGAAGCTGATTGGGCCGCTCGCCTTGATGCGATCGGCAATCAGATCGCGGAGCTCAATCATTACTGCTTGCGCATGGTGACGAACTGCTCCTGGCCTCGCCGCAGGATCAGGAGACCGACCGCGCGTCCGGCCGGAACGGCGCGAAGCGCGCTCCCGGCCTCGCTCGCGCTCGACACCGGTTGGCGGTTAATCTGCAGAATCACGTCGCCCGCCGCCAGCACGCGCCCGGCGGGTGTCTCGGGATCGACGTCGGTAATCAGCGCCCCGCGCGTTCCCGGCGGCAGCTCGAACTGGCGCGCCATGTCCGGTGTCACGTTGTTGAGCGTGATGCCGAATCCCGATCCGGTGTCGCCGCCCGTGTCGCCTGCGGCCGCCTGGCGGGTGTTCTCGACATCGAGGTCGAGCTCCTCCACCCTGACGTTGAGTGACCGCTCCTTGCTGTCGCGAAGAACTCGTACCGCCACGTTCGATCCAGGCGGCGTCGTGGCGACAATCTGCGGCAGATCGTCGCTGCGCACGACCGAGCGGCCGTTGAAGTCGACGATCACGTCCCCGGCTTCGATGCCGGCGGCGGCGGCTGGTCCTCCCGGCACCACGGCGGCCACGAACGCTCCTCGCCGATCCTTGAGGCCGAGCGCCTCAGCGTCATCGGCCGAAATCGCGCGCACCTGCACGCCGATGCGTCCGCGTGTGATTTTGCCCGCACGAAGGCCCGGCAGCACGTCGCGAACAGTATTGATGGGGATGGCGAAGCCGATGCCGATGTTCCCCCCGCCACCCAGCGCCGACCCGCTGCTGTAGATGGCCGTGTTCACGCCGACGACCTCGCCGCGCAGGTTCAGCAGCGGCCCGCCGGAATTTCCAGGGTTGATCGCCGCATCGGTCTGCAGCACGTTGGCGCTCCGCTGCTCGGCGACGGGGAACGGCCGGCCCGTTGCGCTGATCACGCCGACGCTGATCGTGTGCGTCAGGTTGAACGGATTGCCGATCGCCATCACCCAATCGCCCGGCTCCATCAGACTCGAGTCGCCGAACTTTGCGACGGGCAGCTCGCGATTCGGCTTTTCGACGAGCTGCAGCAGCGCGCTGTCGGTCAATGGATCGCGGCCGACGACTCGTGCTTCGTACTCGTCCTCCTGTTCACCGAAGAACTGAACCGAGATTCTCGTGGCGCCTTCCACCACGTGGTTGTTCGTCAGGATGAAGCCGTCCTTGTTGATGATGAAGCCCGACCCCGCGGCCTGCGTGAGCCGCTCGCGCGGCGCCTGGCGACGCGGAGTGGGTGCCTGACCCTGTCCGCGACCTGGTCCGAAGAACCGCTCCAGCAGGTCGTCTCCGCCGCCGCCACCGAAGAAGTCACTCAAATCCTGAGTGCGCTGGCGCGATTCGGTCCGGATGCTGACGACCATTGGCGACTGTGCCTTCGCGATAGCGCGGAAGGTCGTGGCATCGACCGGGCCGCTGAGCGGCGTGCTATTGGTCGCCGGAATCGCCAGCGTCTGCGCCGATGACGTGGGCGACAGGTCGAGCCTCGAGGCGATGACCATCCCCACGACCAGCGAAGCCATGGCAATCAAGACGACGTAGAAGAAAGTTGTTTTCCGCGAAGATGAACCAAACCAAGACATAGCCTAAACCTCCCAAGGTCCGGCGGCGCCGGACGCCCCCTATCCGTAATCAGTCTTACACGAGGCTCACGATCTCCGTCTGAACGGGGCCGGTCACGCAGGCGTCGTGCGTCCCGTAAAACATGTTGATCTCCGTGCGCACGCCGAAGGAGTCGCAGTAAACCCCTGGTTCGATGGTAAATCCGGTCCCTGGCAACAGTCGCCGGTCGTCGTGGGTCTCGTAGTCGTCCATATGCACGCCGTTGCCGTGCACGTCGCGCCCGAGGCTATGGCCGGTACGATGCAGAATCCATTCCTTGAACCCTGCCTGTTCTAAGACGCCCCGGGCGGTGCGATCGACCTGCCAGCCCCGCAGGTCGCTGCCGGTCTTGGCGGCGTCCTGTACGAGCGAGGCCGCCGCGTCCCGTGCCTGCCGAATCGCCTCAAATGCCTCGCTCATCTTGCCCGGGATACTCTTGCCCGTGAACCCCACCCAGGTAATATCGGCATAGACCGCTCGCGGGTCTTCACGCCTCTTGCCCCACAGGTCCAGCAGCACCAGCTCGCCCGCCCCGATGGCGCGACCCGAGGTCGGCATGTAGTGGGGATCCCCGGCGTTTTCCTGCGCCGCGACCACCGGCTTTGAGTCGCTCACGAGTCCCTCTTCCTCGAACCACTCGGCCATCTGCCGCTGGACAGTGACTTCCGTGATCGGCTCTCCCGCGCGAACGCCCCGCGCGATGGTTGCGAACGCGCGATCCTTTATCCGATACAGGGCCTCGGCCGCCTCCCGATGTGTCGCCAGCGCGTGGTCGTCCCAAACCGCCTCGAAGCGCTGCACGAGGTCTCCCGACGACTCGACCTCGATGCCGCGCTTCCGCACCAGTTCCATTGTTCCCGCGTCGATGCGCGACACGTAGGGGATTGCGCAATCCGGGGAATACTCCATCGCAATCCGCGTCATGCCGCCCAGCAACTCCGTGAGGCCGGCGTCCAACTGTTCGCGCCCCGCATACACACGGCGATCCCCCGGAAGCGACCCGAGCGAATGCCGCTCGATCGCGTGCACCAGGCCTCGCGGCTGGCCGGCGGCGGGCACCAGGTAGAACCACCGCCGCGTCGTCATCTTGCCGCGATCGGCGGTGCCGAGCAGGCGCGCCGCGATGGGATTCGATCCGTGGAAGTCGTAGAGCAGCCAGCCGTCGAGTCTGGCATCCTGGAGCGCGCGCTGCACCGCTGCCACGTCGAACGGCATGAAAATTCAGTATAGCCGTTCCTACTGCTATGACGCCCGGCTCGGGGGATTGGTCTGTCTATAATGGTTGCCTATGAATAACCGCCCGCAACGAAGCCTGTTGGCGGCTCTTTTCGCGGTGCTTCTGGCTGCGGCCATCGGCGCGCAGGATGCGTTCGTCACGATTGCGAGAGGCGATGCAAGCGGCCGCCAGCTTGCTGCAGAGATCGTGGTGCGAACAGCCGCCGAATGGAAGACCCTGTGGAAAGAGCATGCGCCCACGGAGAAGCTGCCGTCGATCGATTTCAGCAAGCAGATGGTTGTGGGCGTATTCCTCGGCAGCAAGCCGAGCACCGGCTATCGGGTGGACATCGTTGACGTCCGTCCACAGGGGAAGGATCTGATTGTCGAAGTCGCTCGGCGTGAGCCCGGCCGCGGAACGATGGCGGCGCAGATTCTGACCGAGCCGTTCCATCTCGTGTCAGTTTCCAGGCACGACGGCCCGGTCCGGTTTGTCGAGGCTGCCGCAAAATAGCTCTACGTGTTCGGTCCAGCCTTGATCGAGGTCAGCTTTACCGGCTTCACGGTTCCGTTGTTCTGCTCGAACTTGTACTGCGGCGATGTCATGCCGGGAACTGCCGGCGAGCGAAGAGTGATCGTCGCGATATCCAGCGGCTGGAGCGGCGCTCGCAGCCTCTGACGATCGCCGGTCCCCTGCAGCGGCTGTCCCGCCTTGTCGTACCAGAACTCCGTGATCTGCAGCCCGACGATGGCGTTGGTCGCGGACATGTTCTTGACCTGGAAGATCGTGACGATGGTGTTGCCGTCGCGCTTGGCCGTCTGGACAAAGCCGAGCTCGGCCGTACCGCGAAGCGGCGGCGCGGATTTCTTCAGCACCGGCGCCGGAGTGGTCTGGGCCTGGGCCTGGAGCACGACGGCGGCTGGCGCCAGCAGGGCAACAGAGGCCGCGAGGGCTAGTACAGTTCGGACGCGCATTTTCGACTCCTTGAAAAGCGTGGAAACAGACGCATTATACCGCTACATCTCGCCGTTCCAGTCCTCAGGCTCGGGGGTGACGGATCGGATGATTTCGAGGTGCCATTTTCCGCCGCCCCAGGGCTCGATCACCTCCGTGGCCACCACGTCGACCAGGATTTCGGCGAACGTGCGGCCCTCGGGGTCTCCCTCCAGGTGGTACGCCGGCTCGTCCCACCCGAAGTTGGGGTAGAGCACAATCGTCAGGAACAGGTCGTAGCCGTCGTCGACGACGATCAGCTGGCCGCAGGGACGCTTCGTCGTGGAGTGGTAGATCAGGTACTTCTCCGCGCTGTGCGCGCGGATATACCGCTTCAACGCGAACTCGCGGGCGACGATCTCCTCAATCGCGATCTTCTTGTCCCAGCAGTTCCGGCAGTACCGTTCGTCGCCTCGCGGCTCGGACACTTCCTTTGCGTCGCAAAGGGCGCAGCGAGTCTTAGCGACGGACTTGCGGGGCACCTGAATCCTTCGCCTGGAGAGCGGCAGGCACGTACATGTCGGTCACGTATTGCTTGACCATGCGGGCGGCGCAGAACCGGGGAATGACCGTGCGGATGCATTCCCGCACGATCCGCAGCCACGCATGCGGGACTCCTTGTGCGTCGCGCTGATAGTAGGTGGGGACCACCTGTTCTTCGAGCAGGCGATACAGCGCGTCCGCATCGGCGGCGTCCTGTTCGTCTGGATTGCTCATGTCTTTCCCGCCGTCGATCACCCAGCCGTTCGATCCGTTGTAACCCTCGGCCCACCAGCCGTCGCCGATGCTCAGGTGAGGCACGCCGTTGAGGCCGGCCTTCATGCCGCTCGTGCCGCTGGCCTCGAGAGGCTTGCGCGGGGTGTTGAGCCAGACGTCGCAGCCCTGAGTGAGAAAGTGAGCGACGTGCAGGTCGTAGTCGTCGACGAAGGCGATTCGTCCGCCAAAACTCGGATCGATGGCGTTCCGGTAGATCTGCTGCAAGTGGCGCTTGCCGGCGTCATCGGCCGGATGGGCCTTGCCCGCAAAGACGATCTGCACATGCCGGCGCGGCGACGCCAGCAGGCGGATCAACCGCTCACGATCGCGGAAGATCAGCTCTGGGCGCTTGTAGGCCGTGAAACGCCGCGCGAAGCCGATGGTCAGCGCGCCTGGGTCGAGGAGCGGCCCGGCAGCGACCACTGCGGCCGCGCTCACGTTTTCCTCCGCCCATCGCTTGCGCGCGCGCTGGCGAATGAATGCGAACAGATACCGCTTCAGCGCGGTTCGGGCGTTCCAGAGGTCCTCGTCCGAGATCGCGAGCACGGCGTTCCAGAACTCTGGGTCGTCCTGCTGCTCGTGCCAGTCGGATCCGAACTGCCCCTCGAAGAGTTGCGCCATCTCGAGCGAGAGCCACGTTGGCGCATGCACGCCGTTGGTGATGCTCGTGAGCGGGCGCTGGCCGGTGTGCAGCCGCTCAGCCAGCAGGGGTTCCCACATGGAGCGCGTCACGTCGCCGTGGAGCCGGCTGACGCCGTTGGCGAAGTCGGACGTCCGGAGCGCCAGCGCCGTCATGTTGAACTGCCCGTTGTGCTCGCCGAGCGCGAGGAAGCGCTCGCGGTGATCCGTCAGCTGTCCCCACGCGGCTTGCATGTGATGCTCCACGCGGTCGACCGCGAAGGCATCGTGGCCCGCGGCCACCGGCGTGTGCGTCGTGAAAATCGTCGTCCGGCGGACGGCGTCCACCGCTTCGTCGAAACTCAACCCCGCCGTAATGTGTTCGTGAATGCGCTGCAGGACGACGAACGCGGCATGCCCTTCGTTGAGGTGCCACGCCGTCGGCGCGATCCCGAGCGCGCGCAGCGCGCGCACGCCGCCGATGCCGAGCACGATCTCCTGTTGGAGCCGGATCTCGCGGTCGCCACCGTAGAGACGGGCAGAGAGCTCGCGGTCCTGCGGCTCGTTTTCGTCAAGGTCGGTATCGAGGAGATACAGATTGACGCGGCCAACCGCGACGCGCCACACGTTCGTCAGCACCGCGCGATCGCCAAGCGGAACCGCAACGACACACGGCGCCCCATCGGGTTTGAGCGCCTGCTCGATCGCCACGTCGGGCCAATTGAGCCGCTCGTAGACCTCCTGCTGCCAGCCCTCGCCGGAGATCGTCTGGTGGAAGTAGCCCTGCGGATACATGAAGCCGACTCCGACGAGAGGCACGCCGAGATCGCTCGCCTCCTTGCAATGATCGCCGGCGAGCACGCCGAGTCCCCCGGCGTAGATGGGCAGCGATTGATGAATCGCGAACTCGGCGGAGAAGTACGCGATCGGGCTGTTCTGAAGATCGCCGAACTGCCGGGCCATCCATGTGTTCCTGGCCGAGTACGCGGCTTCGAGTCCCGCCACAGCGCGGTCGTACGACTGGAGGAACTCGGGATCGCGCGCCATCTGCTCGAGACGCTCCTGCGTCACCAGCCAGAGCATGCGAACGGGATTGTGCGCGGTACTGCGCCACAGCTGATAGTCGAGGTCGCGAAAGACCGTGCGGGTAGCCTTCTGCCAGCTCCACCAGAGGTTGGCGGCGAGCTCGTCGAGGCGGTTCAGACGTTCAGGGAGCGGCGTCCGGCTCGTATACCGATTCATCGAGCCTGGATCGTAATCGGCTCGTTCGACGACGTCAATGAACGTGCCTTCGATAGCGACGCAGCGCCGGCGTGCGCGACGCGATCCATCCTGTGGCGGCAAGGCAGCCGACGCCTCCGATCACCACAGACGCCGGCGCGCCGACCCACTGCGCGACGACCCCGGCTTCGAGTTCGCCGAGCTGCGGGCCTCCCTGGAAGAACACCATGTTGACGCCGATCATGCGGCCGCGCAGGTGATCGGGCGTGTTGATTTGCCGGATGACGTTCCGCAGCACCATGCTCACCGTGTCGGCCGCTCCGGTCACCGCCAGGCAGAGGAACGTGAGCCAGAACGAGGTCGAGATCCCGAACGCGATCGTGGCGAGGCCGTATACCGTGATCGCCCAGAGCAAGACGCGCCCACGATGGTCAATCCGTTCGACCGCGTGCACCATCACGGCGCTCGTCAGCAGGGCACCGATCGATGGCGCCGCGTAGAGCCAGCCGTATCCCCGCGCGCCGACGCGTAGCACATCCTGCGCGAAGATCGGCAGCAACGCTGTCGCCGACGAGAAGAACGTTGCGAAGAAATCGAGCAGCATCGTCGAACGGATGAGCGGTGCGCTGAACACGAAGCCGATCCCCTCGCGCATCGACCGGAGGCTCACGTCGCTGGCCTCTGCCGGATTGCGCGCGGGTACGTCGCGCATCATGAGCAGCGCGACGATGACGAAGGCAAAGCTGACCGCGTTGAGCGCGTAAGCCCATGCCACGCCGAGCGTTGCGATGAGCAGCCCTCCAATCGACGGGCCGACAACCGACGCCACCTGCAGCATGATGGCGTTCAGGCTGATCGCATTCGGCAGGTGCTCTCGCGGCACCAGGTTTGGCACGAGGGACTGCCGCGCGGGGCCGTCGAACGCCCCGCCAGCTGCGCCCAGCGCGGCGAGCGCGTAGATGGGCCAGGGTTGACTGATCCCACGAAACGAGAGCAGCGCCAGCGCAGACGCGGTGAGCGCCATCGCTGTCTGTGTAGCGAGCATCATCCGCCGGCGATCGGATGCGTCAGCGAGCGTACCGGCGGCAATCGAAAACACGATGATTGGGGTGAGGCGCACGAGCCCGACGAGCCCGAGCGCGATCGCTCGCTGGTCCGGGGGCACCAGCAGCGAGACGTGCCACAAGATCGCCGCCGTCTGCATCATCGATCCCGAGAACGAGATCAGCAGCCCGATCCAGAGGAGCCGGAAGTTGCGATGCTGAAGCGCGACGAAGGGGGACGGCGACTCGGACGCCACGAGGCTACAGATCTTATGATGTAAGATTCCGGCCGTATGCAGTTCAATTTTCTGGACGGGCTGTTCGTGCTGATGCTGGCCACGTTCATCGGCCTCGACGTGATCCGGCGCGTCTCGCGGCTCCTGCACACTCCCCTGATGTCGCTCACCAATGCCATCTCGGCCATCGCGGTGGTCGGTGCGATTCTCCTCGCCGGCGAACAAGAATCGACCCTTAGCACGGTGCTCGGCGGCATCGCGGTGTTCGCCTCGACGACGAACATCGTGAGCGGGTTCCTGATCACCGACCGCATGCTCAAGATGTTCAAGCGCCGGGAGCCCGCCCCACAGGCTCGGGGTGGCGTCAGGTGATCGATCAGCTCATCCAGCTGGTCTACCTCGTCGCGACGGCGCTCTTCATCTTCTCCCTCAAGTGGATGAGCGATCCCGATCACCGCGCGCCGCGGCGTGTTCGCCGGCGTCGGCGGCATGGCGCTCGCGATCGTCGGCACGCTGATGCACCCGCTGATCCTGGGATACAGCTGGATCGCGATCCCCTTCGTGCTCGGCGCGCTCGCGGGCATTCCGCTGTCGTGGGTGCCGCTCACCGCGGTGCCGCAGCGGACCGCGCTGTCGCACGCGTTCGGCGGTCTGGCCGCCGGACTCGTCGGCACGGCGAAGTACTACCTCTGGGCCGAGCACGACCAGTTGACGACGTTCCGCATGGGAGCGATCGGTCTCGAGGTGATCCTCGGCTATTTGACATGCACCGGGAGCCTGATGGCCGCCGGCAAGTTGCAGGAAGTGATCCCGACGCGGCCCATCACCTACAAAGGCCAGAACGTCATCAACTTTCTTCTGCTGGGGGCGGCCGTCGTCGTCGTGGGGCTGCTCATCGTCGATCCCAGCCGCACGTACTTGTTCCCGCTCCTGATCGTGTTCGCGCTGCTATTCGGGGTCCTGCTCGTGCTGCCGATCGGGGGCGCGGACATGCCGACTGTAATCTCGCTTCTGAATTCGTATGCCGGGCTTGCCGCGGTGGCGATGGGATTTGTGATGGAGAACAAGCTGCTCATCACCGCCGGCGCGCTCGACGGCGCCTCGGGCCTGATCCTGTCGATCGTGATGTGCAGGGCGATGAACCGTTCGTTCACCAACGTACTGTTCGGCGCGTTCGGCCAGGTCGCGGCGGCTTCAGGTCAGGTCGAGCAGCGCACGGCGAAGAGCGCCACGCCAGAGGACGCCGCTCAGCTGCTCGAGAACGCGTCAACCGTCGTCATCATTCCCGGATACGGGATGGCGGTGTCACAGGCGCAGCACCGGGTCCACGATCTCTACGAGCAGCTGGCGAAACGCGGCGTCGACGTCAAGTTCGCCATCCACCCGGTCGCCGGCCGTATGCCCGGCCACATGAACGTGCTCCTCGCAGAAGCGGAGATCCCCTACGATCGGCTCGTCGAGATGGACGACATCAATCCCGAGATGCCGCAATGCGATGTCGCCCTCGTCATCGGGGCCAACGACGTCGTCAATCCGGCCGCGAGGCTCGACAAGAACAGTCCTATTTTCGGCATGCCGATCATCGACGCCGACAAAGCCAAAGTCGTGCTCGCCATCAAGCGCTCGATGAAACCTGGATTCGCCGGCATCGAGAACGAGCTGTACTTCGCCGACAACACGCTCATGCTCTTTGGCGATGCCAAAGGCGTGATCGGCGAAGTCGTGAAGCATCTCAGCGGCCAGTCGGGCCACTAGGACCCCTAGCGGTCGGGAAGAGGCTCCGCGACGTACAGCGCCCTTGTATTCGAGGCAATCGACACCGCCGCGGTCAGCAGCAGTCCGGCGATGGCGACAACGCCTCCGACATCGAAGAGCCGCATCGACGCTCCCGCGATCGTCACGGTCGGCTTCACGAGCAGCGTGAGTGAGCCAGCCGCGAGCAGAATACGCAGCTCGGTCGGTCCCCATCCCCAGAACGACATGCGGAACGTGCCCGAGGCAGTAGGTCGCCAGGTACACCTCGATGCCGAGGATGTAATACGCCACCAGAAACGCCCGCCGCGACGAGCGGCGCCATGTGACCAGAGACCGCGAGCCCTGCCAAGCACGAAGAGCACGCCAAGCGTGTCGAGGATGTGATCGACGTAGAAGCCATAACGCGGCCGCTGATGTCCGCGCACCCGGGCCAGCGTGCCGTCGAGGCTGTCGCCAAACCAGTTGAGCGCCAGGAACACGACGACCGCGAACGAGGGCCGGCGGGAATCGGCTCGACGCGGCAAAGGCCAGCCCGACGAAGAGCATCGAGGCGAGACCCAGGATCGTCAGGTGGTCGGAATTGACCGAGCGGGGCATCCGCTCCGCTAGCCAGATCAGGACGCGGCGTTCGATGCCGGTCAGCAGCCCCTTGTAGCTGCGCCGGGCCTCAACAAATGCAAGTGCCATTCGGCCTCCTGACTCGAAATGCGTAAGGGGAAGGCCGAACGGCTCAGTCAGCGTTTCTTGCTCCCGCGCCGCCGTTTGCGTGGCGGCGGCACCTTGGCTCCCGCCCGCCGCCGGCTCCGCCTCTTCGCCACACGACCTCCCGTCAGAGAAACCTGAAGCAAGGCAAGGGCGCCGAGTACATGGCGATTGCAAAGGAGCTGGAAAAGCACGCCGCAGAGGAGCTCAGTCACGCGCTTGCCGTGGCGAAGCTCATCGACTACCTCGGGGGAGACCCGGCTGTGACCCCCAAGCCCGTCAAGACATCGGACAAGGCGAAAGACATGCTGCGGTTCGATCTCGCCAATGAGAACGACACGGTCCGGAACTATCGCGAGCGGGTTCGCCAGTGCGAGGCGTTAGGCGAGTTCGCCATGGCAGAACACATCCGGGACATTCTCAAGCAGGAGCAGGAGCATCAGATCGAGTTGGCGACGGCGCTTGGCGAAGATCCGCCTGACGTTTCGAAGCCGTAGGCGGCGAGTGTCGTGATCGCAGACATCGAATAGGCCGGAAGTGCGGGAAATGGGTTCGACAGGCGTGGCGAGCGTCTTGCTATCGCGACAGGGCGGTTCGCATGAACACCAAAATCGGTCGCGCGGCGTTGGGGTTGCTGATCGTTCTGAGCGCATCGAGGGCTCTCGCCCAGGCGCCGGTGCCGCCGCCGGATGGTCCTGGCGCTACCGTGCCGGGACCGCCGGCCGTTGTCCAGCAGGCGCCCCCCGGCGACGCCAATAAGCCGTTCGGCATCACCGAAGAGATCGGGCGTCAGTCTCTCGGCACGCTGGAAGTCGATCTCCACACGCTGGTCTCGCTGCCGCTCGCGACGCTGCTTGGAACCGTCCTGGCGCTGCGGCCAAAGCGGCGCGGCACTCCCAAGCGGTCGTCGCAGGTCGTGCAGACGCAGATCATCCTTGCCATCATCGGCGCGCTCGTGATGATCGTCGTCGGCACCAGCCTGGCGCGCGCGTTCGGTGTCGTTGGCGCGGCTGGCCTCGTCCGCTACCGCGCCAAAGTGGACGACCCCAAAGATGCCGGCGTCATGCTGACGACGCTGGCGGTCGGCCTCGCCTGCGGCATCGGCGTCTACGGGGTCGCATTGTTCGGGACAGGGTTTCTCATGGTGGTCCTCTGGATCATCGAGTCGTTCGAGCCGCGCGCGCGTCAGCAGTTCATCCTGGATGTGAAAGCGAAGGAGGCGACGAAGCTTCAGCCCAAGATCGAAGCGCTGCTGCGCCGCCGGCGCGTGAAGTACGAGCTGCGAGAGACGAACCCGGCTGAGTTCTCGTACATGGTCGAGATGCCGATGGAGCTCAAGACCGACGCGATCTCGGCCGAGATCATGGCGCTCGACCCGGACCCGGGCACTGGCGTCGAGTGGAAGACAACGGACAAGAAGAAGGCAGCCTGAGGCCAGCATGGAGCTCATCGTTGCGCCCGAAGATGGCCTGACCCCTCTTGTCGTCGCCATCAAGAAAGCCACAAAAGAAATCGCCGTCACGGTCTTCCGATTCGATCTGCGGGAGCTGCAGAAGGCACTAGAGAGCGCCGTGACGCGCGGCGTCAAGGTGCACGCGCTCATCGCGCATACCACCGGCGGCGGCGCAAAGCGGCTTCGTAGACTCGAGCTCGACCTTCTTGCCGCGGGCGTCACCGTCTCGCGAACAGACGACGATCTGCTGCGCTATCACAACAAGATGCTCCTGATCGATCGAGAGACGCTCTACACGCTGGCTTTCAACTTCACGCGGCTCGACGCCGAGAAGAGCCGAAGCCTCGCTGTTGCGACCAAGAACAAGACGATCGTCTCGGAGGCCATCAAGCTCTTCGAAGCCGACTCAACCAGAAAGCCCTACACCGCAGCGTGCGATCAGCTGCTCGTCAGCCCCGAGAACGCCCGAACGGGTCTCGCAGAGTTCATCAGGCGCGCCAAGAAGGAGCTTCTGATCTACGACATGAAGGTCAGCGATCGCCAGATGGTCAAGCTGCTCCTCGATCGCGTGAAGGCAGGCGTCGACGTCCGCATCATCGGCAAGGTCGGGAAGAAAGGCGCGGGTCTGACCTCGGAGAAAATGCCGGGTATGCGTCTGCACGTGCGCGCAATCCTTCGCGATCAGCAGGAGCTGTTTCTCGGCAGCATGAGCCTGCGCGCGTTGGAGCTCGACAAACGGCGCGAGGTGGGGGTCGTCGTCAGGGAGCGGGCAGCGGCGCGCCAGTTCCGCGACTTGTTCGAGAAAGACTGGGCGAAGACCGAAACGGGCAAGAAGGCCGAGAAGGCGAAGGACAAGCAGGACGAACGCACCGAAGTGGCGGCGGTTTCCTCCTAGTCAGTCAGGGCACCGACGCTCCAGAACACTCGCATCCCCTCGCCGCCAAACCCCACATCCACTCGGCCCAGCGACTTGCCGTTGCGGACATACGCCAGACTGAACCCCGCATCGGCTTTGAGATCACGGAACAGCCCAGACACCTGGGGCGCCACCTGACCTGCGTCGACGAACACCGTGGCGTGCACGCTTGTGAGCACCGGAATGCGATATTCGGCTTGCATCAGCAGAAGGTTGCGATCGCGAAAGCGGTAGTTGCGGTACGCCGCAGCGTCGCACGGGTGTCGTCGCTTCCCATCAGATCCGGACGAAAGGCCTTGAGTCCGCCGCTGCCGCCGAGAGGATAGAGGAGGTAGAAAGGCACATCGGCGCCTGGCTCGGTCGCTGCCAGAAGCCCATGGAGCGTCAGCCGTTGACCGGGCGCGACTCCAGGGATGCGCTGCTGAAGTTCGGTCTCCCACCGATGAAAGCTGTGGCGCCCGGTGTCCTGGTCCTGAATCGACTCGACTGCCAGTTGATAGGTGCCTTGATAGCCTTCGCTGGGAAGCGGGTTCCGAATGTCGCTGACGGCGGGGTAGACGAGCTCCGCGAATCCCCTGTACCGCGCGAACGTGGGCTGCGCAGTCAGGCCCGGCACTTCTGCGGCCGTGAACACGCGCTCAATCGCAGGGATTCCTTCATGTCTGCCGGTACCGAGATCGGGAACATAGATCAATGCACTTCCCCCGAGTCTCACAGCGGACGTGACGAAATGCGCGCCCTGTACACCGATGGTGCTCTCACGCAGTCTGAAGGCCGCTCGATTGTCTGCCGAGGAGCGCGGGCCCATACCAAAAAAATCGAGCCGTTCCATGTGGCGGATTCCGCCCAAGACACCAAGTTGAGAGCGCTTGTACTGAAAGTTCCGTCCGGCCTCGCCGCGAACAGCCCAGTAACGACGCACGGTCATCATGGCGTCGGCGCTTTGATACCACCGCTGCCCGTCTGGCGAGTCGTAGCCGATCCCTGCACCCAGACCGCCACCTGACACGACACCACCGACGACCGGATGCAGCGGCTTCTCGAACACATCGAGGATGTTCGTCGCCCAACCAGGAGTTCTGGAGTCAGCAGCCTCTCGGGACTCTGGGTCCTGCGCAAAGCCAGTAGTGGGAGTTGCGAGCAGCAGCCAGAGGAGGAGGAGCTGAGTCTGTCTCATGAACGAAACAAATGCACGCCCTGTGCCCAACGCTCAGAGCGCATCGTGATCGGCATTTGGTACGCACCTTGCCTTTGCAAACAGGAAGGAGAGTGTCGTGAAAAACAACCATCAGAAAGATCAACAGCCGGGCGATGTGCTCGGCATCAGTCACGCGGGACCAGGCAAGCTTCCTCATCCGCCATCGGACGGCAGCGTGGCTCAGGGAATTGAAGTACGAGGAGAGCGGAAGCGCCACTGGGGCAACGAAGACATTCCTCAGAGCGATGGCGCCGCCGGCATGGACATGGGCGGTGGTGGAACGGGACCGCAGATCGCCAGCACGACGCCGCGGTCTACTGAAGACGAAACCTAGGCGGTCCTGCCGAGCAGCGCCAGGAACTCAGTTCGTTCCAGGCTGCCCTGCACGAGAAGAGCCTCCGCCGTGCGGTCGAGAACCGCACGGTGGAGGGTAAGTGTGTCGCAGGCGTTGTCGAACGCGCGCTGGATCAGCGCCTCCACTGCGGCCTCGATCTTTTCGGTCGCTTCTTCGCTCCACTCGCCACCCACAGCATCGCCGGCACGCCGGTTGCGGGCATCATGCGATTGAAACGTCACCGGCCCGATCGCGTCCGACATTCCGAATTCGCACACCATTCGTCGCGCGAGGCTCGTCGCACGTTCCAGATCGTTGGCAGCGCCGGTTGAGAATTTCCCGAGGGCCACATGCTCTGCTGCGCGGCCGCCCAGCAGCACAGCTAACCGGTCCATCAACTCGTCTTCCTGCAACAGATGCCGGTCCTCGGGCGTTTGCTGCATGTAGCCGAGCGCAGCCAAACCCCGCGGGACGATCGAAACCTTGTGTACTGGCTCCGCGCTCTGCGCCAGTTCGGCGACAATCGCGTGCCCGGCCTCGTGGAACGCGACGATCCGGCGCTCCTTGGTGTTCGTGAGACGGCTCTTCCGCTCGAGACCGACGACGACCCGGTCGATGGCGGCGTGCAGCTCCGGCATTCCGATCTCGGCCTTGTCGCCGCGCGCCGCGAGCAGCGCGGCCTCGTTCAGCACGTTCTCGAGATCGGCGCCGACCATGCCCGGCGTCCTCCGCGCGACATACTCAAGGTCGACGTCTCCAGCAAGCTTCACCTTTCTCGCATGCACTTGAAGAATGGCGTGGCGTCCCGACCCATCCGGACGGTCCACCAGCACCTGCCGGTCGAAGCGCCCCGGCCGCAGCAGCGCGTGGTCCAATATCTCGGGCCGGTTCGTGGCGGCGAGCACGATGATGCCGTCGCGCGAGTCGAAACCGTCCATCTCGACGAGCAGCTGGTTCAACGTCTGCTCGCGTTCGTCAGTGCCTCCGCCTCCATGCGAGCCGGAGCGGCTCTTGCCGATCGCGTCGAGCTCGTCGATGAAGACGATGGCTGGCGACTTGCTCTTGGCTTGTTCGAACAGCTTGCGTACCCGGGCCGCGCCGACGCCGACGAACACCTCGATGAACTCAGAAGCGCTCGCGGAGAAGAATGGCACTCCGGCCTCACCGGCAACGGCTCGCGCGAGAAGCGTCTTGCCGGTGCCCGGAGGACCGATCAGCAGCGCCCCTTTCGGGACCCGCGCCCCCAGCGATGCGAACTGCGCGGGGTGCTGGAGGAACTTGACGATCTCTTCGAGCTCCTCCTTTGCCTCGTCTACGCCGGCCACCATCTCGAATCCCTCTGAGGCGCCGGTTTTCTTCTTATCTTTGGCGCGGCGTCCGCGCGCCAGCGCCGTCATCGACGTCACCGGGTTCAGGCGCTTGTACGACACGACGATTGCCGCCACGAGTGCGAGGCCCGCGAGCATGCCGAGCATGAGCGGGGCCTGAGAATCGTCGGGCCGGATGCCTTGGTACGTGATGTTCTTCGACTCGAGCAACGGGACCAGGTCGTCGTTCGGCACCGGCGTCGACAACCACATGTCCGGCGCGCCGGCACGACGTGCGGCGTCGGTAGGCGTCGCTCGCACCTCCGTGGCAGACATGCGAATCTCGCCAACGTCGCCTCTAGCGATGTGCTGCTTGAGTGTGCTGTACGGAATCTCGACCGTGCTGCCGCTACCGCACGCGACAGCGAGCAGCGTAGACACAACAAGTGCGGCGAAAACCAACGTCCGCGTCAACGTCATGGGTTGGGTGGAGGGAGGAGGGAAATCCGAACCCTGCCGTTCAAGTGTAGCAAGGCTCATGCAGAGCGGCGAGCGCAAATGTGCGTAAACGGTGTTCAACCCCGCTCGTCAGTCGAGCTCGTGCACGAGTGCGGGTGCGCCTGCAAGATCGGCTCGACGCGATTCGCACGCTGGGGATACAGCCGTCGGAATTGGTCCGCGACAGTGTCAGGGTCGAGGCCAACGGCCTCGGCGTACCGCCGGACGCAGCCAGACGTGTCCAGGTGGTCAGGCCACAGCTCCACGTCGCTCCGTTCGAAGTCGCGCCAGAGCTCGGACGGCACGTTCGTCATGGCGGCAAGGTCCTGCAGCGTGACGCCGCGGCGCTCTCGTGCAGCCTGAAGAATCGACCCGAACGAATTCTTTTCCAGGAGCATCGTGCGGTTCACTGAAGCAACTCCCGTACCCTTATCGGCGGCTCGACTGTGGCCCATTTTCACGTTTTTGCGCCCGCTTTCTGGGCAGTAAAGCGAGACGCGTCTTACAAAATCGCAAGTCGCGTCAGCCGGCGTGGGGCACTTCGAGCGGCCGCTCGCGGTGCAGAATCAGCCAGTCACCGTTCTCGTCCAAGGCCTGCTCGCCGACTTCCAGCACGACCGGAGTGCATCGCTCCCAATCGCGGCGCTGCACGTGGCCGTCGATCTCCTGCTCGCAGGCGGCGAACAGCTCGCCAATACGTGTGAACTCGCGGACGTGTTCGGCTCTAGCGAGTTGCTCACCGAATCCGACGAGGAGGCCTGCGGCAACCGCCAGAACGACGGTGAGGTACTCCACGCCCGCTCCGACCCCCGGAAGCAGAACGAGATGGCGGAATTGATCCATCGACTCCGTCGGGATCATCAGAGGAATCGTGAGAGCGGCGGCGAGAACCGCGAGGAGGATGACGCTGGCCTTCAGCAGTCGCTCGCTCCATTCCCGCTCGCGATGGAACGTGTGACGCTCGCGGTTCGCCTTGGATGCGTAGTACGCCCGTTGATCGCCAATCCAATGCGTCACCAGAAAGCGAACGCGTTCCGGCCAGGGCAGGCGCGGCGGCGTGTCGGTTTCCTTTGCACTCATCAGCACCGCACTAGCCAGAAGCGCCGAGCGGATCCACTCGAGGTCGCTGCGATGCCGCTGCAGATATCGATGCGCCACGGCATCGCGGATCCCCCAGACCGACCAGAAGAACTGGACGCGTAGTGCCTCCGCGAGCGCGCGATAGTCCAGATGCCTCTGCTGGTACTCGCCTTGCTCCGCCTGCCGATGCAGCCGGAGCGCAATGTAGGCAGACAGCGCGAGGAAGCACAGCAGAAACCACGGCATGGCAATGAGTCGGCCGCCGAGCGTCGCCGTCTCGTGATGGCCGAAGAAGCCGTGATAAAAGAACGTGTGCAGGTTGAGCAGGGCGCCGGCCAGGAAGACGCCCAGAAACAGGCGCTTCGTGGTTGTCAGCTCGCGGTGGCCGAACGAGATCGACAGCGCGTCCGCCACGGCGTACTGCTCGAGCACCGGCAGAGAGGCGGGGGGGAGTGTCGCCTTCGTCTTCTCCAGCGACGCTTCGTCCGTATGCAGCAGCTGCGCGACGCTCCGTTCGGCGCTCTCACGCAGGTCTGATCCAGCCGCGGACGCGTCGCGATTGAAGAGATCCATCCGGCCAAGCAGACGGTCGAGCGACTCCTTGGTGCGATCCGCCGGTACGAGCATCTTGAACGTCAAGGCATCCGCAGGCGGAGCAGCGCTCGCGCGCGGAGTCACCAGGTGCTCGACCATGCCGCCGCCCGATGACAGGAGCTGATGGCCGCGGCGGAGGTAGTGATCGGGCGCGCCTTTCAATCTGAACTCGACGATCGCCGCGGTGCCCCCGATCAGCGTCCCGTGCAACGCAGGCGTTCCGTCCCACAGCGCGATGAACACATGTGTGTAGGTGGCAATGTAGGCACCGACCTTCGCGTACTCATGGTCGCGATCGTCCCCAGGCCGGCTCACGCTTTCCGTGCTTGACCCAGGCAACAAAGGCAATTCGAAACACGACTCAGCCTGCGACAGAAGATCTTCGAACTCCTGCTTGGCCTCGGGCGTGCCAAAGTCCGCGTCGTAGATCGCCCGCGGCATCGGAAGCGGAACAATGAGGCGAATGCCCGATCGAAGGGCGACACGCGCGGCAAGGCGATCCGCCCCTTCGGCCAGCGGCGACAGCAGCACCAGACTCGAATGAGGGTAATCGCGGCGCAGTTCGTCGAAGCGTGCGCCGAGCATACGCTCGATGTGCGGGACGTCCTCAGGCCTCAGGTCTCGATGGCCGGTGACGCCAATGAGCAGCGGGAGAGGCAGACTACTTCTCTTTCGGCACCGGCGCCTTCGCAGCGGGCGCCTGCGCTGTTGCGGCGGGCTTCGGAGCGGTCGCCGTCTTGGCAGCCGTTGTCGCTGCCGCCGTCTTAGCCTGCGCGGCCTGGGCTTCTTTCGCCTGCGCGGCCTTGGCCTCCGCGCCGTCGGCGTTCGGAAGCGCGCCGGCCACCATCGCCACTTGCAGGTCGCGTTTGAACCGCGACAAGCGGATGCGCATGGTCCGCGGCTGCGCCGGCTCGAGGCGCATGTCCAGCTCGCGCCTCTCGCGCATTCTGCCGTCGGCGTGCAGCAGCTGAATCTCCACCTTGTGATCTCCCGGGGGTACGCTCAAGCCTTGCGTGAGTACCTCCGGCGCCTGTCCACGTTTGCCAGATGCATCCGGCGGCGGAGGAGCAAGGCTGGCGGACCATCGCTGCTGGCCGTCGACCGCGACCGCGATCGTTCCTTCGTCGATCGGATTTCTGAAGTCGATGAAGAGGTTCGGCTTGCCCGTGGCGGTTTTCAACGCGGCCGCCGTCGCCGGTCCGGCTGCACGCGCGCCCGGTGCCGTTGTTGCCGCGCCCGGCGGGGTTGTCGCTGCCGGGGACGCCACTGGCGCAGTCGGCCCGGGCTGTGACGCGGCGGCTGATGGCGGTTCGGCTGGCGTCGATGGCTGCGGTGCGGCTGTGGGCGTCGTCGCAGCGGCTGGTACCGCGGTTGTCTGCGGCGCCGGCGACTGCGGCGAGCGCGGCCCCAGGAACTGAAACGCGGTCACCGCGACGAGGCCGGCGATGGCAGCGCCGGCGAGTGCGGGGAGCGCCCACGAGCGCTCGCGCTTCACGGCTGGTACACCCGCTTTTGCGGCGCGCGCCGGTGTGGGCGCGGGCCGTGGTGGTTCGGCCGCGGACGCGACTGCCGGCGCGGGCGGATGGGCGTGCGCCCCTTTGGCGAGCAGCGCCTTCACGCTGACGGCAAGCTTGTCGATGTGTTGCTCCATCGGCGTCGTCAACGCATCGAGCCAGTGCGGCGCGCTGATGAAGTACTCGAGCGTCTTCGTGGGGGTCGCATCTTCGATGCGGAGTGGGATGATGTGAATCCCTTTGTGCACCGCGCGCTCGACTTCGCGTTCGATCTGCATCGAGGCGTTCGCGCTGCTGCTGAAGATCAGGACCATGATCTTGGCCGTGTCGAGCGCGTCGATGATCGACTCGGCCCATGAGGCGCCCGGCGTGATGTCGCGCGGCGCTATCCAGCAGCGGACGCGATGGATGGACTCGAGCTGAGAGCAGACGGCGTTGGCGACCGCCCGGTCGCTGGATGCATAGCTGATAAACACATCGTGCGCCATCAAAGGTTCCTTTCCTGGGCACAAATAATACAGTGGAGTGAGCTGGGGAGACGAAATTTGGGAAGTTATGGCTTCGTAGGAGACAAGTTTGTGCGTAGTCAGCCGATCTGCGGATAATGACGGCCGTGAAGAAACTCAGACGGAAGAAATACGAGGAGGAGATCGAGCGCCTCCAGGTGGAATTGAACAACCTCGGGCGGTGGCTTCAGCACACGGGCCGCCGGATGGCCGTCGTCATCGAGGGCCGCGACACCGCGGGCAAAGGCGGCGTGATCTCCGCGATCACGCAGCGCCTGAATCCCCGCCAGGCGAGGATAGTGGCGCTCGGAAAGCCCAGCGACACGGAGCAGACGCAGTGGTATTTCCAGCGCTATGTTCCGCATCTGCCGGCGGCGGGCGAGCTGGTGTTGTTCGATCGCAGCTGGTACAACCGCGCCGGTGTCGAGCGCGTGATGGGGTTTTGCACGCAGGCCGAATACCGCCGCTTCCTCGAACAGGCGCCCGTGTTCGAGCGCATGCTCATAGACGATGGGATTCTGCTGCACAAATATTGGTTGTCGGTCGACCAGGCGCAGCAGGAGGAGCGATTCGCCGAGCGCGCGCTGGATCCGATGAAGCGCTGGAAGTTATCGCCGGTCGATCTGAAGGCGCGCGAGCGGTATGTGGAGTACGGACGTGCGCGCGACGCGATGTTCAAGGCGACGCACACGAAGCACGCGCCCTGGCATGTGGTGGACTTCAACGATCAGCGGCGCGGGCGGCTCAACCTGATTCGGCATCTGCTCGATCACACACCGGACCTGACCGTTCCAGTCGAGCCGCTGACGCTCCCGCGCCTTGCGCGCAAGGCGGCGAAGGAAAAATTCAGGGGACCAGTGAAGCCGATTCGGAATCGCTACTGATCAGACGACAGCGATGTCGAATTGGGGTCTGATCCGATCTTTACGTCTTCGTAAAAATAGGATCCGATCCCGTTCGATTGACCGCGACGACTACTTGGCGAGCGGATCCGGCCGCAGTTGGAAATGCGCGGCGAACGGCCTGTTCCCTTTGCCGCCCTCGATCAGCCAGGGCGTGCGGTCGCCGTTGGCAGCCCACAGTCCGCGTCCCTTCCAGCCAGCCTTGGGATCGTCGATGCGTCCGTCGAAGCCCTTGGCAAAGAAGCCGATGGGATACGGCACGCGAAGCACCACCATCCGCCCGTTGGCGTACGCGATGATGCCGTCGTTCAGGTTGCCCGTCGACATCGGCACGTCGTTGCCAAGGCCGAAGGTGTTGTGCTGGTCGACCCACGAGTAGTAGCTCGACTCGGCGCTGTTCTCGCCGATGCCTCTGAAGCCGGGACCGGGATACTGATGGAAGGACCAGCCTTCGGGGCAATGGTCGCCTGTCGCCTTCGGTCCGTTGAGCGGGCCCTTGCACTTGCTTCGATCGAAGCTGCCCATATGCCCGCTCGCGAGTGACACCCAGACGACGCCCTTGCTGTCGATGTCGCCGCCGCGTACACCGAAACCCGGCAATGGCACTCTGTAGATCTCCGCGAGCGCAGTCTCGGGAGGATTCGCCCCGGGCGCGAGTCTGACGACAGCGCCGGGCACGCCCTGCGTCGCGCCCCAGACGGATCCATCCTTCGGATGCGGCATCACCGCATAGAACGGCGACACGATGCGGGTGTCCTTCGTCGGGTCTGCCGGCTGATCACCTTCAATGTAGGCGTCGCGCCGGCCGTTGCCGTTGGTGTCGAGCACCAGCGCGGTCCAGCCTTGCGATCTCGCGGCGTCGCCGGTCTGGTCGAACATCTTCGTATTGAGCCAGCCAACCACCGGGCCTCCGCCGCTCGTCCACAGCGTGTCGTTCGCGTCGTAGCCGAACTGCGGATGGTGCGTTGAATAGCAGGTTTCTACGAATTTGTACTCCTTCGTCTTGAGGTCGAGTACTGCGATGTGGCGAGTGGCACGCTCCATCGGAAACGCCCTGGCCGACGGATGATCCGATCCCGCTTTGCAGAATGCCGGATTCTCCGCGCCGCGCACCGAGGCGGCCAGCCACAGCCTCCCGTCGCGGCCGAACATCGAGTTGTGGTTGTTGACGCGTGTCTCCCAAATGCGCTCGCTACCCCAGTAGGCCGACGACTGCAGCGGATCGAGTGCCGCGGCGTGCCCGGGACCAAGGTTGAGCGGCATGTTCGTGTCTCGCACCGGTGCGAGGAATGTGCTCGCGACGTTCTTCACAGGATCCAGCATCGGCAGCGTGTCGGAGCTGTACTCCGGCGAGCCGACGATGGGGCCGTACGCGTTGACAGTGGGGAATCGGCGGTCGCTCGCGATCAGGTCGTGCAGGTAGTGCTTCTCGGTCATCCAGTCGCGCAGCGTGACGACGATGTTGCGTTCGACACCCTGCGGGCGCTGCGGCTTCGCGAACGGCAGCTCGCCCTTGGCGATGCGATCCGTCCAGTTGCCGTAGTTCTCGAAGGCGACCTCTCCCAGGTTGGTCAACTGGTTGAGCATCTGGGGGCCGGACTGGCCCGCCTGGATTCGGCGCCGCCACGCATCCGCCGGCGACGCAAACTTGCCGAAGAACTCGGGTGTGGTCCGCGTCGACAGCTGTCCAAGCTGATGGCAGCCGACACAGCCGTTGTTCTTCATCGAGTTGATCCAGTTGATCTGCGTCAGGCGCTCCGGGATCTTCCCCTTGCCGCCGAATTGATCGGCGGCAGGAATGTTGAGCATCGAGTACCAGTAGATCGCGGGGTAGTAGTGCGCCGCGGCGGCCTCGCTCGGCGCGACGACCGCGGTGATCGTGAGGCGCTGCCCCGGTTTGGCCGTCGCCTTGGCGCTGTCGACGAGTCCGTAACCCCGTGCCCAGACCTGATAACTGGCAGATGGAAGATCGGGGACGACAAACCGTCCGCGATCGTCGGTGACCACGCTCTTGATGTAGCGAACCCCGAGATCGCGGGTTTCCGCAATCACCCACACGCCCGCTTCCGGCCCCTTCGGCCCCATGACGATGCCGCCGATGTCGTCGTTGTCGATGGCAACCTCGTTCGCGGCCTGCTGTGCGTATGACGGGCCGAACAGCAGCAGTGATCCAAGTGCGACGAGCGTCATGAATGCGACAACGGTCCGGCGCAGTATCTTTACCATGATGAGCTCCAGTTGTTAGGGTGAGGGGATGGTAGCACGCTGCCCTGGCGTGACAATGCGCGTTCGGTTATCGCGATGAGCACTCAGGTATCGACAGGAGGAACGGCTGCCGATCGGACGCGTCGACAGATATGGGCCGACAGCGCCCTTGCCGCGCACCCATACAAACTCGAGCTTTGCGGTTCACCGGCAGCCCTATCGTGGCCGCAGATCTGCGCACATTGCGGCGAGCCCGCGAGCGCGCGGATCGTCGTTGGAAAAGTGTTTCGACCGCTTCCGCGGCGGCATGGGTCCCACTCTGGCGGGCTGCGAGCGTACCGGATCAATTCCGCGGCGATTCCTTACTGTTCCCGATGCGTGTCCGAGCATGAGGCGACAGTCCAGCGTCCGACCATGGCGAAAATGGCGATGCAGCTGCTCATCAATCCGCTGGTGATTCCAGTCGCAGGCTTCCTCTGGCTGACGACCGTGTTCTGGCGAAGTCTCCGCACGAACCCCATCATCGATCCCGAGCGGTTTCCCGAATGGGCGGCCATTGCCTTCCTGGTCGCGGCTCTGGCGTGGTGCGTGTTTGTGCTGTGGCGATCGACCGCCCCGGGGCGGCTCGATCCTCAGACCGATATCACACGCTCGTGCGACTTCAGCGAAGACACCAGCGCTTGGCTAGAGAAGGAAAGACGGATCTACGCGATGAGCAACAAGTCGTTCGCGGATGCAATGGCGTCTCTGAACGCGAATCGTATCTGGACTGCGGAACAGCAAACACAGTCGAGGAAGCGCGAGTGGATCGTTGCAGCGCTCGTGCTGGCCTCCCTGCTAGGAGCGATCGGGTTGCTGAGGGTGATGGGGTTCTGAGTTCAAGAGGTGACGGAAGCACGACGGCGGGACCGTTGCAGGCCCCGCCGTCGATCCCGAGCCGGAGCGACCCTATTCAACCCGGACGTATGCTGGTTGTTGGACTCCCAACCAACGCTCGAGGATCACCGCTCGCGCCCTGCCGCTTCGTACCCGCGTGCCAGGTGGTAGAGCGCTTCGTCGAAGAACTCGCCGACGCGGGTGTTCAGATCCTGCAGGCCGTGCAGGTGCATCGGCAGCACGTACTCGGCTTCGGTCAGCGGGAACGCCGCGTCCACCAGTCCGTTGTCGCGGATGTACCGGCGCAGATGCTGCTTCAGGATGATGATGGCGTAGACGATCTCGCTCAGCGGGATATTCTGGGCGAACCGGCGCCGGCCCCACTCTGAAAACTCCGCCTCGACCTTCTCGGACTTCGGCTGGCCGAGCCAGTCGCCAAGGCGGTGGTAGAGCTGAAACACGCGCTGCTCGAGCTCTCGTTCGTCGACCGCGCGAAAGCCCTGCGTCCGCTTGTTGGTGACGAGGTCGCGGGTCACGTCGTTCGTCAGGCGGCTGGCGTGGATTTCAATCAGCTCGATCAATTTCGCTGAGATCATGAAATCCTCCTGTTACGGATAATGGGCACACGGCAGACGTTAGCCTGATGTGCGAGCGTCCGCAAGTCTAAGTCCAGGTGCTGCGATCTCCGTTGCGTCGACAGTCGACATATCGATAGCCAGAGACAGGTGACGAGCTCGACTGCTGAACGTCATTCTCCCGGCATTGCTCTATGGATTCAGGGCAACGTTCTCGTCGCGGCGTGCTCGATGGCGGGGAATCGACTGGACGATCGAGTCGTGGCCGAATCCGTACGAGATGGCGTTGTGGATTCTCGCGCCGCTCCTGTCGATTGTTGCAGCTCGGCATGTCGCGCCCACCGCGCGTCACAAGTCAGCAGCGATCGTCTTCCTCAGTTCAGCTTCACGATATTCCTTCAACAGCGCCGGGAACGAAGCGCCGAATGAGAATCCGAAGACCGCGCCCAGCAGAGCCAGACCTCTAACCACATGAGGGGGCTGCTGAACGCCCCTTGAGGCGCCCGCCTGCGGCGGGCCAGGCAAGTATGGCCAGCAACGCCAAGAATGCGAGGCCGGGGGGACGTCCGAGAACCAAGGCTCACTCATTTGCGTGTCCCTTTCGCGCTGTCCCTATGAAGTTGCAGCAGCTCCTAACGAAAACGCTGGTGGGCTGCAGTCCTACTTCAAGCGCTCCAGCCGGCCCTTTCGACGAATCAGGTTCTTGTAGTCCCACTGAACGTCTCGAGACTCAGCCAGCCAGCGCTCGAGTTTCTTCGTATCCACTTGATCGACTGCGGTGTATCGGGCTTCGGCGGCCTTGAAGCTCCCCTCTTTGGTCAATCCTTTCTCCTTGAACGATTGCCCACTCCAGAAAAGCAACCGTACGCAGTGTCTTTCAGCCTGCTGTAGCCGACGAAGGGTTCGCATCGAGCTGCCATATCTTGTTTTCCGCGTCGAAGCGGCAGGTTCGACCTGGTCGCCAGACGTTGGCGATTGCCCGCTCGCTCGGGGCCTGAGCCTTGTTGTACTTCTTGATGTCGGCGTGCATGACGATGCCTTCGAGGTCGCGGGGACGCGATCAACGGAATGCGCGCCACAGATGCTACACCTCGAGGGACGGTGGCTTGGGCATCGGCGAGGCGCGCCTCGGTCCCATATTCGTATCGCGCGCAAGCGGCAGGCAGAACTCGAAATCGACCTCGTCGCCACCTGGACTCTGCAGCAGCTCACCGGCGGGGCATAAACGCCGTTCAGGATCCGCCCTGAAAAAACCACAGGGCCTGCGTTTCGCCACCTGAGAGAGACACCTAAGCTTTCGCGGCTGATGCATCAATCAGCAAAACGCTTGATCCCCGATGGCACGAGGGTTGGAGGCATCGCCTAATCGTAGGTTTCGATGATGTCACGGGTGTGCTTCATCGCGTTGCTGTCGTCGGCCTTAAGCGTGAGCCCTGCTTCGGCGGCCCCGGTGTTCACCTGCTATACGGTCCTGCGCGGCGATACGGCGGCGCGGATTGCGCTTCGCATCACCAAGGATGCCAATAACGCCTACGCGCCCTGGTTTCAGATTCTTGACCCCGCAGCGTCGGCGTTCATTCCGAAGAGCCAATACAGCCGCATTCACCCCGGTTGGCAGGCCTGCATAGAGCACGATCAGGTATTCCGTCCCGCTCCGCCAACACCTAAGCGGCCAGGGGTGGTTGCGGGCGCGTACGTCCCACCAGCGCCGATTCTGCGGTGGTGGTGGGCGCCGGTTCTATTCCTCGTCACCGCGCTCGGGTGGATTGCGACGCAGAACTACCTGGAGCGACGGCAGGCGGTGTTGCGCGCGCTCGAGCGTTTTGGAAGGTCTTTCATTCTCGAATTCGAGCGTCCGCTGTTGCAGCAGCCGGGCGAATCGCCGCTGCGCTCGCGTCTGCGGCTCCTGCCGCAGCGCGACTGGGTGGAGATATGGCTCGCGCCGAATGAGGGATGGCATTACCCGAACCTTTCAGATCATCGCAAGAACGTGGAGTACGACGTCGCAAGAATCGTGACCCTGTTGGGAGAGCGGCGATTTGTGTGCGGTCGCCTCGTCACGCGAGGACCGTGGGTCGTGATTCCGTTTCGGCTTGAGGCAGCCTGACTAGGAGGAGCCGTGAACATTCTGTTGATGAGCCTGGGCGGAGGCGGAGGCAACATCCTGCGTTCGGTAAAGACTCTGTTCCATCGAGATCTGATCGTCTCGGAGCAGACCGACGCCGCATACGCCCAGCGGCTCAGACAAAGCGTCGCCACCCGTTTTCTCGATACCAATCAGTTTTCGCTGGTTGACATCCCCACTGAAGAACGACTGTTGATCGGTGCCAGAACCACAAGCCATTTGGGATCCAGACATGATCCCGAAGTCGCCCAACGGGCATTTGAAGAATCGCGACGCGAGGTCGAGGCGCTGATCAGCGGGTTCTCCGTCGTGATTGTCATTGCGACCGGTGGGAAGGGCACGGGAGCAGGCACGATTGTGCCGGTGACGTTGGCGGCCCGCCAGCAAAAGAAACTGGTAATCCCGGTTTTTGTTCGGCCCTCATTCGATCGTCACGAGGTGGAAAAGCGACGGTTCGATCACGCACTGACGATCGGCCGGCAGCTGGATGCAGCCAACATCAGGTTTGTCGAGATTCTCAATGACAAGGGATATGTGGACGAGGACCCGCAGCCACAGTCGGTGGTGTGGGAACGAATGAATGTTCCCATCGCTAGGGCGTTGCGCGGGTTGCTTTATGTGTTGTGGGATCTCTCTGAGGTCGATCCTTCCGACCTATCGTCGCTGTTCGCAGGGCAGGGCCGCATGAGGATTGGTTTTGCGGAGATCGATCCGCCGTCCGGCTCCGAGCCCAGCGATCGTCAGATAGATGAGGCGGTTGCGCGATGCTGGGAGAATCCCTTCTGCAATTTCAGCGGGGCGACTGGCACGTCGCTCGTCTGCATTCAGGGCCAGTGGTCGAACGTGGTGGACGCCAAAATCAAGGGACGCTTGGCGAGGCATGCAGTAGGGACTGACTCAAGTCCCTACAACCCGCTTTACGCGAGAGCCTTTCAAACGCCCAGGCCGTGGGGTGTCGCGGCACTCTTTGCCGAGTACACCGGGAACCACGCGCCGGTCGAGATTCGCTGGAATGTTGAACCGGAAATCGCGCAGGAACGTCCGGCGATTCCTTCGGCTGAGGAGGCGTCGATTGAGGAGACAGTTGTCACACCGCGACAAGCGACATCGGAGCAGCCAGCGGCATTCCCAAGCCTCTGGGAGCTTGCGCGCGCGTTGAATCGCTCCGACCCGGCCGCCCTCGCGGCGGCCCAGGACGGTACCGACTCCCGGTTGACGATCGACGGAACGGATCTCAAGAAACTGTTGGGCACGCCGTGGTTCCGAACCGTGTTTCCCTGCTTTTCGGAAACTTGGCGGCAACGCCTTTTCGACGCACTCGTCGAAAGCACGATCGTTCCCAATCATGTGCTTCGAGTTGGAAGGCAGGAGGTTCCTTTGAGCGAGATCCCATATTCGCACTTGAAAGAAATATTCTCGCAGGTGTCGGTCACCGATGCCATTCGCGGAGATCTACGACTTGTGATGGCCATTGGCAATCTGTGGGGTCCCGAGAGTCTGAGCCACTTGCAGTTTGGGAAGAGCAAGCATTACGGTGAATCGTCCAAGCTTTCCGGGATGCTTCAGGGGTTTCGCGCGGAGTAGCGGATTCGGACTCGGAGTCGCTAGTTGCCTCCGACCTTTCGGGGACTCCGCGAGCGCGGGATGAACCCACGAGCGGTTTTCGATCTTCCAGGGCTGCTGTGTTTGCACTTTTGGTGGCTGTGTCTGTGTCGTGCCGGCAGGTTCCGCCAATGGAGTCTGCTCCAACGACGCAGCATTCGCGCGTGCAGAACTGGCCTCTCGCTCGTCCTTCGAGAGGCAGCAGTGCTTATATTTCCGTCCAGAACCGCAGTGACAAGGCTCATTCCGTCCTGGACGTGCAATTGTCTGAACAGTCATTGCCAGGAGTGTACTTCAGGCGTCATTCATCTACTGCGGAGATAACCTCGACCAGCTTGGCAAACTCCCCTACGCCTGCATCGACGTGATCTACTTCGACCCGCCGTTCAACTCGAATCGAAACTACGAAGTCTTCTGGGGTGAGACGAAGGAAAAGAGAGCCTTTGAGGATCGGCACGGAGAGTGGCGCATCAGGCACAACAGGCGACGCTCTATGGCGTCCAGGCGGTCCTGACCAGGAACGACTGATTCTTCGTGGCACCCCACTCCACCGCGACCGATACGTGCGTGTTCGAGTCGGCCGAAGCCGGCAGGACTGCCGGGTTTGCGTGGACGCCCTTGAGGTTGTTCCATACCTCTACCCACTCAAGTTTCGAGGAGCCGTCAAGCGGAGCGACTTCCACCGTCAAGGTTCCGTTCGCCGGAACCGAGATTTCCAGAAAGCGGCAGACGGTTTCCCTTCCTGGAGACCAATCCCATCCGCAGACGCTGTCATCGGGTGCAATCGTCATTTGGGCTGATGTGCCCGCTGCGATTCTTTGAATTCGGTGCATCCGAAAGCTGTGGACGAATTCATTCGTGGGCGCCAGGATGTATTGAGACATGAGCGCATAACCGGGTGCTTCCAGCGTCACGAACGCAACGGAATTCTGTGCGCCGGGTGGTCCAGCCTCGGAACCGCGCGAAGCCCCGAATTGAAGCCGATACTTGCCTGACCCGTCCGTGCTTACGCTCTGTTGTTCGTAGAAGCCGAACCATCGAGTCAAGGTTGCATTGGGGATGGGACGCCCGTCGTCATCGACCACAGCACCAGTCATGGTCAGTTGCTCCACGGGTGACGGAGGGCTTGGAGCGGGTCCTGACGGTAGCGGTGTTCGGACGCTACCGACTTGCGTAGGGGTGGTCGGAGTATCGTTCCCGCACGACACCAATGTCACAGAAACGATGACGGTCGCTGTGACGCTCGCGATTCTCATGCCGCCTCCTTAGATCGTCCTGTCGTGAGAGCACGACATTATATCCTATCGAAATTGGCTGGGCACTCTGACGTTGTCGTTCGAATGTAGGTGAATCACCCATTCATTGAGTATCACTTACGGAGAAGTGTGCAAGTTCCTCGCTTGGGTGTTTGCGTGTCACCCAAACCTGAAGAGCATCGCTGCGGCGTTCGATTTCGACCCATGGCGCCATCCTGTTGAGTGCACCTGCCTGCACCTCACGTTCAAACTCCGTGAAGAACACCAAGTGGTCGAGTCTTGTTGAGGATCAGCCGAAGCAGGATCGCATCTTTCTTCAGGGTCCTATTCGAGGGAGGCTTATCGTATTGCGTAATCTCCCGCCGTCGCTGCAGGTAGAAGTCACGGAACAGTTGTGGGGTGACTTTGGTGACGAGCCGGGTTCGCCAGAAAGGACCAATCGCCCCCCATTGGGTATCGTGGCAGGGTCGTTTCACCTTTGGAAGCGTCCTCAGCCAGGAGACGAACAGTTCACCGATGGTCGGGTCACTAGAGAGCCGGTCAAACTTCCGTTTCTTGTCTTCTGTGAGGGTGGTGCGCTGATGCGTCTTCCACTCATCTCCGGCGAGCGAGGGCCAAGATGCCAGGGCTGCCCTGTGGTGGTTCAATCGTGATAGTTGTTAGACAATTTGGTGCGGAAGCGGGGATTTGAACCCCGATGGGCTTGCGCCCACTAGCTCCTGAGGCTAGCGCGTCTGCCAGTTCCGCCACTTCCGCAGTGGAGATCGCTCTCGGCAGGAACGAACATTATAGCGCACGACCTTTTGCGGCATAGTGATACGGTCCGCGTGTCGACGATCCGTTCCACCGCGCTTGCGCTTTGGACACTCCTCGCACTCTTTCTTCTGAGAGTGCTCGGGCAGTTCCTCGTCGTGCTGGGCGTTGCGCCCTTCCTTCCGCCGATGGACGACTGGCAATCAGGTCTTCTGCCGTACCCGTTGTTGCTGGCATCACAAATCGCGATCCTTGCAGTCTTGGGGAGTGTCTGCCTGCAGTTTTCGCGCGGGCGGGGGTACTTCGCGCAGCAGCATCGCTGGCTGGCGACGCCGCTGGCAATCTTCGGGTGGCTTTACGCCGGCGCAATGGTCGTCCGATACGCTCTGCTGAGGACTGACATCATCCCCGTCGTATTTCACATCGTCCTCGCCAGCTATCTGCTCGTCCTGGCAGGACACTACAGACACAATAGGGATTAGGGATTGGGGACTGGGGATTGGGAATATTCTGGTCGTTAAGGAGATTGGTCATGGCCAAGCGTCGCGTGTTCAAGTTTTTCGTTGTTGGGCTGGGCATGTTCTTCGTCCTGGGTGTACTGGGCCTCATAGGCGTGGGCGTTGTCGCGATGAGAGGTCCCAGCGTGCCGGAGGACTCGACGCTTGTTATCCGTATGGGCGGCGAGCTTGCCGAACTGCCTCCCAACGACGTGCTGGGGCAGCTGACTGACGGGTCGCGCGCGCAGACCGTGCGTCACTACGTCGAGATGCTCCGGCGCGCGAAGACCGATTCGCGCATCGAGTCGGTGCTGATTGTTCCGTCGAACTTCGAATCGCCGTATTGGGGAAAGATTCAGGAGCTGCGCGATGCGGTGCTCGACTTCAAGAAATCGGGCAAGCGCATCTCCGCCTACCTCGAGTACGGTGGAGACCGAGAGTACTACCTCGCCACGGCCGCCGATCGCATCTACCTGCTTCCGTCGAGCGGCGTCGATCTGAAGGGCGTCGCCACCTACGAGGTGTTTCTCAAGGGCACGCTCGACAAGGTCGGCGCATCGGCCGACTTCGAAAAAATCGGCGACTACAAGACGGCGCCCAACCAGCTCAACCAGACCACGCATACGCCGGCGCACAAGGAGATGACCGAGTGGCTCACGCGCGACATGTACGAGCAGCTCGTTCGAGGTGTCGCCGAAGGGCGGAAGAAGACTGCGGATGACATTCGCGCCCTGATCGACCAGGGTCCGTTCCTCGCAGAACAGGCTCGGGTGGCAGGCCTGGTGGACGCGCTCGCGTACGAAGATCAGCTCGACGACCAAGGCGCCGTCAGCAAGGTCGGGACGATTGAAGGAGAGGTCTACGCTCGCACCAGGCCGAGCTTTTTGCCGCGGAACGCGCCGCGCGTGGCGGTCATCTACATCGCCGGCGTGATCAACTCGGGCGACGGCGGGATCGATCCCCTCAACGGCGCCATCGCGGGTTCCGAGCGCCTGGTGAAAGCGATTCGGGCCGCGCGCGCGGACGACGCGGTCCGCGCGATCATCGTCCGGATCGACAGCCCGGGCGGATCGAGCATCGCATCCGACGTCATCTGGCGCGAGCTGGCCGTCACGCGCGACGAGAAACGGGAGCGGCCGCTCGTGGCCTCCATGTCAGATCTTGCGGCATCGGGCGGCTACTATGTCGCGGTCGCGGCGCCGACGATCGTCGCGCAGCCGGCGACGTTGACCGGCTCGATCGGCATCTACGGCGGAAAGTTCGTCGTTGGCGGCACATACGATCGACTCGGCGCCAACATCGAGGCCACCACCATCGGCCGCAACGCGGCGATGCTATCGCCAGACCGGCCGTTCACCGACAGCGAGCGCGAGGAGCTGCGCGAGCAGATGCGGTCGTTCTATCAGGGCTTCATCGCGAAGGTCGCGGCGGCGCGCAAGCTTCCCGTGGAACGCGTCGATCAGCTGGGGCAGGGCCGTGTGTGGACAGGGTCGCAGGCGCGTCAGCATGGCCTTGTCGACGCGCTGGGCGGTCTCGACCGCGCCATCGCGCTGGCGAAGGAACGCGCGGGGATCGCCGCCGAGACTGAAGTGGAAATCGTGACCTATCCGCCCCGGCGCACGCTCGCGGAATTGCTGATCGAGCAGCTGAGCGGGGCGGGCGACAGCGCAGGAGTTGAGGCGATGCTGTCGATTGCGGGTGGCTTGCGGACCGCCGAGCGGCGAGCTCTGGGTGTGCTGACGGCGCCGGCGCGGCTGTTCAACCCTGGAGAGCCACTCGCGCTGATGCCGATTGGGTTTCTGCGCTGAGAAGCGGCGCGAGCGGGTCGTCAGACGACAGTCGTCAGTGATCAGTCTCAGTCGTCAGTCTAGGCAGTCTAGTAGTCGACAGTCGCGGTCTGCAGTCCCAGTCGCCAGTCGTTGACCGACTGACCAAACTGACTGACGACTGCGACTGACAGCTGCCGACTGGGACTGTTGACTTAGACCGTCGACTGCTGACTCTGACTAATGACTGACGACTCTCAGACTGTCGACTAGCGCGCGTCCTACCCGATCGCGCGCTTGAGCGCCTCGGCGTCGATGTTGATCTGCATCTTCTCCCGCGCCTTCTCCATGTAGCTCTGGTAGAAGCGCGCGCGCCGCTCGCTCAGCAGCTCCGAGCGGAACTTCTCGCGCGCCATCGCGAAGTCGGCCGGGCTCACGTCCTGGCGGGACGCCACGCGCACGATGGCCGCGCCCTGCGGCGTCGAGATCGCGTCGCTGACGGTGCCGGCGGCCGACGAGAACGCCACCGCTTCGATCTCGGGGCTGCGGCCGATGTTCGGGATCACCGCGTTCCGCGTGATCGGATTGCTCGTCACCGCGGCCAGGCCGGCGCTCTTGGCCGCCGCCTGGAAGTTCGGCGCCTTCTTCAGCTGCGCCGCCAGCTGGTCGGCGCGCTGCTTGGCCAGCAGCACCGCCTTGGCTTGAATCACGTCGTCGCGCACCCGGCTGCGCACCTCGTCCAGCTTCGGCAGGTACGACTCCTGTTTCCCCGTCACCGTGAAGATCACGCGACCGGTGGGCCCCGCCACCGGGGCGCTCACGGTGTTGTCGGCCTGCTCGAACGCCTGCATCGACACCGGCGACTGGGGGCCAAGGCCCTCGATGACGCCCCCGCGGGCGAAATAGGCGGACTCCATGACCGTCAGGCCGTGCGTGGCTGCGGCTTTCTCGAGCGCCTGCGGAGTCCTTGCCTCGGCGGCAATCGCCTCGGATGTCGTCACCGCCTGCTGTTCGGCCCGCTCGCGCACGACCTGCGTGGAGAGCTCGTTGTAGACGGTGGGATCGCTGAGCTGGCGCACGACGGCCGGCTTTCGATCGACGAGCTTGATGATGTGATAGCCGAACTCCGTCTTCACGAGATCGCTGATCTCGCCAACTTTGAGCGCGAACACCGCGTTCTCGAATTCCGGCACCATGCGGCCGCGCGAGAAGTAGTCGAGGTCGCCACCAGTCTGCGCGTTCGACTCGTCCTGCGAGTACTTCTTCGCGAGGGCGGCGAAATCGGCACCCGATCGGGCCTCCTTCAACACCTGTTCGGCCTGCGTCCGCACGGCGTTGTCGTCCTTGCCCTCGGTGGTCAGCAGAATGTGGCTCGCGCGCACCTGTTCCGGAGTCGTGTAGGTGCCGAGGCGCTCGTTGTAGACGCGCTCCACGTCCTCGCGCGCCACCTTGAGCGTGGCGGCAATCGCCGCCGGGCTGACGAGCACGAACCTGATCCTCCGCCGATCGGGAATGCGGTAGCTTTCTTTGCTCTTCTCGAAGTGGTCGGCGATCTCGGCGTCGGTCGGTGTCACGTCTTTCTTGAAGTTTTCCGACAGCACCGAGACGACGTCGAGCACGACTTTTTCGTTGCGGCGCTGATACTCGCGTTGGAGTTCGGCGTCAGTGACCGACATCCACTCCGTGAGGCCGGCGCGGAACTTGTCGAGCATGAGTGCTTCGCGGATCTGCTCCTCGAAGTCGGCCGGCGAGATGGGCGGATTCTGCTGCGCGAGCAGTTGACGGTAGCGCTGCTCGCCGATGAACTGGCCGCGCTCCTGAAGTCCGGGGATCGCCATGATCTGGGCGCGCACCTCGGCATCGCTCACGACGATGCCCGCACGCTCGGCTTCCGACATCTCGGCGCGCTCCTGGATCATCTGCTGCAGCACCTGCTGTGGTACCTGAAGCTGCTGAAGCAGGTCGTCGGTCATCGAGCCGCCGTACTGGCTGCGATACTGCTGGATCTGGGCCGTGTACCGCCGGCGGAAGTCGGCCACCGACACCGTGCGGGAATCGATGGTCGCGATGTGGTCGCCCACCGGAGCCAGCGACTGCCCTGGACCCACGAATTCCGGGAAATACAGAACGATGAAAGCGAGCACCACGAGGCCTAGGCTCCACTTGAGCCAACCCTTGTGCCGCCGCATCCGATCGAGCATCGTCATTGCCGGTCGAACCCCTCAGAAATATTGGTCTTTGGCCGATAAGAGCAAGTGAGTAGAGCCAAGTATCGTAGCATTGACGCACTGGTGCCCGCGACCGCCTGTTTTCTGGCATGAGACCTAACGAAAAACAGGTGTGTCTGCGTGGTAGTATTTACGTCGTAGAGAATGACTTAGCGGGAGTTTCGCCTTCACAGCCAAGATGCCGGGAGCACCGCGTAGCACACCAGCCGCCCCCCGCGGCGCTCAGGCAGACCTGGCGGTGCGTCTACGCACAATTGCAGGGGCTCTGCGCGAGCGCCTGAGCAGCCGCGACACGCTGATTGAGTTGATCCGCACCATCAACGCCACGTACGAGCCCCGACAGGTGGCCGACGCCCTCATCGGGCAGGCGCAGCACTGGTTTCCGGCTCCGTGCATGGTCGTGGCTGTGCAAGAGGGCCCGCAGCGCGCCACGTTGCTGGCCGAGCGCGGACCCTGCGAGCCCTACATCGACGATCTGGTCGCGCTCGGGCGCTGGATCACGGAGCACAACACGGAATTCATGAGCGCCAACCTGGAGACGGACGGCCGTGTGTCGAGCGGCAGCGCCGTTGCCGCCGCGGGATTCCCGCTCTGGTGCCGCGACCGCGCCGTCGGCGCGCTGATTGCGCTCGATGTGGAGCCGGCCGCTGCTGTGCCGGAGATCGATCCTGATGTGCTCGCCGCGCTTCGTGTGGTGCTGGAAGGGCCAGCGCTCGCGCTCGATACGGCGCTGCATCTGCGTCGCGCGGAAGAGCTCTCGGTCACCGACGATCTGACGAGCCTGTACAACTCGCGCTATCTCTATCAAGTGCTGCGCCGCGAGTCGAAGCGCGCGTCCCGCAGCGGCCGGCCGCTGTCGCTGCTGTTTCTCGATCTCGACGGCTTCAAGTCGGTCAACGACCGGCACGGCCACTTGTGCGGGAGCCGTGCGCTGGTCGAGGCGGCGAGCGTGATCCGCGGGTGCGCGCGCGAAACAGACGTGGCCGCCAGGTTCGGCGGCGACGAGTTCGCACTCGTGCTGCCCGACACGGGGAGCGACGGCGCGATCGCGGTGGCCGAGCGCGTGCGCGAGCGCATCGGCGCCTACACGTTTCTGAAGGCCAGCGACGGCCTGGATATTCATTTGACGGCGTCGATCGGCGTGGCGACGCTGCCCGACGTCGCGGCTTCGGCGGAAGAGCTGATCAAGGCGGCCGACACCGCCATGTATCGCGTGAAGGAGTCCGGCAAGGACGGCGTTCTTCTCGCCCGAGAACCCATTGCGTAGCGCGGACGCGATCCGCGTCAAGGAGCTGCTGTGAGTCTTCGTTCGGTCTTCTCTTTGTTCTCGAGCGATCTGGCCATCGACCTGGGCACGGCCAACACCTGCGTGTACGCCCGCGGCAAAGGGATCGTGGTGAACGAGCCGTCAATTGTCGCCATCAACAAGCTGAATGGGCGGGTCGAAGCCGTCGGGCGCGACGCCAAGGAGATGCTGGGACGGACGCCGGGCAACATCGTCGCCATCAAGCCGATGAAGGACGGCGTCATCGCCGACTTCGAGGTGACCGAGAAGATGCTGACCTACTTCATCAAGAAGGCGCACAACCGCAACGTCTGGGTGCGCCCGCGCATCGTCATCGGCGTGCCGTCGGAGATCACGCAGGTGGAAAAGCGTGCGGTGAAGGACAGCGCGTACCGGGCGAAGGCGAGCGAAGTGCACCTCGTGGAAGAGGCGATGGCCGCGGCCATTGGCGCCGGAATGCCGATCACCGAGCCGTCCGGCAACATGATTGTCGACATCGGCGGCGGTACGACCGACATTGCCGTCATCTCGCTCGCAGGCATCGTCTACAGCAAGGCCGTGCGCGTGGCGGGCAACGAGATGGACGAGGCCATCATTCAGTACATCCGCAAAACGTACAATCTGTTGATCGGCGAGCGGACGGCCGAGCAGATCAAGATCGAAATCGGCTCGGCGTTCCCGCTCGAGGAACGCATGACGATGGAGATCAAGGGGCGCCATTTGATCGAGGGCGTGCCCAAGACGATCACCATCACGGACGAGGAGATTCGTGAAGCGCTCACGGAAACCGTCAACGTGATCGTCGACGCCGTGCGGGTCGCGCTCGAGCGCACCCCGCCGGAGCTGTCGGCCGACATCGTCGATCGCGGGATCGTGCTCACGGGCGGCGGGTCGATGCTGAAGAACCTCGACAAGCGCCTGCGAGAAGAAACCGGCCTGCCGCTGGCGATGGCCGAAGACCCGCTGTCGTCGGTGGTGCTCGGCGCCGGCAAGATGCTGTCGGACTTCAACCTGCTGCGGAAGATCTCGATCGACTAAGGGGCCTATGACTCGGACAGGCCCCTAGGGCGGAAGTTATGCCCGCGACCGATATTCGCCAGCGCACGGCCGTGTTGTTCATTGCCGTGATCCTCGGGCACATCCTGTTGATCTCGGCGCAGGTCAACTCGCAGAGCGGCGTGCCCGTGCTCGAATCGGTCACCTTCGGGGCGTTCTCGGAGCTGCAGCGCGCGGCGGCCGGCGTCACCGGCGGGCTGCGCGGCGGGTGGAGCGACTATGTCGGCCTGCGCGGCGTGCGCGAGGAGAACGAGCGCCTGAAACGCGAGCTCGGGGAACTGCAGATCGCGTATCAGCAGGAACGCGCCCAGGCTCAGCGCGCCCGGCAGCTCGAGCAGCTTCTCAATTTCAGGAACGATCTGAAGCTCGACACGATTGCGGCCAATGTGATCGGCGCGGGCGCGAGTCCCGACTTCCGCACGCTCACGATCGACAGGGGATCCAGCGCCGGCGTCGTCACCAACATGGCCGTGCTCGCCCCCACCGGAGTCGTCGGCCGCGTGGTCACGCCAACGTCGCAGGCGGCGAAAGTGCAGATGCTCATAGACCGCAACGCCGCCGCCGGCGCGTTGGTGGAACGGTCGCGGGCGCAGGGAGTGGTCATCGGTTCCGGTGTCGATGTGCTCCGCATGGACTACGTCGCCGTGACGGCCGACGTCAAGGCTGGCGACACCATCGTGACGTCGGGCATCGATGGGATCTACCCGCAGGGGTTCGTGATCGGCAAGGTCGAGGGCGTCGAATCGGGAAACGGCATCTACAAAGCCATTCGCGTGAGGCCGTCCGCCGATTTCAACCGGCTCGAGGAAGTGCTCGTCGTGAAGACGCCGGCGCGCACGACAGGAGGCGGCGATTCACCGTGAGAGCCGTCACCGTGGGGGTGATGATCCTCGTGGCCCTGGCGCTGCAGACGTCGATTGCGCGGTTCCTGACGCCGGGCGCGAGCGTCATCGATCTGGTATTCGTCGCCGTTGTGTACATCGCGCTGGCTGCCGGACCCGGCGTGGGCCTCGTGGCGGGTGCGCTCGCCGGCCTGGCGCAGGATTCGCTCGCGGCAACCGGCGTGTCGACCATCGCGGTCGGCGTCGGCGTGGTGACCTCGCGCAGCATCGTGGGGATTGGCGGGCTCGCCAAAACGGTGGTCGGATTCGTCGCAGGGGTCATCGGCAGCCAGTTCATCGTGGCCCGGCCGCTGCCGCGGGCCCTGGTGTTCTTCACAGCGACCGTGGCTCATGCCATCATATTTGTGGGCCTTTCCGAGGTGTTGGACCCCAGTTACGCCCAGCCTTCGATCGGGGTCATGATGAGCCAGGCTGGCGCCAATGCCGTGGCCGGCGTCCTGCTTTTTCAGATCGCCGAAGTGCTGCCTGGACTGGCCGATCGGCGGCGCTCGATGGGGAAGGGAATGCATATTAACCGTCGCCTTGACTAGGGATTAGGGATCAAGGATCTGGAACTGAGAACTGAGAACTGAGAACCGTTAAGAATGTCCGAGTTCACCGCTCCCGTCGAAGATCGTCGCGGCGTCACCACGCGGCTCGTGGTGCTGCAGGCGATCTTCTCGCTGGTCTTCACGATTCTGGCCTGCAGCTTCTGGTACTTCCAGATCGTGCAGCATGAGCGATATCAGGAGCTTGCCGAGAACAATCACCAGCGCACGATCGCGCTTCGTGCGCCGCGCGGGGTGATGCTCGATCGAAACGGGAAGGTGCTGGTCGAGAACCGCAGCTCGTTCACCATCTCGATCGTCCGCGAACACACCAAAGATCTCAATCGAACCGTCGAAGTGCTCTCGCAGGTGGCGGGCCTGAATCCGAAGGACGTTCTCGACATCGTCAACCGGCATCGGCGCGAGCCGACCTATCGGCCAATCATCGTCGTGGAGGACGCGTCGCTGGCGCAGGTGGCGGCTGTCTTGGCGCGGCGCCTCGAGTTCGAGCTTCCCGATATCCTTGTCGAGGAAGTGCCCACGCGGCAGTATCCGGCAGACTCTTTCGCGGCGCATCTATTCGGGTACGTCGGTGAAGCAAGCGAAGGGCAGATCGAGAGCGAAGGGCTGCAGAGCGGCGCCATTGTCGGGCAGGCCGGCGTCGAGAAGGTCTACAACAAGCTGCTGATGGGCGAGAACGGGGCGCGGCGCGTGGTCGTCAACAGCATGGGCCGCGAGATCAGGACGCTCGAGGAAATCCCCGCCCACGAGGGCCGCCGCGTTCAGCTGACCATCGACATCGATCTACAGCGCGCGGCCGAGGAGGGCTTCAAGGCGGGCGGCTTCAACGGCGCGGCGGTTGTGATGGATCCGCGTACAGGAGAAGTGCTGGCCTTTACGAGCAGGCCGGGATACGACCCCAACGATTTTGCGGCGGGCATCGACCGCGCCACATGGGCCGGCCTCAATACAGATCCACTGAGGCCACTCCAGAACCGTGCGATTCAGGGGCGCTATTCACCGGGATCCACGTTCAAGATCGTGGTCGCAGTGGCCGCACTCGAGGAAGGGGTAATTACGCCAGACTTCCGAGTCTCGTGCGGTGGCGGTGCGACGTTCTACGGACGCTACTTCCAGTGCTGGAAGCGTGGCGGGCACGGCTCGCTCGATCTGCGCCACGCGATGGAGCAGTCGTGCAACGTCTACTACTATACCGTCGGCAACATGGTCGGCGTCGACAAGATCCACAAGTGGGCGACCATCCTTGGCCTCGGGGGGAAGACGGGCATCGATCTGCCGAACGAGATCGACGGCATCGTGCCGTCGACCGAATGGAAGCGGCAGCGGTACAACGAGAAATGGTACGCGGGTGAGACGATCTCGGTCTCGATTGGCCAGGGTCAGGTCTCGATCACCCCCGTGTCGCTCGCCGTGATGATGTCGACGGTTGCCAACGGTGGCACGCGATGGAAGCCGAAGCTGCTGAAGGCGATTGACGAGGGCACCGGCTGGAAGTCGGTTCCTGCTGAGGCGCCTCGCTCGGAAGTGACGCTGAAGCCGGAGACAGTGAAGGCGCTGCACGATGGACTGTTCCTGGTGGTGAACGGCGCCGGCACCGGCGGGCGTGCGCGCATTCCGGGTAGGGACGTGTCCGGTAAGACGGGCACGGCGCAGGTGATCTCGCTCACTGGCGGACGGCAAGCCGCCGGCCGCACGGATCGGGACCTGCGGGACCACGGCTGGTTCGTGTTCTTCGCGCCGCGCGACAACCCCGAGATTGCGGGCGTGGTGTTCGGCGAACACAACGAGCACGGCTCCTACTCCGCACCCATCGCGAAACACGTGATGGAGACGTACTTTGCCAAGAAGGACGGCGCGCCGCTGCCCAAGCTCGCCAAGCCGGGGCCGAGTCCGAACATCGAGCGGGACGAGCCCCCCGCGCCTCAACCGCCGGTGACTGTCGTGGAAGCGCCACGCCAAGCCGCGACCGCGAGGGGCGGCAACTGACATGTTCGAACGGCGCCTCTACCTGCACATCGACTGGCTGCTGTTTGGCGCGCTCGCCTGCCTGGCCTTCATCGGCGTGGCGATGATCTACAGCACGACCGGCAGCTGGCGGCTGCCGACGATTCAGATTTACGCGATTCTTCTCGGTTCGTTCGCGTTCGTGGTGTGCCTTGCGATCGACTATCGCGCGCTCACCGACAAGTCGCATTTCATCTACCTCGCTCTGCTCGGCCTCCTCCTTTACGTTCTCTTCTTCGGGACGACGGCCGGCGGCGCCCGCCGCTGGATTTCGTTGGGGCCGTTCAATCTCCAGCCGTCGGAGTTCGCGAAGATCGGCGTCGCACTCGTGCTGGCCAAGTTTTTCGGCGAGAACCGGCGCGGCGCGCCAACGGCGAGGCGACCTGATGATGGCCGGCGCGCTCGCCGCGATCCCGTTCGTCCTCATCGCTCGAGAGCCGGATCTCGGAACCGCCGTCACACTCGTTCCTATCTTCCTCGGCATTGCGTACGTGGCAGGCATGCGCATGCGCCTCGTGGGCGTGCTGGCTGTCGTGGCGATTGTCTCGGCGCCCATCGCCTGGAATTACGCGTTGAAGGACTATCAGAAGAGCCGCATCGAAACGTTTTTCGATCCCTCGCAGGATGCCCGCGGCGCCGGCTATCAGCAGATACAGGCGCAGATCACCGTGGGATCCGGCGGACTGTGGGGGAAGGGCTATCGCCGGGGCACACAGGGACAACTCCGGTTCCTGCCGGTTGCCCACAACGACTTCATCTTCTCCGCGCTGGCGGAGGAAAAGGGATTTGCCGGAGTGCTGTGTGTGCTTGGGTTGTATCTGCTGGTGATCTGGCGATCGCTGGAAGCCGCCCGCCTGGCCAAGGATCGGCTGGGCGTGTATCTGGTCATGGGGCTGCTGTCCACGTTTGCTTTCCAGGTCATCTACAACGTCACGATGTCGGCCGGTCTCGCGCCGGTCAAGGGTTTGACGCTGCCGCTGTTGAGTTACGGAGGTTCCTCGATGATCGCCACGCTGGCGGGCTTCGGCCTCATCCTCAACGTGCGCATGCGCCGGTTTACTAACTAGCTGCCAGCTGTCCGCTGCCAGCTAACCAGAGGATCGGAGAGATGAGCCACGCACTGCGATATTTGCTGAACGCCATTCGCGCGCTCTTCTCGGCTGTGGACGCCGATCCGCCGTGGAGCTTTGCGAATGCAGAAGGAAATGATCATCTCGGCCAACGGGCACGAGACGATGGTCGCCATCCTCGAGGAGGATCTCGTCACCGAGATCTTCGTCGAGCGCGAACGCCATCGAGGGGTCGTCGGGAATATCTACAAGGGCCGGGTCTCCAAAGTGCTGCCCGGCATGCAATGCGCGTTCATTGACCTCGGCCTCGAGCGCGACGGCTTTCTCTACGTCTCTGACGTCGTCGACACGATTGAGGAGTTCGATCGCCTCGACTCGGGCGACGACGACGACCACGGCGGGAAGGCGCGCGAGCGCGGCCCCCAGCCGAAGATCGAAGAGCTGCTGAAAGAGGGGCAGGAGATCGTCGTCCAGGTGGCCAAGGAGCCGCTGGGTACCAAGGGCGCCCGCCTCACGTCGCACGCCACGCTCGCGGGCCGCTTTCTCGTCTTCATGCCGACGGTGGACCACGTCGGCGTCTCGAGGAAGATCGAGTCGCGCGACGAACGCAATCGTCTGCGCGGCATCGTGCGCAAGTTCCGGGAGGAGCAGGGCTTCGGCGGCGGAGTGATTATCCGCACGGCTGCAGGCGGCCGGCCCGAAGCCGACATCTTGAGCGACCTCGACTACTTCAACGACATCTGGAAGGGCACGCGGCAGCGGTTCGACTCTTCGCGTGCCCCGTCGGTGATCTACCGCGAACAGAGTCTCGTGGCGAAGCTCTTGCGCGATCTGCTGACCGAAGAGTTCCAGGCCATCCGCATTGACAACCCGCAGGAGCACCGGCATGTGCTGGAGCTGGTGAACCGCATCATGCCGAGCCTGGCGTCGCGTGTGAAGCTCTACACGAAGGATTACCCCATCTTCGAGGAGTACGGCGTTCAGGCCGAGATCGACAAGGCGCTGAAAAGCAAGGTGTGGCTCAAGTCGGGCGGCTCCATCGTCATCAACCAAACGGAGGCGCTCGTCGCCATCGACGTGAATACCGGGCGCTACGTCGGCAAGCGCACCGGGCGGCTCGAAGACACCATCGTGAAGACGAACCTGGAGGCGGTGGTGGAGATCGTGCGGCAAATCCGCCTGCGGGACCTCGGCGGCATCATCGTGCTCGACTTCATCGACATGGAGGAGCGGAAGAACCGCCAGAAGGTCTTCCAGGCCGTTGAGCAAGAACTGAGCAAGGATCGCTCGCCGTCCAAGCTGATCCAGGTTTCGGACTTCGGCCTCGTGATCGTCACGCGCAAGCGTGTGAAGCAGAGCCTCGAGCGGGTGCTCACCGAGCCGTGCCCGTACTGCAGCGGCGCCGGCACCATCAAGTCGAGCTCGACGATCTGCTACGAGATTCTCGCCGAAGTGAGGAAGATTGGCACCGAGCTAAACGGCGGTGGCGGGGTGATGTTGCGTGTCAACCCTGAGATCGCACGGGCGCTCAAGGAAGAAGAGCGCGCGGTGATGACCGACCTGCGCCAGGCGCTCGGCAAGGACGTGGTGATTCGTCCCGACACCCACCTGCACCACGAGCAGTTTGACGTAATGACCTTGCGGGATCGGTACACCGGTCATCAGCATTGAAGGATTGCTCGATAGTCGAGTGAAAGAGTGTTGTCGGATTGCCGAGTGGCGATTGTGGCTTCCCGGTCCCAATCACTACTCTCCAATCCACCTTACTTTCAACATTCTCGCAATCGACTATCGAACAATCTTTCCATGGTGAAGTGTGATTAGCGCCTCGTGATCGTCAGACTCCCACTAAACGTCTGCACCCGCAGTGTCGCGCTGGCATCGCCATAAGTGCCTCGAATCGTGCGCGGCCCGCGCCCAGCCTCCCTGACTGGGCCTTCGACCCTGATGGGGAAGTCGACGCGGATGCTCCCGCTGAACGTATTCGCTTCGAGGTCGAAGCCGGGTTGGTCGGGCAGCGCGAGATCGAGGCTGCCCGAGTGCGATTCGAGGTCGTAGCGTCCGCCCTTGGCCAGGCTTCCCTGCAGTTGGAGGCTGCCAGACAGCGTTCTCACCGAGCTGCGATCGCCGGACCAGTCGGTGACACGGATGTCGCCACTCACGGTATTGAGATCGAGCGATCGCGCCCTCATCGTCTGCAGCAGGACGTTGCCGCTCACCGTCGAGACCGACAGCTGCGTCTCTGATCCGGCGTTGGTCGCGGTGATATCGCCCGACACCGCCCTTACCAGTACCAGTCTCGGCGTGCCTTCGAGCGCGACGTTGCCACTCACCGCTTGCAGACGGATTTCGCCGGCGACGTTCGTCACGCGCACGTCGCCAGACGCCGTCCGGAGATCGAGTGACGTATCGGCCGGCACTTTCACGTCGAACTCGACCTGCGCACTTCCTTGTCGCCGCTCCGAATGCTCAACGCGGAGGTCGACCCGGTTACCCGTCGCGTACACTTCGATCGTCGTGTCTGCCAGCCTGCGTTTCGCCTCTTCGGCGTCTGGCCCCCATGCGCGCTTTCTCGCCTGCACGTCGATCACGTCGCCGGCCCCGGGGGCAACCTGGATATTGCCCGAGGCGTTCTCAATGGTCAGGGCCGCACCCTTGCCGACCTTGAACGTCCGGGCGAACGGCTCGGTCGTGTCATTCTGACGCTCACGCGCCTGTCTCTCGCGCGCGCGTTCCGCCCGCTCCTTGGCGCGTTCCTCAGCCTCTCTGGCGCGTTCGGCGTCGCGAGCGGTAATCGCAGGCACCGGGGGAACGGGTGGAACAGCTGGAACGGGGAACTGCAGCGCCCAATCCGCCATTGCGCGTTCGACCTTCCGTCGCGTCTCCTCCCGGATCTCGAGCTTCATCTCGTCGAGCTCGTCAAGAAAATCCACATCGATGTCGATATCGAGATCGAGCGTGCTGTCGCCACGAGGATTCGGCACAGGCGCCGGTGTTTGCGCTGCGGCCGTTCCACTGACGGCAGCGGTGAACGCGAGTGCGATAAAGGCTTTCTTCATGCGTCGTGTGTCCTCTCAGGATCTGGCATTCATCAGCGATACGGTTTCCTGCAGCACCGCCACTTTCATCCGCAGCGCTTCGAGCAGGCTGGTTTGTGCGACGAACGATTCAGGCTCGGCCTTCAACGCAGCGCGGCTGTCGGCGATGGCCCGGTCAATCGTTCGTAGGCTCTGCGCGATGTCGGCGGCGACCGCAGAGTCCAGCCTCGCGTTCCTGTCGGCCGTCAACAGCTCCAGCGAGACGATCGCATTCAGGTAGTGCTGTTCGGCAAGCTGCAACTCGGTGGCCGCGGTCTCGGCAAGATCCGCCGGTTCATTCTGCGCGGGACGCCAGCCCGGCCCGAACGCGACCCAGGCAGCGAGGCCGACCATCAGCACGAGGCCGGCGGCTGCGGCTAGCCCCTCCCACCGGGAGGCGATCGCCGCCCCCCGCGGTGCCACCGCGGGCCGCGCCACCTGCGCCGAAATGGCTTCCCACACCCGGGGTGGAGGCGCCATCTGAGGAAGCGCGGCAGCGGCGGCCCGGATCTCCTTGAGGTCTTCCAGCAACGACGCGCAGCCTGCGCATCCGCGGCAGTGTGCCTCCATTTGCGCCCGACGCTCGGGATCGAGCGTGTCGTCGACCGCGTCGCCGAACAGAGCAGTGCATTCTTCGCAAGTCATGTTGTTGTCGCCAGCAGGGTGCGCATGCGCAGCCGGGCCTTGTGGACCTGGGATTTGGAGGTTCCCTCACTGATGCCCAGGATGGCCGCGATCTCCTGGTGCTGAAACCCTTCGACGTCGTGCAGCAGGAATGCCGCACGCGCCCCTTCGGGAAGCTGTGCGATGGCCCGCTCGAGGTCGATGTGCTGAGCCCGGTCGTGAGCCGGAGTCGGCGCGGCGGTCCTCTCGTCCAGGGGCCTCGTGGCCCCGTCCGCCCGGGTGTGCCGGCTCTTCAAATGGTCGAGACAGCGGTTCATAGCCAGCCGGTACAGCCATGTGCCGACGGCCGAATCGCCTCTAAATTCCGGCAGCTTTCGATAGGCGAGCAGGAAGATCTCCTGCAGCAGGTCCTCGGCATCGGCCCTGGTTCCACACATCCGCCAAGCCAGGTTGAAGAGCCGCGTCGAATGCTGCCGGTAAAGCTCCTCGAAAGCAGGAACGTCGGCACTGGGCACTCGGGAAGATTAGACGAGGTCGGGGGGCGGGGGGTTGGCTGGAACGAAATCCTCCATTTTTAAATGGTTAGATCGTTGGATTGGCAGAATGTCGAGGGATTTGTGATTGGAGATTGAGGAAAGAGCGGGCCTACTTTGACTTGGCGGTCCTTAACGAGGCGACGAAGATCGACGCCAGCTCGTGGGCTTCGCGCTCCAGAGGTGTCACGGTCTCTGGACCTTGCAATCCAGTCTTGGCGACCAAGCGGAGCCAGAACTCGCTCTCGTCAGCCTCCTCGGCGACCAACGCCAGTTTCGAGACGAAAAGCGGCCTCGTGTGAGCCTTGCACGCCGCCCGATAGTTCGCGGCAACCGACGTCGCCGCATCCAGCAGTTGCTGGCCAACGCGCCTTCCAGCCATCGTGTTGGGAAGTGTTCCGCAGAACTTGACCACGGTTACTGCGAACGCTTCGGTTCGCTGCTTGAGCTCTTCGGATTTCGACGCCATACCTAGAGGCACGAGCAGCAAATGTGCCACACTCCATTGTTAGATTGTCAGATGGTTAGATTGTCAGAATGTTGATGGATTGTTGATAGTAGATTGACGAATCGAAGTTTGGAAGTGGGACAGAAGAGAATCAACAGTCTCCCAATCTGCCAACATTCTTCCAATCAGCTATCTAACAATCTTTAATGGTGGGCGGCGATCAACCCTCAGGCTACTGAAGTTGCTAATCTTTCCCGCCGAGACTATCACCCCTTCGCCGAGTAACAGTGCCCGCTTCGCGAACAGGTCGCGGCCGTAGCCGCCCAACTTGCCGCCGGCGGCGATGACGCGGTGGCAGGGTACGCTGGAGTCGCGGCAGTTCCGCATGATGTTGCCGACAGCCCTTGCCGCGCGCGGCCGCCCCGCGGCTTCGGCAACGTCACCGTATGTAGCGACACGACCGGAGGGTATGCGGCGAACTGCTGAAAGCACTCTGACCTTGAAGCTTCGCTGGGCGGTCACGATTGGAAGATTGTCAGACGGTTAGATTGTCAGAATGTTGAAGATTGCGTGACTCTCAGATTGTCGATTCGAATCTTCAATCATCGATCTTCAATCTGCAACACTCTAACAATCTGACGATCCAACAATCTTCCAATGGTGGATTACTGCACACCTACAGCCGTCCACGCCTGCTCCACCTGGGATCGTTCGTTGCTGCTGGCTCCGTAGAGATCGGTGGCGGCTTGCAGCGTCGCGCGGCGGGCGTCGGAGAAGTTCGAGTTGGGACTCATCAGCAGGACGAACGCGCGGTAGAAGATCCGCTCCATCCGCTCGATGTTGTTGAAGCCGATGCCCGGCACGGTGATGTTCGACACGAGGTTACGTCCGCCGGCCACCGCCAGATAGTAGGCGTGCGTCGCGATCGTCAGATTGAAGTGCACGCCCCCGTCGTCGATAGACGTGCCGATGAACCGGCGCTTGCTGTAGTGATCGGGATCGCCGGCCGCAGCGGGGTTATTGAGCGATCGCAGATAGCCCGGCGGCAGCAAGATAACATCCTCGGCAATCTGCCAATCCGCCTGGTCTCGGCTAGTGCCGAGCGGCTGATAGTAGAACTCGATCGACGCCGCCATGATGTCGGAGAAGGCTTCGTTCAGCGCTCCTGACTCGTCCTGATAGATCGAGTTCGGAGCTGTACTCGGTGACGCCATGGGTCCACTCGTGCGCGACCACGTCGAGCGCGCCGGATAGATTGTTGAACACGATGCCGTCGCCGTCGCCGTAAAGCAAGTGCCCGCCACCCAAATACACGGCGTTGTTGATGAATGTGCCGACGTCCTCGGGCGACAGGATGGGCGCGAAGGTGCGGGCCAATGGGTGGACGATCCCGTCGACCTGCAGGTTGCGGTCGTCGATACCCCGCCGGCCGTAGCGCTTGAAGTAGTAGTCGTAGACCCAGCCGTGATACACGTGCGCGTCCACGGTGGCGCCGTCCTGCCAGACATTGTCGGAGTCGGTGGCGAGGTCGGAAAGAGTCAGAATCGAGGTGTTGAGGTACGCATTCAGCCGCGACAGACTTCCCCGGAAATCGAAGGTGAGCGTCGAGGCCGGCCGCAACAGATCCGCCGCCTGATACCCCGTGGGACTCTGATTCACTGACACCTTCTTCACCGACCCTGTTACGCCCGTACCCTCCCCGACGACAGCCTGCGTCCGCAGGCCGTTGAGGGACCGGACGATCTCGCCGGACTGCGCGTCCACGTACACCTCGCGGCGCGTCCAGTCGCTTTGCACTCTAACTCGATACGTCGAGCCGGTAGCTGCCATCCGCGAGCGGGAGTATTCCGAGCGTGACGTCGCCCTGCACCTGGGCTTCTGGAGGAGCGGTCGCGAGCGCCAGCTCGCCGGCGCGTTCTGGTGCCAGGGAGGGGACGACACTGAGGTCCATTCCTTCGTGGATGCGGCCCGCCAGGCTGATCACAGAGCGGCCATCCATCTGGCGCACGACCTGCCCACCGAACAGCGGCACACCGCGGTAGATACTGCCCAAGGCGTTCGTGAACCCGTCCCGGCGATCATCGTGTCTTCCTGATTGCCGACGACGTCGAGTTGGCCGTCTCTGAGCAGCGCGTCGACTCGATCGAGAGCCGCCGGAAGCGTGTCGCCTGCGCCGGCGATCGCGATCGATCGAGTCATCGTCTGGCAGCGCGGGTGATTGTCCAAGTGGGTGCGAGTAAGCAACGAGCAGGGCAGCGCCGAGCGCCGCGCTGAACGCGGCAATCCGAAGTCGAAACATGCCTATCACAATAACAGCAATCAGATGAACGACAAGGGGTCGATCCCGAAGTCGTTTGCGGCGAGGGGCGCGACGACGGAGCTTGCATACCCGTTTCCCTCAGCGATGTCGGCCTCCCACAGATTGACGTCGCGCGGAACCTCGAGCCGCGTTCCATCCTCCGCAAACAGCACGCGCACTTTCGGACGGTACGGATCCGGCGCATGCACCTGCAGGACGACGGCGGCTTCGCCCGTGTCGAGCTTCACCATGTTGCCGACTGGATAGATGCCGAGGAGCTGCACGAATCGCCGCACCAGATGCTTGTCGAACTGCGCGCCGTCGTTGCGCTGCAGGACGGCCAGAACCCGTTCGGACGCAAACGACCCCTGATACTTGCGCTGCGATCGCATGGCGTCGTACACATCGGCGATGCCGCAGAGCATCGTCGCCACGTTGAGCGACGACCGCGAGACCCCGTCCGGATATCCGGTGCCGTCGATCCGGAGGTGGTGCTCGAAGGCGACGACTGGCGCCAACGCCGGAATGCCAGCCGTGCCGCGCAGGATCTCGGCGCCGTCGATCGTGTGCCTCTTGATGATGGCGAACTCCTCGTCGGTGAGCTTGTCCGGCTTGTTCAGGACTTCGGTGGGCGTCTTCACCTTGCCGATATCGTGCATGAGGGCCGAGAGGCCGAACTCCCGGAGGAGAGGGCCATCGATGCCCAACGCGCGCGCCTGGGCCATCGTGAGAATCGACACGTTCACCATGTGCGTGAAGGTGTAGTTGTCGTAGTCCCTGAGCGCGGTCAGCGCCATGAGCGCCGACCGGTTCTGCACCGATGCCTGTGCGAGCCGCTCGATCATCGACTGGGCGGCGGCGACGTCAGGCTGAGAATCGTCGCGCGCGCTTTCCCAGACGGTGCTCGCGACCGACAGCGCCTCGGTGTACATCCGGCGCAGAGTGGGAGCGTCCGGCTCTTCGTCTGGAACGCGTTCTTCCATCTTCACCCGGCCGACGCGGATGTTGGCCGAGTCGAGGCCGAGGGCTTCGTCCACGGCTGTGTCTGCGCGGTGTGCTTTCTCGAGCTGGCCGAACCTCTCCGCGAAGGCGCGGATTTCGTCGATCGACACGCCGCGCGCCAGCGTGACGCGCTCGATCCCGAGAGCCTTGAGCCTGCGGATGAACTCGCCCATCGCCCCGCTTGCCTTCGTCATCGGCAACTCGCAGACGATGAGCTCTTCATCAAGGATTCCGATGACGATGCTCTCTTCGTGCGCGTGGAACGAACGAAGCACCTGGTCGAGCGCCTCGAGGTTCTTGGAGATGATGGAGTGGCTCGGCGCGTAGAGTTGCATCCCTCGAAGGACGGCGCCGAAGCGACGGAGCAGCTCGTCCGAGAGTTGGACCCGCGTCGTCTGGTTCAACATCAGCGAACCGCCTTTGCGGCGGCCTTGACGCCGCGCGGTCCGCGGCGCGCCGCCTCGTCGAGCACCTGCATGGCGCGTGTGCTGCCGATGTCGCGCAGGGCGGTGGCCGCCACCCGCCGCACTTCAGCCGTTCGAAGCGGGGCCCACCACTCGCCGCTGTAGAGTGCGTCCTTCAGGAGATCGACCGCGTCCTCAGCCTTCAACGCCCCGAGCGACTCGATGGCTTGCAGATAGACCCTGCGCAGCGCGCCCTTGCGGTCGATTTTCCGCACGATGTATTCGAACAGCGGGATCGCGCGTTCGCTCCGCATCGACACCAGCGCCGTCGTCAGAACCTCGCGCGTTTGGTTCGTGCCGGTCGCCAGGGCGCGCTGAAGCTCACCGTAGGCGTCTTCCGTGCCGATCGACAGAATCGCGCGCACGGCTTCGCGCTGGACGTGGGGCTCGGCATCGTCGAGGAGCGTCGTCAGGTCTGGCAGCGCGTCCGAGCCGCCGAACTCGCGAAGCAGGTGGATGGCGGTCCGGCGAACCGCAGGGTTCGCCGACGCGCGAAGCTTCTCGACCGCCGGTCTGCCGTCGGCGCCAAAGCCGAGGAGCAGATGCGTGAGGCGCTGACGCGTGGCCGTCGTCTTTTCCAACGCCAGGGCCTCGGCCAGCCCCTTGATGACCGACGGTCCAACGATGTAGCAGAGCTTTTCGATCTGCTCGATGCCGCTCTGGTCAGCCGATCGCAGGTGAGAGACCACGTGCGTCATCATCGTGCCGTTGACGAGATGCGCGAAGGCCGCTTCGACCGACGCTGTGCGGGTGCTCTCGAGCATCGCTTCCTTCGTCAGCGTCTCGGTCAATTGAAGGGCGCCGCCGAAATCGCCGACGAGCAGCTGATCTTCGATATGTCCCACCGCGGTCATCGCCACCTGCTTCCACCGTTCGGAGTCGCGCTCGATGCGAAGCAAATCGAGCAGGAGCGAGAGGCTTAGCGCGCGCACCTCGGCAGCGCCTACCGTCGAGACCCACTGGCTGATGCGTTCTGGCGGATCGTCCGAGACTCGCTCGACCGAGAGCGCCTGAGACCGCGCGCCAGTCAGCTCGCGGGCATAGCTCTCGGACACGTACTGCTCGTCGTTGTACGAGCTGAGCAGATTGGCCGCGTTCTTCCACAACTCGGGGAAGCCTTCGGTCTCGCCCAACGGCGATCCGGCCACCTCCGTCCGCGCAATCTCGAGCAGCGCCGGCCGCCGCTCGTTGTCGGGCACCAGCGTCCGGAAGGCCTGCGCCAACCGGACGGTTGCACCGCCGTGCGCGATGACATTCCGGGCGACGAACCCGCCGAGCGTGGTGTCCGTCATGCGTCCGACGACCTGCAGCACGAAGTCCGCCGCCTTCTCCGCGCGGCCCTGCTCGGTCGACAGCACTTCGAGCAGCAGATCGGGCGAGATGGTGCCGAGTCCCTGCGCGATGGTCTTGAGCAGCGACTCGAGCCGTGTCGGGTCGTTCTTGGAGAGGAGGCTGATGACGCCTCGAAGCATGCGGAGCAGCGCCGAGGCCTTCGAGGTCAGGCTGTTGTTGCTGTTTTGCTCGAGCGCTTCGAGGAACTCGCCGAACTTCTCCTGGTCGCCGCAGAGGTCGAGCAGTGTCTTGACCGTGTCGTCGTCGAGCGGTGAGTCGAGGTCCAGGCAGGCGCGGATGACATCGTCCCACCTCGTTTCGAGCTCTCCCTCGCGCTCGCGCAGGATGTCGGCGTAGTCGATCTCAGTAATTTCGAGGTGACGCTGGCCGGTTGCTCCCCACAACCGTGCCACGCCGCCGGACGCGCGCACGTCGTCGTGCGGTTTGGCGAGCAGGTTGAGGAACGGCAGCCAGCCCTCCGGCGGCGGGCTGTTGTGCAGCGTGAGCACCCCAATCAGGTGTGCGTGGAGGAGCGCGCCAGTTTCCCGGACCGCCTGGTCTGGCCTCATCGAGCCGGCACCGCCGAGCAGCAGATTTTCGGGCATCACCCCCAGCTGCACAGAGCCGCGCTGGGTGATGTGCGACACGGCGTCGACCAACCGGGCGAGCGACAACTTGATGGCCGGGTGCGACGGGGGATAGAGCGCGACCGCCCTCGCGGCTGCCTTGCAGGCGCGTGCAAAATCGGTAAGCCGCCCGTTGGACTCTACGTCCAACGAGGGGATTTCCTTAACCGCCGTCTTTGGCTCCGGCGCGGGCCGGGACACCTCAGGTTGGGCTGACACGATTCGCCGTTATTATCGGCAGCACAGGAGTCGAGGATGCGCGCTGTCAATGTCATCAGGAAGAAGCGGGATGGAGGGGTGCTGACCCGGGAGGAGATCCGCTTCTTCGTTTCGGGAGTTGTCGATTCATCTCTTCCCGACTACCAGGCTGCGGCGTTCCTGATGGCGGTGTTTCTCAATGGGATGACCCCTGAGGAGACCTCCATGTTGACCGATGTGATGGTTGACTCTGGGAGCCGTCTCGACCTGTCAGATCTGCCAGGCCCCACGGTCGACAAGCACAGCACTGGCGGAGTCGGCGACAAGTCTTCGCTCGTGGTAGCGCCGCTCGTGTCGTCCTGCGGCGCCTTTGTGCCGATGATGTCGGGGCGCGGCCTCGGCCATACCGGCGGCACGCTGGACAAGCTGGACTCGATCCCCGGCTTTCGCACGAAGCTCGAGCACCGACGAGCTGCTTGCCGCGCTGCGAGATGTGGGCTGCGCGATGATCGGCCAGACGTCGGAGATCGCGCCGGCAGACAAGAAGCTCTACGCCATTCGCGATGTCACGGGGACGATCGAAAACGTCGCGCTGATATCAGCGTCGATCATGAGCAAGAAGATTGCCGAAGGCATTGGCGCGCTCGTGCTCGACGTGAAGACCGGCCGCGGCGCGTTCATGAAAACGCTCGACGACAGCCGCCGGCTCGCAGCATCGCTGGTGCGCATCGGCAACAACGCCGGCGTCAGGACCCAGGCGATCATCACGGCGATGGATCGGCCGATTGGCCGGGCCGTCGGCAACAGCGTCGAGGTCATCGAGTCTTTCGACGTGCTCAAGGGTGGGGGACCACCCGATCTGATCGAGAACTGTCTCGAACTGAGCCAGCGCATGCTGGTGGCGTCCGGCATTGCTCGCGAACGCTCCGAGGCGCTTCAGTTGTGCAAGCGCGCAATCGAATCAGGTGCGGCGCTGGAGCGCATGCGGGCCATCATTCAGCGGCAAGGCGGCAATCCGCGCGTCATCGACGACTACAACCTCATGCCTCGCGCTCCCCGCGAGCGCGTCGTTACCGCGAACATCGGCGGATTTGTGACCGACATCGATGCCGAGCTCGTCGGGCGGGCGACGGTCGTCCTCGGCGGCGGACGAGCGGCCGTTGACGACGAGATCGATCCGTCGGTGGGCATCGAAATAGCCGCTGTGGTCGGAGATGCCGTGAAGGCCGGTGAGCCTCTCCTTCGCGTCTACTACCGCGACGAGTCCCGGCTCGAGAGTGCGCTTCCCCTGCTCGCGGGCGCCGTGTTGGTCGGTCAGAGCCGGCCGGCGCTGGTCCCGTCCTTGACGATCGAAGAGGTGTTGTGAGGTCTCTCGCGTCCTCAGTCGCACTTCTGCGGGATTGGTCGTCGCGGCCGGGTGCGCGCCGCCGAGCACCTCAGTGGGCGATCCGTCTGTCACCGAAGCAGGCGTGGTCTTCGATATCGGCGGCAAGGACGATCGGTCTTTCAACGCCGCGGTGTGGAACGGCATGAAGTGCGCCGAGACTGGTAAGTGGCCGGACGGCCGCGACTGTGGGAGGCCGGCACTGGGCATCGTGCTGCGCGATGTCGAGCCTGGCACACCGGTCAACATCGAGCCGGGCATGCGCGCGTTCGCCGAGCGGCGCTACGACATCATCGTCGGCATCGGGTTCGCGCAGGCGCCCATTCTCGAGTCGGTCGCCAGGGACTACCCGCAAAGTCGTTTCGCCATCATCGACGGCGTCAGCGAGCTGCCGAATGTGGCGTCTGTCGTGTTCAAGGAGCACGAGGGCGCCTATCTCGTCGGCATCATTGCTGCGATGACGAGCCGCACGGGCACGCTCGGATTTCTCGGCGGCATGGACATCGGATTGATCCACCGGTTTGCCACCGGCTTCGAGGAGGGCGCGCGATCGGTCAACCCGCAGGTCCGCGTGCTGCGGAACTACGTCGGCGTCACCGACGCCGCCTGGAACAATCCCGGGCGCGGCAAAGAGCTGGCCGTCGCCCAGATCGCGAAAGGGGCGGACGTGATCTTCACCGCGGCTGGCAACTCGGGCCTGGGCGCCTTTGACGCAGTGGAGGAGATGGGGCGCGACTCGAGCGGCCGCGCCACGCACTTCGTGATCGGCGTCGACTCGAACCAGAACATGATCAAGCCGGGATTCGTGCTGACCAGCATGGTCAAACGCGTGGACAACGCCGTGTACCAGATCGTGAACGACGTGAAGAACGGGCAGTTTCGTCCGGGCCTGCACGTGTTCGGTCTGGATAGCGACGGCGTCGGCTACAGCCTCGACGAGCACAACCGCAGTCTGCTCTCCTCGGAAGCCATCAACGCAGCCGAAGAAGCGCAGGAAACGCATCATGGCCGGCGAGATCAAGGTGACCGACGCGATGTTCCAGTAGCAGACTGCATGCTCGAGCTCAGACGCATCACGAAGCGCTTCGGCGGCATTCTCGCCAACGATCGGATCGACATCAGCGTCGACTCCGGGAACCATCCACGCCATCATCGGCGAGAACGGCGCGGGCAAGTCGACCGCGATGCGTGTGGCGTACGGGTTCTATGCGGCCGACGCTGGAGAGATTCTGATCGACGGCCGCGTCCAGTCGATCCGGCGGCCGCACGATGCCATCGCGCTCGGCGTCGGCATGGTCCATCAGCATTTCATGCTGGTCGATACCATGACGGTCGCCGAAAACATCGTCCTTGGCGCCGAGCCCGGTACGGGATTGTCGCTCGACCTCGATGAGGCTTCCGCGCGCATCCGCACGTTGTCGGCCGCGTTCAAGCTATCGGTCGACCCCGACGGCGCTGGTCGGCACTCTCTCGGTCGGCCAGCAGCAGCGCGTCGAGCTGTTGAAGGCGCTCTACCGTGATGCCAGGCTGCTGATCCTCGACGAACCCACCGCAGTGCTCACGCCGCAGGAAGTCGACGAGTTGTTCGCCATTCTGCGTGGCATGCGGGAACAGGGCAAGACCATCGTCATCATCACGCACAAGCTGTCGGAGGTGCTCGCGATCTCGGATGACGTCACGGTGATGCGCGACGGCAAGGTTGTTGGCCGCGTGAGGACAGCTGCAACGAGTGCGGCCGAGCTGGCCAGGCTCATGGTCGGACGGGATGTGCTACTGCACGTCGAGAAGGGCCCAGCGAAGCCGGGCGCGGTGGTGCTGAGCGTGAAGGGACTGTCGGTTCGATCCGCGATCGATCCGCGCCGGCAGGTGCTGAATGACGTGTCGCTCGAGGTGAGGTCGGGCGAGATCGTCGGCATCGCCGGCGTCGAAGGCAACGGACAGCGCGAGTTGATCGAAGCGATTGCCGGTCTTGTCGAACCGGCGCTGGTGTCGGGTGCCATCGATCTCGACGGCTCGCCTTTGGTTGGTCTCGACGCGGGCGCCAGACGCGAGCACGGGCTGGCGCATGTTCCGGAGGATCGGCATCGCCGAGGGCTGCTGCTCGAGTTCAGCGTCCGGGAGAACGCGATCCTCGGCGTCCACGATCGCCCGCCCATCAAATCGGGCGTCCTCCTCAACGAGGCGGGAGATTCGCACGCCGCGCCGAGGGCCTCGTGCACCGCTTCGACGTCCGCCCACCCGACACGGCTCTTCCTGCGCGGGCGCTGTCTGGCGGCAACCAGCAGAAGCTGATCATCGGCCGGGAGCTCGAACCGCGCCCGAAGCTGCTGCTCGTGGCGCAGCCGACGCGGGGCGTCGACATCGGCGCCATCGAGTTCATCCATCGAATGCTGGTCTCGATACGCGACGAAGGCTGTGCGGTGCTGCTGGTGTCGGCGGAGCTGGAAGAGGTGATGTCGTTGTCCGATCGCCTGCTGGTCATCCACGCCGGCCGCCTCGTGGGAGAAGTCGATCCGAACAAGGCGAATGCCACCGAGGTCGGTCTCTTGATGACCGGAGGACGTTGACGATCATCTTTCCGCTCGTCGCGGTCCTTGCGGCGTTCGTTGCCGGCGGGGCCTTCGTGCTGCTGATTGGCGAGAACCCGATCGAGATCTACCGGCTGCTCGTCGGCAGTGCGCTGTCGTGGCCCGACGGGCTCGGGTATACGCTGTTCCTCGCGACGCCGCTCATCTTCACGGGACTCGCCGTGTCCGTCGCCTTCCGCGCGGGCCTGCTGAACATCGGCGCGGAAGGGCAGCTCTATGTCGGCGCTTTCGCCGCTGCCTGGTCGGGCATCGTATGTGCCGGCCTTCCAGCCGCCCTCCTCGTACCGGTGTGCGCGATGTCAGCCGTCGCTGCCGGCGCCCTTTGGGGCGCCATTCCCGGATTGCTCAAGGCGCGCTTCGGATCGCACGAAGTCATCAACACCATCATGATGAACTTCATCGCGATCGCTCTGGTGAGCTATCTGACGCAGTATCATTACCGCGTGCCCGGCGATCCGATCATGCAGAGCGCGCTGATCTCTTCGGCGGCTCAGATTCCGCGGGTGGGAGACCTTCTTCCAGGCTTCCCGGCGCGGATTCCGCTGAACGTCTCCTTTCTGCTGGCGATAGCCGCGTGCGTGGTCGTGTACGTCTTTCTCTGGCGCACCCCGTGGGGCTACGAACTGCGGGCGACCGGCAGCAATCCGCTTGCGGCCGAATACGGCGGCATCGCCACCCGTCGGCAGATCGTGCTGGCGATGGCGATTTCCGGTGGGTTGGCGGGAATGGTCGGGATTAACGAAGTCCTCGGCTATCGCCATCGCTATTACGACGGCTTCTCCGACAACTACGGGTTCACGGGCATTGCGGTGGCGCTGCTCGGGCGCAACCATCCGGCAGGAGTGCTGCTCGCGGCGCTGCTGTTCGCGGTGCTGACGCGCGGCGGTATTCCGGTGGATGCGTTCACGCAGCACGTCACCAAGGACATCGTGCAGATTCTGCAGGCGATCATCATTCTTTTTGTCGCGTGCGAGGCGTTGTTTCGAGAGCCGCTGAGCAGGCTTCGCAGGCGGCTGCGTCCGACAGAGTCACATGGTTGAGCTCTTTACAGCATCGCTGATCGCGTCGACCGTCCGCCTTTCGACGCCGTTGATCCTCGCGGCGCTCGGCGGCTTGTTCTCCGAGCGGTCGGGCGTCATCAACATCGCGCTCGAGGGCATGATGCTGGCCGGCGCTTTCACGGGGGCCGCAGTGACGTTTGCGACCGGAAGTCCGTGGGCGGGCCTGCTGGCGGCGATCGTCGCTGGTGTGGCGATTGCGCTGCTGCACGCTGTGGCGACGATCCGCTACAAGGGCGACCAAGTCGTGGTGGGAACCGCCATCAACATCCTCATGCTGGGGCTCCCCGGTTTTCTCAGCGGCGCCTTCTTTCTGTCGTCCGGGTCGACACCGCAGTTGCCGATCGAGCAGCTGATTCCGATAGCACCCATCGTCATTGCGTTCGCGCTGGTTCCCGCATCGTGGTATGTGCTGTACCGCACTCCGTTCGGACTCCGGCTGCGGGCCGTCGGCGAGAACCCGGCGGCGGCAGACGCAGCCGGCATCGGCGTGTCCGCAATGCGGTATAGCGGCGTGCTGATGTCAGGCGCCTTGGCCGCCATCGGTGGGGCGTACCTCTCCATTGGCCAGTCGTCGCTGTTCACGCGCAACATGACGTCGGGCCGCGGCTTCATCGCCCTTGCCGCGCTCATCTTCGGCAAGTGGCGACCGGTGCAAACGATGCTGGCGTGCCTGTTCTTCGGGTTCATGGAGGCCGTGACGATCCAGATGCAGGGGGTCGTCAGACTGCCATCAGGTGAGACGATACCGGTGCACTTCATCCAGATGGTGCCCTACGTGCTGACAATGGTCGTGCTGGCGGGATTCATCGGGCACTCGCAGCCGCCGCGCGCATTGGGCCGACCCTACGAGAAAGAACAGTGAGCGAGACGACGTACTACGACTACGTGCAACGCGCAGCCAGCGCCCTTCTCGAGCGGTGGGAGCGTGCGCCTGACGCCGCCGTCGTACTCGGTTCGGGCCTCGGCGGTTTTGCCGACAACCTTCAGGATGCGGTCGTCGTCCCGTACGGCGACATCCCGCACTGGCCGGTGTCCCGCGTGGTCGGGCACCAGGGAAAGCTGGTGGCGGGGAAGGCATCGGGCAAGCTCGTTGCGGCGCTTTCGGGTCGCGTGCATCACTACGAGGGCTACGATCTGCGTACGGTGACGTTCCCGGTGCGCGTCATGGCGATGTTGGGGATCAAGGTGCTAATCCTCACCAACGCGGCCGGCGGTATCAACACGCGATTTGCGGCGGGCGACTTGATGGTTCTCGACGACCACATCAATCTGATGGGGAGCAACCCCTTGATTGGCCCCAATGACGAGCGCTTCGGAGTGAGGTTTCCCGACATGTCGACGGTGTATTCACCGCGCCTGCGGCGACTCGCAGACGAGGCGGCGGCTGCTCTGCAGTTGACCGTGCAGCACGGCGTCTATGCAGGCTGTCACGGCCCAAGCTACGAGACGCCGGCGGAGATCCGCCACCTTCGGCTGATCGGCGCCGACGCGGTCGGCATGTCGACGGTGCCCGAGGCCATTGTCGCGCGTCACATGAACGTGGAAGTGCTTGGGATCTCCTGCATCACGAACCTCGCGGCGGGGGTCCTGCCACAGCCGCTGAACCACGACGAGGTGCTCGAGACAGCGCGGCGCGTCAGGGGTAAATTCGTATCGCTGCTCAACGGCATCATCGCCGGATTGTGAGGTTGAGTGTCCGAGCAAAACGTCGTCTCCGTCACAGCGCTGGAAATCATCCCAGGCAGGGAAGGAGAATTTCTGTCCCTCGCAGGCCGCATGCAGGGTTTGATTCGGCGGAAGGGCTACGGGACGAATCAGTTGCTCCGTGATGGAGCCGATCCGCTGCGCTACTACGACATCAGAGTGTGGCGGAATGCGGATACCGCTGCGCAGGGCGAGCGCGATCGCGAAGTCGTCGAGTTGCGCGAAGCGTTGGCAGCGCACGTGCTGTCCAGGCCCATTGTCGATATCGCATTGGTCGTCGAGTTCGGCCTCGCCACCGCCGGCCCCTGGCAGGAGCGCCGTTCGGCTCCCGATCGACGCGTCGCCGAACGCCGCGCGAGGATGTTGAGCTTCGAAGGGCCGGATCGCCGGCACGACGCCGACCGTCGAGTCGGCGAACGGCGAGCGGCGCTGATCGATCGCGACGAACGCGGCCCCGACGAAGCGGCGCTGATCGCGGCTGCGAGAGCGGCACGGGAACGCGCTCGCGCCAACTTCTCGAACTTCCGCGTTGGCGCCGCTCTTCGAACTGCGGACGGCGCCATCGTGACCGGCTGCAACGTCGAGAGTCCTACCTACGGACTCACGATGTGCGCCGAGAGAGTGGCGGTCTTCAAGGCGATCTCTGAAGGCCACGCCCCTCCGATCAGCATCGCCATCGTTGCTGATTCATCGACGCCGACGCCCCCGTGCGGGGCCTGTCGACAGGTGTTGTGGGAGGTCGCTGGCGATCTCGAGATCGTCCTCGCGGACCTCGGCGGCATCCGCAGCCGCTACTCGCTCAAGAGTCTGCTGCCGCACCCATTCGACGAGCACTTCATCCGCTGAGTATCATTCCTCAGACATGCTGCCGACAATCGAGCGGAACGACCAGGGTGTGGTGATGATCGATCAGCGCAAGCTCCCTGGCGTTGAGGTCTACGTGACGTGCAAGACGGCCAAAGACGTGGCGCGCGCGATCAAGACCATGGTGATCCGCGGCGCGCCGGCTATCGGCGTGGCGGCGGCGATGGGGCTGGCTCTCGGGGTCCGGCAGAGCAAGGCCACGGGGACGACGAAGCTGGCCACCGAGTTCTACAAGTTGTGCGAGATGATGGCCGCGACGCGGCCGACGGCGGTGAATCTGTTCTGGGCCATCGATCGAATGAAGCGCGTGTTTGCGGAAGCCGCGGGCTCCGGCCAATCAGTCGGCCAGATGCAGAGATCGGCTCGACGACGAGGCCAGACGGATTCACGACGAAGACGTGGAAAGCTGCCGCGCCATGGGTGGGCACGGCGCAGAACTTGTCCCGCAGAACGCGCGGGTGCTGACACATTGCAACGCAGGAGCCCTCGCAACAGCGGGTTATGGGACGGCGCTCGGCGTGATTCGCAGCGCTGTCGAGCGTGGCAAGCAGGTAGCGGTGTTCGCCGACGAGACGCGCCCGTTCCTCCAAGGTGCGAGGCTGACCGCGTGGGAGCTGACGCGTGACGGCATCAATACCACCGTGATCACCGACAACATGGCCGGTGCGATCATGCGCGGCGAGCAGATCGATCTCGTGGTGGTCGGCGCCGACAGGATCGCGGCGAACGGCGACGTCGCGAACAAGATCGGCACGTACTCGGTCGCAGTGCTCGCCAAAGAGCACGACATCCCGTTTTATGTCGCTGCGCCGTTCTCGACGATCGACCTGAGCACGCCGACCGGCGATCAGATCCCGATCGAGGAGCGGAGCGCGAAGGAAGTGACGCACCTCGGACCGACCCGTCTTACACCCGAAGGCGCTCGAGTGCGCAATCCGGCTTTCGACGTCACGCCCAGCAAATACGTGACGGCGATCATTACGGAGCGCGGCATTGCGCGCGCGCCGTATTCCGAATCGCTGGCCGCCCTGGTGAATCAACGCTAAGCCATGCTGATGCTCGGCATCGAGACGTCGTGCGACGAGACGTCCGCGGCAGTCGTCGCGGAGGCTGACGGCCGCTGGTCGATTGGCTCGAACATCGTCGCGTCGCAGGCGGCGATCCACCGCGAGTGGGGAGGGGTGGTGCCGGAGCTCGCGTCTCGTCAGCACATTCGCGACATCTGCGGAACGGTCCGCGCCGCCCTCGACGCAGCGCGGGCGCAGCTGGCCGATATCGACGCCATTGCCGTGACGCAGGGACCGGGGCTCGTGGGATCGCTGCTCGTTGGGGTCTCGTTCGCCAAGTCGCTTTCGGTTTCGCTGAATCGCCCGCTCGTTCCTGTACATCACCTCGCTGGTCACATCGAGTCGCTGTTTCTCGAACATGCAGGCATCGAGCTGCCACTGGCCGCCCTCGTGGTGTCGGGCGGCCACACCAGTCTGTACCTGGTGACCGAGCCTGGTGTCTACAAGCGGGTCGGCCGCACGCGTGACGACGCGGCGGGAGAGGCGTACCGACAAAGTGGCAAAACTGCTCGGGCTCGGGTATCCCGGCGGGCCGGTCGTCGACAAGCGGGCGCGCGAGGGTAACGATCAGGCGGTCGCGCTCCCGGCTACGCGCATGACCCACGCCGACCGCAATGCGCCGATGATGAAAGGGGATCTCGACTTCAGCTTCAGCGGCTTGAAAACGGCCGTGCTGCGCCACGTGCGTCAGCAACCCGCGCTGACCGATCGCGATATCAACGACATCTGCGCCAGCTTTCAGCGCATCGTCGTCACCACGCTGCTCGATCGGCTGTTCGATGCCGCCGAGCGATTTGGCGCTCGCAGCGTCGGTATCGCGGGCGGCGTCTCCGCCAACGCGCGCCTCCGCAGCGACGCCCTGGAGGAGGGCAGACGCAGGGGCATGCCGGTCTACATTCCCCGCATTTCGCTGTCGACCGACAACGCCGCGATGATTGCGGCCGCAGGTCTCAGAAATTTTCACGCCGGCAAGCGCGCGGGCCTGGATCTGAATGCGGATCCGGCGCTCGAGCTCTGACGCCGGCTCTGGGCTCTAGGCTCCGGGCTTTTGGCTTTGGGCCTGAACGCGTCTGTCTAGTGAACAGGTCGAGTCTGGCCTGACGCGGAATCAAGCTGCACGGCCATCCACTCGCCGCTGAGGCGAACAACCGGCATACCAACCGGTGCGCCGTTTTGTTCTCCTTCGATCCTGAAGCCAAAATCCGCCCCTGCGACGACCCGTGGTGTCACGGGATTCGGCCGTTGCCATTGGGCGTGAAGCAGAGAAGTCGCGGCGAGCAGCGACAGAATCCACAGAGCGTCGATGACACCGATTGCGCGTATCGACATAGAGCCTCCTATGGATCTGTTTAGACGCCCGACTCCTCGAGCCAGTTCAGTGTCACATTGATGTGTCCGCATCGCTTGTTATTCCCCCAGCAGAATCGTCGGACTTTGCTCTTGACCGCAGGCCTCGATCGAACGTGACGAGCGTCAGCTGTCCAGCCGTTGCGAATGCGGCAAGGTAGGAATCGGCCCAGTCCTTGGTGGCCGGCTGGCGAAGGCGAGTGAGAGCCCGAAAGCGGGTTTCGATCGCTGCGGGCTCGTCGACGAATTCCACGCGCGGATCCTGAGCCATCGGTCGTAGGCCGCCCACGCCTGCGGCTGGGTCATGACCTCGTCGCTCATCGCCGCCTTCGCCGTCAACAACCGCAGCAGGCCGAGCTGCGTGAACCGGCAAAACGCCAACGTCGCGTCCGGCGGCAACGTCGCGAACCACTTCGGCGGCAGTCGCGTGGTGCGACGTGGCCCTCGTAGGTGAGGGCCACCCACACGTTGATGTCAGGGAAAAACGATGTCGTAGATGGCGGCATTGTCGAGAGCCACGGTGCCGGGGCGCTTGGACCGGACGATTGGCAGGGACACGGGGCCTCCGCCCTCCGGCGGTCGGCTTTCAGGACTTCCTGACGCCACGCAGGATGAGGGCTCTCGTCGAGCTGCCTTCGCGCGCCGCCCGTGACTTCAGCTGGCGGTACATTCGGTCGGGGATCTCGACGGTCGTGCGCATGGGCCTATTGTGCCATATTTATGGCTCCGGGGATGTGCGCGTGGCAGCCCGGCCCAAAGGACCGAAATCCAACACCTTCACCGTGCCGTCTTCGCGCACCTTGATGTTGGCCGGCTTGAGATCGCGATGAATGATCCCGCGCTCGTGCGCTGCCTCGAGCGCTTCCGCGATCTGTTTCGCGATAGGCAACACCTCGTCTACCGGAATAGGTCCCAGAGCGATACGATCAGCGAGGGTCGGTCCTTCTACAAGCTCGAGAACGAGCGCGTTGCGGCCGGAACTTTCCTCCACGCCGTAGATGCGCGCAATCTCATAGGCGCCAAGGCGAACGCCGGCCTCGAGGCTCATGGCCAGTGGACGGTGGACGGTGGCATTATACGAAAGGCGATCTCGGCCCGCCATGCGGCTTGCGTGATACGCTCCGCGGTCGTCCTTCGGGCGCGTTCAGGCCCAAAGCCCAGAGCCCAAAGCCAACCCCTAACCCCTACTCCCCGATCACTTTGATGAGGATTTGCTTCGCCCGGCTGCCGTCGAACTCGCCGTAGAAGATCTGCTCCCACGGCCCGAAGTCGAGCTTGCCCTTCGTGATGGCGACCACCACTTCGCGGCCCATGATCTGCCGCTTGAGGTGCGCGTCGGCGTTGTCTTCGCCGGTGCGGTTGTGGTGGTAGTGGTTCGGATCGGGATTGAAGGGCGCGAGCTCTTCGAGCCAGCGTCCGAAGTCGTGATGCAAGCCGCGCTCGTCGTCGTTGATGAAGACCGACGCGGTGATGTGCATGGTGTTGACCAGCACGAGGCCTTCCTGGACGCCGCTCGCTGCGCACGGCCGTCGTCGACCTCCGGCGTGATGTTCCGGAACGCCATCTTGGACGGGATGTTCAGCGTCAGGTATTCGTATAGGACCGCATGCCCGTAAAATACCTCAACTGATGACCGCCGATCCTTTCGAGCTCGTGCGGAGGTGGTTCGAGGCGTTCAACGCGGCTGATCTCGGTGCGCTCGAGACCCTCTATCATCGCGACGCCGTGTTCGACTCCGGATCGGTGGCGCACGGAGTCGATGAGATCCGCCGCGAGATTTCCGGGAGCCTCGAGGCCGCGGTGCAGCGCGAGGTCCGGATGATGGCACACGTTGAGACGGGCGCCCTGCACGCGGAGTGGCGCGGCCGCGCGCGCGGAGAAGGCGGTCAGATCGTCACCAGTGCCGGCTACGACGAGTTCTTCGTCGAAGACGGGCTGATCAGGCGCCAGCGCGTCGTGTTGCATCCGCTGAGCTTTCAACACGACGAGGATGCCGCTCCCGTGGCCACGGTCCGTCCGGCCCGGCAATACCCCGCCCAGCCGATTGTCGGCGTCGGCGCGGTCATCGTTCACGACGGCAAGGTCGTGCTCGTGAAGCGGCGCTTCGAGCCGTTGGCGGGGCAGTGGAGCCTGCCCGGCGGGCGCCTCGAGCTCGGAGAGACCCTCGAGTCGGGGCTCGCGCGAGAGATACTCGAGGAGACCGGCTTGCGAGTTCAGGTCGGACCGGTGGTCGATGTCTTTGACCGCATTCTGCTCGATACGGAGCGGCGCGTCCGTTACCACTACGTGCTGATCGACTATCTCTGCCGTCCGATTGGAGGCGCGCTCGCGCACGGTTCCGACGTTGCGGCGGCGGAGTTCGTCGACCCCGACGATCTCGAGCGCTTTCGGCTGACGCCGAAGGCGAGCGCGGTCATCGAGAAGGCTATGGCGGCAGCGAGGGTGCATCAGTGGACACAGGACGCGCACTAATCACGGGTGGATCGAGTGGAATCGGCGCAGCGCTGGCCGACGTGTTCGCGGAACACGGCCACGACGTGATTCTCGTGGCCAGAACCCGCGAGCGGCTGGAGTCGAAGGCTCGGGCGATCGAACAGCGGTTCAACGTGCAGGTGACCTGCATCGCCGAGGACCTGACGCACCCGGATGGAGCGCGGCGGGTTCACGAGGCCGTCGAGGCCAGTAAGCTCGACGTGCACTATCTCGTCAACAACGCGGGCTCTGGCCTCTACGGCAAGTTCGTGTCGACCGACCTCGACGCCGAACTACGAATGATTCAGCTCAACGTCACTTCAGTCGTCGATCTCACCAAGCGATTCCTGCCGGCGATGGTGAAACGAGGAAGCGGGCGATTTCTCAACGTCGCGTCGACGGCCGCGTTCGTGCCGGGCCCGTGGATGTCGGTGTACTGCGCCACAAAGGCCTTTTTGCTGTCCTTCTCGGAGGCCATCGACTATGAGCTCAAGCCGAACGGCATCACCGTGACGACGCTGTGTCCCGGGCCGACGGAATCGGATTTCAAAGCGCGCGCGGGGTCGCAGCGCTCGCGGCTCTTCGAAGCGTTCGTGATGGATGCGCCGCGGGTCGCCCGGGTCGGCTACGACGGGATGATGCGCGGCAAGCCGGTGGCGATTCCCGGCGTTCGCAACAAGCTCGTTCCTGTCGTCGCGCGCGCCGTCCCCAGGACGATGATCGCGAAGCTGTCTCATCGCGCCGCACGGCCGTCGGAGAAAGCGTGAACCGGGAACGGGCCATTCAGGCGCTTCGTATAGGGAGTTGATGGCAGATCCCGCAGCCGTGGCCGTGCTCGAGCGCGTTGGCGTCCGCTACGGCGCGCAATGGGCGCTTTCGGACGTGTCCGCGGTATTCCCGCCCGGAGCGGTGGGGCTCCTCGGTCCCAACGGCGCCGGCAAGAGCACGATGCTGAAAGCCCTGCTCGGCCTGCTCGATCCCGACGGCGGCCGGATCACCGTTCTCGGTCTCGATGTCGCGACGAAGCCCCTCGAAATCCGCGCGCGCGTCGGCTACATGCCCGAGAACGACGTGCACATCCCGGGTATGACGGCCGTCTCGTTCGTCGCCTACTGTGCCGAGCTGTCGGGCCTCTCGGGCGCCGACGCGATGCAGCGCGCGCACGAGGTGCTCTACTACGTCGGGCTCGGCGAAGCGCGTTATCGTGCGGTCGAAACGTACTCCACCGGCATGAAACAGCGCATCAAACTTGCACAGGCGCTCGTGCACGATCCGGATCTCGTCCTGCTCGATGAGCCGACCAACGGGATGGACCCTCAGGGGCGCGAGGATATACTCGCGCTGGTTCGCGACATCGCTCGCAACCGTCACATCAGCCTCATCCTGTCGTCCCATGTCCTGCCTGACGTCGAATCGGTCTGCGACGCCGTCGTCGTGATGCACCACGGCAAAGTGGTGATGCAAGGACCGATTGACGCGCTGAAGAAGCCTGTCGGCCGGCTCTTCGAAGTCCGCATCAAAGGCGATCGCGCGGCCTTCGTCGAACGGCTGCGCGCCATGTCGCTGGATTGCCGGGAGAGCGACGGTGAGCTGCTGCGCGTCACTCTACCTGCGGGCGCCGACGCAGGACAGTTGTTCAAATCGGCCGCGCTTGCCGGTGCGCAGGTGCGGCACTTGAAGGTGAGCGTGCCGACCCTCGAAGACGTATTCGCTGAAGCGGTAGGGGAGCGCTAGTGCCGATCCATCGAGAGCGCTATCGCAGGCGCGAGGACGGCGTCGACGTCCAGGGACGGGCGTGGCTGGTCATCGCCGCGCACGGTCTGCGCGCGCTGGTGCGCAAGCGGCCCTTGATCTTTCTCCTGTTGATTGCATGGCTGCCGGCGATCGTTCGAGCGGTCCAAATTTACGCGGCGGCCAACCTGCCGAGCGTGTCGCAGGTCGGGTTCCTCGCCATCACGCCGAGAACATTTCGCGACTTCCTGGGTCAGCAGGAGCCATTCGTGTTTTTTCTAACGGTGTACGTCGGCTCGGGACTCGTCGCCGACGATCTGCGTGCGAAGGCGCTCCAGTTGTATCTCTCGCGGCCAGTCACCAGGTTTCAATATATTGCGGGGAAGGCCGCCATCCTGATGATCGTGCTCGCGAGCGTCACCTGGCTCCCGGCGATGTTGCTGTTGTTGCTCGTGCCTGTCTTCGCGGGGAATATGACCTTCCTCGCGGCGAATCTCTTTCTCCTGCCGGCAATCTCGGCGTACGCCGTTGTCCACATCACGATGGTCGCGCTCTTGATGCTGGCGCTGTCGTCGGCGAGCCACAGCCGATGGTTTGTCGCAATCATGTACGCCGGTGTCATGTTCTTCACACACGCCGTTTTTGGGGTTGTCGACGCCGCGTCTGAAGGTTCGATGTTTTCGCCGGTGTCGATTGTGGCGAACCTCAACCAGGTGGGCGATGCGATTTTCCGCCTGCCACCGCGCTACGACACGCCGGTTGCTGTCTCCGCCGCCGTCATCGCCGCCATCATCGGCACGTCGATGTTCGTGCTCAGCCGCCGCATTCGAGCCGTCGAGGTGGTGACGTGAGCGTCGTCGTGCAGACCGAGCATCTGTCCAAGTGGTATGGACAGGTGATTGGGCTCAACGACGTGACGCTTACCATCGGCAATGGCGTCACTGGACTGCTCGGGCCGAACGGCGCCGGCAAGTCGACGCTGCTCAAGGTGATCACGGGACAGCTCAAGCCCAGCCAGGGCAGCGTCCACATTCTTGGGGAACGGGTGTGGGGGAATCCCGGCGTGTATCTGCAGATGGGCGTCTGTCCCGAGCAGGACGCTTTCTACGATCGGATGACCGGACGTGAATGGGTGACCGCGCTGCTGCGCCTCCACGGGCTGGCTGAGCGCGCCGCCGCGGACGCCGCGCAGGCCGCGTTGGATCAGGTGGACCTGCTCGACGCAGCCGACAAGCGCATTGGCGCCTACAGCAAGGGGATGCGGCAGCGGGTGAAGCTGGCGCAGGCCATCGCCCACCAGCCCAATCTGCTCGTGCTCGACGAGCCGTTGTCGGGCATGGATCCGCTGGCCCGGCGTAAGACGATCAGACTGCTCCGGGAGTGGGCGGCCAACGGTCGCAGCGTCATCGTGTCGAGCCATGTGCTCCACGAGGTCGAGGTGCTCACATCAGACATCCTGTTGATGCACCACGGACGTGTGCTCGCGGAAGGCAACGTCCATCAGATTCGCGACCTCATCGACGAGCATCCGCACACGATCTGCATACGCACCAAACAACCGCGCGTCCTCGCGCGCCAGCTCATGGACGACGAGGACGCGCTCGCCTTTCGGTTCGACGGGGATGCGGTCTATGTCCAGACGTCGAAGCCCGACAGCTTCTACGCACGGCTGACCGAGTTGGCCGCGGCGGGAACCGGCGGCGCCGATCAGATTTACGAAGTGACCTCACCAGACGACAATCTGCAAGCCGTATTCGAGTATCTGGTGAAGCCGTGAAGCAAGTCTCTTTCTGGACCGCGGCGCTTCGCGTGTTCGACCTCGCGCTTGGGCAAATGCTGTGGTCGCGCCGCACGCTCTTCATGGCGTGCGCCGTTGGTGCGCCCTTGGCCGTGGCGACGATTCTGAGAACCATCGACGGGATGGGGATGTCGGTGCTCCGGATCAACGGGGTCAGCGTCGCCGGCCCGGTCATCTTCGGCGGGCTTTTCTGGCTGTTGTATCTCCGGCTCATCGTGCCCCTGCTGGGCGTGTTCTACGGAACGTCGCTGATGTCGGATGAGGTGGAAGATCGCACGCTGACCTATCTCTTCACTCGGCCCATTCCGCGCGGCTCAGTCATCATCGGAAAATACCTCGCCTATCTCGTCTGTACGGAGCTGGTCGTCCTGCCTTCGGTGACGGCCGCCTACTTACTGATCGTGCCGGTAGGGGATGGCAGCATCGGCGGCTCGTTCCCTCTGCTGGTTGCCGATGTCGGGATCCTCGCGCTGGGGCTCGCGGTGTACGGCGCGGTGTTCGCGCTGGTTGGGGCGCTGGCCCCGCGACCCCTGGTGACCGGCCTTCTCCTCGTGTTTGGCTGGGAGCAGGTGGCGCTCCTGGTCCCCGGCTACCTCAGGCTGTTCACCGTCGCGCACTACCTGCAGTCGCTTGTTCCGCATGCCATGCCTCAAGACGAGACGGTAGCCGCCGTCCAGGCGTTGTTCGCCGAGCCTCCCTCGACTTTTTCGAGCCTGGTGTCGCTCGCGGTTATCGCGGTGGCCGCTCTGTGGCTGGCCGCGCGGACCGTGGCCGCCAGGGACTACGTGCTGGACCAATAAGAAACAAAGCTCGGGGAACTCCGGGCGAACCGAAAACGTCTAGTTGGGTTACAAGCCCGTGACAGCCAGGAACCGGAACTTTTTCCTCGCGTCGGCCGCCATCCTCATCCTGGGGCTGGGCGGCGCCTTTGCGGCCTACCTCCTCCAGCAACGGGCCGCCGGCGGGGGCGCCGAGGTGCCTGCCGAGGCCAGATACGTCCCGGCCGACGCAATTCTCGTGGCCTACGCTGATGTTCGCGCCGTCATGGCCTCGGAACTGCGGCGGGAGCTGATGGCCGCCATGCCATTCCCCTCGCGGCGCGGCCAGCGCATGATGAGCGACTTCGCGGGCATCGACCTCGAGAAAGAAGTCACTCACGTTCTCGCCTTCATCGGACCCGAGACCAGGGCTGACCCCACTACACCGAACAACAGCCCTGACGACAGACCGCGACGCCCGCCGCCGGGCATCATGCTCGTTCAGGGGAGTTTCAGCCAGGACCGCATCGAGGCATTCATCCGGGAGCACGGGCAAACTATCGAAACCCATAACGGCCACAGCATCTCCGTCCGCAAGGGCCAGTTCGACGAAGTTGCCCTCGGGTTCGTCCGCCCTGATTTGATAGCGGTCGGACAGGCCGCGTTGGTTCGCCGCGCGCTCGACGGGCCGGCGCAGAAAGACATTTTGTCCCACGAAGATATGAGCCGCCTCATACAGGATGCGTCCGGTGGCACCGCGTGGGTTGTCGGTCAGTTCGACGCCGTGAGACGGAGCATGCGCGTCCCTGGTCCGGCCAGCGGACACGTTCCGCCTGTTCGGCTGATGTCGGTGCGAGCCGACGTCAACGGCGCGGTGAGGGCGAGGATCCGTGCGGAAGCGAACGACGCCGCGTCAGCGGACGAGCTCCGCGAGGTCGTGCGAGGCTTCATCGCGCTCGCGCGCATGCAGTCTGGATCCCAGCCGCAGCTCGAGAGCGCGCTCAAATCGGTGGAACTCTCGGGCAGCGATCGGACGGTGCAGTTGTCGGTCTCCCTCTCACCCGAAGCCCTGCGATCTCTCCTCCCTCGACCGTCCCCTCAGCAGTAAGTGCTAGACTTCCGCCCTCGCTCTTCTCATGTCAGAACGGGTGTTTTTCTACGGCACGCTGCGCACGGGATTCAATCGCACCACACGCGCAGGTGTGGACGCCCTCCTGAAATATGCGGGCAATGGGTGGATCAGCGGAAAGCTGTTCGACCTCGGCCTGTATCCGGCAGCGGTTCCTGCGACAGACGCGCGGGTATTTGGTGAGATCTTCGAAATGACCGACACGCCTGCGGTGCTGGAGGCGCTCGATCGCATCGAAGGCTACTTGCCTGCCGAGCCGGAGCGCAGCCTCTATAACCGCGTGCGCGTGCCGGCGACGTTCGAGGACGGACGATCCGAAGACGTCTGGGTGTACTTCTACAATGCGCCGCTCGGCCGTGCGCCGCGCATCATATCCGGCGACTACATCGAGCACCTCAAGGCCAGGTAGGCCTACTGCGTTCCCTTCCGGCGCGCTTCCAGCTCCTCGATGAACTGGACGAGCACTTCGTGCGCCCGAGCCGGTGTCTCCACGAACTCGATGCCGGAGAGGTAGCGAACCAGCTCCTCATCCAGATCCCCGATCCGGCAGTGCACGACCCGGCCTTTCAAGATGAGGGATCGCCTGCCGAGCGTCAGCCTGATGTCGTGCAGCGAATCCAGGGGAAGAGGATAGGCGGTCTCGATGAGACAGCCGGCCGGACTGAGCTCCTTGAGAGCGAGCGGCTGAAGGACGGTCATCTCCCCCTTCAGCTCGCCAAGAATCTCGAGCCGTCCGGATTCGCGCTGTTCGTCGTCAGGCGCCACTGAAGGCGCAAGTGTAGACGGTTCTAGGTTCTCAGTTCTAGGTTCTTGGTTCGACTGTCCGAACCCAGAACCCAGAACTGAGAACTGAGAATTTTTGTGGTTAGTGCAGTTGTATCGCGGGTGCCTCGGAGAACGACTCGGGCAGGTCGAGCGATTCGTCGTCGCGTTCCTGGCCATCGTGCGATGCCGTGCACGTGACGACGGGGATGTCGCGCGTGTGGGGATCCAGCTTCAGCATCGACAGCACCTGGAAGCCTTCCAGATCGTCGATGTCGAGACACACGATGATCAGATGCGGATCGAGGCGCTTGATGTGGCTATAGGCGTGCTCGGTCGATTCGACGACGACCACATCGTAGTGGCCCGTGTCGAGTACGGTTTCGAGCAGTCCCGTCAGGTGCGATTGCTTGCTGACCACGACGACCTTCTGCGACGCAGTGCTCGCCGTGCGTGGCGTTCTCGTTGCGGTAGTCGTCATCATGGTCTTGGCCTCCGTCTCCTGCCCGCTACCGATACAAGAAGCAGGCCAAGACCTGAATGCAGATTGTTGGTGAGAAATGCCGAATCGCGCCAACGAGTTACAGCAGAAATGACCGACTGGCGTAAAAAGGGGTCGTACAACGAAAGGGGGGAGCAATGTGCTCCCCCCAATACAGCGTGCGAACGTCCTAGAAGATGAACTTGATGCTGAACTGACCCTGCATTCCCGGAGTCCACAGATCTTCCCGTCCATACCGGGGGTCGAAGGCGGCCTCTCCGAGTGCCGTCGTCTCTCGAATGAGCTGATTGTAGTCGTAGGGCTGCGTGATGTCGGTCCCCGAGAGATCGATCGCCGACGCCGGGAGCGTTGAACCGCCGCCTGGAGCGCCCTTGTTCGGGAAATTGAAGATGTGAGTCGCAGTCTTCTGGTTGAACAGATTGATGATGTTCCCCTCGAGACGCAGACGCCGCGCTCCCGCAAGCTGGAAGTCGTGGGAGACGAGGAGATCCGTTCGCGAGAGCATTGGCGTCCGGCCCATGTCGCCTCTGCCGTTCACCATAGGCGCATAGAACGTGTTCACCTCGGGCACGACCGTCGTGATCGGCGTTCCGCTGCCCGCGTAGAAGAAGCCTCCGATCGTCGTGCCAAACGTCGCCACGTACGATCCAAACAACTTCACGACGTGCGGCCGGTCGGTGGCGAGTCGGCCCTGCGGATCGTAGTTGCCCTGGGCATCCCAAAGGAGGATGTCCGAATCCCATCCGATATGCGCGTTGCTGCCGGGCCGCGCGATGCTGCCCGCCAACTGTTGCGCCGTCGTCGAGCTCACGCCGGTCGTCGGCGTCGAGATCTCGTCGGAGTTCGCGAGTCCGGAGTAGTTTCCATACAGCCGGCTCAACGTGTAGCTCGCGCCTGCGAACCAGTTCGACGCGAACCGGCGATTCAGCGAGAGCTCCATCGCGTCGTACTGCCGCTTTGGCTTCGGCATCGGGAAATCGCCGTACTGATCAGGGAACGACGATGGGTACAGCGTCGCGCTTCCCTCGCCCGGGTTGCCGATTCGATAGACGGTGTCACCCTCGACGATGGCGCCGAAATCTTCGATCGTCCGGCCCAGGTTGTTGTGAATGTAGTACGCGCCAAGACACGGTCCGTGGACCTACCTGGAACTCCACGCTGGCATTGAAGCTGTCCTGGAACATCGGCTTCACGTCCGGGTCGATGTCCTCGATGTGACGAAAGGCGCAGATCGCGGAAGCCTGTCGAACTGCCCCAGAGGTCCTGCCCAGGCAGGTTATTGAGGCTGAGGCTGTCGAGGTCGAGCGTATCGAGAGCGCGGTAGTAGATCTTCCAACGGTCGCCCCACCGTTGGCCGCTGACGTCGCCAATGAACGACCCGCGCGAGAGCTCATACTTCGTCCAGTCGAAGTACCGTCCCCAACTGCCCGCGACCTTGACGCGCCCGTCGCCGCGCACGTCGTAGGCCACCGACAGACGCGGTGCCAACTTGTCGCTGAATCCGAAGGTGTACGCGTACTTTTGGACATCGGGACTGAAGGTCGGCACGCGCTCCCGTTCCGTCCGCAGGCCCAGGTTGACCGTGAGACGGTTGTTGACCTGCCAGGAGTCCTGCACGTACATCGAGATGATGTCGCCGCTCACCTTCCCGAAGGTGCCGATGTCGTCAACTCGATAATAGCCGTAGGTACCTCGACCCGCAGTGCCCGTAACGGGGCTGGTGAAGCTGTTGTTCCAGTAGAGATAGACGTATCCACCTGGGTACGCGGTCTCTACGTCGTTCATCGTGCGCTGGTAGCCCATGCCGGCCTTGAGGTTGTGGAATCCGCCTCCGTTGAACGAGCGCGTGAAATCGCCCTGGATGAAAGTCCGCTGGGTCAGATCCTTGTCAGCGATCTGGATTCGCGGCGTATTGAAGAAGTTGATCGGCTGTTGCAACGCCACCGGAACTCCGGGAACGCCGATGGACGAGCGCTGGTAGGTATAACTCGTCGTTCGCGGCACGCCGGTGTCCTTGTAGTTGTCGTGGAAGAGGCCGCCGCGCACGCTCAGCAGGCCGGCGTTCCCCATCGTGAAGTCGCCGAAGCCGCTGACGTTGGTCTGGTCCATGTCAAATCCGCGCGTTCGGCTCACATCGTTGGCCGCGTCAGACGAAACGACGGCGTCGGTAGTCGTGCCGTTGTAGGCGATAGGGTTGCCGGTCGAGCGGACCGGCGTCATGAGCAGGCTGCCGCCGAGCTGGTGTCCGGACTGTGTGTACGTCACTTTGCCGAACAGTTGCGTCAGCGTCTGTTCCTGCTTGATCTCGCCTGGATCCGTGCCGCTCGAAAACAGGTACTCGTTCGTGCGGCGGACGAAGCGAGGCGAATACGGAACCAAAGAAGAACAGCCTGTCTCGGACGATCGGACCGCCGAGCGAACCCCCGATTTCATTCCGGACGGCGTCCTGCTTGGTGTCCTGGACGTTTCTCACGGTGGTGTCGTCGACAGGGTCAAGGCTGAGACGCTGTACGGGACCGGCGCTGATCGGGTTGCCGGAGAAGTACTCGTGGATCTCTCCGGAGAAGATGTTGCCGCCCGACTTGGTGACGGCGCTGATGACGCCGCCCAGCGCGCCGCCGTACTCAGCGTTGATGCCAGTGGTCTTGACTTGCACTTCCTGTAGATACTCAAAGACCGTATCCTGTCGAGAGCTGCCGTACAGCACGCTGTTGGTGGTGACGCCGTCGATGGTGTAGGAGTTCTCGGCGCCGCTGGCACCATGCACCTGAAAGCCGCCTTCGATCTCGCCCGCGTTGACGCCCGGGGCCGTCAAGGCCACCGCCTGGAAGCTGCGCGCCTTGGGCATCCGATCGAGCTGCTCCGCCGTGAGGCTGTGCGTCACCGTGGCGCTCGTGAAGTCGATGAGCGGCGAGGCCTCAGCCGTCACCTGAACCGCTTCGCTCACGTTGCCGACCTTCAGCGATGCGTTGACGGTGAACGTGCGGCCGAGCAAGACCTCGATCTGAGGCACTTCCTGTCGCGCGAAGCCGCTCAACTCGAAGCGGGCCGAATACAAGCCCGGTTCGAGATCGACCCGGTACATGCCGGCGCCATCCGTGACGACGGTCGTGGAGCGGTTGGTTCTCGTGTCAGTAAGGGTGACGCTCACGCCGGGCAGGACGCCCCCGCTTGCGTCGGTAAGTGTTCCGGAAACTGCGCCCGTCCGTTCCTGAGCCTGCGCTATATGGGCAGGCCCGAACAGAACCGCGAGCGACAACAAGAAGCACAGCAGCAATGGCACTGCCTGGCCTCGTTCCCGTCGTCTCGTAGTCATACTGTTTCTCTCTCCTTGAAAAAGAAAAATGGTGGGAATTCCACTTGCCTAAGTAAATTGCTAGCAATCTGAACTGTCAAGATGTTCAATTTGCATCGATATCCAAAAAAATGGATATTGGAATAACCGTTCTATAGAGGAGTTAAGGGGAATCCGATAATTCGGAACGCATGCAACCACGAACTTTCGTCGCCATTGCTTTCGCCCTGCTGTGCCTAGCGCTGACGCCCGCTTGGGCACAGGCCCCCACAGGCAGCATTTCTGGCCGCGTCGCGTCGTCCGATGGGCAGGCGCTGCCCGGCGTCACGGTTTCGGTGACGTCGCCGAATCTGCAGGGTGTGCGGTCGGCCGTCACGGCGGAGACCGGCGACTATCACATGCCGCTGTTGCCGCCAGGGGTTTACAGCATTTCCTTCGAGCTGGGCGGCTTCCAGACGGCGACGCGCACCGAGCCGATCGCAGGCACCCAGCGAGTGGTCGTCGACGTGACGATGGCCCTGGCAGCGTTGGCCGCGGAGGTCGAGGTCGTAGGGCAGGTGCAGCCGTTTGTCGCGACAGCGCAGGTGAGCACGAGCTTCAACCAGGACCTGATGGCGACGCTCCCCTCCAATCGGACAATCGAAGCGGTGGCGTTGATGGCGCCGTCCGTTCATGCGACCGGGCCGCGGGGCGCGCTCTCAATCTCCGGTGCGCAGTCCTACGAGAATCTCTACACGATGAACGGGGCGGTCATCCAGGAGAACATCCGCGGCGCCGCCTACCCGCTCTACATCGAGGACGCCCTTCAGGAAGTGACGGTCTCGGCCGCCGGCGTGTCCGCTGAGTACGGCCGGTTCGAAGGCGGCATGGTGACCGCGCTGACGAAGTCTGGCGGCAACAACTTCAGCGGCTCGTTCCGTACCTCATTCGGAAACGACTACTGGCGCGCAGTCACGCCGTTCGCGAACGATCCCAAGAACACGAACGCGCCGGAGCCGGCGACCAATCCGATGTACGAGGCGACATTCGGTGGTCCCGTCCAGAAGGAACGTATCTGGTTCTTCGGCGCGATGCGGCTGAAGGACGAAGAGACGTCGCGTACGACGGTGACGACGAACGTTCCCTACATCCGTACCAATGAGGAAAAGCGCTATGAGGGCAAGCTGACGGTCTCGCCGCGCCCCGCGCATTCCATTCAGGCGTCGTACATCAACATCGACCAGGTGCAGAGAAATTTTACGTCGCAGAACGTGATGGACGTTCAGAGCCTCGCCGACCAGCGGCAGCCATCCGATCTGTTCTCCATGCGCTACAGCGGCATCCTGTCTCCACAGTTTTCGCTCGAGGTGCAGTATTCGCGTCGCAACCTCACGCTGGATACCGGTGCGCCGAGTCGTGATCGGATCGACGGCACGCTCATGATAGACAGCGTCCGGAACGCACGGTACTGGAGCCCCACCTTCTGCGGTCCCTGCGAAGACGAAACGCGCGGCAACGACAACATCGTGGCCAAGGCGTCGTACTTCCTGTCGTCGGACCGTGCGGGTGCGCACCAATTCGTGTTCGGCTACGACCGTTTCAACGACAAGATCTTCCAGAACGCCTACGCTAGCGGCAGCGACTACCGCATTCAGGGTACGACGTCGATCATCGGCGCTGACGGCACGACGATCTATCCACAGCTGCTGCCGAACAGCACGCTGATCATGTACACGCCAGTCGAGCAGTCGAGCCAGGGCTCGAATCTGCGGATGCACTCCCTGTTCCTGAACGACAATTGGCGGTTCAACGAGCACTTCACCTTCAACCTTGGCATCCGTTGGGACAAGAACCAGGCCGAGGACGGCGGCGGGGCAGTGGTGGCAAACAAGGGCGCCTGGAGTCCACGGCTGGCGGCCATCTGGGATCCGGCTGGCGATGGACGCTGGACGTTCAACACCAGCTACGCGCGCTACGTGATGCCGATGACCAGCAACATCGCGGCGTCGACAACCGCCGCAGGCAACGCCTCCACGTTCGTCTGGCTCTATCAAGGCCTGCCGATCAACGCCAATCCGAACGCGCCCCTGACGAGCACGCGCTCGGCGATCGAGCAAGTTTTCGCGTGGTTCGATGCAAGCGGTGGGACATCGCTGCCGAAGGCCGGTTCGTTCGTTCCCGGCGTCAACATTCAAATCCCCTCGCCGCTCAAGTCGCCGTACGCGCACGAATATGCGCTGGGCACCAGCCGGCAGCTGGGCTCGCGCGCCACGGTCCGCGTGGACGGAATCTTCCGGACCTATCACGACTTCTACAGCCAGCGCGTCGATACGACAACAGGTAAGGTGACCGACAGCCTGGGGAATCGGTACGACCTGTTCGTGATCGAGAACACCAACGACGTCCAGCGCCGTTATTCGGGTTTGACGACCCAGATTAACTATCGCCCGGTGGGCGCGTTCGACCTCGGCGCGAACTACACCCTGTCTCGGCTCTGGGGTAACTTCGACGGCGAAACCGCCAGCGCGGGGCCAGCCGTCGCGCAGATCAACTCGTTCCCCGAGTACAAGATGGGCTCGTGGAATACGCCTGAGGGGGACCTGGCCGCGGACCAGCGCCATCGCGCGCGAATCTGGGCCACCTACCTGGCGCCGTTCCGCGAGGAGGCTGGCTCGCTGAGCATCGGGCTGATGCAGCAGATGGGTTCTGGCGTCCCGTATGGTGCGGTGGCGCCCATAAATGCGGCTCCGTTCGTGACCAATCCAGGTTACCTCTCGCCGCAGGCGCCGACCGGGACCGTTGACTACTACTACACGGCGCGCGACGCGTTCAGGACCGAGGCGACGTACCGTACGGATCTGTCGGCCAACTACGGGTACCGGATCGGTGGCCGCACGACGTCGCCCGAGTTGTTCGTTCACGCAGAAGTGCTGAACCTGTTCAACCAATCGCAGCTCTGCGGGTGCGGCGCGGCGTCGTTCGGCAACGGTGGCACCACCGACCTCACGACCATCTCGCAGTCGGTGCGCACGGCCAGGAACACGCCCGGTGCGTATCAGTCGTTCAATCCGTTTACGACCACGCCGGTGCAGGGCGTCAATTGGGACCTCAACACCACCCCAGGCTCTCAGTTTGGAAGCGCGCTCAACCACCTTGCCTATACCATGCCGAGAACGTTCCGCTTCTCGGTGGGGATCAGGTTCTAGGTAGCTCTCAGCCGTCAGCTCCCAGCTTCGAGCTTCGAGCTATCTGTAGCTGGTAGCTGATAGCTGGTAGCTTGTACAATTCCCTTTAATGCAGTCGCTGATCAGCCAGCTCCTGGCCGAGCTGGGAGAGGACCCCGGCCGGGAAGGCCTGCTGAATACTCCCAAGCGTGTCGAGCGCGCCCTCAGGTTCCTGACGAGCGGGTACGCCATGGACGTCGACGAGGTCCTGAACAACGCGCTGTTCACCGTCGACTACAACGAGATGGTGATCGTCAAGGACATCGACTTCTACAGCCTCTGCGAGCACCACCTGCTGCCGTTCTTCGGCAAGTGCCACGTCGCGTACATCCCGCGGAACAAGGTGATCGGACTCAGCAAGATTCCACGACTGGTGGACATCTTCAGCCGGCGGCTGCAGATCCAGGAACGGCTGTCCAGCCAGATCGCGGACACCATTCGCGAAAAGATCAATCCGCTGGGCGTCGCCGTCGTGATCGAAGCCACTCACTTGTGCATGTCGATGCGCGGCGTGGAGAAGCAAAACTCCTTTTGCGTGACCAGCTCGATGCTGGGCGCGTTCCGGGACAACGCCCGCACCCGCATGGAGTTCCTCGAGCTCATCAAGTTGCGAAGCGTGCCGCGTCTCTCCGATCCCGTTGCCGCCTGCGCCGATGACTAGAAGCTCGATCGGCTGGGCGCTGATCGTCGCCGCGGCGCTCGCCGGCCGGCCGGAGCTCGGCGTCGCGCAAACGAAGCCGACAACCCGAAAACCGGCTGCGGCGCCCCCGAGGAAATTGACGACCGCTCCGGCCGATCTCAATTGTCCGACGCCGCTCGGTCCGGGGATCACGAGCAAGCTTGCCTATTGCGATGTGCTGACGGGCCGCGACCCCAAGGCCGGTGTCATCGTGCGACTCCCGGCCCGCCGCGGTCCTCTGACCTTGCGGTTCGACCTCCACAATCGGCACACGTACTCCGAGGACGAGGTGAAGAAGAAACAGGCCTACGCGTCCTACACCGCATCGATTGGCGTGCTCACGATGGACAATACATTGCTGACGCGCGCCGTCGTGGCCGGCGAGTTCAGACGCGCGGAGGATCTGGTCGAGCGCATCGGCGGTGGCGCTGGCCCTGGCGGGGTGAAGGCCGTCGGACCGGTCGGGACCGAGTCGATTTCGGTCGAGATAGAACCGGGCGTCACGGAGGTGAGCATCCTGGGCGAGAAGCTCACGGTGGTGCGCATCGATGGCGCGCCGGCGACCTACACGACAGCCGGAAGACCGATTGCCGTGATCAGCGACGTCACGGTCGAGTACACTCCTGCGCCGGCCCCTGCTCCCACACGGCGCAAATAGCGCAGCCGGCTTGCACCATTGATAGATGGTCAGATAGAAGAGTGCTCGAATATTGTCGAGTGCTGAAGTGCGAAGTGGGAATCGAAGGAAGAATCAGCCTTCACACCTCCAACAACACTCTTACAATCTGACCGTCTGACAATCTTTCAATGGTGAATTCTGATCTGCTTACCATAGTTGTGCCTGTGTACAACGAGGCCGGAACGGTGAAGCAAGTCATCGATCGCCTGCTCCAAATCCCGCTCCCGCTCGCGCGCGAGATCATCGTCGTCAACGACGGCTCGACAGACGGAACGGCACAAGTGCTCGACGCGCTGCCCAGGCACGAGCCCGCGCTCTCGATCGTCCACGCACCAGCAAACGGCGGGAAGGGGAGCGCCATCCGCATCGGATTGAGCCGGGCCCGCGGTTCGATCGTCGCGATCCAGGACGCCGATCTCGAGCTCGATCCGGTGCAGCTCGGTGAGCTCGTCAAGCCGATTCTCGAGGGACGAACCGAAGTGGTCTACGGGTCCAGATTTCTCGAGCGCCGGCCTGCCGGGCCTTGGCTGTCGATGGCGGCCAACCGCGCGCTGACGGGGCTCACCAATCTGCTCTTCGGCGGCCAGCTCACCGACATGGAGACCTGCTACAAGGTCATGCGGACACAGGTGGCGCGGGGGCTGCAGCTCGAATCGAACCGCTTCGACATCGAACCTGAAATCACCGCGAAGCTGTTGAAGCAGGGCCGCAGGATCCTGGAGCTGCCCGTCACGTTCGACCCGCGCAATCGCAGGGCGGGCAAGAAGATTGGCTGGCGCGACGGCGTTCACGCCGTCGCCGTGTTGTTCAAGTACCGCTTTCGATGAGGTGGACTGCCACCCTTGTCGCGGCCGCGGCGGCCTTGGCGCTTGCTGCCGTCGGTGTCATGCGCGGCACCTACGCCGCCGGCGGCTCAGACTCGTCGTGCTACGCGCTGATGGCCGAGGCATTCGCGTCGGGGACCGCGATGCCGACGAGCGGCCTCGTCGTCGAGGCGCCATGGCCGAACGCCCAGGCCACCCTTTCTCCAGGCGGGTTTCTTCCGTCGCAAGCCAATGCCTCCGGTGCGGCGCCCGTCTGCGCGCCAGGGTTCTCCCTGCTGATGGCGCCTCTCGTGCGGGTTGCCGGGCTCGGGGCCGTGTTCTGGCTGACACCCCTTGCGGCGCTGGTTCTGGTAGGGATGACGTTCAAAGCGGGAACCCACTTTGCGGGCCCCGTTGCCGGCGCACTCGCCGCCGTGCTCGTTGCGGCCAGCCCTGCGGTGCTCTACCAAGCGGTTCAGCCGATGAACGACATCACGACCACGGCGCTGTGGATGGCGGCTTTCGCCTTGCTGCTCGAGAAGCGCTGGAGTCGGGCGGGCGCATGCTGCGGGCTGGCGCTGCTGGTCCGGCCCGAATCTTCTCCCCGTTGGCGCGGTGGCCGGTCTGTATGTCGTCTGGAGTGAGGCGCGCTTTGGACCCGGAAGCAGGCGGTTTGCGATCTCGGCGCTGCCGTTCGGGCTCGCGGTGCTGTGGCTGAACGATCTGCTCTACGGTAGTCCGTTTCGCTCGGGCTACGGGCAGCTCGACAGCCTCTTCGCCGCCGCGAACCTGCGAATCAACTCGACTTCCTATGTGCGATGGCTGCTCGAGACGCATACGGCATTTCCACTCGCCGGACTGGCTGCACCGTTCTTGATGAAAGGCGAGAAGCGCAGCGGCGCGTGGCTGGCGATGGCGCTGGGTTTCGCCACTTGGGGCATCTACCTTTTCTACACGCCTTTCGGCGAGTGGACGTACCTCCGCTTTCTGCTGCCCGCACTTGCGTTGCTGATCGTACTGGCCAGCGTCGTGCTCGTGCAGACGATCGAGCGGATCGCGTCGGCGCGCGTGGCTGGGATAGCGGCAGTGGTTGTTGCTGCAGGTCTGGGCGGTTTCTGCGTGCGCGCCGCCGCCGATCGCCACGCCTTCGCACTTCAGTTTCTCGAACAGCGCTATCGAAGCGCCGGCATTGTCGTGCGCGATCGGTTGCCACCAGATGCCGTGGTGCTCTCCGTGTGGGACAGCGGCGCCGTGAAGTTTCACGGCCGGCGCGAAGCGCTTCGATGGGAAGCCCTCGACCCGCAGTGGCTCGAGCCCGGTCTTGACTGGCTCAGGCGTCGAGGCCGTCCGCCTTACATCATGGTCGAGTCATGGGAAGAGCCAGGCTTTCGGAAGCGGTTTGGCGACTCCAGCGAAGTCGGGCAAGCTCGACTGGCCGCCGCAGTACGAAATCGATCGAGTGGTGCGGATTTACAATCCCGAGGATCGCGCGCGCTATCACCGCGGCGAGCGGATCTGGACGGAGTATCTGTGGCCACTCCATCGATGATCCAACAACATTCGAACAGTCTGACCGTCTGGCAATCTTTCAATGGTGCGGAGTCAGCCCACTATGCGGACGGCTGACTCCGTTTCAGTCCCTGGATCTGAATGACCGGCGGCTTGGGCGCCTCTTTCAGCACGTGCTGCCGATAGAGCTCGGCCATCTGCTGGTGCTTGGCCTGTTCCTTCACGTGATCCTCGAGCGACTTCTCGTTGTCGCGCGCCCGGGCCGCCATCTTTTCCTCACGGGCGTTGCGCGCCACGCCAGCCAGAACGAGATCCTGCTGCTCGCCTGCCGAAACGGCTTCTGCATTCAGCTTCAGGGCGTGCTCGGTCGTTGGCAGCGGCACCGCCTTGTTGCCCGCCCAGATTTCGTGGCGGCCGTGCTCCTCGTACCACTTGGTGAGCGTGGCCGTCATGTGCATCTTCTCGATGATGTTGCGCCAGCCGATGCCGGTGTTGTACGCGCAGAAGGAAATCTCGCCCTGCTGCGTGGCATACGGGATGATGCACATCTCGGTGCGCCGGAAGTCGTAGTTGAAGAGGTCCTGGAACCACATGCCGGCGATGAACAGGAAATTCCACCGATCCTGCCGCCGCGCGTCGATGTCGCGCTTGGTGCGGTCCTTGCCGACCTTGCCGTAGTCGCGGCCCGTGGCGCCGAACGTCTTGTCGAACTTCTTCATCAGATCGAACAGCTTGAAGTGCGTCGGCGCCTTGAACGGGTCGTAGTTCTTCATCAGGGCCAGCGCCATGCCGACGACCGACAGGAACTTGCCGCGGCCGGCGTCGTTCACCTGCGCAAGGTCCTTCGCCAGTTGCTCCGCATTGAGGAACGCGGTGACCGGCACAGCCTCCTTGGTTTCCTTGTCGATCATCACGGCCATGCCCACGCCGCAGTTCGGGATGGCAGCCGCAGGTGAGGTTGCCCCACTGCGCGTCGGGCCCATGGACGACGTCGGCCCAGTCGGTGAAGGTGCCCATGAACGAGATGGGGAACCAGTCGCGCACCGGCTCGCCGAGCCCCGTCTGGCTCTTCACGTCGTGCGCCAGGTGCGACAGCGTGTAGCGCTGCGCGGCCCGCCGCTCGGGCGTCACTTCCTCGTCGCGGCCCGTGAACGATACCGGCTGAAACGACAGGAAGTTGATCTTGCGCGGGTTGTCGAGCGCGAACTCGATGATGCGGCCAACCTGCTCGTTGTTCACGCCATTGACGATCGTGACCACCGGGACGATGTCGACGCCGGCGTTCCAGAGGTTCTCAATCGCCTGCAGCTTGACGTCGAAGAGGTTGCCCACGCGGCGGTGCGAGTTGGCCGCGTTGCCGATGCCGTCGAACTGGAGATACGCGTAGCGCAGACCGGCTTCGGCCGCCGCGCGCGCAAACTCCGGGCTCTTGGCGAACTCGATGCCGTTGGTAGCCGCCTGCACGGAGTTGTAGCCCACCTCGCGCGCGTACCGCACCGCATCGAGGAAGTAGGGCGACATCGTCGGCTCGCCGCCCGAGAACTGCACCGACATCTGCCGGCGCGGCTTGATCGTGATGGCGTTGTCGAGCACCTGCTTGATGTCTTCCCAGCTCAGCTCGTGGACGAAGCCGACCTGGTTGGCGTCCATGAAGCAGGGGTCGCACATCATGTTGCAGCGGTTGGTCAGGTCGACCGTGAGCACCGACCCGCGGCCGTGCTTGATGGTGCTGCTGCCGTGGTTGTGGAGCGTCGCGTCGTGATGGGCCTGGATATCACGGCCGGGAAACACCTCCTCGAGGTGCTTGAAGAAGTCGGTGTCGATCGCCATCACGTCCTCGAAGTGGCCGTGGATGGGGCAGTCCTTCACCATCAGAATCTTGCCGTCGCGCTCGAGGATGGTGGCTTTGATTTCCCCCACCTTCTCTGTCAGAAGCACCGACACGTCCTGCTTGCCATCGATGATCGCCTGGCGCGCCTCACGCACGCAGGTCGGACACAGCGAATCGGTCTGACGCGGCCAGCCCAGCGGCGGCTTCGTCTTCTGCCACGACTTGAGCATCGGCTTCTCAGACCACTTCGGAATGAACGCCGGTGCCTGGTTGATACGGTTTGCGGTATTGAAGACGCTCCAGGCCCCGCTGGCTACGAGACTGAGGCCCTTCTCGAGGTATTTGATCGGTGCATGCATTCCCACATAATACCGGCTGCTCAGCAACTTACGGGCGTTTTTGCCTTGTATGGGCGAATACGGACCCGAGTGGGCGAAATAGCGGTCTGGGTGGCCTGCCCCGAGCGCCTCGAGGGGCTATGGCAAGATAGGCGGCATGCTGGTTCGGGACATCACAATCGTGGGCGCAGGTCCCGCGGGCCTGGCGGCGGCCATCGCCGCCAAGCGCGCGGGACTCGAGTATTCGGTTATCGAGAAGGGTGTGCTCGTCAATTCGATCTACCGGTTTCCGGTGAACATGGTGTTTTTCACCACGCCGGAGCTGCTGGAAATCGGCGGGCTGCCTCTGGTGTCTCCCTTCGAGAAGCCGACACGGATGGAGGCGCTGAAGTACTACCGTCGGGTGGTCGACACCTGCGAGCTTCAGATCGACTACGGCGAGGAGGTCGTCTCCGTCAAGCGCGAACCGCTGCCGTCATCGAAATCGCCTGATGCGGAGCTCTTCGCCATCGAGACCAGGTCGGACAAGGGCGTCCGGCGCATTCGCCACAGCCGCTTCGTGATCTTCGCGATCGGGTACTTCGATCATCCGAACTATCTGGGGATCCCTGGCGAAGACCTCCCGCACGTGTCGCACTACTACTCAGAGGCGCACGGCTTCTATCGCAAGAGAGTGGTCATCGCCGGGGGCGGCAACTCGGCGGCCGAGACCGCGCTCGAGCTCTTCCGGTCTGGCGTCGACGTGACGCTCGTGGTCCGGCGACCGGAGTTGAAGCCCAGCATCAAGTACTGGGTGCGGCCCGATATCGAGAACCGCATCAAGGAAGGCTCCATCCGCGGTCTGTTCAACACGCGCATCGCCGAGATTCATCCGGCGCATGTCGTCATCGAGCGCGACGGCGGGGCAAGGGAAGAATTGCCGGCGGATGCCGTCTTCCTGCTCACCGGTTATCATCCCGACTGCGACCTGTATCGGCGGGCGGGCATCCGGCTGCATCGCGACACGATGAACCCCGAGCTCGATCGCGAGACGTTCGAGACCAACGTGAAGGGCCTCTTTCTGGCGGGCGGCGCCATTTGCGGGCGCGACACGTCAAACATCTTCATCGAGAACGGGCGATTCCACGGCGAGACTATTGTCAGAACTATCGCCGAAAGGCTGCGGCGATAGAGGGGTCTGACCCCGAACCGTCGCTAGTTCACGCGCAGCTTGGCTGTGCGCGACATCAAGTGCATCTCGAGAAGTTCTACCAGGGCAGTACAGCGCTCGAGCGGACCGGCGCACTGCAGGAGCGCCTGCTGCTCGAGCGGGTCGAGGTGCTGGGCGATGGCGTGGACGAGGTCGGCGTCCGATACACCCTTCGGTACCGCGTCCGCGCCAATGTGCAGGGTCTTCGCGATGAGCCGCTCGAGACGGACACGCGCCTCTTCGATGGCGGAGCCAGCCGGTCGCGCATCGACGACCGATTCCACGAGCGCGATCCGATAGCGTTCCACGCCCTCGCGCGCCGGCCGCTCGTTGAGCACGCGAAACTTCTCCGTCCCTTTCAGCATGATGTTGTAGCGGCCGTCGGGGAGCTGTTCGGCGTGGGTGATGAAACCGGCGCATCCGATGGGGTAGACGGCCGGCGTCCCCTCGTAGTGATGCTCCCAGCCCGGCCGCAGCATCACCATGCCAATCTGCCGATCGCCCTCGAGCGCGTCAGCCACCATCGCTCGGTAGCGAGGCTCGAAGATGTGCAGGGGCAGCAGCGCGGCCGGGAAGAGCACCACGTTGGGCAGCGGGAAAATCGGCAGTTCGCAGGGCAGCATGACAGTCGGTAGTCGTCAGTCGACAGTGATCAGTCCCAGTCGATAGTCGCAGTCGTCAGTCTCAGTCAGCAGTCAGCAGTCGTGCTTCCCCTACCAATACAACGCATCAGCCTGGAGTTCAACCTTTTCCGACAGCCGACCAAGACTGTCGACTGCTGACTGAGACTGTTGACCGTCGACTGAGACTGACGACTGCGACTGATCACTGACGACTAACGACTGCCGACTCTCCTAGTGGATCGTTCGGGTTTTCTTGTCCATGTAATCCATCAGGACGTACTGTCCCAGCGTGTACGGCGTGGTGAAGTACGCCTTGCCGCGGCAGATCTCCGCGACGCGGCGGACGAACGCCACCAGTTCGTAATCGCGCGCGAGCATGAAGGTGTTGATCATGATCCCGCTTCTGCGGCAGGCGGCGACCTCTGCAATCGTCTCCGAGACGATGAACGGGTCGAGGCCGAAGGCATTCTTGTAGATCCGGCCGTCGGGCTGGGTCAGCGCGGAGGGTTTCCCGTCGGTGATCATCACAATCTGCCGCATGTCCTTCCGCTGTCGATCGAGAATGCGGCGAGCCAGCCGCAACCCTTCACGCGTGTTGGTGTAGTAGGGGCCGACGCCACGCGCCCCAGCTCGCGCAACGGAATTTCTTCGGCGGAGTCGTGAAACAGGATCACGTTGAGCGCGTCGCCGGGATACTGCAGAGCGGATGAGGTTGCGCCAGCGCCAGCGCCACGCGCTTCGCGGGGGTAAACCGATCCTCTCCGTAGAGAATCATGCTGTGGCTGCAGTCGAGCATCAGGACGGTGGCGCAGGAGCTCTGATATTCCCCCTGCGACACCATCAGATCCTCGTACTGGATGTCGATGACCGCCGATGAGGGGTCCGCTCCGCTCGTCTTGCCGTCCCTGTGCCGCCTCTGGACGGCGTTGAGGACGGTGCTGCTGGGATCGAGGTTGAGCGCGTCGCCGAACTCGTACGGCTTCGGCGCCGCGATGGTCTCGATGCCCGTCGCGTGGTCGCGCGTGTCGTGGCGGCCCAGACTGCTCTTGCCGAGCGACCCCAGCAGGTCCCGCAGCGCCCGATACCCGAGAAAGTCGAGGCTCTTGTCGGTCACCTCGAAGCGCGTCGGCGGCGAGTCGGGCCCGAATCCGCCGCCTGTGCCCGGCGACTGCCGGTGCGCCTTCTCGGGCTCGAGATCCGGCGCGGGCGAGATGAACCCCTGTTCCATCATCCGTTCGATGATGTCCTGGATCAGTTGTTCGAGCTTGGATCGGGCATCGGCCTGATCCGCATCTGCGGGATCGCCAAGGAGCCGCTCGAGGGTCGCTTCGGGCAACACGCCGCCGCTGAAGAGCGCGTCCATGATGGCGTCATGCAGCGCCTGCAGGGTGCGATCGTCCTCCGACTCTCCGTACATGCCGCCGTGCGGCGACTGGAAGCCGCTCGAGAGAAGGAGATCGGACAGCTTCTCGATGAGGTCTTCCAGGTCGACATCGTCGAGTGGATCGCCGGTGTACTTTAGGTACTTGTACTTCAATGGTTCTGGGTTCTATGTTCTGGGTTCAAGTTTCGAAGTTCTACTTCTTACTTTCTACTTCTGACTTTTTACTTCTGTGCGTCAGTTGTAATACTTCTTCTTCCCGCCGGGCAGCGGAACGCCCTCGTCGAAATCGCGCTCGGCGGTGCGAGGCGCCGTCCGCCGCTGCGGCGCGTCCGCCGCGTGATAGCCGCGCTCGTCGCTGCGGCTGATCTTCTTCTGCGCGTAGAGGCCTTCGAGAATGAAGTCGATCGCCGACGCGAGCGCCGGCTCCGATGGCTTTGCGCCAAGGCCGAGATGGCTGGCGAGCTCGGTCAGCCCTTGCACCTTCTTTGCCTGCGCCAGCAGGTCCCGCGCCGACGCGGTGTCGGCCGACTGCAGTGAGCCTCCGAGATCGAACCACTCGATGACGGGTCGCGTGTCGACCTGATCGAAGCGCGCACCGAAGACGCTCGCGACTGATGCGCGAATCAACTCGCGCGCGACGTTGTCGGCGCCTTTCAGCTCGCCCTCGTACTCCATCTCAAACTTCCCGGTTATCGACGGCAGCGCCGCGTACACGTCGGCGACCCGCGCGACGACCGGACGCTCGCCGTGCGTCAGCGCGCGCCGCTCGGCGTTCGAGACGACGTTTTCCAGACACGTGATGGGCAGACGCTGGCTCACGCCCGAGCGGCGGTCGATCTTGCGATCCGCGCGCGCCTGGAACGCGACCTCCTCCACCACCTCGCGCACGTAGGCCGGAACGTCGATTCCGCCGTTGGCCGGCCGATCGAGCCACGCTTCCTGGGCCGTGATCTCCATGCCGTGTTCGCGGCTCGACGGGTAGTGCGTCCGGATCTCGGAGCCGATGCGATCCTTCAGCGGCGTGATGATCTTGCCGCGCGCCGTGTAGTCTTCCGGATTGGCGGTGAAGACCATCAGCAGATCAAGCGGCAGGCGCACCGGATAGCCCTTGATCTGGACGTCGCCTTCCTGCAGGATGTTGAACAGCCCGACCTGAATCTTGCCGGCGAGATCCGGCAGTTCGTTGATGGCGAAGATGCCGCGGTTGGCGCGCGGCAGAAGGCCGTAGTGAATAGTCAGTTCGTCGAAGAGATGCAGGCCCGCTCGGGCCGCCTTGATCGGATCGATGTCGCCAATCATGTCGGCGATCGTCACATCGGGTGTGGCCAGCTTCTCGACATAGCGCGAATCGCGCCAACCCACGCAATCGGCGTCGCGTCGCCGTGTCAGGCCGACGCGCGCCGACACGCCGAGCAGATGGGAGCAAGCGGATCGTCGTTGATCTCGCAGCCGGCAATGATCGGAGATCAGTCGTCGAGCAGCGCGGCAAGCTGCGCGCATGATGCGACTCTTCGCCTGGCCGCGCAGACCGAGCAGGATCAAGTTGTGGCGCGACAGGATCGCGTTGACTAATTGCGGGATCACGGTTTCGTCATAACCGACGACGCCGGGAAACAGTCGTTCACCGCGCGCAGTTTACTGATCAGATTCGCTCGCAACTCGTCTTTGACAGAGCGGCGGGGAAAGGCGTCCGGCGACGCGTCACGAGCGCGGCGCAGATCGCCGAGCGTCTTGAGAGTCGAGATCTTGGACATGACAGACCTTGAAAAGGTGACCTGCTGCGATTCTATCCTAGTGTCCCGAATCTCACTACAATCCGGCCGTGCATCCGGCGCTCGAGAGCTCCCGTCCACTTGTCTTTGCGCACCGCGGCGGCAGCAAGCTCGCGCCGGAAAACACGATGGCGGCGTTCGATCGGGGGATCGCCGCCGGCGCCGATGGACTGGAGATCGATGTCCGCCTCTCGCGCGACAACCTCGTCGTCGTGCACCACGACGCGCGGCTCGATCGGACCACGCGCGGGACCGGACTGCTGAGCGAGCGCACGGCGGTCCAGCTCGCCGAGCTCGATGTGCCGCTGCTGCGGGACGTGCTCGATCGTTATCCGCGCGTTCCACTGATCGTCGAGCTGAAGGACTCGGCCGCCGCGCTGGTCGACGCCGTTGTCGCCGAGGTGCGTCGAGCCGGGGCCGAGCCGCGGGTGTGTCTGGGATCGTTCAGTGTGGCTGCGCTTCGGCACGCTCGCGCCGCCGCTCCCGAGATCGCCACGAGCGCGGGCCGGTTCGAGGTGCGGATGGCCCTCTATCGCTCGTGGATGCATTGCTCGCCTGGCCGCGTTCCGTACCGGGGGTTTCAGGTGCCAGAAACGAACGGCCGCACGCGCGTCGTCTCGCCGCGATTTGTGGAGCTGGCGCACCGGGCCGGACTGCCCGTTCAGGTCTGGACCGTCGACGAGCCTGCCGATATCCATCGGCTGCTCGACTGGGGCGTCGACGCCATCATCTCGGATAGGCCGGACATTGCCGCTGAGATAGTGCGCTCGCGGCAGTCGACAGTCGGCAGTCGACAGTGATCAGTCACAGTCGTCAGTCGTAGTCGACAGTCTCAGTCAGCAGTCGACAGTCGCGGTCAAGAGGCCCGGTCGACAGTCGTCCCCGCGACTACCGACTGCGACTGTCGACTGCGACGTCCGACTGTTGACTTGGACTGCTGACCGGGACTGTCGACTGAGACTGATCACTGGCGACTGTCGACTGCCGACTCGCTCGGATCCACCACGCGAGGCCGCCAATCACCGAGGCGGCAAGCAGCCACCGCACCACCGCGAGCAGCAGATTGAGGTCGAGTGCGGGGAAACCCGTCAATTGAGCCACCGCGAGGCGATCCGTCATCCAGTGCCACGCGGTGTGTCCGGTAAGAACGGAGAGCACCAGAATCCCCACGCGCCGGTTGAAAACTTCAGAAAACGCCAGGTTCAGGATTGGAAACGCGATCGCCAGCACGATGAGCGTGCCGAGCTGAAGGCCGACGCTGTAGGCGGCGAGCGCCGCCGTCGTGTGCGAACCCGCGAACTGCAGCGAGTCCTGAAGCGCGATGGCGAAGCCGAACCCGTGCGCGAGCCCGAACACGAACGCCGCCATCCAGAGGCGGTTGGTCAAGCGTGCGGTCTTCCCCGCGGCCCGCAGCCACGCCGTTCTCGATCGACAAATAGACAACCGAGACAGCCATCAGAGCGCCGGCTGTCGGCACGAACCACGGCGCGACGGCGATCAGACCCGCGGCGGCCGGCACCGTCGTCACGACATGGCCGATCGCAAACGCTGCAAAGGGCTTCACCAGATCGCGGGCGCGCTGAAAGGGCAACGCCAGCAAGACGACGAAGAGCAGATGGTCGAGGCCTTCGATGAGTCTGTAGAATCCCGTCGCCAGAAACATCGACACTGCCTCGTGGATCCGAGGATCGAGGCGAATGAGCGATGTGTCGTCGTGGGTCCGGAACGAGCGCACGCCGCCGTCGGGCCTGATGAACGTGATGTGGTTCGCCGTACGCGCCGCGAGTCCGCGCCCGAACAGCACCCGCATCGAAAATCGCGACTCGGACGACCGGATCGGCGCGGCGACTTCAAAGTCGAGGAAGCCCTGGTTGTAGAACACCTGTGTGTCGTTGGGAAGCCGGGGACCGCGAACGACGCTCAGCGCGCGCTCATACGAGTCGAACGATCGGTCCGACGGCAGCGAGATGCGAACGTTGTTCAGGGCCGGATGTGGAAGCGGCTGTTCCTCTTCGAAAAACTGAACGCCTCCAAGGATCTGAGTCGCTGCCGCCGTCAGCGCCGGGTCCAGATAAGGCATCGCGAGATACCCGGGCCCATTCTTCGGCAGGTCGGCGTCGACCACCGCCGTCAGCGGCACGCGCAGCAACACCTGCAGCGTGCCGGCTTCGGGCTTCACGTAGCTCTGCAGGATAATTTCGTCGGGCACATCGTGCGCTGAGAGTGAAGCGAACAGCATCAGCGCAGCCACTGTTGTGGCCAACACGCAGCGCGCAGAGCGGCGCCAGGTTTTCATAAGGGAACAGCGAAAATTGTATAATGGGCGTCTTTAGATGAGAAACATTGCAGCAGACAACCTGGACGATCTCGAGTCCATCGAGACCCAGGAGTGGCTGGACTCGCTGGACTACGTCCTGCAGAGCAGCGGTCCCGCACGGGCCGGACGGCTGCTGCAGCAGGTGGCCGAGCACGCGCGCCGTCGCGGCATCAGGCTCCCGTTCAGCGCGAACACTCCTTACGTCAATACCCTGACTCCCGAGCAGGAAGTCCCGTTTCCCGGCAGCCAGGAGATCGAGCGGCGCATCAAGAGCCTGGTTCGATGGAACGCGATCGCGATGGTCGTGCGCGCGAACCGTGTGGAGTCCGGCATCGGGGGGCACATTTCGACGTTTGCGTCGGCAGCGACGCTGTATGAGGTCGGCTTCAATCATTTCTTCAGAGCCGGCGGCAGACGGCGACCGCGATGTCGTGTACTACCAGGGACACGCCGCCCCGGGGATCTACTCCCGGGCGTTTCTCGAAGGGCGTCTCTCCGAAAAGCACCTCGACAACTTCAGGCGTGAGCTGGCGCAAGGCGGAGGGCTGTCGTCGTACCCGCATCCCTGGCTGATGCCCGACTTCTGGGAATACCCGACGGTCTCGATGGGATTGGGACCCATCATGGCGATCTACCAGGCCCGCTTCATCCGTTACCTGGAAGATCGCGGACTGAAGGAGCCGTCGAACAACAAGGTCTGGGCGTTCCTCGGCGACGGCGAGACCGACGAGCCCGAGTCGCTGGGCGCCATCACGCTGCCGTCGCGGGAAAAGCTCGACAATCTGATCTTCGTCATCAACTGCAACCTGCAGCGGCTCGACGGTCCGGTGCGAGGCAACGGCCAGATCATCCAGGAACTCGAGGCGGTGTTCCGCGGCGCCGGATGGAACGTGATCAAGGTGCTGTGGGGACGCGATTGGGAACCGCTGCTTGCGCAAGGACAAGGATGGTCTCCTCGTTCGGCGAATGGGCGAAGTCGTCGACGGCGAGTATCAGAAGTACACCGTCGAGTCGGGCGCGTATCTCCGCCAGCACTTCTGGGGCAAGTACCCGCAGCTGCTGGAGATGGTCAAGCATCTGTCGGACGACGAGCTCAAGAGTCTCAAGCTCGGCGGCCACGATCCGGTCAAGGTCTACAACGCCTACAAGGCGGCGGTCGAGCACAAGGGGCAGCCGACGGTTATGCTGGTTCGACACCATCAAGGGCTACGGCCTCGGCGAGGCCGCCGAAGGCAAGAACATCACCCACCAGCAGAAGAAGCTCAACGAAGACGAGCTGCGCGCGGTGCGGGAGCGTTTCAGCATTCCGGTGCCGGAGGAGAAGCTCAGCGACGCTCCGTACTACCGGCCCGACGCCAAGAGCCCCGAGGTGGTCTACCTCAAGGAGCGCCGCAAGGCGCTGGGCGGCTCGCTGCCGTTCCGCAACACGAAGACGCAGCCGTTGAGCGCTCCGCCGAACCCGGAGCTCTTCGAGGAGTTCACACAAGGGCACGGCCGATCGCGCCGCGTCGACGACGATGGTGTTCGTGCGGCTGCTGTCGAAGCTGTTGAAGGATCCGGAGCTGGGGAAGCTGGTGGTGCCGATCGTTCCGGACGAGGCGCGCACCTTCGGCATGGAATCGCTGTTCCGGCAGGTCGGCATCTACTCGCACGTCGGCCAGCTCTACGAGCCGGTCGACATGGACACGCTGCTCTACTACAAGGAATCGACCGACGGCCAGATTCTCGAGGAAGGGATCAACGAGGCCGGTTCGCTCTCATCGTTCATTGCCGCCGGCACGGCGTATTCCATCCACGGCGTCAACACGATTCCGTTCTTCATCTACTACTCGATGTTCGGGTTCCAGCGCGTCGGCGATCTCATCTGGGCCGCCGCCGATTCGCGCTGCCGCGGCTTCCTGCTCGGCGGCACCGCCGGCCGGACGACGCTGGCAGGCGAGGGACTGCAGCATCAGGACGGCAACAGCCACGTCCTCGCGTATCCGGTCCCGAACTGCGTGGCCTACGATCCCGCGTTCGCCTACGAGCTGGCCGCCATCATCGAAAGCGGCATCAAGCGGATGTACGTGGACCAGGAGAGCATCTTCTACTACCTGACGGTGATGAACGAGCAATACGCCATGCCGCCGATGCCGGACGGTGATGACGTGAAGGCCGGCATCGTCAAGGGGATGTACCGGTACAGCCGCGCGAAGAACACCGCGGCAAAGCTGAAGGCCCAGCTGCTCGGGAGCGGCGCCATCCTGCCCGAGGTCATCAAGGCCGCCGCGTTGCTGGAGCAGTTCGGCGTGGCCGCCGACGTCTGGAGCGTGACGAGCTACAGCGAGCTCTACCGAGATGGCAACGCCTGCGATCGGTGGAACATGCTGCATCCGTCGCAGAAGGCGAAGGTGCCATACGTGGCCGAGTGCCTCAGCAAGACAGAGGGCGTGATCGTCGCGGCGTCCGACTATCTGAAGGCGCTGCCCAATTCGATCGATCGCTGGCTGCCGCGGCCAATCGTCTCGCTCGGCACCGACGGCTTCGGGCGCAGTGAGGGCCGGAAAGCGCTGCGGGATTTCTTCGAGGTCGACGCGCGCTTCGTGGCCGTCGGCGCGCTGTCGGCGCTCGCGCGCGACAAGCAGATCGACGCGAAGCTGGTGGAGAAGGCGATCAAGGATCTCGGCATCGACCCTGAGAAGAAGAATCCGGCGTTGAGCTAACCCGAGTCTCTAGCCCCCAGTCCCTCGTCCCTACAGAATTCAGCTATGCCGACAGACATGAAACTCCCCGAGCTGGGCGAGAACATCGAGGGTGGCGACGTCCTCCGCGTGATCGTCGCGCCGGGCGATACCGTCACGAAGGACCAACCCGTCCTCGAGCTCGAGACCGATAAGGCGACGATTGAAGTTCCCGCGACGGTCGCCGGCGTCATCAAGGAAGCCAAGGTCAAGCAAGGCCAGAAGGTCAAGGTCGGCGAGACGATCTTCGTCGTCGACGAGAGTGGAGCAGGAGCGTCGGCGCCAAAGGCGGAGAGCAAAGCCGCGCCGGCCGCTGCTGCACCGGCTCCCGCGCCACCGGCGGAATCCCCAGCTCCCAAGCCTGCACCGGTACAAGAAACGCCCAAGATCGAAAAGCGCCGGGCAGATGTCGTCGAGATGAAGCCGTCGCAGCCGAAGCCGGCGCCGGCTCCTGCGGCGACGACTCCCGACGCCGCGTCGATTGCTGCGGCGCCTTCTGCGCGGCGGCTGGCGCGCGAACTGGGCGTCAACATTCAGGAGATGCAGGGCTCTGGTCCCGGCGGCCGCATTTCGATGGACGACGTGACGGCGTATGCCCGGCGGCTGCTCGCCGGAGGCGCGGGGAGACCCGCCGCCGCGCCGGCAGCGGCGCTGCCCGATTTCAGCAAATGGGGGGCAATCGAGCGGAAGCCCATGAGCGGCGTGCGACGGACGACCGCGCATCGGCTGACGCAGGCCTGGAACACGGTGCCGCACGTGTTTCAGCAGGATCGCGCCGACATCACCGCGGTCGAGGCGCTCCGGAAGCGGCTGTCGAAGAAGAGCGGAAGCGGAAGGCAAGGCCGCCATCACCATCACCGCGTTTCTGGTCAAGGTGCTGGGCGCCGCGCTCAAGAAGTTCCCGCAGCTGAACTCGTCGGTCGACATGCAAACCGACGAAATCATCTACAAGACACTACGTCGCACGTCGGCGTGGCGGTCGACACCGATCGAGGCCTGCTCGTTCCGGTGATCCGCGACGTCGATACGAAGGACATCAGCCAGCTCGCCGACGAGATCGCGCAGGCGGCCGACAAGGCCCGCAGCCGGAAGCTGTCGATCGATGACATGCAGGGTGCCTCGATGAGCCTCTCGAACCTCGGCAGCCTCGGCGGCGGTCCCTTCACGCCGATCGTCAACTGGCCCGAGGTGGCGATCCTGGGTGTGTCGCGCGCGCGCATGGAGCCGGTCTTCATCGACGGCGAGTTCGTGCCGCGATTCATGATGCCGCTCACGCTGTCCTACGACCACCGCGTCGTGGATGGGGCCGACGGCGTTCGCATCCTGCGGTGGATCGTCGAGGCCATCGAGCAGCCCGCCCTGATCTGGCTCGACGCCTGACTCAACTTGCGATCAGGACAATCATGAGCACACGCATCGCGGTCATCGGCGCGGGCCCGGGGGGCTACGCCGCGGCTTTTCATGCAGCCGATGCCGGCATGACAGGTCACGCTCATCGACGCTGAACCGAATCCTGGCGGCGTGTGCACCTTCAAGGGCTGTATCCCATCGAAGGCCCTGCTGCACGCGGCAAAGGTTCTCGACGAAGCTAAACACGCCGACGCGTTCGGCGTCTCGTTCGCCAAGCCCTCGATCGACGTCGACAAGCTTCGGTCGTGGAAAGACGCGGTCGTGAAGAAGCAGACCGGTGGTCTCGGTTTGCTCGCGAAGGCGCGCAAGGTGACATACCTCCAGGGGCAGGCGTCGTTCATCGATGCAAAGACGCTCAACGTCGCGACCGCCAGCGGAGAACAGCGCGTCGAGGCAGACTACATCATCATCGCGACCGGCTCGCGACCGACGACGGTGCCCAACGTGTCGATCGACAGCCCGAAGGTGCTCGACTCCACGACCGCGCTCGAACTGCCGGACGTGCCGAAGCGGTTGCTGGTGGTGGGCGGGGGCTACATCGGACTGGAGCTCGGCACGGTCTACGCCGCGCTCGGTTCCAAGGTCACCGTCGTCGAAATGACCGACGGGCTGCTGCCTGGAGCCGATCGCGATCTGACGGCTGTCGTCGCCAAGCGCATCGAAGCAGCGTGCGAAGCGATTCTTCTGGAGACGAAGGTCACCAAGGTGCACAGACGACGCGAAGGGCCTTAGCGTCACATTCGAAGGGAAGAACGCGCCCAAGGGACCGCAGGTGTTCGACCGGGTGCTTGTGGCAGTTGGGAGGCGTCCGAACTCGGCGATTTCCGGGCTCGACAAGACCAAAGCGAAGGTGAACCAGCGCGGCTTCATCGAAGTCGATTCCCAGCGCCGAACGGCAGAGCCGTCGATCTTCGCGATCGGCGACGTCGCGGGCGATCCGATGCTGGCCCACAAGGCGTCGCACGAAGCCCGGGTCGCGGTCGAGGTCGATTCATGGGCGCCACGCCGTGTTCGAGCCGCGCGCGATTCCCGCGGTCGTCTTCACCGATCCCGAGCTTGCCTGGGCCGGCCTCACAGAGAGCGGAGGCGCACAAGCAGGGTCGTGCCGTCGAGATCGCGAAGTTCCCGTGGGCGGCGTCTGGCCGCGCGAATACACTCGACCGTCCGGACGGCCTGACGAAGCTGATCATCGATCCGGAGACCGAACGAATTCTCGGTGTGGGCATCGTCGGCGCCGGTGCGGGCGAACTGATTGCCGAAGGCGTGCTGGCGATCGAAATGGGCGCCCTCAGCAGCGATCTGAAGATGACGATCCATCCTCATCCCACCTTATCGGAAACAGTGATGGAAGCCGCCGATGTGTTCTTCGGCGAGAGCGCGCACGTGTACAAGCCGAAAAAGTAGACGGCTCTAGGCTCTGGGCTTTGGGCTCTCGGCCTGAACCAGCTTCGCTGCCTTTCGAAAGACCGCGTCCATCATTTTCGGTGTCAGCTTGCCGGTGTGAGTGTTCTGTCGGCTCGGATGGTATGCGCCGATGACATGCGGGTGGCCAGGGATGCGGTAGACGACGCCGTGCCCGAAAGCCGGGCGTGGCTTCAAGACGACGCCTCTGCCAGCCAGGATCTTCCACCAGGCATCGAATGCGATCTTTCCGAGCGCCACGACGACCCGAACGCGCGGCAGCTGCGCCAGCTCGGCTTCCAGGTGTGGCTGACAGGCGAGAACTTCTTCTGGCGTCGGTTTGTTTGCCGGAGGGGCGCACCGCACGACGGCGGCAATGAACGCATCGGTCAAGCGGAGCCCGTCGTCTGTCGATTGCGACGTCGTTCGGTTCGAGAAACCGTTCCGGTGGAGCGCCGTCATCAGAAAATCGCCGGATCCGCCTCCGCCGTCGCCGGTGAACACCCGTCCCGTGCGGTTGGCGCCGTGCGCTGCCGGCGCAAGTCCAAGAATCAGCACTCGCGCGTTGGGATCGCCGAAGCCTGGAACAGGTTTTCCCCAGTAGGTATCGTTCCTGAACGCCGCGCGTTTCACGCGCGCGATTTCGGTGCAGTAGTCGCGCAATCGGCTGCACCGATTGCACGACATGATGTCTTGGTGAACTTTGGCGAGCGACACGGCAGAATTCCAGGCCCGAAGCCTAGAGCCCGGAGCCTGAAGCCTTCTGAAACGCCTCAGCCTGCTCGTGGGCGTGATACGAGCTGCGCACCAGCGGGCCCGACTCGACATGCGAAAACCCCATGTCGATCGCGAGTTCCTTGAGTCTGGCGAACTCATCGGGCTGCGTAGTAGCGCGCCATCGGCAAGTGCGCGGGTGAGGGCCGCAGGTACTGGCCGATCGTCAGGATCGCGCATCCCACTCGTCTGAGATCTCGCAGCGTGTCGACGATCTCGTTCCACTCCTCGCCGAGTCCGACCATGATCCCGGACTTCGTCGCGATATGTGGAGCGTAGCGTCGGGATCGGTCGAGTAGCTCCAGCGTCCGCGCGTAGCGTCCGCCCGATCGTGCCAGCCGATAGAGGCGCGGCACCGTCTCGGTATTGTGGTTCAGAATGTCCGGCCCGGCATCGAGCACCGTGCGAAGCGACTGCTCATTCCCCTGAAAATCAGGAATCAAGCACTTCGATGCTGGCCGCGGGCGTGAGCCGCCGGATCTCGCGAACCGTCTCGGCAAAGATCGACGCGCCGCCGTCCGGCACGTCGTCTCGATCGACGGAGGTGACGACGACGTGCGCGAGACCGAGTGTGCTGACCGCATTCGCGACGCGCGCCGGTTCCGCGCGATCGACCTGGCTCGGTCGCCCGTGTCCGACCGCGCAGTAGCCGCAGGCGCGCGTGCAGACGTCGCCGAGGATCATGAAGGTCGCCGTGCCGTGCGACCAGCACTCGCCGATGTTGGGGCAGCGCGCCTCCTCGCACACGGTGTGGAGGTGGAGCTCCCGCATCAAGCCCTTCAACCTCAAGTAGGATGGCGAGCCCGGGGCTTTGACTTTGAGCCAGGCGGGCTTGGGTTCTCGGACCGGAGTCAGTGGGATGACGGTCGACACGCACCTCTGATCTTAATAGATTCGTGCTAGAGTCCCACCACCCTCGATAAATCGAAGCCCTCGGCCGCGTGCTGACGTGAACCACACCTAGAAAGGACGTCTCCAATGACTTGCAGATGGCCTGTTTTCCTTCTTGTTGGGTGCTTCTTCGTGTTCTTCGGGTTCCTTCCCACGCCGCTCCTTGCACAATCGACGACGGGCATCATTTTGGGGAGCGTGACGGACTCCTCTGGCGGCGTGCTGCCTGGAGCTACTGTCACCGTCACCCACGTGGACACCGGACTGGTACGGACCGCGATCACCGAGGCCAATGGGGCGTACCAGGTTCCGGCCCTGCCGCCTGGCGTGTACCGCGTCGAGGTCGCGCTCGACGGATTCAAATCGCTCAGGCACGATGGGCTGCGGTTGCAGGTCGATCAGAACTTGCGCGTGGACGAACGATTGGAACTTGGGACCATCAGCGAGCAGGTCACAGTCACAGCCGGTGCGCTGCACGTCGACACGCAGTCTTCCTCCGTAGGCAACGTGGTGGACAGCGAGCGGCTGGCAGCCCTGCCGACGAGTGGTCGCGATGTCATGGCCCTCGCACTGCTTTCGCCAGGCATGGGTGCGGCGACGTTTCCAGCGACCGTGCCCAATCAGCGCAGCGGCCCGACGCTGTCCGCCGGCGGAGCGGCGAACAATCAAAACAACGTCATGCTCGACGGCGCCAGCCTGCGCACTGCGGGTTTCAACGTCGCCCAACCCTTGCCGTCACCCGATTCAATCCAGGAGTTTCAAGTACTGACCAGCACCTATACGGCCGAATACGGCGACGCCACTGGTGCAACGCTGATGGCCATTACCAAATCCGGCACGAACAGATTGACGGGGAATGCCTGGGAGTATTTTCGCAACACGAACCTGACCGGGACGAATTTCTTTGCGCCGTCCAAGCCAATCCTGGAACAGAACCAGTTCGGCGGGTCTGCCGGCGGTCCGATTGTCTCGAATCGCACGTTCTTCTTCGTCAATTTCGAAGCCCTCAGGCTGCGACAGGAGCAGATCAACCGCTACTTCGTGCCGACCGCGGCCGAACTTGCCGGCGATTTCAGCGCCAGCGCGACGCCGATCCGCGATCCTACGACGGGTCTTCCGTTCCCGGGCAACAAGATTCCGGCGAACCGACTGGATCCGATGGCTCTGAACGTCGCGAGGGAGTTCTTGCCGTTGCCGACCGCGGCTGACGGGCTGATAAACGACCTCGTGGACCGGCCAGTCGACGGCAATCAGTTCACAGTGAAAGTGGACCATCGATTCGGCGACGTCGACACCACGAACGTGCGGTTCTATCGGAACAAGACCACCGCCCTGGTGGGCGTCGGCAACGTCAACGAGATCGCCGCGGACCAGAGCAATACCGTTCAAGGCACCACGCTGTCGAATACGCATGTGTTCGGTGGCGGGAGCCTGGTGGGCGAAGGGCGCGTCTCCTACACCACCATCACAACAATCGGCGACGTTTCCCCTGCGAACCTACCGCCGCAAGCGCTCGGTGCCTTGTGGACCCAGAACGGTACGGCGCCGCTGACGCCACAAGTGACCGTGAGCGGCAGGTTCCAGATGTCGAGCAACAACCAGGATTGGCTCGAGCAGGGGAAGGAGACCCAACTCAACTACAAGGTTTCGTGGAGCAATGCGCGCCACTCCGTGATTGTTGGTGGGGCGGCCAATTTCCGGACGTCCACCCTGAGTACGCCGTTCCAGACCGCGGGCTTGTCGACGTTCAACGGCAGCATCACCGGCAATGCGATGGCCGATTTTCTGATTGGCCGGCTGGCGACGTTCTCCCAGTCGTCGCACTTCGACGATCAGCAGACCCAGGAGGCCGGCGCGGTGTTTGTCCAGGACTCCATCAAATTCGGGCCGCGGGTCACGATCAACCTCGGCCTTCGCTACGAGTTTGGTCAGGCGTGGGAAGAAAGGGACGGCCGGTCGTCGCTCTTTCGCGAGGGGCAGCAATCCACGGTCTTCCCGAACGCGCCGCTGGGGACGGTCGCGGTGGGTGACGCCGGCATTCCGCCATCCATCTACGAGCCCAGCAAGTCGCAGTTCGCACCGAGGGTCGGTGGCGCGTGGGACGTGCGCGGGAACGGCCGCACCTCGCTCCGGGCGGCGTACGGGATCTACTATGCGCCCATTCCCTCGACGAAGATCGAGCAGTTGAACGAAAATCCACCGTTTACGCAGAACTACACACCCACCGCTCCGGCGAACCAGTGGTACAACTTGTACGCCGGCGTGACGAACCCCTTCCCGTTCACGTTCGATCCGAACAGTCCGACGCAGCGCTTTTCGGTTCCGATGCAGCTGTTTACGTACAACCCGGAGTTCCGGATGGGGTACCTCGATCAGTTCAATGTGAATCTGCAGCAGCAGCTTGGCAGGGATGTCATCGTTCAGATCGGCTACTTTGGAAGCCGAGGCCATCAACTTGCCGATGCAGAGCGAGATCAATGCGGCGGTGTTCGGGCCCGGTGCGACGCTGGCGAACGCCCAGTCGCGACGGCCGATTGATCCGACTTCTTATGCCTCGATTGCCGACAATGTGTTCGACGGCAAGTCTGCATACGACTCCATGCAGTTCACCGCCACCAAGAGGTACGCCGACGGCTACACGCTGCAGGTGAGTTACACGTTGTCGAAAAACATGGACAACCGGACTGGCAATGGCGCGAATGGTTCCAGCGGCTGGCCGGATCCCAAGAATGGGGCGACCGAATATTCCCTGTCAAACCTCAACCAAACACACGCGCTGCGGATTAACGGCGTCTGGGAACTTCCCTGGCTGCTGGACGAAGGTGGAATTGTCGGCGGTGTCCTCGGTGGATGGCGGTTGGCAGGGATTATCACGAAACTATCTGGCCAGCCCATCAATATCACCAGCGGCGTCGATGCCGCCTTGCTCGGCTCGTCGCGGGTGCTCGGCGCGCAGCGCCCCAACATGGTCGGCGATCCGGTGATCTCTGGTGATCGCACCCGTGAAGAAAAAATCGCGGCTTATTTCAACACCGCGGCATTTGCGGCTGCCGCCCCAGGCACGTTCGGCAATACACCACGTAACGTGATGAACGGGCCAGGGTCCTTTACAGTGGATGCGTCGCTCATCAAGCAGTTTGAGCCGTGGGGCAGCGACAATCCGAAGAACCTGCAATTCCGACTCGAGGTGTTCAACATGCTGAACACCGTGAACCTGGGTGCCCCGGTGACGGCCAGGAATGCCGGTAACTTCGGCCAGATTACAACGGCCGGCGATCCTCGAATCATGCAGCTGGCGTTGCGTTTCGGCTTCTAACGGTCTACAACGCAGGACGAGGCAGAGTGGGGAAGGTTTGCACCCGGCTGCCTCGTCCTATGGGCTTTGGGCCTGCGCCAGCTTCGCTGCCTTCCGAAATACCGCGTCCATCATTTTCGGCGTGAGCTTCCCGTGTGCGTCTTCTGTCGGCTCGGATGATAGGAGCCGATGACGTGCGGATGGCCGGGGACGCGGTAGACGACGCCGTGACCGAACGCGGGCCGCGGCTTCATGGTCACGCCTTTGCCAGCCAGAATCTTCCACCAGGCGTCGAATGCGATCCTTCCAAGCGCCACTACCACTCGAACGCGCCGCAGTTGAGCCAGCTCGGCTTCCAGATGCGGCTGGCAGGCGAGGAGCTCGTCCGGAGCCGGTTTGTTTTCCGGCGGCGCGCATCGCACGACCGCTGCGATGAACGCGTCAGTCAAGCGTAGCCCGTCGTCAATCGACTGCGATGTCGTCAGATTCGAAAACCCGTTTCGATGGAGCAGTCGCCGGAGCCACCCCCGCCATCGCCGGTGAACACCCGGCCCGTGCGGTTGGCCCCGTGCGCAGCCGGCGCGAGTCCAAGGATCAGCCCACGTGCGTCGGGATCGCCGAAGCCGGGAACCGGTTTTCCCCAGTAGGTGTCGTTCCTGAACGACGCGCGTTTCACCCGCGCGATTTCGGTGCAGTAGTCGCGCAGTCGCGTGCACCGCGTGCAGGAAATGATGTCTTGGTGAACCTTGGCGAGTGACACAGGCAGCCGCCGGCCCTATTCAGCGGCCTCGCTGAAGCGGACAACCCAAGAAAGGACGTTTCCAATGGCTTCTCGATGGCCCGTCTTCCCTCTTGTTGGGTGCTTTTTCGTGGTCCTCGGGTTCCCTCCAGCACCGCTCCATGCCCAATCCACGACGGGCATCATTCTGGGGAGCGTGATGGACTCCTCTGGCGGCGTGCTGCCTGGGGCTGCTGTCACCGTCACCCATATCGACACAGGTTTGGTGCGGACCGCGGTCAGCGAGGCGAACGGGGCGTACCAGAATCCCCGCCCTGCCGCCCGGCGTCCAGGCTCCTTTACAGTGGATGCGTCGCTCATCAAGCAGTTTGAACCGTGGGGTAGTGACAACGCGAAAAACGTGCAATTCCGACTCGAAGTGTTCAATCTGCTGAACACCGTGAATTTGGGCGCTCCGGTTACGGCAAGGAATGCGGGCAACTTCGGCCAGATTACAACAGCCGGGGATCCTCGAATCGTGCAGCTGGCTCTGCGTTTCGGATTCTGACGTTCTACGACGCAAGGAGGCAGAGTGGGGAGGGTTTGCACCCGGCTGCCTCGTCTACGCGTTTGAACGCACGCTGGAGCGAGCCTCGAGCTTCCAGCTCCGAGCTGGGAGCTTCATAAGCGAATACGTGAACAATGGAGTGGAGAGAATTCAGACAGGACTGGCCCCGCGGCGCATCAACAGCACCGTGGGTCCAGTCCGTGTTAGCCGGCCGAAACAGGGCCGCATTGCACTGCGCCCGCGAACCATCGCGGAGGATTCAGCGCACAGAGTCGCGCCAGGCGAACGCTTTTTCGAGAATTGGAGTGGACTTCAGTGGGAACGATCGGTCTGACCGTAAACTCGAAGAACACCGCCCACGGAGCGAACGCCTCCAGCATCACTTCTGCCGACGTGGCCTCCACAATGGCAATCCCGCCGTTGCCATCGACATAGTCGTAAAACTCCTTGAAGTCGAAGCCCGCGGGTGGCTTCCAGTTCGCGAACAACTTGAGAGCGCGCTTGTCACGTTCTTCGGTGGCCCCGTCTCGATTCACCCAGTTCACCGCGAAGAGCATCATGGCCTCCCTTCCAGCGATAGGGCGCTCCCGCACCAGCGCGGACCGACGTTGAGGTGCTGAATGCTAGCGAATCAAGCCGCCGGGTGACAACTCGCCGTCGTGCGTCGGCTCATCCTGGTGTTCGCTCTGGCGTCGGTCGCGTGCAGCGACATGACGATTTCACCGTCTCAACCAACGGCAGCGCCTACACGTCCTGTCCGGGTCCCAGACCGAACAAGGGCACGAAGATCACCACGTATGACTGCTCGGCGCCCCTCCATTGCACGAACGACTTCCGCTATTCGCTGCAGCGCCGCTAGGTCAGGAGAGCCTGACGTTCTCGCCCCGCGGCCCTTTTGCCCCCTGCCCGATATCAAACGTGACCGCTTGCCCTTCTCGAAGGTCATCGAATGCGGTCTGCGGGCAGCCGGAACTGTGAAAGAAGTACTCGAAGCCGTCGCCCGCCAGAATGAAACCGAAGCCCTTGTCGCTCACGAGCCGTTTGATGGTGCCGTTTATTGATGCCATGTTGTGTCCTTAGTCATTGAGTGCTGGAAACTTCTTGTGCCTCGCCGGTACGGCGCACGTCAGACAGGGCCGACTGCGCGTGATGTCACTGGTGAGATTGCGAGTACGTTGCGTAGGGCTGCGAGGCGAGCAGCTCAGTTTCGGCCTCGAACCAGTCCTGGACGTCATGTCCGTGCTCAGCGCCACGCGCCTCAAACAACTCATACGCGCGGTGGCTGACGGCCTCCGCCGAGACGCGGGTCACGACATCCGTCGTGACGGTGCTCTGATCGGTACGCGGAATTTTCTTTGCCATCTCAATCCTCCAATGTTGCGGTTACTGCGAAGCCGACGAATGGCGGACGAACGTGCCCCCCGGGCGCTGCTCGAGAAAGCCCGTCTCGATGAGGTTCCGAAGCAATACCTGACACACCTGCCTGTCGAGACCGGCCCTCAGCGCGGCGTCAGCCGTGGTCAGCGTGAGGCCGCGTGTCTCCAGGAACAGATGCTTGACACGTCCGAGCGCCTCTTTGAAACACCGCGTCTGGTGTGGCTGCCTTATCATGTGCGCTCCTCTCGTCCTCCAATATGGCCTCCGGTCAACGAGGCCCATAGCCGTGTGGGACCCTGGTGGATGCATGTGGAGATTTCGTGCGCCCATCGTCCACCCCGCGTCGTGCCAGGGCTTTGATGAAGGCTGATGCGTGACGGACCTTGCAGGCGGGAATCAGGCAGCAGGTTCAGGAAAGCGGTGCCCCGACTGTACACCATTCGCCGCGCGATAGCCACCCTGTTGCCAGCCTCAAGTCTTGGAAGATAATTTGCGGCAATGCGATTGCCGCCGGTCGACATGCAGCGCGCACCAACGACATGTCTGCGCGGGGTTGGAGTGACGTGGTTGGGGCACTCCACGTTCCTGCTGAAGTCACAGATGGGCGTGCGTTTGTTGTTCGATCCGTTTCTTGTCGGCAATCCCAACTGCCCGCCCAACTTCAGGCGCATCGAAGCCGTTGATCTGATCTTGATCAGTCACGGCCACTCGGACCACTGCGAAGATGCGCCGGCTGTGGCGCGCGACACGGGCGCCGCTGTCGTTGCATCGCCGGAACTGGCGGGATGGATGGAGCGCCAAGGCGCGAGGCACGTGCGGCCGATGAACATCGGCGGCCGCCAGACCATCGCCGGCATCGAGATCGCCATGGTGCCTGCGCTACACAGCAGCAGCGCTCCCGATGGCACGTACCTCGGTCCGGCTACCGGCTTCGTCGTGCGATTCGAGGATGGTCAGAAGCTCTATTTCGCCGGCGACACGGCGCTGTTCGGCGACATGCGGCTGATCCGGGAACGGCATGCACCTGATGTCGCGTTTCTTCCCATCGGCGATCGGTTCACGATGGGACCGGAGGACGCCGCGATCGCGGTGGAGTGGCTCGGCGTCAAGGCGATCGTGCCGATGCACTACGGCACGTTTCCCGCGCTGACCGGGACGGTCGAGGAACTTCGCACGCACGTCGATCGACGACCGATCGAAGTGATCGAGTTGCAACCAGGAGTGAGACGTGGGTAGGCCGACGACTCGCGGCTGTGGGCTTTGGGCTCTGGGCTTTGGGCCGGCCCGTCGGTCGCTGTGGCCGGTTCTCACGCTACTGCTCTCACTCTACGCTTCAACCGCTCAGTCGCAGTCACTTGTTCCGATCACGTACCACCTCAGTTTCCCGGCTCCGCACACGCACTACGTCCACGTCGATGCGACGATTCCGACGGCAGGGCGGCCCGAGGTCGAACTGATGATGGCGGTGTGGACGCCTGGTTCGTACCTTGTTCGGGAGTACGCACGGCACGTGGAAGGGCTGGCCGCAGCCGGTCCGACCGGCGAATCACTTCGCGTCGAGAAGTCGAGAAAGAACCGCTGGCGCGTCAGCACACGCGGCGCGTCCACCGTGAGGCTGCGCTATCGGGTGTACGCGCACGAGATGAGCGTCCGGACCAACTGGATCGACGACGAGTTCGCGCTGCTGAACGGCGCGGCGACGTTCATCACGTTGGTCGAGCCGTCTGTCTCACGCGCCCCACGAGGTGCACCTTCAGCTGCCGGCTTCGTGGCCGCGCAGCTTTTCCGGGATGACGGCCGGCAGCAGTCCCAACACCTTCGTCGCGCCCGATTACGACACGCTCGTGGATTCCCCAATCCTCGCGGGCGCGCCGGTGGTGCACGAGTTCAGCGTCTTGGGCAAGCCGCACTATCTCGTCGACTTCCGTGGGCGGGGGGCCTGGAAAGGCGCAATGGCCGCCGCCGAGCTGTCGAAAGTCGCCCACGCCATCGCGCAGTTTTGGGGAACTGTGCCGTTCGATCGCTACTACTTCTTCAATATCGCCGGCGCGTCTCTCAACGCGCTCGAGCACAAGAACTCGACGGTGATGAATATCCCGCGCGAGTCGACCGACACTCGCGACGGCTTCCTCGAATGGTTGAGCTTGGCCTCGCACGAGTATTTTCACGCGTGGAACGTCAAGCGCCTGCGCCCTGTTGAGCTGGGTCCGTTCGACTACGAGAACGAGGTCTACACCAAAAGTCTGTGGTTCGCGGAGGGCGTCACCGACTACTACGCTGACCTCATGCTCGCGCGCGCGGGCATCGCATCGCGAGACGAGTTTCTCTCGCTCCTGTCGACTCAAATCAGGCGCCTGCAGACGACCCCAGGGCGCCTGGAGCAGTCGGTTGAGATGGCGTCGTTCGATGCGTGGATCAAGTACTACCGGCCGGACGAAAACAGCGCGAACAGCTCGATCAACTACTACGTAAAGGGAGCCGTAATCGGCTTCGTTCTGGATGCCAAGCTGCGCCGCATGACAGCCGGCCAGCGATCGCTGGACGATGTGATGAGACAGATGTACGCACGGTTCGCCGGCGCAAAAGGGTTCTCGCCTGAGGATGTTCGGGCGGCGGCCGTGTCAGCGGTTGGATCAGCGAACGCGGCAGAGATGCGGGCGTGGTTGGAACGCGCCCTGACATCAACCGAGGAGATCGACTACGAGGACTCGCTGGGGTGGCTCGGCCTGCAAATGGTCGCTCCGTCTGAGCCGCCGCGCGCGTGGATGGGGATTGCGGCGAGGACCGAAGAGAGCCGCACAGTTGTCACCGAAGTGCGGCGGGCATCGCCGGCGTTCGCCGCCGGAATCTCGGTCGGCGATGTGATCGTCGACATCAACGGCGAGCCGTTAAAGGGGGCGTTGAGCGCCGAGCTGGCTCGCTTCCGTCCGGGGGACGCGATCGCGCTCTCGCTCTCTCGAGATGGTCGAGGGCTGTCACTGCGCGTGACGTTTGCTCCGGATCCATCACAAGCCTGGATGCTCGCGGTACCGACCAGCGCGACACCCGAGCAGGCCCGCCGGATGGAGGAGTTTCTCAGCCCCCGATAGCTCTCGTCCAGGTCTCGATTTCTTCCGGCGTCATCGTCCCGAGCGGGACTGAGTCCGGAGGTTCGGGGGCGCTGGACGTAACCTTTTACGTAATAGGTAAGAAGCGCTCGACAATGACGCGGAAAAACCACATATTTCGGTTGGTTCGGCGCTTGCAAGGATCAGCGACTTCAACCTTTGGAGGTCTGCCATGAAGCGTTTCGTAGTGCTTGCTCTGGTTCTGGTGTTTGCGGTGTCGTGCGACGACGACAATCCCAACACCCCATCTGATTCCAACACACGGCGGTTCACTGCCATCTTGCTGCCGCAGAACGAGGTGCCCGCGGTAACCAACGCCGATGCGGCCGCCAGCGGGACCATGCAGTTGACGATGACGGTCACTCGCGACGGCGCCAATGCCATCACCGGTGCGACATACGACTTCATCGTCAACCTGACGGGATTCCCGGCTCCGACCACGCTGACGGGCGCCCACATCCATCCGGGAGCCGCCGGCGGCACCGGGGGCGTCGTGGTGCCCCTGTCCCTGCCGCTGATCGGCACGGACAACGTCGTGGCCTCGGGTCAGGCGACGATCACGAAACCTAGCCAGACTGTCACGAACCCGGCCCTCAATCCCGCCACCGTCGCGCAGTCGATTTTCGATAACCCGGGCGCCAACTACTTCAACGTGCACACGACCTTGAACGGCGGCGGTGCGATTCGCGGTCAGTTGGTGCGCGTCGACTAGTAGAACTTGCGGGAGATGTTGAAGCCGAGGAACCAGTCGCTGTTGTTCGCCGCGCCGCGGGCCATCTGCGCCATCGTCGTTCCGAGGCTGTTGGAGACGTTCAGCTGGAAGGTGTGCCCCCCGCGCCGCATCTCGAGGCCGAATGTCTTCATCGACGTGCCCGGTCCGAATCCGGTGCCGCGGGGAGTCCACGAACCCACCACGTAGACCGTCGGCGTGAGGCGGAGACGCGAGCTGACTCCAATCAGCAGCGTATTCGACTCGATGCCGACGGTATCGAGCTCCGCGCAGCCGGGGATGTCGTGCCCGTGCTCGATGTGCTCCATGCACCCTTCCGTGGAGTACGTGTTGGCGTGGAAGATGTACGACGGCTGCAGGTAGAACGCCGCCCGGTTGCCCACCGTCCGGGCCAGGATCACGCCGATCGCCGTCGCGTACTCGTTGTCTTCGGGGTCGACGAGGTCGCCCCTGTGGAAGTTGTTGAGGCCTTCGATGCTCGCCACGATGTTGATCGTGGCCGGCAACGTTTCGCTCTGCCGCGCCACGTCGTATTGCCCGAAGAACTGAATGGTCTTGTCGCTGGTCCTGTAGATCCCCGCCTGCAGTCCCCTCATCACGCCGAATCGGTACTCGAATCCGATAAACGCTCCGCCGTCGAGCCCGAAGAGGTTGCTCGCAAGCTCGCCGAAGCTTGGCGCGTTGAGCGTCCGTGTAAATCGGTGTGAGATGCGAAAGGCGCTCTTGTAGCGCGGCAGCCGCAGTGTGGTCGGGAGATTGACGGTGATGAAATCCGGCTCGAGCGCGCTCGGCCTGCGATCGGCGGCATCGCGAGGATCAATCCGCGGGGGTGGCTGCTGTGCTGCAGGGGGTGGAGCCTCCTGTGCCCGGGAAACGCCGGGGAACGTCAAGGCAAGTATGACGAGCGCGATAAGCGTCCGCATTCAGAAAGCCCCTCCGAGTGCCCAGAGTACCAGGAGCGAGAGAACGATCGACAGCACAACGAGCCTGAGCATGCCAGACCGGAAAGGCAAACGCGGTGCCGCGATGCCGGGCGCCACCTGCGTGATTTCCGCAGGGTTTAGCCGCGCCTCGAAAACGCGCCTTACGGCGCCCGTAACTCGTTACCGTTATGGGAATTTGTACTTGCTGAGGTAGTAGCTGAGCGCGCGCTGGCTGATCCCCATCAGATCGGCCGCCTCCTTCTTGACCCCGCCTGTGCTCTCGAGCGCTTTTCTAATGGTCTCCTGCTCGACCCATTCGATGTTGGTGCGCAGTTTGAGCGAGGGCAGGCCGTTCGGCTGCGCGGCCGCAACGCCGAGGACGGAGATCGACTGTGCGGTAATCTCGCTGGTGGTCGAGAGCACGACGGCGCGCTCGATCGTGTTCTCGAGCTCGCGAACGTTGCCCGGCCATTCATAGCCCACCAGCTTGTCGAGGACCCCGTCTTCGATCCGGTCGATGCGTTTGCCGGTTCGCTGCTGATGCTTGCGGATGAAGTGCTCTGCGAGCACGCTGATGTCTTCGCGCCGGTTGCGCAGCGGCGGAATCTCGATCGGGATCACATTGAGCCGGTAGTAGAGATCCTCCTGGAACGTGCCGTCGGTGACCATCTGCCTGAGGTCACGGTTCGTCGCGGCGATGACGCGGACATCGACCTGCTGGCTTCGTTCCGATCCGAGCGGCTCGAACTCGCGTTCCTGCAGGACCCGCAGCAGCTTCGACTGGAGCACCGGGCTCAGCGTCCCGATCTCGTCGAGCAGGATGGTGCCGCCGTCGGCGAGCGCAAACTTGCCCTTCTTGGTCGTCGCCGCTCCGGTAAAGGCGCCGCGCACGTGCCCGAAGAGCTCGGACTCGAGCAGGGTCTCGGGAATGGCGGCACAGTTGACCTTGATGAGCGGCATGTTGCGCTGCGCGCTGCGCGCGTGGATCGCACGCGCCACGAGCTCTTTGCCGGTGCCCGTCTCGCCGGTGATGAGCACCGTGCTCTTGGTCTCGGCGACGAGCTCGGCCTTCTTGATGACTTCTTCCATCCCCCGGCTCCGCCCGACGATGCCGTAGTGATTGAACTCTTCGTCGCGCTCGTTGAGCAGGTATCGCTGATGCGAGCTCAGCCGCTGCAGCTCGAGCGCTCTGCGAACCACCACGAGCAGTTCGTCGACCTCGAAAGGCTTCTGGAGATAGTCGAGGGCGCCCAGCTTCATCGCCTCGATCGCGCTCTCGACCGTCGCATGCGCCGTCATCATCAGGATTTGCGGCCGCTCGGCTTCCGAGGCCGTGGCCGCCAGCTCTCTGATCAGGTCGAGGCCGGTGGCGTCCGGCATCAGGTTGTCGACGACGACGACGTCGACGTTGCGTTCGGAGAGGATGCCGCGCGCGTCTGCGACCGTGCCCGCTTCCAGCACGTCGTGCCCCTCGCCGCGCAGCGCCTGTCCGAGCGTCCGCCTGATCTTTTGTTCGTCGTCCACCAGCAGGTACCGAGCCGCCGCGCGCCGTCATGTCCGGACCTCGCCGTGGCGCTCTTCCCGCTGGTCTGCTTTCTGTGCGGCCGTGCCCGGAAGTTCTATCCGGATCACCGTGCCCGTTCCTGGTTGGCTCTCCATGGCCAGCGAGCCGCCAAGGCCCTCGATGATGTTCTTGGCTATGGCAAGCCCCAGGCCGGTGCCCGTGCGCTTCGTCGTGAAGTACGGGTCGAAGACGCGCGGCATGTCGTCGGGTCGCACCCCCATGCCTCGATCCCTGATGGCGATGTGAAGGGGGGAAGCCGAGGTTTCTACTTCGATGTCTGGAGTCAATTGCGTCGAACCCGGTCCGCGAGCGCGTCCTGCTGCCGCATGCCTGGCGTTCGTCAAGATGTTCACCAACGCGGTCCTCAAACGTTCGGCGTCGGTGACAACCGGCCGAAGCGCCGGATCGAGCCGCACGACGGCGGTGGTCTCGGGGGCCGCGGCGCGTGTGGCTTGTTCGGCTTCGACGCACAAGGCATTGAGGTCGGCCGGCGCCAGCTGGAAGTTGATGGGGCGAGCGAAGTCGAGCACGTCGTTCACGACGCGGTTGAGACGGCTGACCTCCTCGTCGACGTCCTTCATGGCCTGCCGGATATCGTCGCGGCTTACGGTATCGCGGGCCAGCGTGCGGAGCGACGCTTTGATGATCATCAGAGGATTCCGAATCTCATGGGCGATGACCGTCGACAGACGGCCCAGCGCCGACAGCCGCTCGCGCTGCGCCCCTTCCCGCTGGAATCGCTCGATCGAGTCGGTAAGCGTATTGAAGGTCGTCGCAAGGAGCTTGGCGTCTTCGTCTTCCCATCTGGTGGCCCCCCCGAGGCGGATCTTGCGGGTGAGATCGCCCGTGGCGGTCATCTCGCGCATGGCGTCGGTGATCGTTGCCAGTGGACGCGTGATGGTGCGGGCCACTGCATAGCTCAAGATTGTGGCGGCGAACACGGCGACCACGGCGACGCTGGCAAGCGCGGTGCGAATCGCGTCGAGAAACCGAAGCCGTTCGGTGCGCGACCGGAGCAGCAGCACCCACGGCGCGCCTTGACCGGGATTCGCGTCTGCCTCGAGCGCAAGCGGACGACGCAGGGCGACGTACTCGCCCGATTCGAGCGGGACCGTTTGCACGTCCTCTGCGCTCAAAAGCGGCTGGAGTCGCGCGCGATCGGCGGACGGCAGCGTCGACGCGCGAATCTCGCCGCCCACCGCAAACGCGATGTCGCTCTCGGTGGCCCTCTTGAACTGCGCTGCAAGCGCATTGTCGAGGCGGAAGCCGAGCGTGAGCGTTCCCATGATCTCGGGCCGGTCGATCCCAATCGTGATGGGCACCGTGACCACGCGAGCGACCCCTTCGGCCTGGGGCCAGAACCCGCTCGACTCGCGACCCGAAAGCGCTCCCTGGATCTCGGAGCAGTGTGCCGATCGTGCCCGGCAAGAGTTCCGACCCGCCGCCTTGCGCGAGCACGGTCCCGTCCCTGCCGGTGAGCACGAGCAGCGCCGCGCTGAGTTGGTCGCGGTATTGACTCGCCAGCGGCTGCACCGTCGGCGGATCGCCGGTGTCTACCGCGGCCTTCAGCCGGGGATCGTCCGCCAGCAGTCGCGCCATCACAGTGAGCGTCTGAACCAGGGTCGCGCACTGCTGATCGACGAGCGTGCCGGCTTCGATGAGGCCCCGCTGCAGCTCGGCTTCGGCCCGTGCCGTCGTCGTGCGGCTCACGAAGAAGACCGCGGCGCCGATCGACAGCACCGCCAGAGCCGCGCTGGCGAGAAAGATCCGGTTGGTAATCGATCGGAGCAGCTTCATGCCTACCGGATCGTGAAATCGGCTTCGACGGATCCCGCATCCTCTGTCACCACGACCGGCCGCGATTCGCGGACCGATCCTTCGTGCCAGGCGACCAGGGTGTAGCGCCCTGGCGGGACCCGATTGATTTGGTAGCGCCCATCGGCCGCAGTCAGCGCGAAGTACCGATGGTTGAAGACCAGGATGAACGCGCTCATGTGCGAATGGATTTCGCAGAAGACGCGCACGATGCCCGGACGGTCGAATCGCACCGAACGGGAGCGCCCGGCGGGGTAGCGGCCCAGGTCGAACCGCTTCGCTCCGCTCAGCGAGAACACGTTGTGGTACACGCCGTCGCTGTTGGGGAAATCGACCGTCGTGCCCACCGTGATGGCGAGCACGCGCGGGACGAACGTCTCGTTCCGCTGATCCATCGATACGCGCTGGCGATCGATTTCTGGAAACGCCATCGACGGCGCCGATTCGAGATACACCACCGAGCTGTGAGCTCTGAGCTGTGAGCCACCGGCTGGAAGCTGGGAGCTGGGAGCTGAAGGCTCGTGGGCGGTGTGCATGCCCAGCTCGTTGACGTTCGGTCGTCGTTCCACAGGCGGTGCGCTCAGTCGCACGTCCACGCGGCCGCGGATCGCGGCGCCGGGTCCTTGGGCCAGAGCGCCGGCCGACAAAACCGCCAGGCCCAAAGCCCAAAGCCCAAAGCCGATAGGCGAAGCCGGGTCTTGTCACAGCCAGAAGTTGAACTGAGCGGCGAACAACCCGCGGCGGCGGACCAATCCGCCATCGCGCCAGTTGTACTGATAGGTGAACTTTGCCAGCAGATTGCGCTGCACGTACCAACCCCCGCCCGTCTCGAGCCGGGTCACTGGTGCGTCCCAGCTCGTCGTGGAAGCCGTGGACTCGAGATTCGCTGAACGTGAGCCAGTCGACCCGGCTCGCGACGTACACGCCGGGCACGATCTTGTAGCGTCCCTCCACGTACGAGCCCGATGCGAGCAGCGACGGCGAGAAGGTTGGCATCTCCCAACGGTTCCAGATGGCCTCTCCTCGCACGACCCAATGGTCGCGCGAGTACTCGGCGTCGACGCCGAAGGCTGTTTGCGCGCTCCTGCCGTCATCCTCGCCGGGGGCCAACGACGCCGAGGCAAGCGCCGCGTTGTCGACGTAGGCGCCGTGCGCGGCCGAGCCGCCGAGTACCAGCCCGGTCGTTGCGCGCCATTGGACACGTCCTGCGATCTGTTTGCCCCCGTTGTTGTCACGAGTCCGAGGATCAGAGAGCGTGCCGTTGGTGACGGCGGCGCTGAGCTGAAATGCGTCGTCGCCCACGCGCGCCTGGACTCCGGTATCCCATCTGAATGCCGAGACCATCGGAAGGCCGGTGCCGATGGCAAGCGACCCAAGCGGGTAACTGGGGCGCCACCCGCGCGCGCGCATCCGGAGGACGTCCTCGGTGTTCGACGGCAGCGCGTCGGCTCTCACAGAAGTGAGGTACTGGTAGGCGAGCGGGTATCCAATCAACGGGTTGTCGGCGCCATAGATGCGCCGCGGAAATGCGCCGAACGTCGGAGGAATGCGCCCCGCCTGGATGTCGATCGGGCGATCGCGCCAGGGGCGAATCCGCACGTACAGTGCGTAGGGCCTGAGCGTATCGGTGTTCTCGGCTCGGATCTCGGCAAGCACGGACAGACGGTCGGTGAGACGGACGTCCGCCGCGAGGCCGAGCCTCAACATCCGCAGCGCGTTGTGCTCGTAGTCGGTGTAGTTGAACCACGCGCCATCCGCGTCATCTTGCGGCGTGAGCGACACCGTGACGTCGGTGCCGAGCCGCACGCGTCCGCCGGCGATCGAGATCGGGCCGGAGGGCAGCTCCTGCGCGCGCGCCGGCGCACTTGCGGCCAGCAGCGACAGCAGGACCCAAGCGCCCGCGAGAGCGCGCCGCGCGAGTGCCCCGCAGCCCCTGACCATGATAGGTCCATCATATAATCACGGGAGATGGCTTACATCATCACGGAGCCGTGTGTGGGAACCAAGGACACCGCCTGCGTCGACGTGTGTCCGGTCGACTGCATCCATCCGCGGAAGGACGAGGCGGCGTTCGAGGCCGCCGAGATGCTGTATATCCATCCAGACGAGTGCATCGACTGCGGCGCGTGCGTGCCCGCGTGTCCTGTCGAGGCCATCTACTCGCTGGACGAAACGCCCCGGAAGTGGGCCGAATACATCCATTTGAACGCGCAGTATTTCCAACGATAGAATACGAGGCGTCCATGGGCTTGATCGACCACCGATTCGAAGACAACTTCATCACCACCAACGTCGACAAGGTTCTCAACTGGGCGCGGCAGAATTCGCTCTGGCCGATGGGCTTCGGCCTGGCGTGCTGCGCCATCGAGATGATGGCGGCGTCGGCGTCGCGGTTCGACATCGCGCGCTTTGGCGCAGAGGTGTTCCGCGCGTCGCCGCGACAGTCCGACCTGCTGATTGTCGCCGGCACGGTCACCAAGAAGATGGCCCCCGTGCTGCGACGGCTCTACGACCAGATGCCCGAGCCGAAGTGGGTTATTTCGATGGGCAGCTGTTCCAACGCCGGTGGCCCCTTCCCGACATACAGCGTGCTCCAGGGCGTCGACAAGATCGTGCCGGTCGACGTCTATGTCTCGGGCTGCCCGCCGCGCCCCGAAGCGCTGCTCTACGGACTGATGCGGCTGCAGGACAAGATCCGCAAGGAAAACACCGTGCTCCGCAAGGAGCGGGTGATCATGGCCGGCACCTCCGAGCCCGTCCTCGTCGGCGAGCAATCATGAGAAAACTGCTGCGGACCATCTTTCTCGTCGACCTGCTCAAGGGGCTGTGGCTCACGCTCAAGTACACACCTCAGCCGGCGTTCACGTTCCAGTATCCAGCAGAGCGGCGCCCGGTGGCCCCGCGGTTCCGCGGTGTGTTGCGGCTCCAGGTGGAGCCGGAATCAGGCGCACAGACGTGCATCGTCTGCGACCAGTGCGCCAAGGCCTGCCCGGACGACTTGATCGCGCTTGGCGGGCACCGCGAGCCTGGGCAGAAAATCAAGATTCTGGATTATTTTGATTTCAACCTGTCCCGGTGCAGTTTCTGCGGCCTGTGCTCGGAAGTCTGCCCGACGAAGCCCATCAAAGCCCTCATCATGAGCGAGGATTACGAATTGGGTACCTATAGTCGGGATACTCAGATTCTACGCATTGACGAGATGTACGACGGCGTTCCGATCGAACAATATACGCGCTGACCCGGCCTTTTTCCATTGCGCCGCCCGGCGGCTGCTCCTACAATCCGCATAGTTACCCTCACACGGAAAAGGAGCGCATGGTGTCCCTCCTCAGGTTGCTCCCGCTTGCCGCGATCCTGGTCGCGGTGCTGACTGTTCTGGCGCCCGTCACCTCCGCCATTTCCGCGGATGCTGCTGCCGTCCAGATTCAACTCGCCAAGCTTCTGTCATCGGACGGCCGCTACATCGAGGCGTTTGAGGCATTCGAGGCGGCCAAGACCGCCGATGATCCGCGCATCCGCCGCGAGGCGTTGACCGGGGGAGTGCGAACGGCGCTGCGCCTGGGCGACTTCACGCACGCATTTGCCGACGCGCAGATTCTTGTAGGCTTGGTGCCCCGCGACTCCGAAGCGGTCGCGCTCCATGCGGATACGCTGTGGGCGTCGGGTCTTTTCGAAGGGGCAGAGCGCCGATTCGAGGATGCGCTCGCGATCGACAAGGAAAACGGGCGCGCGATGCACGGCCTGTCGCGCAGCCTGGCTGCGAGAAGCCGCTTGTCGGAAGCACTCGAGATGGCCCAGGCGGCGCTCAACAGAGATCCGCGCGACGCGGAGTTCCACCACACGGTTGGCTTCGTGTACGAGCGCATGAAGCGGTACGAGGAAGCCGCCACCGCCTATTCGAGTTACATCAATCTGCTGCCCAACAAGGATCGCAGCGCGAAAGCGGCGTGGGCGCGGGCGGAGGTGCGATTCCTGCGGGCGTTCGGTGCGAGGCCCCCGGTCGAGATCGATCCGGCGAGCAACGTGAAGCTGCACACAGTGCCGTTTCGCCTGGTCGACGAAAAGATCATCGTCAAGGCGCGCGTCAACCGCAGCCAGCTAATGGACTTCGTGCTCGATACCGGATCGGAGCAGGCGGTCATCTCGCGCGAGACGGCTGCTCGGCAGCGCATCCGTCCAATCGTCAACATTCTGAGCGCTGGTGTCGGCGACTTGGGTGTTCGCGGGCTGGAGCTGACGCGGCTGGACGAGCTGGAGATCGGCACGCTCAAGGTGAGGAACGTCCCTTCGATCATCAAGAACCCGCCGCTGGTCGGATTGCCGACGCGAGAGATGGAAAGCTTTTCGCCGATGGCGCTGGGCCTTTCGGTGGTGATCGACTACGACCGCCACGAGCTTCTGATCGGCGAGCAGGTGCCGATGGACAAGGTCGAAGTTGAGCTTCCGCTGCGGATGCATCGCCTCGCCATGGTGCCTGGACAGGTGCAAGGCGGTCCGGCGAGCTTCATCATCGACACCGGCGGGCAGGTCATCTCAATCAGCACCGAGACCGCCAACGGGCTGGAGCGCGGCGATATCCGGCACATCCCGTTGAAGGTCTACGGCGCGTCTGGATGGGATCGGGATGCGTTCCTGATGCCTGGCGTGAACCTGAACTTCAACAAGATCGAGTACCGCAACATGTCGGTGGTGGTCCTCAACCTGCGCGCGCCGAGCGTGCTGCTCGGCTTTCGGCTCGGCGGCATTGTCGGGCACAAGTTCTTGAGCCGCTACAAAGTTGCCATCAACCTCGATCGCTCGGTTGTGCAGCTTCAGTCGCGCGACGTGCGGGCCGCGAACTAGCTAGATCTGGCGCCGGCGGGCGAGGTGTTCCGCCCGCCGCTTCTGCGAAGCCTCCTGCAGCCGCCGTTCTTCGTCGCTCTCGATCCGTAGCGGCGGAACCCTCGCGCGCCTCCCATTGCGCTCCAATGTCACGAAGGTCAGGTAAGCCCGGCTGGTGATCTGCCGCTTGCCCGTCATCGCTTCTTCTGAGTACACCTTCACTTCGACTTCGAGCGAGGTCGTGAACGTCGCCGTCACGCGTGCGTTCAGCAGGATGAAGTCGCCCACCTTGAGCGGGCTGATGAACTCGAGCCCGTCGACGGCCGCCGTCACCATCGGCGTCCGCGCGTGCCGCAGGGCGGCAATGGCGCCGGCGATGTCGATCAGGTGCATCACCGCGCCCCCGAGCATGAAACCCATGGGGTTGGCGTCGTTCGGCAGGACGACCTGGGTGATTTCGGTCAATGATTCCGAGGCTGGCTTGGCGCGCAGGGGCATCTCGGTTGGAATGTCTCAGCTGTCGCAGCGCGTGTCAAGAAAGGATCTCAGCCGCAGCCTCAGTTCCTCAGGTAGGTCCTCTTCCGAGAGCGACTGCAGCAGGGAGAGGGTTGTCCGGAAGCTATCGAGAGTACTGGTGCAGGAGTGGCAGCCGCCGAGATGCTGCTCCAGGTCCTGCCTCACGTCGGACGGAAGCCGATTTTCGAGGTAATCGGACAGGAGCGCGACGACGCTGGAGCAGGGAGGCTGGGGCACGACCTAGGAGCCGGTCCGGCCCCTAGAAGTCATACCCCATCCAGACCGTGAACTGGACTTTCCGGAAGGTGTCGCTGCCGCCGCCGGTCAGATACACCACGTCTTCCCATTGCTTGTTGAAGAGCGTGCGGTACGACCAGTCGAAGTGCAGCGGGAATCCGAGCGCGGAGGTCTGCATACCGATGCCGTACGACGCACGCGCGTCGACGAGGCGGAACCCGTCCACCGTCATCGCCGGCCGGATGATTTGTCCAGCTTGATTTCTGAGCTCCGGCAAATCGGTGGGCGACGAATCCATCACCTGGAAAGGCTGGTTGTTCAGCGCCGCTCCGCCGATGTTGAAGAAGAACACCCCTCGAACGCCGCCGAGGATGCCGATCGGTGTTGCCATCGCCTCGATGATCGGGAAGCGCAGCTCTGCATTGCCGTAGAAGCCCCGGTGTCCGAGGAACTCGCGATACTCATATCCGCGCAGCTCGGAATTGCCTCCGAAGTAGGTGTAGCCAGGCGCGTCTCCCCAGCTCTTGAACCCGTACCCACGCACAGCGAACACACCGTTGGTGCCGATGCGTGCGTAGTAGCGGGCGTCTCCATTAAACGTCTGCCGCGAAAGCGTCTTGCCGACCTTTGGCGCCCCTTCGTACGACAGCCGCATGGTGGATCCCGAGAGCGGCCCGTATTCGCGGAAGACGGTCGTCTCCTGGATGAAGGAGACGCCCAGCGGGATCATCGTGCCGCTGTTGAAGAGCGTATTGGGATTGATTTCCTGAAAGTCCTCAGAAGCCTGCTGGAGCAGGGGATCCTCGTACTGCTCGCGATAGTCGACGAGCCCGCCCGACATCTCGACGCGCCGGAACGTGCTGAACGGGTAGATGGCAAAGATGGATCCGCCGCGGACTCTCTGCGTTGCGATGGCCTGATCCCGATCGATGAACGGCGCGATCGACGGATCGTAGAAATAGTTGGCGAGCTGCCCGTAGAAGAAACTCGTCTGCGAATACCCCTGGGCCGCCCACTGGATGCGTCGCGACAGGTTGGCATACGAGAAGGAGAGCGTCTTGTACTGCTGAATCGACGAGGCGTACATGCTGAACCGCTGGTCGCCGAGCACGTCGGTGAACGACACCACCGAGCCGCCGAAGACGTCGCCACCGCTGGTTACGCCGACGTTGACCGGCGGACGCCCCTCGAGGAACATCTTGTCGAAGCGGCCCTTCTTGGTCTTGTTCTCGGCGACGAGCGTATGCTGCAGCGGCGCCTGGAAATCGACGATGGCGCCCGGCGATCCGAAATCAGAGGACGCAGCCTTGTAGAGCGGCTCGCGGAGGTCGAAGTTGTGGAGGCTGTAGGCGCCCTTGTAGTAGGCGACGAACGCCAGTTTTGGAATCGCCCCCTCTCTGGAGAGCACCACCGGCGACAGCACGCCGCCGAGCGCATCGGTGTACTGCCGAAGTTCGCCGGTCTTCATGCTCAGCGACCAGAGATTGAAGATGTTGCCGTTGCGCGCCACGTCGGGCGTCACGGGCGTCGACGGGTCCGTCGCCGTCGACGCGAAGATGAGCGTGTCGGCATCGAGGAACTTCGCCGCCGCCTCGTCCTGCGTGCCGAATGTGAGCTGCGTCTTGCGCCCGGTCTCGATGTCCAGCCTGAAGAGCTTCTGTGAGCCGCTGATCCGCGCGAGATACACAAGGGACTTGCCATCCGGTGAGTGCACGGGCGCGAAGTCGTTGAAGTCGTCGTTGGTCAGGTTCGTAAGCTCACCGCTCTCGAGATCGATTCGGAAGATGTCGCCGGTCGCCGACCGCAGCGCGCCGAACACGGCATAGCGGCCGTCGGGCGAGAAATTGGGAGACTCGGGATTGTCGACCGTCGTCAGGTTGAACCGGCGCTCGATGTTCCCGGTGAGGACGTTCTGGAGGATCAGCGTCTTGTACTTCTCGTTGCGCACGAAGTATGCGAGGCGATCGCCCACCGGCGACCACGACATCCACGGCACCATCGAGCTGCCGCTAGGATACGCAATGTATTCAAAGCCACGGTCGACGTCGAAGCCGGAAGTGAGATTTCGGACGACGCCGCCGTCCTGGGCCGAGACGAGGATGATGTCGAGCTCCTGATCGCGCCGGTTGCCGGTGGCTACGGCCAACAGGTCGCCCGACGGCGACGGCTCGATCGACAACGTGCCGACGAACTCACTCCGCTGGGGATCGGGCGAGAGGTCTTCGCCGTAGTCCGCCGGGCGCTCTTTGTCGCGGAAGGGCTTGAATCGATCCTTCAGATACTTGTCGAACTGCTGGTCGAACTCGCGCGCCGAGATCTGGAACGCTTCCTCGTAAGGCGTGACTCCGCCGCCGATCGCCGCCTTGCGCAGCGAGAAGAGGAACTGCCGCACGCCGTCCTTGCCCCAACGCGCTTCGATGAACTCGTAGAGTGCATGTCCGAGGTTGTAGACGAGCCGCGGGTTATTGAAGTTGCCGTAGCCCTCCATCTGGCTCATCGGCGGGATGATGTCGGCGACGGCGGCGTCGCGGACCGTCATCAGATCGAGCGGATCCCAGATGCCGCGCTCGTACTCTGCGCCGCCTTCGTGCACCCACAGCGGGAGGCTGCGTCGCAGCAGCGACACCGGGATGAAGTCGTACTGAAAGATGTGCGTCAGCTCATGGACGATGAGGCCGTAGAGGAGGTCCGACGGCAGGTCGATCGGCAGCAGCATGCGGTGGCGCTCGCCTTCGGCGAACGCGAGCACGCCCTCCTGCGACGCGCCCGGCACCACGTTTTGCTGCTGGAACTCGCTCTGCGTCTTGAAGATGATGAGCGGGACGCGCTGGTTGAGGTCGTGGCGCAGGTCCGAGCTCACGTGCTGATACGCGCTTTCGGCGTAGCTGGCAACGCGGGCGAGGTGCTGCTCGTTTTCGGGGTAGTAGTAAATCTCGAAGTGGTCGGTCTGATAGATGTACCACTCGAACTTGTCGTAGTGGATCTGGTTCTTGCCGTAGTAGGGCGCGAAGCCCGACTGCGCGTTGACGCTGCTCCCTGGCATCCTGTGGTCCCAGGAGCACAGCATTCCCGGAGTCAACCGCTGTGCGCTCGCCTCGGAGACGATGGCGAGGGTCGAGACGAGACCAAGCACGCAGACACAGAAACTACGTGTCAGACGCGAGCGCATACAAACACCTCGTGGTGAAGGGGGCGGCCCACCGGGATACCGGCGATCTTACTGTGAACAATCGGGTATCGCAACGACTGCGCCTGAGCAAGAGACATACCACAGGCCCTGGTGCTTTTCGCGGGCGTTGTGTCGCGCGATGCCGATCGGACTTACGAAAACCCGCCCTCATCTGGCTGCAGCACGTGGCCCTCACGGAGGACAGCACCAGTCGCGGGCAGCATTTATACTCGGCGAGACGGACCATGCGATCGGGGTTCGAAACCGAGGCCCTCGGCTACCTGGACAACTTGTATGGCACGGCGCTGCGGCTCACCCGCAACGAGGCCGATGCCCAGGACCTCGTGCAGGACACGTACGTAAAGGCTTTCAAGTCACGAAAGCAGTTTACGCCCGACACGAATCTGAAGGCCTGGCTGTTCACGATTCTCCATAACAACTTCCGGAACCGGTGGCGCGACAGCCAGCGCGATCCGGTGGAGATGGATAGCGAGCGGGTCCTGGGCGCAGGGCCCGCGGATCCGGGAGCGACGCCCGAGGAGCAGGTGCTGCGCGACGCCTTGGCGCCCGAGCTTCAGGAGGCGCTCGATTCGCTTCCGACCGCCTTCCGGGACGCGGTGTGGCTGCGGGACGTGGAGGAGTTCTCATACGCCGAAATCGGCGACATGCTGGGCGTTCCCATTGGGACGGTCATGTCCCGGATCTCCCGGGGCCGTCGTATGCTCTATGACAAAATGACAGAGGGAAGAAAAGATGAACCCGGGGCCCGACGGGGGGCGTCCTAATGACTGCGTCGATGCCTAGTTGCCGCGAGATCGATCCGCTTTTTGCCCCATACATCGATGGGGCGGCGACACCGGTGCAGACGGCTGCCGTCGAGGCCCACCTTCGCGCCTGCCCCAAATGCCGCCATCAGACGGCGCTGCAGGCGGCCGCGCGCGAGTCGATCCGGACCAAGCTGTGTCGGCCGTGCGCCCCCGACGCGCTGCGCACCCGTTGTCGGGCCGCAGCCCGTACCGGCCCCTTTGGCATTCCCCGCACGCTCGTTTCTGCCTCCATTGCCGCCGCCCTGACAGTCGTCGTGGGCGGCGTTTTCGTGTACCTCCTCACTGGCCTGTCGCCGACCGTTCTGGCCGCGCAGCTCACGCTGGATCACCTTGCCTGTTTCGCGATCCACGAATCGGAGACGCCGGTGGAGGTCTCCACGAGCGAGGCGCGGTACGCGCACGAGTACGGGACCGAAGTGCGCGTGCCGCGCGTGTCGATGGCGGGGCTCGATTTCGTTGGGTTGAGGCGCTGCTACTGCGCCGAGGGAGCTGCCGTGCACGCGATGTACCGACTGCATGGTCAGCCGGTGTCGCTCTACTTGATCGCGGATTCGAACCGAGCCAATGCTTCGGCCGACGTCTTCGGGCACGATGCGGTAATCTGGTCGGCAGCGGGGCTCACGTACGTGTTGGTGAGCCGGGCGCCTCGCGCGTCGCTCGAGCAGCTCAAAGTCGCGATCCAGTAGGGATCCGATCCCGGTTTTTCGTTTTTCGTAAGGACCAGACGATGGCCAGACTGATGCGATGGATTGCGGCAACAGGCGCGCTGGTGCTCCTTCTGCTTGTCGTGCCGCTCCCACACGTCGAGGAGGTGCGCCAGGTCGCGGCGCAATCGCCGGCGTGCGACAGCAACCCGCAGCCTGCGAATCTCAACTTCGTGCTGAAGGATGCCGACGGCAAAGACTTCAATCTGGCGGCGCAGAAGGGCAAGGTCATCCTGCTCGACTTCTGGGCCACTTGGTGCCCGCCCTGCAAAGTGGAGATTCCGTGGTTCGTCGAGTTCCAGCAGAAGTACGGCCCGAAGGGTTTCATCGTCGTCGGCGTGTCGGTCGACGATCCGGCGGCGGCGCTCAAGCCGTTTGGGAAGCAGTACAAGGTGAACTATCCGCTGCTCGTGGGCGACGGCCGCGACGACATCAAGGGGCCGAAGGCGTACAACGCGTCATGGGGACTGCCGAAGACCTTCGTGATTGGGCGCGACGGCAGGATTTGCAAGACGCACGTCGGTCTTTCGAATAAGGAACATTTCGAGCAGCAGATCAAATCGTTGTTGTAGTAAGCTCAGTAACAGGCATGTCGAACAAGGGCTTCACGCACGCACGGCTGGCTTGTGGTTGCCGGGTCACGTTCCGCGCCGGCCTGGACGCCAGCCCCTACACGGTCGTCGTGGCCGACAAGGCGGCGGCGTGCCGGATCCATCTGCACGTTCGCGATCTTCCCATCTACGACTACCGCGAAGCGCTTCGTCCCTCGACCCGCATTCTCCCCGCGGAGCACGAGGACTTCGAAGAAAGCTAGAACGCCACTCTCAACTCGGCCAGGAACGGCAGATGGTCCGACGCCATCAGCGACTTCCGCGTGCGCGGAATCTCGATGCCGACGATCTCGACTTCGCCCTCGTGGTAGATGCGGTCGAGATGGAGGAGTGGAAGAATTCCTGGATACGTCCGCTTTCGGCGCAGAAACACGCTGAGGTCGATTGCGTTCAGCTTCGCCGTGAGCGCGGCGGTCGCCAGGCCGCCGCTCCATTCGTTGAAGTCGCCGAGCAGGATCTTTGGCGGATGCACCCGCCCGTCGTGAACGATCGTGGCCAGCCGATCGGCCTGGCTCTTCCGCTCCCGGAAGGCCGTGCCGAGATGAACGTTGAAGAGATGCAGCGTTCTGGCGTCGTCGATGGCGATATCGGCGCGCTGGCAGCCGCGGGCTTCGCACGTCCGCCACGACAGGTCATATTGCACGTGCTGCCGGATCGGAAAGTGCGAGAGCACGACGTTGCCGAACGGCTGGCCGCGCAGGTGTCGCACCGACCCCATCACCCAGCCCATGCCGAGCGCGGCGCCGATTTCGGCCGCGTGGCCCGAGCTGTCCGGTCCCGCGCCGACGACCTCCTGCAGCGCGATGATGTCGGCGTTGAGGCTGGCCAGCACATCGATAGTCCGCTGCGGCACGGTGCGCCCATCCATGCCGCGGCAGCGATGAATGTTGTAGGTAACGATCCGGATCGTTTTACGGAGCAAGTGGCCGGCTAATCCAGGTCGAAGTCCCGGGTGGGCTTCGTCAGGGGCTCTTCCTTGGCCTGCTTCAACGCTTCTTCGAACCGCTTGGAGAGCGCGTCGCCCTTGGTGCGCTCCGAGTTGAACGCCTGATCGAAGGCCGCGTCGCGGCGGGCCTTCTCCTCCGCGAGAATGCGCTGCGCGTCGGACAATTCGATGGTGAGCCCGGACGCGGGTGCACGGTGCGAGATGATGCGGCCGAGGTTGAGGTCGACCACGAGCATCGCGCCGCAGCAGGGACAGGGGAGCTCTCGCTCAGACTTGAGCTTGGCCATGGTCGCTTCAGGCATCATACCAGCGGACGCGTGAACGCGGCGGGGATTGGCGTCCAGCGGTGGCGGCCTTCGTAGAAGAGCGGTTTCCGGTCGGGGTGCCGCTCCTTGAACGCCGCATACTTCGCGCGCAGTCTTCGGAATCGAGCGTCCGACATGCCCAGCCGTCGGTGAGGTGTGTCGAGTAGCATACGCTCGACTTTCCAGACGTTCCGCTCCGACAGGCGCCAGTCGTAATTCCCCAACACGCGAAGATCGACGACGGCAAATGCCGTGATGCGGCCCGAGAGGTCGACGTAGGTGTCCAGATAGCTGGCCGCGAGCGCGCGCGGCGTGCGAAAGACGGGTTTCCGGCCGTGCAGACCGGGATCGCGTGAGCGGGCCACCGATCCCCAAGACATTTGGTGATTGGGTGATTGGTGAGTGGGCTGATTTGTAGATGAAGATGACGTGGTCGAGCTCGTCGATCGACTCGAACGACAACACCAGCGGAGGGTACCCATGCTGCTCGAGCACGGTCGCCGCAAACAGCACGGCTTCGAGGCAGTGGGCCGTGCGATGGCGGACCACGCCGCGGAAGCTGCGGAGCGTCGCACGCCCTGGGGGCGGCTCGGTGTTGTACGGCAGCGAGTTGAGATACTGCTGAACTCGGGCTGGGGTGTTCAGCCGCGCGATGAGCCGCCGCTCGGCGCGCGTGAAGACTGGAGGCCGGGCGGTCTCCCTCAAGGGAGCTTCTGCATCTCGTCGACGAGCTGTTCAGGCGTCCAGTCGGCTCCCGAGAACGCCTTGGCGAGGCGGCCCTGGCGATCGATGATGGCCGTGCGAAGCGTGTGCCCGATCTCGTCGGGATTCGCCGCCTCGCCACGCACGAGCGTCAGACCCAGGTTCGTCGCGAACATGTCGACCTCTTCTCGATTGGCAGTGGCAAATGTCCAGATCGCCGGGATCGAAATCCAGCTTCTCAGCGTGTTGCTTCAGCACCGGCGGCGTGTCGTTCTTCGGATCGAAGCTCACCGAAAGCAAGCCCCGCGCGCGCGCCAAGTTCCCGCGTCTTGATCAGGTTCTGCGCCGCTGCGAACTGCCGATCCATCATGGGACAGAACGTGGGCACGGGACACTTCGTGTAGATGAAGGTGACGGCCAGCGTGCGGTCTCCGCGGATTGCGGCTAGCGTGCGCGTCCGGCCGTCCTGGTCGACGAACTGCTGATTGGGGACCTGATCGCCCGGCGTCAGGTACTTCACGCCCGGCTTCCCCGGAGCCGCAGGCGGCGGCACCTCGGGCTTGGCCGTGCCGAGCTTCGTGATGCTCGTGACGACGCCCTGGTTGTTGCTCACTTCGATCTGGCTGGTAATCACATCGCCGGGACCGAGGTTGTCGAGCATCGCGGCCGACTGCACCCGCCACGGCATCGTCATGGCGGGCATGAGGCCGACGATCTCCTCGTGCTTCACGAGAATCTCCAGCTTGTCGCGGTTGATGCCCAGGATCTGCCCGCGCATTTCATAGCGCTGAGCGCTGCTGCAGGCGGACGCACAGACCAGCGTGGCGACGAGCGCCAGGAGGCGGAGATTCATAGGGGTAATGCTATGCTGTCTCTGAATACATGAGCAAAGGGAAACCGCGTCGTATCGAAGTGATGGACACGACGCTCCGGGACGGGGAGCAGGCCGAAGGCATCTCCATGATGCCCGAGGAGAAGCGTACGATTGCCCAACGACTCCTCGAGACGGTGAAGGTCGATCGCATCGAAGTCGCGTCCGCGCGGGTGAGCGAAGGAGAACGGCGCGCGGTCAAGACGATCGTCGAGTACGCCGAGTCCAAGAGCTTTGTCGATCGAGTCGAGGTGCTCGGTTTTGTCGACCTGAACCGATCGGTCGACTGGACTCGTTCGGTCGGCGCCACAGTCATCAACCTGCTGACGAAGGGCTCGCTCCGCCACTGCCGCGAGCAGTTGAAGAAGACCCATCAGCAGCATCTGGACGACATCCGCCGCACAGTCGATTACGGTGTGAAGAACGGCATCGCCTTCAATGTGTATCTCGAGGATTGGTCGGGCGGGATGCTCGGCGACGAAACCTACGTCTTCGATCACATCGAGGCGCTTGCCGCTCTGCCGGTGACGCGCATCATGCTGCCGGACACGCTCGGGCTTGCTGTCGCCGCTTCAGGTGCGCGACTTCGTCACGCGGACGATCGCCAAGTTTCCGGAGCCGCATTTCGACTTCCACGGGCACGACGATTACGGCCTCGGCACGGCCAACACGCTGGAAGCGGCTGTCGCTGGTGTCCGGGGTGTGCATGTGACCGTCAATGGCATGGGCGAGCGGGCCGGCAACGTCACGCTCGACGAGGTCGTGGTCGCTCTCCGCGATCACTCGACCGTGCGGACGGCGGTCGACGAACGCGCCCTGTTGGACATCAGCAAACTCGTCGAGGTGTTCTCGGGCCGCCGGGTTCCGCCGAACAAGCCGATCGTCGGCGAAAACGTCTTTACCCAGACTGCGGGCATTCACGCCGACGGCGACATGAAGGGCAATCTCTACGAAAGCCGGTTGACCCCCGCGCGCTTCGGGCGCCATCGGACATATGCGATGGGGAAGCTCATGGGGAAGGCGAGCCTCGACTTCAACCTCGAGAAGCTGAACATCTCGCTGACGACAGAGCAGAAGCAGAAGCTGCTTGCGCGCATCGTCGATCTCGGCGATCAGAAGAAGAGCGTCACGACGTCGGACCTGCCGTTCCTCATTTCCGAAGTGTTGCAGACCGGCGACCTGAGGGTCTTCGAGGTCCGGGATTATTCCGTTGTGAGCAATCGAGGCCTTCGGCCGACGGCGACCGTGCTCGTGCGATGTCGCGATCGCGAAATCCATGCGACTGGCACCGGCGACGGCGGATACGACGCCTTTATGCAGGCTCTAAAGAGCATCGAAAAGCAGCTGGGCTTCGAGCTGCCGCGGCTGCTCGACTACGAGGTTCGCATTCCACCTGGCGGCAAGACCGACGCGCTGGTCGAGACGACGATCAAGTGGGACGGCGGCTTGAAGACGCGCGGCGTGCACAGCGACCAGCTGGCGGCCGCAATCCAGGCGACGGAGCACGCGCTCAACATGATTGCACTGCGCGGCGTTGTCCCGACCCGTCCTGCACCGCTCACCCCGGTCTCCACGAGGACCAATGGCCCAACTCGGCACAAAAAAGTCGCTGACGCTCGCCGCAGCTAAGGAAATCGGCAACGCCGCCGAAGCGAAGGCGCGCGAGCTCAACTTCACTAACAGCATCGCCATCGTCGACGATGGCGGAAACGTCATTTATCACGTGACGATGGACGGGACGCAGACGGGCAGCATCAATGTGGCCCTCCAGAAGGCGCTCGCGGCGCTCCGCTTCAAGCGCTCCACGAAGCTGTTTCAAGACATGGTGACGGGCGATCGGCCCCACATGGCCTTCCTGCCAGGTGCTGTTCCCGTCGAGGGCGGTCTGCCGCTCTTCGTCGACGGACAGATCTACGGCGCGATCGGCGTCAGCGGCATGCCGTCCGACAAGGACGGCATCGTTGCGCAGGCTGGCGCCGACTTTGCCGCGACACTGAAGTAGTTCTCAGTTCTCAGTTCTCAGTTCTCAGTTCTCAGTTCTCAGTTCGAAAAAGGGAACTGATAGCAGAACGGTTGACAGGCCGGCTCAAACCGTTCTAATTTCTCGCTTTTCCGATAGATGCAATTCCAACCGTTTCGCCACGAGGAGCGGATGAGCCATGGGTCGTAGACTCTACGTCGGGAACCTGCCGTACAAGGCGACGGATGAAGACCTCGTTGCGCTGTTCAGCACCGTGGGCGATGTGGCCAGCGCGCGAGTCATGCGCGATCTGGCGACCGGACGCGCACGTGGATTTGGATTCGTTGAAATGACGACCGACGAAGCAGCGGCTCGCGCAATCGAGAAGCTCCACCAGCACGAGATGGACGGCCGGGCGCTCGTCGTCAACGAGGCACAGCCGAAGCCGGCCGGCGGCTTCGGGCGCGGGCCGCGCGGCGGCGGTGGCGACGACTTTGGCGGCGGCGGCGGCCGACGCGAGCCACGCTGGTGAAGGAGCTATGAGCTGTGAGCTTCCAGCCTTGCTGAGGGCTCACGGCTGACAGCTGGCAGCTATCGACAATGATCTGGGTCGGCACCTCCGGCTACAACTATCCCGAGTGGAAAGGCCGCTTCTATCCGGCGGACCTCGCGGCCGCCAAAATGTTGCCGTTCTACGCAGAACGCTTCCAGACCGTCGAGATCAACTACACCTTCTACCGGATGCCCTCCGAGAAGCTGCTCGCTGGATGGATGGCGCAGGTCCCCAAGGGATTCCGCTTTACGTTGAAGGCGCCGCGCCGCATCACACATGACGCGAAGCTCGTCAATTGTGAGGCGCTGACGGCGTCGTTCTGCGCGGTCGCCGGCACGCTCGGCGATCAGATCGCCTCGCTCTTGTTCCAGCTGCCGCCAACGCTCAAGAAAGACACGGCCAGGCTGGATTCGTTTCTCGAGGCGCTTCCGCCCAAGGCGCCCGCTGCATTCGAGTTCCGGCATCCGTCGTGGTTCGACGCCGAAGTGTATGAACGTCTTCGAACGCGCGGCTATGCGCTGTGCGTCGCCGACAGCGAGAAGCTCAAAACGCCGCTCGAGGTGACCGCCGACTTCGCTTACTTCCGACTTCGCGACGAGGGTTATCAGTCCAAAGACATCGACGAGTGGGCGGCGAAGATCGGTGCCCTCCAGTCACGCTGCAAGGACATCTACGTGTACTTCAAGCACGAAGAGCAGGGACTTGGACCCGCGTTTGCGAAACAGCTGATGGAGAAGCTGTGAGCTGTGAGCTATCAGTAGCTGTCAGCTACTGGCAGCTGGGAGCTGGAAGCTGGCAGCGACGAAGTCGATAATCTCCCGCTCCGCCCAGTAGCCGTCGTACGTGCCGTTGGGTTCTTCGACGAAGCCGCAGTGGCCCCCATGCGGCGTGATGCTCAAAGTAATGCGAGGGTTGTTCGCGACCTCTGCTTCGAGAAACGGCTCCGGCGGCACGAACGGATCGTCAGCCGCGGTGATGATCAGCGTTGGCACCGCAATCCGGTCGATCACCCGCATCGCACTTGCCCGATGGTAGTAGTCGCTCGCGTCCCGAAAGCCGTGATGCGGGGCGGTGTAGGCTTCGTCGAACGATCGAATCGAATCGATCCGTCCGAGCGGCTCGAGCGACCACTTGCCGGGAAATGCCGCGGCCTTCCGGCGCATCCGGCGCTTGAGGTTGCGGACGAAGTGCCACTGGTAGACCGCGTTCTGCTTCTGTTCCAGCGCGTCGACGCAGACAGCCAGATCCATCGTTGGCGAGACGGCGCACACGGCTCGAAGCTGCGGCGGCGCATTGGCGCCGTAGTCGCCGGCGAGCTTCAGTGCGAGATTTCCACCCAGTGAGTAGCCGGCGATCGCAAACGCCGGCAGCCCGTCGACCTCGGTCAGTTCCTGCATCACGGCGACGGCGTCTCCCGTAAGGCCGGAGTGGTAGAGGCTGTCCGACAGGTGTTCCGTGCCGCCGCAGTTGCGCTGGTTCAGCCGGACCGCGTTGAAGCCGGCGGCAAAGGCTTTGGCGGCCAGGCCTCGGACGTAATGTGCATCGCTCGAGCTTTCCAGGCCATGGAGCGCGATCAGCGTCGGGTGGCGCCAGGAATCCGATTGCCAATGACACTGCGCAAGCACACGGCTGCCGCTCGCCACATCGAAATAGCGCCGCACGGGCGCCGGAAGCGTGGGGAAGTGTCGCGGACGTGCCCCACGCGTACAGCGTCATCCAGTGCCCGCCCGTCCATCGGGGATGCGGCGTAAATACCCTCATTGGCGGAAGCGGTAGATGCGGAACTGCTGGTTGCGATAGGCAATCGGGAGATCGACGGCGCGATCGGCCACCACGTAGTCGAGGTCGTATCGAGTCGCGAGCGATTGCAGTTCTCCAGCCGTCATGGTCTCGAAGTTCGGCAGGTCTTTGATTCGTCGCAGCGTTTCCAGCGCGACGTCGCGCGAGTACAGCGCGACGGCAGAATCCTTGGCTTCTTCCAGGTACACGTCGCGTTCGCCGGCCACCCTCACGCTTGTGCCATACAGCCATGCGTGTCCAGGTGCCGCAAGCACGCGCGTGTCAGGGGGCGTGCGAGCGATCCACTGCATGGCATCGATCCACTCATCCTGCGGAAGGCCGACCCTGACGAGAAGGTTTCCCGGATGCTCGACGCGCCAAACGTAGAGACCGCGCCCGACAGCCAGGATGACGAATAACGCAACCACGGCGCGACGCACCGTGGCATTTCGGGGTGCCTCGGCAAGCAGCCACGCGACGTAGATCGTCGTCAGAAAATCGAGCATCCAGAAGATACGCGACGTCTGCAGCTGAAGCGCGAGCACGACCCGGCTTTCCATCAACGGCCAGGATACGAGGAAGAGCAGAACCAGCGCGGCTGCCCCGAAGACGATGCCGCGCTCCATGTCGAGGGCGACGCCCTGGCGACGCCTCATCTGGTAAATCGCGACGCACACGGCGAGATAGCCGAGGTTGACGATCCAGAAGGCGGCGTCCCAATCCGACGGAAAGATGTAGTCCTTGCCCTCGAGCGCCGAGGCCCAGAGCGGATCCATCGTGCCCAAGCGGCCTCGCAGGGGACCGGCGGTCACCGCCCACGCTCCCAGCGCCGCCGCGACGCCGCCTGCGATCAGGGCTGGCAGTCTGAAGCGTGTTTCGTCCACGATCAGCGCCACTCCGAGCCAGACACCAAACCACACCGCGGTTGTCGGGTGCACGGCGAATGCCGCACCCACGAGTGCGATCGCGATCGCGCTGCGGCCGCGCAGGCAGGCCGCCAGCGCACACGCGCCCAGACCGAACGCCAGCGAGCGAGGATGGAAATACGCCTCGAGCGTGTTGGCGCCGGTCTGCGTGATGCGATGCCGCAGCGTCAACAACGTCAGCGCCAGGGCAAGCGGCCACCCGGATCGGTACATCGTCCGGCCAATCGACACGGTGCCGGCAAAGAGCAGCAGCAGCGACGCGACATATCCAACGAAGAAGAGTTGCGGCAGAGACAGCCGCGTCGCCGTCACGAGGCGCGCGGCCAGATCGTCGAAGAGCATCAAGCGGTCCTGAACGTGAAGCAGTGCCCGATCGCGCGGGAAGAGGTCGGGATTCAGGTGCTGGACGACCGAGGGGATGTAGAACGCCTGGTCGCCAATGCCGTATCGGTATCCGCTACTGTTCAGGATGGCAACGACGCAGAAGACAGCAGCGCCGGCGGCCAGCGCTGCGTTGCGGGTTGTGATCAACGCTCGAATTTTACTCGACCAGGTGGCAGTGGTAGCAACCGACCGCCGCCTGCGATCGATTGTGTCCGTACGACTTGGCGAAGTCGTACGCGGGGCGCCTCAGCACCTTGGCCATGCCCGGCAGCACTTCGCGGCGCATGTACGCGGCGATCGTCTGTTTGCCATTTTCGGCGAGGTAACCGTAGACCGCATTGCGAATTTGCGGATCGAGCCACAGACGCGCTCGCTCGAGGCCGGCAAAGCGCACCTCCGGCTCGGGCAGCGCGCGGACGCCCGGCATCTTCCAACCGCGCGCCTCGGCGTTCGAACCGTGACACGTGTCGCAGGTGACTTCCTCGGCGGTACCGACGACAGGTCCGAGCGCGCGGCGTGCAAACGGCATCACCTCGCGCTCCATGAACGCCGAGATCTCCTGGGTCGATCGCCGCTGGCCGAGCGGCGCAATCGGATCGTCGGCAGTGTAGACGACTGGCGCCGGCGGCTCGTGGCGCGCGAGTCCAACACCGACGAACAGAAGAGCAAACGCCAGCGTGGCCGCGATGAGCATCCCCTGGGGGCGAGGCCTCAGCAGCCGCCGCGCGCCTGGTTCGAGCGCCCGCCGGAAAAACCCGATGTCGATGTCGCTGGGTTCGTCGGCCAGAAACTCCGCCGCCCGGAGCTGGAGCAGCAGCGCAATCTGCGGTCCCTCGCGAATGTTCGCGAGCGACAACGTCCGGTCCCCGCGCCGCGACACGACACGCACCGTACTGGTCCCAGCAGCCCGCTGCCACCACGACTGCACGAGGGCTACGTTGTCGACGTCGTCCAGCGCGATCTCCTGCGCCGTTCGGCCCCTGTGCCGCACCACGAGCCGGAAGTCGGTGAGCGCGAACATCGTGCACGGGAACGCGAGGCGAGCCGGAAGCGCGGGCGGCGACGACCAGAGTACGTGCTCCCAGGGTAGGGGGAAGATTTCACCTGCCATTGTGCGACCTTCTGTCAGATTACGCCCCTCAAAGTCGGGTGACAAGCCGGGAAGATTTGTGAAATCGTGTCTGAAGCCGTGCCGGACTGCGTCCGATACAACCCCCGGACATGCTTTGGATCTTCGAACGCAAAGGTGAGCAGATGCGCTGTGAAATCCGTCGCGAAGGCGCCGGAGTCGGCTATGAGATCATCGTCACCAGCCCCGACGGATCTCAGCGGATGGAGCGTTTCGGCGAAACCACGGACCTCATCAAGCGCACGTTCGACCTGCAGCGCGAGCTCATGGACACCGGCTGGCGCCAGCCGAAGCCTTAGAACCCTGAACCCAGAACTTAGAACTTAGAACTTAGAACTTAGAACCTAGAACCCAACCTTCGGCACCTGCTGCGCCGCGGCCGGCGCCTCGAACAGCGGGTAATCAGGGAAGCTGAAAATCCTTGCGGTAATCACACCGGGAAACTGCCGGCGAGCCGTGTTGTACTCCTGCACTCGCTCGTTGTACCGCATCCGCTCCACGGCAATCCGGTTCTCTGTGCCGGCGAGCTCGTCCGAGAGCCTGTTGAACTGCTCGTTGGCTTTCAGGTTCGGGTAGTTCTCGACGATCACGAGCAGGCGCGAAAGCGCCGCGCTCTGCTGATTGGCTGCGGCGATCGCGTCGGCCGGCGATTGCGCGCCCGACAGGCGCGCGCGCGAATCGGCGATCTGCTGGAACACTTCCTTCTCGTGCCCCGCGTAGCCCTTGACGGTCTCGACGAGATTCGGAATCAGATCGTTGCGGCGCTGCAGCTGGTTCTGCACCTGCGCCCACTGCGTCTTTACCGCCTCTTCCTGTGAGACGAAGCGGTTGTACGAGCACCCCGACAGCGCGAGTGTCGCGAGAAGGACGGCGAGCAGCTGGATGTGACGTGCAACTCTGGACATGGGTTGATTCTACCAGCCTGCGCCGCCGCCACCACCACCGCTGCGGCCGCCGCCAAATCCGCCGAACCCGCCGCCAAATCCGCCGCCGCCAATGCGGCCGCCGCCTCCAAATGGTCCGACGCCGCTGTTCCACCCGCTCCACGGGCCGCGCCCCCACCGGTTCCCCCGGTACATCCGCGACCGCCTGCCGCCTGCGTTGTTCATCAACATGACGATGATGATGATGGCGATGATGAGCCAGGGGCCGAAGTCCACCTGCCGCGTCTCGCGCGACGGTTGCGGCACGCCGCTCAATGTGATGCCGCGGCCTTGAGCGATTCGCGCGATGATCCGCGTCGTGCCTTCGAGCAGCCCGGCTCCGTAGTCGCCGCGCGCGAATTGCGGCGCCATGACGCTTCGACTCACGTCGCCGGCGAACCCGTCGGTGATGAACTGCTCGAGGTCGTAGCCGACCTCCACCCACACCCGGCGGTCTTTCACTGCGACGACCACGAGCGCCCCGTTGTCTTTTCCCTTCGCGCCGATGCCGCGGCCGCGGTTTTCGAACATGCGGACCGCGTATTCTTGGATGTCGGCATACGGCGCGAAGGTCTCGACGGTGGCGACGACCACGACGTCGCCGCTCGCTCGCAGCAACTCGCGAATCCGCCGGTCGAGCTCGGCTTCAGGTCCCGGCGCGATGACATTGGCGAAGTCGTTGACGGGCGCCGTCAGCTGCGGCGGCGGCTCCTGTGTGACGACCCGAGCGCCCACCGCGAAGAAGAGGGCGAGCGCGATAGGCCCAAAGCCTAGAGCCCGAAGCCTAAAGCCTGCGTTCACCGCGCCCATTGATCGACGTGCTCGACCATGCGCTCGGCTGCGCGCATCGCCGCCGCAAAGCCGCTTTCGAAGTCGCTGATGCCCAACCGGGTGACCAGGGCCTGCGGCGTCGAGTCGTCCAGTCGCGCGGCGTTGACCAGGAGACCGCGGAATGGCAACGCCGCGGCTGCCACGAGCGCCTCCACGGCCCGGGTGTCTCCGCCGGCTTCGATGTATCCCTCGCGAAGATGCAGCACGTGCGCCCGTGCCTGCACTTCGCACGCGCGCCGAAGATCGGCTGGCGCGATCGACAGGCCCGCAAAGACATCGGTGCCGGCGACGATCCGCCGCGTGGCGATGATCTCGCTCAGTTCGAGCGGAAAGGCATCGAGCGCCCGCGGCAGGTCTGGTTCCAGCAGGAAGAGCGGCGTGTCGAGGCGCAGCTGCTTCCATCGCGCGTCCAACGCCGCGCATCGATCGAGATCGTCAAGCGTCAGGCTGTCGACGACTGCGCAGGTGTGCGTGTCGTTTCCAAAGAGTGCCAGCATCCGCATCCGCTGGCCGAAGATCTGCGCCAAGTCTGCCGCGAGCGTGTCGGTTGAGCTCATACCTGAATTATCATCCCATCCAATGCGGATGCGTCAGTTGAACGTCGGGTGCTTCGGCGGTGGTACGGGGCTTCCCAGTCTGCTGGGCGGGCTGAAGAAGAACCCCTGGCTCACACTGAACGCCGTCGTCACCATGTTCGACAGCGGGGGGAGCTCGGGCCAGCTGCGCGACGAGCTGGGCGTGCTGCCGCCGGGCGACGTGCTGAAGTGCGCCCTTGCGCTCGCGCGCAACGAAGCCGAAGCCAGACGCGTACTTTTGTCGCGCGTGCCGTCGATCGATCCGAAGCTTGCCGGACACACCGGCGGAAATCTGCTGTTGTCGATGATGGAGCGGTACAGCGGCGACTTTCTCTCGGCCGTCGACGGCCTCCGCGCCCTGCTCGGGTGCGTGGGCCACGTCTGGCCCGTGAGCGTCGAGCCGGCGAGCGTGTGCGCGGAGTACAGCACCGGCGTGCAGACGCGGGGTGAGGTCGAAGTTGATCTCGGTCAAAGCCGCGGCCAGTTCGTCCGCCGGATCTGGCTGGAGCCGTCCGCCCAGATTCATCCCGCCGTCGACGAAGCGATCCGCAAGTTCGACGCGGCCATCATCGGGCCTGGCAGCTTTTACACGAGCCTGATGCCGATCTTCCTCGTGAAAGGCGTTGGGGAGGCGCTCCGTTCGATCCCAGGCCCCGTGGTGTTCATCTCGAACCTGCTCACCGAGGGCAGCGGCATGAACGGGTTCACGGCGGCCGACGGCGTACGCCAGCTCGGCGAGGCCATTGGCCGGCCCATCGACGTGCTCATCCACAACACGACCCATCCGCCGGTCGACGTGCTCGAGCGCTATGCGGTCGAACACAAGCGGCCGCTGCAACTCGGATCCGTTCCCGAGGGCTGCGAGGTCATTGAAGGGGAGTTCTGGTCCGGCAACATCGCGCGCCACGATCGACGGCGTCTTGCCTATGCCGTCGGCCTTGCATTGGGCCGGCTGTTGTTCAGGGAGAAACGGACGGCCAGGCAGGGGCAGGGGCTAAGGGGTAAGGGGTAAGGGGTAAGGGGTAAGGGGTTACTTCTTACTTCTAGCCTTACTTTTCACTTTCAACTTTTTACTTTTTACTTTCTTTTTCAGCTCGGCCGCCTGCTCGATGATGTCGGCGAGCATCGCACCGGTCGAGCCTCCTTTCGCCGGCCGGTTCGACGTCCAGACGGCCGGCGTGTCGGCCGCGAGGATCTCGGGCAGATCGCTACCGCTCTTGACGCTGAGCGGTGCGAACTCGGTGATGTCGATCGGTCCCGACCAGTCGTCCCGATGCTTGATCAGCAGCCAGCTGCGGCCGGACGGATCCCGCGGCCCGCGCGTGCGCACCAGCACCCAGGAGCCCTTCAGCTTGACGCCGTCGAGCGTGAACTTGAGGTCGCCTTTCTTGAGGGAGGCCTCGACATCGGCCGATTCGGGTATCCACGCGCCGCGATCCCAAAGCATGACGATCCCGGCACCGTAGCCCTCGGGGATGACGCCTTCGAAGTCGCCGTATTCCATCGGATGATCTTCGACGTGCATCGCGAGGCGCTTCACCGAAGGATCGAGCGACGGGCCCTTCGGCACGGCCCACGAGAGCAGCACGCCGTCGTGTTCGAGACGAAAGTCGTAGTGCAGGTGGCTGGCCAGGTGCTTCTGCACGCAGAAGAAGCGCTGCGCGGTCTTTGCGGACGACTTGCGTGACGCCGCCGGTGAGCCAGCAGGCTCGGGAGTCTTCTTGAAATTGCGCTTCTCGCGGTATTTCTCGAGCGCCATGGCAGGCGTCAGGCTTTCGGTTTGTACTCCGGCGGAAGCACCTCATTGCCGCCGAAGAAGAACTCCTCCATCTGCTTGGCCATGAGCTGCTGCGCTTCCTTCTGCCACGGCATGAGGCGGTACTCGTTGAGGATCATCTTCATGCGGTCCTCCCACATCTTCCACGCCTGCGCCGAGACGTTGTCGTAGATGCGCGTGCCGAGCTCGCCCGGCCACGGAGACTCTTCGAGACCCGGCAGGTCCTTCTGCAGTTTTGCGCAAAACACGGTGCGTGCCATGCGCCAATCCTACCACCTATAATGCGTGGCATGGCTGTGTCACCGACCGCGGATCGCACGCCGGCGCCTTCGTTCGAAGACAACGTCAATACGTATTTCGATCGTGCGGCGCGATTCTGCCGGCACAACGCCGGACTGCTCGAGCAGATCCGGGTGTGCAATTCGGTGTACGCCTTCTCGTTTCCGGTCCGGCTGGGCGGCGGCAAGATCGAGGTCATCCAGGCGTGGCGCGCCGAACACAGCCATCACAAGCTGCCGACGAAGGGCGGCATCCGCTTCAGTGCACAGTCCGACGAGTCGGAAGTGAAGGCGCTCGCGGCGCTGATGACGTACAAGTGTGCGCTCGTCGACGTGCCGTTCGGCGGCGCGAAGGGCGCCATCCGCATCGATCCCTCGCGCTACTCGGTCGAGCAGCTCGAGCGCATCACGCGCCGCTACACCCACGAGATCGATCGCAAGCAGTTCATCGGTCCCGGCATCGACGTTCCCGCGCCAGACTACGGGACGAGCGAGCGGGAGATGTCGTGGATTGCCGACACCTACGGCCAGCTTCACACGGGAGAGCTGCAGGCGCTGGCGTGTGTGACCGGCAAGCCGCTCACCGAGGGCGGCATTCACGGCCGCCGGGAGGCCACGGGGCGCGGGCTGATGTACGCGTTGAGCGAGGCCTGCCGATCGACGGACGACATGCGCGCGCTCGGATTGTCCGTCGGCCTCGAAGGCAAGCGCATCGTCGTGCAGGGGCTGGGCAACGTCGGGTTTCACGCGGCGAAGTTCTGCCGCGAGCACGGCGCGATTCTGATCGGCTTTGCCGAGCGCGAAGGGGCGATCTACAACCCGAAGGGGCTCAACGAAAACGAGGTCGTCGAGTTCCGGAAGCGAACCGGATCGATTCTGGGGTTCCCCGGCGCGACCGACATCGTTCGCACGTCCGACGCGCTCGAACTGGACTGCGATGTGCTGGTGCCTGCGGCGCTCGAGAACGTGCTGACCGGAGAGAATGCGCCCAGGGTGAAGGCGAAGATTATTCTCGAAGGCGCAAACGGCCCGACGACTCCTGATGCCGATGAGGTGTTTCGCAAGAAGGGCCTGCTCGTGATCCCCGATGTCTACGCCAACGCGGGCGGCGTGACGGTGTCGTACTTCGAGTGGCTCAAGAACCTGTCTCACGTGCGGCTCGGCCGGATGGACCGCAGACGGGAGGCGGCCACCAATCTGCGGCTGCTCAGCGCCATCGAGATGGCGACCGGCCGCAAGTTCAGCGAGCGCGAACGGCAGTCGCTCGTGATGGTGACCGACGAAGCGGCCATCGTGAACTCCGGTCTGGAGGACACGATGATCGTGGCGTATCAGGAGATCCGCGAGGCACTGCGGCGGCAGCCGGAAACCGGCGATCTGCGCACCGCCGCGTTCGTGACAGCGATCAACAAGGTGGCCATCGTGTACGAAGAGCTTGGGATATTCCCGTAGAGTCAGTTCTCGGTTCTCAGTTCTCGGTTCTCAGTTCTCGGTTCTCGGTTCTCGGTTCTCGGTTCTCGGTTCTTGGTTCTCGGTTCTCAGGACCCTCGCGCGGCGAACCGGTCGAACTCTACAGCGGTGAACAATCGAGTGGAGGCTCAATGTCGAGCGGTTTGGCGTGGTCGGGGGCGGCTGCGCCAGAGCGGCGGACGACGGCTGGGGACGCGGCCGGCGGCCTGTGATCCGAGTGAGCTACGAGCAGGCGATCGGCTACACGGAGTGGTTGTCAAGGAAGGCCGGCAAGGCGTACCGGCTCTTGAGTGAGGCGGAGTGGGAGTACGCGGCGCGGGCGGGTTCCCAGGCAGCGCGTTTCTGGGGGGCGATGGCCGATCGTGCGTGCGAGTTCGAGGATGGCGCGGACGCCGCACTCGGGAGACGGAAACCCGAAGGGTGGAAGGACGAGTGGGGACTCCTCGCGTGCGACGATGGCCAGGCGCGCACGGCGCCGGTGGGTGCGTTCAAGCCGAATGCCTTCGGCCTGCACGACATGCTGGGCAACGTCTCGGAATGGGTCGAGGACTGTTACAACAAGTTCGCGCGGCCAACCGCAATGGAGACCCGCCCTCGCTTCATAATGTGATTGTCGGTTTTCGCGTCGCCCGGGCGCTTTGGTGAGGTCTGCTGAGAACTGAGAACTGAGAACTGAGAACCTAGAACTGAGAACTGACCAGGCGCTCCACCTGAACCCGCGCATCATTGAAGCACGCGCCCCCACCAAGGTCCGTCAGCGAATCGGGGACCAGCGCAGTACCGGTGAGCTGGTTCCAGGTGCTCTTCCGCCACAGGCCCTTCGGCAGCGAGACCGTTCCCTCACGGACTGCCGCGTCGACCTTCACCGCGCACTGAACCGATCCGAGATCGTTGAAGATCCGCACCGGATCGTCGCTCTTGAGCTCTCGCGCCGAAGCGTCGGAAGGATGCATGTGCAGCGACACCGCCGGACGATCGAGCTCGCCCAGCGTCGAGCTGATGGTCTTGTCGCTGGCCGGCGAGATCAGCGCGAGCGGATATCGAACCGTCGCTGGATCTGGCTGGAAGGCGTAGAGACCGGCCGGCGCCTCAGCGTCGAGAGCTTCAGGAAAGAGGTGAACCTTCTCGTCCTCCGTTCTCGGCATGACGTCGACGAACTGGATGGGCCGGAAGCCGCACGGCGGTTCTGCCCGACCGCTGTCTTCGATCTGCGAGCCGACGGTTCCCGGCAGCGTCTTGAAGAGCGTCAGCAGCATGTCCAACTCGTTGTCGGGCTCGTCGCGTCCGAGCAAATCGAGACGCCGGCAGAGCGCGCCGAAGACGTCTGGGTTGGATCGCGATTCGCCCACGACGTCGATGACCGGTCGAACCAGCTGCAGGCTCAGCGGGCCATAGCCGCGGGCGAGATCGTACGCCTCGAGGAACGTCGTCGCCGGCAGGATCACGTCGGCAAAGGACGCGGTGTCGGTCATCACCTGGTCGAACACGATCGTGAAGAGGTCGTCGCGCGCCATTCCTTGCAGCACTCGCTGCTGCTCGGGCACCGTCGCCACCGGGTTGCAGTTGTAGACGAACAACGCCTTGACGGGCGGGGCGTCGAACTCCGTAAGCGCTCGTCCGAGCTTGTTCATGTTCACGATCCGCGTCGACGGCTCCGGGCCGAGCCAGGGTCGCGTCACGTTCCACGCGGCCGAATTGCTCATCGAGTACCCGCCCCCGCGAACGCCGAACTTTCCGCCGACGGCCGGTAGCGCGAGGACGGCCATCGCGGCGTTTCCGCCGTTGCGATTTCGCTCCAGACCCCAGCCGCAGCGGATGAGCGCTGGCGACGTGCGGGCGTAGTCTTCAGCAAGCCGCCGCAGTGCCGCTTCACTGACGCCGGCTGTCTCTGCGGCTCGCTCGAACGTCCACTCCGCGGCGCGTGCCCGCAGCCGATCGGCTCCAGTGGCATGAGCCGAGAGAAACGCAGCGTCCGCGAGCCCTTCTTCGAACAGATAGCGGTGCAGCGCGAGCGCGATCGCGACATCAGAGCCGGGCCGCGGCGCGAGGTGCAGATCGGCCTGGCGAGCGAGCGGCGTCGCGCGCGGATCGACGACGACAAGCGTGGCGCCCTGCTTCTGCGCCTCCCTGACGAACGGGATGAGGTGAATGCCGGACGTCGAAGGATTGACGCCCCACAACACGATGAGTCGGGCGTGCACGTAGTCTTCGTAGGTGACCGACGGCATCTTGCCGTAGAGCGATTGCGCGGCGACGCCGGTCGGAGCTGCGCAGACAGATCGCGCCAGCCGCGACGCGCCGAATCGTCGGAAGAACACGGCGTCGAGCGTGTCGTTGGTGAGCAGTCCGTTCGAGCCGCCGTAGTAGAACGGCAGCACCGCTTCGCCGCCCCACTGTTCGCGGATCTCCAGCAGCCGGCTGGCAATCAACTCCAGGGCTTCGTCCCAGGTCACGCGCGAGAACCGGGCGTCGCCCTTTCTGCCGCTGCGAATCGCGGGATACTGCAGCCGGGCCGGGCCATAGATGCGGTCGCCGAACCGCCGCACCTTCGCGCAGATGTACCCGGCGGTCGGCGCGTTCAACGTCGAGCCGTCGATGTTGACGACGCGCCCTTTGCTGACCGTCACCGACAGACTGCACGAGTCAGGGCAGTCGAGCGGACACGCTGTGTCGACGACCGTCTCAGCTCCGGCGAATCCGTCGTCCGTGTGTGCCTTCGCCATTCCATGTCAGCATAAGCCAAGATTGGACAAAATGAGGCTTGCCCTGAAGCTCCTCGTGCTCGCCGCGGCTGCCGCTCTGGCGCTCGCGCCGCTGCCGCGTCGAACCATCGAAGACGTATACGCCCGTGGCGTGTATCCCGTCGTCCAGCCCCGGCTGACGTCGCTGACGAATCGGACGCCGTTCGCGTGGTTCGACGTCCTTCTCCTCATTGGAGGCGGCGCCATCGCGGCGATGTGGATCGTGCGTATTCGACGGGGTCGCCAACGACTGGTTCGAACCATTGGCGGGCTCACCCTCGACACGGCGGCGGCAGCGGCCGCGATCTATCTGTGGTTTCTGGCGGCGTGGGGGCTGAACTACCGGCGAGAACCGCTCAGCGCGTTTCTCGATTTCCGTGAGGAGCGGATCACACGAGAAAATCTGCGCCAGCTCGGGTTCCGCGGCGTCGAGTCGCTCAACACTCTGTACAAGGATGCGCATGCTCGAGGCTGGCCCGCACTTGGTGAGATACCTGGCTCGCTGACGCCGGCGTTCGACGAGGCGCAGGGCGAGCTGGCGGCGACCTGGCGGGCCGAACCGGCTGTCCCGAAGCGATCGGTCCTCAATTTCTATTTCACGCGCGTCTCTGTCGATGGCATGACGGCGCCCTTCTTTCTCGAGACGCTGGCCAACCAGAGCCTGTTGCCGTTCGAGCGGCCGGCGACGATCGCGCACGAGTGGGCGCATCTGGCGGGGTATGCGAACGAGTCGGAGGCCAGCTTTCTCGGATGGCTCGTGTGCATGCGGGGATCGATGTCCGATCGCTACAGCGGCTGGCTGTCGCTCTACTTCACGATCGCCAACTCGCTGCCGTCGGCCGATCGCGTCGAGCTGTCGACATCGCTCGATGCGGGACCGCGCGACGATTTAAGGGCCATCAGCGAGCGCATTCAGCGGCAGAGGGTGCCGGCAGCGAGCCGCGCTGGCTACGCGCTCTACGACCGCTATCTGAGAGCCAATCGAGTGGAAGCGGGTATTCGCAGCTACGCAGAAGTGATCCGGCTGCTTCTGGGCACGACCTTCGACAGCGAGGGTCGAGTGGTATCAGAGGGCGCTGATCGAGAAGCGAGAACTGAGAACCGAGAACTGAGAACTGAGAACCGAGAATTGCTAAGCTTGTGCCTCACTTGCCGATCGTTCGGCCGTTTCTCGTCTTTTTGTCCGTCATCGCGTGCTGTCGCCCTGCGTCGGCCGGTCAGGACCCGCCGTCGAAGGTCGCCATGCCGTTCCAGAGAGGCGCGATCGAGATCAGCGTCCTCGGCGGCACATCCCTGCCTGTCTCTGCGCTTGCATGCGAAGCCCGATCACAGCCTGACGCTGGTGTCGCTTCATATTGGACGCGTCATGAGCGGCGGGCCTTCGAGCAACAACTTCGAGCTTGTGTTCGACGCCAGTCCATTCGTGCATGTGGACCAGGGTTTCGGCGTCAACGGCTGGTCGTTGTCGCCGTTGTTTCTTCGGTGGAATTTTCCGCCGGTCGGCGCCGGGGCCACGTATCTTCGCGAGGGCAGTGGCGGCTGCTGTTTACGTCGCAGCCCGAGTCGGTGCAGGTGACCGCTTTCCGGTTCATCGAGCAGGCGGGTTTCGGCGTGCGGTTTGAGGAGACGCCGGGCCGGGCGTGGCTCGTCGGCTATCGTTTCAGCACATCTCGAACGCGGGCCTCCGGGGCCCAACCGCGGGGGAAATTTCAATCTCGTTTACGGCGGCGTGAGTTTTCTTCCCTGACTTGAACCCGCGTTTCTGTCTATTTCGAAAATGGGGCTACATCCATGTGGCTTTGTGCTGACGCGCCGCGCGGGCGCACGTGGGCTGGCTCAACGTACTTGTTATCCGGGCTCGTCGGAACGACAGAGTTGTCGGAATCGGTCGCCGCGTAGCTGTGCGGAGCGTCGCCCAATAGCCCCGAGGACGCTGCCTCTGATTGTGGTATGGCGCTTGCTCTACGGTTGGCCGTGGGATACACGCTCCCCGATCTTTTCCGTTCCGCCGGTCCGACGCGCGAATCATCCCCGAAAGTGCTACGAACGATCTTGCTCCGCCCGCATTCATACCTGCCTTCGTAAACTTCTCTCGGTAGCGTCGGACGGTGAACGGGAAAGATCGGGCCTTGGGCCCGATCTGCTCGCAAATCAGATTGTCGAGGTGCTAGCATAGGCGCTTCTCGGAGGAGCGCAGCGTGGCGAAAATCGGGTTCATCGGTCTCGGCATCATGGGCAGGCCCATGGTGAAGAATCTCATCAAGGCGGGTCATCAGGTGACGGCCTACGACATCGTCCCGGCTGGCCTGGACGACGTCGCTGCGGCCGGCGCAGAAAGAGGATCGTCGCCCAAGGACGTCGCGTCGAGGACCGACGTCATCATCACGATGGTGCCCGACGGCCCTGAAGTCGAGCAGGCCATTCTCGGACCCAACGGCGTCCTCGAGGGCGCCCGCAAGGGATCAACCGTGGTCGACATGAGCTCGATCAGCCCGATGGTTGCGCAGAAGGTCGGTGCGGCGCTCGAGGCGAAGGGCGTCGACTTCCTGGATGCGCCGGTGAGCGGCGGCGAGCCGAAGGCGATCGACGGCACGCTGGCCATCATGGTTGGCGGGAAACAGGATGTGTTCGACAAGATGGAGCCCATTCTGAAGAACATGGGTGCCACGGTCACGCTCACCGGCAAGGTCGGCGCGGGCAACGTGACGAAGCTGGCGAACCAGATCATGGTCGCGGTCAACATCGCCGCGATGGGCGAAGCGCTGGCGCTGGCGACCAAGGCGGGGCTCGACCCGGAAGTCGTCTTCAACGCCGTGAAGGCGGGACTTGCCGGCAGCACGGTGCTCAACGTCAAGGCGCCGATGGTGTACTCGCCGCAACTTCAAGCCGGGCTTCCGCATCCGGCTCCATCAGAAAGATCTCCGGAACGCGCTGCTCGCCGCCGAGTCGCTCAAAGTGTCGCTGCCGCTGACGAGCACGGTGCAGAACATGCTGATCGACCTGATGAACAACGGCAAAGGCGATCTCGATCATTCGGCCATCGTGCAGATCATCGAGGAAGCCTCGGCCGTCGAAGTCAAGAAGCCTTCCTAGGCTCCTCGCGCGTCCTCTCGCGCAGACAGTTCAGATGGCGGCGCGGCGACAGTCGCGATCGCGCCGCCGCGTTCTTCGGCGATTCCGCAACAACGCTCTTGGTACGGCCGTTGCTCGTGCAGCCTTCAGCCGCCTGCACCGAGTCGGAGGTCCGCTTGTGCGAGCTCACAATCCCTGTTCCATTGTGATCGCGTTGTGGCTCGTCGTTTCTGCATTGCCAGCGGAGGCACAGGCACAGGGCGTGTGGTTTCCGGCCCTTGGCCTTCCGGAAGTCGACACCCATCCAAGCGATTTTTACGCCAGGCTCCGGCTTGACGTCGCGCCGCGCGACGCCGTGGTCTACGTCGATGGCTTCGTCGCGGGTGAAGTCGACGACTACGACGGCCTCTTCCAGCGTCTGCCGCTCGTTCCTGGCCATCATGAGATAGTCGTCCATCTCAATGGGTACCGGGCGCTTCGGCAGACCCTCTATCTGGGTCCCGGAGCGAAGCACACCATCAGGGACAGGCTGATGCCGCTCATGCCAGGCGAAGCGGGCGAGCCGCCCCCGGCTCCCAAGGCGCCGGTGCCGCTACCTCCGCCGATCGTCTGGCGGCTCGGCACTTTGTCGCTTCACGTCCAGCCGGCCGGCGCCAGCGTGTTCATCGACGGCGGACTGTGGCGAGGGCCGCGAGTAGGCGGGCGCCTGATCGTTCACCTTCCGGAGGGTCCGCACCGTGTTCGTGTGGAGACCCAGGGCTATCAGCCGTTCGATGTCGGCGTCGAACTCCGAGCAGATGAGACGACCACCTTCAATGTGAGCCTCGTGCAGTAGGTATAATCGCGCCCGGGCACACCGTGCAGCACTCATCTGGGCGCGATCTCCTCGACGACTGCGTGCATTGCGGCTTCTGCCTGCCGACGTGTCCCACGTATCTGCTGTGGGGACAAGAGGCGGACTCGCCGAGAGGCCGCATTCACTTGATGAAGATGCGGCGCGACGGGCGAGAGACCAACGCGTCGAGCTTCGTGAAGCACATCGATCTGTGCCTCGGCTGTATGGCGTGCGTCACGGCCTGCCCCTCGGGCGTGCAGTACGACTCGCTGCTCGAGGCGGCGCGTCCGCAGGTGGAGCGGGACGCGGTACGGCCACTCGGGGATCGCCTGTTTCGCCGCCTCGTTTTCTCGACCTTTCCGCACCCACGCCGACTGCGGTGGCTGTCGTGGCCGCTCGCGCTCTACCAAAGACTCGGATTGCAGCGGCTGGTCCATCAAACGGGCTTGGCGCGTCTTCTTCCCCGGAGACTTGGCGCAATGGAACGACTGCTGCCGCCGGTCGCGCTGACGAACGAGCCGCTTCCGCCCGTTGTTCATGCCGAAGGCGAGGCGCGAACACGCGTAGGGCTGCTGACCGGTTGCGTGCAGCGCGTCTTCTTCGGAGGCGTCAACCGAGCGACGGCGCGCGTGCTCGCGGCTGAAGGCTGCGAAGTGATTGTGCCGCAGGCTCAGGAGTGCTGTGGGGCGCTTGCCGAGCACGCTGGCGAAGAGGAGATGGCCAAGGCGTCGGCCAGGCGGCTCATCGATGTCTTCGACGCGGCCGGCGTCGACACGATCGTTATCAACGCTGCAGGCTGCGGATCGGCGATGAAGCGATACGGCCACTTGCTGCGCGACGATCCCGCGTACAAGGCTCGCGCAGAAGCATTTGCGGCGAAGTGCCGGGACGTCTCGGAGCTGTTGGTGGAAATGGAGCCTCGCGCGCCGCGTGGCCCGGTCGCGTTGAAGGCGGCGTACCACGATGCCTGCCATCTGCAACACGCACAGGGCGTACGTGCGCAGCCGCGGAAGTTGCTTCAGCAGATTCCCGGAGTCGAGGTGAAGGAAATCGCCGAGGCCGAGATCTGCTGCGGGTCTGCCGGAATCTACAACCTGCTCGAACCCGAAGCGGCTGCCGACCTCCGCACGAGAAAAGTGAACAACGTTGCGAAGACCGGCGCCGACGTGGTGGTGTCGGGCAATCCCGGCTGCCTGCTGCAGATCGCGGCCGGGCTCGAAGCGGCCGGCCATCCGCTGCCGGTCTTGCACCTCGTCGAAGTCATCGATCGCTCCATCGAAGCCGGGCGCCACACCCGGCACACGACGACCGCATGAGCGACGGCCGCGCGCGGATTCTTGAAACCGCTGCCGGGCTGTTTGGGTCGGCGGCTCGTCCGAGCGTCGCTGCAGATGCGATCGAAGGCATCGGTCCACAGGTCGTCATCGAGCCCGACAGCGCGGAAGGTGTCCGCGCGGTCTTGGAATGGGCGTCGCGCGAGAAGCTCAGCGTGATCGCACGGGGCGCCGGTACGAAGCTCGGGTGGGGGCGTGTGCCTCGTTCCATTGACGTTTTGCTCTCCACGGCCAAACTCGACACGCTGATCGCGCACCGGCACGGCGATCTGACCGCGACCGTTCAAGCCGGCGCGTCGCTGGCACGCGTCAACCGCATGCTGGCCGCACATCGCCAGTGGATTCCTCTCGATCCACCGTCGGCCGATCGCGCCACCATCGGAGGGCTCGTCGCGACCAACGACAGCGGGCCGCGGCGCCATCGCTACGGCGCGCCTCGCGATCTGATCATTGGCGTCGAGTTCGTTCGCCCCGACGGGGTTCTTGCGAAGGGCGGGGGCATCGTGGTGAAGAACGTGGCGGGGTACGACCTGCCGCGCCTGATGACGGGATCGTTCGGCACGCTCGGAGTGATTGTGACGGCGACGTTCAAGCTGTATCCGCTGACCGAAGCGTCCAGAACCGTCGCGGTCGCGTGTTCGCGTCGGGACGAGCTTGGGACGCTTGCCGGCCGAATCCTGGCGAGCCCTTTGACGCCGACCGCCGTCGAGTTTGCGACACATCCCCTGCGGTTGTTGATACGGTTCGAATCGATCGCGGCGTCGGTCGAACAGCAGAGCGATTCGGCAAGCAAGCTGATCCGGGAAGCCGGCTTCGAGGCGGAGGTAATTGCTGGTGACGATGAAGAGGGGCTTTGGACGGATCTCGCGGTCGGCGACGATGACGGTCGAACGCTGGTGAAGGTCAGCGTTCTGCCTGCCGAGCTTGCGACCACGCTCGAGTTGATCGACCGCCTGGCCGGGTCTCAGGGCTACGCGGCAACTGGCCGTGCAGGGGTCGGCGTGTTCCTCGTCAGCCTGGGAGGCGAGTTGGAGTTCCAGAAGCGCGTCATCGACGGCCTCCGCCAGGGGTTGCCGATTGGACGAGGAAGCGCAGTGGTGGTGCGCGGATCGGACGCGCTCAAAAACCAGGTTGACGTGTGGGGTCCGATTGGCGACAGCCTGCCCTTGATGCGGGCCGTGAAGCAGCAATTCGATCCTGACGGCCTCCTCAATCCTGGCCGCGGACCAGTGTGACCACGACTACATGCGTTCGGCCAAACCGGCTCGCTCCGCGGGATGCTGCCTGTACGGTCCCGGCACCTCTCCGCAAAGCCTCGGTGTGGGGAACACCTTTCCGGGATTGCAGATCTCGAGCGGATCGAACGCGCGGCGGACCAGCCGCATCGTCTCCAGATCGTCTTCGTTGAACATCTTGGCCAGCGACGCCGACTTGTCGGCGCCGACGCCGTGTTCACCGGTGATCGAGCCACCCGCCTCGATGCAGTACATCAGGATCTCGGACGCGACGCGCTCCGCGAGCTCGCCTTGTCCGGGGATCTGCTCGTCGTAGCAGATGAGCGGATGCAGGTTCCCGTCGCCCGCATGGAACACGTTGCCGATCTTCAACCCCGATCGTTCTGACAGATCGCGGATGCGGCCCAGCACTTCTCCCAGCTTCGTGCGAGGGATGACGCCGTCCTGCACGTAGTAGTTCGGCGACACGCGGCCCATGGCGGCAAAGGCGGCCTTGCGCCCCTTCCAGATTCGCGCGCGTTCGTCGCCGCTTCGCGCGATCTGGATCTCGGACCCTCCGGTTCGCATGCAGATGGCTTCGACAAGTCCGAACAGCTCGTCGACTTCAGACTGCGCGCCGTCGAGCTCCACGATGAGGACGGCTTCCGCCTTTGGGAAATTCGGATGGACGGCGGCTTCGGCGGCTTCGATGGTGAGCCGGTCCATCATTTCCACCGCCGCGGGGATGATGCCGGCGGAGATGATCTCGGACACGGCTGTGCCGGCAGCTTCTGTAGAGTCAAACGCCGCCAGGATCGTCTTCACCGCCTGAGGCACGCGGAGAAGACGAAGCGTGATCTTGGTGACAATCGCCAGCGTGCCCTCCGATCCGACGAGCGCGCCAAGCAGGTCGATGCCCGGAAGGTCTACTGCAGAACCGCCGAGGTGAACGATGTCACCGTTGGGCAGGACGGCTTCGACGCCCATCACGTGGTGAACGGTGAAGCCGTACTTCAAGCAGTGCGCGCCGCCCGAATTTTCGGCCACGTTTCCGCCGATGGAGCAGATGAGCTGACTCGAGGGGTCTGGCGCGTAGTAGCAGCCGTGCGACGCGACGCGTCTCGTGACATCGAGGTTGATCACGCCGGGCTCGACGGTGATGCGCTGGTTCGGGATGTCGATGTCGATGACGCGGTTGAGGCGAGCCAGGCCGATCAACACCCCGTCGACGACAGGGAGCGCGCCACCCGACAGCCCTGTCCCATGGCCTCGCGCGACGAACGGCACCTTGTGCTCGTGACACAGCCGCACGATCTGCTGCACGTGCTCAGCTGTCTCCGGCAGAACAACGCAGCCGGGCGTCGCCCGAAGGCGGGCCAGCCCGTCAGACTCGTAGGTGAGCAGCTCGTTCGGATCGCGAAGCAGGCCGCCTGGCCCGACAACCGCTTCGAGCGCCCCGATGAAGTCCGTGTTCAGCATTCGCCACTCATCCTTCTCACTTCCAACAACATTCTAGCAATCTGACAACCCGACGATCCTCGAATGGTGGAACTCTTCAGGTCGTGGTGCCAAAGAGTTCCCGATGCGCCCGTTCCCGCTCGCGGTCGATTTGCTCCGCAGTTGCGCCAAGCCGCTCGAGGATGGTTTCGACCAGGCCGAGCGCGACCTCGCCTTCGCCGGTGAACACCCTGTCGGCGCCGGCTCTGTGGAGCTCGGGCAGCTCGCGCAGGTAGGCCGTTCGGGCCAGCACCTGGATGCGCGGGTTGAGCGCGCGTGCCGCCCGAATGACTTCGCCTGCGCCGCTCATGCCCGACGATGTCAGGATCAACGTGCCTGCCCCCGCGGGCCCAGCCGCTTCGAGGATGTCGCGTCGGACCGCATCGCCATAGACCGCCTCGATGCCGTCCGCGCGCAGCTCCCTCACGGTCTCCATGTTCAGCTCGATGACGATCGGCTCGATCCCGTTGTCGCGGAGCAGCCGGACGAGCGTACGGCCGGTCGGTCCGAACCCCACGAGGATGGCTCGCCGCGCAGGGTCTTTCGCGCGCGGCGGCGCGTCGCCGTCGCGTTGGCCCGGGCTCGGATTCAGCAGGCTCGAGAGCGCGGGGGATGCGGCGACCCATCGCTCGATGCGCGGGACGGCACGGTACAGGATGGGATTCAGCACGATGGACACGATCGACGCGGCGACGAGCGCGTGTGTGGCTTCGGGCGGCAGAATGCCAAGATCGAGCCCGATGCTCGACAAGATGAACGAGAACTCGCCGATCTGCGCAAGCGCCACGGCAATCGCCAGCGCAACCTTGAAGGGATAGCCGAGCAGTCGCACGATCACCAGCGCCGCCAGCGGCTTGCCGATCATCACCACCGCGAGCGTCGCGAGAATCAGGCCCGGCGTGTCGATCAACGCGCTCGGCGAGAGCAGCATGCCGACCGCGACGAAAAACAGGACGGCGAATGCGTCGCGCATCGGGAGCGCCTCGGACGCCGCGCGCAGGCTGTAGTCCGATCGTCCCACCACGAGGCCGGCGAGAAACGCGCCGAGTGCCATCGACACGCCGAACAACGACGCCGACCCGACGGCGATGCCAAGCGCCAGCGTCAGCACCGTCAGCGTGAACAGCTCTCGCGAGCCCGTGTCGGCGATGTGATCGAGGATCCAGGGAATGACGCGGGTGCCAACGACGACTGTGAAGCCCACCAACAGGAGCACTTTGAACGCGGTGAGGCCGAGGGCCCATACCAGGCTCGTGCCGCTGCCACCGGGCGCGAAGAGCACGGGCAGAATCACCAGCGCCACGCACCGTAAACAGATCCTCGACGACGAGCCAGCCGACGGCGATGTGGCCGGTGGGTGTGTGGAGATCTCGATGGTCGGCGAGCACTCGAATGAGCACGACCGTGCTTGCGACCGCCAGCGCCATCCCGAAGATGATGCCCGCCGGCCCGCTCCACCCGAGCCACGCGGCGATCGCAGCGCCGAGAAGCGTCGCGACCGCGCTCTGCCCGATCGCGCCAGGTATCGCGACGCGGCGCACGGCGAGCAGTTCCTCGATGTGGAACTGCAGACCCACTCCAAACATGAGCAGGATGACCCCGACCTCCGCGAGCTGATCGGCAATTTCGCTGTTGGCGACGAACCCTGGCGTGTGAGGTCCGACCAGCGTACCTGCGAGGAGGTAGCCGACGATCGGCGACAGGCCGAGGCGCTGCGTCAGATAGCCGAGCACGAGCGCGGCCGTGAAGCCGCCCGCGAGCGTCAGGATGAGATCGAGATTGTGCACCGGGCGATGGTACTACGCGGCTCTGGCCTGCTCGTTCCCTGACGAGTCTCCGGTACCACCAGGAGGTGAGAAGCGGCGTCAGGATCGCGGTGACGATGACAGACGCCGCCACTTGTACGGTGGCGGCCTCCGCGACAGGCACGAACGTTTTATCCGCAAGCGCGACGGCCTGCGGAACGGCGGCGGAGTTGCCCGCCGTGCTCGACGCCGCCGCGCCGGCGATGCCCGATCCGCCGAACAGCCTGTCGGCGACGATGCACACGAAGCCGGTGACGACGACGACGGTGAGTCCGAGGATGACGCCGGGAATGCCTGCGGTCACGACCGATCTGAGGTTGATCGTCTGGCCCAGGGTGAACGCCATGAACGGCACGATGATGGGCTCGTGCGAACCAAAGAACTGCTTGATGTCGTCATCCAGGTTGCCGAGGATCGCGCCAACCAGAATCGGCGCAATCACCGACACCATCGTCAGCCACGGGATGACCGCAAGGCCGGCGCCGACGAAGATCAGCATCGTGAGGAACGGGCCCGTTTCGATGCTCTGCACCACGTAGGTGCCCGAGTCCTCCTTGTCGCCCATCACGCTCGTGAGGGCGAGAAACATCCCGCCGTTCGTGTCGCTCATCGCGACCATCACGGCGAGCGTGCTCAGGCCGAGCACGCTGCCGTCGAAGTAGTGGGCCACGGCGAGCGCGAAGAGCGTGGCGGTTCCGACCTTGGCGACCAGGATGCCGCCGCCGCGCAGCAGCATGCGCGGCGCCGCGCGAAAGGTCATCTTCGTGCCCACCGTGAAGAGGTACATCCCCAGTACCGTCGGGTAGCCGACTCCGGTCAAAGCCTGAGTAAACCCGCCAATCCGCAGCAGATTCGGAAAGAACGTATTGAGCACCATGCCCAGAAACAGCGGGACCACCATCATGCCGCCGGGCACGAGGTTGACGGTTTTCAGAATCCTCATCGGGCACTCATTCTACTTGCGGTCTGAAGAGGAACCATATAACTTGGACATCCTTGCATCCCCCAGTTGATCGCTCGTGGGTGTGGCTGCGCGCCGCCGTGTGGGTCGTCGTGTGCTGGGTGATCGTCTTCTGGAAGATCGATGACCCCGCGCTGATGGATCCAGACGAGGCGCACTACGCGCAGCTCACGAGCGAGATGCTGCGCGCGGGCAACTGGATGGTGCCGCTGCTCGACGGCCTTCCGTACATCGACAAACCTGCGCTGTTCCACTGGCTCCAGGGATTGGCGATCGCCGTGCTCGGCGAGACGGAGATGGCGATGCGCCTTCCGAGCGCACTGGCTGCGGTGGCGCTCTTCTGGCTGACGCGATGGACGGGCAGGCAGCTCTTCGACGCGAAGGTAGGCGAACGAGCGTGGCTCATGTTCGCCACGCTGCCGATGACCTTTCTGCTCGCGAGTCTCGGCGTCTTCGACATGGTGTTCACGCTCTTCTTGTTTGGATCGATCAGCGTCGCGCTGGTGGCGACGCTCCGCCACCGCCCTCGACTTCAGTACGTGTCTTATGTGTTGTTGAGCCTTGCGGTGATGACGAAGGGCCCGGTGGCGCTCGTTCTCGCCGGCCTCATCTTTCTCGTGAGTCTTGCGTGCGGCAAAGAGGCACGAGCTGCAATCCTGTCGCTGCATTGGAAGTCGGGCACCCTGCTCGCAGTGGTGCTGTCGCTGCCGTGGTTCGTCTGGATGTATGGCGTGCTTGGCTACGACTTCGTTCATCAATACGCACTGGCAGGCAACCTCTACTACGTGACCCAGCCTCAGTCGTTCTCCAGCCGCGGAGTCAATCACACCTTGTACGTCTCGACGCTGCTGACGGGATTCTTTCCGTGGAGTCTCCTGATGCTCGGCGCTGGGGTCGATGCACTTCGGCGATGGCGCACCGCAGACAAGCCCGGACTTGAAGAGGTTCTGTTGTGGGCGTGGATTGCCGTCGTGTTCGTCTTCTTCAGCCTGTCGCGGTTCAAGGTCGACCGGTACCTCTATCCGGCTGCCCCGGCATGCTGTCTTCTCGCGGCGAGGGCCTGGCTCAGCTTCAGCGCCACGCGGGCGGACCTGGCCACGGCGCGCGACAACCTCGGCGCCCAGTGGGCGGTTACCGCTCTGGGCGTCGTGCTACTCGTCGTAGGTGTCGCGGGCGGGCTGACGGTCTTCGATCTCGGCCTGGAACTCCCGCCCGCCGCTGCCGTCGTGCCGATTGGTCTCGCTGGAGGCGGCTTGCTCATGGGATTCGCCGCGTTCAGACACCACGGTGTTTCCCCGCGGCTGTTCACAGCGATGCTGGCGGTGCTGCTCGTCGTCTATTCGGGAGTCGTCGCCGTGGGCATGCCGGTGCTCGAGAAGACGCGGCCGACCGCGGAGCTGAGCGGCGATTTGCGCGCCCGCCTCGGCGAAGGCGACAGAGTTGGTCTTTACCGAGTCGACAAGTGGCGATTCAGCTTGCGCTACTACATCGGACGGCCGCTGACCCGTTTGGAGAGCGCCGATCACGTGCGCGCGTTCTTCAACCAGCCCGGCCACGCGTACGTGCTGATGCTCATGGAGGACTTCGAACGCCTCCGCGGTGAGGGACTCGCGCTCGAATGCGTGAGCGAACGGCCGGCGGTTGTCGGCACGACGGGACGCGGGCTTCGCAGGCAACGCTGGGGCACGCTGCTCGTCGCCACCTTGCCGGATCGCGGGTCCCTGGAAGTCACGAATCTGGCCAGCGTGCCTGAGCGGGTGCCCGTCAGCGTTGACGGAGCCGAAACAGCAGTACCCTGATTCCGAACAGAACGACGAACACAGCCATGACGCCGAGAATTAGGCGTCCCACTAGGGCTTCGCGCTCTTCTCGGCGAGCGCCTGTGCGATCTGCTCGAGGATCTTCTTCTCGCTCTCCGTGACCCTCCCGAAGCCCAGGAATGCCGCCCGAGGCTGCCGCGATTGCGGTCGCCTGCGAGAGCATGTCCTTCTCGTAGGTCGCCCGGGTCCTTCGGGCAACGCGTGCAGGATCGTGGTGATGGCGCGCAATGTTTTCGAGAACGTCTCATCCGACGGCCGATCGGTCAGCCACTGTTCGAGCAGCTGATCGGCCGGCGACCCTGGCTCGACGCCGCGGGCTCGGGCGGCCTGGACAATGAGCGTCGCGCTCACGTTTGTGGATGCTTCCCTCGGCCCATGCCGTCTGGACCAGGGGCACGAGGTGGAGCAGCATCACCGTTTCGACGGTGTAGCCGAGCGCCTCGAGATCGGCCAGCAGTTCGTCGTCGGCGATGCCCGCCCTCTCGGCCAGCCGCTGTCGCAGCGCGGCGGTCTGCGCTTTTCGCCGCATCTTGTCGATGACTTCCAGCTCCTGCTTGTGGAAGTACTCTTCTTCCCGATTGTGTCGACCACCGAACACGTCTTTTTCCTGCATGGCTTCCTCCAGACCGCCGCCTATCCGTTGATCCAGCCGCGAACCGCTTCGGCGATCTCAGGGCTGGCCGCAAGAATCGTAACCTGATCGCTCGAAAGCGGGGAATAGCTGCGGCCGTCGAGGTGAATCGCGGCCCCACCGGCTTCGACAATGGCCAAGGCACCAGGCGCGTGGTCCCACGGCAGCAGACGATAGTAGATCACGAAATCCTTGTCGCCGCGAAGAATGGACGCGTACTCCACGGCCGCGGCGCCTGAGGACGGAAGCGCATCGAACCGGCCGTCCAACGCGCGCTTGAGCCTCGATGCCTGAGCCGGAGGCACGAGTCGATCGTGGACTGTGCCGCGCGGCCGCGCTGGACGAGCCTGCTCAGAAGGAGCGGCGTCGTTCAATCGCGTCCCGCGTCCGGCCTCGGCGACCACCATGGTTGCGAGTGCCGGAAGGGCGATCCATGAGGCTCGAGTGACGCCGTGCTCGACGAGCGCGACCATGATGCCGAAATCGGGACGGCCGCGCGCGAAATTCTTGGTTCCGTCGATCGGGTCGATCACCCACGCCGGCCCGCCGTTCGCCAACGCATTTACGAGCGACGGGTTCTCACAAACGGCCTCTTCGCCGACGAAGACCGCGCCGGGCACGAAACCGTCCAGCGCCGCCACGAGTCGCCGCTCTGCTTCTCTATCCGCCAGCGTGACGATGTCGTCGGGATCGTCGGCCGTGTGCTTGGCCAGGATGTCGTCAGGCCGCAGAGCGTAGAACGACGGCATCACGAAGTTGTCCGCGACGTCGCGGACGATTCGCGTAACCCGTTCTATCACTCAGGAATTGTACTTGGTGGGCTATCTCAGGGACGCCGCGCCATGGCGCGATCCCATCGGCGATTGTGCTCCGTGCGCACCGACGGAAAAGCCGGGGGAGCGCCAGCCGCACCGGCGGCAACGCACTCCGAGCCGCTCGGTTCCGAGGCAGAGCTCTTCGTCGTGGCCGCCGATCAGGCAGGGGAAGTGTCCTAGGGATCGGCACATCCCCTGAAACGACTTGGACACGCGCAACCGCTTCCAGCGGACGACTACTCGGACCTGCTGCATCGCATTGCCCTCCGCACCCGCAAGTGGGGCATCAAGGCTCGTGCCTTCACACTCTGGCCTCAATATTCACATCGGGCCGAACGGGTCAGGACTTTAGGGGGCTCTCAGCAGGCCCGCCCCGTCGTCCTGGCGGCGGCGAGTCGGTCTGGGAGCGCGGGAGCGGACGAAGCGAGGCAGCCGGATGCGGCGATTGCCGGGCTCTGGCTCAGGACGTCGAGCCCGATCGACGGAGCGCGCAGCTTCAGATGCGCAAACATCGGACGATCGTCGGCGCCCGTGTGGGGCCTCAACGTCCCACTCGCTTGCCTCTCGGTCGGAAGGAGCTTGAGGCTGACCACTCCGCGCACGTTGCCGCCGATGGCAAGGATCCGCGCGCCTCGAGTGTCGACGCTGACGACGATATCGCAGTGGCTTCGCGCGCCGTTGCCGAGCTGACGCCGCCGGTCCGCAATCACGCGGTACGCCGGCCGGCGCGATGAGCACAGCAGGTCGCCGGGTTCGACCGCAACTTCCCCGGCGTCGTAGGCGACGAATGCCGCCTGCGGCGCGGCAGCGTCGCGAGCGCGAATCGCCTGATCGATGTAGGTGTGATGCGCGATGCCGCGTTGGAACTGATTGGCTGCGGACAAGCCGGCTTCACACATCACCCAGGAAATGAACGCCGCCGACCACGGCGCATTCCATCGCGCCGCGACGCCATCTTCGCCGTTCCAGCGTTCGTTCTGGCGCGCCACAATCCAGGAGCCCTCCTGCGTGACAGCCCAGTAGCCCGCGATCGACGACGCCACCCGTGCGGCCTCTTCCGGCGGCAGACGCGGCCGGCGCCTCCGGCGTTCTGCCTCAGACAGCTCGGCAACGTCGTTGCCCAGTTGGCTGTCGTCGCTCTCGGCGGGAGCGGCGAGGCGGAAGCCAAAGAACGCCCATTCCTGAACCGCAATATCGACGATGCGCCGCCGGGCTTCGTCGAGCGGCACCGTGCGGCACGGACGCGGCTGTACGGTCATCGTTCCAGGCGCGCCGAGGATGCGAGCGGATGGGGGAGTGACGTCCAGCGCTGCTGAGGGAAGACGCGCGAACTGCGCCGTCTGCGCGAGGGTAGAGGGAAACGGCGCTGCGACGGCAAACGCGAGCGTGATCAGCAGGAGGGGCGAGTAGCGGCGGAGCTGTTGCCCCATGGCGCGCCATCGATCTTACACGCGGCAGGAGTTATGCGGCGACGAGCGCCTCGCGCCGCTCGAGGGTTTGCGGCGTTTCCCACCGGACGGCAAGACCCGCCTTTGAGTTGTCAGCAGCGTCACGCCGTTCTTCGAGGGCGAGCAGTTTCTGTTGGACGAAGAGCGAAGACAGCACCGGGATCATCTCGTATCTGTTCGGCTTGCCGGCGAGCCGCAGCTGATGGCCTCGACGTCGCAAGTCGGGCGGATCTGGCTGCGCGAGCAGTTCGAGGATGGCCAGGCGTCGCTCTGTCTCTATGGGCACCAAGAGTCAGGTCCTCCTGCCTGTGAGACGAGCAAACGGGCCGCGAAGGTCCCTGAGGAGGTGTTTGGCACAAATATTTGAGTTATTACAAAAGTTGAACTATGCTACGCCGCCAACCGATGGCGACCGACGCCGCATCGCTTCTTCGTCAACACGGTATTCAAGTCACGGCTCAGCGGATCGCGGTGTTGCGGGTTGTCGCACGGCAGCCCCACATCGCCGCCGACGCGGTGGCCGAGGCCGTCAGGGCCGAGATCGGCGCCATCTCGCTGCAATCCGTGTACGACGCGCTGAGCCTGCTGGTCGCCGAGAGACTCATCCGGCGCATTCAGCCGGCCGGATCGCCGGCTCGTTTTGAAGATCGCGTTGGCGATAATCACCACCATCTGATCTGTCGAGATTGCGGGCGCGTCGTCGACGTTGCTTGCGCGACCGGCTCGGCGCCATGTCTCACGCCCATCGACCATGGGGGCTACGAGATCGACGAGGCGGAAGTCGCGTACTGGGGACGCTGTCCGACCTGTCGCGAACAGTTGCGCTCGGCATCGTCCGGCGGACGTCCAGCTGCGCGGTCGGGCAACCGGCGGATCAAGCGAATTCCGCGAGATAACAACCGGCGAGGACGCCGGTCCAGCAGAGGGTAATGTCATATGGACAACGAACAGAAGTGCCCGTTCTCGAGCAACGCGCGTAGCGGCCGATCCAACCGGGACTGGTGGCCGAATCGGTTGAATCTGAGCGCGCTCCACACGCACCACCCCGCCGGCGATCCGATGGATCGCGGGTTCAACTACGCCAAGGAGTTCCTGTCTCTCGACCTCGCCGCGCTGAAGAAGGACATCGAGGCGGTGATGACGAACTCGCAGGACTGGTGGCCGGCCGATTTCGGCCACTATGGCGGGCTCTTCATCCGGATGGCGTGGCACAGCGCGGGCACGTACCGCATTCACGACGGCCGCGGTGGCGCGGGGTCCGGCATGCTCCGCTTCGCGCCGCTGGGCAGTTGGCCCGATAACGCCAACCTCGACAAGGCGCGCCGCCTGCTCTGGCCGATCAAACAAAAGTACGGGCGCCAAATCTCGTGGGCCGACCTCATGGTTTTGACCGGCAACGTCGCGCTCGAGTCGATGGGGTTCAAGACCTTCGGTTTCGCCGGCGGGCGGGAGGACGTCTGGGAGCCAGAAGACGTCAACTGGGGATCCGAGAGTACGTGGTTGGGTGACGAGCGCTACAGCGGGGATCGGCAGCTCGCAAATCCGTTCGGCGCGGTGCAGATGGGGCTCATCTACGTCAACCCGGAAGGGCCGAACGGCACTCCCGATCCCGTTGCTGCTGCGCGCGATATTCGGGAGACGTTCCGCCGCATGGCGATGAACGACGAAGAAACGGTGGCGCTCATCGCCGGCGGTCATACGTTCGGCAAGACGCACGGCGCGGCGGCCGCGGACAAGCATGTGGGCCCCGAGCCCGAGGGGGGCAACCTCGAGGAACAAGGGTTCGGCTGGAAGGGCGGCTACGAGTCCGGTCGAGGAGCGCACGCGATCTCGAGCGGCCTCGAGGTAACGTGGACAACGACGCCCACTAGATGGAACAACGACTTCTTCAAACACCTCTTCGAGTACGACTGGGAGCTGACGACGAGCCCCGCCGGCGCCAAGCAGTGGACGCCCAAGAACGGCGCTGGCGCGGGCACGGTCCCGAACGCGCACGACTCGTCGAAGAAGATCGCACCAGGGATGCTGACGACGGATCTTGCGCTGCGGTTCGATCCGGCCTACGAGAAGATCTCGCGGCGCTTCTACGCGAACCCGACGGAATTTGCAGAGGCGTTCGCGAAAGCGTGGTTCAAGCTGACGCACCGCGACATGGGACCCATTTCGCGATATCTCGGTGCGGAAGTTCCGAAGGAACTGCAGATCTGGCAGGACCCCGTGCCGGCGGTGGATCACGAGGTGATCGACGCACAAGACATTGCCAGCCTGAAGGAGACGCTTCTCGCTTCGGGACTGTCGATCTCACAGCTCGTTTCGACAGCGTGGGCATCCGCCTCGTCATTTCGCGGCACGGACAAGCGCGGCGGCGCGAATGGCGCCCGTGTCCGTCTCGCGCCGCAGAAGGATTGGGCCGTCAACAATCCGCCGGAGTTGGCAAAGGCGCTGCGGATCCTGGAGGCGATTCAGAAGGCGTTCAACGACGCGCAGGCTGGCGGGAAGAAGAAGGTGTCACTCGCCGATTTGATCGTGCTTGGGGGATGCGCCGCCGTCGAAAAAGCTGCGAGGGACGCGGGACACAATGTGAAGGTGCCCTTTACGCCCGGCCGGACCGATGCTTCGCAGGTGCAGACCGACGTCGAGTCCTTCGCTGTGCTCGAGCCGGACGCAGACGGGTTCCGCAACTACCTGGGCGAGGGGCACGCCGTGCCTGCGGAGCATTTGCTGATCGAACGAGCGTTCAGGCTGAAACTGAGCGCCCCCGAGATGACCGTGCTCGTGGGCGGCATGCGCGTGCTGAAGGCGAATGCGGGTCAAGCGAATCACGGTGTCTTCACGAGGCGGCCTGAGACATTGACCAACGACTTCTTCGTGAACCTTCTCGACATGGACACTGAGTGGCAGCCGACCTCTGGCGCTGCCGACACATTTGCGGGCCGCAGCCGTGCGACGGGGCAGGCCAAGTGGACCGGCAGCCGGGTCGATCTCATCTTCGGCTCCAACTCCGAGCTCAGGGCGCTCGCCGAGGTTTATGCGTCAAACGACGCGCGTGAGAAGTTCGTGCGCGACTTCGTGGCCGCGTGGGACAAAGTGATGAGCCTCGATCGATTTGACGTCCAGGCAGAAAAGTAAGAAGTAAAAAGGCGACGCGCGGATTTGCTTGTCCGCGCGTCGCGACGGGACTTCACGATTTGGCCTGGAGGGTTCGGCCCCGTACGATGAGAAATGCCATAAATTGGCGCCTTTAGTCTCTCCCGGTGGACTACAGCTTTTCCGGCATTCCGCGTAAGTCATAGATATTACCCCCCTTAAGAGCACCACTCGGCTGCCGCCGATGGCAGTGCACTTGCTTGAACGCAGGCACAACAACAGAACGCTGTGTGGCTGAGCTTATGACACGGAACAGGAAGACGCGCGCTCGCCGCGCAATCAAGCCATTACCTGGCCGAATCCAGGCAGGTATCGACGTGGTTTCAATCGCGGAAGTCGCGCAGTCGGTCGCGCGCTTTGGCGACCGCTATATTCGCCGTGTCTTTACACCACGCGAGGCCGCCTACTGCCGTTCGGGTGCGGGAAACACGATGGCGTCCCGTTTTGCCGCGCGGGTTGCGGCAAAGGAAGCGGTTCTCAAGGCCCTTCGACCGGATACAGCGCACATCGACTGGCGGTCGATTGAAGTCTGGCGGCATCGGTCTGGGTCGTGCGATGTCGTGCTTCACGGAGAGACGGCGGCCTTGGCTGCCCGCCGGGGCATCACGCAACTGGTGCTCAGCATGACCCACGATGCCGGCCTCGCTGCCGCCGTCGTGGTGGCACAAAGCGCCGCAGGCACTCACCAGAGGGAGCGTTGAACGTGTCAGACAGGGAGATGGCGATCCGCGCCATTCTGCGGACGCATGGGCGGCTGGCGGTGGATGTCGTCACGCTGAGCGACCACAGCGATTTGTTTCAAGCAGGACTCACGTCGCACGCCACGGTGAATCTGATGCTCGCGCTCGAAGATCATTTCGACGTCGAATTCCCCGAGCGTATGCTGCATCGCAAGACCTTCTCGAGCATCGCCTCGATTCGGACGTGCCTGGGCGAGTTGGTCGGGGCCCGGGCATGAGCCAGCTGTCGGCGGCAACCGATCTGCTCGAGACCGCGAAGCGGCTCGGCCGCGAAGTCGCCGGTCCCGCGGCCGAAGAGGTCGATCGCGAGGCGCGTTTCCCCTCTGAAGCGGTGTCGGCACTCCGGGAGGAACGGATGCTCGGGGCGCTCGTGCCCCGGCAGCTCGGCGGACGCGGCGCGACGATCGCCGAAATCGCGTCCGTGTGCGAGACGCTGGGGCGGTTCTGTGCTTCGACGGCCATGATTTACGCGATGCACCAGATCGAGGTGGCGTGCCTCATCCGCCACGGTCTCTCGGTGCCGTTCTTTCGACGTTATCTCGCCGAGCTCGCAGAACGCGAATGGCTCATCGCGTCGGCCACCACGGAAGTCGGTGTGGGGGGCGATCTCCGCCGCAGCGTCTGTGGCGTCGAACACGATGGCGGCCGAATCCGGATACGGAAGCAGGCGCCGGTCATTTCCTACGGCGAGGAGGCCGACGACATTCTCCTCACGGCCCGCCGCGACCAGAATGCAGCCCCCGCAGATCAAGTGCTCGTGCTTCTTCGCAAGGCAGACACCCGCCTCACCCGGACCGGTTCGTGGGACGCGTTAGGTATGCGCGGCACCCGGAGTTTCGGATTCACACTCGACTCAGTGGGACTCGACGATCAAATCGTGCCGGTTCCGTTTGCGGACATCGCGAGCCACACCATGCTTCCGACGTCCCATGTGTTGTGGAGCTCCGTGTGGCTGGGAATCGCGAGCGACGCCGTGAGCAGGGCACGTGCGTTGGTCCGCGCCGAAGCGCGTCGCACGCCGGGAACGACGCCGCCGAACGCGCTGAGACTTGCCGAAGCGGTGGCCGACCTCGGGAACATGCGGGCGACGGTCCACACCGGGATTGCCGATTTCGAACGGAATATGGACGACCCCGAAGTGCTGGCCGGACTCGGCTTTGCCATGCGGATGAACAATCTCAAGGCGAACGCGTCGCGGATGGCACCGGAGATCGTGGGGCGGGCGCTCGGTGTGTGCGGGATCAACGGCTACCGCTGCGACTCGCCTTACACAGTTGGCCGCCATCTCCGCGACGCTCACAGCGCGGCGCTCATGATCGGCAACGATCGCGTGCTCTCCGCCAACGCCGCCATGCTCCTCGTGCACAAGGAGGATTGAGCGTGGCAACGACGCATGCATCCTCAGCCGCCGAGTTCAGAGACGAGTTGCTGGCCCATGGCCTGCTGATTGCCAGTGGCGTGTCTGGAGTCTACGGCCGGAGTGCCGAGTTCGAAGACACCGTCGAGCGCGTCGATCGGCTGGTCACCGCCATCGGCAGCGCCGATCGGCCCGAGCTGATGCGCTTTCCGCCGATTATCAACAGGAAGGATTTCGAGCGCAGCGGGTATCTCAAGTCTTTTCCCCAACTGGCGGGCTCTGTCCACAGCTTCGCGGGCAGCGAACACGAGCATCGCGAACTGCTCGACGCCGTCGAGTCTGGCCGCGAATGGGGCGACGGACTGCCGCACGCGGGCGTGGTGCTCACTCCAGCGGCGTGCTATCCCGTCTATCCACTTCTTCAGGGGCAGTTGCCACCCGGCGGCCGACTCGTGGACGTGATGTCGTACTGCTTCCGCCACGAACCATCCGACGATGCCGGTCGAATGCAGATGTTCCGCATGCACGAGCACGTTCGCGCCTCCGACCCCGAGTCGGTGACGGCCTGGCGTGAGATGTGGATCGTTCGAGCGGAGCGTGTCACCGACAGACTGGGGCTTCAGGTCTCATTGCAGCCCGCGTCGGATGAGTTCTTCGGCCGCACCGGGAAGCTGCTGGCCGTCAATCAACGCGATCAGGGTCTGAAGCTCGAGATGGTGGCGCCGATCGGCAGTCTTGAGCGCGGCACTGCGATTCTCTCGCTCAACTACCACCAGGATCATTTCGGCCGTCTGTTCGGCATCCACACCGCCGACGGAACGGTGGCGCACACCGGGTGCGTCGGGTTCGGACTCGAGCGGATGGCACTTGCCCTTTACCGTCGCCACGGATTCACAAGAGCGGCATGGCCCTCGTCAGTACGCGAGGCGCTCAATCTGTGAAGCACCGAATCTGGGACCTCGACCCTGCTGCGTATCGGCGACACGCACTGCATTGCGGCGAGCGCGGGTGGTGCGAGGCCAACTGCAGCGTCGACCTGTGGATCGAGCTGCTCCACACCGCCGGTCACGAGCCGATTGCCGGCCTGCCTTTCGTGTTCGCCGTTGACCTCGAGGGCGATCAATGGACCTTCTTCAAGTTTCCCTTCGGCGATCTCGAGGCGTTGTTCGGCGTCGACGTCATCGAGATGAACGTGTGGCGGTCGTTGAAGTCTCACGTATCGGAACAACTCGCGTTGGAACGGCCGTCGATTGTCGAAGTGGATGCGTTCTACCTTCCCGACACCCTGGGCACGTCGTACCGCGCCGAGCACGTGAAGACGTCCATCGGAATTCAGGCGCTGGACGATGACGAGAGGCGCCTCGGCTATTTTCACAACGCCGGATACTACGAGCTGGCGAGCGACGATTTCGACGGCATCTTCCGGCTGGGGCCGCATGCTGCGGATGTCCAGCCTCTGCCGCCGTATGCCGAGGTTGTGAAGCTGGACAAGCCTGTAACGCACACGACAAGCTCGCTGCGCGACGCCTCTCTCGCGTTGCTCCGGAAGCATCTCCGGCGGCGCCCTTCCCGGAATCCCTTTCAGCGATACCAGGACAGCTTTTCGAAGGACATGGCGTGGCTTTCCGGTGAACCGCCCGCGAGCTTCCACAACTACGCCTTCGCAACGCTCCGGCAGTGCGGCGCGGCGTTCGAGCTTGGCGCGGCGTACCTCCGTTGGCTCGAGGCCGCGGAGGAGCAGAAGCTCGAGGCCGCCATTGCCGCCTGCTCGACGATTGCTGCCACCGCCAAAGTACTGCAGTTCAAAGTGGCCCGCACCCTGAATACCGGCAAGCCACTGGATGCGCAGCCGCTGCTGCAAACCATGGCCACGTCTTGGGACATCACCATGCGGGAGCTCGAGGCGCAGTACGGCGGACGTTAACGCCTGCAGCAGAAAAATGGCATTCGCACGAACTATAAGCACCGGGACGCTTCGACCACTCGAGGGTGAGTGGGCGGTCGCGTCGGTGACGCCGCATCGCGCCACGCATCCAGCCGACCTCGAGGCAATGTCGCCTGCGTGGATCTCGTGCGACGGTCCGATGCCAGCGGCAGCAGCGCTTCGCTCCGCCGGTGAATGGGACCTCGATCGCCCACGCGATTTCGATGCCGACGACTGGTGGTACCGCTGTCGCTTTTCGACGGCTGATCGATCGATTCCCGCTCGCCTGCATTTCGAGGGTCTGGCCAGCGTGGCCGACGCGTGGCTCAACGGCAGGCACATCCTTCGGTCCGAGAGCATGTTCATTGCGCACATCGTTGATGTGAGCGATGCGCTCGAGGCCGAAAACGAGCTGGTCCTGCGCTTCCATGCGCTGAAGCCCATCCTCGCTGCCAGGCGCGGCGCCAGCTCTCAGGAGCCGGGTGTGCGATCCCGCCCGAAGTGGCGCACCAGGCTGGTCGACGACCAGCAGCTGCGCTGGCATCGCACGTCACTGCTCGGACGAATGCCGGGATGGTGTCCCCCCGTTGCGCCCGTTGGGCCCTGGCGGCCCATCCTGCTCGAGTCTGCCGCTCCACTCCTCATCGAACAGCTGGATGTGCGAACCGAGCTCGCCGGAGAAGTTGGAGTGCTCCATCTGCACCTGGCGATGAAGGGCGACGGACCGCTACTCGGGCAGCGCGGCACACTCAGGGTTGGTGAGTGGATGTTCCCGGTGGCGATCGAGCATGCATCTGCCGACCGCGCGACCGTTCGGACGACGGTTCGAGTACCCGACGTGCGGCGATGGTGGCCGCACACGCACGGCGAGCCCCACCTTTATCCAGTGCGGTTGTCGATCGAGTGCGGAGCAGCGCCGATTGACATCGACCTTGGCCGCATCGGCTTCCGCACGGTGAAGATCGATCGGGGCGCCGATGGCGAAGGATTCGGTCTCGTCGTCAACGATGTGCCGGTGTTCTGCCGAGGTGCGTGCTGGACTCCGCTCGATATCGCACGCCTCGACGCGGAGGAGCCGGCCTGCCGCGCCGCTCTCGATCAACTTCGAAGCGCGGGAATGAACATGGTCCGCGTGTCCGGAACGATGGTGTACGAGAACGACATGTTCCACGACCTGTGCGACGAGTTCGGGCTTGCTCGTCTGGCAGGACTTCATGTTCGCCAACATGGATTACCCGGGGTCAGACCCCGCGTTCGCGGATCTGGTCGCGATCGAAGCGCGACAAGTGCTCCAGCGATTGCAGGGCCGCCCCTCGACCGCTGTCGTGTGCGGCAGCAGCGAGATCGAGCAACAGGTAGCGATGCTCGGGTTACCCAGTCAGCTCGCCGCCAATCCGCTCTTCAATGAGCTGCTCCCCCAGCTCGTCTCGTCGTTCCTGCCGGATGCGGCGTGGGTGCGCTCGACGCCCACAGGTGGGACGCTGCCGTTTCAGGCCGATCGCGGTGTGACCCACTACTACGGCGTCGGCGCTTACCTGAGACCGTTTGAAGATGCGCGCCGGGCCGGGGTCCGGTTCGCGAGCGAGTGCCTGGCGTTTTCGAACGTGCCAGACGCGGTGATGCTGGACAGTCTCCTCGGAGGTGGCGCCGCTGCAGGCCATCACCCGCGCTGGAAGGTTGGTGTTCCGCGCGACAACGGGTCGGGTTGGGATTTCGAAGACGTGCGCGATCACTATGTGCGTCTGCTCTTCGGCGTCGACCCTATCGATCTTCGGGCGCGCCAGCCTGAGCGCTATCTCGCGCTGGGTCGCGTCGCGACGGGCGAAGCCATGCAGCGGACCTTTTCCGAATGGCGCCGGCCAGGCTCGTCGTGCCGCGGAGGGCTGGTGTGGTTTGCGCGCGATTTGCGTCCAGGCGCCGGTTGGGGAGTGATCGATTCGACGGGCAGACCAAAACCTGCGTACTGGTATTTGAGGCGCGCGCTTGCACCGGTCACGCTGCTCGCCATAGACGAAGGGCTCAACGGGCTCTGGCTGCACGCCGTCAACGACACGAGCGAACCAATAGAGGCCGAGATTCGCGTCGCGCTGTACGCTGGAGGCCGGCCTCGGGGTGTCCGGGCAACAACGGCCCTGAGTATTCCGGCGCGAGGCTTCCGCTCGATCCATGCAGATGCGCTCTTCGACGGGTTCCTCGACCTCACTTACGCATATCGCTTCGGGCCCCCGGAACACGATGTCGTTGCGGCAACGCTCTGGAACTCGGCAACGGGCGCGCAGCTGGCGGCGGCCCACTGCTTTCCATGCGGTTTGCCGGCAGCCTGCGATCAGACGCTGGCCCTTGCTGCGCGCGTCGAATCGCTCGGTGACGGCTACCTCCTCAACATACAGGCGGCCGGGTTCGCCCACGCGGTCAACATCGAGGCAGAGGGGTTCGTTCCAGAGGACAACTACTTCCATCTCGAGCCTGGCGAAACCAGGCGCGTCAAGCTCCGCGCCGAACGCCCGGGCACTCGTCTTCGGGGTACCGTTGCAGCGCTGAACGGCACGCAGGTGGTCTCGATCGGCCCTCTCGCGCTGGCCGGAGGGGCCCATGGCTGACAGCGCACGGCCCTGCGTCATCGCCCAGGAAGACGGGCGATTCCTCTTCGCGTGGCATCACTCCCCGTGCCCGGACCGGCGACGAGGAGCGGCGGTCGTGCTGTGTTCGTCGCTCGGCGGCGAACACGTTCGTGTGTATCGCGTCTGGCGTGCTCTGGCGGAACGGTTGGCCGCGCTCGGTTTCGACGTGCTTCGATTCGACTACGAAGGGACTGGAGAATCCGCAGGCAATCTCCAAGGCACCGACGCCTGGCTCGCAAACGTGCAGCGGGTCGTTCTCGAGGCTCGCGAGATCTGCGGCTCGGCGGAAGTTGCGGTGGTCGGCCTTCGTATCGGAGCGACGCTGGCGCTTCACGCGACGGCCTTGTCTGGCGGAGTGGAACGTCTTGTCCTTTGGAGCCCGTTTCGTTCCGGCCGGACGTATGTCCGCGAGCTGAAAGCACTGGCACGCCTCAGCGGAGAAAGTCACGCCGCCAAGAATGATGAGGCGGGCATTCTTGCGGCCGGGTATGTCCTGCCGGCGTCCGTCGCCTCCGCGCTCGAGCGCCTGGACGTCGACTCGCTCACCGCCAGTCCCGCACGCAAGGTCCTCATCGTCGATAGAGACGACCGCGTCCCGGATCGTCTGCTCGCAGAGCATCTGGAACGTCTCGGCACCTGCGTCACACGAGTCCGGCCGTCGGGAACTGTCGAGATGCTCGCCCATGGCACGAAGTTCAACATGCCAGGCGCCGCGCTCAATGCCATCGTTGGCTGGTTCGATGAGTGGCAGCCGCGGCTCATTCACGGCGTGTCTCGCGAGACATCGCTCCCGAGCCTCTCACAGTCCATGAATGGACCTGGCTACCAGGAGCGGCCGGTCCGTTTTGGTAGCGGTGACAGACTCTTCGGAGTCCTCACGCGGCCGACCGCCTCTGACACTCCGGCGCCTTCGATCATTCTGCTCAACACCGGGTACGAATACCGGGTCGGGCCTCACCGACTCTACGTCCCGCTCGCTCGCGAGCTGGCGGCGCGAGGTCATCTCATCCTGCGGGTACGATCTCGGCGGCGTTGGAGACAGCGAGCCACCGGCCGACTCTCCCGCGAACGACCCGTATCCCGCTCACGCGCTCGACGACGCTCGAGAGGCGGTCGCTTTTGTCAGACAGCAGGCGCCCGATAGACCGATCATCCTCGCCGGACTCTGCTCGGGTGGCTGGCATGCGTTCTGTGCGGCACGAGAGGGCCTCGAAGTCGATGCGATCGTTTCGGTGAACCCGCCACTGTATCTTCGTGATCGCGTGTCGACAATGGCAAAGCGGAAGTTGTACGAGGAAGTCGACGCCTTTCGTTCAGCGTTGCACGACTCCGCGCGACTGGCAGAATTGCTTCGGGGGCAGTCGTCGCCCACCAGCTTCATTCGGTCGGCAGCGTCTTACCTGTGGTGGAAGGGTTCCAGATACATCGATTTCATGTCTGGAGGCCGCCTCGTCGATGGGCTCGCTCACGATTTGCACGTCATCAAAGCGCGAGGCGTCTCGGTTCTCTTTGCGTTCAGCCAGGGCGACGCCGGACTCGAGTACTTCCGAGTCCATGCAGGCCCCGCGCTGCTCGACCGCGGAGTACGGCGGGCGATGTCCCACGTCGTCGTGGACGGCGCGGGTCACACCTTCAGTCCGTCGACCGCGCAGCGTCGACTGCGTGAGATTCTGATGGATTTCGTTGCAAAGCAGAGCGAAGCAGGTTTGGCGCCTCGGCGGCCTATCCGGCGATCGAGTCGTGCGTGGCGTCTGACGCCAGGTTGACTAGCTTGCCAGCACCCGCCTGCGGTGGCGGTGGGGCAAGGCCCATCGAGGGGAGTCGGGCCGTTCGATTGCTGATGTTTCGGCGAGGGTCTGCCCCAAGAGGGCCGCAAACACCGCCATCATCAGAAGCGCGACGATCATGAGGTCAGCACGTTCTCGCCAGTGGATCGAGGCGATCAGGAAATAGCGTCCAAAGAGGCCGAAGAAAAAAATCCACGTGAACGCGCGGGGCCATTTCAGCACAGAGGCGCAGCCGCGATCGAGTGAAGGTCCGAAGAGGCCCCCCAGGGTCAGAAGGCACGCATTGCGTATTCCGGCCATATTTTGTGTATCGGCCGCTCGGTCTCGGGGGTGCAGTCGTCCCTGAACAGCTGAATTTATTGAGTGTTTTTGCACAGTCGGGGTGTCAGGTGGTTCTTGCGTCGCCGGCCTGCGGCGGGGCGAGGCCAGGACCGCTACTTCAGGCCGAGCTTCTTTCCCGCCGCCAGCAGGGCCATCGACTCGCGGATGCGCCTCTGGCGCGTTTCGGGCCGCTTGGCCATGTGAATCCATAGGACGAAATCGCGCCTGTTGGTTGGGGAGAGCGCCTCGAAATGATCCCAGGCCTTGCTGTCGGCCTTGAAGGCCTCCGCAATGTAGGGCGGTAGTTTCGGGAGCGGGGGACGCGGGGCGTAACGATTATCTGTCGGTGCCGCGGCAAGGCCGGGCACTGCCAGCAGGCCGGCCGCCTCGAGTGCCTTCCAACGCTTCCTGTTGCTATCCGACCACTTGCTCGCCGGCTTCCGTGGCGTGACCTTGATCACATACCGGTCGTCGTCCAGGCGCCTGACCAGGCTGTCGATCCACCCGAAGCACAGCGCCTCGCAGACGACGTCTTCATAGGACATTGTTGTGACGGCTGTATGTTGCTTGTGGCGGACCAGCCAGACGCCGAGACTCGAGGCGTGATTCTTTGCGAGCCACTGTCGCCAGCCCTTCCGTGTTCGCAGGTCGAGCGTGTCTATCGGCACTCTGACAAGGATGTAAGATTACCTGCGAATCAGTCCAGACGCCGATTTGCAGACTTCCCACACAGAGAATCCTGGCGTTCCCGCGTCGCGCCCAGCTCTGCTCGTGCTCGTTCGTCACGGCCAAAGTGTTCGCAATTTGGCGAAAGCGGGCAATGCGTATTTCGTCGACGCGAAGACGCGGGACAGCCTGCGAGGTCAGCCCGATCACTCTTCACCGCTGACCGCGACCGGTCTCGAGCAAGCGCGCCGCACAGGCGCCTGGCTGCGTGAGATGTACGGGCCCTTCGACTATGTCTATCACTCTGGCTATCAACGGACCATCCAAACCGCAGATGAAATCCTGTCTGCGTATTCCGCAGACGAGCAGTCGCGTACCGCAGTTCGCCATCATCTGTTCCTGCGCGAGCGGGAAGTCGGCTACACGTTCGACATGACGACTGAAGAAGCCAACGCCGCGTTTCCCTGGCTGCAGGAGCATTGGGAAACCTCCGGCCGGTTCTTCGCCAGGCCGCCAGGGGCAGAAAGCCTCGCCGATGTCGCCCAGCGTGTCTACATGTTCCTCGGGATGCTGTTTCGCGAGCGGGCCGGCCAGCGCATCCTCCTTGTGTGCCATGGCGGCACCATGAGGATGTTCCGATTTTGGTTGGAGCGCTGGACGTATCAGGAAGTCGTGGACAAGTGGGAAACGGAGGCGATACCGAACTGTGGGGTCCTGGCCTATGGATACCATCCAACCGAGCGGCGGTTGATTCGAGAGGCGATTCGCGAGACGCCGAGTGACTTCGCAGCCAAGAAGCCTGATCGATAAGCCGATGAATTTGTCGGCGTCGACGTGGTGTGCTGAGGTTCAGTCGGTAGCTTCGGCCATCGCCTGGAGGCGGGCGCGCTCGGCCTTCGAGCCGGCGATGGCGATCTCGAGCGCTTCGTCAGAGAGGGTCGTCATATCGGCCGCAAAGCTCTTCGCGTCGGCATGCTCGACGGCGCGTGACACGACCTCCGCATTCGTCGCTCCGCGCTTCTTGCCGAGGAACGGCTTGACGATGAGGTAGAGGACGTCGCGGAAGGGCATGAAGCGCACGAAGCGTCGCAGCAGTCTGAACGTTTGCCGCGGATACCGCGAGAACTTGTAGATGATGAGCTTGCGCATCTCTTCCGACCGGATCCGGTGGACTTCCTCGCCCGGCAGGCAGGTCGGATCGATCGACGTGCACTTGAAATACTTGTACCAGTCAGCGGCGTCGGTGACGAGCCCGCGCTTCACGTACTCCTGCCAGAGCGGCGTGCCGCGATAGACGCAGAGCCGGTTGAAGCCGAAGCTGTCGACGCGGATCCTCGACGCGAACTTGAACGTCGCGCGGAGGTCTTCCTCGGTCTCATCGGGGATGCCGACCACGAAGAAGCCGTGGACGATCTCTATGCCGGCGGCCTTGGCGTTGTTTACGGCCGACTCGATCTCATCCAGCGTCTGCTCTTTCTTGAGGCGGTCGAGGATCTTCTGGCTCCCGCTTTCGATGCCGAACATCACCGTCCGGCACCCAGATTTCGCAAGCTTCGGGAACAGGTGCTGCGCGACGGAGTCGACCCGTCCCTCCAGTCCGTACTTGATCGGATTTTTCGCCGCAATCAGGCCGTCGCAGATCGCCTCGATGCGCTTGGGCTGGAGGAGGAAGTGATCGTCGACGAAATACACCGACCCGTAGCCGTCCTTGCGGAGCTGCTCGAATTCCGCAAGAACGTGCGCCGGAGTCCGCGCACGCCACTTGCCTTCGTTGAAGATCGGGATGTCGCAGAACACGCAGGGCCACGGGCAGCCGCGCGAGGTCTGAATCGTGGTGAACCGATCGAGCGAGAGGACCGCCGGCACGTCGAGCGGCATCGACTCGACGAAATCGAGCGGCAGGCTCTCTCGGTCGGGGAACGGCCACTGGTCGAGGTCGCGCGGCAGCGACCGGTTCGGGTTGTGCCGCAGCGTGCCGTCGCGTTCCTGCCAGGTGACGCCGTCCACCGTATCGGGATCGTTCAGGTGCTCGAGCAGGTCGAGGATCAGCTCTTCGCCGTCGCCGCGGCAGACGAAGTCGACCTCCTTGCACTGCGCCTTCACGAGGTGGGCGTTGAGCGTCGCGAAGACCCCGCCGAACGCCAGCTTGACGTGGGCATCCGCAGCGCGAAGCTGCCGTGCCAGCATCTTGGCGTAGGGATAGCTCGTGGTCGAGAGAAAGCTCATGCCCACCAGGTCGGGCTTCTGGCGCCGCATCTCGTCGACGATGACGTCGTTGGGCGTCTCGGGATTCGCCTGGTCGAACATCGTGACCTCGTGACCGGCGCGTTTGAGCACCGATGAGAGCGACATGATGCCGATGGGCGGGAAGCCCATCACTTGGATGTTGCCGTTCGGGGCCCGTTGTTGACGCCGGATGGCGTAGAACTGGGGGTCGCGAATGTGGACGAGAAAGGCCCGCATGTGTGCCGCATTTTACTGCCAGACGGTCACGCCGCCGGATGGTCACTCCTGAGGCCGTGTTATATCTGCGCGGAAGCAGAAAAGCAGGCCGCCCCGCCTGGGCGGAAACGGGCTAACCAGTGGCGGCTCAACGCTTTTCACCTCGTTCAGGTTGTTTCGTCCGCCTCCTCTGTCGGCAAAGCCTTTGCAGCCGGCGAGTCGAGGGTGCCACCATAACCCGTCGTGGCCGAGCCATGCCATGGATGGCCGCGAGTTGCACCGAAATCAGCTGAACCCGAGATCTGAGGAGGAGTTGCATGTCCCTCGCATCGCACCGGGTGGGAGTGGAAACGCCAACCCACGCGCCGGATGACGAAACCTATTCTGTTGAGTTGTCGATCGTCATGCCATGCCTGAACGAGGCGGAGACGCTGGCGACATGTATCCGGAAGGCACAAACCACGCTGCATGAACACGGGATCCGCGGCGAGGTCGTCATTGCAGACAACGGCAGCACGGACGGGTCCCAGGCGATTGCCGCCGGAATGGGAGCGCGCGTCGTCCATGTGGAGCGCAAGGGCTACGGCAACGCTCTCATGGGCGGCATCGCGGCGGCTCGCGGCAAATTCATCATCATGGGCGATGCCGACGACAGTTATGACTTTACGGCTCTCAAGCCATTCGTCGACAAACTTCGCGAAGGCTTTGATCTGGTTATGGGCAACCGTTTCAAGGGCGGGATCAAGCCAGGGGCAATGCCCCCCCTGCATCGGTACCTGGGGAATCCCGTCCTGACCGGTATCGGTCGGTTGTTCTTCTCGAGTGCATGCGGCGATTTTCATTGCGGCCTGAGGGGGTTCAGTCGGGACGCCGTTCGCCGAATGGACCTGCGAACCACAGGAATGGAGTTCGCGAGCGAGCTCGTTGTCAAGGCGACACTCTTCGACATGAAGGTGGCCGAAGTTCCGGCCACCCTTTCACCGGATGGCCGAAGCCGGCCGCCGCATCTTCGAAGTTGGCGAGACGGATGGCGCCACCTGCGATTCTTACTTCTCTACAGCCCCCGATGGCTGTTTTTCTATCCTGGAACCGTCCTTGTGTTTCTCGGTCTCGCGACAGGCCTCTGGCTTTTGCAGGGCCCACGAACCATCGGCAGCGCCACTCTGGGGGTGCACACGTTGCTCTACTGTGCCGCGGCCGTCTTCATTGGCTTTCAGGCGATTCTCTTCGCCCTTTTCGCCAAGATATTCGCGATGACGGAAGGGTTGGTGCCTGAAGATCCGAAGTTCAATCGTCTATTCGACTTTCTCGACCTGGAGAAGGGATTGCTGGCGGGCGGCGCCCTGTCGGCTGCCGGACTGCTCGGATCGTTCTACGCCCTCAGCGACTGGGGCGCCCGATCGTTTGGCCCACTCGACCCGACGGTGACGTTGCGGCTTGTCATTCCAGCGGTACTGGCTCTGATTCTCGGCTTCCAGGTGACGCTATCGAGTTTCTTTCTGAGCATTCTTGGACTCGCCAGGAAATCCTAGTGAAGCCGCTGGACACGTTCATTCAGCACTGGCGAATGCTGAAGATTCGTCCCTACCTGTCATCGGGTGCGCGCGTGCTCGACATCGGTTGTGCGGACGGGATGCTCTTCAAACAATTCAGCTCGGTGGTCGGGGCGGTGGTTGGTATCGACCCGACGTTGGAGCGCTCCGTGGAAATGGAGCGCTGCAAATTGATTGCAGGCCGCTTTCCAGACGACTTGCCTGATGAAGGTCCTTTTGACGCGATCACGATGCTCGCCGTGTTGGAGCACATCCCTCCGCAAGAGCAGGCTCGATGGGCGAGGGCGTGTTTGCCGCGGCTGAAGCCAGGGGGATACCTTCTCGTCACGGTCCCGTCTCCGATCGTCGATCAGATTCTGGCCTTGTTGAAGTTCATGAAGCTGATCGACGGGATGTCGTTGGAAGAGCACTACGGATTCGAACCAAAGCATGTCCCGCAACTATTTTCGACGAGCGGGCTGAAACTGATCAAAGCCCGCAAGTTCCAATGCGGCTGCAACAATCTCTTTGTGTTCCAGAAGGCATTGACTGGATGAAGAGTACATTCTCAGGTTCAGATACCCGCCCTAATCTTCAGCTCGTTGACACGCCTGCGAACTGGCCCGTGGTAGCGGTGCTGCTGATGGTGTTCTGCGCGTTTGCGTCGTTGGCTTACTTCTTCGACGGCAGCATTTCAGATGACGATCGTGCTCATTACCTGATTGCGCGTTACTCGTGGAGCTACCCCGAGTTGTTGTTGGACCTCTGGGGCAGGCCCGCATACACCTTGTTGTCGTCACCCTTCGCCCAATTTGGAATCCGCGCCGCGGGCGTCTTCAACGTTCTGGTCTCGCTGGCGAGCTGCTATGTCGCCTTCGCGATTGCCCAGGCGCTGGGGCTGACGAGGCCCTGGCTCGCAGCGGCGTTCACAGCCGTCCAACCCCTGTTTGTCCTCCTTTCGGTCGGCACGCTGACCGAGCCGCTCTTTTCACTGCTGCTCGCTGCGTCAGTGCTGTTTTACCTGCGGGACAATTTTGTGAAATCGGCATTGTGCATGTCGCTGCTGCCGATGGCACGCCTGGAGGGGTTTGCGTTCATCGCGCTTTGGACGCTCCTGCTTCTCTGGCGAGGTCGGTGGAAAGCCGCGGCGTGTCTCGCCGTGTTCCCACTGCTCGTCAACACTGCTGGATTTCTGGCTTCCGGCGAACCATTGTTTCTCTTGCGCTATAACCCGTACGGCACCGGAGGCGGAGTACCTTCCAATCCGTGGATGTGGTGGGACTACGTCGTGCGATGGCCGACAGTTACCGGACCGCTGCTCCTGCCTCTGATTACACTCGGGTTGTTGTGCGCTGTTGAAATTCGAAAATGGCTCGTCAGCGCCGTGACTGCTGCCTTGGTAGGCTTGTACTTCGTCGCGTACACGCGCGGCGCAGCAGCTGATATCACCAAGGACCAAGTAATCGCTCTCCGGTTGTTTGTGAGCGCCGCTCCGCTGCTCGGCGTTCTGGCGACGCAGGGAATCCATTACCTCTTCGCCCATTCTCAGTCCAGGACGCGACGCGTGATCCTTCCACTGGTCGGCCTGCAGGCGCTCATGTTCACCTGGTGGTGGGCGATGCCAGGCTCCTATTTAGGGCGCCTGCATCTGGTGACGACCTGGCTTGTGGTTTTGGCCGTCGTCGGCAGAGCCGCGCTGTCCAGCCCGCGCCTGAGATCCGTGGTGGAAACCGGGTTTATCGGTCTCGCACTCTTGATCGCCGGAGTACACCTCGTCCGCTGGTGGCCACTACAAGGGCCGCCCAGCGTCGTCGACGTCATGCTGTCGGACACGGCCGACTGGTTTCAGAGCAGTGACTGGAAAGGTCGTCCTGTCGTTGCGATTACCCCGAGATTCTGGATGCGCTCGCGCAAAGACCCGTATGAGACGTCGTATGCCGTGGGTTACAAAGCCTTCGGTCGCGGCTACGAGGATCTCGTTCGAGAGGCTGCACCGGGCACCGTCATCGTGTGGGATACTCAGCGTTTTTCGGGCGTCCCGCTCGACGCGTTCAGTCCGCGTGAGTTTCGGGTGATTCGTTCGTTCTCGACCTCCGACGATCCAGAGGACCGGTATTTCCATCGCGGTCAAGCGCCTTTCAGGGTCGTAGTCTTTGAGAAGGTCAGCTGAGTTCCGCGAGGAGGCATGCTGGGCGGGATCAACGGCGAGAGGAACCGCAACTAGTTGGAATTGTAGAGCGTCTGAACCTGACTGCCGGTTAGGGCCTGGCTATACACCCGCACGTCGTCCAGCAGACCGACAAACGTGTTTCCCCACTGATTCAGGAACCTTCCGCCCAGTCCGGCATTCGCCGCCGCAAACGAGAACGCCGAGCTCTGGCTGCCCACCGCCGCCCCATTCACGTACGCCGTTGCGGTTCCGCCCGCAAACGTGACCGTGAGGTGGACCCAGGTGTTGAGCGGGATGGTATTGCCGGGCGCGAGCTGGCGCCAGCTCCCGCCATCCCACACCCAGAGCGACCCGGCGGCGGCGCCGTTGGGCGCGATCGCCAGCGCGCCCGCCTGGGTCGCCCCGCCCGCGAGCTGGCTCAGCAGCCGCCGATCGCCCGAATTGGCTCCCGCGCGCATCCACATCGACAGCGTCCCATTGCCCGAGAGTCCCAGCATCCCGAGATTGACGTAGTCATTGACGCCGTCCATCTTCACCGCGTTGCCGGTCATCCCCCCTAACGCGAACGACGCGCCGTTGACGAGCGTCGCCGTGCGGTTATTGCCCGACGCGTCGGCGGCCGAGGTCCCCGATGCTTCGTCGAATCGCCAGTACCCGATCGGCTGCGGGAGCACAGTAGTGACGTTGTCGACGGTCACCACCACCGGGGACGAGGTGGTGACATTCCCGGCCGCGTCGCGCGCGCGGGCGGTCAGCGTGCGATCGCCGTTGCCCGTGGTCGTGGTCGTCCAGCTCGTGGCATACGGCGCGCTCGTGTCTTCGCTGCCAATCGCGGTGCCATCGACGAGGAATTGGACGCCGACCACGCCGACGTTGTCGCTCGCGCTCGCCTCGACCTGAATCGTGGCGCTGACTGTCGCACCCGCTGTCGGCGCTGTCACCGACACCTGCGGGAACGTGGAATCCGGAGAAGGATTGCTAGTGTTGTACAGCTCGATCGCTTCAGCGGCGGTCAGGGCCTGGCTATACACCCGCACGTCGTCCAGCAGACCGACAAACGGGTTCCCGTACTGATTCAGGAATTTTCCGCCCAGTCCGGCATTGGCCGCCGCAAACGAGAACGCCGAGCTCTGACCGCCCACCGCCGCCCCATTCACATACGCCGTCGCGGTTCCGCCCGCAAAGGTAACCGTGAGGTGGACCCAGGTGTTGATCGGGATGCTGTTGCCGGGTGCGAGTTGCCGCCAGCTTCCGCCATCCCACACCCAGAGCGATCCTGCGGCGGCACCGTTGGGGGCGATCGCCAACGCGCCCGCCTGGGTCGTCCCGCCCGTGAGCTGGCCCAGCAGCCGCCGATCGCCCGACGTAGCCGTCGCACGCATCCACATCGACAGCGTCGCGTTAGCCGAGAGCCCCAACGTCCCGAGGTTGACGTAGTCATTGACGCCATCCAACATCACCGCGTTGCCAGTCATTCCCCCTAACGCGAACGACGCGCCGTTGACGAGCGTCGCCGTGCGGTTGTTGCCTGACGCGTCGGCGGCCGACGTCCCCGATGCTTCATCGAATCGCCAATACCCGATCGGCGGCGGAAGCAGAGTGTTGACTGTGACGTCAATGCCGGCAGAATCGGTGACATTCCCGGCGGCATCCCGCGCCCGGGCCGTCAGCGTGTGCGGGCCATTCCCCGTCGTGCCCGTATTCCAGCTCGTGGAATAGGGCGCGGTCGTGTCTTCAGACCCCAGATTGTTTCCGTCGACAAGGAACTGCACACCCACAACGCCGACGTTGTCATCGGCGTTCGCCTCAATCTGAATCGTCCCGTTGACTTCCGCTCCGTCCAGCGGGGCTGTAATCGAGACCGTGGGGTAGATCGGGTCGGATGGAGGACCGACATTGTCGACGTTCACCACCACGGAAGACGACGTGGTCTCATTCCCGGCCGCGTCGCGCGCCCGGGCGGTCAGCGTGTGATCGCCGTTGCCCGCGGTCGTCGTCGTCCAACTCGTCGCATACGGCGCACTCGTGTCTTCGCTGCCAATCGCGGTGCTATCGACGAAGAATTGGACGCCGACCACGCCGACGTTGTCGCTCGCGTTCGCCTCGACCTGAATCGTGCCGCTGACCGTCGCACCCGGAGTCGGCGCCGTTATCGACACCAACGGGTCCGTGGAATCCGGAGGCGGAATGCTGGCGGTGTACAGCGCACTCGCTTCGGCCGCCGTCAAGGCCTGGCTATAGACCCGCACGTCGTCCAGCAGACCCGCAAACGTGTTGTCCGTACTGATTGAGGAACTTTCCGCCCAGTCCGGCATTCGCTGTCGCAAACGAGAACGTCGCGCTCTGACTGCCGACCGCCGCCCCGTTCACATACGCCGTCGCGGTCCCGCCCGCAAAGGTGACCGTGAGGTGGACCCAGGTGTTGACCGGGATGGCATTGCCGGGCGCGAGTTGCCGCCAGCTCCCGCCATCCCACACCGAGAGCGATCCGGCGGCGGCGCCGTTGGGAGCGATCGCCAGCGCGCCCGCCTGGGTTGGCCCGCCCGTAAGCTGGCCCAGCAGCCGCCGATCGCCCGAATTGGCTCGCCGCGCGCATCCACATCGACAGCGTCCCGTTGCCCGTGAGCCCCAGCGTCCCGAGGTTCACGTAGTCGTTGACGCCGTCCATCTGCACCGCGTTCCCGTTCGTCCCCCCTGACGCGAACGACGCGCCGTTGACGAGCGTCGCCGTGCGGTTGTTGCCCGACGCGTCGGCCGCCGATGTCCCCGACGCTTCGTCGAATCGCCAGAATGCAATCGGCACCACTGTGGGCTGTATGGCGTCGTACGTGGCAACGTAGGACTGGTCTGTCGAAGGGACGCTTACTGTGTGCAGCTGAGCTCCTCCGTCCGACCATGAAACGAATTCATAGGCCGTGTTGTTCCGAGCCTCGATCGTGTGATTGAAGTTGACCAACGTCTCATGGACAAAAGGGGTCGCCTTGGCGATGCCATCCAAGTACACCGTTTGCCCCGAGGGCGCCGTATCAAATGAGAGGTTTACTTTGCGGGGATACACCACCACCGAAGTGGCGGAACTGAGGCCTGTTGAATCGGTGACCTGCAACGTGATGCGGAATCTCGTGTTTCCTTCAAAGTCGTGCCCTTCGGTGGGGATCGTGAAGGAACCGGCTGTGATGCCTGTAAAACTGTCATCCGGATGAACGTGTCCGTCGTGCAGAAAATCGATGGTCCACGAGAAGGCGGACGCCGGCAATGGTCCATCCTCCGGATCGGTGCCGTCGCCGCTGAAGTTGATCACGTCGCCCGCAACAAAGAAACCCTGATCCATGGGCGACTGAATGGTTGCCGTGGGACTGCTCCCGACGGTGACCGTAATTGGGATTGACGAAGAGGAACTGATACCGTCGAAAACGGTCAGCCGCGCGTTGAACCGGCCGTTGGCGCCATAAACATGGGTGGGATTCTGCTCAGTCGAGGTCGTGTTGTCGCCGAAATTCCACAAGTAGGTGATCGGTTGACCGTCAGGGTCGATCGACCCCGCGCTCGAGAAGTTGACCGTCAGCGGAGCCGGGCCGTCCGTCACGTCCGATTGGGCAACGGCCACGGGCGCGCGGTCCGTGCCGGTGTAGCGAATGCGTTTGATCTTGGGAACACCGACGACCCACTGTGCCGATATTCCGATGTCGACGTAGTAGAGTGCGCCATCGGGACCCTCGGTCAGATACACGATGTCGCCGTGTGGCCCGTCCGTTGAACCGTCTGAAGGAAGAAAATTGAACGCGGCGGCGACGTCTCCGTTGGCATCAAACGTCACGCCCTTGATCCAATTCTGTGCGTAGTCAGCGAAGAAGTAGGCGCCGCGATATTGGATGGGGAAATGCGTGCCTTGGTATACGAACCCGCCCGTGATCGATGCGTCTCTGCCGCCGTGGTCATACGAATACAGCGGACCTGTGCACGGCAAGGAACAGTTCCCTTCATGATCGGGCCAGCCGTAGTTCGCCCCAGCCACGCCGAGATTGATCTCCTCTATCGTGTCCTGCCCCACGTCGCCGATGTAGTAGCGGCCGGTCAGAGGGTCGTAGTGCGTGCGGTAAGGATTTCGAAGGCCCAGCGCCCAGACGGCATCGAAGTTGGGGCCGGCGCCGTCGAAAAACGGGTTGTCCGTTGGCACGGTCCCGTCAGGGTTGATTCGAAGAATTTTTCCCCGCGGGCTCGTTGGATCCTGTGCGGTCTGCGGCTCAAAGTGATCACCGGTGCTGATGTAAAGCTTGCCGTCGTTGTGAAAACTCAACGCGCCACCGCGGTGTTCGGTTTCGCCAGGGAAGGCAGGGCCGTTTGGGTCCTGATAGACGACGAGCTCGCTCCCGGGGACGACCGCAGTCGTCGATTCGTTGGCGGTGAATCGCGCCACTCGATCCCGAGTCGGCGTGCCGGCCGTGTAGAATACATAAAAGTAGCGGTTGGTTTCGAAAGCGGGATCCAACACGAAATCGACGATGCCTTCCTCGGCACCGGCAGACCCAACGTTGGTCAGCTCAAGGAACGGCTCCGGATCGACGCTCGCGGCACCCGGCTGCAGAATCTTGATCTTGCCTCCAAGCTCCGCGATGAGCATCCGGCCATCGGGAAGAAACTTCATGCTCGTCGGGAGATCGATTCCACCGTAGAGGATCACCTCGTCCTGGAAGTACGTTGGATTGAGGACGGTGACTGAGATTTCGGACGACGTCGTCGTGTGGCCGTCAAAATCTCTGGCCCGTGCAGTCAATCGATGGGTGCCGTCCAGCAGGGAGGTATTCCAGTCGACGCCATAGGGAGCCGTGAGATCCTCCTCGCCAATGGCGACACCGTTGTCAAAGAACTGCACACCGGCAACGCCCTCATCATCGGTCGCATTCGCCTGGATTTGAACCAGACCGCTGACCTGGGTGTTGTTATCAGGTGAAGTGATGGCCACAATGGGAAAATCCGGATCAACCGGGCCGTTGCTGTGCAGCTCGTTCGCTTCAGCAGCCGTCAATGCCTGGCTGTAGACCAGCACCTCATCAATCAGGCCCACAAATCCGTAGCCGAACTGGTTGAGGAACCGCGCACCTAACCCAGCATCCCCTGTATTGAAGTCGAAATTCGCAGGCTGGCTGCCAACCAGGCTGCCGTTCAAATAGGCAGTGGCCGTGCCTGCCGAGAACGTAACCGTCAAATGGATCCACTCACTCAACGGGATGCTGTTTGGCGGCGCGAGCTCTCTCCACGCACTTCCGTCCCACACCCATAGTGAACCCGCCGGAGCGTTGTTCGGAGCGATCGATAAGCTGCCCGATTGAGTCGTCGCGCCGCTGAGCTGTCCCAGAAGTCTCCGGTCATCAGAGATCGCATCGGCTTTCAACCACATGGACACCGAAGCGCTACCAGAGAGGCCAAGAGCGCCGAGGTTCACATAGCCATCGGCGCCACCGAAGTTGACGGCATGGTTGGTGTGCCCGGCGGCAAACGTGGCTCCATTTGCGAGTGTCGCCGTGTGATTGTTTCCGGACGAATCAGTGGCGGTCGTACCTGAAGTCTCGTCGAATCTCCAGAAAGCAAATGGTCCGGGAAGCGCTGAAACTTGTACGCTGTTCAGTGCGCTGAGAAGAGTCAACGTCAGGAGTGCCATCCAGCGCCGGCGGAGCCTGGTGTTCGTCTTCGATTGTCGCGGTGTGAAGGGAATGGAGGCCGAGGGCAACGGTAAGTGGAACAAATTATATCGGCCTTAAGTTCTGAACGACGGAATTTTTTCTTCGCTCGACCGCGTCGTACTTCCCCTGAGAGAACAGAAATGCGATACCGGAGTTTGGTGTCGCCCACACATACACCGGGAACTCGGCTGCGCTCGACGTGTTGCCTTCATCTGATTGTCGCGCGCGTCGTATGGAATGGCGGCCGTTCTCGTGGTCGCATCGGCCTTGGCGGGCGCGCCTCGTGCCGTCCAAAACCGTGTGCAGGTTTTCGCGCGGTTCGCGTGTGCTTGTGCTACGCTGGATGTGTCGGCGCCACCATCCATTGAAGCGGCACGGCCGCGAGCTCGCGATTCCACGTCAATGAACAACCAGGATCGCACCGCCGAGGCTCTTCGGACATTCGAACCCGAATCCGGTCCGGCCGAGTTCGTTCTGATTGACGGCGATCTCGACTCGTTTGCAAGCGAGTCTGAGAGTGTAGCGAAGTCATTCACCCCAGAGACGTCGACGGGAGGCTTGGAGGAATTTCCGGCGGAGCTGCCGCTGTCTACGTCTGTGCCGACAGCCGCGACGCCGACCCCGGCCCATGCTGTTCCCGCCAAAGCGGACAGTGCGTTTGCACCGGGATTGAAGGCGGCTGCGGTCGTTGTTTTGATCGTGACGCCGTTAGCAGGCGGATGGTGGGGGGCACGTCTCTGGAGCCGGCCGAGTACAAGCGCGGCGATAGTTGTTGCTGCGCCGCGACCTGCGGCTGCTCCACAGACCCGCGCTGAACCCCCGGCGGTGGCACCAGCAGATCCGACTTCAGAGCCGATGACGTTTCAGGTGGGCAGGCTACTCGTTGAAGCGGAAGATGCTGCATCACCTCAGGTGTTGTCGCAGGCGCCTCCTGCAGCATCCCCGGCGACTCCCCGCGCCGTGCCGTTAGAGCCGCGTGCGAGTGAGCGCTCCATTGCCGACGCAGCGAAGACCACGCAGCTGGGAACCAGCGGCGGGGCAGTGTTAGAGGCGCCGGTGCCCTCCCGACCGCGGACCGACATCGACCGTCTCGTCGCTCCTGAAGTGGGTGTGGCTTCCCCGGCGATGGCGAACACGCTTCCGCGCGTCGCTTCACCCGAGGCGCCACCCGCGCTCCGCGCAGTCGAGGTGCAGCCGGCAATGCCGGCAGTCCCGCCGCCAGCGTCCACGCTCGTGCCGGCGCGGCCCGAACCGGAAGCGTCCGTGGCACCCGCGGTCGTGCGGTCGGAGCAGAACGAAATTCAGCGCGCTCTCGGCCAGTATCGGACGGCTTACCAGCGTCTCGACGCGCAAGCCGCACGCACCGTGTGGCCGACGGTAGACGCCTCGGCGCTGGCGCGTGCGTTTGACGGCCTCGCGAATCAGGAATTGTCGTTCGACAGCTGTCGCTTCGACATCGCGGGAGAATCGGCAACCGCGCACTGCTCGGGAACCGCGACCTACACACGGAAGGTCGGCGGCCGCGGACCGCGCTCCGAGGCGAGACATTGGGTGTTTCAGCTGCGGAAGGCGGCAGAAGGCTGGACGATCCAGAACGTGCAGGCCCGCCGGGACTAGGGGCCTAACTTCCGAACGAGTAGTCGAGCCCAATCACCGGGACGATGCGCGCACGCAAGCCCCGGTCGTTGACTGGCAGCTGGACGTTGCCCTTCACGAGCCACCGATCGCCCACGTTCCATTTGACGCCCGCGACCGCCGTGCCCGTGGTCGTCCTACCGTCGGTGTTGACGGGCAGCAGTCGAATCGTGTCGACGCCAACGCTTCCCGGGTGCGGCGCCGATACCGCGCCGATTTCCCCAACGCCCTCGATCCACCGTCCGAGGAACTCACCAACGAGCGTCAGGCGCGAGGACGCGGCGAACGTGACGGCCGCGCTGTAGGTGGCTTCGCGCGAGATGCCGCCAAACCAGTAGCCGCCGTTGAAGTGTGCCGATGCACGCGATCCCTCGACCGATCCGATGCCGAGTACACGCACGGCCATCTCGCCTGAGCCGAGCAGGTCTTCCTCGCGACCGGTAGGCAGCCGCAGCTCAACGCCGGCCGCGAGGCCACTCGCGCTTCCACCCAGAAGATGAGCACGGGCGGTGATCGCCATATCCGCGACGCCGCTGGTGACTGCCGTCGCCCGCGCCTGAACCAGGGTCTGGCCGCGATAAGTGTTGACGCGTTCGCCGGCCAGCCGCATCGACACGATGGGCACCGCGGCGCCGATGTCCACGCGGTTGGTGAGGCCGTAGTTGGCAAAGGCGGTGACGGTTCTCGTATCGATATTCAACTCGAGCGTTTCGACGTCGAACGGTTGTGGCTCGTCGCGAAAGCGATTCGCGGTCGTCACGAATTGCCCGGTGCGCAGATCGTTGCCGTCGAGCCGATCGAATTCCGAGTAGCGGAAGGTGGCGCCGAACGAGAACTGGTTGCGTCCCGCCGTGAGCGCGCGCTCGACGAAGAAACCTCCGAAGCTGCTGCTCGCGCGCTCGACGGTACCCAGAGCGGGGCTGAACAGATAGGTGAATCCCGCCGAGGATGTACTGATCGGCACCGTCGCCAGTTCGGTCAGCAGGGCGCGCGAGATGGTGTCTCGTGTCGCGGCCGTCGCCTCGGCGTCCTTCACGAAGTCGCCGGTTGGAATCGACTGGTTCGTCAACAGGAACGACAGCACATCGCGCACCGATCGTTGCTGGGCGTAGGCGTGTGTCGGTACGAACAATGTGATTGTTGCGATTGCAGCAAGGAATCGTCTCATGGAGCTGTCTGTGTGATGTCGATGATCTGGCCGCCAATCGTCACACTGCCACTACGCGGAAAGAAGGGAACGATGTAGGGGTCCGCACTGATGTTGATCGTACCGCTCCCCGTTCCGCTGGCAGGAGCTGCAATGTTAAGCCAACTGTCATTCGCGACCGCGTTCCACGGGCAATTCATGCCAGTCGTAATGCTGACGCTCTGCGAGGGTTGGCCCGATGCATCGAAGTCGAGGTCGTCCGGCGATACCGAATACGTGCAACCCGACGCTTGAGAGACCGCGAACGTCCGACCTGCGATGGTGATGTTGGCATTGCGTGCCGGTTGGGTGTTCGCGCCGACTGTGAAGTTAATCGTGGTGGTGCCGGTCCCGTTCGATGGAATGCCAGTAACCCAGGATGGCACGCCGCTCGTGGTCCAGGCGCATCCCGCTGCCGTCGTGACGTCGACGGAGCTGTTGCCGCCCCCGGCTGTGGCGTTGTGACTGGTCGGATTGAGCGAGTAGGTGCAACCCGACGCCTGGCTCACCGCGAATGTCTGTCCCGCGATGTCAATGTTGGCGCTGCGTGGACTACCCGTGTTTGCCGCAACGGTGAAATTGATGGTGGTCGTGCCGCTGCCGCTCGGCGGGATGCCGGTGATCCACGCCGGAACGCTGCTCGCGGTTGTAGTCCAATTGCAGCCGGCCGACGTGTTTACATCAAACGAGCTCGGGCCGCCTCCCGAGGGCGCGTTGTGGTTACTCGGACTGAGCGAGTAGGTGCAACCCGACGCCTGGCTCACCGCAAACGTCTGTCCGGCGACGGTGATGTTGGCGCTGCGTGGACTGCCGGTGTTGGCCGCGACGGTGAAGTTGATGGTGGTCGTGCCGCTCCCGCTCCCCGGAATGCCGGTGATCCACGACGGGACGCTACTCGCGGTTGTAGTCCAATTGCAGCCGGCCGCCGTGTTCACATCGAACGAGCTCGCGCCGCCAGCCGAGGAGGCGTTGTGGCTCGTCGGATTCAACGAATAGGCGCAGCCCGATTCCTGGCTCACTGCAAACGTCTGTCCGGCCACTGTAATGTTGGCGCTCCGTGCAGTGCCCGAGTGGGAGGCGACAGTGAAATTGATGGTGGTCGTGCCGCTCCCGCTCCCCGGAATGCCGGTGATCCACGACGGGACGCTACTCGCGGTTGTAGTCCAATTGCAGCCGGCCGCCGTGTTCACATCGAACGAGCTCGCGCCGCCAGCCGAGGAGGCGTTGTGGCTCGTCGGGTTCAACGAATAGGTGCAGCCCGCCAACTGCGTCACGGCAAACGTTTGCCCACCAGCAGAGATGGTCGCGCTTCTGGATGGGCCGGTGTTCGGATCGACCGTGAAGTTGATGGACTGCGGACCGCTCCCACTTGCTGGTACGCCCGTGATCCACCCGGGTACACCGCTGGTTGTCCAGCCGCATCCGGGATCTGTCGTGATCGCAAACGAACTGGCACCTCCCGCAGCGGATGGGTTGTGGCTCGACGGTGCGAGCGAGTACGTGCAGCCGTCAGCCTGCGTCACCGAAAATGTCTGTCCGCCAATCACGATGTCGGCATTGCGAGCGATTCCCGTATTTGCCGCGACGGTGAAATTCATCGTCTCCGGACCCGTGGCGCTTGCAAAAATGCCCGTCACCCACGAAGGCACACCACTCGTATTCCAAGTGCAGATCGAACTGGTGGAAAGGGACACCGATCCTGGACCGCCACCTGCGGGGAAGGCCTGACTGGACGGATTGATGGAGTAGTTGCAGGCGGCCTGCAGTTGCGTGATCGTGAACAGCTGGCCGCCGATCGTCAACGTCGCGTTGCGCGCAGCCTCCGCGTTGGCCTGAACCGTGAAGCTCACGGTGCCATTGCTGGTGCCAGACGCGCCGCTGGTTATCGACACCCAGGGGGCACTGCTGGATGTCGTCCACGCGCATCCGGGTGGCATCGTCACATTGACCGAACCGGTTCCGCCGCTGGCGTCGACGGTGAGGCCAGCCGCGGAGAGGCGTGCCAGGCACGCCGGAGCGGACTGGAGAATCGCGAAGACCTGGCCGCCGACGGTGATGGCACCTTCGCGAATGCGGCCCGTGTTCGCGGCGACCGAAAAATTCACGGTGCCGTTGCCGCTCTGTGCGCCACCGGTCGCGATCGAGATCCAGTCCTGCGACGTCGACGCAGACCAACTACACGTGCTCGGCGTCGAGACGCTGAAGCTTCCGCTGCCGCCGTCCGCGCCGACATCTTGGTTCGATGGCTGCAGCTGGAACTGGCACGCCGACGCTGTCTGCACCACTTGGAGTGTCTGGCCGCCGACGACAAGGCCGCCGCGGCGTTCTTCGGTGCTCGGATTGGCGGCAACCACGTAGTCGACCGTGCCGTCGCCCTGTCCGCCCGCTGGCGTGGAGAACGTAATCCATGAGGCGCTGCTCGCTACCGACCACGTGCACTCGCGCGCCGCTGTCACCGTCAAGCGCCCGCTCCCGCCGGATGCGCCGACCGATGCCATCGAGTGTGCCGCAGTGATCGCACACCTGTCGGGGGACGGCCCCGTGACGGTGGTGGACGACGTTCCGCACGCGGTTGCGAGGAAGACGAGAACAGCGACAAGACCGGCCGACGCCAGCTTCATGCGGATCCAAGACTTAACACGATTCGGTCAGAGGAGGCGAGAGCCCCCTTACACGCGCCTTCATTTCTGGGCAACCGTGCGGGCTACCTCTACGGGACTGTCCAATTCACCCGCACTTGGATGGGCGACGAACCGACCTCGCGCTTGACGATAAAACCACTGCCGTCGGGCGCCGCATCGTAAAGCTGACCGCTGAGACCGGTCATCGCAAGGCCGGTTGTCCGGAAGAGCACGTTCCTGCGTCCATCGTCAGGTGCGTAGGCTGGGTCGAGCGGGACCGCCACCACAGTGGAGTCCTGGGCAAGATAAAAAAGCTCCCGCCCGTCCGCGCGCCATCGCGGCGATGACGCGCCGTCAGCGACGACCCGGCGATCGCTGGCGAGCGAAGGACTGCTGATATACATGGTCTGACCGGCGACTCCAGACCCGGATTCCGGACGTCCGTAGGCGAGCCATTTCGAGTTTGGAGACAACCGGGCATCGCTGGGATAGAACCCGCCGATTTCAATGAGCGCCGTCGATCTTCCCTCCGCCAGCCGCCAGACGTCGAACGATTGGCTGGCGTGGCGCATGGCGAAGATCACTTCCGTTGACAGCAGAGCCTGGAGGGGCGCGACCGGAGCGTCGGTGTCGAGGAGGAGTTCTTCCGGACCTAGCGGCGCGGGCGAGCGGCGATAGATGCCCCAGCGGTTGCCGCGTCGCGAGCTGTACACGACGTGCGTGCCATCGGCCGTCCACACAGGATCACCGTGCCAACCGGGTGCATCCGTGACGCGCGTCTCAATGCCTTCACCGAACACCCACACATCGCTCGTGCCGGTGTGAGCGTTGACTCGCGCCGCAGCTACGCGCCTCCCATCCGGCGCGATCGAGAAGTCCAGGTAAATCGCTGGTGATGCCACAACAGCCTGCGAGGCGCCGGCGCGATCGACCCACACGAGTTCAGTGATCAACGGTCTCCGGAATGCCAGGACGCCAGCCTCGGACATCGATGCCATGAAACGCCCGGTCCGCGCGTTGAACGCGACGCCATCGATGATTGGCCGCGGCGTGTCCATAACTTCCAAGCGCTCCGCATCGAAAGGCTGCATGTACACAGTGCCGTCACGCGCGAACAACAGAGAGCCGGACGCAAGATACGCAGATGCTGAGAGGGTATCAATCAGGAGCCGGCCATCCGCCTTACCCAGTTCGGCAACGTAGATTCCCGGTACCCCTCCCTTTGCCGGCGTCAGGGTGTAGAGGAAATGCCGTCCGTCAGGAAGGAAGGAGGGCCAGGCGCTGCAGCCGCTACAGGCGTCATCGACGGCGGGCGTGACGCGCGATGGCAGTCCACCGGAGGCTGGCACGATGTGCAAACCGTCGCCCGGGACGCTGAAGAGGATCTCTTCGCGACGGCTCCACGTTCCTCCCAGCGCTCGGGCGCTCGCGAGCGGGGCGATGACGCGTACGGCACCAGACACGACGTCGACTGCCTTCAGCCGTTTGTTTGCGAAAAAGGCAATCGTTCGGCTGTCGGGCGACCAGAATGGCTGTGCCGCCCCGTCGGTGCCCTCGACCATCCGGTGGGTCGAGGAGCCAAGCGGCCGTAGCCACAGCGAACTGGTGCCACTGGGGTCGGTCGCGACAAACGCCAGATGCTTGCCGTCTGGTGACACGGCCAGCATGCCACCCGACGCCGAGAATTGGTGGTCGTCCGGCTCAGAAACGCTGAATTCGGCTGCGGGATGTCGAACGTCCTCGGTTGTCCAGAGACGTGGCACGGCCAACCCGATCAGCACGAGAGCGATTGCGACGGCTGCGGCGCGTCCGGTGGTGACAGGCGTCAGGTACTTTGGGCTCGCCGGTGTTTTCAGCTCGTTCCGTTCGGCTTCGTTCTGCAGGGTCGTGACAGGAGCCACAAACCGGTAGCCTCGGCGCGGTATCGTGGCGATGAACTGGGGCCGGCTGGCATCGTCGCCGAGTACGCGGCGCAGCGTGGAGATGTTCTGCGCGAGCGTGTCCTCGCCGACGAAGACGTCACCCCAGACGACGCGCAGGAGCTCGTCCTTCTCGACGACCCGATCGACCCGTTCGAGCAGAGCCAGCAGGGTTTCGGCCGCCTTGGGTGTGAGGGCAATCGGCTCGTCGTGCTTGTAGAGCCGGCGAAGCGTGACGTTGAAGCGGAACGGGCCGAACGTGTACACGGCGAGTGATGGGGTGGGGCGACTTGCCGACATGGTTCCGGAGGGATTTGACAGGTTTTTTCAGCCTTTTTCAACCGCAATTTCAAGACTTCGAGATGGCGTTGGGGTCTACTGCTTCGAGTAGCGTGACAGGGAGGACGGTCATGTGGAGAGTCAGCTTTTGGCGCGCCGCGGCGGTTTCGGCTCAGGTCGCTGCGTTGATTATGGCGCTTGGGTGTGGGTCCGGTTCTCCTACAGCGCCGTCCACGGTGCCGCAGGTGCCGGGGGCTGGTCCGGTCGGAGCGCTTGGCGGCACGGTGACGATCAATGGCGAGGCTCGCCCGATCGTGTTTGTGGCGCTGCAGAGTGGGTGGGCTTTTGACACGACCATTGCCAGCGGTAGTTGGGAGTGGGGAACAGTGCCTGCCGGGGATCATGTCGTGGTCATCAAGACGCCGCCAGGATTGACCTGCGACGCCACGAGCAAGTCCGCGACCGTGAGAAAGGGTCAGCGAACGGTTGTCAACTTCGCGTGCTTTGGCGATGTGAAGGGTTCGATCTGGGGTTTCGCTGTTAACGAGTTCGGTACCGCTGCATCCGCACGCCTCACCCTGACGGGCGCCGTCAACCGGGAGGCCATCAGCAATCGGGATGGCTTCTTCGCGTTCGATAACCTTCCGCCCGGTGAGTACCTTCTCGGGTGGTGCAAGGATCCCGTAAAGGCGAGCGTCCGGGATGGGGCGACTGCCTTTGCGGTGGTCGACTGCAGCTAGCGTGACAAGCCGCAATACTGGGAGAAAGGGGCGCGCAACGCTCCGGCGCTTCCTTAGCATCGAGCCGCGGCTCTCCACCGCTGTGCCGAACAGCACAACACGGATTCTGACAACGAGCTAAGGTCAGTGCATGGCACAAGAGTCAGCTCAAGCAGTAATCGTGGATCAGGGTTCTGAGGAGCACTGGGCAGCATGGCAGGCACGCGGCGCCGCCAACGATCGAGCAACCCGCCGCACGTTCATCATCGCCGCTGCGGTGTTCGTCCTGGGTGCAGCCATCCTGAACGGCTACTTCCTGCTACGGTGAAGGAGACCCCTCGGCTTTGTGCGCCATTCTGCATAGCCTGAGGATGCGTCCGTCGGTACTGTCGAACGTGGAGGAGAGACATGGCAGCACGAGGAGATTCGAAACCGTGCACGCGCGGTGGATGTGATGGCCGGATGCAGTTTCGTCGGGATGGTGCAGACGAGCCCTTGCGGTGGGTATGCGACAAGGACCAAAGCCACTGAACGGCACTCGCTTTAGTGCCCTCCGGTTCCCGGGACGTTGAGCACGGTTGTCTGAAAGCCGTGCTTGGATGGCCTTCGACCCCAGAAGGCGTGACACGCCGGGCAGCGGATGTCTTCGAACTTACTCTGCGGCCCACTGCCGCCGGTGATCGCGAATCGCTGCCCGCAATTGCTGCACGACTCGACCCAGGTGCCGCCGTCAGGCGGTTCCGGGTCTGGAAGCTGATGTTCTAGATCCACGGTCAGATTCTTTCGCAGTCCACTCTAATTCTGCAGGCAATCCGCGACAGTCAAATCCTTCGATTCACCAGCGTCCGTCCCAGGCTGCTCGCCGACTTGGTTCAGCCGCTGGAGAGCTTCTTCCCGTAGAGTGGCGGCGTCTTGCGCGATCGTCGCCTCGCTTGCATGGTGCTTACGGGGAACCCGTCGATCAAGTGCTGCGATCAGCTCGCGGAGTTGGGCGGAGAGATTGCGCGCGATCACCGTCGTCGCGATCCCGCGCCGCTCTGAGGAATGTGGCGCGACACATTCCAGATTGCGCCGCAGTCACGGCAGCGCCAATAGGCGCCCGGGTCAGGGCTCGTCGCGGTCGTGGTGATCGACGAGGATGCACACGAGACGCAAGCCGAGGGAGCGGGGGGCGTATGTGGGGTACCGTCTAGCGAGGCGACTGGTGGATAGGTTGACATCAAGCCCTCACAATAGCTTCGGTGAGGACTAGGCCGGGGCGGCCAAGGGCTCAGAAAAGCAGCAGAAGCCCAATCATACACTGAACCGCGAGACATCAAGGTCACCTGCCGAAGACACGCGAGCGCAAGAGCACCTCGAAGTGGCGCGGATCGTCTGCCGCCAGCGCGGTGTCGAAGGGCACCGTCCCGAGCACGCGCAGCTGGTGCGTCTCCGGATCGTGATCGACGACGCGGCACTCGCCGGGATCGAGGTCGCCGGAGCCTGCTACGAGATCGAGCGCGTTGAACCCGAAGTCGCCCTGCCCGCGCGCAAGTAGATACGTCGCTGGCGCCATTCGGGCGAAGTCGGCCAGGACGCGCCGGCACCAGTCCTCGGGGATGTGCTGAAGGACGAGCGACCCGAAGATCAGGTCGAACGGCATCGCGCGGACCGCGTCCCAGTCGCTCGACAGTACGACGGCGCCGGGCGGTCCAAGCTCGCGGGTGCGCGCGATCATCTCCGGCAGGTCGAATCCCACGACGCGCGCCGCCACGGTCGTCAGGTAGGGAAAGTTGCGGCCGAGTCCGCAGCCGAAGTCGAGCACGGAGGCGATCGGCTGCGGAAGCGGCAGTGTCGGAAAGTACGGAGTGAACGGCTTCCCGGACTTGAATCCCGTCAGGATCCGTTCGCGCAGATCCTCGTCGCTCGCCGTCGCGGCGAGTTCCACCCATTCGTCGCGCATCAGCGCTCGTACGTCCAATGGTGCCTCTTCGCCACCGTGACAGCCGTTTCATCTTACTGCCTGACCGGACGGACGCGCAGTGACTGGTGAACGAGAAGGTGAGGAGTTCAGACCATGGCACCCCTTGATTGGTCCCAGTGCCAGGCCGTCGAGAGCATCCCCGGCAAAATCAGTGGTGCCTGGGTGTTCAAGGGCACTCGGCTGCCCGTCGCGACAACATCGCGCCGGAGGTGTTTGACAGCCTGGGCGTCAGGACGATAACGTGAAGTCGTCGATGATCGCACTGCGCCGGGTTCTCGCTCCGTTCACAGCGATGTGGCTGTTCTGCCACGCTGGGAGCGTCGTGCTGTTCCCCGTCGTCCTGTGGGTCACCGCGGCGGATTCCGATGTGGCCGACTGCACGTGCGTGCATGGGCCAGACATGGTGTGCCCCATGCACCAGAAACCGGCCAAGAGTTCAGGACCGTGCGGCATGCAGGCCGCCAACACTCACGACGCTGTCCTGACCACGCTGGCTGGCGCCGCTGGACTCATTCCAGATCCCGCTCTATTGAGCAAGCCGGCAGAGCTGGAAACGTACGTGGGCCGTGCCGCCGCTCGCAGCATCGGTCTTCGTCCTGTCCCTCCAGATCCTCCCCCTCCTCGCGCGTAGCCGTCCCCGTCGCTGAATGAGCCGCGTTGGACTGTTGCGCCTGCGCAACGTCCCGACGTGTGCATCCACATTTCAGACACGATGAAGGGTGACCCCTAAGGGAGGACTACGGTGAAGTCTCATTTGTTTCGTCTGGCGGTCGTGGCGTGTTTCGCCCTGGCCTCCGTCAACACGATACGCGCGCAGGAGACAATCAACCAGGCGACCATCGCAGGTCGCGTGCTGGATCCGCAGGGCGCCGCGGTCCCCGGTGCGCTGGTCACCGTACGCCAGACCGACACGAACGTCACGGTGGAAGCCAGCACGGAGGAGGACGGGCGTTTCCGTTTCGCGTACTTACGAATCGGTCCCTACGAATTGAAAGCGAGCCTCAAGGGATTCAGAGAGAGCGCCCGCACGCTGGAGCTGAGCGCCGGCTCGGCGTTCGATATTCCGATCACCCTGGAGGTCGCCGGTGTCGACACCGCGCTCACGGTCGTGGCCGACAGTCCGGTACTCGAAACGGCGCGGAGCCAGATTGCCGGCACGGTTCCGCAGGCCGAAGTTCAGAGCTTGCCGATGAACGGCCGGAACTTTCTCGATCTGGCCCTACTCGTCCCAGGAGTCTCACCGACGAACACGAACAGCACGCAGCTCTTCGCCGAAACGTCTGCAGTCCCCGGCCAAGGGCTTTCGATCGCCAGTCAGCGCAATCTGTCGAACAGCTTCATCGTAGATGGCGTGTCGGCCAACGACGATGCCGCCGGGCTCAGCGGCATCACGTTCGGCGTCGACGCCATCGAGCAGTTTCAAGTGGTGACGGGCGGCGGACAGGCGGAGCTCGGACGCGCCCTCGGCGGATACGTCAACGTGGTGACGAAGAGCGGCACCAACGCGTTGGGCGGAACCCTCTACGGCTTCTTCCGCAACGATCGGTTCAATGGGAAGAACGCACTGACCAACATGACGCTGCCGATGGATCAGGAGCAGTTCGGGGGCAGCCTGGGCGGACCGATCGCGCTCAATCGCACCTTCTTCTTCACCAACGTCGAACGGAAGGTGCTCGATCAGACGGGCGTCGTGACGATCACGGATCAAAACGTGCCGATCATCAACGCGCACTTGACGCGGACAGGCTATGAGGGCATCCCGGTCGCCACGGGTCTGTATCCCAACCCGATTCACAGCACGAACGTGCTCGGCAAGGTGGACCATCGCCTGGCCGACGGCGACCAGCTCAGCGTGCGATATGCCCTCTACCAGGTCGAGTCGAGCAACGCGCGCGGCGCCGGCGCGTTGAATGCCGCCTCGGCATCACAGAACCTCGACAACATCGACCAGTCGATCGCCATCGGCAACGTCTGGACGCTGTCGCGCAACACGATCAACGAAACCCGTGCGCAGGTCTCGACCAGCGATCTCAAGGGGTATGCCGCCGATCAGATCGGCCCGCAGGTCATCATCTCGGGCGTGGCGACGTTCGGCACACTCTCGAGCAGCCCGACGCGCCGCGAGAACACGCTCTTCCAGGTCGTCAACAACGTGTCGCACTATGCCGGCGCGCATGCGCTGCGCGGTGGCGTGGACTTCATCTTCAACGACGACACGATCACCTTCCTCCGGACGTTCCGGGGAAGCTACACCTTCTCGTCGATGGCAAACTTCCTGGCCTCGAACTACAGCGGGTACGCACAAACGTTTGGCGATCCCGTGATCAACCAGAAGAATCCGAACGTGGGGTTCTTCGCCCAGGACGAGTGGCGTGCGAGCTCGCGGCTGACGCTCAATTTCGGTCTTCGCTACGATTTGCAGTTCCTCGAGACGATCAGCACCGACACCAACAACGTCTCTCCCCGCGTGGGCTTTGCGTGGGCACCAACAGCGTCTCAAGGGTTCCTTGTGCGAGGCGGGGCCGGGGTCTTTTTCGACCGGGTGCCGCTGCGCGCGGTTGCCAACGCGCTCCTGTCGGCGGGGAACACGACGGACGTCACCCAGCTCCGCCAGCCTCAGGTATCGGGCATTCTGCCGACACAGGCGGGCGCTCCGGTCTTCCCCGATATCCTGCCGGATCGTCTGCCGTCGACGGCCCTCGTCTCGATCACGACGATGGACAAGGATCTGCAGAACGCCTACTCGAGCCAGGCGAACATCGAAATCGAGCGAGTGCTGGGAGGCACCAGCACGATCACTGTCGGATATCAGTACTTTCGCGGCCAGAACCTGCTGATGGCGATCAACCAGAACGTGCCGACCTGCGTGGCGGCGGGCACGAACAACGGCTGCCGGCCGGTCCCGACCTACGCGAACAACAGTCAGTACCAGGGCGCAGGCGAGTCGAACTACCACGGCTTGCACCTCACGTTCGTTCAGCGTCCGACCGACTGGTACGCCGTTCGGGCGAGCTACGCGCTCTCGAAATCGATGAACAACCTCGGCGAGGCATTCTTCAGCTCGCCGACCGACCCCACCAATGTGATGAACGACTGGGGGCGATCCGACAACGACCAGCGGCATCGTCTCGTCCTCAGCGCATCGGTCAACTCGCCGATGCGCGCGGGCACGACAGTGTGGGAGAAGATCAGCCACGGGTTCCAGGCAAGCACGATGCTGCAGTACTACTCATCGCTGCCGTTCAACATCGTATCCGGCGTCAACAGCCTGCAGGGAACGGCAGGACGACCGCTTGCGGATGGGTCGGTCTCGACGGCAAACTTCGACGTCCGCCAGGTGGAGTTCATCCCGCGGAACGCGGGCACGGGCAGCGACTTCTTCACGTGGAGCCTGCGCGTGAGCCGGTCGTTCCGCTTCCCCGGCGGCCGGGTCGAGGGCCTGGTTGAGGCGTTCAACCTGACGAATCGAGTGAACCCGATTACGCGCAACACGACGTTCGGCTCCGGATCGTATCCATCAAGTCCGCTGCCGTCGTTCAACACGGTGACGGCGGTCGGCGATCCCCGGAGCCTGCAGTTCGGCGTGCGGTACACGTTCTAACCCTGGCAAGGAGTGGCCACATGAAGACAGGTGCCTGGTCGATGGGAGCAGCCAGCGTCGCGCTCGCGTCATGGATCGTCGCCGCAAGCCCGGCGCCGCCGAACGAGAGCGCTCTCGCCATCGGCGTCGCGGGCCGCACCAACGCACATGTGTCCATCTCCTCGGACGGAGCGTCGGTCGGGATCGCCTGGTCGGCCCGCACGAAGGACGGCGTCGCCGACGTCTACGCGTCGATGAGCGGCAACCGCGGGCGTTCGTTCGGACCGCCCGTGCGCGTGAACCGGGTGCCGGGCGAGGCGAGCGCATCTGCCGAGCAGCCGCCGCGAATCGTCCTGAGTCCGCGGCCGTCGACCCATCCGGCCATCGTCGTGTTGTGGACGGCGAGGTCGACGTCGGGAACGCGCCTCGTGTCGGCCCGTTCCAACGACGGCGGGAAGACATTTGGACCGGCTGAGCCGGTTCCGGGAAGCGAGGCCACGGGAAATCGCGGGTGGGAGTCTGCCGTCGCCACGCCAGATGGCGGCGTCGTGGCCGTCTGGCTGGACCATCGCGATGTGCCGGCACGCACGCCGAGCACGGCGGCTGGCGGCACACACCAACACGCAGCGGCGAGCGGCCGATCTCCCGAGGATGGCGTCGCCCGCGCCCAGTTCTCCCGAATCTTCTTCGCTCGGCTCGGCGACCCGGCCAGTCCCCGGTCGATTGCGCCTGGCGTCTGCTACTGCTGCAAGACATCGATTGCAACCGGGCGCGACAAGACGATCGTCGCAGCCTGGCGGCATGTGTATGCAGGGAATGTCCGCGACATCGCGCTCGTGAAGTCGTCGGACGGCGGACGCACGTTCGGACCGCCGGTGCGCGTGAGCGAGGACAACTGGATTCTCGACGGATGTCCCGAGAATGGGCCCGCGGTGGCCATCGATCGGATGAACACCATCCACGTCGTATGGCCGACCCTGGTTCGCAACTCGGCCGGCGAGGAGAACCTCGGCCTGTTCTACGCGGTCTCGAAAGATGGCCAGACCTTCACAAAGCGCCAGCGGATTCCGACGGAGGGAATGCCCGCCCATCCGCAGATCGATGTGGACGCCGATGGAACGGCCACGGTTGTCTGGGACGAGGAAGTGAAAGGCGGACGGAAGGTCGTCGTCGCCAGGGGAAGGCAAGGCGGCAACGGCTTTCAATTCGCCAGGCAGCTCGTCGGCGACAGGCCTGGGTCGTCTCCAGCCGTTGTCTCACTTGCCGACGCAGCCGTCGTCGCCTGGACGAGCGGCACCGTCGGCGACTCGATGCTCCGGGTCGATCGCTATCCCCTGGCGAGGTAAGCAGAGCCGACGTGTAGCGGCGAAGGCGGAGGTCGGGAAGCGCAAGTGACAGCAACCGCGCCTAGTAACTCCAACCGACGGAAAGAGAGACGCCGACGTCGTTCTTGGCTGCATCCGGGCTGGGGGGCCGGCTGTCGAACGTGTCGAACATGTTGATCGCAAGGAAAAAATCCTTCAGAACCTCGCGTCTGACACCGGCATCCAGCTGCAGACGCTGGCGGCCCCAGTTGTTCAGGCTCGCGTAGTACTGAAAGCCGATGTCGATGTTCGTCTTCGGCCGATCGTACCGGTAGTACGACTGCCTGAACGTGAACAGCGCTTCGATGTTCTGCGTCGGATCGATGTCCACGCTGCGTTCGTCGTTGGCGGCTATGCCGCCGCCAATAGTCAGCTGGGCGCGGCTGTCGTTGATGAGCCGGGCCCCGGCGGAAACGGCAATCTGCGACCGCAGCAGCAGGCCGAGGCTCTCGTTACTCTCGAACCCAACGCCTGATGCGATAAACAGGCGCGGGCCGCGATAGCGCTGGTACAACGCCTGAATCGTCTCTCTGTCGTCACGCTCGCCGTCGTCCCCGTTCTCTGTGAACGTGGCCGACGCGTCGAACCTCGCCTCGAAGGCCGGTCGTCGAAATATGCTGTCCGCGTTGATGTTGAGCTGCGAAACCTCGCTCGACTTGGTGTAGCTGTAACCGATGTCGATCGACCCGTCCAGCCTCGCCCAGAAGCTGGCTCCGATCGGCGTGATCGAGGCGACGTCGATCATCTGCAGCGGCACATGGGTTGCCGCCTCAACGACGATGACGAGGGTTTTCGGGTCCCCGGCCGCCAAGCCGCCGAGGAAACGACTTCCATCCGTGGTCGTCACATCGAACTGCCCCACGGCCGAGAGGGAGACGATCTTGTCCCATTCGAAATACAGCGTCCCCACATCGTCGGTCGAGAGCTCGAGTTGGCCGCGATTGAGATTCTTTACCTCGCCCGTAATTCGGTCGCCATTGGCCAGATGGACGACGTCCGCCTTCGGCTGTGCGTGCGCCGTTCCGGCAAGGACAGCAAGCAGCGCCAGCGCCAGGGCAGCGCGCGGGCCAGCGAGAGGGCATCGATCGCCTTTCACGGAAATCCGGCAGCAATATACCACCGGCTTCATTGGCTGCCGGGCACGTTCCCTTCACTTCATCGAGTTCGGCGACGACCACATCCTTGCCTTCGGCCTCAGGGCTCATGACGTCGGCGGGCGTTAGCGCCCAGGACTTCACGGGCGAGGCCGTCACACATCGCTTGTCAGTAAGACAGGCGAACGCGATTCGTGAGTTCGGATCCAGTTGCCCTTCTCCTTCGGCTGCTCCGGGCCAAAGAAGATGTCGATCGATGTGCAATCGATAGCTCTTGGCACCATCGAGGTACTGACCCGCGGCATCGCGATAGGTCTAGAGGGACTGCGAGCCCTGGCCGACATTCTTCTCCATCATGGCGGGGGAATTGCCGGCTGCCATGTAGTACGCGAGTTGGAACCAGATGGCTGCGTGGCTGAGGCGGTTGGACGGGCTCCGAGGCGCGGCGTGAAGCTAACCTTGCGATGCTTCCGTTTCCGCCAAACCCAGGAATACGAAAATGGCGCGGTTCAGGGCCTTTACTTCTTCGGGGGGCAGTGAGCCGACCAACCTTCCGAGACGTTTCCTCGGCACGGCCGTCAACTTGTCCACCATCATCCGGCATGGTGCGCGCAGTCCACTCTGGGCACTGGGCTGGACAGAGAGCCGAAAGATCGGTGCCGGCGTCGGATCGGTGGTCAAGGGGCACACGACGATCGAATCGTTCGCGTCGAACCGATCGTCCTGGACGATGACCGCGGGTCGCGGCTTGCCCGCACAGGCCGCTCCACCCGCGACGGTCCATATCTCGCCCCGTTTCATTCCTCATTCCAGGCAGAAATGGCGTCGACGAACGACTGGTCCTGCGTGGCGCGAGGACTCTTCGCCACCGCCCGCGACTGACGGTGCGCGGCCTGAGCAAAGGACTTCGACCGCACGTCCGGAACCCAAATCTGAACGGGACGAAGGCCCGCCTTCCGCAATCGGGTGCGATGCGCGCGGACCTTATCGCGGGTTGTGGATCCAGCGGTCGTTCGCATGGGAGCCCGTCCGAGAGTGCTGATGAAAAGATGGCGAGCCTAGAGTTCGCGAGTTGGAACCAGCTGGACGGGTGGATGCGCCAGGTTGACGGGCTCAGACGCGCCGCGTGAGGTCGGTGAGAACGCCGCAGCGGCGACCCGTCAGCGCGATGTCTTCGTCCCAGTGGTTCGTGTGGTCGCGTGTTTCGGAGGGCGCCCGCCGAGTCGGCCGTTGGCACGCGAGGCTCGCGCCTTCGCGTCGCTGCGCTTTGCGCCCATCAGAGCGGCAACACCAACGACCCTGACTCGCGTCTTCCCTCGATCGGAAACGCGTGCGACGCGGACTCGTGCGCCTGGCCGACTCGTCGGGTGCGCGTTGAGATACTCGGCCAGGACCGTGCGGATGGCGCGCTCGGCTTTCGCGTGGGAATCTGCCGCGGCATACACTGGCAGCCCCGGCACGTAGGCGCTCACGGCGCCGCTCTCTTCGATTTCGAGGACAATCGGGTAGAGCATTGTCACATTCGGCGGGCCGCCTGAGAAGTCGCAGCAGCGGCCAACCGCGCGCTGAGGTCGCGCTGTAGTGGCGTCACGACCGGCGGCTGTCTACCGTCACCCGCCGAAATCCTGCGTCCAGTAGTGCTGATAAGTCGACGACGGGGTTGAAGGCGTAGCCGACGCCAATCACGTGGAAGGCGGGATGCATGATGTTCTCGCAGTGGCCGGTGCTCTGCATCCAGCTGTTGACGACGGTCTGCGCGGATGCCTGACCTGCCGCGATGTTCTCGCCGAGCGCGTGGATCCCAGAGTATCCGGACTGCGCAATGCGCTGCGCGTACGTCCGGCCGTCCAGGCTCGTGTGGGAGAAATAGTTGTTGGCGGCCATGTCCTGGCTGTGCCCGCGCGCGGCTTGACGCAGATTCAGATCGAGCGCGAGCGGTGCGACCGGTGGACGGGAAACGCCGCCGCAGGTCGCCCCCGAGGTTCGGAACTGGTTGACGAGCGCGATCACTTGATCCTCGAGTGATGGTGAACCCGAGGGCGGCGGCGGCGCCACGGTCACCGTCGCGGCGGCCGAGTTGACGCTGCCGGCGCTGTTCGACACCCGAACCCAGTAGCTGGTGGTCGCCGTGAGCGGCGGGGTCGGAAAGGACGAGGAGGTCGCTCCCGGGACCGGCGACAGGGTATCGCCGCTCGAACCCGAGTACCACTGAAACATCAGCGGGGCCGTGCCGCTGGCGCCCACAACGAGCGTTGCGCTCTGTCCCGACGTCACCGACTTCGGTGCGGGCTGCGACGTGATCGACGGAGGCACGACTGGCGGCGCAGGTGATGTTGAGGGCGTCGTGTTCGAAATCCTGACGATCGCCGTTGACGAGTTCACGGAGCCTGCGGCGTTCGACACGCGAACCCAGAATGACGACGTCACCGTCAGGACCGGCGTCAGGAAGTCGCTTCCAGTCGCGCCCGACACTGCCACCGACGTATCACCGCTCGCGCCCGAGTACCACTGATACGCCATCGGGTCGGTTCCGGTGACGCTCACTGTCAGTGCGACGCTCTGGCCGCTGGCGATCGACTGGTCCTCGGGCTGTCTCGTGATCGCTGGTGGCGATGCGGCAGACTCGCTCGGCGTCGCTGTCACCGTCACGGTGGCGGTCGTGGAGTCGGCGCTCGCCACGATCGTTCGAGACGCGGACCCAGTAGCTGCGCGTCGTGTTCAACGCTGGCGTCGTGAAGCTGCCGGCGGTCGCCTCGGCAACGGGCGACGAAGTCTCGCCCGACGATCCCTGGTACCACTGATACGTCAGCGTGCCGGCGCCCGCGGCCGACACTGTCAGCGTCGCGGTGCCGCCGGCCGTGATCGTCTGACTCTGCGGTTGAGCAGAGATGTTCGGAACTGCAGCCCCGGGTGTTTCGCTCGGTGACAGCGGGGACGAACCTGCGCAGCCGACCATCGAAATCCCGATGGCGAGCAGCCACGCCGCGACGCATAGACCACGCGTGGATTCTCTGCGCCTTCTTGCGTCCATTGGGCGATTGCGTACCACGGCCGCAGGACCATCGTCCAACACGCATACCAGACACGTCCGGGCCATTTGCGAGAGATTCAGGTCGTCGCGATGTCATTCCCTGCGTCAGGGATTACAGAACTGTGCGCAGAGTCTCGTCTTCGAAAATGCTGGAAGTGGTTGGAATGAAGGTGGTGAGCCGGATCTTTGCGAGTTGGAACCACACGACGGCCTGGCTTCGTGCGGTCGATTCAATGAGGCAAACCGCCTGAGCAGTTCGAAGGCGCCCATCGTTCCAGGCGCCCTTGGGGTCTGCGAATCTCTGCGGGGTTGCTCCTATAATCACGGCATGAACACCGCCGCTCTCATGGCAGTCTGGCTGTCGCTCGCGTCGCCCATACAGCCGTCCTCCCGGGCCTCACAAACACAGACCCCGGACATGCCGACGTGCGTGCCGATCGCCCAGCGCGTGCGCGAGGTCGGGTGCTGGATCATCGTTGACGAACCTGTCGGGCGTGTATCGCCGGAACCGGTATTCTGGCACTTGGACACATTCCCTACTCGTGCGGCAGCTGAAGCTGCAAAGCGGCCTGGGGCAGCCGTCATTGAAGCGCTCGGGCAGATCTGGCTGATGACGATCGCCAATGCTGACTTCCGCGCGGGGTCCGCAGACCACGTTGCGCACATTGGTCCGCTCCCTGTGAGTTCAACGATCGAGTACTCCGCGACCTACATGGAAGCGATATTCACGCCGGGGATGGAATCATCGACACACACGCACTCGGGTCCGGAAGCTTGGTACACGATGACTGGTGAGACCTGCCTTGAGACGCCCGACGGGAGCATGGTCGGACGCGCAGGGGGGCCCGCGGTCATTATTCCAGCCGGACCGCCAATGCACTTGACGGCCACGGGAAACAGCACACGGCGCGCCATCGTTCTCATCCTGCACGATCGGTCGCAGCCAGCGACCACCGTGACGCACACATGGACGCCGCGAGGATTGTGTCAGTCGCGATAGGGTCGTCGCTGGGGCTGGCGCCCCGGCTGCGGCAGATTGAAGGGCTGCGACGTGTGGCGTGAGGCCGCGATGGCGTTGCGGGACGCGACCCAGGATGGTATATTCGTTTGGTATATCTCATCCGGGAGGGCGTGATGGAGACGGCAAAGGTCTTTTGGTCGGGGCGATCGCAAGCGGTCAGATTGCCGCGCGCCTTCCGCGTCGATGGCCGGGAGGTCCGGATCCGCCGGCGTGGCCGGACGATTGTGCTGGAGCCGGTACCCGAGTCGTGGGACTGGCTTGACGCCCTGACGGGCGAACTCGATGACGACTTCGTGGCGGCCGTGCGCGAACAGCCCGAACCGACGGAGCGACCCGAACTGCGCAAGGTGTTCCGCTGATGCGCTACCTGCTCGACGCGAACGCGGTCATTGCACTGCTCAACGATTCGACCTCGCCGATCGCGCGACGGATACGGCGGTACGCGCCGCGAGACTTCGGCGTGTCTGCGGTGGTAATCCACGAACTGTACTACGGCGCGTTCAAGAGCCAGCGGGTCGAGAAGAACGTGGCCCGCGTGGACGGGCTCCAGTTTCCCGTGCTTGAATTCGATCAAGAAGACGCCCGGCAGGCAGGAGAAATCCGCGCTCACCTTGCATCAAAGGGGACGCCGATTGGTCCCTATGACGTGCTCATCGCCGGGCAGGCCAAGGCTCGCAAGCTGACACTCGTCACGCACAACACTACGGAATTCCAACGCGTGCCGAGCCTGAAGGTCGAAGACTGGAAGGGGGCGACGCCCCCGTCGCCCGCGAGATAGGGCCTCGGATTCACTCGACTTCGATACGGCGCGTCACGACCCGAGTCAACGACCGCCCTGCCTCCGGACGACGATTGCTAGACCGATCGCCGCGACGACGTAACAAGAGAGCGGTAGCACGCCGCCTTCCCCGAGCCACGTCTCGTCGCCACCGGCGAAGAACTTCGGGAATAGCCACTGCGACACGCCGTTATGGAAACTGTGCAGGAAGACGGCTGGCCAGAGGCTTTTGGCGCGATACGACAGCTGTGCCCACAGATACGACAGCGAAACATCGAGGACCAGGCCTTTCGCCAGCGCGAAGGCCAGACCGGCAGTCGTACCGCTCCAATCAACCAGCGTGAACGGTGCGTGATAGATGGACCAAAAGAGTCCAACAACAACGAAGCTGCCGCGCACGCCCGCGGTGTCGAGGCGCGGCTGGAGATAGCCTCGCCAGCCAAGCTCCTCTCCAAGAGCAGTCATGGTGCCGTACGTCCGAAGGATTGAGGCGTTCACGAGCACGTTGAGAGCAATGCGCGAGTTCGTCGTCCAAAGCCCGCCGCCGGGACTCCAGTAGACCCAGCCTGCGATCCAAGCGATGCCGTAGGCGGTTCCGTAGACGACGATCGGAAGAGCGAGGGCGACGACGGTAGCGTGCCCTCCTACACCGGCGAAGTTTTGAAGGGGAAGCGTGGCCCGAAAGCGTCGGTCCACTGTCCGCAGGACGACGAACCGCGCCAGCGCGGGCGCCCACATCGCCAGAGGCGCTAGCAGGAACCAGACGGGCGAGCGCGTGTCCAAGGCGGCGGACTTCATGAAGACAGCAATGCCGCCGGTCGCTCCGACGGCCATTAGGCTGTAGACGATGACCGGAGGCCAGGGAAGCTTTCCTTGGGCTTCATGTTCACGGTTGGCAGCTGTAGGCTGTGGCATTAGAAACCAAGCGGCGAACACTGAGCATCTGCGCGCGACGACGCTGTGCGGTGGCGATTCACGTCGGCTCGGGTGTCGGGCGCCCCCACGGCACAAGTCCTAAAGAGTTCGCCAAGGTTTGTAGCCGATCATCGCCAACCGCGTTTGTCTGCGGCTGATTGTTCCGATCGTCGCCGTTCGTTGCTGTTCGAAGTGCATAGTGCCGCCATTCGTGGCAAAAAGTGGCAAAGAGGAAACGATGGCGCTTCTGACGGGACTGCCAGTCAGGTGTACCCGGGTACGGCCTGTCGGTGTGGCTGCTGTGACGACGCTCCTTGGCGCCCCGGAGTGCGGCTGGTTCGACAGGGTTGGTTTCATCCCTTCCCTTCTATTTCGGTTTCATGACGAAATCGACCACGTGGGTGCGCACCCTACCGCTGCAGCAGCTTGAATGCGTGCGTCCAGCTGTTACTCAGGAATCCAGGAATGCACCAGAGGATGCAGAGCGGCTCGATGGCGCGCGCGCCTTCGACGGCTCCCATATCCGCGACGTCGAACCCGAATTCGTCGAGGATGGCCTTCACCTCGATCTTCGCGCCGTCATGGTTGCCGCAGATGAACATCGTCGGCTTGACGCCGTTGAAGTCGGGGTTGACCATGAACGCGTTGCCAATGCAACTGAACGCCTTCACGAAATGAGCCTCGGCAGCCAGCGCCTGGAGCCTCTCCATGAGCGAGTCGTTCTGCGAGGTGAAGTACTGCAAGACGCCGTTCACTGGAGGCGCGTCGGCGATTGGGTTTGTCGTGTCGATGACGGTCTTGCCTTTGAGATTCGCGATGCCGGCCGCCTTCAAGGCTGCCTCGGCCGCCGCCCCCTTCGTCGCCAGGACGACGATCTCACCGAATTTCGCTGCGTCCTCGAACGAACCGACCGTCGCCCTCCCGTTCGTCTTGGACCTCAGCGCCTCGCGCTTGCTGGCGGTGTTGGTCCCGATGGTGACGTCATAGCCGTGCTTGACGAATCCGTTGGCGAGCGTTTGCCCGACGATGCCCGATCCGACGATGCCGATCTTTTTGCTCATTTGCATGACTCCGCTGACTGACAGGGATCAGTATTGTCCCATCGAGCCGCAGCGACTGTGCGGAGGATTCCGCATCGGGTGGGAATTCGTTCGGGGAACGGCCCCACTCACTCGGCCTGCCGTCCTCCCTCCGCGGGTTTCTGAGCACGATTCTGATGGCACGCGCAATGCTATTTTCAACGACATCTCCATGCACCCAGACGACGCCACACCGCCCGTTCCTCTGTCGACCGACCGGCCCATCTGGGACCGCTTCTTCGGCGTGTTTCCGCTGGTCATCGTGGGGAGCAAGGAGGAGGACGGCCAGTACAACCTCGCGCCCAAGCACCTGGCGATGCCCCTGGGCTGGGAGAACTACTACTGCTTCGTCTGCAGCCCCCGGCACACCACCTACCACAACATCCGCCGGCACGGCGTCTTCACGGTCAGTTATCCGCGCCCGACGGAGGTGTTGCTGGCGAGCCTGGCGGCGGCCCCCCGGTGCGAGGACCTCTCCAAGCCGAGCCTCCTGGTGCTGCCGACCTTTCCCGCCCGCCAGGTGGACGGGCGCCTGGTCAAGGGGTGTTATCTGTTCCTCGAGTGTACGTTACACAGCATCCTCGACGGCTTCGGCCCGAACAGCCTGATCATCGGCAACGTGGTGGCGGCGGCGGCGCACGAAGACGCCCTGCGGCCGAGGAGCGGGATGAGGGCGATCAGATCTTTCAGTTCCCCTTGCTGGCCTACGTGAGCCCGGGCCGCCTCGCGGAGATCCGGCAGACCACGGCGTTCCCGTTCCCCAAGGGCTTTTCCCGTTGACGGATGCAGGCGCTCCGCATCGGCCCTGCCTGCAGGTGGACCGGCGCGGCGCGCAATATGACGGACCACGAAGCGACACGCATTCTGAGCTACTTGCCGGAGCGCGCCAGGACATGGTGGACCTCTTGCAGCGCCTGGCGCTGGCCGAGTCTCCTTCCGACAACCCGGCCGCGGTGGCTCCCGTGCTCGCGATGTTAGCGTCCGAGCTGGAGCAAGCCGGGATGTCCGTTCGCCTCTTCCCGGGTCGTGTGTCGGCAGGCACGCTGTTCGCCCGCCCGCGAAAGTCGAACGAAAGTCGCCGTTGCAGTTGCTCGTCGGCCACTGCGACACCGTCTGGCCGGTCGGCACGGTGCGCACAGATGCCGGTTCGCGTCGAGGGCGAAACCCTCCGCGGGCCGGGCGTCTTTGACATGAAGGGCGGCCTGGTGCAGATGCTCTACGCGCTCCGGGCCGTGAAAGACCTCGGCCTGCGGCCCCCGGCCGACAGCGTGGTCGTGATCAACTCCGACGAGGAGATCGGCAGCCCCGACTCCACCCCGCTCATTCGTCGGCTCGCTCGCCGCGCGGTTCGGGCCTTCATCCTGGAACCGGCCTTCGGCCGGGCGGGAAAGCTGAAGACGGCCCGGAAAGCCTCCGGCGGCTTCACGATCACCATCAAAGGCCGAGCCGCCCACGCTGGCGTCAACCCCGAAGAAGGGGCCAGTGCCATCCTGGAGATGTCCCATCAGATCCAGAGGCTCTTCGCGCTCAACGACGCGGCCCGGGGCATCACCGTGAACGTGGGGACGATCGACGGCGGGCTGCGGTCGAACGTCGTCGCCGCCGAGGTGCGGGCCAGCGTGGACGTGCGGGTCCGGACCGGCAGGACGCCGCCGAGGTCGAGGCCGCCATCCGCGGCCTCCGGCCGGTCAACCCGAAGACCACGATCCAGGTTGAAGGGGGAATCGAGCAGCCGCCGATGGAGCCGCTCCCCCGTAACCAGGCCTTGTGGCGCCTGGCTCAGGATCTCGGCCGTCGCCTGGGACTGGAACTCGACCAGGCGGCGGTCGGCGGCGCCTCCGACGGCAACACCACGAGCCAGTACACCGCCACCCTCGACGGCCTGGGGGCGGTCGGCGACGGTGCCCACGCCGCCCACGAGCAGGCGCTGATCCCGCAGATGGTGGAGCGCTGCGCCCTGCTGGTTCTCCTGCTCCTGGCTCCGCTTTCCCCGGCAGGGTCCGGGTGAGGGGCCATCGGATGGGACACCATGATCACCGTCCGAGAGGCGACCGGCCGGGACGTTGCCGCGATCCGCGAGATCTTCCTGGCAACCTACGGGACCGATTACACGGACCCCCGCTACTACGACGACGCGCTGCTGACCCGGCTGGTCTACTCCGACGACAGCCTGCTTCTCGTGGCCGAGGACACCGAGACCGGGCAGGTCGTCGGCACGGCCTCCGTGGACCTGGAGGTCGGCGCCCATTCCGACCTCGTCGGGGAGTTCTGTCGCCTGGCCGTTCACCCCGACTGCCGGCACCGCGGCATCGGCAAGCTGCTGATGAGCGAACGCCTCGCGCGCGTCCAGGATCGCCTCCAGGTCGGCCTGGTCGAAGCGCGGGCAACGCACCCCTACAGCCTGAGAATCGCCGAGGCCCATCAGTTCGCGGTCGTGGGCTTCCTCCCCGAACGATGGCGCCTGCGGGAGCGTGAAAGCCTGGCTCTGCTCGTCCGCTACTTCGGCAACGCGCTGGAACTGCGGAACAATCACCCGCGGATCATCCCCGAGGTCCACCCCCTGGCCCACATGGCCCTGGAGAACTGCTCCTTGCCCCCGGACGCGATCGTGGACGAGGACGCGCCCGCCTATCCGCCCGGCGGGGACTTCGAGGTGCAGGAATTGACCACGGAAGGATACGCCGCGCTGCTCCGCATCGAACGGGGGCGGGTACGCCACCGCGAGATCTTCGGGCCGGCCCGACTCCATTACGGCATTTTCAAGCTCCAGGCCCGGCGCTCGACGCTACCTGATCGCGCGCGAGGACGGGCGGATCGCCGGGGCGGTCGGCTTCACGCTCGATCCCGTGGACAAGGCCGTGCGCATCTTCGAGTTGATTGCCCTCCACGACGAAGTGATTCGCTTCTTGCTGAGCGACCTGGAGCGCGCCTGCCGGGAGAAGTGGGACTGCCTCATCGAGGTCGATGTCAGCGCGCATGCGCCGCGGATGCAACGGACCCTGATCGAGCTGGGGTTCTTGCCGGTCGCCTACCTGCCGGCTCTGGTCTTCCACGAGGTGGAGCGCCTCGACGTCGTGAAGATGGTTCGCCTTCTGAACCCGCCGGCCGTGTCAACTGACGGCTTCGCTCCGCGAACCAAGGTGCTGGCGGACTTGGTGCTGCGTCTGTTTCAAAGCCGGACCGTATTCCCTCGGATTGCACAGGCCGTCCACGAGCTCTCTCTTTTCGCTGGACTGAACGCCGAGCAGGTCACTCGACTCGCCGGAGTGTGCGGCGTATCGACGTTCCAGTGCGGAGAGGTCATCTTCCGAGAAGGCGAGCAGAGCGACGGCATGCACGTCGTGCTCGAGGGAGAGGTTGGTGTCGGCGTCGCCAAATCGGGTTCGCCAGTCGGCATGGTGCGAAAAGGAGAGTGCCTTGGAGAGATGTCCTTGCTGACCCACGGCTGTCATTCGGCGACCGCCACGGCCATGACAACGGTCGAGACTGCCGTTCTCGAGCACCGCGACCTGGTCGAATTGATTCGGCTCCGCCCTGATATCGGCCTTCACATCTATCGAAACCTGGCCACCGGGCTGGGCGAGAAACTCAAGCGTTCGAGCCTTTCGCTGCCCATCTAGTTAATGATTCCCAACAAGCTATGCCTGTGAGGCCCCTCACAGAACGGCGGGCCTCATTCTACGGCGTAGCGGATAACTGGGGGCAGGTCATGAAGACTCTCCGAATTGTTCGAAAAAAGTGGTGAGCCGCCTCGGAATCGAACCGAGAACCAACAGATTAAGAGTCTGCTGCTCTGCCAGTTGAGCTAGCGGCCCAGTGGAGCTAACGCCAGCAAGTAAAAAGTAGAAAGTGAAAAGTATAAAGTGGAAGTTCGTGCCTTCCACTTCCTACTTACTTTTCACTTTTTACTTTCTACTTGCCCGATCACGTGTGGTGCGCCCGACAGGATTCGAACCTGTGGCCTACAGCTCCGGAGGCTGTCGCTCTATCCAGCTGAGCTACGGGCGCGTAGGGAACCCACGAAAAATAAAAAGTAAGAAACTTTCTGCTCACTTCTTACTTTTCACTTCTGACTTCTTACTTTCCAAGTATCACCCAAGTTGGTGCGCCCGGCAGGACTCGAACCTGCGGCCTACTGGTTCGAAGCCAGTCGCTCTATCCAGCTGAGCTACGGGCGCGTATGCCGACCGAAAATCATATCAGATCCGCGTGATCTGCGGCACCCACGGGTCGTTCGTCCACCCGGGTCCGTGGCGCGCGACCTCGACGTCAATCAGATACGGTTTGCCTTCGGCCGTGTGACGTCTCGCGCGGGCGAGCGCCGCCTTCAGGTCCGCTGGCGTTTTGGCGCGCTCGCCGTCGACGCCGAAGCCCTTCGCGATCGACGCCATGTCCATGTCCGGCTTGCCAAGATAGTCGTGAACGAACTTCTCAGCATCGATGGATCGCCCTGTGCCTCCCAGATGCATCAGCGCGCGATTGTGCGGGCCGTTGTACGCATGGTTGTTGTACACGATGGTCGTCACCGGTAGTTGCAGGCGCGCCATGTTCCACAGGGCTGTCGGCCCGAAGATGAACGAGCCGTCGCCCACCAGGCAGATCACCTGCTTGCCGGGCCGCGCCAGCGAGACGCCCGCCGCGGTGCCGATGCCGGTGCCCAGATGTGCCGCGTAGTAGAAGAACAAATCGCGCCCGCCGCGCGGATCGAACTCGAAGCTGTGATCGATCGAGACGGACCCGGCCTCCAGCACCACAATCGCATCGCGATCGGCCCATTGTGCGACCTCCCACGTCAGGCGATCGGCTTCGAGGGGCGAGTTATCCCAGTCCGGATTCTTCGTGACCAGCGCGCGAAGTTGACGCATCTTGGCGCTGGCCGCGCGGACGTCGGTCGCTCGCTCGGCAATGCGTTGACGCAGAGCGGGCGTCAGCAGATCCTGGACCGCGGCGAGCAGGTCGTCCGTTCCGTACGCCACGTCCGCGACGAGCGGTGCGGCGGTGGGCAGCACGTTGCCGATGCTGGCCGCATCGTTGCGCATGTCGATGAACTGCATCTTGCGCGGGACAATCGGCTGCGGCGAGTTGTGCTGGAGCTTGTTCCCGATGTTGATGACCACGTCCGAGTCTGCGGCATAGGCATGCGTCGGGATGCGGCCGCCAGGAATGTTTCCCACCCAGAGTGGATGTTGTTGCGGAAAATTCGCGTAGACCGCCCGCACCTGTGTCACGGGCAGCGCCAGCAGCTCGGCGAGTCGCACGACCTGGTCGAACGCCTTGGCCTTGTACACCTCGTCGCCAACGATGAGGACTGGACGGCGCGCTTCGACGAGCAGCTTCGCGGCGCGCTGCACCTCGACGGGATTCGGCCGAACGCGCATCCGCGGATCCACCTGGTCGTGACGGATGACTTCGGCGGTGACACGCTCAGCGGTGTAGTCGGAGTGCCAGTTCATGTAGGTCGGGCCGTAGGGCGGCGTCCACGCAACGCGGAACGCGCGACGAACGGTCTCTGCGATTTGTCCCGGTCCCCGCGCCGACCACGTGAGCTTCGTCATCGGTTCCGTCAACTGCTCCTGGCCCGGCAGCTCCTCGAAGCCGTCGCGACCGGCCGCCTCGGAGTCTTCGGTCCGATACGAGTAGAAGACGAGCGGCGTCTGCTCCTTCCAGCAGTTGAACATCTGACCGAGGGCATTGGTCAGTCCCACGACCGCCGCTTCCATCGTGACGGCTGGCTGTCCGGAGGCTTTGATGTAACCGGCCGCCATGGCCGCGCCAGGACCTTCGTGCGGCGTCAGGATGTACTGAAGCTGCGGCCGGTCGACGAGCGCTTCATAGAAGAACGCATCTTCACTGGCGGAGTTGCCAAACACGTACTTGACGCCAGACGCGATGAGCTGCTCGGCGAAATGCTCGCCGCCTGTGCCCGTGAACACGCGAATCGCCTCGGGTGAGGACGGCGGGTTCGGGCCCTGTGCGATCGCGGTGACCGACTCGAGCACTCGGTTGGCGGCGGCCGTCGTCACGCCCGAAGCAACGAGCCTGCGCACGAAATCGCGGCGGGAGATCGTGTTGGTCAGCAGTTGGGCGACAAGGTTTCTCATTTCGGCCCTCTCGTCTGTGCCAGGAAATCGGCCATCGCGTTGATCTCCTCTTCTGTCCAGAGCGCGCGCTGGCCGACCATCCGGTAGATCACGCCCAGCCATGCTTTGCGGTCGCCCCGGAGGGAACCCCACATGGTGCCCGGGTGACACTGAAAGCATTTGCGCTGGAAGATTTCCTTTCCGGAAGGAGCGGATACCTGTGGCGCCTCAGCCGGCGGGGCGACTTGAGGGGAGGCTTCCCTGGCGATGGCGGTCGCGCTGACGACCAGCGCGACAAGACACGCCAGAATGGCCGTGCGAATCATGCCGGTAGCCTAGCCCAACTTGACAGTCGTGGATCAAAAAACCGCTCTGCTTTCGCAGGCCAGCCACAGACTCCACGACGCCTCAGTGCGCTAGACTCTGTGCCTCTTGGAAGGAGTCACCATGAATCCGATGCGGTTCCGCCAGACGGGGATGCTGGCAGCGGCCCTTCTCGGCCTGTCGCTTGCGGCCGTGCTTGGCGCGCAGACTCCGGATGTCGACTGGCCCAGCTACAACCGAACGCTGACCTCCGAGCGCTACTCGCTGCTCGACCAGATCAACCGGACCAACGTGTCGAAGTTGAGACAACTCTGTGTGCTTGATCTGGAGGTCGACGCCAGCTTCCAGACCGGGCCTCTTGTGATCGGCCGCACGATGTATGCGACGACCGACAAGGAAATCGTCGCGTTGGACGCGGGAACCTGCCAGCAGAAATGGCGCGTGCGCGAGCCCGGCCCATCGGTTGGACTCGCCGTCAATCGCGGAGCCGCGCATCTGGACGGCCGGCTCTTCAGGGGGACTGGTGAAGGCGATGTGATCGCGTACGACGCAGCCACGGGGAAGAAGCTGTGGACGACCAAGCTCGCCAGCCGAGAGAAAGGCGAGAGCATCCCCTCGGCCCCGGTCGCATGGAATGGGATGGTCTTCGTCGGCACTGCCGGGAGCGAAAACTACGGCGTCCAGGGCCGGATGTACGCACTCGAGGCTCAAACCGGCAAGACGATCTGGGAAACCTACATGGTGCCCACCGATGCGCCGCAACCCGGCAACGAGAAGATGCAGGCGCAGGCCCGAGCGACCTGGGCCAATGCCGGCGGCGTTCCGATTACCGGCGGGGGCACGTGGTCGACGTATGCGCTCGATGTGGAGCGCGGACTTCTGTACGTCCCCACGGGCAATCCCGCACCGGACTTCGTCAACGAACTGCGTTCTGGTTCCAACCTCTACACCAACTCGATCGTCATCCTCGATGCGAAGTCGGGCATCTACCGCAATCACTATTCGCTGGTGCCCGCCGACTTTCACGATTGGGATCTGGCCGCTGCTCCGGTGCTCGTCACAACCAGGGGAGGTAAACGCATCGTTGCAGGAGCGCCCAAAGACGGATTGCTCCACGTCTACGATCTGACGACCAACAGGAAGCTCTACGAGAAGCCGATCACCACGCGCGACAACGTCGAGGCGCCGCTCTCGACGACGCCCACGCGCTTTTGTCCCGGCGCCGCTGGTGGCAGCCAATGGAACGGACCCGCGTACAGCGCCGAGACAAATCTCTTCTATACCGGAACGGTGGACTGGTGCGTGACGGTGACGCTCGATCCGAACCAGCTCGATCGGAAGCCGGGACAAGGATGGACCGGTGCCGCGCTCGCGAATCCGTTCGGGAGACGCGATCTCAATTGGGGGGGATGGGTCACAGCTACCGATGCGGACACAGGGGAAATGAAGTGGCGCTTCCGTGCTGGTGCGCCGGTGTTGTCGGGGATTACCCCCACGAGGGGCGGGCTGGTCTTTGCCGGCGACATGGACAAGCGAGCCTACGCGTTTGATGCGACGACCGGCGACGTCCTGTGGCGGACCGATCTACCTGGTGCTCCGGGCGGCGGGGTGATTACCTATTCAATCGGCGGCAAACAGTACGTGGCCTTCGTGGCAGGTACTCGATCCCCCGTGTTCCCGGTGTCCGCCGCCAGCGCGAAGATCGTGGTCTTTGGGTTGTGAGTCCGACCGAACCTGGCACATCTGAGTGCGCACGAATGAGGTGATGAGATGACCAATCTGAATCGACGAGCATTCCTGGCCGGGCTTGCCGCCGTACCAATGGCCGCCGACGTCCTTGGAGCGGCGCAACAGACTCCCGCAGCCGATGAGGGACGTGTCCCGGCGCCGCTCGAGAAAGCGACGCCCTCCCCCTACGTTCGTCCTGCCGCGCCGATCATCGACACGCACATCCATCTGTTCGACAAGACCCGTCCGCAGGGCGGGGCGTATCCGGGCGACATGCAGCCGGGGCTGACGATGTTGCCGCCGCGGTATCGCGCGACGGTCAAGAGCACCGGCATTGTCGGGGCGATCGTCACTGAATGCAGTTCGTTGCCCGAGGACACGTTATGGGTACTGGATCTTTGCAAGAGTGACCCGCTGCTCGTCGGCCACTGTGGGTATCTGGACTTCGGAACACCGAATTTCGTGAAGTACTTCGACCGGTTCCGCTCGAACAACCTGTTTCTCGGGGTGCGGTATCGCCCTGTCGCGGGACGCAACTTCGAGCAGGGCCTGGACAAGCCCGTATTCGTCAGCGACATCAAGACCATGACCGACGCCGGCCTGGTGATGGAGTAGGCGGACACCCCAGCATCGTCCTCAGGATGGCGGACAAGTTGTCGCCAACCGCGAAGATTGTGATCCCGCACTATCCGCGGCTGAACATCACTCCCGAGCAGCGCGAAGCGTACATGACGCCCATGAAGGAGCTGGGCAGGCGCCCCAACATCGCGATCAAGCTGTCGGGTGTCACCAAGATGATCGACGGCAAGCCCGTCGGCGATCTGAACGTGCTGCGGCCCTGGCTCGATCAGTTGTGGGACATTTTCGGGGAAGACCGCATCGTGTACGGGACCGATTACCCACATGAGGATCGCACGGCGCCGTTCCTCAACGTGCTCAATACCGCGGTGAGCTACGTCAGAGAAAAGTCTCCGGCAGCGCAGGAAAAGGTCTTTTGGCGGAATTCGGCGCGCATCTATCGCTGGCGGAAACGTGCACAAGATCAGCCCACGGCGTGAGCCGCTCGCCGCCCCCCGCGAAATTGATATCCTTAGCCACTGATGGCCACCATCCTTCAGAGCGTCCCCGCTGGCGAAAAGGTCGGCATCGCATTTTCGGGCGGCCTCGACACGAGCGCCGCGCTCCACTGGATGCGCGGCAAGGGCGCCGTCCCTTACGCCTACACGGCCAACCTCGGCCAGCCCGACGAAGCCGACTACGACGAGATCCCGCGCCGCGCGCTGCAGTACGGCGCCGAAAAAGCGCGCCTCGTCGATTGCCGCCGCCAGCTCGTCTCCGAAGGCATCGCGGTGCTGCAGTGCGGCGCGTTCCACATCGCCACGGCCGGCCTCCCGTACTTCAACACCACGCCGATCGGCCGGGCCGTCACCGGCACCATGCTCGTCGTCTCGATGAAAGAAGACGACGTGCACATCTGGGGCGACGGGAGCACGTTCAAAGGCAACGACATCGAGCGGTTCTATCGCTACGGCCTGCTCGCCAACCCGAGCCTGCGCATCTACAAACCGTGGCTCGACCAGGCATTCATCGACGAGCTCGGCGGCCGTAAAGAGATGTCCGAGTACATGCAGCGGAACGGACTCAGCTACAAGATGAGCGTCGAGAAGGCGTACTCGACCGACTCGAACATCCTCGGGGCGACACACGAAGCCAAAGACCTCGAGCGCCTGGACGCCGGCATGACGATCGTCGAGCCGATCATGGGCGTCGCTTTCTGGCGCGAGAACGTGACGATCGCGCCAGAGGCCGTGACCGTGACCTTCGACGAAGGACAGCCGGTCGCGCTCAACGGCAAGTCGTTCGCCGATCCAGTCGAGCTGATGCTCGAAGCCAACAGGATCGGCGGACGGCATGGGCTCGGCATGAGCGATCAGATCGAGAACCGGATCATCGAAGCGAAGAGCCGAGGCATCTACGAAGCTCCAGGCATGGCGCTGCTGTTCATCGCGTACGAGCGCCTCGTCACCGGCATTCACAACGAGGACACGATCGAGCAGTATCGCGACAACGGCCGCCGGCTCGGACGGCTGCTGTATCAGGGACGCTGGTTCGACCCGCAGTCGATGATGCTGCGCGAGACGGCCCAGCGATGGGTCGCCCGCGCGGTCACCGGCGACGTGACGCTCGAGCTGCGCCGCGGCAACGACTACACGATTCTCGACACGAAGAGCCCGAACCTCACGTACCACCCCGAGCGCTTGACGATGGAGAAGGGGGAGTCGACGTTCTCGCCGCAGGATCGCATCGGCCAGTTGACGATGAGGAATCTCGACATCAGCGACACGCGCGACAAGCTCTTGACCTACGTGAAGACGGGCTTGCTGGCGCCATCGCTCGGCGCAGCGCTGCCGCGCCTCTCAGGAGGCGAGGAGCCCGAGCAGTAGCCGCGGCCGGCGAATCCATGAACAACCCGCTGCTCGAACCTTGGGCCGGTCCCTATGGCGGCGTGCCGCCGTGGGATCAGATGCGCCCCGAATTGTTCCCGGCCGCTCTCGAGGCGGCCATGGTAGAGGAGCGGCAGGAAATCGACGCCATCGCCTCCGGCGCGGAGGCGCCGACCTTCGAGAACACGCTGGCGCGTATGGAGCTCGCAGGGCAGGCACTCGATCGCCTGACGCGGATGTTCAGCGTCGCGCGCGAAAGCGTGACGACGCCGGAGTATCAGCAGCTCGAGCGCGAGTGGCTGCCGAAGCTCGCCGCGCACGCCGACGCCATCTTCTTCAATAGACGCCTATTCGATCGAATCGCGACGATTCACGCAGGTCTGCCTGGCGGACTCGACGTCGATCAGGCGCGTCTGACCTCGCTGGTATACGACGCCTTCGTTCGGCGAGGGGCCAGGCTCGACCAGCCAGGGAAGCAGCGGCTGTCCCAGATCAATCAACAGCTTGCGCGAAGCTTCGTCGAGTTCAGAGCCAAAGTGCTGGCCGACGAAAACACCTGGACTGTGCTCGAAGACGAGCGCGAACTCGCCGGTCTGCCATCTTCCTTCGTCGGCACGCTTCGGTCGGCAGCGGAAGAGCGCGGTCTTGCCGCGAAGTGGGCCGTCGTCAACACGCGCTCGAGCGTCGATCCGTTTCTGACGTTCTCCACGCGTCGCGACCTGCGCGAGAAAGTGTGGCGCCGCTTCAAGAGCCGGGGCGACAACGGCGACGCGAACGACACGAACGAGACGGCCACCGCCATCGTGAAGCTTCGCGCCGAGCGGGCGCGCCTGCTGGGCTACGAGACGCATGCGCACTGGCGCATGTCCGACACCATGGCCAAGGAACCAGCCGCGGCGCGCGAGTTTCTTGTCGGCATGTGGCCTGCCGTGGTCGAGCGTGTGCGCGGAGAGGTGGCCGACATGCAGCGCGTCGCCGATCGCGAGGGCGCGCGCATCACGATCGAGCCGTGGGACTACCTCTTCTACGCCGAGAAAGTACGCAAGGCCACCTACGATCTGGATCAGGCCGAGCTGAAGCCGTACTTCGAGTTGAACAACATGGTGTCGGCCGCCATTTGGTCGGCCGAGCGCCGGTTTGGCGTGACGTTCAGGGAGATCACCGGGACGGTACCGGTGTTCGATCGAGAGATGCGCGTTTGGGAAGTGACCAGCGGCTCCACGGGCCCCCACCTCGCCCTGTTCTACCTCGACAACTTCGCGCGGTCTGGCAAGCGGTCGGGTGCCTGGGCCTCTTCGTGGCGGATCCAGCGGTCCTTCGGCAGCCCGGCAACGCCCATCGCGTCGAACAACAACAACTTCGTGAAAGGCGCTCCAGGCGAGCCGGCGCTGATCTCGCTGACGGACGCCGAGACGCTGTTTCACGAATTCGGCCACGCTCTCCACTACATCTTTCAGGATCTCCGCTACCACGGCCTTTCGAGCACGCCGAGAGATTTTGTCGAACTGCCGTCTCAACTGAACGAGCGATGGCTGCTGACGCGGGAGGTGCTCGACCGGTTTGCGCGGCACTACGAGACGGGCGAGCCGATGCCGCAGGCGCTCATCGATCGAATCGAGCGATCCGGCCGCTTCAATCAGGGATACGCCACACTCGAGTACCTGGCGGCGGCGATTGTCGACATGGAGCTGCATACGGTTCCCGACGTCGGCGACATCTCGACGTTCGAAGACCGCGCGCTCGCGCGCGTTGGCGGCATGCCGAAAGAGGTGGCGCTGCGGCATCGTCTGCCGCATTTCGATCATCTATTCGGCAGCGACAGCTATTCCGCCGGCTACTACAGCTATCTGTGGTCAGACGTGATGGCAGCCGATGCGTGGCAGGCGTTTGTCGAGCAGGGGCCGTGGGATCCCGAACTGAACGACCGCTACCGCCGATGCATTCTCGCCGACGGCGACTCCATCGACAGAGCAGAAGCGTACCGGCGCTTCCGAGGCCGCGATCCCGAGGTTGGTGCGCTGCTCCAGGCGCGCGGTTTCAGCGCTTGAGCAGCCTTCGCAAGTCTGCGCCCTCGGCTTCGAGCAGCGGCGCCCACAGATCTCCGGTCTTCGCGATGCGAGCGGGAAGCGTCTTGATGGTGAAATCCGTGGTTTCGACGCCCGCGTCGACCTCCGGCCAGGTCAGCGGCGTCGACGCGCCGGCGAAGTCGCTGGCGCGAGCGCTGTACGCGCACGCGATCGACTTGCCTTCGATGTTCTGCAGGTAGTCGACGTACACCTTCTGTCCACGCGCCTTCACCGACCTCGTGATGGTTGCTGCCTGTGGATGCTTCTCGGCTACGACCGTTGCGACGATCTGGCAAAGGATCAGCCCTGCCTCGTAAGGGGTGCCTCGCTTGAGCGGAATATAGATGTGCAGACCGCTCGAGCCTGACGTCTTCGGAAATCCCTGCACCTTTAACTTGGCGAGCTCGTCTCTCACCCAACGAGCGACGTCGAGGACTTTCGCGAACTTCACTCCGGGCATCGGATCCAGATCGATCGCGCACCAATCTGCCACGCTCGGCGACTGAACACGCGAAAACCACGGGTCCTGCGAGATCGCGGCGAGTTGCGTCATGTAGAGCAGCGTGATCAGGTTGCCTCCGATGACCCTCGATGGCACCTCCTTGTCGCCGGCGACCTCGGCCACACGCACTCCAGGCGGGACCTTGTCCGGCGCGCGCTGCTGATAGAAGGCCTGACCGGCAATGCCGTTGGGAAAGCGCTTCATAATCAGCGGCCTGTCGTTCACCACCGTCAGGATGTACGGCGCCACCTTCACGTAGTAGCGCATCAGATCGCCTTTGGTGAGCTTCAGCTTTGGCCAGAACGGTTTGTGGAGGTTGCTGACCTCGAGCGTCAATCCTCCTGGTAATGCCAGCGTGCCCGAGCTCGGGCCGCGCTCGATCTGCTCGAGCTGTTGGATCACTGCATCGAGGTCGGCGGAATCGCGGACCCGGCTGGCGGCGGGTCTGGAGGGCAAGACCCGCTCTATACGAGTGGCCGGTCGCTTGTTCTTCGCGGCCGTCGCGCGTGTCTTTTCTCGCTTCACAGACTCGGCCTTCACGTCGTCTCTCATTCCCAGATAGATCGGATGGCGCAGGAGTCCCTCGTCGGTCCATTCCGTGAACTTCACTTGCGCCACGAGCGACGGCTTGGCCCAGTGAGGCCGCTCGTTCGTTTTCGGGCGGGTCGCGAACGGCGAGGACGCCATTTCGAGCGGTTTGAGGAGCCGACTCACGCGATCCAGTTCGTTGCCAGTGAAGCCGCCACCGGAGTGTCCGGCGTACTTCAGCACGCCATCCTCATAGTGCCCGAGCAGCAGAGCGCCGAACGGCCGGCCTGTAGTCCGCGCTTCGGTCCAGCCGCCGACGACGAACTCCTGTTCGTGAACGAGTTTCAGCTTGCGCCAGTCGCGGGTCCGTTTGCCGGTGTGATAGAGCGAGCTCGAACCCTTCGCAATCAGTCCTTCCCAACCTCGTTCGAGCGCCTGGCGGTGCAACGTGCGACCGTCGCCGGCCGCCACTTCGCTGATGCGGAGAATCGGCGATCCCGTTCTTCCGAAAACTCGTTCCAGTCTCGAGCGCCGCTCGACGAGCGGCAGCCCTCGCACGTCGTCCTTTCCATCGCGAAGGATGTCGAAGGCGATGAACGCGACCCGGCCGGCAGCCGACTTGCTGTGCGATTCGGTGAGGTGAATGCGATTCTGGAGGCGTTGAAACCCTGCCGGATCACCGTGCTCGTCGAGCGCGACGATCTCTCCGTCGAGGACGAGCGGCGATTTCAATCGAGTCGCGAACGTGTCGAGAGCGGCGACCAGGTCGGGAAACTGCGCGGTCTTCTCGTTGCCCAGGCGCGACCAGATTCGCACCGCAGGCCGGCCGCCTGCTCCCAACTCGATGAGCGCGCGGATGCCGTCGTATTTCGGTTCGTAGACGAGCGCCATGTCCTGGAGCGGCGCGTCTTCGAGCGTCGCGAGCATGGGGCGGATGCGCGTGAGGTCGCCTTTCCATGACACGACCGCCATGCGTCACCAATGTCTATGCACGCCGCGAGGAATCGATCGCCGAGAGTTGCTCTAGCACAAGGAGCAGCGAGTGGTAGCCGAGGCGTCCGTGTCCCTGCGCTTTGAGTGCGACATAGAACTGCCGAACGAGCGCGAGACCCGGCATCGCCAGTCCCGACCGCCTGCACTCGTCGAGCGCGATGCCGAGGTCTTTCTCAAAATGCTCGACGAAGAACCCCGGATTGAAGTCGCGCTTCACCATCTTGGGCGCGAGGTTGTCGAGAATCCAGCACTGCGCGGCGCCCTTGGTGATCGAGCTGAGCATCGTCTCCAGATCGAGGCCCGCCTTGTAGCCGTAGAGGAGGCTCTCGCAGACGCCGATGATCGTCCCGGCGAGCACGATCTGGTTGCACATCTTCGTGTGTTGTCCGGAGCCGGGGCCTCCCTGATAGACGATGTTCTTTCCCATGGCCTGGAAGAGAGGCATCACACGGTCGACAGCGTCCTTGTCGCCGCCCACCATGATGGAGAGCGTCGCATTCCTGGCGCCGACGTCGCCGCCCGACACGGGCGCATCGATTGCCTTCAGGCCCTTGGCTCTGGCCGCGTCGTAGATTTCTCGCGAGAGGCTTGGCTCGGTGGTTGTCATGTCGACAACGATCGCGCCCGGCTTGGCCCCTTCGAGTACGCCACTCTCACTTTGATAGACCTCACGGACGTCGTTCGGCAGCCCGACGATCGTGAAGATGACATCCGACTGCGCCGCGACGGCCGCGGGGGTGTCGGCCCATACCGCGCCCTTGTCGAGCAGCGGCTGCGCGCGCGATTTGGTGCGGCTGTAGATGGCGGCGGGGTGTCCCTTCGCCATCAGATGGCCGCACATCGAGAGGCCCATCACGCCCGTTCCGATCCAACCGATTCGTTGTTCGCTCATAAGTCCATTGCCCAGGGCCAGACTTCGCCGCAGGCGCTGCAGTGGCACCACCGCACGATGCGGCTCGTGGCCAGTCCTTTGACGTCTTGAACCGTGCCGCATTTCGGGCAGGCGATCGGATGGGGCAAATCGCTCACTCGTCGTCCGCCTCTCGGCACCAGGCGCCGGTCGGGCCGGGACGGGTTGCGTCGATCTTTCGGCGGCCCGGCCATGCGCGGTGACATATTATTCGCACGGCTGGCCGAATGGAATCCTTCGAGCGAGAAGTCGTTTCCGATCTCGACGACAAGACCGACGATCAAGGGCGCGCTGCGCGGCGGCTGCCGCTGCACGTGCGGATCTTACTCGGCCTCGCCATCGGCGGAGCTCTCGGCGGCGCGAGCCGTGCGCTGTTCGGCGCCGGTGCCGCGCCCGTCGAGTGGGTTGTGAGGAACGTGGCCGAACCGGCGGGGCAGCTGTTTCTGCGCGCGCTGCTCATGACGGTGGTGCCGCTCGTGGTGTCGTCGCTCGTGGCGGGGGTTGCGGGCATCGGCGACGTGCGGCGGCTCGGCCGCGTGGGCGTCCGCACGCTTGGCTACTGCTTCGTGATCTCGCTGGCGTCGGTTCTGATCGGCATCGGTTTGGCAAACAGCATCAAACCGGGCCTCAGGCTCGACCCGTCGACCCGTGATCTTCTCCTGGCGCAGTACGGCGCTGACGCATCGCGACAAACCGCGACTGCCGCGGCCGATCCCAACGAGGCGCCGGGGATGACGTTCGTCCGAAGCGTGGTCCCGGCCAATCCCATCGAGTCGATGGCGCGATCGACACCCGACATGATCGGCGTGATGTTGTTTTCGATCGTGTTTGGCGCCGCGCTGACGCTGATCCCACGCGACAGCGCCGCACCGGTCGTCGCACTCGTCGAAGGAATCTTCAAGACCATCACAAAAGTGATCGACATCGTCATGAAGCTCGCGCCGATCGGCGTCGCGTGTCTGCTCTTTGCCATGACGGCGCGATTCGGGTTCGGTTTTCTGATCAGTCTCGGATGGTACGTCATGACCGTGCTCGGCGGCCTGGCGATTCACACGTTCGTGGTGTATCCGCTCGCGCTGCGGTTTGCCGCAGGTGTGTCGCCACGAAGGTTCTTCACCCGCATTCGCACCGTGATGCTCACGGCGTTCTCTACCAGCTCGTCCAACGCGTCGCTGCCCTCGGCGCTGCGGGCCTCAGAGATGAATCTCGAGGTGCCAAAAGAGGTCGGCGCGTTCGTCCTCACCGTGGGCGCCACGGCGAATCAGAACGGGACTGCGCTATACGAGGGTGTGACGGTGTTGTTCCTCGCGCAACTTGCGGGCCTCGATCTCAGCCTGGCGCAGCAGTTGACCATCGTCTATCTGGCTATGCTGGGCAGCATCGGCACCGCGGGAGTGCCCGCTGGTTCCATTCCGTTCGTCATTGTCGTGCTGGCGACCATCGGCATCAACCCCGCCCTCATCGCCATCATCCTGGGTGTCGATCGGCTGCTGGACATGTCGCGAACGGTGGTGAACGTCGTCGGCGACTTGACCGCCGCAGTGTATGTCGCGCGAAGAGAAGGTGCATCGCTAGAGCCAATCGCGATAGAACCTTCGTCGCGAGCGGGTGCTCAGTTCTAGGTTCTCAGTTCTCGGTTCTGCTAGCGTTGAACGCCGAACTGAGAACTTAGAACTGAGAACTGAGAACTGGATTGGGGTGAGTGACGGGGATCGAACCCGCGACTACCGGCGCCACAGGCCGGTGCTCTACCACTGAGCTACACTCACCACACGGGCGAGATCTCTGAATCTACCACGCTTCTGGAAGGACAGTAGAGTCCGGAGCCGGCGGCGCCGGCTCCGGACAGCAGACAAACTGCAGCGATCTAGGTGTGGGCGGCCGCGCGTTCTTTCCCGGGGATCGCCATCAGTTCCGGATGCGCGGCGACATGCGCCTTCACGATCGCCTCGGCTTGCGCCATGGCATCGGCATCGCCATTCCGGTAGATCGTGTTTGCCTCGATCAGATCCTTCTGCGTCGATGGCGTCGAGTCGTGGCTGTCGTAAATCGCCGCGACCGGGCATGCCGGCACGCACGCGCCGCAATCGATGCATTCTTCGGGATGGATGTAGAGCATGTTCATCGCTGCGAACTCCGCCTCGTCCTTGCGCGGGTGAATGCAGTCGACGGGACACACGTCCACGCAGGCCGTGTCTTTGGTTTCAATACAGGGATCCGTAATCACGAAAGGCATCGCGTTCCTCCAGAATGATCCGCCAAGCGATCAGAGCCGCTGCGTCGGCCTGATTTTACTTGCGAAGCTCACACGCGGCAATCCCGTGCCCGAAACCGCGTAGATCGACCAATCTGTACTCTCGTGTGCAACTCCGAATCAGACTGCCCGTTGCCATTGTGCGCAAGGCTGGCCCGCGGCACCTGTCTAAACAGCCTGTTTTCAATGCCTTAGTTTGACAGGTCCGTCGTGGAGACGGTCTTGCTCCAAAGGGGCCCGCATGAGTCGGAGCACTGTCACCAGGCTGCTGTGTGCCGTCGCCGTCCTTTCGTTCCCCACTGTTGTGACGGCGAGAGGCGCCAAGCTGGACCGCTCGCTCCGCGAGTCGGTTGAGCGGGGCTGTGCCGGCGCGCAATCGGTCATCATCCGCACGACAGCCGGAAATCGCGAGGCGCTTCGGAACGCGTTGTCCTCTCAAGGCCGACGCGTGAAGGGCGAGTTCCCGGCGCTGGACGCCATTGCAGCGGATGTGAGCTGCGCAGACCTCGAGGCGCTTTCCGGTTTCGGCGGAACATCTTCCATTTCGGGCAACGTCAGCGTCGAGACCCACCAGACGGACAGCACGCAGCGGGCGCGCCTCGCCGAAGCGCGCGTCGCGCAGGATCTCCAGTCGAATCTGATGGCGACCCTGGCGCTCAAGCAGCCGGCGTTCGGCAGTCTGCCCGGCGCTTCGGCAGGCGTCGGCGTCGCCGTGATCGACTCGGGCATCGAACCCGGCCTCGACTTCGGCCACCGCATCACGGCCTTCTACGACTTCACGAACGGTGACATTCGCGCGACAGCGCCTTCCGACCAGCACGGACATGGGACGCACATTGCGGGCCTTATCGGCAGCCGCTACGTGGGCGTCGCGCCGAACGCGCGGCTGATCGGGCTGAAGGTGCTGGACGCCGAGGGGCAGGGCACGACCGACAACGTGATTCGCGCCATCGAGTTCGCGATCGTAAATAGACGCGCGCTCGATATCAGCGTGCTCAACCTCTCGCTCGGCCATCCGATTTTCGAACCGGCGGCGACCGATCCGCTCGTGCAGGCGGTCGAGCATGCGGTGCGCGAGGGGCTCATCGTGGTGGTCTCGGCCGGCAACTTCGGCCGGAATCCACAGAGCGGCGTCGTCGGGTACGCGGGAATCGCGTCGCCCGGCAATGCGCCTTCCGCGTTTACCGTCGGCTCGGTGCGCACCTTCGACACCGTGAGCCGCGAGGACGATCGCATCGCTGTCCTATAGCTCGCGCGGGCCGTCGTGGTACGACGGCTTCGTGAAGCCCGACGTCTCGGCTCCGGGCGACAACCTGCTCTCGGTCGCGGCTGCCGGAAGCACCCTGCGGCAGGCTCAGGAACGCCGCGGCAACGTCGGCAGCTACATGCGCCTCTCCGGCACGAGCATGGCGGCTGGAGTGGCGACGGGAGTCGTCGCACTGGTGCTGCAGGCGAAGCCTGGTCTCACGCCCAACGCCGTGAAGATGGTGATGCAGTACTCCGCAATTTCTGTGAGCGAAGACGACGGCTCCGAAGCCGACGCGCTGACGCAGGGCGCCGGTGCGATTGCCGGCGGAGCGATTGCGCTGGCACGCGCCATCGACCCGCGCCAGGACGCCGGCGACCGCTGGCTCACATCACGTGTCATCCCAAGGACGACTATCGCGGGCGAAGCCTACGCGTGGTCGCAGCGCGTTGTCTGGGGCATGCACATCGCTCGCGGTTCCGGAGTCATCAGCGAACAGCGATCGGCTTGGGCACTCAATGTGGTCTGGGGCAATAACGTCGTGTGGGGCAACCGCTTCGACGACGACAACGTGGTGTGGGGGAACAACGTCGTGTGGGGCAACCGCTTCGATGACGACAACGTGGTGTGGGGGAATAACGTCGTCTGGGGAAATCGTTTTGACGATGACAACGTCGTCTGGGGCAACAACGTCGTGTGGGGCAACGCGCTGATAGGGATGCGCTTCGACGACGACAACGTCGTCTGGGGCAATCGCTTCGACGACGACAACGTCGTCTGGGGGAACGGCTCGCTGCTCGGCAGCATAGTGACTCTGTCGCGAAACTGAGGCCGCCGGCCTCGAAGGAGGACATCTTGAGTCCGTCTGTGATTTGCGATCGATCGAAAGCCGTGTGGGGCTGAAGCGCGTCTGCGCTTCACACTCCATCATCGAGCGACTCTTCCGAGCTCACGGTCTATCATCGACTCGGGAGGGTCGCTTGAGCACGATCAGAGTCCTGACCGCGATCGCCATCGCGGTTGTCGCGTTCGACAATTCCGCATCCGCACAAACCATGCTCACCGGCTCGCTGGGCACGTCGTTCGGCGGCGACGCCCCTTCGAGCAAGACCGCGTGGGCCGTGGCCGTTGCCGGCATCGGTGCGCACGGTATCGGCGCCGAGATCGAGTTTTCCGAGACTCGGGATTTCTTCGAAACCCCCGCTGGCGTGGCACACGGCAAGATCGTGTCGCTGATGCCCGCCGTCTTCGTAGCGGTGCCTATCGGGCCCGTTCGCCCCTACGGCATCTTCGGATTCGGTTTCCTCCGGCAACGGACCGCCGAGAGTCGTGGTGGTTTGCTTTCCAACGTGACAGAAGACGACGTGGGGTACAACGTTGGCGGGGGAGTGATCCTGAAGTTCGCGCCTCACGCCGGTGTACGTGCGGACCTCCGGCACTTCAAGGTCCGCACGTCGGATGGGCTGAGCTTCCAGCGCTTCCTGGTTGGGTTCGTGCTCGGCGGTTAGACCAACACTCGAATAACGACGCGGCGGTTCTGCGCCCGGCCTTCGCGCGTGTTGTTCGGCGCGACCGGCTTGCTCTCGCCGAAGCTGATCACGTTGATCTTGTGGAGCGGGATTTGGTACGTCTCATAGAGATACCGCTTCACGTTCTCCGCGCGCTCGAGGCCGAGCCGATAGTTGGCTTCGGGTGCCCCCGTCGCGTCCGCGTGCCCTTCAATCTCGAGGTAGTTCCCCGCGGGAGCGGCCTTGAGCTTGGCAGCCAGCCCGTCGAGGCTCGCGCGCACTTCGTCGGGCAGATCTGACTTGCCGAGCGCAAAGTTGCCCTGGTCGTCGCTGATGACCACTTCGTAGATGAGCCGCTTGTTCGCGGTTTCCACGGCGACGGCCCTTGTGTTGGCCGCGTCTGCCGCCGTCTTGGCGGTGTTCGCCGCTGTCTGCGCCGTCTGCGCGGCGGCCCCAGCCTGGTCGGCTTTCTGATCGACCTGCTTGATTTGCGCGGCGTTCTCGCGTGTTTGCTGCTGCGTCTGTTCCAGTGACTGGCTCAGCGTTTCAACCTTCTGGTTGACCTCACCGACTGACTCGCGAACGAAGCCCTTCGTCGCGCACGCCGATCCGGCCACCGCCGCCACCACTACGATCACTCCCGCACGTATTGCCAGTCGCATGTCGCTCCTCTCGCGCGCGGCTCACGCCGCTTGCTCGCTTGCCTCTGCACGGATGCTCCGTGCGTTGCCGTTGGTGTCGCGCGGCCGCAGCCGCGCATCAGGGATTGACGACGTAACCGCTGCGCGTGCGCACGAACAGGCCCGGTTTGCGCGTCCGCAGCACCAGCGGGTGCCAGCCGGGCGTCTTGTCGGGTTCAAACGCGATTACGTATTGATACTGGAGCTCTGTCAGAATCTGCCGCGTCGCTTCCACTGCGCTCGTGATGTCGCGAACGGCCAGGGCATCGCCGCCGGTCCAGGCTGCCAGATCCGCCAATGGACCCAGTACGATGCCGGGATTCTGCTCGTTTTCGAGCTCGAATGTTACCACGAGGATGTAGACCGGAACGTCGAGTCGACTGGCGATCGTGGACACGTCGGCCGGCGTCAACGTGCTGGCCGAATCGACGCCGTCGGTGATCACGATCAGCGCGCGGCGCTGCTGCCGCGCAGCCACTTCCTTCGCCGTCGCGGCGACGGCATCCCACAGCGACGTGGCGCCGTACGCCCTCGTCCCATCCCATGCGCCATTCGTGGTGAACGTCTTCGAGAACGGACGAACTTGCTGAAGGGTCGTGTCGAACGCGTAGAGTCCGACTTCATCGACGCCAGACTTGAGGCCGGCGCCCAGCAAGTTCGCCGTCTCCCGCGCGCGAGCCATCTTGGTCGCCATGCTGCCGCTGACGTCCATCAGGATCGCCACACTCGCGGGACTCGGTTCGGACCACGCACCAATCAACGGCCGAGTGCGGCCGTTGTCGAGGAGCTCGAAGTCGTGCGCGACCAGATTGTGGACCATGCGTCCGCGCGAATCGCGCACGATCGCGGCGACCGCCACGCGCTCGACTGCGCTTCTGAAGACGGCGGCAGAGGGTTGCTGAGCCGAAAGGCGCAAGACCGCCGCACCCGCGAAGACCGCAGGACGAGCAGTAGAAAAGTCGATCGGCGCACTATTACTCCCTCAGGGCCATTTGAGACTGCCAATCGCCAGCTCGCCTTTCCTATCACCCAATCACCACTCACCCAATCACCAGATGCAATGCCCGTGCCATTGTACCAAGCACGCGCAAGCTTCGGATGCCTCGTGGCTATCCCAACTGAACCGTGTCCAACGGCGGCGTGGGCGGGTTTTCGCCGGAGCCAATCGGCGTCGCCCCCTTCTTCTTCTCGGCCTTGTCGTCGAAGAAGAACAGCGGAACCCACAGCGCAACCATCAGCGCTACAGCCCATTTCCGGAGCAAAACGCTAGCCAGCCACCCTTGCCGGATGGACCAGAGGTGTGACATAATCAGATTTCCGAGCGTTTTTCCTCAACCAGCCAGCCCATCTTGCATTTCTCAGACCCCTCGAAGTCCAATCGCAATCGTTCGACTCGCAGCCGAAGGCCCAGGCGGCGTGGCGCGTCGGGCCGGCCGACTCCGGTGGTCGTTTCGCCAGAAGCCGCTGAGGCTCGAGCTGGCTGAGTGCAATCCAACCCCAGTGCCCTTCACGACCCTCGGGCTCCATCAGCAACTGGAACAGGCTGTGGCCGATCGCAGGCTTCGTCAGCACCACGCCAATCCAGAGCGCGGTGTTTCCGGGCGTCCTGTCGGGCGCCGACCTCGTCGCGTGCGCGCAGACGGGAACCGGTAAGACGCTCGCCTTCTTGCTGCCGCTCATGCATCGCCTGCTCGAGAGCGATCGGGTGCGTGCAGCGGGCGAGGGACCGGTCACCCGCCCCCGGACGCGGGTGCTCGTGCTCGCGCCGACACGTGAGCTCGCCGTGCAGATCGAGGACGAGTTCCAGGGGTTGGCGTATCACACGAGCCTTTCGAGCGTGGCGGTCTACGGCGGCGTCGAGGCGGGCCCTCAGGAACGTGGGCTTCGCGGCGCCGCCGACATCGTCGTCGCGACGCCGGGCCGACTGCTCGATCACATGGGCACCAACGCGGCGAACTTCGAGGGACTCGAGGTGCTGGTGCTGGACGAGGCGGATCGCATGCTCGACATGGGGTTCTGGCCGAGCGTGCGGCGCATCGTCGCCTCGCTCCCGGAGGCGAGACAGACGCTGCTTGTTCTCGGCCACCATGTCGGACGAGGTGGCGAAGTCGGCGATGCAGATCATGCGCGAGCCGCGGATGATCCGCGTCGGCGCGAAGAAGGCCTGGCCACCACCATCGAGCATGTCGCCTGCCTGGTAGAGCCGGCCGAGAAGGCCGATTGGCTGGCGCGATTTCTCAAGCGGACCCACGGCACGAGCCTGGTGTTCGTCCGCACCAAGCGCGGCGCCGACAAACTGGCGCGCCGGCTTGCGGCGAGCGGCATCAAGTGCGTGGCCCTGCACGCCGATCGGACGCAGAGCGAGCGCTCCGCCGCGGTGGAAGGGTTCAAGTCGGGGCGGCATCGGGCGCTGATCGCCACCGACATCGCGGCGCGCGGCATCGACATCGACGACATCGGCCACGTCGTAAATTACGAAGTGCCGCATAGCGTCGATACCTACGTCCACCGCGTGGGCCGGACCGGACGGGCCGAATCGACCGGGACGGCGGTGACGCTGACGGGCCCCGACGAGCTGGCGGGGCTGCGGGTCATCGAGAGGGCGCTGAACGTCACATTCGAGATTGCGCGCGGCGGGCGGGTCCGAGGCGTCACACGCCGAGCGGGGCCGCGAAGGCGCCGACCACGGTTCGAGGAGGACTCATGCGTAGATATGCGGCAGGGGATCGCGTTGTGCAGGCGCAGTACGGCGCGGGCACGATTGTCGACGTGAACGAACATCACACGGTGATTGAGTTCGACGAGCACGGCACCCGTCGGTTCTCGACGCGGATCGTGGCGCTGGAGTCCAGCAACACGCCCGCGCCGGCACGCAAGGCCAAGGCGCGCGCCCGGAAGAAGGCGGCGGCACCTCAGTCGTAGGAGGCAATCAGGAGCGTTATGCCAGTCCGGTTATTCGTCGGGAACCTTCCCTACAGCGCGACCGATGCAGACATCCGCCAGCACTTTGGCACGGTCGGGGACCCATTGCAGATCGTGATCCCGACCGATCGCGACACAGGCCGCCCGCGTGGGTTCGCCTTCGTCGACTACGACGATCGCGGCGTGGCCGAACGGGCCATCCAGCAGCTGCACGGACAGCCATTCAAGGGCCGCCCGCTGTCGGTGAGCGAAGCACGTCCGCGCGAGGCGCGCCCGCCGATGGGCGGTGGTGGCGGCTACGCGCCGCGTCCGCCGATGGGAGGAGGGCCGCGTCCGCCGATGGGCGGCGGTGGCGACGCCGGTCCGTACCGCCCACCGCGGTCCGATTCGGGCAATCGCAACTTCGGCCCCAACAAGCCGCCGAAAGGGCGCGGCAACACCAACTTCGCCAAGAACCGGAATCAGGAAGGCAAGGTGAAGGGCCCGCTCAAAGAACTTCGCAGCGGCCGCATGTTCAGCGTCGACGAGGATTCGCGCTTCAAGGACGACGACGATCTTGGAGTGGAAGAGGTCGAGCTGACTCCCGCTGAAGAGGAAGTCGAGGAAGTCAAGGAAGTCAAGGAAATCAAGGAAGACGAAGAATAGCTACCAGCGTGCCCGCCAGGGACGGGTATCGACGTGGACGAACGGCCCATGCGCCGCCGTCGCGCCGTAACGACAAAGACCCTCCGCCTCCGCATCCCAATGGCCGCTGCAAGAATCGTACGCGCACAAGACCCTATGGGTGTTATACTTATGCGTCGGTGCCACCCTTCGAAACCAGCCTCGAAATCACCCCGCGCGGTCGCCTGGACGTCATCGACGTGCGGGCGTTGGCGGCGGGGGTGCATGGCGATGTGTTCGATCGGTACAACCGGTGTCTGTACTGTTCGCCCCATACTACCGCCGGCTACCTTCCCCAGAGCTTTGCCAATCGCCTCGGTAGTGGCCCCTCAGGCTGTTCGGCCCTATATCGACGTGTTTACGACCGTCTTTCCTGAAGGGGCCGGCTACCAGCACGACGATCTCGATCGACGGACGGAGCTGACCGCCGAGCAGCGTCCGGTCGAGCCGACCAAACGCCGATTCGCATCTCGCCTTCATCGGCAGCGGCCTTCGCGCCTGCGTGTCGTACGTCACGCGGCGTCCGGGCCCGGTGTCGTTCATCGATCTCGACGGCGTGAACGCCGGCAAGCCGCGGCGGCGGATGACGACGCTGGTCGGCTACGACAACGAAATCGAAGTGGTCAAGAAGACGCTGCATCGTTCCTGTGTCGGCGACGCACCCGGTGGACGCGGTGAACTTCAAGGACTCGCGCCTGGGTCTTTACGACCAGCTCGACGAACTGATCAAGACGCACGGCGTCGACAAGGGCCGCATCCGGTTGAGCCTGGGGCCGGGCGAGCAATTTGCGAGCCTCACGGTCAACGAGTACGAGACGCTGCTGATGCAGTACGACCTCGCCGAAGTGCTGAAGAACCCGCTGTGGTTCGCGGCGCAGAAAGCCAAGCACGCGTGGGACGATCCGCGCGCGGTGCCGTCGAAGACGATCGACTACGCGAAGTACGATCTGGTGCGCGCGCGTCAACCGGCTGGTCGATGCGCTTGGGCTGGCCGAGTCGGCCATCGAACGGGTGTTTGCGCGCGCGCTTGCCGTGCCGGCCTCGCGCTTCCTCCGAATGAAGCGCTCGGTCGACTTGCTCGTGTCAGACTCGCGGACACCCGGTCGCGGGGCTGTCGTCGAAGGCACCTACCAGGCGCCCATCATGGTGCAGTGGCGCCGCGCCGATCACGGCGAGCGTCAGGTGACTGTGACGCTGACTCGGTTCATGTAGGCTATAGGCTCTAGGCTGTGGACTTTAGGCATGGTCCAAAGCCTACAGTCCAAAGCCCAAAGCCTGCCGCGCGGCCCGCTCTAGAATCCCGGCGTCAGAGAGAATCCCCACACCCAACCGCGCCCGGAGCGATCGAACGGCCGTGCGTAGTCGATCTGGGCGATGGCAAATCCGAGCACGTTGCTGCGCAGCGTGATGCCGCCGCTCGAGACCGGCTGTGCGCGAGCCGTTGAGGAACGACGGCTTGTCGCCCTTGTTCCAGGCGACGCCGCTGTCGAGGAAGAACGCCACTTCGACCGGTATCGGGCCGTACATGCGATCGCTCACGCCGAACGGCCGCAGCAGCGGGAACCGGAGCTCGACGTTGCCGACGAGCATCCGGCTGCCCGACAGGCGATCGAACGTCGGACAGTTGGCGGCGTTGTTACATTCCCCGGGTTCGAACGAGTTGACGCCGTAGCCGCGCACGAACTCCGGATAGCCGATGAAGAGCGGCATCAGACGAGGGTCTTCGACTTCCTCGGCCGTAGCGGCCATAGTGAAGCCCGCGCACGGCAAGAGTGTAGAAGCGTGCCGGCATGAAGTAGTGCCGGTAGTCGGCTAACGCCGTCGCCAGGCGAAGTGTCACCGAACAGTCGGCGCCACTTCGAACCGCGACCGCGATCCGGCGACCGGGCTGGTGGCGCCGAAGAGCGAGCTGTCGTCGACGAACGCCGTGCTGACGTTCGTGAGATTCAGCGCATCGGCGAGCGACGTCGTTTCGGTGTTGTCGGAGATCACCCGTCCCGTCCGCAGCGACGTACGCGATCGTCCGGACTTCCTGTTCGCAGGACGTCTGCGTGAACCCGCCCCCGAACTCGATGCGGGTGTTTTGGCTGAGCGGATACGCCAGCATCCCGTTGACGCCCCGCAGCGTCTGGCGCTGGATGATGGTCTGATCGAGGTACGCGGTCTGGCCGTTCACGACCCCCTGGCCGGCCGCATAGCCGCCTGCCATGTACGGGCTCTGTTCGACCGACACACCCCAGTTGAGGCGCTTCTTCGTGTTGGTGTAGGCGACGAACACGCCGGTGTTCTTCGCGAGGTCTGCCGAACCCGCCGCCGTAGGAGTCCGCGCTCACCTGCGTATAGAGGTTGTGGTTGCCGAGCATGTCGCTCAAGTTGAACGCGAGGCCGCCGCCGACCGATGCCGCCGAACCGATCGACCCCGGCGGAGATGTACGGCTGGCTGACGCCGTCGAGCGACAGCGAGGCGCTGTACGGCCTCGACGTCGCCCGTCGCGCTCGGCAATCCAGTCTTGGCGTCCTCCAGAATATCTGCGAGCGTCGCCTGACGCTCGACAGGCGGAAGCGACGCCATCTGCAGACGCGTCGGGTGTTGTCACCTCAATCGGCGCGCCGGCGAGCTTTTGCGGTTCGTCGATGACGTAGACGTGATAGCGAGCCGTTCTCGTACGCGCTCATCGCCAGCATCGCGCGAGTCGATAGCCGCAGAAATGGCCGGACTCAACGCCGTGATGCCGCTGACGCCACTGTCCACGTTGGTGATCTGCGAGCAGCGCGCCCGACTCGAGATTGACCGAGTAGACGTTGCTGACCCCGCTGCAGTCCGAGACGAAATACAGACGCCGCCCGTCCGGATGCCATTGCGGGTTGATGCTCTTGCCTTGCGCAAACGTCGGCACGGCGTCGATGCGGCCCGACTGCACGTCGAGCGTGGCCAACCGATAGTCGCCGGCTTGCAGTGTGTCAGCATCTGTTGGTGAATCGGTCGGTCACAAACGCGATGCGGCGTGCCGTCCGGCGACCAGGCCGGCTGCAGATCGGCGAACAGGTCGGTCGTGATGCGGCGCGAGGAGTTCGTGGCGAGGTCGTAGATGAACAGGTCCGAATCGCCGCCGACGGTCGCCGGAGAACGCGATCGACTGGCCGTCAGGCGACCACGTGGGATTCAGCATTTCGCCGACGCCATGGAGCTCGATTTCGCGCACCACATCGCCGTTCGCGACGTCGAGGATCGCCAGCACCGCCTTTCCGGCGTGCACGCCGCCGACGACGAATTGCCGGCTGTCCGGACTCCAGGAGCCGGCCGAGCCGATGAACTGAAGGCTGGTGAAGTGCTGGCTCAGCGCCGTGTCGACGAGCTTGCGGACGATCCGTCCCGTCGCCGTCTCGGCCAGATAGAGATCGATCGAAACAGATCGCGCGACGAAAAGAACGCGACGTAACGCCCGTCGGGACTGATGGCCGGCGACACGTTCGGTCGGCTGCTCTGTTTCGATCGGTCGCGGTGAGCGATCGGCCGAACGCATGCGCGCGCTGCGCCTTCGCCATCACCGGCGAGTACTGCGACGAATATCGGCATGCCAGTTCGCCGACAGCACCTTCTCGTCGAGCCCCGTCGCCGTCTTCAGCGCGAGTAGAGGACTGCCCGAACGAACGGCCTCTCGGTAAATTCTCCGACAATCGCTCGTCGCCGTACTTCCCGCCGACATACGCCCACACGGCCTGGCCCCATCGGTAGGGAAAGTACCGCCCGGTGTCGAGCTCGCGAACCTGCGGGAGCTTGCTTGTCGCGCAGGGCGTCGCGCAGCCACATGGCGGTGTGCGGATCGACGGCCCAAGCGACAGGTATTCGGCCAGCCCTTCGACGAACCAGAGCGGCAGGCTCTCGATGCCGCGCTCCGCGCCCCGCCCTGCCGCGCTGCGCCGAGATGTCGTATTGGAATGCATGAACCAGCTCGTGGCCCGAGCACGTGGTCGGTTTCCTGCAAGCTGCCGGCCAGGGGGAGGACGACGCGCCGTTTGAGACCCTCGGTGACGCCGCCGGTGCCCTCGCCGATCATGCCGCCGACGACGTTGGTCTGCTCGAAGTCCGGGTGCGACGCGTAGAGGATGAGCGGCTGCCGCGTCTGCATCTGATGGCTCGAAGACGTGCGACGAGGCGCGCGTACCAGCGTTCGGCCATGCGGCCGACGCGCGCGGCCGATTCGCGCTCTTCGTCGTAGAAGTAGACGTCGAAATGGTCGGTCTTGAGGACCTCGAACTCGAAGTCCTTGTATTGGACCTTGTTTCGGCCGAAGTACTGGGCCGAGGCCTGGTGTGGCTGCGGTCGTGAGCTGGAGAGAGACGACGGTGACGATGGGAATGCACCGGCGGAGGATCTGCCGCATTGCAGAGCTCCTGAGATGACAGTGTACAAGCCATACGCCGGTCAAAATGCCAAACTCGGGCCAACTAAAGTTTCGCGGGAATTTGGAGGAAACTGGGAACTGTCCCTATCTGGCTACAGGCTCCGGGCTTCAGGCTGCAGGTCAGGCTTCAGGCTCTGGGCTCTCGGCTAGATGAATCTTCATCCCAGCGCGGAGAGCGCCAGCTCGATGCCGAGTTCGGCGGTGGTGTTCCGGATATCGAGCGTGGGGTTCACCTCGACGAGATCGAGCGCCGATGAGCCGGCCGGTCTCCGCGATCATCTCCATCAGCAGATGCGCTTCGCGGTAGTTGAGGCCGCCTTTGACCGGCGTGCCCACGCCGGGTGCGATCGACGGGTCGCACACGTCGAGATCGAACGACACGTGAATGCCCGCAGTGCCCGGCATGATCACGCGCAGCGCCTCTTCGGCGACCGCGCGCCACGCCGAGGCGATCGATGTCTTTCATCGTGAAGACGTGAATGCCAGAGCTCGCGCACCAGATCCTTTCTCGCGCTCGTCGAGGTTGCGCACACCGACCAGCGCGGTGTGCTTGGGCAGGACAGTCGGCGAGAACCCGCCGATGGTCGACAGCTCGGACGGCTCGGGACCAAGCAGCGCAGCGAGCGGCATGCCATGGACGTTCCCGCTCGGTGTGCTGGCCGGCGTGTTCATGTCGCCGTGTGCGTCGATCCACAGCAGGCCAATCGGCTTCCCTCGGCTGTCGCGTGCGCCGCCGATGCGGCGACCGAGCCTGCCGCCAGGCTGTGATCCCCGCCGAGCACCAGCGGCAGCGCGCCCTCCTCGATCGATGCGCGCGCCTTCTGATACAGGCGATCGCACACTTTGGCGATTTCGTGGATGAACTTCTTTCTGGGGTCGCCGAGCTTTCTCGTTTCGGGAATGGGCGAGACGACGTCGCCGCTATCGACGACCGTGCGGCCGAGGCCGGCGATCTTCTCGCCGAGCCCGGCGATGCGGAACGCCGACGGACCCATGTCGACGCCGCGGCGGCTGCCGCCGAGGTCGAGCGGAACGCCGATGATATGGACGGGCGAAGACACGAAGGTACGATAACTTAAGATTGGGTGATAGGGGATTGGGTGATATTGGTGGGTGATTGGATGATTGGGTGATGGGAAGATAGCGCTGAGCGATCGCGCAATTGCCACATCATCGGATCGCCCACCAAATATCACTCAATCACCTATCACATCCATCACCCAATGACGTCAGTTCCACACATCATCGTTCCGCCACCGGGCCCCCGCGCGCAAGCCGATTCTCGACCGCGATCGGGCGATCGTGTCGCCGTCGTATCCACGATGCGCGCCGTTTGTGATGGCCCGCGGCGAAGGCGCGGTGGTGCACGACGTCGACGGCAATGTCTACCTCGACTGCTGCGCTGGAATCGCCGTCGCCGCGACCGGTCACTCGCATCCGGATGTCGTCCGAAGGCGATCGCCGAGCAGGCGTCACGGTTTCTTCACATTTCCACCGACTATCTATCACGAGCCGCAGGTGCGCCTCGGAGAAGTGCTGGCCGACTCGTGCCGGTCGGGCGCGCGCGCGAAGACGTTCTTCTCGAACTCGGGGACCGAGGCCGTCGAGGCCGCGATCAAGCTTGCGCGCTATCACACGACGCGCGCCCGAACATCATTGCGTTTCTCGGATCGTTTCACGGACGGACGCTGGGCTCGCTCTCGCTGACGGCCAGCCGAAGCGTCCAACGCAGCGGATTCGGGCCGATGGCCCCGGGCGTGTATCACGCGCCGTTTCCGAATCCGTACCGGTGTCCGCTCGGCGGCAGCGCCGAGTCGACAGGCGGATGCGTGTCTGGCTTACCTCGAACAACAAATCCTGTCGCACCTGGTATCGCCGGACGAAGTGGCGGCCATCGTCTTCGAGCCCATTCAGGGCGAGGGCGGCTACATCGTGCCCGCCAGCGGGGTTCATCCAGCGGCTCGCGCAGATCGCGACGCAGCACGGCATGCTGCTGATTGCGGACGAAGTGCAGTCGGGGATCGGGCAGAACCGGAAGGATGTTCGCGGTCGAGCACTACGGCGTGCAACCGGACATCGTCGTGGCAGCCAAAGGCGATCGCGTCGGGACTGCCGATGGGGCTCACGATGGCCGGCGAGGACGTGATGGACTGGCCGGTCGGGCGCGCATTCGAATACGTTCGGGGGCAACCCGGTGGCGTGCGCCGCGGCGCTCGCGACGCTCGATCTGGTTGCGCAGTGGCCTCATGCAGAACGCCGCGGAGGTTGGGTCGTACTTCCTGGAGCAGCTCCGGGAGACTGGCAGAGCCGCACCCACTCATCGGCGACGTCCGTGGCCGCGGGTTGATGATTGGCATCGAGTTGGTTCGCGATCGCACGACCAAGGAACGGGCGACGTCGACGAGCGCGATGCGCTCGTGATGGCGGCTTTCAGGCGCGGCCTCCTCATGCTGGGCGCCGGCCCGAATGTGATTCGCTTGTCGCCTCCGCTGCTGCTCAGCCGCGAACAGGCGGACATCGCCGTGCACATCCTCGACGACGCGCTGGTCGAGCTTGGTAATTCTTAATTTATTAGTTGAAAACGGGAAGCGGCTCCACTACTATGGCGGGATGCCACGGCCGACATCCGCCACGCTCACCGACGGCGAGCTGCGGATCATGCGCGTGCTCTGGGACAAGGGGGAGTCGACCGTCGGCGACGTCGTCGATACGCCTGAAGACCAGGCCGAAACCCGCCTACAATAGCGTGCTCACGCTGCTCCGCATTCTCGAGAGAAAAGCACTACGTGACCCACCGAAAGGATGGCCGCGCCTTCATCTATCGGCCGGTTATTGCCAGGTCGGACGCGAGACGAAGTGCGCTGAAGACGCTGGTGAACCGGTTCTTCGAAGGATCGCCCGCGGCTGCTGATGCTCAACCTCCTCGAGGACGAGCGGCTCTCGCCGCGTGCGCTCGAGGACCTGAAAAAGCGAATCGAGGGCGCCTGATGACCGCTTGGTACTTGAGCTGGTTGTGGCAGGGAACGGCTCTGGCACTGGCCACCGCGGGGGTGGTTCGAATGGCTCCCAGGTTGAACGCCGCTACGCGCTATTGGATTTGGTGGGGCGCGTTCGGAGGCGTCGTCTGGCTCGGAGCGCACTCGTGGTGGGTGAAATGGGGTGTGCCGAGCGACAGCGCTGCCGTACCTGGCGCCCGGCACCGCCGAGGTCTCGGGCGCGGCATTGGTCGTTGTGCCTTCTGCTCCTGGCGCGTGGGTGGCGATCGCCTTGGGCGTATGGGCCGGCGTCGCGCTCGTCCGGCTCGTGCGAGTGCTGGCGGCGGTCGAGGGCATCTGGTCGCTGCGTGCGCGATGCCGATCGATTTCCGACGATATCGAGGCGAGGCTGCCTCTTTGGCTGAACGCGCGCGCGCAGGGGAGACCATCGCGGCTGATGCTCTGCGATGAGATCGCCAGTCCGACGCTGCTCGGCTTCGGGTCGGCATACGTGGCGCTCCCCGCTTCTATGGTGACGGTGCTGAATGCGGACCAACTCGACTCCGTCGTGCTGCACGAGCATGCGCACGCGCAGCGCCGCGACGACTGGATGACGCTGCTGCAGGCGCTTCTTCAGTCGCTGTTCTGGATTCATCCTGCCGCCGCGGCAATTGGCCGCGCCTTGAATTTCGAGCGGGAGCTGGCGTGCGACGAGCGCGTCGTCGCACGAACGGCAAACCCGAAGCACTATGCTCGCTGCCTCGCGCGCGCGGCAGAGATCCGTGGTGCGAGACATCAGACCGCACTCGGGTCGGCGCTGTTCGGCGCCGCCGGCCAACTCGCACGGCGGGTCGATCGACTGCTCGCCATGAGAGGCGGCAGGACGCCCCGACTCTCGAGGGTGGTGGCTATCGGCGGCACGTGCGCAATTGCCGTTGCAGCCGCGCAGCTTCGAACCTTGCCGGGTGTCGCGGAAATCGGCGACGTGCTCCTGCCTGCCGTCGCTGTCGGGAGTCGCCCTGTTGTCGGTGCGGCCGCACAGCCTGTCGAGCGGGAGGCCGTTGTTGCGGAACAACCAGCGCTCGCGCGAGGCGTTCGCCTTCGTCCGTCACCGGTGACGCCATCAACCACTCCCGGTCCTGAAGCAGCCGATCGTAGCTTCGAAGTCAGACGCGATCCTCGCCGAGGAGGTCCCGACAGCAACGATGGCCGACATCGCCTACGCCGCTTACCACGAAGTCGCGCCATTCAGGAATGAGCCCCAGCCAAACGTCCGCTTGCCCGAACCTGTTCCGGCGGATGCGCCGGCCCAACCTGGTCCCTTCTGGCGCCGCTTCGAGCGTGCAGGCGTCGGCATCGGTGGAGCGTTCGCCAATTTCGGGCAGTCTGTCGCCCGCAGGTTCTGAATATGAAAATTCATCTGATCAATCCGAGCGACATCGCGTTCGGCACGGCCGTGATCACGCCCCGCTGGCTCTACGTGCTGGCCGCCGCTACGCCTCCCCAATACGGCGACCCGCAGATCGTCGACGAGACGCTCGTGCCCCTCGACTTCGACTCGATCAACGAATCGGACGTCGTCGGCATCGGCATTCACACGTTCAATGCGCTGCGCGGCTACGAACTCGGGCGCGAAGCGCGGCGGCGCGGCGCCATCGTCGTCTTTGGCGGTGTGCATCCCACGCTCTATCCGGACGAGTGTTTCGAGCTCGGCGGCGCGCACGCGGTGGTCAAAGGCGACGGCGACCTGATCTGGGCCAAGGTCCTGGCCGACCAGATGAGCGGCCAGTTGCAGCGCACCTACGATGGCGGTCGTGTAGGCGGCGGCGTGTTCAAGTCGGCGCGATGGGATCTGCTCCCAGCCGATCGGTACATGTGGGCGTCAGTACAGACGCTTCGCGGTTGTCCGAAGCACTGCTCGTTTTGCTCGGTCTGGCGTACCGACGGCCAGCAGCCGCGCCAGCGGACTGCCGATGCGGTGATTCAGGAGGTCGTCGATCTTCGGCGGAAGGGCTTCCGCTTCGTCCTGCTCTCCGACGACAATTTCTATCCGGTGACGATGGAGGACCTTCGGCTCGCTGAGCGGCAGGGTAATCGAGCCCGCGTGGACGAGCTGCTCGAGATTCGCCGCGAGCGCTTCGAGCTGATGGATCGGCTCGCCCGCCTCCCGGACGACCTCGTGTTCTACACGCAGATCACCATGGAGGCCGCCGAAGATCCGGAGTTTCTCCGGGCCATGAACCGGGCCAAGATCCGCGGAGCGCTCGTCGGCGTGGAATCGGTGACGCCCGAGGGGCTCAAGTCGGTGTTCAAGGACTTCAACTACGCCGGGGACAAACTGGTGACGCGATTGAAGGTATTTCGCGAGCACGGCGTCCACATCCTTGGCTCGTTCATCTTCGGCCTGCCCACCGACAGGTTGGATACGTTCGACCTCACCGCCGAGCTGGCCCTCAAGTCCGACATCGCGTTCGCGCAGTTCCTCATGCTGACGCCGTTCCCCGGCACGGTGGACTTTCAGAAGTGGGAAGAGAAGATGGCCTCCGATCCGACGCGAATCGCCGGGTATCCGCTGACGCGCTTCTGGCTCATTCCAACCCGGCAGCGGCCGAAGGTTTATACTCCGCATCCATCGCTGTCACCTGAAGAGATCAGGCGCGGGACCCAGGCGACCTGGGATCGGTTCTACAGCGTGCCGGCGATCTGGGCGCGCGCCCGTGTCGTGAAGTCGCTGCAGGTCGCGCGTGATGTTCTTGGTGATGTCGAAGCTGTACCGGCAGATGTATGCGAACACCGGCATTGCCACCGACAGCGCGCGTGCGAGCCGCTCGGCCCAATGGGCGCGGCTCGTCGCACCGCAGGCGCGCCGGCTGTTCGTGACGACCCCGATGCCCGAGCTGCAGGTGCCAAACTAGCGCGGAACGCGACCCATCCTATTCCTCGGACAGGCTCCTAGACGGACGACGCGCAATGCCGATCACGATTCGCCCCGACATCTACGAGAAGCACCCAATCGCTCTTCGGCGATACCACCGTCAACAGCCGCTCCGTCAACGTCGACCAGCTCATCGAGCGCTTGACCCGGGAGACGCGCGACGACTTCCGCACGCTCCTCAGCGCACGGCACGTCTTCCAGGAGCAGGTCGGACGGCGCGAGCGCAACTACGGATTCCTCGTCGCCCGACACCCGGGTGAGCGACGCCGACGGCAATACGGCGACGGTCCGCGACATCCGGCAGGGCATGCTCGACGGTTTCTTCGGCCGGTCGACGCCGCACGCCTGGCGGCTGAATCCGTCGGTTCCGATTCCGAAGGATACGATGAGGCCCGGCCTCGAGGGCACCGGTCCCGCCATCGATCTCGGGATGGCCATGGGCGCGCTGAATACCGGCGCCGCATCGTGGATGTGGGATTGGGAAGATGCGGGGGGCGACTACAAGGATCAGCTCTACCAGGCCTGGGAAAATCTTCGCGACCTGCTCGCGCATCGATGGGACGGCAAGCCGTACGTGCACCCGACCAAGAAGGACAAGGGCAAGCCGCGGCGAGTACACGATCGATCTTCCGCCAGATCGGTGGCCGACGATTTTCCACCGCGTGCCCGGACTGCATCTCCGGAACCGGCAGATCTCGCTCGACGGCGAACAGGTGCCGGCGATGATTCCCGCGCTCGTCATGCACGCGGTGAACAACTACGACACGCAGAAGCAAGAACGGGTCGGGCGTCTACTACTACGTGCCGAAGGTCGAGACGTGGCAGGAAGCGCGGCTCGTGGCGCGGCTGCTGAAGAGGGTCGAAGCAGGCGCTCGGCCTTTCGCGCGGGTCGCTGAAGATCAAGATGCTGAACGAGCGCGCCGAATACGCGCTGCAGCAGGAAGCCATCATGTGGGTGCTGCGCGAGAACCTGATCGGGCCCGAACGTCGGCCGCTGGGACTACCTGAACAGCCGCGAGGAGATGTTCCGGCACGATCCGACGATGGTGATTCCCGATCCGAACACCGTCACGATGACGGAGCCGTCGCTCACGTACTACACGATGCGGAACGCGCTGCTGGCGCTGCTGGCCGGCGGCATGCCGATCGGCGGCATGGCCGCGCAGATGCAGAATCCGCAGGCGCCCGAGAACGACGCGAAGGCGCTGCGCGACATCTGGTTCGACAAGCTGCGCGAGCGGCTGACCGGGCTCTTCAGGATCAACGGACAGCTGCACGACACGTACCGGCAGAGCTGGGTGGCCACGATCACCCAGTCGTACGTCGAAGCCGGCCGCGAGCCGCTCGTCACCGAGATCGATCGTCTGCAGGCGGTCGTCGACAAGCTGAGCGCCGGACGAGCAGAAGCGGCTCGAGGCGCTCGGCCTGCTCAAGGACGGCCGTATCTCGCCGCTCGAGCTGAGTGAGGCCGATCTGACGCCCGAGAAGCTGTTCTCGGAGGACGCCCGCAAGAAGCTGCTGTCGCGGCCGCAGGGCCCGACGACCGAGGATGGCCTGCGCTACGCGATGTACATGTCCACCGAGTTCATGTACCAGCAGCTGCTCGGCAACAACGCCGCGGCGATCTACGACCCGCGCACCGGCCTGCGGTTCATGAACGACCTGGCGACCTACGAGATCTTCTGGCACTTCCTGTATCTGACGGTCTTCCATGGCGTCGAGCTGACAGCCGACGGGAAGTACTCGAAGAAGGGCGACCGCGTGACGCCGGAACTGTTCCTGAGGCTGCTCGACGAGCGCCGCGAGACGGTGAAGGAGCTGTTTGCCAAGCTTGGAACCGTGTACGAGAAGACCAACGCCGAGCTCGTGCTGAGCATCCTGAAGCGTCAGGTGGTCGAGACGAAGCCCGACGGTCGCGCTCGTTCCGCAGCCGCGCTGGATCAAGTACGGCTCGCGCGTGCTGCTGTCGATCATCGAGGAGACGGAACCCGATCGCTCGGCGATTCTCGACGGGATCTTCTCGGGCGACCGCGAGGACCTGTCTGGGAAGACCACTCCGGGCCTACGACTTCGTGTACGACCATCGCGAGGATCCCACGCAGACCGCGGCATGACAGACAAACCGGCTAAGGCGGACGAAGTCGCGCCTGTCGTCTACGACGAGCTTCGCCGGCTCGCCGCGGCCTATATGCGACGCGAGCGTCCGGGGCAGACCCTGCAGGCCACGGCGCTGGTGCACGAAGCGTATCTGCGGCTCGCGCAGGCGGGGACAGCCTGGCACGATCGGCGCCACTTCGTCGGCATTGCGGCCCGTTCGATGCGGCAGATCCTGATCGATCGGGCGCGCGCGCGGGGCGCGTAGAAGCGGTGGGGCGGCATGAATCGCGTGTCGATCACCGACTCGCTCGCGCTGGCTGCCGATCCCGAAACCATGCTGCCCGCGCTCGATGAAGCCATCACCAAACTCGAGCAGATCGATCCGGAGCAGGCGAGGATCGTCGAGCTTCGCTATTTCGCGGGCATGAGCGTCGAGGAAGCGGCCGACGCGATGGAGATGTCCCCCGCCACGCTCAAACGGCGCTGGGCGCTCGCTCGCGCATGGCTGTTCCGAGAGCTGTCTCAGTGATCGAATGGACGGGCGAGGACGATGACCCCAGAACAGCGTCGGCGTGCGCGGGATCTCTTCGAGGCGGCGCTCGAGCGCGACCCTGCCGACATCGCCGACTGGTTGAACGCCGAAACGACCGACGATTCCATCGTGCGCGCCGAGGTGCAGTCCCTTCTGGAGCACCACTCCCGGGCCGGGGCGTTCCTTACGCCGCCACTGGTCGAGGCGGCGCCGCACCTGCTGGACGAAGCGCATCCCCTGCAGCCGGGCACCGTGCTGGGCTCCTACACCATCGTGCGCGAGCTCGGCCGGGGCGGCATGGGGCGCGTCTATCTGGCGTCCGATGCACGGCTCGGACGCTCGGTCGCGCTCAAAGCGCTGCCGCCCGAAACCACGCGCGAGCCCCAGCATCGCGAACGGCTGCGGCGCGAAGCGCGCGCGGCCGCATTGCTGACGCATCCCGGCATCTGCACGGTCTACGCGCTCGAGGAGATTGACGGCGAGGTGTACATCGCCACCGAGTTCGTCGAAGGGCACACGCTGCGCGAAGAGGTCGACAAAGGCACGCGGCCGTCGCTCGAGACGGTGGCGGCCACTGCGCGTCAACTTGCGTCGGCTCTCGCTGGCGCGCATGCGAAAGGCGTGACGCACCGCGATCTCAAACCGGAGAACGTGATGCGTACCCCGGACGGGTCGATCAAGATTCTCGATTTCGGACTGGCACGGGTCGAAGCCGCTACCGCTGGATCTGGGCTGACGCTGGCGATGCCGGGGACCGTCGCGGGCACGCCGGCCTACATGGCGCCGGAGCAGATCGACGGGCGCGCCGTCGGGCCGGCTGCCGACGTGTTCGCGTTCGGCGTGCTGATGTACGAATGGATCACCGGCCGTCACCCGTTCCAGGCGGGCACGCAGTTGGCGACGCTGGCGCGCGTGATCGAGAGCTCGCCCGAGCCGATCGTCACGCGGGTCGACGTGCCGCTCGTGGCTGTCCGACGTCGTCGACCGGTGCTTGCGCAAGGCCGTGTCCGATCGGTTTCGCCACCGCGTCGGAGCTCTCGGCAGCGCTCGACAATCCGGGTGCGCCCGTCACGCACTCAGGCGCGCGGAGCGCGTGGTGGCGCACGCATCAGCTCGTCGCGATTGGCCTCTACATCATTGCCAGCGCGCACGCGTGGCAGATCAAGGAGTGGATCAGCGGGCCGGTCTCGCTGTGGGTGTTCGTGCTGATGGGCCTTGCCGCGTCGGTGGCGGCATCATCCGCGGACATCTGGTGTTCACCGACGCGATGAATCGACCTCATCTTCCGAGCGAGTTACGCCGTACCCACCGCGTTCGCCTGGCCGCCGATCTGCTGATGTCCGCACTGCTGGTTGTCGATGCGCTGCTGCTGGCGTCGATGGAGCCGCTCAGCGCCGTGCTGACGACCGCGCTGGCCGCCGGTATCGCGCTCGCGTCCGTGCTGATGGAGCCGGCCACCACCGTCGGCTCTGCTCGAGCGATAGGCGCTCGGCTCTAGAATAGCGTCGTGTCGTATCTGGTCATGCTTGGCGCGGCGTTCGTCGCAGGTGCCATCAATTCGGTTGCCGGCGGCGGCACGCTGCTGTCGTTTCCCGTCCTCGTGTGGATCGGATTGCCATCGACGATCGCCAACGCGACAAGCACCGTCGCGATTTGGCCGGGCTCGCTCGGCGCACTGTGGGGCTATCGCCGCGATCTCGAAGGCCTTCCGCACGCGAACGCTACCTGCTGATCGTACCCAGCGTGATTGGCCGGCATCATCGGCGCGGTGCTTCTCGCGATGACGCCGACGTCGGTGTTCGATCGCATCATCCCGCTCCTCATCCTCTTCGCGACCGTGCTGTTCATGCTGCAGGAGCCGGTGCAGCGGCTGATACGGACGACCGGCCACGCCCATGCCGCGTCGACGAGGTGGCTCATCGGCGCGCTCCTGTTTCAGCTGTTGGTGTCCGTTTACGGCGGCTATTTCGGCGCGGGGATCGGCATTCTCATGCTCGCGGCGTTCGGCATCATGGGGTTCACCGACATCCATCAGATGAACGGCCTCAAGAACTTTCTGGCGCTGTGCATCAACGGCGTCGCGGCCGTCTACTTCATCTGGCAGGGGATGGTGTCGTGGCCGCACGCGCTGGTGATGGCGGTGGGTGCGATTGCCGGCGGCATCTGGGGCGCCGCCCTGGCCAGGCGCATCGGCCCTCGCGCCGTGCGGCGGATTGTCATCATCGTTGGATTCTCGATGGCCATCTCGCTGCTGTTTCGCCTGTGAGAAGGCGCGAATTTACAACCTTGTCGCAGCGCTGGTACGGCCGCGTGACGGCCGACGGCGACAGTGGTCAGCGATGGGTGAACCGCCGCTGTGACGTTCAGCGTCATCGTCTGTGCCTATAACGAAGAAGCACTTCTTCCCGCTTGCCTTGATTCGCTGATCCACCAGTCTTACCCGCCATTCGAACTCATCGTCATCAATAACGCGAGCACTGACCGCACAGCGGCGGTCGCCTCGATTCCCGGTGTGCGCGTGGTCGACGAGCCGCGCAAAGGGTTGGTCGTCGCGCGCGAAACCGGCCGGCGCGTCTCGAGCGGCGACGTTCTGGTGTATCTGGATGCCGACTGTCGTGCGCCGGCAGACTGGCTCGCGCGCGTGGCGAAGGCGTTCGAAGGGCCGACTCCTCCGGCCGCTGTTACGGGGCCGTATCGCTTCTACGACTGGGACTGGTTCGGACGAGTGCTCATTCGGATGTACGACCACAGCCTTGCACCGGCGACTCACGTGCTCGCGAAGACACGAATCTGGCACGCCGCCTCTCCAAGGCCGGCCGCGTCGCGCTCAGGCAGGATTGCTACCTGTTCACCTCGGCGCGCCGCTACAAGACGCTCGGGCGCGGCAAGGTGCTCCGCCTCTACGTCCGGAATTTCTGTGCGGAGATCTTCCTGCACCGGCCGTCCGACACGACCCACGACGACGTCCGCGCCTGATTCGCATGCCTGGATACGAGCCCTTTCTGCTGTGCGACTTCCATGTACACACGACGTGGAGCGACGGCCGGCTGACGCTTCGCGAGGTGGTGGATCTCTACGGCCGGACACGCCAGTTTGACGTGCTCGCGATCACCGACCATATCCTGGGCAAGAAAGATCTTCTCCGTCGGCTCGGACGGATGGCGACACTCGGCCGGCGGCAGTTCTCCATTACTCCGGAGACGTTCGACGACTACATTGCCGCCGTAGAAAAGGAAGCCGCGCGCGCAAAACGCGAGTACGGCATGCTGGTGGTTCCGGGCGCCGAAATCACACAGAACCACATTCGCGCCAAGCACAACTCGCATATCGTGGCGCTCGGCATCAGGGAATTCATCAGTGCCGACGTGCCACCCGCACCACCGCACCACGCGCCGCATGGAGATTGGAACCTGCTATCTCTGGGACCACAGGAAAGAACTGGCCGAGCTGGTGGATGTGTGGGAGGCGGCCAATCGAGACGATTTGTTCTCGGTGACCAGTCTGAAGCACTATCCCTACGTGGCAAACAGCGATTTTCACAAGGCCAAGCACCTCTACTCGTGGAAGACGCTCGTGCGGGCGGCCAAGACATGGCCGGCCGTGAAGTCGGCGCTCAAGTCCAACGTCGACATCGCGATTACGCTCTATCGGCAGTAGCGACCGCTGCCATGGGCGTCTCCATCATCATCAACCCTTTTTCGGGGCCGGCGCGGAGAGGAAGCGCCGCCACGCGCATCGAGCTCGCGAGCCGCGCGCTCCACCAGCTGGGTGTGAAGGGCGACGTTCGGCTCACCGAGCGCGGCGGGCATGCGCACGAGCTTGCGCTGGAGGCCGCCAACGCGGGTGTCGAGCTGGTGATTGCCTGGGGTGGCGACGGCACCATCAACGAAGTGGGGCGTGCGCTGGTGCAGTTCGGGCAGACCGACGACAGACCGGCGCCGGCGCTCGGCCTGATTCCGGGTGGGTCGGGCAACGGACTCTCGCGCGAGCTCGACATTCCCTTCGATCCTGTGCAGGCCATCGAACGCGCTGTGCGATCGCCGGCCCGCCGAATCGATGCCGGTGAGCTCGGCGACCGGCTGTTCTTCAACGCCGCCGGCGTCGGACTCGACGCGCACGTCGCGGCTATCGTGTCCACGCGGCTCAACCACCGGGGCATGCTGCCGTACCTCCGGGCAGGCGCACGCGACCTCTTTCGCTACCGGCCCGCTGACTACACAGTCGAGGCCGATGGTCGGACGCTCCACGTGCGGGCGCTGTTCGTCGCCCTCGCCAATTCAAAGCAATGGGGCTTCGGCGCCGCCATCGCGCCGACAGCGTCGGCAACCGATGGCTGGCTCGAGATGGTGATCGTCGAAGACCGCCAGGTAGTCGGGAACCTGGCACGCCTGCCGTCGCTCTTCCTGCACCGGATCGATCGTCAGGATGGCGTCACCACAATCCGGGTGCGAAACGTGACCATTCGATCCGATGACGCGCTGCTGTTTCATGTGGACGGGGAAGCGGAGCAGGGCGCCGAGAGTCTTACTGCACGGATACATCCCGGGGCGTTGGCGATAAAAGCATGAGCGGAGTCGTCAGTCGGCAGTCGTCAGTGATCAGTCATAGTCGACAGTCTCGGTCAGGAGTCGCAGTCGATAGTCGGCAGTCGAAGCCGTGAGTCGAACGCCCGCGTCTGACGACTGGGCACTGCGACTGTCGACTTGGACTGCCGACTAAGACTGATCACTGACGACTCTTGACTGACGACTCGCCGATGGTTTCAGGTCCGTTGCGTCGGGGCATGACGACCTACCTTGAGGACTCTGGCGGCGGCCAAGCCGAGAAGAAACGCCGAGATGCTGAGCAGTGCACCAAGCTTGGCTTCCTCTAACAGGCGTCCAGAAGGAAACGCCGCGGTTGCGAAAAACAGCGCCACGGTGAAACCGATGCCGGCGAGGATGCCGACAACCGTGACATCGCGCCAGGTGACGCCCTTCGGCATGCGCAAGCCCGCGACAGTCGTCAGAGCGGTGGCACCCAGGATGCCGGCAGGTTTGCCGATCAGGATGGCGATGAGCACGAACCAGGTGCCGATGCCGGCGCTGGTGAACGTCACCCCCGCATTGACGAGCCCGAAGAAGAACAGCAGGAAGTCCACCGGACGCTTCCACCAATGCTCGAACTCGTCAAGCGTGTCGTGGAGCGACAGATCTTCCACGAACAGACCCGGATCGCGCTCTGCGTGCGGCAGGAACGGAATGATCGGCACCAGCGCCAGCGCTGGATGAAGTCCTCCCCGATGGAAGCCCACCCACGACAGCACGCCCGGAATCAGCACGTAGGGCCAGAAGCTCTTCGTCCCGCGTTTCTTGAGCCACCACGCCAGGACCATCGCGACAGAGACGAGCACAAGGAAATCGGGCAGCCGGAGAGGCCCCGTCGGGTAGAACGCCGCAATGATCAGCAGTCCAATCGCGTCGTCTGCGATCGCCAGCAGCAGGAGAAACGGCATGACGGGATGCTTCGCGCCGAAGACGATTCGCGCCGCGAGATAGCTAAAGGCGATGTCCGTTGCGCACGGAATCGCCCAGCCGCGCTCAAGATCGGGTCGATCGAACAGGATCGTCAGCTGCAGGAAGATCAGCGCCGGCCCCAGCATGCCTCCGACGGCAGCGGCGAGGGGAAGGGCCGCCCTCCGTGGAGAGTGCAGCGCGCCTCCGGGCGCCATCGCTTCGACGACCTCCTTGGTGGCGAGGGCGAAGAAGAACGCCATCCCGACCTCGTTGACCCAGAAGTGGAGTGTGTCGGTAGCCCGGAGGTAGGTCGAGCGGTCGAGGTTCGCCCATGCCAGGGCGATGGCCGTGCCCAGCACCAGCAGGCCCGAATTGGCCACGAAGAGCTGCAGCGATCGGCGCAATGGCGTCGGAGTCGTGGACGAAATGCTACTGCGAGAACGTATCACAGGCGCGCGGGTCGCCGGCCTCCATGCCTCGCCTGAACCACGTCACGCGCTGGGCGGATGTCCCGTGCGTGAATGACTCTGGCGAGACGCGCCCCTGAGCGCGCTGCTGCAGCCGGTCGTCGCCGATGGCCGCCGCGGCGTTCAGACCTTCCTCGACGTCTCCCGGATCGAGCTCGACGCGTCCTTGCGCGGCGCGCCCCGGTCGGGCGGCTTCGTGGCCCCAGACGCCGGCGTAGCAGTCTGCCTGCAGCTCCACCCGCACCGAACGTTCGTTGGCGTTCCCCTGAAACGGCTCCCGCTCGAGCACGCCAGTGATGTTCTGCACGTGATGCCCGACCTCATGAGCGAGGACGTACGCCTGCGCGAAATCCCCAGGGGCGCCGAGCTTCCGGTGCAGGTCATTGAAGAAGCTCAGGTCGAGATAGACCCGGCGATCGCCGGGGCAGTAGAACGGGCCGGTCGCCGAGCTCGAAAGCCCACACGCCGACTGGATGGAATCCCTGAAGAGAACCACCCGCGTTTCCTGATAGGTCGACAAGCGCTGCGGCCATGTCTGCTGGATGTCCTCCATGACTGCATCGACGAAGTCGACGACCTGCTCCTCCTCAGGCGAGCTTGGAGCAGGGCGGTCGGCCACGACCTCGGTCGCTCCGCCTCCGCCGACGATGTCGAAGAGGTTGACGCCGGTCAGCCAGGAGCCAACCAACAGCACGACCACGCCGCCAATCCCGAGAGGCATGCCGATGCCGCCACCCGATCGACCGCGCATGTCATCGATATTGCCTCTGTCGCCTCGTGTCCAGCGCATGACCCCGCTCCTCTCTGGCCCTTGGGAAGCAACCCTTATGCCGTTGAGTCCGCCCTGCGTGTGTCAGCTATCATCGCGAGTGTGACAACCTTCGGCGCGGGAACTGACTCAATGCCGCCTGGCCCGAGGGGAAGCCTTCTGCTCGGCAACCTGCGAGACATTCGGCGAGACCCCCTTGCCTTCTTGGTGCATGCGAGAGACGCGTACGGCGACGTCGTCCGTCTCAGGATTGCGCACGTCTCGATCTTCCTGCTCAGCGATCCGGAGCGACATCGAAGACGTGCTCGTGACCCATCAGAAACGATTCGTGAAAGGCCGAAGCCTGGGCAGGGCACGGCGCCTGTTCGGCAACGGGCTGCTGACGAGTGATGGAGAGTTTCATGCGTCCCAACGTCGACAGATTCTACCGGGGTTCCATCGACCGCGGCTTGCGGCGTATGGCGACACCATGTCGGAGATCGCCGCGGCGCACCGCGAGCGCTGGCACGATGGGCAGGTCATCGATATCGCCCGGGCGATGAGCCATCTCACGCTCGCTATTGCGGGACGCACGTTGTTCGCTGCAGATCTCGAAGGGCTGACTGCCGATCTGGAGGACGCACAAGCAGCCGGAATCGGCCGGCTCGAAATGAGCCTTTTGCCACTCCCGAGCGCTCGTCGGTTCAAGGCAGCTCGAGCGCGGCTCGATCGGGCGCTGTTCGAGGTGATTGACGCCAGACGGCGCCACTGCAATGGAGGGGGCGATCTGCTGTCGCAGTGGCTGCGCGCCCAGATGGAGAGCGGCTCCGGCGGGATGACTGATACGCAGATTCGCGACGAAATGATGACGCTGCTGCTCGGAGGGTACGAGACCACGGCCAACACACTGGCGTGGACCTGGTATCTGCTCGCACGATCCCCCGCGTCCGAGGCTCGGCTCCACGCAGAACTGGACTCCGTTCTCGGGTCGCGCGCGCCTACCGACGATGACGTGGCGGATCTTCCCTTCACGCGGATGGTCCTCGCCGAGTCGCTGCGCCTGTATCCTCCTGCGTGGCTCATCGGACGGGTGGCAACGGAGGATCACGTGGCAGCGGGGTATCGTCTGCGCGCCGGCTCGCTCGTCGTCATGAGCCCGTGGGCGGTTCATCGCAATCCTCGATACTTTCGTCAGCCGGAGGAGTTCGATCCCGATCGGTGGCTTCCGGAGCGGCAGGACGGGCGACCGAAGTTCTCTTACTTTCCATTTGGCGGCGGGTCGCGCGGGTGCATCGGCGAGGGGTTTGCGCTGATGGAATGTGCGTTGGTGCTGGCATCGCTGGCGCAACGCTGGAAGTTTCGGTTGGCAGGGCCGCCGCCTCGGATCGATCCGTCCATCACGCTGCGGCCCGAACATGGAATGCTCGTCAGGGTCGAGGCGCGTTCGTAGGCGGCTCACTTATGCCGGCTTCAAATGCGTGAACGAACGGACCGGCTCGCCGCTCCGCCAGTCGCCAGCCCTCGCCCGGCCAGAGCGCTGAGAGTTCCTTGTCGCGGAAGCCGGCGCGCACGCTGATTTTCGCGTCGTGCTGCGTCACTTCGTTGCAGCCGATCAGCCGGAGCAGGGAAGCGCCGAAAAGGGCGGTTCTGGACCGACGAGGCTCGCACGCGACGAACCGCCTCGTCTGCTCTGCAGTCCGTCGAAGCAGGTCGCCAAGCTCGGGCTCGCGAAAGTGGTGAAGGAAGAGGCTGGCGATCGTGACGTCGGCGGTTTCGGGATGTGGCCGGTTCAGCCATTCGAACACGTCGGATACCTGGAACTTGACGTCCCAGCCCACGCGACGGAAGGCCGTTCGCGTTGCTTCGCTGATCGCGGGCGTCCGGTCGACCAGCACGGCGCGAATCGGTGCCTTCGGGGCGCCAAGGCGCGCTGCGACTCGCAAGAGAAGCGTGCCGTCGCCACTTCCCAAATCCACGACACGGGTGCCTGGACGCATCCCACGAAGCGCGCTGGCAAGAACGCCCGGGATGCCCATCAAACCATGGACCGACTGCAGGTCGCGGCGCGATTGAACAGCTCGCGGATCGATCGCGTCGAGCCGATCGAGAATCTCGGGTTCGACGTTCCTCCGCATGCCCGGTCAGGCCTGTTCGACTTCGAGCAGCGCGCTGTGGCAGCAGAAGCCGGCGCCAAAGCTGGACATCCACCAGAGTCCTCCACCTGCCTCCTCAGCGAGTGCGGACTCGAGCACAAAGTACACGCAGGGACTGCTGACATTCCCGTAGTCGCGCAGAATCGCGGCGCTCCAACGGGTGTCGTCTTCGCTCAGATTCAGACGCTGCCGGACCGCGGCCAGGATCTCGCGGCCACCTGCATGAAGAATCCACGCTGCGACCTCATCTCGCTCGCGGCCTCCTCGGGCGAGGCTCTCGTGCAGGACCGTATCTACGTGCTGGGCGGCAATTGCCGGGACCGCAGGCGTGAGGATGTTGCGCAGCATGCCTCGGCGCCGCTCGAAACGGAGTTCATCGCGATCGCCGGGCACCAGAATCGTATGCGCCGACCTCCACTCGATGCGCCGACGGTGCTCGACGGGCTCGGCGGTGAGCACCGCCGCACCGGCCCCGTCGCCGAACAGGCAGGCGCTGATAAGCACGCCAGGATCGTCGTCCAGATACATGGCGGCGCTGCAAATTTCGACGCAGATCGAGAGCACCCGCGCCGCCCGTCCAGAAGCAATCAGCGCGTCGGCCGTGCGCAGGTTCGGGATCGCCGCGCCGCATCCTTGTCCGACCAGGTCGAGCGCGAGGGCGTCGGGCTTCATACCCAGGCGCTCGCTGATGTAACTGCTGAGGCCGGGGCAGAGGTACCCAGTGCACGTGCTCACAATCACGACATCCATATCTGTGGCCGACAAGCCGGCCTGATCCAGGGCTCGGCTGGCGGCGTCGTGTGCGACCGCGGGAGCGTGCCGGGCAAATCGCGCGTCCAGCACGTCGGGATCAAAGGCGAACGCTTCGCTCAAATCGTCGAACGCCAAATGCCGGCTGCAGATGCCGTTGTTGCCGCGCAGTACTTTGCGGAGAATGGCCTGCGAGCGGGGAGCGAGTCTGGACAGATGATCGGAGGCGACCAGGGCGTCCCAGCATTGCGCCTGTGTGTAGCGAGTCGCAGGAGCCGCCGTGCCGATCCCGCTAATGAACATCTACCTTTATGTTAGTGTCAAAACCATGCCCACTCGCTCGAAATGGAAGGCGTTGCCAACAGAGGCGGTCAGTCGCCTGAGCCGGAATCTCGATTCGATGACTGCGGAGCAGATCGTCGGGCTCATGGTCGTCGACAGCAAGCGTGCGTTGGACGCGGTTCAGAAGGAGAAGAGACGCATCGCGAAGGCCGCGACCATCGTCGCAGAGGTCGTGCGCGCGGGTGGGCGTGTGATTTTCGCCGGCGCTGGCACCAGCGGCAGGCTCGGCGTGCTGGAAGCGGCCGAGCTCCCGCCAACCTTCGGTATCGCGCCTTCGTCAGCGGCCGCCTTGATCGCCGGCGGACGGAGTGCCGTGTTCCGCGCGAAAGAAGGCGCAGAAGACGACCACGCCGCTGGCCGCCGCGCGATGGCCGGCCTTCGCCCGCGCGCGCGCGACGTTGTCGTGGCGATCTCCGCAAGTGGCGTCACGCCCTTCGTCCAAGGTGCCGTCTCACGCGTTTCGCGGACGGGGGCCCGAATCATCGCGATCACATGCGATGCCCGCTCGCCGCTGCGACAAGCGGCCGACGTGGCAATCGTGCTGAACGTTGGGCCAGAGGTCATTGCCGGCTCAACCCGCCTGAAGGCTGGCACCGCTACGAAGATGGCGCTCAACATGCTCACAACGACGGCCATGGTGCACGCGGGGAAGACGTTCGACAACCTCATGGTCGACGTGCGCTCCAACTCCGACAAGCTGCGCGATCGGGCACGGCGCATTCTCAGCACGATTACCGGGTTGCCCGAACGCGATGCCGGTGCGCTGCTTCGCAAGGCCGGTGGAAACGTCAAGATTGCCGTGTTGATGCAGGCAACGGGCGACAGCCCTGGCCGGGCGGCATCACGGCTGCGCGTCGAACCCCGACTGCGGAAGCTTCTCGGCCGCCGGTAAATCGAGCACCACTTCCACGTTGTTGTGGAGCTGGAGAAACGAAGCCGGGTGATACGTCGAGAGTCGACCGGAGAACATCGACGCGACGGCGTTGGCCTTTGATGCGCCTGTCGCGATGAGGCAAATCGCCTTCGCCCCGAGAAGCGTGCGGATCCCCATCGTGAGTGCCTCGCGCGGGACGTCGTCTCGGGCGCCACCGAAGCGTTCGGCGTTGGCCCCTCGTGTATCGGCCGCGAGCGACGTCCGATGGGTCTGTGACTGCAGCGAGCGTCCCGGTTCGTTGAATCCGATGTGCGCGTTGCTGCCGAGACCGAGCAGCAGGAAGTCGAGGCCACCCATCGAAGCCAGCTCATCCTCGAATCTGGCGCACTCCAGCTCGTAATCGGCGGCCGCACCGTCCAGAAAGTGCACGTGGCTGTCTGGAGGATTCACGTGCGCGAACAGGTGCTGTCGCATGAACGCGCAGTAGCTTCGGTCATCGGCGGCCGCGACGCCAACAAACTCATCGATGTTGAATGTGTGCGCCCTCGAAAAATCGATTTCGCCGATCTGATGGAGGCGAGTCAGTTCGGCATAGACCTCCACCACCGTACGGCCTGTCGGTAGGCCCAGTACCCGAGGCTGGCTGTTTCGCCAACTGCGCCGCCACCGCGCTTGCCGCGGCGCGTGCCGCCTCCTGCGCCGTGTGAAAGACTCGCACCCTCATGCGAGATTCGGACCATAGACGGGGAGTTTTGCGCCGCCGGCTGCTTCGGCAAGGGCGAGCCGGACTGCGCCAAGCGCCGCCTCCTCCTCGAGGAGTGCCACCCGGCACCCGGTGCTGAGCCCTGGCAATTGCAGTTGCAGTTGATCGCGCAGCCACGGCACAGCCTGAAACATGCCGCCAGCGAGGACAAACGTGAACGGCGTATCTTTCATGTCCAGGCGAGCCATCACGGCCGCGCCGGCGGCCATCAACTCGTCGGCGGCGTGGTTGAGGATGCCCGCTGCGACCGGGTCGCTGTCATCTCTGGCCCGCTGTACGTATCTCGCCAGCGACGCAATGGCCGGAGGGCTCATGTCCTCGCCGTGGATATCGCGATAGACCTTCTCGATCAGCTCTGATGCTTTCTGCACGTCGAAATGACGCAACAGGAGCGGCGTCAGGCTCGTTGGGCGCCCACGGCCATCCGCGTGGCGGACGACAGCCCGCAGCGCGAGACGACCAATCCAATAGCCGCTGCCTTCGTCGCCGAGCACGTGGCCCCATCCACCGGCGCGTGAGGCTTCGGCGTGAGCGTTGCGACCATAGGCGATCGAGCCGGTGCCTGAGACGATCACGATGCCCGGAGCGTCCCTGACCCCTGCCTGCAGGGCGACGAGCGCGTCGTTGACGACGAGGATGCGCGCCTTGTAGCCGATGCGCGCCATGATGCTTCGGACGACGGTCTCGTCGGCCGGCCGGTCGACGCCGGCGATGCCGAGACAAATGGCCGTTGGCGGCATGTCTGCGTGCTGCAGAGTGCGCTCCATCACCGAATGGAGAACCTTCTCGAGCGCCAGTTCGCCCGCACCTTGCAGATTGGCGCCAGCGTCGCGGCACTGCGCCAGGATCCGCTCGTGCTCGTCGGCGAGCAGACACACCGTCTTCGAGCCGCCGACGTCGATACCGAGGACAGGCATTACCGCTATATTACGTGCATGCTCGTGCTGTCAGGAGCGGAGCTGGCGCTGCCCGGCGGCGTGCAGCGGAACTGCTCTCTGGTCATCGAGAACGGCCGCGTGGCGGAGGTGCTCGCGGACTCGGACCTCCCGCGCGCCAACACGCACGACTGGCGCGGGCATCTGATCGTGCCTGGCTTCATCGACGTTCACGTTCACGGCGTCGAAAGCTTCGACGTGCTCGACGAAAGCGTCGCCGAGGTTGCGCGGCGGTTGCCAAGGTTTGGGGTGACCGCATTCTGCCCGACATCGGTCGCCTGTTCACCATCCGAGCTGCGCCGGCTGCTGGACGAAGTCGGAACGCTGATAGGCCAGCCGGCGAAGGGGTCGGCGCGTGTGTTGCCGGCCCATCTAGAGAGTAACTTCATCAATCCTGAGTTCAGAGGGGCGCAATCGGGGGCCTGCTTGAGAACGCCCCCGGCAGCTGAAGAGCGGCGCGGTTCGCAACAGATTAAGGCCGCCGACGCCTTTGACGCTGCCGACGTGCTCGCCGAGATCGATCGGGCCCCCACCAGCGTCGGCATCATCACCGTGGCGCCAGAGTTGCCGGGCGCGCTTGATCTCATCAGGCACCTTGCCGGGCACGGACACCGCGTATCGCTCGGGCATTCCGGTGCGACCTTCGACGAGGCGCGCGCGGGCATCGCCGCTGGCGCGAGCCACGCCACACACCTCTTCAACCGCATGGCCCCGATGGGGCATCGCGATCCAGGGCTGGTGGGAGCAATTCTCACAAGCAGGGACGTCGCGGCAGAAATCATCTGCGACGGAGTGCACGTGCATCCGGCGATGGTCCAGATGGCGGTGAGCGCCAAGGGCGCCGATCGCATGATGGCCATTACCGACGGCGTTGCGATCGCCGGTCTGTCCGAAGGAGCGTTCGCCACTCTTGGCGGCCGGCGGATTCGCGTCAGGACGGGAGCAGCTTATCTGGACGATGGCACGCTGGCCGGAAGCGCCACGACGATGGATCGCGTCTTTCGGTTTCTTGTCAGAGACGTCGGCCTTGCGCTTCACGACGCCGTTCAGCTGACGTCGACGACACCCGCGGCCCAGCTCGGTTTGGGCGACATGGGCTCCATCCGCAAAGGTGGCGTCGCCGATGTCGTCGTCCTCGACGGAGATCTCAACGTCGTCGCGACGTATGTGGGAGGGGAGACTGTTACAATCCGCTGATGCACTCTGCACGGTTGACGCGGTATGCGGAGCTCGCGGTCAAGGTGGCGCTCAACGTGCAGCCCGGTCAGCGGGTGATCATCATCGGGCCGCTGGCCAATGGCGGCGCCTCGCTCGAGGCGGCGCCGCTCGCGCGCGAGGTGGCGGCCGCGGCCTATCGCGCCGGCGCTCCGCTGGTGGAAACGATCTACGGCGACGAGGCACAGCAGCTCGCTCGGTTCAAGAACGGCTCGCCCGAGTCGTTTTCGCACTATTCGGCGTGGCTGCCCGGAGCGCTCAGCGAGCACGTGGCGGCCGGTCACGCCGTCCTTTCGATCAGCGCCAACGATCCTGATCTGTTGCGCGACGAGCCGCCCGACTTCGTCAGCACGCTGCTGCAGGTGACGGGGCGCGAGATGCGCCCGTTCCGCGAGCAGATCTCGCGCAACGAGACCAACTGGGCCATCGTGGCAGCCGCAACCGAAGCGTGGGCGGCCAAGGTCTTTCCAGGCGTTTCTGCCCATGATGCGGTCGAGCGTCTGTGGGATGCCATCGCCCGGCTGTGCCGGCTTGATTCGCCTGACCCGGTCGCCGCGTGGGAGGCGCACATCGAGTCCCTGGCCGATCGGAGCGCGTATCTGAATCGCAAGCAGTATTCGGCGCTCAAGTACAGCGGCCCTGGCACCAACTTGACTCTCGGGCTGCCGCGAGGCCACTTATGGGTTAGCGGCCACAGTGTGAGCCGCAGGGGCGTGCGGTTCATGGCCAACCTACCGACGGAAGAAGTGTTCACCATTGCCCACAAGGATCTCGTTGACGGCACAGTGCGCGCGTCAAAGCCTCTCAGCTACGGTGGAACCCTGGTCGAAGGGTTCTCGCTGACCTTCGAGCGCGGCCGCGTCGTACGGATGAGCGCCGATCGCAACGCCGACATCCTTCAGCGCCTGCTCGACACGGATGATGGCGCCGGCCGCCTCGGCGAGGTTGCTCTCGTTCCGCACGGCTCGCCGATCTCGCAATCCGGTCTTCTTTACTACAACACGCTGTTTGACGAGAATGCCGCAAGCCACGTCGCGTTGGGGAACGCCTACAAGTTCACGATGGCGGGAGGCAACGAAATGAGCGACGACGAATTCGAGCGGGCGGGCGGCAACCGGAGCGCTGTGCACGTCGATTTCATGATCGGTTCTGGCGAGCTCGATGTTGGTGGTGTCCTCCCGGATGGTTCGGTTGAACCCCTCATGAGAGGAGGGGAGTGGGCGGTCTAGCGCGTCCGTCAAGGTCAAGGAGGTTCAGATGGCATCGCGTGTGATTCTGTCGTGTGTGGTTGGGGTCAGCATCCTCACATCGATCGACACGATGGGCGTGCGCGCTGCGCAGCAGCCAGCCGCGCCGGCTCCAGGCGGAGCGACGATCGAGCCGCCGCCGATGCCGGCGATCCTGAAGCAGTACCAGCCCATCTCCGCCCAGCGGCTCAGGAATCCGGCCGACGGTGAGTGGCCGATGATTCGCCGTACATACGACGGCTGGGGATACAGCCCGCTCAGGCAGATAGACACGGGAAACGTCGAACGCCTCGAGCCGGTATGGATTGCCTCGACCGGTGCGACGAACGGTCATGAAGCGCCTCCGATTGTCGTCAACGGCGTGATGTTCGTGTCGACGCCAGGCAATCAGGTGATGGCGATGGACGCGCGCACAGGCGTCGTGCTCTGGCGCTATCGCCGCCAGTTGCCCACTCCCGTTGTTTTGCTACACCCGACGAACAGAGGCGTTGCCGTCTACAACGACAAGGTCTATTTCGCGTCTGGCGAGGCCGTGCTCGTGGCGCTCGACGCGAGGACGGGCCAGGAAGTGTGGACGACGCCGGTTGCGGAGAATGCCCGCGGCAACTACCTGTCGCTGGCGCCGCTCGTCGCCGACGGGAAGGTGCTTATCGGCAATTCTGGAGGCGAGCTGGGTGTTCGGGGATTCGTCGCGGCCTTCGACGCCGAAACCGGGAAGGAGCTGTGGAAGACCTACATGGTGCCAGCACCCGGTGAGCCCGGCAGCGAGACGTGGCCCAAAGGAGAAGAGTGGCGCACCGGCGGCGCATCCGTATGGGTCACCGCGAACTACGATGCCGCCACCAATATTTCCTACTGGGGAACCGGCAACGGCGGTCCTTGGATGGGAGACCGCCGGCCCGGCGACAATCTGTACGTCGCGTCCACTGTCGCACTCGACGTCGCCACCGGGCGAATCGCGGGGCATATGCAGTACAACCCCAACGAGTCATGGGACTGGGACGAAGTGTCCCCGCCGATCCTCGTCGACTTCCGTCGCGGCGGGCGAACGATCAACGGCTTGATCAACGTCGCTCGGAACGGCTATTTGTATTTTCTCGAACGAACCGCCAACAGAATTGGCTTCGTCGACGGAACGCCGTACGTGAGACAGAACGTCTTTCGTTCGCTCGACCCTAAGACCGGCCGGCCCGATGTGGATCCGGACAAGAAACCGGGGACGGGCAAGATGGCGGACTTCTGTCCCTCATGGTGGGGTGGAAAGAACTGGCCGCCCATCGCGTTCAATCCACAAACACGGATGATCTACATCCCGGCGAACGAAAACCTGTGCGCGACGCTGATCGGTCGCATCGTCGAGTACTCGCCGGGCTTGAGCTACACCGGGTCGACCAACACGCTCTACATCCATCCTGATGCCAAGCACATCGGCGAGGTTCAAGCGTGGAACGTCGATACGGGCAAGCGAGTGTGGACGCACACCTTCGCCAAGTCGGCCAACTGGGGACCGGTCCTCACGACGGCAGGAGGCCTGGTGTTCTCGGGGGGCACAAACGACCGGATGTTCCGGGCGTTCGACGCGAAGAGTGGGCGAGTGCTCTGGGAGCGTCCGACCAACTCGGGCGTCATGGGCGTGCCGGTCAGTTTCGCGATTGACGGGAGGCAATATGTCGCAGTGCAGTCCGGATTTGGCATCGACGGCCGGGCCATGCAGGCGCGGTTGAACCGAGCCCTGCCGGGTGAATATCCCGAAGTCCCCGAGGGCGGAGCCATCTGGGTGTTTGCTCTCAAATAACCTCGAAAGGATTCAGAACTCATTCAAGCCATGATTCGAAAAGTCGTCGTCCGCGTGCTCCTCGCGTTGGTGTTGCTCGTGGTCGTTGTTGGTTCCGCGTTCGGGTTCTACGTCTGGCGCACGTGGGATCGCGCGTACGATGAGATCCCGATCCCCGACGTCCGTGCCAGCCGCGATCCCGCCGTCATCGCGCGCGGGGAATACCTCGTCTACGGTCCCGCGCACTGCGTGGAGTGCCACGCCAGCTCGTTCACCGACTTCCTGAAGCTGGCCAACCATCAGAAGATGCCGCTGCAGGGAGGCTCACGCTTCGCAGCGCCGCCGCTCGGCGTGATCTACTCGAAGAACCTGACGCCGGATGCCGAAACCGGCATCGGCCGGTATTCGGATGGTCAGATCGCTCGGATGATGCGCTACAACGTACGCCCTGACGGCCGAGGCTCGATCGGGCCGATGATGCCGTTTCACAACATGAGCGAGGAGGACATGCTGGCGATCATCTCGTTTCTGCGATCGCAGCCGCCGGTGCGCAATCAGGTGCCTGCCGACGAGTGGACGCTGACGGGCAAGGTCATCAGGAGCATCTCGTCGACGTTCAAGCCGCGGCAGAACGTCAATCCTCCGCGTACGGCGCCCGAAGAGAAGCCGACACGGGAGCGGGGGGAGTATCTGGCGCGCTCCGTGGCGAACTGCGAGGCCTGTCACACGCAGCTCGATGCGATGACCTTCGAGCCGGTTGGCCCTGCGTTCGCGGGCGGCTTCGAGATGGAGCCAATCCCGTTCGCCGACACCGATATGGCAATCTGGTTCCGGTCGCCAAACATCACACCGGTCAAAGGGGGCGCGCTCACAAAATTTCCCGATCGCGCGACGTTCGTGGCTCGCTTCAAGGTGGGCGGCCGACATCACCCTGGCTCCCCGATGCCCTGGGAGGCGTACTCCAGCATGAGCGAAACTGATCTGGAGGCGATCTATGAGTTCCTCCATACGCTTCAGCCGGCGGAGAGCCTCAATTCTGGTGAGGTGACGTTCCGAAGGGCCACAGACTAACCGCGCACCGGGCGCACGCGCCCCGGTTCTTGCGTCTGCCAGAGCTGGGGTGTGAGTGTTTGCGAGTGTTGTAGCTGAGATGCCGGGTCATGGCCTTGCAGGCTGCACAGAAGCGCCTGCAAGGGATGCACCAGCCTCACGCAACTTGCGAACAATGCGGTCTTCGATCCAGTGCGAGTCCCACCATTCGGTGGCATTCACGAACTGTCCGTTCAGCAACATGCTGAAGTGCAGGTGATCGCCACCTGCCAGGCCGGTCTGGCCGCTCTTGCCCAGCAACTGTCCCTTGCGCACATCGTCCCCTTCGCGAACGGCAATGGACGACAGGTGGGCATAGAGCGACTGCAGCCCCATGCCGTGGTCGAGGATGACGCAGTTGCCGTAGATGCCGAGATCGGCCGCGTACACGACCTTGCCGGTGTTGGCAGCTGCCACGTCGGCGTTAGCCGTCTTGGCCAGGTCGAAACCGAGGTGGACCTGGCGGTCGACTTCCTTGCCGCCATAGGTGTAGGTGCGGAAATCGGCAAAGGACGATTCGACCTGCGAGCCGCCTAAGGATTGAAATGCACCCTCCCACATGATCGTCGGCGACGTCTTGCTGGCGAGTGCGGCGATCGCCTCGTTGTTGCTACGGCGAAGGTCGTTGTTGATTTTCAGAAATGACGGCAGCAGATCGGTGGGCGATGCGTTCAACTGCGGCGAGCCCTGCAAAATGGCCGGCACCACGCGCGAAAGAAACGCGTCGTCGAGCGGAATGCGGCTGCTGCGGAATACCTTCGGAAAGATCCGGTGCTCGAACTGGGCACGGGCTTCGTTGCTTGCGGCATCTCGCGCGTAGAGCGATGGAGTCGTCCCACGCGGCAGGTTGTACGGCAGCGCAAAGAACGCCACACGCAGCGCGGGATCCGTGAGACCTGCGCCAGAACCTGGGAAGCCGGGATAGCGCACGTCGCCGACTCGCACGCCCGATTCCACATCGGTAGGATTCACGCGATAGACGACCATCTCGACGCCGCCGAGATTCACATAGTGGTGAATCGAGACGACAGAGACCGTCGGCGGGGTCAGTCGAACCTGCAATTCCTTCGTGCTCTCCGCAGGCAGTTCGCGCAGCCCCCGCAGCACGCGCCGTGCCGCGGTCACGCGGATGGTCGCGGAGCCGTTCTGCAATTCTGGCAACGCCTGTTTGCCAACCGGCTGCGTGATCCGCAGGCGATCGCCGTCGACGACCGACATGGCGTCCACTGGCGATGTGGCGAGATCGAAGAGCGGGAAGTTCCGTTGGCCTTGTTGGAGCGATACAGTGAGGCCGCTCAGTTCGGCACGGGGCGTCTCGACGGATACGTCAAGCGTGCTGGTTTGCCCGATGATCGAAGGCTGATTGATCGCAATGGCCGGAGCGTCGAGCGTTCCGGCGTAGAAGTAGGCTCCCGCCGCACCGACGGCCGCCAGGAACGCGAGGATGAACAACCACTTGATCAGAAACCGCATGCGGCATCATAGCAGTGGAGTCGAACGACTCACGCACACGCAGGCTTCAGGCTACTGGCTTCGGGCTTTGGCGCCGGTCAAAACTGTCGAGTATCACCAGTGCCCATCCAGCGAGGAAAGCAAGACCGCCGATAGGAGTGATGGCGCCGAAAGCGGTGGTGCCGGTGAGTGCCAGCGCGTAGAGACTTCCGGAGAACACGACGATGCCGCCGGCAAAGCACCAGCCGGCTCTCGCGAGCAGCCGTGGTGGGCGGCCAGCTGAATCGCCAGCCCGACGAAGAGCAGCGCGAACACGTGGTACATCTGGTAACGCACGCCTACTTCGAACACCGCGAGCATCTGGGGCGAGAGGCGATCGCGCAGCCCGTGTGCGCCAAAGGCGCCCAGAACCACACCAACCAGTCCGAAGATCGCACCGATGCGAAGGAAGTTCATTGCGGGCGCGATCATTATGACCGGGAACCAGCGCGACCACGCTGGTTCCCAGAACCCAGAACCCAGAACCGAGAACCGAGAACCGAGAACCGAGAACTGAGACCGAGAACTCTAATACCGAGAACCCCCTCAGATTGGTACTTCGGCGTCCCGTCATGAGCCGGTAGATAAACAGGACCAGAACCGCGCCGAGGATGGACATGAAGATTCCCGCGCTTTCGTTCTGGACGTACAAACCCATCGCACGGCCGGCGAATCCGCCCAGCAGCGCGCCGACGATGCCCAGGAGCATCGTGACGATGATGCCGCCAGGGTCCTTGCCCGGCATCAGAAGCTTGGCAATGGCGCCGACGATGAGTCCAAAAACTATCCACCCGAGAATCCCCATGACTACACCTCCGCCCCGCAGCCTGCACAAGCGTTGCCACGACTACCCGAGCGGCTGGCTGGTGAATTAGGGGAAAGGAGAATGGAGGGGCTCCGCAGGCTCCGAATCCGGTGTCGTGTCCGTGGACCACCGGAGCCGCCTCCCCGAACGAACGGGACTAGAAGTGCAGCGTGTAGAAGAGCTTTGAGGCCATCCGGCGGTCGAGCGTCGCAAAGCGGCGCTCGACGCCCGTTGGATCCAGCAGTCGCTCCCAGTTGTGCGTGTAGACGAAGTACAGGTCGTTGCCGGGACGTCGAATCCACCGGAAACGAATCTGCCAGCCTAGTTGCTCGCTCTCCGTGTCGTACTGCACGTTGTTGCCGATCGAGATCCACGGACTGAGTTGCGTATTCGCCTGCATCTCGAAGACGTCGGTCGTGAAGCTGCCTTCTGCGAGGTTCAGGATGTTGCGCTCGGCCTCCAGGCCGATCGAGATCCCTGACTTCGGCCGAAGACCGACTCCGAGCCCGTACTCCGTCCGGCGCCCCGAAAAGAAGTCCCCCCACGACACGCCCGCTCCGACTGAGACGACTCGTCGGTCCGAGGTGTCACCTGCAACCTGATAGCGGGTGAATCTCGTACACCCCGCCCATCGGGAGCACGATGCCATCGCTGATCTCGAAGTCTTCCTCGAGCCGCTCATAATGACGTGAGAGATCAAAATTGAAGCGGCTGCCGTCGTGCAGGTTCATCTGAAACGGCGTGAGCTCGATCTCGCGCGTCAGCGGCCGGTTGTCGGTGTCGTTGAGGATTTCCGCGTCGGCCGAGAACTCGAACGACCGGATAAATGGGTGATTGTCGAGGCGCGGCGCGTACTCGACTTGCGGGTTCAACTTGCGATAGCCGCGGCGTTCGACGAAGCCGACCGCGGGGTCGTAGTTCGATCCGAGTCCAAGCACGGACAGCGACGCCGTAAGGGGATCGTTCGGATAGTCCAAGCGCATTCCCATACCGCTGCTCTCGCCGGTCTCCAGCGGGTTGCTGGTGAAGAGATAGAACCCGCTCAGCGAAAGATTGCGGTTGCCGCGAAACGACGACGTCTGCAGCGCGAAGTCGAGGCCGGCAGTATGGCGATCGACCGCGCCGGGAAGCCGTGTCGACCGGAGCGTGTAGAGCCCCCCGAAATACGACTCCTGCAGCACGCGGCGACGCACTCTCACCACCGAGAAGTCTTCGCCGGGGGCCGTGAACACGTCGTCGCCGGTCGCGCTTGTCTCTTCCGCCGAGCGGACCTGCAGCACGCCGATGTCGAACTTGCCGGTCTGACCCGTCAGCTTGGCGCCAAACGCCAGCGTTTGCGGTCGCCGCTCCTCGTCCAATCCGATGCGGCGGGAGAAGAACGGCACGATCTCCTCGCCAGCCTCGCGCGAGAAGTCGAAGAAGCTCGAGCCTTCGAGGAAGAAGTCGCGCTTCTCCTCGAAGAACAGCGGAAAGCGCGTGAGGTTGACGCGCCGTTGATCGACTTCGGTCTCGGCGAAGTCGGTGTTGACGCTCACGTTCGCGCGCATCGCCGGCGTGAGGTTGTAGAACGCGTCGACGCCGACGTCGCCGTCGGCGACCGTGTCGGAGGCCCCGCGCCCAGGCGCGGAGCCGACGCTGCCCGACCACATACGGCCGACGTCGAGCCCGAAGCCCTGCGCAGATCCGGCTCAGCCCTCCGAGGCGACCGGCGCTCGACATCCGCGCCGAGCCCCTGGTTGCGCGCGTAGCCGCGTCCAGAGGCTCTCCTCGTCTTGCGTCGGATCGTGCGCTGGAAGTTGATGCCCCACGCGCGTCGCCGTTCGGATCGAAGTTGAGCGTCCGGAACGGAATCTCGATCTCGGCGCTCCACCCCGACGTCGTGCGCGCCACGCGCGCCGTCCAGATCCCGTCCCACGATCGATTGATGCCCACGCCGAAGTCATTCGCCACCCTCCGGCCGCGGGATCGATGAGGCCATCGCCCATCGCGCCGGACGGGTTGATTTCGAAGAAATACCCGCCGGCCGTCGAGAAACGTGTCGAGCGACCACACGAATCGGTCGTCGGACTCGAACGACTGGTCGCGCTGCATCTGGTTGGCCGAGGAGGCGAGTCGGGCTCGCTGTCGTGACAGATCGACCGCCGAGGATCAACCGCTCGGCGTCGTAGGCGACCCGCACTTCCGTGCGTTCGGTCGCGGCAGAGCCCGTGTTCGGCTCGCGTTGGAGAAAATCTGTCGCGGGTTCAATCTGCTGCCAGAAGGGCTCGTCGGGATGGCCATCGATGCGAATCGCATCGCCGTCCGGTATCCGCTGCGCGCGAACGCGGCGGGTCTCCGTTTCCTCGGGAACTTGCGCCCACACGATGGCGGGCACAAGCGAGAACGCGAGCGACACAATTACGCCACACAATCTCATCTATCCAGGGCTCCTTGATGTTGTCCAGGATTCTTATAGCCAGACGCACATGAAGCTGCGGTGAAGGGCCACGAAGAAGCCCTTCATCACAGCTTCATGGGCCAGGTCTACAATTGGGCTTCGCCTATGCTGTTCCTGGCTTTTTCGCTGCTCCTGCAGGTGGCGGCCGCCGCCGTTCAAGACGCCATCGTGCGAACGTTCGAGGAGGACAAGATCGGCGCGCCTCCCGCCGGCTTTGTCATCGCGGCAGGCCGCGACGCCGCGCCGGACTCGTGGACGGGTGCAGCGCGAAGGCCGCCGGCCGCGTCCTGCTTCACGAGGGCAGGCCGTCGCCGGCTGATGCGTTTGCGGTCGCGGTGTTATCGGGGAGCGCAGTATCAGGATGTCGAGGTCACCGTTCGACTCAAGGCGACGGGTGGCGGCCGGGCGGCAGGGCTGGTGTTGGCGGTATCAGGATCCGCTCAACCACTACGCCGTGTATCTCGACCTCGCGAGACAGCAGCTGCGACTTGTATCGCGTGAGCAGCGGCAATCGTATCCGCCTCGAGAGCGAGGACGATCTCGAGCTCGATCCGGATGCGTGGCACACGCTTCGTGTGCTGCAGGACGAAGGTGAGATTCGCGATTTACCTGGGCGGGATCCGGGTGATGACCGAACGCGACCGCCAACCGCGCGTCCCAGGGGCTATCGGCGTGGTGAGCTCCGGCGACACCACCGTGATGTTCGACGACGTCCGCATCGAGGAGAAGACCGGCGGCCCCTCGGGATCCGGGCGATCCGGAGACAGACGATGAGGGTGCTCGTTGTCGAGGACGAGCCCGATCTTGGCAGCACGCTGCGCCGGGCCCTGGACGAAGCCCACTTCGCTGTGGATGTCGTCGCCGACGGCGAGGAGGCGCAGTTCATGCTCGAAGAGGTGAGCTATGACGCGGTCGTCCTCGACCTGATGGTGCCGAAGAAGAGCGGGTGGACGCTGCTCCAGGATCTTCGCAAGACCGGCGCGCGCACGCCCGTGCTGATCCTCACTGCGCTCGATGCCGTCGATGATCGGGTCCGGGCGCTGAATCTCGGGGCCGACGACTACCTGCCGAAGCCTTTCGCGATCGCAGAGCTGGTCGCACGGCTTCGGGCCCTGGTGCGTCGTGCCGGCGGCAATCCTTCCCCGGTGCTGGTCGCCGGTCACGATTACGATCGATCGAGCCGCTCGACTGGTGTACCGGGATCACGCGCAGGTGGAGCTGACGGCGCGCGAGTACGCAATTCTCGAACTGATGATGCGCCACCGCGGCACGCTTGTGACCCGGTCGGCGATCTGCGAGCATCTGTACAGCGAGTCGAGCGAAGTCTTCTCCAACACGATCGACGTACACATTGCCGCGCTTCGCCGCAAACTCGGACCCGAGCTTATCCAGACGCGGCGCGGGCAAGGCTACATCGTCAATGCGTGACTCGCTTCACACGCGGCTCGTGGTGTGGTACGCGCTCGTGCTCACGCTTGTTGTCGCGCTCTTCGGCGGAGCGGTCGTCTATCAGTCGTGGCGATCTACGACGGCGGGTGTCGATGCGGAGCTGCGGCGTCACGCTCGTGAGATCGCCGACGCCCTTCGGCCAGTCGAGGGCGGCCGCTTCGACCTCGAGCTTCCGCCAGATGCGGCAGACTACTACTACATCATCACCTCGCCGACCGGCGAGATTGTCGATCAGTCCGATCCAGACGTGACCGCCCGGCGTGGCGAAGGCGCCCTGCCGGCCAGGCGAGAGGTATCGGTGCGTGCGGCGAGTGGAGCCACCGTGCTCGTAGGGCGGGACATCACCGATTTGATCGAGGAACGATGGGCGATTGGCGCGAACGTGCTCCTTGCGGGTCTCGTGACACTCGGGATCGCGATCCTCGGCGGCTGGTTCGTCGCCGGCCGGGCGCTGGCGCCGATCGCGCGCATCAGCCAGACCGCACGGGCGATGTCGGCCGGAGACCTGCAGGCCCGCATCGCCATCGACCGGACCGAAAGCGAGCTCGAGCAGGTCGCGTCGACGCTGAACGACGCGTTCGACCACCTGCAGCGGGCGGTCGAACAGGAGCGTCGCTTCACTGCCGACGCGTCGCACGAGCTTCGCACTCCGATCTCAGTGCTGCGCGCCGAAGCCGACTGGGCGCTCGATCGCGAGCGCACGCCTCAGCAATACAGAGATGCCTTGACGGTGTGCCGGCGTGCGGCGCTTCGCATGCAGGCCGCAATCGAGCGCATGCTGGCGCTGGTCCGCGCGGAATCTGGTGGCGAGATGAGGGACGTCGCGCCGGTGGATATCGGATCGGTGATCGCCGGCGTCGTCGAGTGGCTGGCACCGGTCGCCCAGCAACGGCGCGTGCGTCTCGCTGTTCGAGGCACAACTTTCACGGTCAGCGGCGACGTTGAGCAGTTGCGGGAAGCGTTTACCAACGTGGTCGCCAACGCGATCCTCTACAACAAGCCTGACGGCAATGTCGCCGTGTCTATTCGAGCTGGGGCGACGGCCGGATGCATCGAGATTGTCGATACCGGCATCGGCATCCCCAAGGACGCCGTTCCCCAGGTGTTCGATCGTTTTTTTCGGGTCGACGGAGCCAGATCGCGCGCAGAATACCGCGGTTCTGCCCCTCCATCCGGCGCCGGCGACGGTTCAGGACTCGGGCTTTCGATCGCCCGCGCCATCATCGTCGCGCACAACGGCGAGATTACGTGCACCAGCGAGGCTGGAACCGGATCCGTCTTCGTCATTTCGCTCCCCGTCTTCTCCATTACAGACCAGGCGGACGAGCGACTCCAGACGTCTGGAGCGCACGTCAATTCGACTCGACCGGCGGCTGGTAGTCGGGAACGTGATTCACGACGGGCTTGACGGTTCGCAGGTAGGCGTAGATGGCCTTCAGGTCCTCGTCAGTCGCGTGCCGGTACGCCGTCCACGGCATCGGCGGGTTGATGGGGCGCGAGACGCCCATGTGCCGCCCGGTCCGAATCGCCTGCACGAACATCTCCTCAGTCCAGATGCCCAGTCCCGTATTCTGATCAGGCGTGAGGTTGAACGCGTAGCTCACTCCCCACGGCCCCGAGTAGGCCGTGTTGGTCGGGAACCCCGAATAGATGTACGGCTTCTGGGGGATCAGATTGGGCAGCGGGCCAATCTGTTCCGGATGGCCGGAGAGCATGCGCGCCATGTCCGGCTCCGGACCGTTTGGTCCCACCTTGAATGGGGTATGGCAGTCGTTGCAGCCCATGATCTTCACGAGGTACTCACCTCGCTGGATCACCTGCGGCGACGCGATGGGCTCGCGCGGCTGTGCCTCGCTGATGTTCATCGCGGCGAATCCAACGACGAGAACGAAGAGAACGGCGGTTGCGGCGATCAGTGTGCTTTTCATGGAGAGAAATTTAGCGACTTCGCCGAACGGCGGTTGCTAAGAATTGCCTAGAGCCATCCTAAGCAATCCTAAAAGGTTCCTAAATCGTTCATAATCACAGGCTGTGACGAGCGAAATCGAGGGACGCATCCTGAAAAGCCTCGCGCCCGGCGTGTCTGTGGTCGTCGGTTCTGTGAGTGCGGCGGGCATTCCCGCGTGCTGCCGTGCCGCAGCGATGCGATCGACCGACAACCTCCGGACCGCGACCATCTTTGTGCCCGTCGCGACGAGTCAGGAAACGATGGCCAACGTGGCAGAGACTGGGCGCCTGGCTGTGGTGTCCACGTATCCCGTCGAGCATCTGGCCACGCAGTTCAAGGGCACGGCGCGGAGCAGAGGTCTCGCCAGCGAGGACGAGCGAGAGTTCGTCAGAGGCGTATCTCGGCGGCTTCCTGCAAGTGCTGAACGCGCTCGGCTATCCGTCTCGCGCGACGAATGCGGTTGCGTACTGGCCGGCCTACGCGATCGAGATGCAGGTCGATCAGATTTTCGAGCAGTCACCCGGTCCGCGCGCAGGAACGAGACTGCGGTGACGTCCAAGCCGAAGTTATCGGAGCTGTCTTCTCGCTGCTTCCAGGGCGTCGTTCCCGCGCTCATCGCCACGGCCGATGCAGCCGGAACTCCGAACGTGACCTATCTGAGCCAGGTCTACTACGTCGACGACACGCACGTGGCGCTCTCGTGCCAGTTCTTCAACAAAACACGGCGCAACCTCGACGACAATCCGCTGGCGTGTGTCGAGATGTACGACCCGATGACGCTGCAGGCATATCGCCTTCGGCTCAAGTTTCTGCGATCGGAGAAGAGCGGCCCGTTGTTCGACGCGATGTCGAGCCGCATCGACGCGATCGCGTCGGCGACCGGCATGAAGGGAATCTTCAAGCTGATTGCGGCCGACGTGCTCGAAGTGCAGGCACTCGAGAAGGTCGAGGGATTTCTCTTGGAAGGCCTTTCCGAGGCCGACGCCGATCGCCCGACGCTCGAGGGGCATCGCACCGAGATCCGCGGACTGCAGTGGGTGTCGGACCGCGTCAACCGCTCCTGCGATCTCGAGTCGCTGCTCGCGGCGGCGCTGCAGTCACTCGAGGAGTTCTTCCAGTTCTGTCACACCAGCGTGTTGTTGTACGAAGAAGGCCCCGATCGGCTCGTCACACTTGCCAGCAGAGGGTATGGCGCGAGCGGCATCGGAGCGGAGGTGCCGCTCGGTCAGGGCATCATCGGTACGGCAGCCAGAAACCGGCAGGTGATGCGCTTCAGCAGTCTCGACGCCGACCTCGGCTATGCGCATGCGATCCGCCGGGCCGCCGGCGGCCAGATGGAAGACCTCCCGCCGCCGGGCCTTCCCGACGCGAAGAGTCTGCTGGTGATTCCGTTGATCGCGGGCGGGCGGCTGGTGGGCTTGTTGGCGGCCGAAGATCGCGATCCGCTGAAATTCGACGACTGGCATGAGGCCTATCTGCAGATCGTGGCGAATCAGATCGCTTTGGGCATCGATCGGATGGCAGAGCGGAGTGCCGCCGAGGCCGAGGCTCCGGCGCGGCTGCACATGCCCGCGCCGCCGCCATCGACGGGCAAGACGCTCACGCTGACCTACTATCGCAACGATGACGCGATCTTTGTGGGCGGGGAGTATCTCATCCGCAACATTCCCGCCCGCATTCTCTGGAAGCTCCTGGCCGAATCGCAGCGCACCGGCCGTACCGAGTTCACCAACCGCGAGGTGCGTCTCGACGAGTCGCTCGGGCTCCCGCCGGTGAAGGACAACTTCGAGAGTCGCCTCATCCTGCTGCGCCACCGACTCGAGGAGAAGTGCCCGGCGGTGCAGATCGTCTCGACTGGGCGCGGCCGGTTCGCATTGCAGACCAGCGCGGCGATCGAGATGCGCGAGAAATAATAGTGTGATTGGGCGATAGGCGATTGGGTGATAGGAATTCCTATCACCCAATCGCCAGTCACCCAATCACCACACTACTTAGTCTCGACCCAGCCGGTTGGACGATCGCTGCAGCAACTCGCGAAGCACGGCCAGCTCTTCGTCGGTCGGCATGGGAGTCTCACTGACGGTTGGCGAAAAGCGCACGGGCCAACCCGTGGCCTCCTCGACCATTGCGCGTGTGACGCTCGGGTGAAGATCGGTGACGACGAATTCGTTCGAGCCCGGTTCGGGCTGAAGGATGCCAAGGTCCGTGATGATGGCGACGGGCCCCTTGCCGGGCAGGTTCATTCGTTCGCGCGCATCTCCACCAGTGAGGTAGCCAGCCGAGGTGATGAAATCCACCTTCTCGACCAGCGTCCGTTTCGACTGCTGCACGACAATGACGACTTCTCCTGCGAGAGACGCGATCTCGGGCGCGCCGCCTGCTCCGGGCAGTCGTACCTGTGGTCGATCGTAGGGTCCGATGACCGTCGTATTGATGTTGCCGAACCGATCGACCTGGGCGGCGCCCAGAAAGCCGACGTCAATGCGACCGCCCTGCAGCCAGTAGCGGAAAATCTCGGCCGTGGAGACCACGGTATCGGCGGTGTCTGCCAGCTCACCGTCGCCAATCGATAGCGGCAGCACGCGGGGGCGCGCGCCGATCGGCCCTGACTCGTAGATGAGGACGACCTCGGGCGCGTGAGTGAGACGGGCGAGGTTCGCGGCGGTCGACGGAAGTCCGATACCCACAAAGCAGACGACGCCATTCTTCAGGCGGCGGGCGGCCGCCACCGTCATCATCTCCGTCGTTGTGCATCGCAAAGCGGTGGTCACGCGGGTTGACCTCCGAAGACGTGAGCTTTGAGCCACGACTCGAACCCTTCCCGGGTTCGGGAGATTTTATCCCACTGCTGATAGGCGCGATTGTCGCGGGCGTAGTACCCGTGCGTGTAGGACGGCCTCGCGCCTCCCGGCACCTCACAGACGGCCGTGACGACCCAGTGCGGCAGCACGCACGCGTTCATCGGGGCGTCGAGAGTCTCCACGATCTCTTCGACCGTCACGATTGAGAGTCGAGCGGCCAGCACCGCCTCCTTCTGCACGCCCAGAATGCCCGAGACGAGAACGTTGCCTTTCTTATCGGCCCGCTGCGCGTGCACGATTGTGACGTCTGGTCGCAGAGCCGGCACGGCCGTGAGCACCTCGCCCGTAAAGGGACATTGCAGCGGGCGGATGAGCGGGTTGTGTTTGGCCAGGTCCGACCCGGCGTAGCCGCGCAAGACGGCAAAGGGCAGTTTCGCGGCTCCAGCGACATACGCGTTCGCCATGTCTGCGTGGCTGTGCTCTTCGATTTCGAGGGGATGCGGCCAACCGTGCTCGACGGCATCCCGCAGGCGGTGCAGAGAGCCGACGCCTGGGTTGCCACCCCACGAGAAGATCAGGCGGCGGGCGCAGCCGGCGCCGATCATCTGGTCGTAGATCAGGTCGGGCGTCATCCTCACGAGCGTCAGATTCCGCAAGCCCTGGCGAATAATCTCGTGACCGGCCGCGAATGGAATGAGGTGGGTGAACCCCTCGAGAGCGACGGTATCGCCGTCTCTGACGTGCGCGCGAATCGCCCGTGAGAGCTCCAGAATCTCCGCCATCTCAGGGTCGTTCCAGGATGAGGGCGATGCCCTGCCCGACCCCGATGCACATGGTGCAGAGAGCGTAGCGGCCCTGGCGCCGGGCGAGCTCGTACGCCGCCGTCATCACCAGGCGCGCGCCGCTGGCGCCGAGCGGGTGTCCAAGCGCGATCGCGCCGCCGTTTGGATTCACACGCTCGCTGTCGTCGTCCACCTTCAGTGTGCGCAGTACCGCCACCACCTGGGCAGCGAACGCCTCGTTCACTTCGATCACGTCCATGCGATCGATGGTGAGTCCCGCGCGGGACAAGGCCTTCTGCGACGCCGGCACCGGTCCCATTCCCATGAGGCGCGGTGCGACTCCTGCGACCGCGGAGCCCACGACTCGCGCGAGCGGCTTCAACGCGTAGCGGCTCGCTGCCTCGGGTGACGCAAGCAGCAGCGCGGCGGCGCCGTCGTTGATACCGGATGCGTTGCCAGCAGTGACCGTTCCCGACGATCGGACGACGGGACGCAGCGCGGCAAGGGATTCGAGGGTGGTATCCGGACGCGGGTGCTCGTCCTGGCTCACGACTCTCGGGTCCCCCTTCGGTTGCGGGATGCAAACGGGAACGAGCTCCTGCGCCAAGAGCCCGCCACGCACAGCGGCGCTGGCTCTCTGCTGACTTCGCCAGGCAAACGCGTCCTGATCGGCGCGCGAGACGCCAAACTCTGCCGCGACATTCTCGGCGGTTTCCGCCATCGAGTCGACGCCGTACGTCGCCTTCATGGCGTCGTTGACGAAGCGCCAGCCGAGCGTTGTGTCTTCCATACGCATGCCGCGAGCGAAGGGCTCGTGGCTCTTCGCCACGACGTAGGGCGCGCGAGACATGCTCTCGACGCCTCCCGCGACCATCAACTCGGTGTCGCCGTTCGCGATGGCCCTGGCGGCGATGGCGACCGCCTCGAGGCTGGATCCGCACAGGCGGTTGACGGTGACGCCTGGCACCTCCTGCGGCAGCCCCGCCAGCAGCAGCGCCATCCGCGCGACGTTGCGGTTGTCCTCACCAGCCTGATTGGCGCATCCGTAGATCACGTCGTCGAGCGCCCGCCAGTTGACGGTGGGGTGCCGGGCGACGAGGGCGCGCAGCGGTTCGGCCGCAAGGTCGTCCGTACGGATGGCCGAGAGCGCGCCGGCGTAGCGCCCGAACGCCGTTCGAACTCCGTCGCAAATGAGAACGTCCACCATGCGCACCCATGAGCATATAATCTGGTCACCCGGAGCGGCAAGCCGAATATCGCGCCTTTCGTGCGATAATCGACATCATGCCGACCCCCCGCCCCTCCCGCGACGCGGCGAGCGATCCCGACTTCATGTTATCGCTCGCTCGCGGTCTCGACGTCATCCGGTCGTTCGACAGCAGCGACCCGGCATTGCCGGTCGCGGAGGTCGCGCGCCGCACGCACATTTCACGTGCCGCGGCGAGACGCTGTCTCTACACGCTCGAGCGGCTCGGCTATGCGGTGTCGTCCAACGGCACCTACGAGCTCTCGCCGAAAGTGCTCACACTGGGATCCGCGTATCTCGGATCGGCGAAAGTGGCGCGCGTTGCGCAGCACGTGCTGGACCCGCTGTCGGAGCGCCTCCAGGAGTCCTGCTCCGTGAGCGTCCTGGACGGCTCCGAGATCGTCTACGTGGCGCGCGCGGCGGTGAGGCGAATCATCTCGATCGGCCTGTTCGTCGGCACGCGGCTGCCAGCCTATTGCACCTCGATGGGCCGCGTGATGCTGGCGTACGGACCCGAAGAGCGGCTCGAGACCTACCTGGCGCACGTCAAACTGATCTGCCCATACACCTCGCACGATCACCACGGTCTCCGCCCTGCGGGCGGAATTGTCGCGGGTCCGCACGAACGGGTACGCGCTCGTCGATCAGGAACTGGAAATCGGCCTTCGATCGGTCGCGGTGCCGATCTGGGGCAGGAATCGATCGGTGCTGGCGGCCATCAACATCGGCGTGCAGGCCTCGCGCGCCGAACCGAAGTTGATGGCGCGCGAATACGTGCCGATCCTCAAGCGCGCCTCCAAAGAGATCAGCGTGTCGCTCGGGTACACGGACGTCTGACGATCCGGATTCAACGCCGACGCTCGTGCGCGAGCGGAGAAGCCGATTGGCTCTCCGCTCGCAGCGTGACCCTAGAAGTCCAGGGTTGTGCTGATCTTGATGAGGCGGCCCGGCAGCACGTTCGTTGGCGTCTTCCAGTCCGGGGTGTTCGTGGCAAACGCGTTGTTCTGCGTCAACACCGGGTTGGCGTTGAACATATTGAAGAAGTCCACGTTGACAGTCGCCCGTCTGGTCGAAAAGCGGAACACCTTGCCGACGCGAAAGTCGACCTGATTGGAACGCTCCTGGTAGGTGGTTCCCGGCTCGATGAGGTTGAGGGCCCTGGTCTGAACGTTGCCAGACAACGGGCGGCCGAGCGCGGGAATGATCGCCGAGTTCGGCGCATTCCAATTCCCTGCGATCACGGGCCCCGGAATACTCTGGAACGACGCGCTCACGTTGACGTCGATCTTCGGGAAGATGTACGTCGCAAGTCCCTTGACCTGCGTCAGGAAATTGGTCTGCACGCGGCAGTAGCCGCTGCTTGCGTTCGCATTGGCGTTGCCCGCCGTCCCGATTTCCGGGAGCAACGCGAGAATCTCGCAGTTGTCGGTGAGCGTGTTTCCCGTCGACATGCCGCCCTGGATGGTCAAGTTGTTCTGCATCCGGAGATTGAAGACGAGATCCATGCCGTGCCAGCGCTCTGACTGATCGCCGTACTTGCGGGCGAGCGTGAGCAGATTGTCCTGCCGTCCGAATGGAACGGTTGGCTTCAGATCGAACAGCTGCGCGCCGGTCGGATAGCGTCCGCCGTCAGGCAGCCGAGCATCGGCGGGCGCGCTCAGCGTGTACGCGTCGTAGTCGCCTGGGGCATAGGCTCGATTGTCGGTGACGGTGAAGTTGCCATACCAGCGGCGGACGTATGCGACGTCCATCGACAGGCGCGGCATGAGCTGCTGCTGGAGGCCGAGCTGAAATTCCCAGTTGTAGCCGCGCACGCCGAAGCCTTTCTGCAAGTCCGGATCGATATTCGTCGCTGGATTCACACTACCGAACGCCTGGTTGGTGTAAGGGCCGCACTCTCCATTCAAGGCGGGATTCAGCAGATCGCAGTCCGGGAAGAAGTCGTTGTCGGAATCGCCCCAGCTGCGGTTGGTCGTCGCGGCAATCCGGTTCAATGGGTTGCCTTGCAGCCCGAACACCCCCGAGGCGCTCTGCGCTCCAAGGTACTTGTTGAACGACGTCCGCAGTGCGGTTCGCCCGTTGCCGAACACGTCATACACGGCGCCCATTCTTGGTGTGAGGTCGGTCCACGAGACCCAGTCGGTTTGTTCAATTGAGACGTTCCGGTTTGGTGTCCACGTCGACGGTCCCATCGACTGAGCAGGGAACCACGTTTGGAGGTAGTCGAAGCGCACGCCACCGGAGAGCGTCATCCGTCCGCGCGTCCATCGATCCTGCACGAAGAGCCCGCCGTCGAGGATGCGGTTGTCGGACTCACGCGGGTCGGCCAGCATCTGGATCTGGTTCGGTGAGCCGTTGAGGAACGTGTAAATGAGATGCTGGTCGTTCGAAGTGGTGAACGGGGCGTGCTTGCCCCACATGTTCATGAAGCCGACTTTGAACGCGTGCGCACCGGTGATGATCGATAGCGATGCGCGCAGGTTCGTGTTCGCATTGTTGTTGACCGCCAGCACGCCCTGACCGTGATAGGTCATGCCTTTGACGGTGTCCACGACCTGGATCTGTCGGACGTCCGCCCCCGCGGTCGCAAAATCGCCCCATTTCTCGCGCCGCTGGAGAAACGCGACGTCGAGGAGGAGTTTCGGGCTCAGTACGGACGTCCACGTCGCCGAGCCGAACTTCTGACCTGGATAGCGCGAGTCGCTGATCGACTCTGTGCTGATGGTGGACTCGCCTTCGGGGCAGAGGCATCGGTCTTGATGATCGTAATAGAAGGCAACTTTGTTGCCGGTTGTTGCCTGCCACGTCATCCGCACGTTGCCGCTTTTGAGCTGGGTTTCGTTGGGAATCTCACCGCTTGGATCGGGCTCGTAAATCCAGATCTCTGGATTCGACCTGTACAGGTTGGGCCGTCCCGCGACCGGGCTGTCGTCGTTGTGCATGCTGAAGGCGGTATAGAACCACAGCTTGTCCCGCTTGACCGGCCCACCGAACGAGGCGTTGAAGTCGGTGGTATTACGGATCGTCTTCGGGGGATTCGGCGGTTTGAATCCCATGCTGGCCAGATGGTCGTCGTAGTTCGAGCTCTGGAAGTCGTCTGTCGCGCCGGTGAAGAAGACCGAGCCCCTGAACGTGTTGCCTCCTTCGCGCGGCACGATGTTCATCCGCACGCCGCCGGAGTTGTCCTCCGCCGACACGCCCGACGTGTCGATGGTGAATTCCTGCGTGCTCGCCATGTTCGAGAGGAATCCGCTCAGATTGCCCTGTGACGTATTCAACGGCAGCCCGTCCATCATCACGCGCTGATCGCCTGTGCGGCCGCCGTGAATCGCGGCCTGCTGGAGGTTCCTTACCGTCGACCCGCCGACGTCCTGTCCGACTGGCCCGGTGACGGAGATGACCATGCCCGGAATGAGCGCAGCCATGTTGTGAACGGTTTGACCGGTCGGGATGGTGTCGAGCAGGTCTCGGCCCATGACGCGCTGCTGTGTGACCGACTGCACGTCGACCACCGGTGCCTCCGCAGACACTGTGACCGTCTCGCTCACCTGCCCTGGCCGGAGCTCGATGTTCACGGTGAATGTGCCGGTGCCCGAGATGGCCAGCGCCTCGCGCCGGTACCGAGGTGTACCCTGCAGGGTCGCCGCGACGACGTATTCGCCGCTTCGGAGATCGACGATGCGGAATTGGCCGGTGCCGTCGGTGATGGCCGTACGCGATCGTTCGATGAGCGCGGGACTCGAAGCTTCGACGGTGACACCGGGCAGAACGGCGCCCGTGCTGTCGCGCACGACCCCGGTGATCGTGGCCTGCGCGTAGGCGACTGACGGGAACGTGATGAGCGCGACAAGGGCCAGCGTGGATACGAGGACTCTGCGCATGACAGCCCACTCCTTTTGCGCCCGCGGCGGAGGGATCCAGCACGCCGGACGCTCAAACGGTTGGCTCGGGTGCGATTAACGCACGTACGGTCGATATTCGGATCGCGCGAATGCTAGCATGGAACGAAGTCCCAGCAGTAAGATTCGGCCACGGAAATTTGGATTGGCTGGCCGATAATCGTTCAACCAGATCCGCGATGAATCAGGAGGTCTCGTGGTGACAAGGCGCGTCGTGCTTCTCTCGATCATCGTGGTTGTCGTCGCCACAACGACGGCCAGCATTCTCGTGACAGCTCAACAGGGCGCCGGCAATCGCGCAGCTATCACCGCCGCGGCTCAGGCGCTGGGTGGACTCGAGCGAATCCGCGCCGTCAGAAACATCAAACTAGAAGGCTACGGCCAGTACGCCTATCAGTTCGGCGGCGGCAACATCACTGGCCATCCGAATGCGCCGATGAAGTTCCAGGCCGCCAACGATCTCAGGCGAACCTATGATCTGGCGAACGGACGGTTTCTCCTGCAGGAACGCCGCAACTTCCTGTTTCCGTTTGCCGGCATTGGGGGACACAGCTTCGCCGAGGTCAATCAATATCTGGACGGTGACCTGGCGTTCAACGTGAACGAGAAAGGTGCGCAGCGCGTCCTGCGGAACGATCCCCAAATTCTCCAGCACGACGGCGTCCATATGCGCCGCATGTGGATGCTCAACAATCCCGTCGTCCTGGTGCGCACAGCGCTCGATTCGGCAACAACCGTGAGCGCGCCGCGAAAAGACGGTAATCTGACGGTCTTCGATCTCCAGCTGAAGGAAGGCGACAAGCTGTCGATGGCGATCGCGCCCGTCACCAACCTGCCCGAGTGGGTGCGATGGACGAACCCGCACAACGACCTCGGACAGGTGACATACACGACCTATTTCACCGGTTATGTCCCCTACGGCGGACTCACGCTTCCGCTTGGATACCGGACGCTGATCGACTGGCGGAACGTGGAGTACTTCAAAATCTACGTCGACAACTACACCGTCGATGGCCAGATTCCGGATCTGGCCGCGCCGGAGGCAGTCCGCAGCGCCCCGGAGCCGCAGCCGCAGCCGATCAAAGTGCAGGCCACCGAAGTGGCCAAGGGAATCTGGCGCCTCACACCGGGCGGAACGAACGTGTTCGAGTTCGCCGATCACCTGACGCTGTACGAGCTCGGCGGGGGCATTCGAAATGCGGAGGCGATCATCGCCTTCGCCCGGACGCTCGTGCCCGGCAAGCCGGTGACGCAGGTGATCACGTCGCATCATCACTTCGATCACACGGCGGGCCTTCGCCAGGGAATCGCCGAGGGACTCACGGTGATCGCGCGCCGCGGCAACGAGGGCATCTTCCGCGAGATGGCCGATGCATCCGTCGCCCGACTGTCCAGACCTACAGGAGAAGAACAAGCGTCCGCTGAAGTTCATGCCGGTGGACGAGCACCTCAGGTTGTCCGATTCGCAAATGACCGTGGACGTCTACTGGGATCGCGCGAACATCCACATGGCCGACGCCGTCTTCGCGTACGTGCCCGCGGCCAAGGTGATGGTCGAAGGCGATATGGCGACCGCTGCGCTCGACTATCAGTTCTGGGGCGACAACTATCTGGACAACATCGAGCACTACAAGCTGGACGTGGAGACGCTCTCACCCGTCCATATGCAGATCATGAAACACCCGGCGGTGATTGAGATGGTCAGAGGTGGCGTGCAGCGGGCGCGCGAGCGCTGCGCCGCGGAGCTGGCCAAAGGCAACTACTTCGCGGGGTGCCCGATTCAGAGCAAGAGGTTCTAAGTCAGGTGGGTCGATGGGGGGCCTGCCGGCAGATGCGCCGGCGGGTCCTGTCACCGATTTTTCTTCGTCCGTCCTCGGGCGAAGTGACCTGGCCACGGAAGACGCCCTGCGCGGCGGACAAAGAAAAATCGGCGCCACCCGCCGTCGCCACCGGCCCACCCCGACTGGCGACTGCTGACTTCGACTGACAGCTGTCGACACGGACTGTCGACTATGACAGCCGACTGCTGACTATGACTACCGACTGACGACTCCCAGACTGACGACTCCAGCTGGTCTCTACTGGCGTGGCGCGTCCACTTCGCAGGGCGTCGGCGCCCACTTCGACGTGTCGGTTTCCTTCTTGAACGACTCGCTCACGACATAGGGCAGGTTCAGATACTTCGGATCGGTGATGACGCGGGTGAGCGTAATCCACTGATCGCCGTTCGGTTCGTCGTGACGGTTGAAGTACTCCTGCAACACGGCATCCTCGCTGTACGGCACGCCGTTCTTCCGCAAGTATCCCGATCTCATGTGCGTGGTCGTCACGCGAAGATTCCCGCCGGCGAATCCGGCGCCGCCCCCGCGGCCGAAACCAAGACCACGACCCTGCGGCTGCTTGTACCAGGATGCCCGTGAGATGCCCTGCCACGTGCGTTCCGTCGAAGCTTCCGGAGCCGGCGCATTGAACCGCAACAGACGCGTCTGCGTGCCAGCGTCGGTGTCGAGTTTCAGCGTGGAATCGTCCTGCCAGCTGATACGCATGCGGAGCGGCAGGCGCATCAGTCCGGCTGCGCCGAATGCCCTGCAGAGGTTTCCGTCGGCTTTGTCCTTGGCGAGATCCCAGGCATCGGCGATCTTTCGCGCCTCGGCATTGAGCGGCACGCTCGCATAGTCGCCCTTCTGCGGCGTGACCATGCGCCACTGCCAGTCTTCGGTGACGACCGAGACCCACTGACCGGTGAGATCGAACGGCGCCGCTTCTCGCGGCGTCTGCGGCGGCGGCTGTCCTCGTCCACCTCCGCGTCCGCCCGGGGCCTGCGGCGCGCCGGGAGCAGGCTGAGGCTGAGCGGCCCCGCCGCCAGCGGGTGCCTGTGCACTCAATGTCGCAACTGCGGCAACCGCCGCGACCCATCCAATGACTATGGTCACCTGCCGCATCGGCTACCTCGCTCGTCCAGCGTTGGGCGATTTCGTGCTTGCCGCCGTCAGACTTCTGTAGACGGCTTCGACGAACATGTCGCCGGTGTACTCGGGCCGCCCGTACACCCCGTCGTAGTCCATTGTCGGGCGCGCAGCCTTGACCTGCTCGAGCGTCATCTTCTTGCTGATGAGGTTCTGCACGCGATCGCGCACGATCGTCACCATGTCCCGATAGTCGCCGACATCGCTCTCGTCGGACAGCCGTCCGTGGCCGGGAACGACGAGCGTCCCGCCCTCTTCGTTGAACTCGGGGATAGCCAGCTCGAGGATGTAGTTCAACCCCGCGAGGGTGCCGTTGACGCTGCCGTTCTGTGAGAGATCGATCACCGGGTAGCGATCAGGCGTGAAGAGGTCGCCTGCGGCAATCACGTCAGACCGCCGGAAGAAGACCAGACTGTCGCCGTCGGTATGCGCCGTCGGACGGTGCATCAGGATCACCGGCTCGCCGTTGAAGAACATATCCTTCTGCTTGACGAAGTAGCTGTCGGTCGGCCAACCGTCACTTGGCAGGGCATCGCCGCTCTCCGTCGAGCCATTCGAGCGCATCAGCGACGTCTCATAGGCGACGATGGATGCGCCAGACCCTCCGCGCGTGTTTCCGCCCGCGATGTATTTACCGGCGGTGGCAAGCGTCGCATTGCCGCCAGTGTGATCCTTGTGACTGTGGGTGTTGAGAATCCACCGGATCGGCGCCGCCGAGAGCGTGCGAATCGCGCTGATGATGTCGGGCGCGATTTCGGCCGTCATCGTGTCGACGATCAGCACCCCTTCCGGTCCGATGCTGACGGTCGAATTGCCGCCGGCAGGTCCGACCAGCATGTAGATGTTCCCTCTGATCGGAAGGATATTCACGCGACTCGCCGAGGCAGGCTTCGCCGCTGGGGCTTGAGCGTTGAGATGCAGACTCGTCAGTGCCACGAGTGCGGCGATGGTCGCCATCGCCAGTCGGATCGGACGCCGGCTCACTTCGCACCTCCTGGAGTCGGCGGGGCGGCCCCGGTCTGAGGCTTGGGTGCGGAACCCGCTGGCGGACGATTGGGCGCGTTCGAAACCGGCGGCGGAGGTGGGGGCGTCGCCGTCGGCATCGACCGCATCTTCACCATGAACTCGGGATACATCGTCTCGGCGCCGCCGCGTGCACCCGCGAGCGGAATCTTGTGTTTGGCCGCCCACTCGGAAATGAACGGGTTTGTGCCCGGCAGATAGTGAGGGATTTCCCCCTCGGGGCGGTCGACCTCGACGTCGATAGAGCAGGAGTACACCGCCATCTGGTAACCAGGCTCGATCTGGAAGTTTCGCGATTTGATGTACGGCTCGGTCAGGTACACCGGGTCGGTGACGATGCTGACGATCGTCAGGACATCGCCGTTTCGGATGAAGTGCTCACGCAACGTGGCCTTTTCGCTGCGCGCCAGCCCGTTGCGGCGCAGATATCCCGGCTTGAGATGTGTGGTTTCGACCGTCAGCACGTCGCCGTTCCACTTGCCAGTAGAAAAACCCTGCCAGGTGTGCGGGGCCCACGCTGGAGGATGCGGACGCCCGTCCATCCAGATCGTGCGTACCGGGTTCATCCACGAGTACTCGGTGTGCCAGGCCACAATTTCCTTGGTGACCGGATCGACGTCCTTCCACATGACGAGCTGTGAAAAGTTCGGACCATAGTCGGCCGGATGCGGAATGCACTGATGCTCGGGAACGGTCCAGAGCGACGCGCTCCAGCTGTCGCCGCGCAGGCGGCTGGCCTCGTTGATCGGCAGGCCCTGAAACTCGTTCATTTCAGGGCCGCCGCCTCGTTCGGGTGCATCCTCGTGCTGGCGCGCGGCCCACTGGCCTGCCAGATCGAGTTGCGCAAAAGCGGGCGTCGCCAGGGCGACGGAGGCCGCGGCGAGCAGGACCACAAAGAAAGATTGACGAGGAAGATTCATGGCGTCCTTGCTACTGGAAAGTACCCGACCACTTCCAACCGTCTTTCGGGCGCTCGATGCTGCGCATGCGAAGCCGATGATCGGCTGGGTTCCGGCCGGGGTTGCCGGTGATGACGACCTTGTCGCCGGCCTTCAAGGTGTCTCTCTCGACTCCCATCTGACTCAACTGCAGTCCGGCGCCCCATTCCACCGCCCAACGTTGCATGACGCCTTTGTCGTCGGGACCCTGCACGTGGACGAACGAGTGGGGATTCCGAAACAGGAATTGTACGATCGTGCCTTCGATCGTGACGGTCTTGTCCTCGAAGTAGGTGGCCGCAAACGAATGATGAGCAATCGGCCGCGACACGCCAACCGATCCGACGAGCGCCACGATACAGATAGTGAGCCAGCGCTTCATGAATGTGCCTCCGGATGACAGATGATCGTCACTGGGTTTGCGAGTGTCAAGCCGAATATCGGCTACACGCGCGATTATCGGCTCACGACGTCTGCGGCGCCCGGGCGACCTGCGCGGCCGCCAGTCGCCGCGGCGCAGTCTCAGTGAGAAAGAGCGCCACAACGGCTCCCGTCAATACTCCCACGAACGGCATCCAGAAGATGTTCTCGATCCCATAGTTCTGCGCGATCGTCCCACCGATAGCCGGCGCGATGCCGCCGCCGAAGATCTCGCCAGAGCCGACCACCACACCAATCGCTGAGGAGATGAGACCCGCGGGCGCCGATTCAGTGGCGATCGGCCCGGTAATCAGCGCGACGTTTCCCAGCGAGAACATCGACACAAGGAATACGACGCCGAACAGCGTCCAAGGGTCGGCTCCGACCCTGGGTACGAACCACACGGCCGCCGCTGCTCCGACGAATCCGAGGATGGCGGTCGGCCGGCGGCCAAGGACGTCCGACACACCCGGCACCGCGAACTGTCCCAGGAACCCGCCGAATCCCAGCGCCGATGCCACGAATCCCATCTGTTGCGGCGTGAGCTTCAGATAATCGGTGAGATAGCTCGGAAGCATCCCGCCCAGCACGAAGATGCACGACATCGCGGCAGCCAGTCCCAGCATGCAGAGAAGGATGTTCTTCGACTTCAGCACCTGACCCCATCCTCCATGGTGAGGACCCGCGCTGGCGCCAATCGCCGCACCGCCTTGAGTCGCTTGCGGCTCGCGCAGCACCATCCATAGAAGGAGGCCGACGAGGAAGCCCGGGATGGCGACGATCCAGAACACCCATCGCCACGAAGGCACCACCAGAAGCAGCTGCGTCGCGATGATCGGCCCGAGGCCGAATCCGAAAAGCGCGAAACCGCTCTGCTGCAGCCCTTGCAGCAGCCCACGGCGCGATGGATGCGCCGCCGCGGCGGTCGCCGCAAAGCTGGTCGGACAGTACAGATCCTTCGAACAGCCCCATCATTCCGCGCACGAGCAGCAGCGATCCGAAGCCGGTCGCGGCGCCCGACAAGCCCGACATCAACGAGAACAGCAGAATGGCGGGCACGAGCACACGCCGGTGTCCTATCGAATCGGACAACCGTCCGCTGACAATGGCGAAGACGCCCCAGACGAGTCCCAAGGCACCCACGAGATTTCCGATCGCCTGGTAATCGAGGCCGAGATCCTTCGCCATGAACGGAAAGAGCGGCGCCACGATCCAGCGATCGAGTCCGACGAGACCAAAGCCGAGCGCCAGCAGCGTGACGGCTTTCCACTGGTACTGTGTATCCCACTTGGGTGACGGATCTGCCATCGCGCCTACCTCCGCTGAAGAGACGTGCAGCGTCAGTGCCGCACGAGCACGAAATCGTGTTCCGCCGTGTAGAACGGGTTCGTGACTCCGGCACGTGCCGCTTTGCCTTCATCGTCGTGGCGTACGAACGGGACGATGAGGCGGTCTTTGACGCCGAAGACCGCATCGGACTCGAGATAGGGATCGCCTTCCACGAAGAGGTGCGTCGTCAGGGTCTCGCATCCTTCGGCACTAATGATGAAGTGCACGTGCGCCGGCCGCATCGGATGCCGTCCGAGGGCGGTGAGCATCGCGCCAACCGGCCCGTCAGTCGGAATGGGATACGACGAGGGTTTCACGCTCCGAAAGAAGTAGCGGCCATCGTCGCCCGTCTTGAAAACGCCCCTCAGGTTCATATGTGGCTGACGTTCGTCCTGAATGTCGTAAAAGCCGTCGGCCGAGGCCTGCCACACGTCGAGCAGCGCGTGACGAATCGGCGCGCCTCGCTCGTCCAGCACGCGGCCCGACATCACCAGGGGCTCTCCTTTGTGATCGCGCGAGATGGATTCGCCCAACTGCATGACCGGTGCATTCGCCACATGGAACGGTCCAAGCACCGTCGATTCGGTGGCGCCCGAGGGCTTGCGGTGGTTGATGGCGTCGACGAGCATCGACACGCCGAGCGTATCGGAGAGCAAGATGAACTCCTGCCGTCGCTCGTCGCAGAGCTGTCCTGTTCGAGTCAGAAACTGGATGGCCGCGAGCCACTCTTCGAACGTCGGCTCCACGTCCCGAACGCAGGCGTGCAAGTGGGCCACGAGCGACGTCATGATTTCCTTGAGTCGAGGATCGGGACACTCGGCCATCCGCTCGAGTACGGCTTCGACCGAGGTGGCCTCTGTAAACGTTCGCATCGGTCAGCGCGATGCCATCGACGAGACGTGCGGTCGACGTCCGTGCCAGGCGTCGCCGAGGAGCGCGAGGAGGCCCTCTCGTTCGAGCGGCCGTGGATTCCAGTACAGGCTGTGCGAGCGCGACATCGACCGCCCGGTCCAGTGCGTCTTCCCGCAGGCCCAGCGCCTGCAGGGACGAAGGCACGCCTGCGGAAACGAGCAAGTCGAACAACGCAGCGGCGGGATCGGGCGCGCCAAGCGCGCGCGCCACCCGCTGGATCGCATCGGGTGCGGCAGGCGCGTTGTGAGCGACGACGTGCGGGAGGACGACCGCGTGCGTCTCCGAATGAGGAAGGCCGAACGTGCCGCCCAGCACGTGACAGAGCTTGTGATGCAGGGCCATCGACGTGGCGCCGAGCACGCCGCCGCAGAGCCATGCGCCGTACTGCGCCTGCTCGCGCGCCGCGGCGTCGGCCGGGGTGCGCACGATTGTGGGCAGGGCGCGCGCCATCGCGCGGATTCCTTCTTCGGCGCTGAGCTGCACGAACGGGTTCGTGTCGCGAGCGTACAGCGCCTCGACGGCGTGAGCGATGGCGTTGATCCCGGACGTCACCGACAACCCGGTCGGCAGCGTCAGGGTGAGGTCGACGTCGTAGATCACGACCTCTGGCAGAATCCGGCGGTCCCGTCGGGTCTGCTTGACGCCCTCCACGGTTTCGCCGAGGACGTCCGTCATCTCGGATCCGGCATACGTGGTTGGCAGCACGATCTGCGGGAGATCGGTGCGGAGCGCGATCGCTTTGGCAAGCCCGATGGCCGATCCACCGCCAATGGCCACGAGCCCGTCGATGGCCGATCGAGCGACGCTCGCCATCGCCTCATCGGTGGTCTCAACGGGCGTATGCATGCGCGCCCGGGCAAATACGTCGGCGCAGAGTCCGCCCAGCAGCGCCTCCATTTCCGCGGATCTCTGTGGCGACGTGCCGATCACCAACGCGCGGCTGATCCCTGCGCGCCCTGCCTCGTCGGCAACCGCTCGGCGCGTCCCGACCCCGAAGAGCACCCGCTGGGGAAACGTCTGGTGCACGAAGTTCATCGCGCCTTACGCTTTCTCGTCGCCCGCAAGCACGCGGAAGTGCCCCGCGTGATACAGCAGCGGCGGCTGGTCGTCCGCGGTCAGGGACAGGATGCGGCCGAGGAACAGCGTGTGATCGCCGCAGGGATACGTCGCCTCAATATCCGCCGTAATGACGGTCTCGCATGCGGTCAGCGTGGGGATGCCGTCCCGCAACGTGAACGCGGGGTCGGTACCCTCCACCGGGCGACCCGCAAAATGCGTCGCAAGGTCGCGCTGGTCGGCGCAAAGGATGTTGACGCCGAAGCGGCCGGCGGCCAACAGATGCTCGTGCATGCGCGCCTTGCGGGCCACCGAGATCACGATCAGCGGAGGATCGAGCGAGCCCGACATGAACGCGCTCGCGGTCATGCCGCGGATTTCTCCTGACGCCTCCGCCGTGATCACGGTCAGACCGGACGCGAAGCGACCCATCACCCGTCGGAATTGTGCGGCGTCCACCATCGGCGTCTCTGATGCGGCGCTCATAATCGGCTCTGCTACTTCGCCCCGGGCTTCCGCATCATGTGGTAACTCAACTCGCCGGGGTCGGCCAGGTCCGGCACGCGCCAGCCGTCGAGGTCGTACTCGGCCATGCACTGTTCGGCGAATCCTTTGAACCTGTCGGCGTTGCCGGACGCCATCGCGCCGAAGAGCGCATATCGACGGATCTCCTCGGTGGAGCCGCCGTAGTTGATCTCGTAAAGCTCGTGCCTCGCCCCGAACTCCGAGCCGATGCAGTCCCAGAGCAGCTTCATCAACTTCACGCGCTCTTCGGCCTTGTAGCCGTTCGAACCTCGCAGGTACTGGTCGAGATAGCGGCGAATCTCGGGTTCTTGAAGTCGCTGACGTGGCTGTTGAGATAGATCAACCCTGATGCCACTGTCTGCTCGATCAGGTACTTCACCTTCGTGTACGCCATCGTCGCGATGATTTGATAGGCGTTGCCCGGATCCATGTTCGGCAGCAGGTATTCGCCGATCCATGGCTTGGGATCGCGCACCATCGCGTCGGAGAGTCCCCAGAACAGGTTGCGCCACGCGATGACTTCGCCGACGTTCGCCTGAACACCCCGGAAGTCCTTGGTGCCGGCGGCCTCGACGGCCTTGAGGAGCAAACCGGCGATGAAGTCGAGCTTCACGGCGAGCCGGGTGCATCCATGGACGACGAAGCGCGGCAGGAAACCGGTGCGCGGGAAGAAGTTGTTGGCTTTGTCGAGATCGCCGTACACGAAGACGTTCTCCCAT
>CAWGDN010000005.1:0-109971 GCA_963821375.1 Vicinamibacterales bacterium
GATGATCGGCGCGACGGAAAGCGAATCGAAAGAGGAGCTCGATCGCTTCTGCGAAGCGATGATTCGCGATTCACAGGAATACAGGCCGTGGTCGACCAGGCACGGGCCGACCCTGAACAACGTGCTGAAATACGCCGCACACGGCCCAGGCTATCGCCAGCAGCACGTGAACCCGCGTTAGCCGCGAACAGGCAGCGTTTTCACTTCCATTTGTGAGGGCGGCAGATTTATGGCCGCCGGTGAGACAATCGACAGCGCCTACAAGGCGATCGGAACTTGATCTGCACCTGCCCTGATATCCCGTGCACGACCCCGTAGCACCGCGCGAGCGTTAAGCATTCGGCGTCGATATCCTCCATCCGCTGGCGCATAACGGTACCGGGCCACCCCGATACCGATCGTTCGTCCGTCGACATCGACAATCGGGAATTGTCACACGTCATGCTCGTCAAACACATCTCATCCGACCCGAGCAGATCCGTGTCCTGAAAGTCGCTTCACGCACCTCGATGCCAGCCTGTTCGCCGATCTCGAACAGCTCGCTGTAATGCAGAAGCGCGCTCAGCAGCAGGGCGTAGACGGCGCAGTCCCGGACGATGAACAGATTCGCTGTCGAGCACTCCGCGATCTCGCCACGATGGTTCGCATGATCGCTTCAAACGCGCCGTGTGCAATGGCTTCCTGCATGGCGAGGGCGTTGTTTATCAGGTTGTTTCCCTTGATTGCAGGATTGACGGTCTCCGGGTGATTCACCACCACCGATGAGATGATGGCGCGCACACCCTCTGCGTATACCTCATTCGGCAAGACGTCGAGGGGCTCCGACAATGATGACGACAGACGGATGCGGGTGCGCCGGACGTAGGACAAATCTCCGATGCCGCGCGTAAGGAGCGCCCAAATGTACCACTCCGCCGCACACTCCCCCGACGCCTGTTTCACCGTCGCTGCGATTCGCGCCGCCAATTCACGATCGCTCAACGGCACGACGAGCGACATAAGCGAAGCCGATCGGCGCAGTCGTTTCAAGTGACGATCAAGCGACGAAGCTGTACCAACCGTCACGAGAATTCTCATTAACGCCTTCCGCATAAGAAGCCGTGATCGAACGCCGGAAGTGACCATTACGTGCTTTGGGCATCGGCGGTGCACTTCGCCGTTCGCGTTTGACAATGGCATTCATGACTGCCGACTTCAGACTGTCGACTGTATTTCGTCTGTTCATAGCGCCGAAATGCGTATAGCCGAGAACGCTGCGCAGAAATACGCAACACGGAATCGACAGACAATCGAAGAAATCGGCATCCGTGATTCGGTGCTGATGCGAAACACCGACGTCGGTCGTCGCGGCCTTCGAAGGACGACTACGAGAGACTTTAAACGAGCAAGAGCGTCGCCGTGCTCCGAAGACCCGGCGACGAACGGCGGCGATGGGTTCGTCGTCGCGCGCACCCTGCATCAGCGCGGCGTCGATGTCGCTGTGTTCGTCGTCGCCCGCGATGGCGGGGAATCTGGGAGACGCGCGGCAGAATTTTGAAATTCTTGGACGTCTCAGCCTGCACCGTTGTCGAAATCACGGACGAGCAATCGAGAGCTTCACTCGGAGATCTTCCAGTGCCATACTTCTCGTCGATGCAAATCTTCGCCCACCTCAATTGCCCGCTGGCAGGCAGCTGATGGAAACCGTCGCGGCCAACGTCGACGCGTCGGGCCTTCCCGTGGTCACGATCGATCTACAGCGGTTTGTCGCCGATTCCCGCGACCAATGGCAAATGCCTTCGCGCGGCGATGACAGTCACACTGGCCGCTCCGAAAGCTCCCGCTGATACTCCCGCCGCAGGTCGCCGCTGGCGACGTCGTCGTCGCCGATATCCGGGATTCCTTCTCAAGTGATCGAAGGCCTCCCGGGTCCGCGCCTGGAACTGCTGCGGCACGAGAGCATCGCGATGGTTGAGCAGGCGGACTCAGAGTTCACCAGGACTCCGGACGCGTTTTGATCGTTCACCAGGTCGCCACGGCCAGGACGGTGCCGCCCATCTCGCGGCGGTCGGCGCGCTACCGTGCGGGGCTCGGGCACCGTCGCCGGTGGCTCGCTGCCGGCGGCACGCCCAGCCCATTGTCGCCGCCATGGGGGCCGAGTTACCATCTGACCCTCGCCCTTGACGAAACCGCCAGTGGATCTGTCGCAGCGGCTGGCGTGGGCGCGCTCCTCGACCTCGAACAGGACAGGGCGTTGATCCCCGTCGGGCCAGGGCTTCGGACAAGGTACTGACGTTCGACGTTCGTGTGAGATGTTCGTGACCGGGCGGAAAGCCCGCTCGTGCTCGACGCCGATGCGCTCAACGCCATCGCGGCCAATCCCGACGTGCTTTCCAGCCGCAGCAGCAGCCCGGTAGTCATCATCACCCCTCACCCCGGCGAAATGGCGCAACTGGCGCACACGACGGTTGACGCCGTGCAGGCGAACCGCGTCGACGTCGCTCGCAACTCACAGTCCAGCATCAAATCTACGTCGTTCCTCAAAGGCTATCGCACGTTGATCGCCACGCCGACGGGCCCGGCGTCTTCATCAACCCTCTCGGAAATCCGGCGCATGGCCACCGGAGGAAGCCGGTGACGTGCTGCAATATGGCGGGGTGGCTCGCGCCAGCTACTTCGATGCCGAAGCCAGCGTGCAAGATCGCTGTGTACCTGCACGCCCTCGCCGGCGACTCGCTGAGGCAGACGAAGGGGAAGTGGCAATGACGGCGAGAATATCGCCGGGCGCCTCGGCGATGCCGTGCTCAAGCTCACCGCACGCCGGCGCGTCAAGACCCTAGCATGGCGAATCCTGAGTCTTTCGTCACCAACTCCGAACAGGACACTTACGCCCTGGCCGGAACGCCTTGCGCCGACACTGCCGAACGGCAGCTACGTCTCTATGGCAATCTCGGCGAAGCTTGGCATTCATGCGTGGCCTTGCCGCCGGACTCGCGCCAATCCGCTAGAGGTGTCGAGCCCGACCTTCGGTGTTGATTCAACACTACAAGGAACAAATACCTCTCACGCACGAGTCGACCTCTACCGGCTCAATACGGAGCGGCTGTAGACAACCTTGGACTGGAGACTGGCGGAAGGCAGGGATTGTGGCAATCGAATGGTCGGAGCGGCTGCCTCGTCTTTCCGGGAAACAGCGTCGCCGTGCAGTTGTCGAATCTCGGCGGCGGCGGCGCACCACATCGCCATGTCGCGCAACACACGCTGAAGCTACTCCGGCGATAGTTCGGGGCTTCCTTGGTGATGGTCACGTCGTGCACATGGCTCTCACGGAAGCCAGCAGCGGTGATACTTGATCAACCGCGCGTCCTTCTGAAGCGCGGGAATCATAGCCGCATCCGCAATAGCCCATACCGAGGCCTGGTCCACCGCGAGCTTGGTGCACCATTGAGGCAACGCTGCCCTTGTGGGCGACACGTCCCTCGATGCCTTCCGGTACGGCTTCTCGGTCCACCTCGGTCCGCCTCGAGCTCGAACTCGTCCTGGAAGTAGCGATCGCGGCTGCCGCGGCGCATCGCGCCAATCGAGCCCATGCCACGATATTCCTTGAAGCTGCGGCCCTGATACAGGATCAGCTCGCCCGGACTCTCGTCGGTGCCAGCGAAGAGATTGCTGGAATTCATCACCGAGCTCGCCCCGACGGCGATCGCCTTGGTGATGTCGCCCGAGAAGCGGATGCCGCCATCGGCAATATCACCGGAATGCCGTGCGCAGCCGTGGCATCCGCGAGCACTCCATACCGCGGCGGTCATCGGCACTCCGACACTCAGGCAATATCTGGCGCGTCGTGCAGATCGAGCCGGCGCCGATGCCGACCTTCACGGCGTCCACGCCTCGCTCGATAAGCGCTTCGGTCGCTTCGGCCGTGGCCACGTTCCCGGCGATGAGATCGATGGTGGGTATCGCGGCGGACTGTAGCGCCACCATGTCGAGCACGGCCTGGGAGATGACCGTGGGCCGTGTCGACGACGATCACGTCGCACGTGCGCCGACGAGCGCGGCTCGCCCAATCGACCGTGTCTGCGCGATTCCCACGGCGGCACCAACCCGCAGCCGGCCGAGGCTCGTCTTTCGACGCGTTGGGATACTTGATTGCTTCTGGATGTCTTTGACGGTGATCAGGCCCTTCAGCTTGAAGTCGCGGTCAACGACAGCAGCTTTCGACCTTGTGCCGGTGCAGAATCTGCTCGCGGCGTCGAGCGTAGTGCTGACGGGCACTCGTGATCAGGTTCTCTGGGTCATCACCGACGAGATCGGGCGGTCGACGTCTGGCTTCGAACCGCAGGTCCCGATTGGTCAGAATGCCGACGAGCTTGCCTTCCTTCGCGCCGTCCTTCGGTGATCGGCACCCCGGAGATCCGGTACTTCTTCATCAGTTCGAGCGCTTCGTAAATGCGCTGCTCGGGCGACAGCGTGATCGGATTCACGATCATGCCGCTCTCGGATCGCTTCGACGCGATCGACTTCGGACGCCTTCTCTTCGACCGACAGGTTCTTGTGGATGACGCCAATGCCGCCGTGTTGGGCCATGGCAATCGCGAGGGCCGACTCGGTGACGGTATCCATTGCCGCGCACTGCGCCAGCGGCACGTTCAGCGAGATGTTCCGGGTAGATCGCGTTGTCACGTCGACCTGGCTCGGCATGATCGTCGAGTGTCTCGGCACCAGCAGGACATCGTCGAAGGTCAGGGCAGTCGGGAGGTCGTGATGAGATCGATCGCGCCGAGCTGGAGTATCGACGAGGCGTTGTGGTGGTCGACATGGGGCCCCTATGCGGCTGCTCCGTGGCACTCTTGTATTTCTTCCCGCTCCCGCAGGGCACGGGTCGTTTCGGCCCACTTTCGGTTCGTCGCGACGCACCGTTGCCACCGGAGCGTCATCGCCGCCCACCCGTGGCGGGGCCGTCACGCTGCGGCAGGCCTGACGCAGGAGCCGGAGCGGCCGATCGGGCCGGCGCGCCAAGACACCGGCCCACCGGCTCGGCCTTCGGCTCGTTGAGAATCAACGGAGTGGCCTGGCGACGAGGGGCGCCAGGCGCTTCGGCAGACTCGGTGTCGATCCGATGCGGCCAGAGCGTGCGCACCATCTCTTCGTCGATGCGCCGTTTCATGTCCTGGAACCAGCTCGAAGCTCTCGCGCTTTGTACTAGCGGGCAGATTGCTCTGCCGTAGCCTCGGAGGCCGATGCCTTCCTTCAGGTGATCGAGGCTGTAGAGGTAATCTTTCCCACTGCACGTCGACGATCTGCAGCATGATCTGCCGTTCGATGGTGCGTAGCAGGTCGCTGCCGATGACGGCATCTCCTTCGCCCCGTACTCTTGGCGATTCGCTCCCTACAGCGCGTCCCGGATCTCGGCTGCGGATCTTCTGGCGGTCGCGATCCGACGTAGTCGAACGCCTCGAGGCCGAACACGCGCGACATGTCGAGCTTGAGCGCGTCTAAATCCCACTCATCGGGATCGATGTCCTTGCCGGCATAGGCCCCAATCGCATCGTCCAGGAGGTCGTCGGCCAGCATCATCAGGTAGGCGCGTGTGTCGACGATGCTGACTTCCTCCGCTTCCTCGTCTTCAACGCCGGATACTTGCCCTCGAGCAGCTCGCGCCGCAGCGCGTAGATGTTCTCGCGCTGCTTGTTCATCACGTCGTCGTACCTCGAGCAGATGTTTGCGGGTTCCGAAGTTCTGCGCTTCGACCTGCTTCTGGGCACGCTCGATGGCCTTCGTCACCATCCCGTGCTCGATGGGAACGCCGTCCTCCATGCCGAGGCGCTGCATGAGGCCGGCGATGCGGTCCGAAGCCGAAGATGCGCATCAGGTCGTCTTCGAGCGACAGGTAGAAGCGGGAAGAACCCGGATCGCCCTGGCGGCCGGCTCGGCCGCGCAGCTGGTTGTCGATGCGCCGCGCTTCGTGCCGCTCGGTGCCGATGATGTGCAGCCCGCCGCTGCTCACCACTTCTGTCGTGCTCCGCGTCGGTCTGCCGCCTTGAAGTGCGAGAACACGCAATCCCAGTCGGCGCGCGGCGCCCGATAGAAGCCGTCGAGGTGGTAGAAGTACACGAACTCCTCGTCGTCCGTGAAGCGTTCCTCGCCCTTGGGCAGGCGCTCGACCTTCTCTTCTCCGAGCAGCTGCTGGCGCGCCATGAACTCGGGATTGCCGCCCAGCAGGATGTCGGTGCCGCGGCCCGCCATGTTCGTCGCGATCGTCACCGTCGCCTTGCGGCCGGCCTGGCGCGACGAACTCCGCCTCCTGCGCGTGGTATTTCGCGTTGAGCACGACGTGCTTGATACCGCGGCGCTTCAGCTTCGAGGAGAGTCGCTCCGACTTCTCGATCGACACGGTGCCAACCAGCACCGGCCTGCCGGACTCCTGCCTCGACACGATGTCGTTGACGATGGCGTCGGACTTCTCGTCGGCCGTGCGGTAAATCGAATCCGGCTCTTCGACGCGCCTCAACGTCCTGTTGGGCGGGATGGCGATCACGTCGAGCTTGTAGATCTTCGCGAACTCTTCGGCCTCCGTCTCCGCCGTGCCGGTCATGCCGGACAACTTGCCGTACTTGCGGAAGTAGTTCTGGAAGGTGATCGTCGCGAGCGTCTGGTTTTCGCGCTCGATCTTCACCTTCTCCTTGGCCTCGACCGCCTGGTGCAGGCCGTCGCTCCAGCGGCGTCCAGGCATCAGCCGCCCCGTGAATTCGTCGACGATCACGACCTGGCCGTCCTTGATCATGTAGTCGACATCGAGCCTGAAGATGGCGTGCGCGCGAAGGGCCTGCTCGACGTGGTGCTTGATGTGGGCGTTCTCCATGTCGTAGAGATGCCCGCCGTTCAGCCGGTGCGAGAGGTGCTTCTCAGCGGCCTGCATTCCGCTCTCGGTCAGCGTCACCGTCTTGTGTTTCTCATCGACAATGTAGTCGCCGGTCGCCTCGAGCGCCTCGCGCTCTTCGGCCTTCGTGTCTCCCTTGGTCTTGGCCCCCGCCTTGAGGCGCGGGATGATGCGGTCGACCTCATAGTAGAGGTCGGTCGATGCCTCCGCAGGCCCGGAGATGATCAGCGGCGTCCGAGCCTCGTCGATGAGGATGCTGTCGACCTCGTCAACGATGGCAAAGTTGTGCCCGCGCTGGACGTACTGCGACAACTCGAACTTCATGTTGTCGCGGAGGTAGTCGAAGCCGAATTCGTTGTTGGTGCCGTGCGTGATGTCGGCGCCGTAGGCCTTCTGCCGCTCCGCGTCGTTCAGGTCGTGCTGAATGACGCCGACCGTCATGCCCAGAAAGCGGTAGATCCGGCCCATCCACTCCGAGTCGCGACGCGCCAGATAGTCGTTCGTGGTGACGACGTGCACGCCCTTGCCCTCGAGCGCATTCAGGTAGGCGGGCAGGGTAGCCACGAGCGTCTTGCCTTCACCGGTCTTCATCTCCGCGATAGCGCCCGTATGGAGCACTGCGCCGCCGATGAGCTGCACGTCGAAGTGGCGCATGTTGAGCACACGCCGTCCGGCCTCGCGAACGACCGCGAAGGCCTCGACCTGCAGGTCGGCAAGCGTCTCGCCCTTCGCCAGGCGCTCGCGGAACTCGACGGTCTTGCCGCGGAGCGCCTCGTCCGAGAGCGCGTGCATCGACGGCTCGAGCGCGTTCACCTGCTCGACGAGCGGGCGCAACCGCTTCAGTTCACGTTCGTTCTGGGTTCCGATGACTTTCGCGAGGAGACTTCCCAGCATGGAGAATCGGTCCGGGGATATTCGGACGATTCTAACACAGCGAAGGGGCGTGCCTGGGGACGCGCGTCGGGCGCGGCGGTGTCAATCCTGAGACCGACCGGTGAGCAGCCGCAGCGGATTCATCAGCTGGCCGTTGGCGAGCACTTCGTAGTGGAGATGCGGGCCCGTCGGCTCGGCCCGTCGAACCAACGTAGCCGATCACGTCGCCGCGCTTCACCTCGCGACCCGGCCAGGCCGCGAACTTCGAGAGGTGGCCGTAGCGACTCACGAGACCGAAGCCATGGTCGATGACGACGAGATTCCCGTAGTCGCCGCTCGGCGCCGCCAGTTCGACTTTGCCGTCAGCGGTCGCTCTGATCGGAGTGCCGCGTTCGGCGGAAATGTCGAGACCGGGATGGAAATCCCTGCCGCCCGTGAATGGATCGGCGCGCATGCCGTAGCCCGCCGACAGCCATCCAGAGATCGGCCAGATCGAAGGCGTCGCATTCATCAACGATTCGCGTTGCTCGACGTTGCGGCGCACAATGCTCAGGCGGCTCTCGAGGCTGCCGAGGACATTGCGCAGGAGGGTGAACGTCTGATTGAGCGACGAGAGTGAGCTCGCGCCAACGCCCGACGTCATCATCGCGCTGGCGCCTTCGACAGACGTGCCACCCACCGCACGGTTCTTCACCACCGCAGGAAGCTTTTCCATGGCCCGCGCCGAAACGGGATCCAGTTGCGCGCGATCGCCGAGCTCGGTAATCGCCGATTGCAGCGACTCGATCTGCGAGGTGAGAGCACCTGTCGCGTCGCGGTAGCTGCTGTTCTCTTGCGTCAGCGCCAGATTGGTCGCGCGCAGGTGGTTCACTTCTGCCGTCGCGCTCAACCGGAGTCCCAGCCCAATCAGCACGGGAAGCGCCAGAATGACTCCGAACGCCCCCGCAAACGGACGCAGACGTATCGTGAACCGGCGAACCGAGCCGGTCGTGCGGTCTGCGAGCACAATCGTGTAACGTTTCGACATGAAACTCTTCGAATCGTTTAACGTGCGTTGATTCCGGATCGGCCCGAACTGATGCCGATTACGACGCTGGGGGGAGCGCCTGACGCGAAGAACCCGAAAGGCTCGTGCACTCTACCAACTATCGACAGGAGAAGGCAACAGTTTAGAACATCTCTGGCGAACATCAGGCGAAAACGTACCGGTACTGCACGGCCTCAGCGACGTGCTCCGCGTCGAATGGGTGAGCAGCCCGCGAGATCCGCAATCGTACGGCTGACACGCAGCACGCGATCGCATCCTCGCGGGCTGAGACAGAAGCGTGCGGTCGCCGCTTCGAGAAGCGGCGCCACCCGCGATCCCAGCGCGCAGTGTTCTCGCAGCTCGGCTCCCTCCAATTGCCGATTGAGCTTCGAACCGCCGAATCGCTCTCGCTGACGTTGCCGTGCGGCTGCCACACGCGCTCGAACGACGCGCGATGACTCCGGGTCACCCGATCGCGCCGTCGTCGCGATCGCCGGCACTTCGACGACGAGATCGATCCGATCGCGAAGCGGTCCAGATATGCGACCGGCATAGCGCTCCACCTGCGGCGGCGAACACCGGCACGCGCGGCCGCTCATCGCCGCGAAAACCGCACGGGCACGGATTCATCGCCGCCACGAGCATGAAGCGCGCGGGAAAAGTCGACGTGCGCACCGCCCGCGCCACCACCACCCGTCCTTCTTCGAGGGGCTGCCGAAGCGACTCCAAGCACACGCCGGTCGAATTCCGGCAGCTCGTCGAGAAACAGCACGCCGTTGTGCGCCAGGCTGATTTCTCCGGGCCGCGGAGACGGCCCGCCGCCAACCATCGCAACCTCCGAGATGGTGTGGTGAGGCGCACGAAACGGCCGCCGGTGCATGAGCGCCGTCCCAGGTGGAAGCGTTCCCGCCACTGAGTGAACGGAGGTGCAGTCGAGCGCCTCATCGAATTCGAGCGCCGGCAGAATCCCGGGCAGGCGCCGCGCCATCATCGTCTTGCCGCCGCCGGGCGCGCCGATCAGCAGCACGTTGTGTCCGCCTGCCGCCGCTATCTCGAGCGCCCGCCGCGCCATGCCCTGGCCGACGACATCTGCGAAGTCCGGCGCTGGCTCGTCGGCGCTCGGCCCGATGCGCATGAGGCGGGCGAACGGCGATTGCGAGCTACCGACGTCGAGCTGCCGTTCAGCGCTCGTACGGCCTCGACGAGCGAATCCACGGGCATTACCTGCACGTCCACTGACGACCGACGCCTCGGGTGCGTTCGCGCGCGGCAAGAGGATCGCGGCCCGGCCCTCGCGCCGCGCGGCCACCGCGACCGGCAGCACGCCGCGGATCGGCTGAATCGATGCCGTCCAGCGACAGCTCGCCAAGCAGCACGACGCCATCGACGCGGCGCGGTTCGATGACGCCTGTTGCGGCGAGTATGCCGAGCGCAATAGGGAGGTCGTAGGACGCCCCGGCCTTGCGAACGTCGGCGGGCGCCAGATTGACGGTCACGCGATGGCCTGGGAAACTCGTATCCGGAATTGCGAATGGCGGTTCGCACCCGGTCGCGGCTTTCCCGCACGCTCGTATCCGGCAGCCCGACCATCGTGAAGACCGGCAGCCCGAGCGAGACGTCGACCTCGACAAACACCGGCAGGGCCTCGACGCCGATCACTGCGGCGCTTCTCAGGCTCGCCAGCACGCCGTCGAAGGTGCAAGCCGTGGCCTTCGAGCGAAGCGAATTCCTGAGCGAAGCGAGGCGTTCGTCAGTGGAGTGGCAACAACTGCCGCCTCACCATCGACGCGGAGATGTGCAGAAGTTCAGGTAGGGGGAAGTCGAGGAGCCGGAGCTTCCGAAGCTAGTTGCCTGCGCGATACGCGAAGACGGTGAGCCGATCGCCGATGTTGATGCGATTGCCGCGAACGACGCGCGAGTTCCAGGATTTGAGCGGCATCCACAGTGGTGTTGTACAGCCTGGCAATCGAGAACAGCGTGTCGCCCCGCTTCACGCGATGCACGATCCGCTGCGGCTCACCCGATTCAGCAGGCGCGGACGCCACCGCAACGGCAGGCTTCTCAACAGACTCAATCGCCCGCGATTCGGCGATCACCGCTTCTGGAGCGGGATTCGCCGGCTGCGCCGCCAGCAGGTGGTCGGCGCGCGCGGAATGATGAGCCGCTGTCCCGGCTTGAGGCGCGAACGCAGCGACAACGAATTCGCCTCTGCCAGATCGCTCTGCCGGACGTTCAGTTTCCGCGCGATGGTTTGCAGCGATTCGCCGTTCTTCACCGAGTGCCACTGGAACGCGTTGAGTTGCTCGACAGGCGTCTCGGTGAGCCGCGCGCGAAACGCGTCGCCCGAACCCACGGGCACTTTCACGTCGTAGGTCGGCGTGCGCACGGGCGTTGTCCATCGCCGGAGTTCCGGGTTGAGCGCTTCGATATCCTCGATCGACGCGTTCGTCCACTCCGCGACGAGGCGGAGATCGATCGGATCGGTCACTTGAACCCGCTCGTACGCCAGCGGCGCCTGCGGCTCGACATTGAATCCGTACTGCGCGGGGTTCTTCGCAATGACGATCGCCGCCAAAATCATCGGCACGTACTCGCGCGTCTCGCGCGGGAGATAGCGCGAGCTCGATGACACGCTCCAGAAAGTGGTGCGCCCGGATCGGCGCATGGCCCGCTGCACGCGGCCGGGCCCGCCATTATAAGAAGCCATCGCGAGATGCCAGTCGCCGTCGAACATCTGGCTCAGCGTCTTCAGGTACTCGGGCCGCGGCTTGGTGGCCTTTTCAGGATCGGAGCGCTCGTCGACGTACCAGTTCTGCGTCAGACCATGCTCGAGTCCGGTCGTTCTCATGAACTGCCACATGCCCTGCGCTCGAGCCCGTGAGCGGGCGGTGTTCTTGAACGCGCTTTCGATCAGCGGGATGTACGCCAGGTCGAGCGGCAGACCCTGATCGGCGAACTCACGCTGAATGAACGGCAGGTATTTCGATCCTCGCGTCAACCCTTCGGAAATGAACTCGCGAAGGTTGCCTTGAAAGAGCTCGATGTACGACAGCACCTTGTTGTTGAGCGGGATGTCGATGTCGTGCGTCGTGTGGCTCAGGTCCACTTCGACGGCGGTCTGCGTGGCCGTTGTCGGCGCCGGCGGCTCGACTGTCGAGAGATCCAGCAGTCGATCGATGGATGCCGGTTCGCTGCGCTGCTCCGCGAACCCGTCTCCGCGCGCGAGCGCCGTGATCTCGTGGGCGCTGATACGCTCGACAAGGCGATCGAAATGCTGACGAATCCGCGGTTCGGACCGGGCGCCGTAAGGCGAGTTCAGGAGAATGGCAATCGCCTTGTCGAAGGAGGCCCGGGCCTGCTCCAGGTGCCCCATTGCCAACTCGCGCTCGCCTTCAGAAAAGTGCCCCTGCGACTCCGCGATGAGGTCGGCGACAGGATCCGGCGGGGGAGGGGGTGGCACCTCCCGGACGACAGCCGCCTGGACCGGGGGAGCAACCGCCGTCTGGACGGACTTCGGCGCGCTGCCACAGGCCACGACCGACATGCTGACGCCGAAAGCAGCTGCCACTGGCAGCGCTGATCTCAAAGTCATTCGGCACTCGAACCCGGGGTGGAGGCCTGGGGGGCTAGGCCGCAACGAGCGTAGCATGCCCCAGACAAACCGGTCAATCCTAAGTCCAACTACATCAGCAATAACGAGAATGTGATCACCCTGCCTGGCGTCCTAGCTGGCCTGGACGAACACCTGTTTCTCGTCGCCAAGGTCGCGCGCGGCCGGCGTGACGATCGTCCGGCTGTCGAGCACGATTTTCTGCCCGGCGCGTACCGCGTGGCGTACGTCTTCTTCACAAACGAACTCAGCCGCCTTGCCGCCGTCCGACTCCAGAACCGCCTTGGCCGGAGCCTCCGAGGGGGGGATCCCCCTGGAAGCCAGGAACTGGTCGATCCGCCTCGACAGATCCGCCGGTTTCAGTCCCTGCCCAGTGCTCGTCCTTATGGCTCTTGGCTGGCTCGACGCACCTGCCGCGGAAGTCAGCGCCGGTGTCAGTTCGTACGCCAGCCTCTTGATGTTCAGCAGGTGCCTCGGAGAGATGTTATCGGACGTTATGTTCCCGCCCCACCCCCCGCACCCCAAAGTCATCGCCGGGTCGAGCCCGGTCGTCATGCCGACCGAGCCGTGCGTAGTCGGCGTGTTGACGACAATGCGGAAGGCAGGTTTCTTCAACCCGAATTCGAGGATCACCTGCTCGTTCGTGGAATGAATCGACATGGTGTGCCCCATGCCGCCGTAGCGCAGGATTTCCTTGCACCGTTCGCATCCCTCGCGCCAATCCTGAACGACGTACCACGACAGAATCGGGCAAAGCTTTTCGATCGACAACGGAAAGTCCCGTCCGACGCCCGCAAGCGGCGCAACGAGGACGCGCGTCCCGGAAGGAACGCTGACCCCGGCCTTTTCCGCGATGAGCGTCGCAGGCCTGCCAACAATCGACGGATTCGGCAGACGCTGCGGCCCAATGACGACCTTGGTCACCGCCTCGATTTCGCCGGGGCTCAAGAAGTACGCGCCCTCCTGCAGGAACTGCCGCTTCGTTTCGTCCTCGATCGCTGCGTCGACGACGACCGAGTTGGGTGAGGAGCACAGCAACCCGTTGTCGAACGTCTTGCCGACGATGATGTCCGACGCAGCCTTCCGGATGTCGGCAGACGCCTCGACGTAGCAGGGGGCGTTGCCTGGCCCCACGCCGTACGCCGGCTTGCCCGAGCTGTAGGCCGCTCTGACAAGCCCCATCCCGCCAGTCGCCAGAATGACGGCCACATCGCGGCTCTTCATCAGTTCCTGCGTGCCTTCGAGCGTCACGCTGGTCATCCACGCGATGCTGCCATCCGGCGCTCCAGCGGCGCGCGCCGCCTCGTCCATGATCTCGGCCACACGGGTGATGCAGCGAACCGCCGATGGATGCGGGCTGATGACGATGGCGCAGCGAGCTTTGAGGGCGATCAAGATCTTGTAGATCGCCGTCGAGGTTGGATTCGTCGATGGCACGATGGCCGCCACCACGCCGAATGGCTCGGCGATCTCGACCACTTTGCGATCTTCGAGACGCTGGAGGACGCCGACGGTCCGCATCGGCCGGATGAACTGATAAACCCGTTCGGCGGAGAAGAGGTTCTTCTGAATCTTGTCTGCGACCACGCCGTACCCGGTTTCCTCCACCGCGAGCCGCGCAAGCGCTTCGCACTGCGGCCGAACGGCGGCAGCCATCGCATCGACGATTGCGTCGATGCGCTCCTGCGACAGCTCGGCAAGCTCGGTCTGGGCGTGCCGCGCGCGGCGTGCCAGCGCGCGAGCCTCGGCGATGGAAGCAAGATCGCGATCGGTAGTGGAGGCAGCTGGAACGGGTGAAGGACTCGCCATGTCCTGCGCGCGCTAGATCTTCGGAATGATCTTCTCGACTTCGGCGTGAGGACGAGGAATGACGTGCACCGACACGAGCTCGCCGACACGTCGAGCAGCCGCGGCACCAGCATCGGTCGCGGCTTTCACGGCGCCCACGTCGCCGCGCACGAGGACGGTGACATAGCCGGCGCCGATGTACTCCTTGCCGACCAGGACGACGTTGGCGGCCTTCACCATTGCGTCCGCAGCCTCGATGGATCCGATGAGGCCCTTGGTCTCGACCATTCCCAGCGCTTCCTGCGACATGCGCGCGACTCTAGCAGATTCGCCACGAGCCGGGCAACCGGTTATAATGTTGACTCCTCTCGGTTTGAGCCGACAACGACGGACAACGTCCCTGACTGCTGAAGATGGGTGAAATGTATCGAGGTCTGGCTTGTCTCTTCCTGGCGTTGTTTGTCCTCTCTGGCGCAGCGTGCCGACGCGAAGAGCCTGAACCCCCGCCCGTCGCCACGCCGTCGTTTGCAATCAAGCAGACCCGAGTTCCCCTCGGCAGCCCGGTCGACATGACCTACAGGTTCGTTGTGGCACCCGACGCGCCCAAGATCGGCGAAGACTACCGCGTGTTCGTGCACTTCATCGACGCCGACCGCGAGTTGCTCTGGACCGATGACCACGATCTGCCGGTTCCGACTTCTCAGTGGAAGCCGGGGCAGACGATCGAGTACTCGAAAACCATGTTCGTGCCGATCGTCCCGCATGAAGGCCCGACTACAGTGCTGATGGGCCTGTACTCGAATGCCTCAGATTCCCGCCTGCCGCTCGGCGGCGCAAACAACGGGCAGCGTGCGTATGCTGTGGGACAGGTCGACCTCCTGAAGCGCACTGAGGGGGTCTTTGTCATGTTCAAGGACGGTTGGCATCCGGCCGAGACGCCACCTGACAACGCCTCGGTCGAATGGCAGTGGAGCCGGCGAGTCGGCACGCTGTCGATGCGAAACCCCAAGCGGGACGTGTACTTCTACCTGCACCTCGATCAGCCAAGCGCGCTGCCGGAGCCCCAGCAGGTGACGGTCGCCATTGGCGGCCAACCGATCGACTCGTTCGTGATCGAACCGAAGAAGGAAATAATCCGGAAGCCGGTCGTCACGGCTGCACAACTTGGCACGGCCGACGTCGTGGACATCACCATCTCGGTCGATAAGACGTACGTGCCCGCCGTGCTCACCAACGGAGCGAACCGCGACCCGCGTGAGCTGGGAGTCCGCGTCTTTCACGCCTACGTGCAGCCCGTCAGCTGACCATGCGCGTCTTCTTCGCCCTCCTCGTCTCGGCCATCGCGATGCCGGCGTCGGCCGAGGTCATCGTCTTTTCGTCGGCCCGGTCGATGTCAGTCGCCAGTCACCGGTTCGACGGCGATCGCATCGTCGTGGCGCTTCGAGGTGGCGGCGAGATGAGCTTCGACAAATCGCTCGTCGCCGAGATCAGGCCCGACGAGGTGCCATGGGTCGAAGAGCAGGTGAATACGTCGAGCGAAGTACGCGAGGAGAGGATCAGGCCGCAGCTCGCAGAAAAGACCGAGTACGACGCGCTCATCCAGACCGCCTCCGCCATGCACGATGTCGACGCGAGGCTGGTCAAGGCCGTGATCCAGGTAGAATCGAGCTTTCAGCCGCGCGCCCGCTCCCCCAAGGGCGCCATGGGACTGATGCAACTGATGCCCGCGACGGCGCGGCGCTATCAAGTACGGAACCTTTTCGATCCTCGCGTCAATATCGAAGCAGGGACGAGGCATCTTCGGACGCTGCTGCGCGAGTTCGAGCTCCCGCTGGCCCTCGCCGCCTACAACGCCGGCGAGGCCGCGGTCAGACGGTTCGGCGGCATTCCGCCCTATGCTGAGACGCAGGCCTACGTGGCCAGAATCCTCGACCTGCTGCAATAACTCTGAACCGAGGCACCGACCCTAGGGAACATGGAGTTTCGCTGCAGGCTCGTAACCGCCGCCGGCGAGATCATCGAGGGCACCTACGCCGCCGAGAGCGAGGTGCGCCTGCGCCACGACTTCGAGGCGCAGGGGCTGCATGTGCTCTCGTTGCGGAAGCGCGCGCTTCTGACCGGCGGATCGCTGATCCCCAAGCGCCGGCATGTCGCCCACCACGAGTTTCTCGTCTTCAATCAGGAATTGGCGACGCTCTTGAAGGCCGGAATGCCCCTGGTGCAGTCCATAGATCTGTTGCGGCATCAGACGACCAGCCCGACGTTTCGGGGCGTGCTCGACGACGTCCACGAAAAGGTACGCGCCGGCGTCGCCCTGTCGGAAGCATTTGCCGATCAAGGCAACTTGTTTCCGCGTGTGTACACGGCATCGCTCCTGGCTGGCGAGCGCAGCGGCAATCTCGACGCAGTGCTCCGCCGCTATGTTGCCTATGAGAAGATCGTCGACGGCGTCCGCCGGAAGACGATCTCGGCGCTGATCTACCCTGCGGTGCTCGTGGCTCTGGCGATCGTCCTGGTGGGCATCATCGTTCTCCGGGTCATCCCGGCCTTTACGGAGTTCTACGACAGCTTCGGGGCGGCGCTGCCGTGGTCGACCCGGGTGATCATCGGCGTCTCGAGCGTTGCGCAAGGACAATTTCCTCTTCTCGTGGCGATCACGGCCGTCCTAGGAGCCGTCTTCGCGGCCTGGATTCGGCGCCCTGGGCAACGCGCTCGCTTCGACCGGGCGCTGCTCTCGCTGCCCTTCATCGGCGGGGCGATCCGCAAGTTCACGACCGCACAGCTGGCGAGGACGCTTGCGACGCTTTTGGGAGGCGGCATTCCGCTGGTCAATGCGCTCGACGTGACGGCCCGATCGATCGGCAACCAGCACATGGCCGATGAGTTGGACGTCGTGACCCAGCGTGTGAAGGAAGGGCAGGGGTTGGCTGCCTCGCTGCTGCAGAGGGGTGTCGTGCCGGACATCGCGCAAAAAATGATTGAAGTCGGGGAGTCCACCGGCTCGCTGCAGGACATGCTTGGCAGCCTTGCAGACTTCTACGATGAGGAAGTCGATACCGCGGTCGGACGCTTCGTCACGCTGATCGAACCCACGTTGCTGGTCGTCATGGGCATCGTGATTGCCGTCCTCGTGCTGGCGCTGTACATGCCGTTGTTCCAGCTGACGAGCGCGGTCAGCTAGCGACTGCGGTAGATGGGCAAAGACACCGATAGAGTCACTGATATGGCCGAACCCCAGACCACCGTGTCGCTCGACGACCGCCGAGCCGAATTCGAGGCTGCGCAGCGTCTAGCCAAGCGATATCGCCTCGAGTTCGTCGACATGGAACGGTTTCCTATCGACCAGGAGCTGTTCCGCAGCATTCCGGCGGATCTCATGCTCCGGTATTCGTTCGTCCCGTACAAGCGGCAGGGCCGGACGCTCGTCATCGTCGTTCCGGATCCGTCCGAGCTGCCGATGCTCGACGAAATCTCTCAACTGTTGGGCACGCCGATCCAGGTGACGGTAGGCGCGCGATCGGCCATCGACTCGATTCTGAAGAAGAGCGAGAGTTCGCAGCGCGTCCTGGAAACCGCCACGGAAGGATTCCAGCTTCAGCTGCTCGCGGACGACGACGCGCTGGACGACAGCCTGACGGTCGAACGGCTGACGAGCGACATCAGTCCGGTCATCCGGCTCGTCGACTCGACCATCTACACCGCCATTCAGCGTCGTGCGAGCGACATCCACATCGAGACGGGAGACGACGCGGTACATGTGAAGTACCGCATCGACGGCGTCCTGCAACCGGCGATGCGCCCCATTGCGAAGCAGTTCCACAGCCCGATCATCTCCCGCATCAAGGTCATGGCCGAGCTCGACATCGCGGAAAAGCGCGTGCCGCAAGATGGGCGATTCAGGCTCAAGGTGCCGGGCAAGACCATCGACTTCCGCGTGTCCATCATGCCGAGCGTGCATGGCGAAGATGCCGTCATCCGCATCCTCGACAAAGAGTCGATCAGCGAGCAGTTTCGCGAGCTGAGGCTGGACATTCTGGGGTTCCCGGAGGCGGAGCTCAGGCGCTTTAGGAAGTACATCGCGGAACCCTACGGCATGGTGCTGGTCACCGGCCCCACGGGCAGCGGCAAGACCACCACGCTGTACGGCGCGCTCTCGGAAATCAAGTCGGTCGAGGACAAGATCATCACCATCGAGGATCCGGTCGAATACCAGATCAACGGCATCACGCAGATTCCGATCAACGAGAAGAAGGGGCTGACGTTCGCGCGCGGACTCCGCTCGATTCTGCGCCACGACCCCGACAAGATCATGGTCGGGGAAATTCGCGATCCGGAAACGGCGCAGATCGCGATTCAGTCGGCGCTGACCGGTCATCTCGTGTTCACGACGGTGCACGCCAACAACGTGATCGACGTGCTGGGCCGTTTTCTGAACATGGGCGTCGAGCCGTACCAGTTCGTCTCGGCGCTCAACTGCGTGCTCGCCCAACGGCTCGTGCGCGTAATCTGCAGCGACTGCAAGCGGCCGGCCAGGGTGAGCCGCGAGCAGTTGGCGGAGTCTGCGATCGATCCGGCCCTCGCCAGCACCCACGTGTTTTACGAGGGCGCGGGCTGCATCGAGTGCGGTGGCACGGGCTTCAAGGGGCGCATGGCCATCTGCGAGCTTCTCAACTTGTCCGATGCGATTCGTGAGATGATTCTGGAGCGTCGCCCCTCATCGGAGATCAAAAAGAAAGCTCAGGAAGAAGGGATGCGGTTCCTCAGGGAATCCGCCGTGGAGAAAGTACCTCCAGGGGCTGACGACGCTCCGCGAGATCAACAAGGTCACCTTCGTTGAGTAGATCCTTTCTTGCACCATCGCCGGTGACCGTGGCCGTCGAGATTGCGCGGCACCGGATATCGGCCGCTTCCGTTACGGGCCGCGACGGATCGCTGTCCGTGGTGGCGCATGGGATGGACGACCTGCCGCCGGGGGCTGTCGTCCCCTCGCTCAACGTCGCGAACATCTCCGACCGAAAGATGGTGGGGGAGGCATTGCAGCGCCTGTTCGAGGGCATGGCCATTCGGCCGAAACGAGTGGCCCTGGCGATTCCTGATGGCGTCGCCAAGATTTCCCTCCTGCGGTTCGAGCACGTGCCCGACCAGCCACACGACCTGGACGAGCTGATCCGCTGGCAGGTGCGCAAGGCAGCGCCGTTTCGCATCGAAGACGCGCAGGTGAGCTATTTGCGCGGACGCCGCGATGCCGATGGCTCGACGGAATTTGTGGTCGTGATGGCGCGCCGCGATATCGTCAATGAGTACGAGGACGTGTGTGCCGCAGCCGGCGCGCAGGCGGGCGTCGTCGATCTCACGACCTTGAACGTCATCAACTCGGTGCTGGCCGGCTCGCACGCGCCGTCGGGCGACTGGCTGCTGGTGCACGTCGCACAGGAAGACGCCACGATGGCCATCCTGCGCGGAGAACACCTCGTGTCTTTCCGGCATCGATCGGCGGATGGGGAAGCCGGTCTCGCAGACCTCGTCCACCAGACAGCCATGTACTACGAAGACCGCCTCAGCGGTTCAGGGTTCAGTCGCGTCGTCCTCGCCGGCGCTGGCGGAAGCGGCGCCGACGACCGTCAGGCGCGAGAGGACGCCGCGTATCTTCGGGAGGCCTTGGAACAGCGGCTGGGCGCCAAGGTCGACCCGATCGATCCGCGCCACGCCGCGACGCTGGCCGATCGCATCTCCGCGAGGGCCGATCTCCTCGACTCGCTGGCGCCTCTCGTGGGGCTGCTCGTGCGCGAGCGGGCAGCTTGAGTTCCATGCTGCGAACGAACCTCGCAACACGGCCTTTCTACAACGAACGAGGCGTGCACGGCCTGCTCGGTCTTGCTGCCCTGGTGCTGGCCGCCCTGACGATCTTCAACATCGCGCAGATCGTTCTTTTGTCGCAGCGGCGCGTGGCGCTGGGTGAGCAAATCGCGGCGGCGGATAGTCGTACGCAGCAATTGCGGGCGCGCGCCGCGGAGGCGCGGCAGGCGATCGACCCAAAGCAGATCGCGCAGATCTCCAGCGAGGCGCGCGAGGCAAACGCCATCATCAACCAGCGCCTCTTTTCATGGACGGATCTTCTGAACCGCCTCGAGACGACGCTCCCCGACGGCGTGCGCATCACACTCCTGCGGCCGGGGGTCGAACAAGACGGTTCGGTGACCGTACAGATGACGGTCACGGCACGCAGGATCGAAGACATCGAAGACTTCATGGCGCGGCTCGAACGAACGACGGCCTTCAGCGGGGTGTACCCGCGCGACGATATCCCGACCGATGACGGACTGGTACAAGCCACGCTGGAGGGCAAATATGCCACTGCCCCTTAAGCGCGTGTTCGACGAGAAGCGACGGGTGCTCCTGCCGATCGGCGCAGCGCTCGCGCTCAACGTCGTGCTGTACGCGGGAGTCGTCTACCCGATGAGCATGCGGATGGCTGGCACCGAGGCACGAGCGCAGACCGCGCAACAAACGCTGATCGCCGCCGAGCGCGACGACGCCGCCGCTCGCAGCGCCGCTGAGGGGCGCGAGCAAACGGACGCCGCCCTCAAGACCTTCTATGCCGACGTACTTCCGTCAACGATCGCCCAGGCGAGGCAGGCGACGTTCCTTCGGCTTACGCAGCTTGCCGAAGAGCACAACCTGAAGCCGTCCAGGCGCGACACGGAGGTCGAACCGGGGAGGGGGAAATCCGTCGATCGCATGCGAGCGACGATGTCGCTGCAAGGCAGCTACGAGGACATTCGCCAGTTCATCCACGAAGTCGAATCGGGTGAGGACTTCATCGTGATTGACAGCGTCGCCCTTCGCCAGGGTGTGGAATCTGGCGGACCGCTGACGCTCGACCTCTCGTTGTCGACCTACTATCGTGCGAGGTCCGGTGGAGCCTAAGCGGCAACGCGAAATCGCGCTCGGCGTCGTGATCGCGGCGCTGCTCGCCACCGCAGTGTGGCGTGTGCAATCCAGCGGTTCGGCCGAAGCGCCTTCAGCCCAGACCTCCGGCGCGGCGTCCTCGCAGGCGACAGCGCAGCAGGCATCGACAGCGCAAGGCGGTGCGAAGACGCGGGCAACAGACCTCGATCTCACGGCCCTTGAAGCGAAGAAGCCGGCAGCCTGACGCGATTACTCGCAATCCATTCCGTTTCAAGCCGCTGCCGCCACCGCCCGCGCCCCCGACATCCGCGACGTCGGTCGTCACCGCGCCCGCGCAACCACCGGGGCCACCACCGCCGCCGCGTATCACGCTCAAGTTCATCGGCGTGATGAGCTCCGATTCGAATCGCGAGGCCAGTCGCATCGCGGTGCTCAGTGATTCTCGCGGCGGCGTCTTTTACGGACGCGAGGGGGAAATCATCGAGGGGCAGTATCGAATCATCAAGATCGGCGTAGAATCGCTCGAAATCGCGTACCTTGATGGCCGCGGCCGCCAGACACTGAGACACACAGGACAATGAACACCCGATGAGAAGACTCATAGAAGTCTCCACACTCGTGTTGACCCTGGCACTGCTGACCGGATGCGCGGCTAGCCAGGCCTTCAGTCGCGGCGAAGACCGCGCCAGGGTCGGCGATTGGGACGCGGCCGTCACCTACTACCGCGAGGCCACGCAGGCCGACCCCGACAAGGCCGAGTACCGCATCGCCCTCGAGCGAGCGACGGTGAACGCGTCGCGCGCGCACTTCGACACCGCGCGGCAGTTGGACGCCAAGGACCAGCTCGACGCCGCGCTCCAGGAATATCGCCGCGTCATCGAATACGACCCGGGCAACCGGTTAGCGGCCGATCGTGCGGTTCAGATCGAAAGAACGATCCGCGAGCGTCTCGAAGCCTCGCGCCCGAAGTCGGCGATTGCGGCGCTCCGGGAACAGGCGCGCCTGGCCGCCGCGCCGCCGCTGCTGAACCCCGCGTCGCGGGCGCCCATCGACATCAGCTTCAAACAGGCCAGCCTCCGGGACGTCCTCACATTCCTGAGCAACGCGACCGCGATCAACATCATCTACGACGCGAGCTTCCAGGATCGCCCTGTCACGGTGCAGCTGACGGGCTCGATCGAGCAGGCGCTCAACACGCTGCTCTCGTCAAACAGTCTCTTCTACACCATCCTCGACGAACGCACGATCGTGGTGGCGCAGGACACTGCGCCCAACCGATTGAAGTACGAGCGTCAAGTCGCGCTCATGCTGCCGATCGCGTATGCGGACGCCACCGAGCTCGCGCAAACGCTGACGGCGATCACGCGCACCCAGACGGGCGTGACGGTGCCGCCCGTGATCATCGCCAACAAGACCAACAACACCATCATGGTGCGGGCGACACAGCCGGTTATCGACGTGATCCAGGCGCTCGTCCTCGCCAACGACAAGCCGCGCGCCGAAATCACACTCGACGTCGAGATCCTCGAGGTCGATCGCGAGCGGACCAGAAAGCTGGGCCTCAACCTGACGGCCTACAGCATCGGGGCAGTCTTCGCGCCCGAGGCGAGGCCTGGAGCGCCCCCGCAGCCGGCATTCAATCTCAACACGGTCTCGCAGGGCGTGAGCACGTCGGACTTCTACCTCGCCGTGCCGTCGGCCGTTGTTGACTTTCTCGAAACCGACACGAACACGAAATTTCTGGCGAACACGACGCTTCGTGGAGCCGAGGGTACTCCGCTGACGCTCAAGGTCGGCGCCGACGAGCCCTATCTGACGACGACCTTTGCGCCCGCTCGCGGGAGGGGGAGCGAACGTCAACCCGCTGTCGTCCTATACGTTCCGCACCGTCGGCATCAACGTACAGGCCACTCCGAGAGTCACGGATTCGGGCGACATCATGCTCGACCTGATCATGTCGAATGACACGCTGGGGCCGCTTCGCGTGGTCGGCGACACCACGGCACCGTCGTTCCCGACGCGCTCCGTGACGAGCCGGCTTCGCCTGCGCGACGGGGAATCGCATCTACTCGCGGGGCTTCTGCAGGACGAGGAGCGGCGTTCGATGAGGGGATTCCCCGGCATCATGTCGGTGCCGGTCCTGCGGCAGCTCTTCTCGAACGACGACAAGACGATCCGCCAAACCGATATCGTCATGCTCATCACGCCGCGGGTCATCCGGACGCACGAATACACGGCGCAGGATCTGGCCCCGATCTATGTGGGGACGAACCAGAACTTCGGCCTCACCGGGCCACCGCCGCTCATCGCAACGCAGCCTCTCGAGCCGGCTCCCGCCGCCGCTGGGCCAGCGCCCACAACGCCGCCAGCACCCGCCGTCCCGCCGCAGGGACTGCCCAAACCGAGCGTGCCTGTTGTGGGGACGCCAGGGCTTGTGACGACCCCGGGCGCTCAGGCGCAGCAGGCGCCGGCTGAAGCCCCCTCCCAGCGCGATCTCACGGCGCCGGCGCCAAGCTCCACCACGCTGGCGCCCGCGGCACAGGTCTCGGTGACAGCGCCGGCCGGCGACGTGCGGGCAGGGTCTGGGCCGTACCTCGTCCCCGTCTATGTCAGCGGCGTCTCGCGCGCCTCGACGATCACGCTGACGATTACCTACAACCCGGCGATCCTCCGCATGCGCGGCCTGCAGGAGGGCAGCTTCCTGCGTCAGGGCGGCATTAACGTGGTGTTCACACCCAACAACGATGCGGCCACGGGGCGGATCGACCTCACTTTCGTTCGCACGGGGGACACGGTCGGCGCTTCCGGCTCGGGGCTGCTGGCCGCCATTCAATTCGATGCGAATGCCTCCGGCAGCTCGCCGCTCACCATCAGCGGGGTTGCGACGAATCCGAGCGGAGCGACGATTCCGCTCGAGTTCGTTCCAGGATCAGTCGTCGTGCGCTAGCGTCATGAATCGGCAGCGCGGCTATACCTTCGTCGAGATTGCCGTCGTTGCCGCGATCGTGGCCGTGCTCGCCTCGGCGGCGCTTCCGCTGGCCAGCGTCACCATGCAGCGAACCCGCGAGATCGAGCTGCGCCGCAACCTTCGCGAGATCAGGACGGCCATCGACAAGTTCAAGGACGCGGTCGACCAGCAGCTCATCTCACCGAACGACGTCGACAACGATGCCGACGGGTATCCGCCGACTCTGCAGGTGCTGGTCGACGGCGTCACGCCCGCCAACGACACATCCGGACGCAAGCTGCGCTATCTGCGCCGCATTCCCATCGATCCGATGACGCGCAGCGCCGAGTGGGGCCTCCGATCGTCACGCGATCGGCCGGACTCGCAAGCGTGGGGCGGACAGAACGTGTACGACGTGTTTACGACCTTTCAGGGCCGCGCGCTCGACGGGACGAACTATCGTGATTGGTAGGTTGAACCGCAAACGATCGGCGTCCGGCTTCACACTGATCGAGCTGCTCGTCGTCGTGACGCTGATCATCGTGCTGGCCGGCATCGGGATTTCGACGTACGCGCTGAGCGTCAGACGCGCCAAAGAAGCCGTGTTGCGCGAGGATCTGTTCAGGCTGCGCGATGCCGTTGATCAATACAACGCCGACAAGGGAGAGTATCCGCCAGACTTGGCGTCGCTGGTGAGTGGGGGATATCTGCGGCAGATCCCGAAGGATCCGATAACGGAGTCCGCCGACACCTGGCAGGTTGTCATGTCTGAGCCGGATCCTGCCAACCCGGACGCCACTCCCGGCGTCTTCGACATCAAGAGCGGCGCTGAAAGCAGCGCGATCGACGGCAGCCCTTACTCGGAGTGGTGACGCTTCAGAGAGCTCAAGGATTGACGACGACCTGAGTCTGTCCCTTGCCGGTCGTTCCTTCGGTCGTGGTCACCGTCACATTCACGGTCTTCGTGCCCGACGTGCTGTACGCGTGCGTGACCTGACTGCTCCCCTTGAAGCTGCTGCCGTCCCCGAACGTCCAGCTGTAGCTCGTCGGCGTGCCGCCGGTGACGGTCGCAGTGAAGACGACCGGCTCATTCTTGGCCACGGCGGTGGTGGGCGCTTTCGCGATGACGACGTCCACCAAGGGACGCTCGGCGATGACGACGACGGCCGTCGCCCGCTTCGTGGCGCCGCCGGCGGACGTGCCAGTCGCCACGACCGTATAGGCTCCGTCCGATTCATAGACGTGCGCCACCGTTTGCGCGGTTCCGCTGAGCGTGCCTGACGTCGTGCCATCGCCGAAATCGATCACGAGTGACTCGAAGCCCTCCGTCGCGGCTGTCGCTGTAACGGTTATCGCGAAAGTGACCGTTCCCCCTTCCACCTGGCTTCCCCCAACCGTCATGCCAAGCTCGGGTACCGCACCCACCGTGACCTTCGCAGTGCTCGATGCCCCGCCGGTACTGCCCGCAACGCCGGCAGTGGCGGTTACCGTCGCATCGCGGTTGGTGGTCAACGTGACCTGCGCCTCGCCCGTGGACGACGTATTGACGGACGTGTTCGACAAGCTCCCGCTGTCGGTGCTGAACGATACGAGCACGCCGCTCAACGGATTCCCGGCTGTGTCCATGACGCGGGCGGTGATGGTCGACGTGCCACCGGAGGGAATCTGATTGGGACTGGCCGTCACCACGACTCGCGAAGCAGCTGCCGCGCCAACGGACAACTCCAACTCTTCGGAAGTCGCGCCGCCAGAGATGGCCTTGACCACGGCCGTTCCCGATTGCCCGTTCGCCACGAACTGCGCGGTCGCCACGCCATTCGTCTGTACGAGCCTCGGTAGGAGAGATCGCGCCGAGTGTCGTGGTGAAGAGGACGGTTGTGCCGTTCTGCACGGCGGTTCCGGACGATTCGATCACGATGGCGCGAATCTCGGTCGTGCCATTCGCTTGGACGACCGAACTGCTGCTTGTCACCGTGATAGAGGACTCCGGCGGCGCCAGTAGGGGCACTTTGTCGCACGCGCCAAAAAGCACGCCCGCAAGAAGCGCCAGGCCCCATACCCGGACGTTTCTGGAACGGCCCAGCCCTGTTATGATTGATGGCATATTGAAAGCGAAGCTCGTTACTAAGCGTAATATTATCATGAATTTAGCGATGGGGGCAAGCCGCGGATATGCCATGGCGGGGCTGCTGGTCGCCATGGCGGTAATGGCTGTACTCCTCACCGTGGCCTTGCCAGCCTGGTCGCTCATGATTCGACGAGAGAACGAGGAAGAACTGATCTTCAGAGGCACTCAGTACGCTCGCGCCATCGCTTTCTATCAGCGCCGTTTCGCGAATGCGGCGCCGGCGAGCATCGATGTGCTGATCGAGCAGCGGATGCTTCGCAAGAAGTTCAAAGACCCGATGTCGCCCAATGAAGACGGCGAGTTTCAGTTCTTGACCGCAGCCGGCCAGGTCGCGGCTGCGCGCGGGGCCGGAGGGCAGGGGCGCGGGGCCACGCCGCTCGCTTCCACTCAACCGGGCGCGAAGCCCGCTGGTGGGATTATCGGCGTTGCCAGCAAGAACACTAGTGAGTCGCTGCGCGTCTACAAAGACAAGAACCACTATAACGAGTGGCAGTTCATGGGCGTGGATCAAACGGCGAAGCCAGGTGGGGACCGGGGAGGAGCTCCGGGCCCCGCGGCGCCACCCTCTCGCGGCGGACCCGGTCGAACGGGCGGGAACCCACCACCACGAGGCCGCAGCGCACCGCCACCGCAAATGCGCTGACCCTACGACAGCGCCGCCATCACGGCATCGTGAAGCAGGGGCCGGATGGCATGGATGGCCGTGTTTTCGCGGGTCGGGTTCACGCGGTTCGTCAAGAAGACCACATAAATTCCACGATCCGGATCGACCCACAGCGTGGTCCCGGTGAAACCTGTATGCCCGAACGAGGAAGCGGACATCTTCCGTCCGCACGACGACGTGGGCAGCATCGTGTCCCATCCAAGCGCGCGAGAGCTCCAGGTCTCCGCTCGCCTGACAAACATTCGCACCGTCTCCTGCGTTGCGAGCCGGCTGTTCGGTCCTCCGAGGGACTCGAGAACCGCGCGCGCGAAATCGCCGACCGCCTCCGCTGAGCCGAACAACCCGGCGTGCCCCGCGGATCCTCCAAGCGCCCAGCAGTTCTCGTCATGCACCTCCCCGACCAGTCGCCTTCCACGCCACGGATCGTCTTCAGTCGGCGCAATCGACGGCCGCATCCGTACGGGCGGCTTGAACAGCAGCGGCTTCGACGTGATACCGGCGAGCAGCGCGCTCGTCTGCTGCGCCAGCGACGCTCCGCCCGCGTCTTCGATGATGAAACCCAGCAGCATGAAGCCGAGGTCGCTGTAAACGGATTGGGTATCGGGCGAATACTCGAGCGGCAACGTGCAGATCGCGTGCTGAAAGTCCCGGCGACCCGAGTAGTCGCGAAAGAAGGGAAGCCACGCAGTCAAGCCGGAGCTGTGGGTGAGAAGCGAGCGCAGCGCGACGTGCTCACGATCTTTGCCACGCCATTCGGGAAGGTACTCAGCCACGCGATCGGTTAGCTTCAACCGGCCTCTGTCAACGAATCGCATCATGAGGCTCGTTGTCGCGATGGCCTTCGTCAACGAGGCGAGATCGAAGATGGTGTCCACACGCGCGGGCGGGGAGTCGTCCTCGTACTCGAGCGTTCCGAATGCCTGCTGCCAGAGCGTGCCATTCAACCCGCCGACCTCGACAACCGCGGCAGGGTAGGCCCCCTGGTCGCGGCCGCGCTGCACGACGGCCGCCGCGTCAACGAAAGACGGCATTCGACACGGCTTCGAGGTACTGCGCCTTGAGGTTGTCGTAGGAAAACAGGATCACGCCCTCGGCTCGAAGCTCGCGGGCGGTTCGGATGTTGTCGGCCGTCGATGCGGGCGACAACTGCCAGGCGCCAATGCCAGCCCACACCGGATGTCGAGCCGCCAGCCGCTCGACGTTCGAGATCTGCGCACGGAAAACGGCTGGATCAGTCGTGTACGCCATCGGGCAAATGGCATCCAGAAGCCCCTGCTCGAGCCAGCCTCCCCAGTCCTGGAAGCGGCGATTCGTGGCTTCGGCAACATCGGGAAACACCGCCGCCGTCAGCATCGCCCGGGGCCTCCGATTCTTCACGGTCGATCGAATCTTCGCCACCATCGCCGTCAACCGATCGCGCCGAAACTGCTGCCACCGCTGCGGGAACATCTCCGTGTAGAACAACGGGCGACCGCGGGCGCGCTCATCGTACTCGTCCCGTTCGGACCTCGTGATGTCGGACCGTATTTCGGATCGGAACTCCGACAACGCCTCCATGCTGTAGTCGAATTCGTCGTTCGGGAAGCGGATGTAGTCGAGGTGGATGCCGTCGAGCTCGTATCGGGAGGCGATGTCGCCGATGACGCGTACGGTGTGTTCGACAGCCTCCTCGTTGAGCGGCGAAAGGAACAGGCCTTCCACGCGATCGCTGCGCGCCTTTGCGTACTCCGAGAGGCGCTCAAGAAACTCCGGACGCTTCGGGTTGATCGACGCCAGCTCGGCCGCGAGCGGACGCGGCACCATGAGCCACTCGGGGTGCGCATACACCACGTGCTTTTGGGATTGCGCGGTACAGCCTCGGCGATCAGGTTGGTGTTGACCCAGGCATGAACTTTGAGGCCGGACCGTGCGCGCGCTCGACCATGAGCTCCAGCGGGTCGAACGACGCCGGCTGCTGGGCGAGCGCGACCGCACGCGGCTCGCGCTCGGTTCGATAGTACGCGTCGCCGCGCCCGCGCACCTGGACGATGAGCGTATTGAAGCCGGCAGCGGCCGCCATCTCGACGACCGACAGCACGCTGGTGGGGGAGGTGAGGCTGGCCCGCTGCACCCATATGGCGCGGACCTCCGAGCTCTGAGCCGGAAGCGACGCGCCGGCCGTGATCAGGATCAGACCGAAGCCGACCGCGATCCGGCGAAGCTCGAACACTAGGGGCTGTCCTCCTGAGTGGATTGAGGCGGAGGAGCTCCCGCAGCCGCGGCTCGATGTCTTCACCGATCGCATCGCGGACGGAGTTATGCGCCTTTCGGAGCCGCGCCATGGCCTGTGTGTAGCCGCCCTTGCGCTTCTGCATCACAATCGCGGCCTTCACATTCCACCGAGCCTTCTGCAGCAGGACGTCAGCGTGATCGTTGTCGAGTCCGGTCACCATCGAAATGATCCGCCGCGCGCGGTCGCGTGCCTTCTCGGAGCTTGTGTGCAGGTCCACCATCAGGTTGCCGTACGTCTTGCCGATGCGCACCATCGCCGCCGTCGTCAGCATGTTGAGGACGAGCTTCGTCGCCGTTCCAGCTTTCAGACGGGTCGATCCGGCAATCACCTCTGGCCCGACGGCGGGGGCAATGGTGAGGTCCACGAAGGTCTGCAATTCGGTGCGCGGGTCGCACGTGATGAAGATGATTTTGGCCGATCCCTTTCGTGCGCGCGTCAGTCCGCCTCTCACGTACGGCGTCATGCCGCTGGCAGACACGCCGATGACGACGTCCTTCTTCGAGGGCTTCAGCCGAGTAATCGCACGGGCGCCGTCTTCGTAGCTGTCCTCGGCGCCTTCCTTCGTGTGAAGGAACGCGTTCTTGCCGCCGGCCATCACCGCCTGAATGGAATCCGGATCGGTACCGAACGTCGTCGGCATCTCGGCAGATTCGACCACGCCGAGCCGGCCGCTCGTGCCAGCTCCGACGAAGATGACCCGCCCGCCTTTGCTGAGCGCTTCGACGATGATGTCGACGCCAATGGCGATGCGCGGCTTCTCGCGTTGAACGGCCGCGAGCACCTTGCGGTCGTCGTTCAGCATCAGCTCGATGATGTCGGCCGATGATGCCTTGTCGATGCCGAGCGTCGCGGGATTGATGGCTTCGGTCGGAAGCTGCTGGTACTTCGAACGATGGGACATCGGGTATGAAGAAACCTTACCGTAACGAAGGGCTGGATGCTACCCTCAGCGTTTCGACAGTGTCAACCACCCACCAACTCGTCGACGCGTACCTCGATCACCTGCGAGTCGAGCGCAGGCTGGCGCATCACACGCTCGAGAGCTACAGCCGCGATCTGCAGCGGCTCGGCGCATTCGCCGCCGGGCATGGGCAAGCCGCCGGGCAGAGTTGCAGCGACACGATCTCGAGCGCTGGGCCGCGGATCTGTTGAATGAGGGCCTTTCGCCGCGGTCGGTTGCACGCATGATCGCCGCCGGTGCGAGGGTTCTATCGCTTCGCCGTGCTCGCGCAGCACGCGACGACGAATCCGGCCGACGATCTGCATCCACCCAGGGCCTGGCCGGCGCTGCCCAAGTTCCTCGGCGTCGAAGAGGTCGAACGCCTCATTCGGCAGCCGGATGTCGACGACGCCACGGGGGTTGCGCGATCGCGCGCTCATCGAGGTGCTCTATGCGACAGGATTGCGAGTGCTCAGAGCTCATCTCGTTACGGGCGGGCGACCTCAACCTGGAGGAGGGATATCTGTCGTGCACCGGCAAGGGCAACAAGCAGCGCATCGTCCCACTCGGCGGGAAGCCGCGCGCTGGCTGGTCAAGTACATCGCGGAAGGCACGGCCCGCGCTGCTCGGCAAACGGCAGACACCCTGGCTGTTCGTCAACGCGAAGCGAGGCGGAAGCCTGACGCGCGAAGGATTCTGGAAGATTCTGAAGGGACACGGCCGCAAAGCCGGTCTTCCACGGACGCTCAGCCCTCACGTGCTGCGGCATTCGTTCGCGACGCACCTGCTCGAACACGGCGCCGATCTCCGCTCGATCCAGCTGATGCTCGGCCACGCCGATCTCTCAACCACTCAGATATATACGCACGTTCTGGAGGCCCGAATGCGGGCGGTGTACGACCGTTTTCACCCGCGCGCGTGATAGAATTACCGGATCTCAAATCCCGGTCGACGCCCCATGCGCCGGCCGCTTCCTGAATATCTAAGGAGCACAGAAGTAAATGAGCGTCGACGGCCGCCATCTCTTCACGTCGGAGTCTGTCACCGAGGGACACCCCGACAAGATTGCCGATCAGATTTCCGATTCAGTCCTGGACGCCATCCTTGCCCAGGACCCGATGAGCCGCGTGGCGTGCGAAACGCTCGTGACGACCGGCCTGGTCGTGATGGCCGGTGAGATCACCACGAATGCCATCGTCGACTTCCAGGACGTGGCGCGCGCGACCATCGCCGAAATCGGCTACACGCGGGCAAAGTATGGATTCGACGCCGAGACCTGCGCGGTGCTCTCGTCGATTCACAAGCAGTCGCCGGACATTAGCATGGGCGTCGATACGGGCGGCGCCGGCGACCAGGGACTCATGTTCGGCTATGCCTGCACGGAAACCGACGAGCTGATGCCTCTGCCGATCATGCTCGCTCACAAGTTGGCCCGTGGGCTCTCATGCGCGCGGCGCGACGGCACGCTCGACTACCTCAGACCCGACGGCAAGTCGCAGGTCACCGTGGAATACGAAGGGCGCAAGCCGGTGCGCGTCGACGCGATCGTCGTGTCGAGCCAGCACCGGGAGGACGTGACCAACGACACCATGCGCGCTGATTTCACCGAAAAGATCATCAAGCGCGTGGTGCCCGCCGAGTTGATGGACAAGAACACCAAGATCTACGTCAATCCCACCGGCCGTTTCGTGGTTGGCGGTCCGCACGGAGACGCAGGCGTGACTGGGCGGAAGATCATCGTCGACACGTATGGGGGCGCCGCGCCGCACGGTGGCGGCGCGTTCTCGGGCAAGGATCCCACGAAGGTCGATCGCTCCGCCTGCTACATGGCGCGGTACATCGCGAAGAATTGCGTGGCTGCAGGGTTTGCCGAAAAATTGCAGGTGCAGCTGGCATACGCCATCGGCGTGGCCGACCCGGTCTCGGTCATGGTCGAGACGTTTGGAACCGGCCGTATCGCCGACACGAAGATGACCGAGCTGGTCCGCCAGCACTTCAAGCTGACACCCAAGGGCATCATCGAGGATCTCGACCTGCGGAGGCCGATCTACCGCAAGACCGCAGCGTTCGGACACTTCGGGCGGTACTGAAGACAGCTTCACCTGGGAAAAGACCGACAGGGCTGGCGCGCTTCGCAAGGCAGCCGGTCTGTAGCGGAGTCGCGCGCCATCGGACGACACTCGCCGCAGGCGCGTTTGTTGATGGCGGCGGCCGCTCTGGTCGCCGCTTTGCTCTTTCTGCTGTTGCCGTTGCCCAGCCGTCCGGCAACGATGGCCTCTGCAGGCGTGGTCGAAGCTGCAGGGGCGTTCCACATCCACACCAATCGCTCCGACGGATCGGGAACCCCAGACGAGGTCGCCGCGGCGGCGGCGCGCGCCGGACTTCAGTTCGTCGTTCTCACCGATCACGGCGACGGGACGCGGATACCGGATCCGCCGCAATACCGCTCCGGCGTGCTCGTCATCGATGCGGTGGAGCTGGCCACCGCGCGCGGCCACTACATCGCCATGGGATTGCCGCAGGCACCCTATCCGCTTCGCGGCGAACCGCGCGATGTCATCGAGGACGTCAAGCGGCTTGGCGGATTTGGGGTCGTCGCACATCCGCATTCACCCCGCGGGGCTCTGGAGTGGCGTGACTGGAACGAACCGTTCGACGCGATTGAGTGGCTGAACATGGACACCGAATGGCGCGACGAACGAACGTGGACGCTCACACGATCGCTTCTTCGATACCCGTTTCGCCCGGCAGAGACGTTGGCGTCGTTGCTCGACCGGCCGGACGCCACGTTGAGTCGCTGGGATATGCTCACCGAACGCCGTCCCGTCGTTGGGCTGGCTGGTGTCGATGCTCATGCCCGGGCGGGGGACACCGACGAAGAGCGCAACGGCGGCAACAGATGGCCGCTGGCCATTCCCTCGTACCAGTCGTCGTTCCGTGCCTTTGCTATCCGGATTCCAATGCCGCGTCGACCGGCGCTGTCAGTCGATCCCCTCACGGCAGCCGCCGAAATACTCGGCGCCCTGTTGGCGGGACGCGTCTACTCGGGTATCGACGCGCTCGCATCGCCGGCTGCATTCGAGTTCACCGCGACGTCGGGCAACAAGACCGTCCGGCAGGGCGAGTTCCTGGAGAGCTCTGGAGACGCCGTCACCTTCCTGGCCCGAGCGCACGGCACGGTGCCGGGGATCATCGTTCTTCGGAAGGACGGCAAGATCCTGTCTCAGCAGCCGTTTCCAGAACTGCGCTTCGAAGCGAAGCCGGGGCGCGGCACCTACCGAGTCGAGGCATACCTTGCCGACGCTCCAGGAGATCCGCCGGTGCCTTGGATAGTCACCAATCCCGTCTACGTGCAGCCCGCAGGGTGGGGAAGCGATGACGCGAGCACCCGCGTCCGATCCGAAAGACCAGTGGAGCATTCAAGGCGGACCCTGGCACGTGGAGAACAACGAGTCATCCAGCGGACGAGTCACGCAGATCGATCCTCCCGGGGGCCCGGTCCGGTTTGCTTACCGCTTGTCGTCGGATGGAAGGGAAGCCCCGTACTCGGCCATGGCCATCCCGGTGGGGAATGCCCTCACCAACTACACGCACCTGGTGTTCCGGGCCAGCGCAACGGGTCCCATGCGGGTCTCGATGCAGGCTCGACATCCGCGTACCGGCGATCGGTGGGCGCGATCCATCTACCTCGAGGCGACTCCTCGGGATTTCACGATTCCGTTGTCGACGTTCGCCCCGGTAGTCGCGACCGTGCCACGCTTCGATCCGAGTCTGGTCGATACGGTCTTATTCGTTGTCGATACGCTGAACACAAAGCCTGGCAGTTCTGGGGTGGTCACGATCGACAACATGCGAATCGCCCGCTGAGCCGGGGCGGCTAGGTTCGTACCGGTCAGCAGCATGTACATGGCCGCGCATCCAAACAGGATGTTCGGCGCCCACGCGGCCAGCGCGGGCGACATGAGCCCGCCGGATCCAATCGCCGCGAACACGCTGATCGCGGTCCAATACAGGATGGCCAGCACGATCCCGGCGCCGATGCCGTACATCGCTCCGTGCTTGCCGCTCGTCACGGCAAAGGGAACCGCGATGAGGGCCATGATCAGGGTCACGAAGGGGAAGGCGAGTTTGCGGTGGAGCGAGACGACGTAGGGGATGACGTTGAAGCCTCCAGACTGCAACGCGGCGACGTGATCGCTGAGCTGCGCGTATGACATGTGCTGCGCGTCGGGACGGTCCGATGCGAAATAGCCAGGGCCTTCCATCACCACCGGCTGGTCCGAATAGACAGCGAACTTCCTCGGCTGGAACTCTCTTCGCCAACCCTTTCCGCCCTTCCATTGCACATCGCCTCGGGCCTCGCGGTCGCCCCGGAACTCCACAGTCTCGAAGTAGTGACGCCGGGTGAGCGTCGATCGATCAGACCCGAACTCATAGATCGACAGGCCGTTCAACCGATTGCGGCCCGGGTCGAAATACACATACTGATAGATGTTCCCGTTATTGCCGGCGACCCATCGCCGGTCGAGGCTCTCCGTCATCGGTAGGCGCCCACGGATCGCGTTGTTGATATCGTCGGCGCGACGATTCGCGTACGCGAGTACGCGCTCTTCCAGACCAATGAGAATCATGCTGCCAAGCAGCGCGAGAACCAGCAGGGGAGCCGCCGCGCGATAGAGAGAGATGCCGCAGGCCTTCATCACCACGAGCTCGCTGTTCTTTGTGAGGGCGCCAATCGTCACCAGGGCGGCCATCAGCACGGCCAGCGGCACGAGGTAGTAGAGAAACTGCGGCGTCGCGAACCACAGATAACTCACGATCATGATCGTGCTGGTCCGTCCTTTGAACAAGTGGTCGGACAAGTCGATGAAGCTGGCGATGTAGAAGAGCCCAAGGAGCGCCGCCGCAGACAGCGCGAAGATCCGAAGCCCCTGCCGAAGCACGTACCAGTCAAGTATGTTTGGCCGCGGGAGAGAGAAGTTCGGCACTCTGACGACCATGACCACACGCGTACCGCGCTGCGGCCGCGCGCCGGCCGTCATCGGGCCTCCCCCGTCTCGCGGGCGTAGGGCGACGAACGGCAGTGGAAAGCGGAGCGTCGCCTCGGGCCCACGCATCTTGCGCGCAATGAGCGCCGCTCCCCAGACAGCGATGACCACGTTCGGCACCCACATCGCCAGCCACGCGAACCAGTAGGGAAGCAGTCCGCCCTTGGCCACCGACTCAGAGATGTACAGCAGCATCCAATACACGAAGACCACTCCCACGCCGAGTACAAAGCTCGCGAGCCGACCGTCTCGACGATGGCTGACGCCAAGGCCGAACGCGACGAGCATGAACGCGACGCACGCCGCAGGAATCGAGTACTTCTGCTGCCACGCTATGATCTGGTTGTGCGGATAGATGTTCTTTTCCAGCAACAAAGCCATCTCCCGCTTCAGCTCGGGGATCGTCATCTCTCTCGAGCCCTTCAGCGGACCCTGGCGTGGAAACACGGTTTCGGGATCGATGACCAGCATCGTCCGGTCGAACGTGGCATACGTGTATTTCTCGGGCTCGTGCGGGTTCACGGCGTGCTGCGTGCCGTCCTCGAGCACGAGCGCGACGGATCGCTTCTGCTCGTCGACCAACAGACGGCCGTGCTTGGCGAGGTAGAGCTTGTGCTCCGCCGGGAGGCTGCCGTCGGCGACCACTACATCGGTCCAGCCAGAGCCGGGCACGGCCTCGCGCACGTAGATGACCAGGCTGGGAAAGCCGTTGTAGAAGACACGCGGCCGGACCCGACTCTCGCCTCGCGACATCAGCTGCCGGAAGGTGATTTCCCTGAACGCTTGATTTGCCGCCGGCAGCGCGACGATCATCACGTAGGCCGTCGCAGCCGTCATCAGCGCCGCAAACAGCGCGAGCGGACGAAGCAGCCGAATGGAGCTGACGCCACACGCTTCCATGGCGACGATCTCGCGGTCGCCCGACAATTTGCCCATCGCATAAAGAATCGCGACGAGCAGGGCCATCGGAATCGTGACGCCGAGCGCCTGCGGTAGAAGCGTCGCCAGCACGCGCGCGACGACGCCCCAGGAGGCCCCATCCGCGATCAATGTTTCTCCGGTACCTGAAGGATGGGGGGAATCTCGAGCGCAAACGTCAGCATGATCAGCGCGAAGGCAAACGGCGCCAATAGCTCGCGCAACACGTAGCGATCAAGAATCGACAGCATTAATGGATCGATCCGAAGATACCACATGACCCGCGTCGCCATTTTGTGGCACATGCACCAGCCGTACTACGAAGACCTCGCGACCGGCGAGCACGTGCTGCCGTGGGTTCGGATGCACGCCCTGAAGGACTACTTCGGCATGGTCGCGCTTGCACGCGAGTTCCCGGAGCTGCGGCTGACGTTCAACCTGGTGCCGTCGCTCCTCGTGCAACTCGAGGCGTTTGCGGGCAATCGCGCGCGCGACTGGCACCTGGAGCTCGGCCTCAGGCCAGCGGCGTCGCTCACGACGCACGACCGCGCCACCATCCTCGCAGAGTTCTTTCATGCCCCGCGCGATCGGATGATCAATCTGTATCCGCGCTATGCGGAGCTGCTGCGGGAGCGCGATGGCGGAGGGAGCTTTGCGGACGCCGATTTCCTGGACTTGCAGGTGTGGCACAAGCTGGCCTGGGTCGACCCCTTCTACCTCGACGCTGATCCCCGCGTCCGACGCCTGCTCGAGCAGCAGCGGAACTTCTCGGAGGACGACAAGCTCATGCTGCGCGAAGTCGAACTGGAAATCCTCCAGCGTGTCGTTCCCGAGTACCGCGCCGCCGCTGCACGCGGCCAGGTCGAGCTGTCGACCTCGCCGTTCTACCACCCAATTCTGCCGCTGCTGTGTGATACCGACATCTATCTTCGGACGCATCCGTCGGCCATGGTCCCGCGACCGCCTTTCAGGCGCCCGGACGATGCCGTCGAGCACTTGACGAGGGCACGACAATGCCACGCCCGGCTCTTCGGCCGCGAGCCCGACGGGCTCTGGCCTTCTGAGGGCTCCGTTTCGACCGCCACGTTGGAGCTGGCGACGAGAGCCGGCTTCAAATGGATCGCGACGGACGAAGCCATCCTCGGCCGCACGCTTGATCGCGACTTCCGGCGGGATGCGCAAGGCCGGCTCGAGAGCCCCGATGCACTCTATCGCGTGTACTCCGCACAAACCAGCGATGGTCCGATCGGGTGCTTCTTCAGAGACCACACTCTGTCGGACCGCATTGGCTTCGTGTATTCGTCATGGGATCCCGAACACGCGGCTTCCGACTTTGTCCACCGGTTGGTGGAAGGAGGCCGACGGTTTTCCTCGATGACGGGCGGCGAAGAGGCCATCATCCCGGTGATCCTCGACGGCGAAAATGCGTGGGAGCATTACGAAGGCGGAGGCAGGCCGTTCCTGCGGGCGCTTTACAGCCAACTCTCACGCCATCCCGAGCTGACAACGATCACGATGTCCGACGCAGCTGCACGAACAGCACAGCCGCTGCCCGACATCTTTCCCGGCTCGTGGATAGACGCCAACTTCTACATCTGGATCGGCCACGCCGATGACCAGCGGGCCTGGCGCCAACTGCGCGAGGCTCGTGAGATGTTCGATCGGGTGGCTCGGACGTCGACCCCCACCGATCGCGGGCGGGCGTACCGAGGAATTGCTGATCGCGGAGGGCAGTGATTGGTTCTGGTGGTACGGCGACGACCATTCCTCGAACCACGATCTCGAGTTCGACGACCTCTTCCGACGGCATCTCAGGAACGTCTATCAGATGCTGGGACAACCCATCCCCGACGAGCTCTTCCTCACGAACATCAGCACCAGTCAGGTGCCGCTGCCGGTCTCCCAACCTGTTGGCTTGCTGAAGCCCGAGCTGGACGGCTTGATAAGCAGCTACTTCGAGTGGCTGCCGGCAGGGAGCGTGGAGACGGCGTCGCCCTCGGGGGCAATGACCGCCGCCGACAAGGCCGGGCCGGTGCTCCAGGGCCTGAGGTTTGGCTTCGACCTCGAACGGCTGTATCTGCGGTTCGACTTCGTCGAGCAGGCCAGCGAGGTCGCGGCCCACGGATTGAAATGCTGCATCAACTTCTCGGTACCTGCCGACATCCGGCTGGTGCTCTCAGGCGGCGCGTCATCTCTCCAGAAGCGTTCAGCCGAGGGGGTATGGGCGCAGCGCCAGCCAGATTCATCGCGTGCCGTCGCCGGGGAAATTCTGGAGGTATCGGTGCCTTTCTCAGACATCGGCCTGGTATCCGGGCAGCCCTTCAGTTTCACGGTGTCCTTGGAACAGGAGGGCGTCGAAGTCGAACGTCACCCGCCTCATCGACCGGTCGAGAGCCGAGTCCCACAGATCGACTTTGAGCTCCGATTCTGGAAGGCTTGACTATTCGCTGCGAAACTCGTCCTTCGGGAACAAGTCGGTGTTGATGTCGTCCATGGCTGTTCGGTCGGAGGCGGGAGAATAGATCGCAGGTTCCTGGAAATAGGCGGCGATCATCTCCTCGGCGTTGATGCCCGCTCGCGCATAGTGCTCGCGGACCCGCGGATCTCGAAGGCGTTCGGCGATGAGATTCTCGTTCAGGGAAATCGCCTCGTTGCTGCCGACCAGAATGCCCGGCACGCTGACGACATGGGGAAAAACCGTGACAAACGCGTTGTGCACCCGGCTGGTGGGTGACCACGTTGCCGCCAGACCGCCGGGGCTGAGACGAGCGCGCACCAGTTCGAAGTACTCCTTCGAATACAGGTTGCCAGCGTAGGCGCTGCTCGGTCTCAATGCATCGGCTTCAATGACATCGAACCGTGCGGACTCGCGCATCAAGAAGGCGCGCCCATCGCCAGCGAGCCACCGGATTCGCGGGTCACCCAGGAGAGCCGGCAGAGCGGGGTAGTTCAATCGGCTACGCAGCTGCCTGAGACCTGGGAGCTGGGGTCTGACGATCTCGATCGACGCAATCTCGACTGTCTCTGTTCGTGAGGACGCAGCATAAAGCGTGTCACCTGAACCGAGGCCGATGATCGCCACCCGTCGGGGCGCAGGGTGGAGAAGGACGGGGACCATCCCAAGCGCGGTGTGGACGTCGCCAAACGGGACAGTGCTCTGCCCAAGCCCGTTCACGAAGACGGTGGTGCGAATCCTCGATGAGGGGGCCTCCATACGAAGCACGGAGAGTCCTGTCGCATCCTCGCCAGCGATCATCGAGTCCGCGGTCGTTCCATGAAGCCGCCCCCACAGGCGGGCGGAATCTGGCGTAGCCGCCCAGGTCACCGCTGCTATGACAGCCGTGATCGCGATAGCCACTTTGCGACGAGCGCCTGGAAGTCCCGCAGCGGCCGCCAGCAGGAACAGGCTTCCGCACATTCCGAGCAACTGCAAGGTGCGGCTCGTTCCCAGAAGGTTCAACGCCACCCAGCCTGTCACCATCGAGCCCGCTACGCTTCCGGCGATATTCGCAAGCAGCAGGAGTCCGATCCGGCGGCCGAGTTGAGCAAGGTCGGTTTGCACGATCCGTTGAAGGATTGGAAAGCTGAAGCCCATCAGCAGCGTTGGCAATCCAATCAGAAGGGACGGCAGGACGGCATACAAGAACACAACATCCCACGGCCACTCTCCGCGCCTGAGTCGACGAACGCCTTCCACGATGCTGAGGGGGGAGTAGCTTGCGAAGTGGGCGTGGAGCCACTCAAAGTGGCTGACGGCCCCCACCAACAGCGTAAGAAGGCCGACCGCAGAGAGCGCGACCGCCGCCTGCAGAACGAGAAAGAGCCGCGAGGGCTGGTTCACTCGGGCTGCCAGCAGACTTCCGAGCGCCGCACCGAGTCCGAGGCCAGAGAGGTACACCCCGAGTAGAGTCCCAAACGTAAAGGACGTCGACTTCACCATGACGCCGAGAAGTCGAAACCACACAATCTCGAGGGACAGCGCAACAAAACCAGACATCGAATAAATGAGCGCCCAGCGCAAAAGCGATCGCCCATCTCGGCTGCCCTCCGAATTGGCAGTCATCCCTTCCGTGATGGCGGTTTGCACGAGCGTAGCGCTCAAGCGAGAGCGGAACGGCAGCACGGCAATGCCGCAAGCGAAGTTCACAGCGGCGCCGACGTACAGGGCGCCAGCGAATCCAACGAACGGCAACACGCACCAGGTGGTGATGAACGCCCCGGCCGCCGCTCCCAACGTATTGACCGTGTAGAGCCCCCCAACAGTCCACGCCGCCCGTTCGATCCGGTCTGTGAGAGCTCGGGCGAGCAGCGGCAACGACATCCCCATCAAAGCGGTCGGAATGAGCAAGCTCAGGAACAGAACACCCGTCACCGCCCAAGGCGATAGAGCGACCGCGCCCAAGCGCTGGTACAGGAAATCGTAGTAGAGCGGCTTGCTGAGCAGGCTGAATACCGCGATTCCGAGCTCCGCACCCGCAAACAGCAGCACAGCCCTCCGAGGCGCCACAGCGTCAGCGAGTCTGCCCCCGATGAACGCCCCCAGACCGAGCCCAGCCATGAAGGCCCCAACAATCAACGTCGAGGCGTAGACGTCGGCGCCGGTGAAAAAGACCAGCAGCCGCTGCCAGACCACCTGATAGAGAAGCGCCGCGAACCCCGACCCGAAGAAAACACCCGCAAACAGGGCTAGCGGGATTTCCACACGCCCCTTTCCTTCGGTATTTTCGCTGAGTCTCATAATGGATGTTATGTTAACTAACTGATCAAGCCTGCCTAGGAAAGGCCCTGGCCCATCGCCGATCCCGCACCCCGTCGTCGATCTAGCACTCTCGGGCCCCCGCCCCTTCCCCGCGACTATCCGACTGTTCGACTCACCCTGCTTGAATCCCCGCACTGACCGCGCCTCGCCTGAACCGCGCATCGTCGGACTCTCGCGTGACGCACTCCAGGCATGATCACAGGCGCTCGAAAGCATGCGCCAAGCCTTAAAGCGCTCTCAGCCTCGACGTAGTTCCGCGATGATGGCTTGCAACGCCTCGATGACTTCTTCGCGCGGCACGTTGTTCTTGCGGAATTTCAGGCTCAGGTTGAAGGCCTTGTTCTCGGGCTTGAATCGGAAGACATACGCCTTAGGACGGCCCAGTTTGGGCTTCGCGAGATCCTGGCGAACCTCTGCGCGCGTCGCCCCGCCTTGGCTGGCAATCTTCTGAACCAGCGCAGTCATTTTCTGTGGTGTAGGCTGCCTAACTATCTGCAACAGCAGTGACTTAGAGGCAATGTCGGCCAGCCGACAAAGATTCTTGACCTCCTCCGGCATCGCATTCAAAGCCAAGGACTCGGTAATGGACGTGCGCGACTTGCCCAGTTTTCGCGCCAGGGCTTCGTGGGTATAGGAGCTCTTCTGAGCAAGATGATGGAGGGCTTCGGCTTCTTCGAAGGCCGTCAGATCCTTGCGCTGAATATTCTCCACGAGCGCCAACTCGATGACTTCGGAGTCATCGACATCGCGAATGACCACTGGCAGTTCGCGAAGCCCAATCTGCACCGCGGCCTGATACCTCCGCTCGCCGGCGATAATCTGAAACCGCTCGCCGCGGGCCCGAACGATCAGTGGCTCGATGACGCCCTTCTCTGCCACTGACGCCATCAGCTCGGAGAGATCGCCCATCACCTGACGCGGTTGATTCGGGTTGGGATCGATCCGGTCGATCGGAACAACACGGCCGATGGGCGTGCCGGCCGACGCGGCCAGCGCCTCCACGTAGTGCTCGTCGTGCCGCATTCGGACGGTTTCAGGGAGCCCTCGCCTAGGCACGGTCAATTACCTCCTCGCACAGGCTGTAGTACTCGCTCGCGCCGGTACTCCCCGGCGCGTAAGTGAAAATGGACTCCTTGTACGCCGGGCTCTCTTCGAGCCGCACGCTCTTCGTGATAACTGTCTTGAAAACCTTCCCGCCAAACACTTTCTTGATCTGCATCCGGATGTCCTTGGCGAGCGACGTCCGTTTGTCGTGCATCGTGATGACGACCCCGAGAATCTGCAGCGATGGATTCGGCCGCTGTCGAACCTTCTCAATCGTCTCGAGCAGGTCGTCCGTGCCCTCGAGCGCGAAGTACGACGATTGAATCGGAATCAGGAGATGTGTGGCCGCCACGAGCGCATTCACCGTCAGCAGCCCCAACGTCGGAGGACAGTCAATCACGATCTGAGGGTAGGTCTTCCGGATCGGCTCAAGCTTGTCCTTGAGCCTGAAGTGCGCGTCCATCTCCCCCACCAGCTTGGCTTCCAGTTTGGCCAGCGCGATGCGGGAGGGCGCGACCCACAGGTTGCCGACCGACGACGGAAGGATCACGTCCTCCATCTTCACCATCGGGTCGGAAATCGCATCGTAGACGCTGCGCTGCACCTGGCCGACCTCGAGAAACGACATCGTGCTGTTCGCTTGAGGATCGAGATCGATGAGAAGAGTGCGCTTGCCACGGAGCGCCAGCCCTGCGGCGAGGTTGATGGCGGTGGTCGTCTTCCCCACGCCGCCTTTTTGATTGGCAATCGCGACAATCATGAATCCGCGCGCGAGGTTATTCTAGGGATGCAAATCTATGAAAGCAAGGAAAAGGTGGCTATACACTGCGGCCGACTCGAACTTCCCCACTACATCTTGTACTTCCCGAGCTCGTCCGGGTCCAGATTCTCAAGCCACTTCTGAAGGCGCTCGGTGTCCGGCTTCTCGCCGCCCTGGTCAAAGGGCTTCGCGTTGTCGATGACGGATTCTTCCACGAAGATTGGCGCGCGTGCGCGAAGCGCCAGCGCAATCGCGTCGCTCGGCCGCGCATCGACGGCGACGATCTCGCCGTGCACCTCGAGATAGATGAGCGCGAAGAAGGTGTTGTCCTTGAGATCGGAAACGACGATCTTCTTCACCGTGCCCTTGAGGTCGCTGATGACGTTGCGCAGTAGATCGTGGGTCATCGGGCGAGGCGTGCTCACGTTCTCGATTTGCAGCGCAATCGCATTGGCCTCGTAAATGCCCACCCAGATCGGCAGCACCTTGTGCCCATCGGCATCGCGCAGCAGGACGATGGGCATGTTGGTGACGGGATCCACCATGAGGCCCTTGATGGTCATCTCGATTTGCACGGTAATCCCTACGCTAGGCTTCGGATCGGACCCTGTCAAGTTCCGGCAACGCAGGAGAGGCAATGGCGTCACCTTTGACGCTGTAGGGTCCGGCCTGGCGGATCTTGACGCCTACGGTAGTTCCCCACCACTCGGCCGGTCCGTTGAAGCTGACGACGGTGTTTCCCCCAGTGCGGCCGGAGAGCTCATGCGCCTGGCGCCTGCTCAGGGAATCCACAAGCACGTCGACTTCGGAGCCGATCATGGCCTCGTGAATGTCCGTCTGAATTTCTTTCTGGAGCGTTTGCAGCGCGACGATCCGCTTCGTCTTTTCTGATTCCTCAACCTCGTCCGGATACCGCTGGAGCGCCAGCGTGTTCGGCCGCGGTGAGTACTTGAACGAGAACATGCTCTCGTAGCGAGCCAGGTTCGTCAGGCTCAGCGTCTCGTCGAAGTCGGCGTCGGTCTCTCCCGGGAAGCCGACGATCACGTCGGTGCTGAGTGCTATCGCAGGAATCTCTTCGCGAAGCTTGGCCACCAGCTCCAGGTAGCTTTCACGCGAGTATCGCCGCCGCATGAGCGCCAGAACCCGCGACGAGCCCGACTGCACCGGCAGATGGAAATGCTTGCAGACCTTCGGGAGATCTCTCACGGCGTCGATGAGCCGCTGCGGAACGTGGCGCGGATGCGGGCTGGCAAAGCGGATGCGCTCCACTCCGTCGACCTCATGCACCGCCTCGAGCAGCGCTGCGAAGTCGCATGCGGGCTCATCCGGCGCCTCGTAGTGGTTCACGATTTGTCCGAGCAACTGGACCTCGAGGTGCCCTTCCGCCGCGGCACGCCGAACTTCGGCCACGATGTCTCGCTTGGGGCGCATCCGTTCGTGCCCTCGTGTGTACGGCACGACGCAGAACGAGCAGAATTCGTTGCAGCCTTCGATGATCGTAACGTACGCCTTCAGCGGATCGCTCCGCCGCGCGACGCCCAGCGGAAACGAGACGTCTTCGTAGGGGTTGATGTCGATCCGAGGCGGCGCCGCGTCGGCATCTGTGCGAGCCTGCTCGAGAAGTGCCGGCAGTTGCTTGAGGCTCTGGGTACCGAAGATGACGTCGATGTTGTTGGAGCGCTCGAGCAGCGCCGCACCTTCCTGCTGCGCCACGCACCCGCCGACGGCGACGATCGGCGCGCGGCCGCTCTCTCGCGCGGCGCTGCGAATCTCGCCAAGCCGGGTGTAGAGCTTTTCCTCTGCCCGCTCGCGCACGCTGCAGGTGTTCACTACGAGCACATCGGCGTCTTCGGGAGCCTTGGCAGCTTGGTAGCCCGACTGCTCGAGCAGGCCGGCAATCCGCTCGGAGTCGTGGACGTTCATCTGGCAGCCGTAGGTCTCGATAAAAAACTTCATCGTCTGGGTTTCGCTTTCGCCTCCCGCGGATTTTCGCTTTCGCCTTTTGGCTTTGCTTCGCTCGCTGCGATAAGCTCCCGGGCCGCCGCGCGCGAGGCCGTCGTCGGCGTCTCTCCCCCGATCATACGCGCGACTTCTTCAATCCGCTCCTCCGGGTCCAGCCTCACGACGCGCGTGCGAGTGCGGCCGGCCTCCACATGTTTCACGATCCGGAAATGGGCCTGGCCTGCAGCCGCGATTTGCGGAAGGTGCGTGATGCACAGCACCTGAAACGAATCGCCCAGCCGGCGCAGATTCTTCCCGACGACATCCGCGACCCGGCCGCCGATGCCCGCGTCGATCTCGTCGAAGATGAGCGTGCGGCCCGGCGTCTCTGCCGCGGCGAGCGTGCGAATCGCCAGCATCACGCGGGAAAGCTCGCCGCCCGAGGCAATCTTGGCCAAGGGACGCAGGTCCTCGCCCACGTTCGCAGACAGGAAGCACTCAGCAGCGTCGACGCCGCGCTCGGTCCAGCCCTGCTCGGGAGGTTCGGCCTCGAAGCGCACTTCGAATTGCGTGCGGCCCATCGCCAGGTCGGCAAGGAGTGCCTGTAGCCTGCGTCCGAACGTCATTGCGGCTTCGCGCCTCTTCTTAGAAAGTGCGCGCGCACGTTCCAGAAACCTCTCGCGCGCTTTCGCCGCCTCCGCCTCGAGCGTCGCGCGGCTCTCGTCGGATCTCCCCAGCAGGTCGAGCTCCCTCTCGCAGGCTTCTCGCCTGCCGATCACATCGTCCAGCGTCGGACCGTACTTCCGCTTGAGGCGCTCGAGCAGCGCGAGGCGGTCTTCGACTTGCTGCAGGCGCTCGGGAGATACGTCGATGCTCTCTCCGTACGAACGCAGCGTGAGCGCCAGGTCTTCGAGCTGCGGCCTTATTGAATCCCGAGCGGCAACGTACGACTGGAAAACTGGATCGACGCCGGCCAACTCGCCCACCCGCTTCCAAACGGCTGTGAGCTGCGCCAACGCAGCGCCATCGCTGTCGTAGAGCGCGCCATATGCTTCGGCACACAGCCGCTGCAGGCGCTCCGCGTCCGCCAGAACGCGCCGAGCAGTCCCAAGTTCTTCGTCCTCTCCTGCACGCGGATTCGCGGTGCCAAGCTCGTTGAGTTGGAATTTCAGAAGATCAACTCGAGCGGCCCTCTCGCGCTCATCCATCCGAAGCGCCTCGAGCATCGTCGCCTGACGCTGCCAATCGGCGAACCTCGACGCGACTTCGGTGCATTCGGGCTCGAAACCGGCAAAGGCGTCGAGCAATCGAAGGTGGCTCTGCGGATCGAGCAAGGTCTGATGTTCGTGCTGACCGTGCAGCTCCACGAGCGGCATGATGCGGTCCTTGAGCGACGCTGCTGTCACCAACACGTCGTCGACGAACGCGCGGCTGCGTCCCTGCGCGGTGATCTCGCGACGCACGACAAGGTCGCGTTCTCCTTCGTCAAACATCGCTTGAACGCTTGCACCCGACTCGCCAGTGCGGATCAGATCGGCGGAGGCGCGGTCGCCCATCAAAAGGCCAATCGCCTCGACGAGCATCGACTTTCCTGCCCCGGTTTCTCCGGTCAGAACGTTCAGCCCAGGCTCGAACTCCACCTGGAGGGCCTCGATGACGGCCAGGTGTTCAATCCGGAGGACGCGAAGCATCGGCGGACGGGAACTCCAATGGTACCATATGTTTGACAGGCCTTCCCGCGCGTGCTATTCTGACTGCTCCGCGCTGTCCCAGCGGCGCACTTTGCCCGGAGGCTTGTTTGCGCACGCTCGGATTCCTGCTCGCCATGCAGGCAGAAGAAGCGACTGCTTCTACGCCTGCCCTTGGCGGCGGACTCATCGATCTCATCAGAAAGTCGTTCACGTCGCCCGTTTCGGGGGCGGTCCTTGGGCTCTTGATCCTCTTCTCTGTCGTGTCGTGGGGCATCATCCTTTACAAGCTATGGACGTTCAACCGCATCCAAGCACACAGCTCTCGTTTTCTCGAGATCTTTCGACGCAGCTCGAAGTTCTCGGAGGTGCAAGCGGTGTGTCAGTCGCTCAACGAAAGCCCGCTCGTCGGAATTTTTCTTGCCGGCTACGCTGAGCTGAATTTGCAACTGCGTCAGCCCGCGCAGTCGGCCGCCAATCCAACGGCGTCTGCCGCTCGTCCTACTCTCAAGTCACTAACAGGAGTAGATCGCGCGCTCATGCGAGCATCGAACGTCGAGACGACGAAGTTGGAAAAGCACATCACGTTCCTCGCAACCACAGCGGCCGTCACACCGTTCATCGGTCTCTTTGGTACAGTGCTTGGCATCATCGCGGCGTTCCAGGGGATTGGCGCGCAGGGCTCGACCAGTCTCGACGTGGTCGCGCCCGGCATCGCCGACGCGCTGATCGCGACCGCCGCCGGATTGGCCGCCGCGATTCCAGCCGTCTATTTCTACAATCTGCTGACCCAGCGCGTGAAATCGCTCGCCTCAGACATGGACGACTTCTCTCTCGAGTTTCTGAACATCGTCGAGCGCAACTTTACCTGATGCCCAAAGTCCAGTCCTTTGACCACGAGAAAGGCGGCCATTCGCGGCGCGCACGGCGGACGACCACCGCCCTCGCCGAGATCAATGTCGTGCCGCTTGTCGACGTCATGCTCGTGCTGCTCATCATTTTCATGGTGACGGCGCCGATGATGCAGCGCGGCGTCGAGATCAAGCTGCCGGTCGCGCGGCGAGGCGTGGCAATCAGCGCAGAACCGATCTACGTGACGCTCCCGTTGTCGTATCGTAAGGACAGGCGGGTTTTGATCGGACCGATGGGCAAGGAAGAATCGGTGTCCATCGACGTGCTGGGCGAGCGGGCGCGGCAGACGCTCGTCGCGCGGCAGACGAAGCAGGTGTTTTTCAGGATGGACGCGGGGGCGAATGCGCAGGAAATCTTGCAGGTGATGGACAGCTTGAAAGACGGCGGCGTCGAGGCCATCGGCATCGTCGCGCTGGACGCGCCCAAGCGGTGACGTAGTGGAAGCGATCGTCAGCGACATCTTGGCGAGTCGGAAGCGTGAGCCGGACGGTCTCATGCGAACGGGCCTGCTGTCACTGGGCGCGCACAGCGCAGTGGTCGGCATCCTTGCGTTGATCCCGGTGATCGCGCCGGCGCCCGCTCAGCCGCCGCGCGTCGTGATGAACATCAGTCTTGGGGGAGCGCCTGGACCCAGCAACGGCGGCACGCAGATGCTTGCCGGTCGCGCCATCCAGGCTGCGGTGCCCTCTACGGCTCCGCAAATCCAAAAGCCGGTGCCTCTCTCGCCTACGCCGCCGCAGCGAATGACTCTGCCCGACCCTCGGAGGAAGCCAACGCCGCCGCGCACGAATACGGCCGCATCGCGCGATCCGAAGGGCACCACAGCAGGGCGCGGTGCAGAAACACAGCGAGGGACGGCAAAGGCCGAGACGGGCGCCCGGGGAGAAGGATTCGGGCTGTCGAGCGGTGGCGGTGGCACTGGCGGGGTCAAACTGGACACCGCCAATTTCTGCTGCCCCGAGTACATCATCGACATGCTCGATCGCATCCGACGGAACTGGGTGCAGAACCAGCAGGCCACCGGTGTGGTCCTGATGAAGTTCACGATTCTCAGGAACGGCCAGCTTGCGGGCATCGAAGTGGAGACATCGAGCGGCAACCCGATTCTGGATCTGGCGTCGCAGCGTGCGCTTGTCGTCACCCGGACGCTCGCGCCACTGCCAGCGGCGTTTCCCGAAGCTCAGTTGCCCGTGCACCTGACCTTCAACTACGAACGCAGATAGATCATGACCATGAAGAACCCAGCCAAGTTCGCACTGGTATGCGCAACGATCGTCGGCGGTCTAGGCGTTGCGCTTGCTCAGAATCCGCCTGCGCCGCCACCCGCGTCCCAAGCCCAGTCGGAAATCAGCGTGTCGATCACCGGCGACGCCGGCGCGCCGCTGCACTACGCCGTGCCCGATTTCATCGCGCGGACGAACGACAAAGAGACCGTCGAGGCCGCGCGGGTGATCGCCGAGGTGCTGTGGAACGACCTCTCCTTCGAGCGCGAGTTCGACATGATTCCCCGCGACACCTACAAGACGATTGAGCAAACGCCGTCGACCGAGACGATCGCCTTCGATCGGTGGCGCGAGCTCGGCGCCGATGCGGTCGTGAAGGGATCCGTGCGGCGAACCGGCAATACGCTCCAGGTGGAGATGCGGCTCTTCAGCGTGCGCGGCCGCGGCGTTGCGCTCGGTCGCGTGTACGACAACGTCCCGCTGAGGAACCCGCGCTCGGCGGCGCATACGATCTCCGACGACATCCATCAGAGTCAAAGCGGCTTGCGGGGGGTCGCCCGCACGAAGCTCACGTTCGTGTCGGACCGCGACAACGAGCGAGTGGTCGATACGGTGGAGACCCGCAACGGCAGAGAGGTGTACGTATCCGACTACGACGGGGCCAACCAGATGCGGGTGACGGCGAACCGGCGGTTGAACATCACGCCCTCGTGGTCGCCCGACAGCCGAAGCATTGCGTATGTGTCGTACTTGAGGATTCACCCGCAGATTCTCGTGTCGAACGTCTATCAGGGAACGCGAGAGACGCTGACCGACGAGAAGACCAGCAACTTCTTTCCGGTCTACTCGCCCGATGGCAGCCGCATGGCGTTCATGTCGCAGCGGGACGGCAACTCGGAGATCTACGTGATGAATCGGGACGGGTCGGCGGTTCGTCGCCTCACAAACAACAACGTTGGCGACGTCACACCGACGTGGTCGCCGACCGGTTCGCAGATCGCCTTCACATCGGACCGCTCGGGTATCCGCAGATTTGGGTGATGGACGCCGACGGACTCAACGTCCGACGCTTGACGTTCAGCGACTCGTGGGCGGACCGCGCTACCTGGTCGCCCGCGCCCTACAACGAGATTGCATACTCCGCCCGATCGGGTCCTGGGTTCGACATCAAGATCTATGATGTGGCGTCAGCTCAGACCAAGGTGCTGACGGACGGGCTCGGCAGCAACGAGAGCCCGGCATTCTCACAGAACGGCCGCCACCTCGCGTTCACGTCCACGAGATTCGGCAAAGTCCAGGTGTTCACGATAGCGCGCGACGGCCAGGGACTTCGACAGGTCACGCGCGTCGGCAACAACACGTATCCGAACTGGTCCCGATAGCCTATGAAAATCACATCACTGGCATGCGTCGCGCTGCTCCTTCTCATGGCCACGGCCTGCGGCGACAACCCGCCTCCGGTCGCACGTCCCACTCCACCCGCTCCCCCGCCGGGTGACATCGCCGCCGCTCCGCCGGCTCCGCCCCCTCCCGCGCGCGAGCCGATGCCGCCCGAACCGCTGCCGGCCGATTCGGTCGCGGGGCGATCGCTCGACGACCTGAACAAGGATTCTCCGCTGCGCCCCATCTTCTTCGAGTACGACAGCTCTGACGTGAGCGACGCGGCGCGGACGATTCTGCAGACGAACGCGGCCATCCTGAAAAAATACGCGTCGTGGGTCATCACCATCGAAGGACACTGCGACGAGCGAGGCACGGCGGAGTACAATCTGGCTTTGGGAGAACGACGCGCGGTTGCCGCGCGCGCGTATCTCGTGTCGCTCGGGATCGACGCGAGCCGCCTGCGAACTGTGAGCTATGGGAGCGAGTTCCCGTTCGATCCGGCTCATCAGGACTCGGCGTGGTCTCGCAATCGCCGCGCGCACTTTGTGATTACAGCCAGGTAGTGTCAGGCGCGGCCTCGGGAAGGCGCCGCCCGACTGGAGAACGCAATGAGGATCCGATCGAACGGGACGCTTGTGGCTGCCGCCCTGGGTCTGGCCCTCGTAGGCCTGACCGCTGAGCGACCGCTGGCCGCCGACCGGGAGCATCAGCAGATCATGGCGGACATCCGGATGCTGCAGGAACAGGCGCAGCAGCTGCAGGCGCTGATGACGAGCCTTGGCGACGCGCTCAGAGCGGTCAACGCACGGCTCGACGATCAGTCGTCGCTCGAGCGCAAGGCGTTCGCCGACGGCAAAGTGCAGATGGACGCCATCTCCGGCGACATCCGCATCGTCCGGGAAAAGGTCGACGAGACGAACGTGCGGCTGGGCTCGGTGCTCCAGGAGCTGGAATCGCTACGCCAGGCGATGCCGGAGCCGGGCGCGGTCCCGGTCGCCGTTCCCCCGACTCGGCCGCCTCGGCGGCCCCCGGAACGACGCTCCGCCGACAAGCTGCCGTCACTCCGCAAACACCGGGAAGCTGCTCCCGACCCTCAGCGCCTCTACCAAGTCTCGTACGGGACTACACCTCCGGCAATTACTCTCTTGCGGTGACTGGGTTTCAGAGCTTCCTGAAGTACTTCCCCAAAGAGCCCGCAGGCGCACGAAGCGCAGCTGCTGATCGGCGAGTCGCTCTTCCTCGACAAGAAGGACGCCGACGCCGTCAGCGGCCTACGACCGCGTGATCGCGAACTATCCAAAGTCGGGGTCGGTCCCGCAGGCCTACTACAAGCGCGGCCAGGCGCTCGAGCGACTCGGCCAGCGCGATCGCGCGCGCGAGTCGTACGAGACCGTCACCAAGGAATATCCGGAGTCGCGATCAGGCGAGTCTCGCCAAAGCAGCGTCTGGAAGCATTGAATCGGCCGGCCAAGTAGCGGACCTGCAGGTGCAGGATTCCGCTCGATACGGCGGCCTACTGCGAAGGAGCGATGAGCGTATGGGCAGCGTCAACAAAGTCATTCTCGTGGGCAACCTCGGACGCGACGCGGAGCTCCGTTACACGCCAGGCGGCGCGGCCGTGGCCACGCTGAATCTGGCGACCACCGAAGTCTTCAAGGATCGCGAGGGCCAGAAGAAGGAAGACACGCAGTGGCATCGCGTGATTCTCTGGGGAAAGACCGCCGAGACGCTGCAGGACTACCTCACCAAGGGCAAGCAGATCTACGTCGAGGGCAAGCTGCAGACGCGGAAGTGGAAAGACAAGGACGGCAACGACAAGTACACCACCGAAGTCCGCGGCGATCGCGTCGTGCTGTTGAGCGGCGGCGGCGCGCGGCGACGGAGCGCGCGGCGAGGGCGCAGGCCGTAGCACGGCGACCGACGAGTTCAGTCACGCCGAGCCTCGGCGGCGGGGTCGAACTGAGCGACGACGACATTCCGTTCTGAGCACCATTGAAGATTGTCAGATGGTTAGATTCAAGAATGTTGTTGGATTGTTGAAGGTGATTGCCGCGTGAGCTCGCCAATCGTCAATCTGCAATCAACAACACTCTGACAATCTAGCAATCTGCAATCGTTCAATGGGATTGTCAGATTATTCGTTACCGCCCGTACCTGATCCTCCAACCGCACCACATCGTCCAGTTCCGGGGTCGAGACTTCGAAGATGTCGCTGTCTTCGATCGCCGTCATGCGGTGAATCGTGCGCGGGCGTGATGTGCACGCTCTCGCCGGGCAGCATCTCCCGCTTCTCCAGCGCGTCGCCGCGCTGAATCTCGAACAGCAGTTTCCCCTTCCAGAGGAAGATCGTCTCGTCCTTCACGTTGTGGTACTGCAGGCTCAGGGCATGACCCGCCTTCACGTGCAGGACCTTGCCCGACATACCGCTCCGTCTTTGCCCAGTGCAGCTCGTGCCCCCACGGCTTGTCGACCTTCGTGATGCTCACGCACCTCTCCTTGTTCGCCATGGGCCTACTCGTGCGTGATGTCCCGATGATGGACGCGGACCCGAGCCTCCGGCAGCACGCTCAACGTCTTCCGCAGCGCCTCCGCGATCATCACCGACCGGTGGCGGCCGCCGGTGCATCCGATGGCGATCGTCAGGTAGCTCTTCCCTTCTGAGACGTACTGCGGAATCAGAAACTTCAGCAGGTCGTTCAATCGCTCGAGCAGATCTGCCCGTCGCCGCGTGCTGCTCCATGAACTCGATCACGGCGCGGTCGCGTCCGGTCTTCGGGCGCAGCCGCTGCACGAAATGCGGGTTGGGCAGAAACCGGACGTCGAACACGAGGTCCGCGTCCAGCGGAATGCCGTGCTTGAAGCCGAAGCTCACGAGCGTGACCGCCAGCTTCGACTTCTGCCCCTTCGCGTCGGTTCCGGCAAACGCGAACGTCGTAAACGCCTGGCGCAGCTGGTGCACCGTGAGGTCCGAGGTGTCGATGATCTGGTCGGCCATCGATCGGATCTTGTTCATGCTGCCGCCGCTCGGCCTTGATGCCTTCTGACGCCGACGAATCGGGCGCCAGCGGATGCGGCCGCCGGGTCTCGCTGAAGCGGCGCACCAGCGTGGCGTGCGTGGCCTCGAGGAAGATCAGCGCCGGATTGAGCCCCTTCATCGCACGCAGCTTGCGGTAGCTTCTGGGAAACTCCGCCAGGAAGTTCTTCTCGCGGATATCGACGACGATGGCCACACGCGAGATGCCCTCGCGCCGCACGAGATCCGCGAGCGTGGGGATGAGCGTCGTGGGCATGTTGTCGACGCAGAAGTAGCCGAGATCCTCGAGCGCGCGGATGGCCTGCGACTTCCCGGAACCCGAGAGTCCGGTGAGGACGATGAACCGCGCCTGCTGCGCGGCTTTCACGGCGTCACGCAGGCAGAAAAGGGCGTCATCTCAGGCGCGACGGCGCGCCCGCGTCGCGCGCGCCGGTGCAGCCGGTGGCAGCGTCTTGACCGATGCCGCCGAGCGTTTGCGGCCCTGCCACTTGCCCTTCACCTTGTCGGCCTGCTGCACGACCTTCTGGACGGCCTGCGTCACCGACGTGCCCCACGCAGCGCGTGGAGCCGACGCCGTGCAGGATGTGATCCTGCCGCGCGTGGACGGTGAGCTCGACGACGTAGCGGTTCTTCTCCGCCGCAAGCACGCACTGCGACGACACGAGCGCGTCCTTGAACCGCCGCTCGAGCTTGGCGAGCCTCGCGGTGACCAACCGCGTAAGACCTGGCGTGATGTCGAGGTTCTTGCCCTTCAACGAAAGCCGCATGTCGACGTCAGTACAGCACCTTGCGCTGGTTGGAAGTCGGGATCTTCAGTTCCTCGCGGTACTTCGCGATCGTCCGCCGCGCCAGCACCAGCCCTTCGTGCTGCAGGATGCTGACGATCTTCGAATCGCTCAGCGGCTTCCGCGGATCTTCGGCCTCGATGATCTTGCGGATGCGCTGCTTGATCGTCACCGACGACACGCTCTCGCCGTACGAGCTGCTGATCCCGCTGTGGAAGAAGTACTTCATTTCGAACACGCCCTGCGGCGTGTGCATGTACTTGTTCGTCACGACGCGGCTGACGGTCGACTCGTGCATGCCGATGTCGCTGGCGACATCGCGCAGCACGAGCGGCTTGAGGTACTCGATCCCGTGGTCGAGGAAGTCCCGCTGGAAGTTGATGATGCTCGTCGCAACCTTGTGGATGGTCTTCTGCCGCTGTTCGACCGACTTGATCAGCCACAGCGCCGAGCGGAACTTGTCTTTCACGTAGGCCCGCGTCTCGGTCGTGTTGTCGGCGCTCTTGTCGAGCAGACGGCGATAGACCGGGCTGATGCGCAGCTGCGGCAGCCCTTCCTCGTTCAGCACCGCGACGTACTGATCCTCCACCTTCACGACGTAGACGTCGGGGATGACGTAGTGCGACTGCGAGGGGTTGTAGCGGCTGCCGGGCTTCGGGATCCAGGTGGCGGATGACCTCGATGTGCTCCTTCAGATCCTCGATCGACATGCCGAGCCGCTTGGCGATCTCCGGCACGTTGTGCCCCTGCAGCAGCCGCAGGTGCTCGGTGACGATCTTCTCGGTGGGCGTCCCTTCGAGGCCGATGTGCTTGATCTGCAGCAGCAGGCACTCCTGCAGATCGCGCGCGGCCACGCCGATCGGATCGAAGCTCTGGATGGTCTTCAGGGCGCGTTCGACGTCCTCGATCGGCCACGGGCCCATGGCCGCGATCTCGTCCAGCGAGGCGACGAGCATGCCGTCGTCGTTCAGGTTGCCGATGATCGCCGACCCGATCTCGCGCAGCTTGTCGTCTTCGGACAGCAGCGAGAGCTGCCACAGCAGATGATCGGAGAGCGACGACGAGGTGGCGAGCGTGTTCTCGATCGGCGGGAGCTCTTTGACCTCCTGCGGCGCGTGCGCCCGGTAGCCGTCGTCGAGGTAGTCGCCGAAGAAGTACTCGTAGTCGCTGTCGTCCCAGGAGTCGCCCTTCTCCTTGGCCTCGGCCTCGGTCTTCTCGCGCCTGGGCGGCCTGCTCGGTCGGCTGGAGGTCCTCGGTGGGCACCTCCTCCAGCATCGGATTCTCCACGACTTCCTGGTTCAGCAGATCGGCGAGCTCGAGCGTCGACATCGGCAGCAGTTTGATGGCCTGCTGCAGCGACGGCGTCAGAATGAGCTTCTGAACGAGCTTCGTGTGTAACTTCTGCTGAATCGCCATAGAAATCCGCTACGGACCCTGTCTCCTCATCGCACCCTATGTGTAAGTCAGTTTTCCGGTTTCAGTCGAGACGGAACTCCGCGCCGAGATAGATCCGCCGCACGTCTTCGTCGGCCGCCAGCGCCGCTGGTGTGCCGCTGTGGAAAGATTCCGCCATCGTGGACGATGTACGCGCGGTCAGTAATGCGCAAGCGTTTCACGCACGTTGTGGTCGGTAATCAGCACACCGATGCCGCGATCCTTCAAGTGAAAGATGATTTTCTGAATATCGGTGATGGCGATCGGATCGATGCCGGCGAATGGCTCGTCGAGCAGGAGGAATTTCGGTGAAATGACGAGCGCTCGTGTGATCTCCGCGCGTCGTCGCTCGCCGCCCGACAGCGTGTAGGCGCGCGACGGCCGCGAGCGACGTGAGATTGAGCTCGGCCAGCAGCTCGCGGCATCGGGCGCGGCGGCCGGCGTCGTCCAGCTCGAGCGTCTCCAGAATCGCCATGATGTTCTGCTCGACCGTGAGCCCGCGAAAGATGGAGGCCTCCTGCGGCAGATAGCCGATTCCCTTGCGCGCGCGGGCGTACATCGGCAGATCGGTGACGTCCTCGCCGTCGAAGATGACGCGTCCCGAGTCGGGCGCCGTCAGGCCCACGGTCATGTAGAACGTCGTCGTCTTGCCGGCGCCGTTCGGTCCGAGCAGGCCGACGACCTCGCCCGATCGAACCTCGAGGCTCACGCCGCGCACGACCGTGCGCCCGCCGTAGGATTTCGTCAGGTCCTGCGTGCACAGGGTCGCCATTCAGTTCTTGGCGGGCGGGCAGGCGGTGTCGCTGCTGGTCTGCGTGCGGGTTTCCACCCGGCCTTCGATGCGCAGGCTATCAGCCGCCCGCGAGAAGGTCAAAACGCTGCCTTCGCTCATGCGGCAGCCTTCTGGCGTCATGCGGCGCATGCGCACCAGCCGCCCCTTGCCGGTCATGGTGTACTCCGATGTGGCAGCGACGTACAGGAGGTGATCGCCGCTCGTCTCGCGATCGACTTCACGCAGGACGACGTTGTCGGTGGCTTCGAGGCGCTCGACGTCTTGCCCATTCGTGCCCAAGGTAAGCACGATCGTCTCGCCTCGCAGATCGCCCTGCGCGCCCACGAGGGTCGCCTTCGTCCTGTACGTGACGCGGTGAAGCGCGTCTTCGTAGAGCATCTGCTGCCCCTGCCCGGTTGATCGCGAGGTCTCGCGCTCCTTCGTCGTCGGGTTCACGTCCTGCACGCCCATCGTCGAGATCACCGAACCGGCAGCGGCCAGATTGCCGGTCTTGCTCTCGACCGTAATCTTGTCGGCCTTCACCCTGGTCACGTCGCCCTTTGCGGCATCCTGCCACAGTTGCGCGGCCCCGACGAAGTCTGCGGTCGACGCGTCGCCGCCCGCATACAGAAACTCGGTGCTCACGCCGTTGATGGGCCGGTCCTGCTGCATGATGCCTGGCGTACGGCGATCGCCGTTCTTCCCGCCCGTGGAAGGCTGCATCACGGTCCGAACGGGCGCCGCCGAGGTCCCGATCGCGCGCAGCTTCGAGCCTTCAATCGCCATTTCGACGCGAGGCGCGTCGACGACCATCTGATCGTCGACCACGTGCGGCATGCCCGCTGAGGTACCGGTCAACTCAACTTGTCCGGTCGCGACCTGGTAGCGCATCTGATCGGCGTTGGCCGCCGCGCCGCCGTTCTCGTCGCGGAGCCGTACGGCGCCTTCGAAACGCGCCTCACGGATCTCGCCGAGGCTGCCATCCAGCGCCGTTTGAAGCCGCCGCGATGTGACGGTCCGCTTGACCGCAGACGTCCCTCCAGTTTCGCGATACGTCACGCTGTCGCTGAACGTCGCACCGGTGAGTCCCTGACCCTCGGCCCCGGTGGCAACAAGCGCGTTCGCGCCGACGCTCTTCGAGGGCTGGCCCTGGGTGCCCGGCAGGTCGAGCGTGACGTTGTCCCTGCCGTTCAACGAGGTCAGCGTCGAGCCATCCGCCGCCATTCCCATGTCGATGTTCTCAGCCCGCAGCACCCGGTCTGGCGCGCCTCGATCGCCGGCAATCTGCACAGCGCCGGCACCGGTGATCACCGCGGCTTGCAGCAGATCGGAGTTCTTGTGGTACGTCAGGTTGATGACTTCGCCAGCCATGAGCTTCAACGCACCAGGAGCTGCGCCGGGCGTTTGGATGCGGGCACCTCCCTGCAGCTCCAGCCCCTCGAGATGCTCCTGGGTCTCGCTCAAGTCTCCCAGTGCCGACTGCGCGTCGATCACCTGATCGCCGCGAACGATGTGGACGGCGCCCTCGAAGTTGACGAAGCGATCGCGCCTGCCCAACACCGAAGAGCCGGACGCGATGTCCACGACCGGAGCCGTCGGCGTGGCGCCCGCGATACGAACCTTGGTTTGCTGCGACAGACCGAGCAAGTCGTTGTCTTCGTCGTAGCTGAAGTCGACCCCGCTGCCACTCAGCCGACCTCTCGTGAACGTGACCGGACCGGGCGCTCGCACGATGCCTTCCGACTGAGAGTAGGTCGCGCTCTCCGCCTGCACCTCGAGTCCGTCGGTGGCAAACATCCGGACCTTGCCCTTCATGAAAAGGTTCGTCTGGTTCTCACCGACTCTCGCCTCGTCGCCGGTCGCAATGAACTGGCGCCCCTGGCGGACCGACGTGACGGTGACGCCAAGGAGCCGCGAGCTTCCATCTGGATACGACAGCTGCTTGTTCGCGCGGATCGTCACTGTCTCGCGCTCGCCCTTCACCTGAACCAGAAACGCGCCGGCGCTCTCGACCACTGCCGCCGGGTCCTCGCGAGGCACCGCAGGCCGCTGAGCTGGGATCTCCCTCCGTCCGGTCGTGACGAGCACTGCAGCCGCCACACCGGCTCCAATCACAAGCAGAACCGCGCGAAGCCGCTTTTGCCAGATCACAGTTCGGCTCCGGACGGAGAAGTCGGGCCGGGCGCCCGCAAGTCGCTCACTGACAGCTCCAGGTACTCGTTGCCCTCGTATCTATTGTGTTCGAGCGAAAAGGCGAGATCCAGCGAGGCGCGATTCGCGCTGATGAACTCCTCCCGCTCGACGGCGCGCCAGGCCACCGCACGAAAAATCCGGCCCTGTTGCTTCACTGCCATCTTCAGGTGCTTGTCTTTGATACGCCGAGGACCATCGATCACCTCGACGCCTCTCGCCTCGAAGAGCGGTCGCGGGTTCCCCGCTCCGAACGGCCCCAGCAGCGCCATCTCACTTGCGAAGGTGCTGGTGATCTCTCGAAAGCTGAGGCTCCCGTCGATCTTGAGCCGCGGCTTGAGGTCGTCGGGTCCGAGCAATGTATCGGCATGTTCGGCGATGGAGGCCCGAAAGGCCGAAATGGCGGCCGAGGGCAGCGTCAGACCGGCCGCCTGCTTGTGGCCGCCGAACCGCGAGAGGTGCGCGGCGCTCTCCTCGAGCGCCGCGAGCATGTCGAACCCCGGAATGCTGCGGCACGAGCCGTGCGCCGCTTCTCCGTCAATCGAGATCACGATGACCGGACGGTGAAAGCTCTCGACCAGCTTCGACGCGACGATGCCGATGACGCCCCGGTGCCATCCGTCGCCCGCGACGACAAGGATGCTGCGGGCGCCGACGGCCGGGTCGCTCTCAATCACCTTGCGGGCGCTGCTGTAGATTGAGGCCTCCTCTCCACGACGCTTCACGTTCTCGCCATCGAGTTGTCTCGCCAGCTCCTGCGCCTCGGCTGCCATAGTCTCGTCGACAGCCAGCAGCAGCCGCGCGGCGATGTCTGGCGTCGACATCCGTCCCGCGGCGTTCATGCGAGGCGCGATCTGAAACGCCACGTGCCCGCCGTCGACCGGCTTGCCCGACAGGCCGGCCACGTCGAGCAGCGCGCGGAGGCCGACCTTGTGCGGCCCTTTGGACAGCATCTCGAGGCCCAGCTTGGCGATCACGCGATTCTCGCCGATGAGCGGCACGACGTCCGCCAGTGTGCCGATGGCGGCCACCTTGACGAACGCCGGCAGCACGCGCTCGCGGTCGAGCCTGCGGCAGATCGCCTGCACGAGCTTGAGGGCCACGCCCACTCCGGCGAGGTTCTTGTCCGGATACGAACAGTCGTGTCGCTTGGGATTGATCACCGCGAGCGCGTCCGGCAGATCACAACCCGGCTCGTGATGATCCGTGATGATCAGATCGAGACCGAGCTCGCGCGCGCGTCGTGCCGCCTCGTGTCCGCGGATCCCGCAGTCCACTGAAATGACAAGCTGCACGCCATCGGCTCGCAGCCGATCGAACGTCTCGGGCTGCAATCCGTATCCATCGTCGATGCGATGCGGAATGAAATGAACGACCGTCGCACCGATGAGCTCCAGCGCGCGCTGGAGGATCACCGTCGACGTGACGCCGTCGCAATCGTAGTCGCCGTGCACGGCGATGCGCTCTCCGCGATCGACCGCGCGCAGGATCCGCTCCACCGCCGCCCCCATGTCCGTCAGAGCGAATGGATCGTGTAGGTGGTCGAGCGCCGGATGGAGGAAGCGCTGCGCGGCTTCTGGGGTGTCGATTCCGCGAATCGCGAGCAGCCTGGCAACCGGCGTGCTGATGCGGACTTCGCGCGCGAGCACTTCGGCAGCCTGTTCGTTGCAGGCCATCCGTTCCCAGCAGTAGGGGCTGCGCATCAGTTGCTGCTCTTGGCTCCCGCCTCGGCGGCGATCTCAATCACGATCGATGCCGTTCGACAGGTGCGGGCGAAAGGACTTCAGTTGGCAACGGGCTGCACGTCAGATGGATTCGGACTCGGTAAAATCTGCACCCGCGCGCCCCATCTCGCGGAACTTCTCGTACCGGCGCGCAAGGCGGGCATCGACGTCGGGTGCGCTGGCGGTCTGTAGCGCCGCATGAAGCGAGCCGTCCAGCAAGGCTGCGGCCTCGTCGTAGTCGGTGTGCGCCCCGCCAACGGGCTCGCCGACGATTTCGTCGACGATGCCGCGCTCGAGCAGATCGGGCGCCGTGAGCTTGAGCGCCGTGGCGGCCTCGACTTTCTTCTTCGCGTCCCGCCAGAGGATGGCGGCGCACCCTTCCGGCGGAATGACGCTGTAGATGGAGTACTCCTGCATCAGAATGCGATCCCCAATTGCAATGCCCAGAGCGCCGCCGCTGCCGCCCTCACCGGTAATAATCACGACGATGGGCACCTTGAGTTTGGCCATTTCGCGCAGGTTGTAGGCAATCGCTTCTGCCACGCCGCGCTCCTCCGATTCGACGCCCGGATAGGCCGCCGGCGTGTCGACGAAGACGACGATCGGACGGCTGAACTTCTCGGCCAGCCGCATGAGGCGAATGGCTTTGCGATACCCTTCTGGTCTGGCGTATCCGAAGTTCCGGTAAATCTTTGCCTTCGTGTCGCCGCCCTTGTGATGGCCGACGACCATCACCGGCTCTCCCTTGTAGCAAGCCGTTCCAGCGACGATCGCATGGTCATCGGCAAACCGCCGGTCGCCATGAAGCTCCACGAAATCGGTGAACAGCCGATCGACGTAGTGCAGCATGTCCGGCCGGCTCGGGTGCCGCGCCACGAGCACCCGCTGCCAAGGCGTCAGCTTCGAATAGATCTGCGACCGTGCTTGATGGAGCCGGGCTCGCAGGCGTGCGAGCTCGCGTTCGCGCGCGTCGGTGCGCGGCAGTGCCGTCAGCGAGTCGAGCTCCTTCAACAGCGGCGCCAGCGATTCCTCGAAATCGAGTGTCTCGGTCATCGCAGCACCACCGTCCCGGCGCCGCAAATCCGCTCGACCTCAGAGGCCAGCTGCTCGGACGGCCGCACCCGAATCTGCGCGGCCAGCCCGGCGCGAAGCCGCAGCGGAGGCTGTTGATCGCGAAGCTCCAGCTCGAGTACCACGCGGCGGTCGCCGCGGTGGCGCGCGAAGAGGTCGGCGAGCGCCTCGAACGTTTTGCGGCCGTGTGGAGGCGACATGAGCTTGATCGAGAGCTCGCGCGACATCTTCTCACGTAGCGCTTCGAGCGACAGCAGCTCGCTCGACGTCATGCGGACGACATCCTCGTCGAGTTCGACCTTGCCAATCACCACCACCATCGCGCCCACCTCGATCATGCGCGCCGACTTGGTGTAGGCCTCCGGAAACACCACCACTTCGATGCTGCCGTGCGGGTCTTCGAGGGTGATGACCGCCATGCGATCACCCTTGCGCGTTTTGAGCTGCCGCACCGACGAGATCATTCCCCCAATGGTCACGTCGACGCCGCGTTCTCGCCGGAAGCCGTTCGCCGCCGAAGGCGGCGCGGCGTCCGCGTCGGCCGTCTTGCCCTTTCCAGCAATCTCAGCCAGTTCTGCGGTTGTCCGCGCCCCCAGCCCTTTCAGCTCGGGTGCCACGCGATCGATCGGATGGCCGCTGAGGTAGAGTCCCAACGTCTCCTTCTCGTACGCCAGCTGCTGTGCCTCCGGCCAGGGTGAGAAGGCGACCGGTCCTCCGACGGCCTCCACCGGCGTTCCTCTCTCTCCTGTCGGCGTCGCGAACAGCTGCGCCTGCCCGTCCGCGCGATCTTTCTGGAGCCGTGCACCGTACTCGCAGGCCGCATCGACACTCGCCATGAGTCGTGCTCGCAGCTCCCCCCGCGACGACTCCCGTCCCGTGCCCAGAGAGTCGAAGGCGCCAGCCTTCACCAGACTCTCGAATACGCGCTTGTTGACGAGCCGAAGGTCCAGCCCCTCGCACAACGCATGCATCGACGTGATGGTCCCCAGCGAGGCCCGGGCGGCGAGGATGGAAGCAATCGCGCCTTCGCCAACGTTCTTGACAGCTGTGAGCCCGAATCGCACGCCTTCCGGCGTCACCGTGAACGGCAGCTGGCTCTTGTTGATATCCGGCGGCAGCACCGGGACACCACGCTCACGGCACTCGGCAAGGTACATCGATAGCTTGTCGGTGTTTTGCGACTCGATTGTCAGCAGCGCTGCCGCGAAATACCACGGGTAGTTCGCCTTGAGGTAGGCGGTTTGATACGCCAGCAGCGCATAGGCGGTCGAATGCGACTTATTGAACCCATAACCGGCGAAATGCTCCATCAAGTCGAAGATTTTCGCCGCCTTCTTCTCGTTGATGCCGCGCGCCGTCGCGCCGTCGACGAACTTCTTGCGCTGCGCCTGCATGACGTCGGCCTTCTTCTTGCCCATGGCCTTCCGCAGCAGGTCGGCTTCGCCGAGCGTGAACCCTGCCAGCACGCTGGCGACGCGCATCACTTGTTCCTGATACGCGATGACGCCATAGGTGTCGGCCAGGATGGGCTCCAGCTCCTTCACTTCGTAGGTCACCTTCACCTTGCCGTGTTTGCGGGCAATGAAGTCGTCCACCATGCCGCTGCGAAGCGGGCCGGGCCGGTAAAGCGCATTCAAGGCAATCAAGTCGTCGAGACGTTGGGGCTTCGCCTTGCGGAGGATGTCGCGCATCCCCGAGCTCTCGAACTGGAAGATGCCGTACGTCGCGCCGTCGGCGAAGATCTGATACGTCTTCGCGTCGTCCAGTGGAATGCCGTCCAGATCGAGCGTTTCGCCGGTCCGCGAGCGAATCTCGGCAACGGCGTCGTTCAGGAGCGTCAGCGTGCTGAGCCCGAGGAAGTCCATCTTGAGGAGACCGATGCGCTCGATTTCCTTCATCGCCCACTGGGTCGTGATTTCGTCGTTCTTTCCCTTGTAGAGCGGCGCGAACTCGGTGAGCGGCCTTGGCGCGATCACGACGCCGGCGGCGTGCACCGACGCATGACGCGTCATGCCCTCCAGGCGGCGCGCCACGGCGATGCAGTTCTTTCACCCGCTCGTCCTGCGCACTCGCCTCCTTGAGCGCCGGCACTTCCTCCAGCGCCTTGTCGAGCGTCATGTCGAGCGTCGGCGGGATCAGCTTCGCAACGCGATCGACGTCGCTGAATGGAATGTCGAGCGAGCGCCCGACGTCCCGAACCACTGCCCTCGCCTTCATCGTCCCGAACGTGATGATCTGCGCGACGTTTTCGCGGCCGTACTTCTGGGTGACGTACTCGATGACCTCCCCGCGCCGCCGCTCGCAGAAATCGATGTCGATGTCGGGGAGCGACACGCGCTCGGGGTTCAGGAATCGCTCGAAGATCAGGTCGTAGTCGAGCGGATCGACGTCGGTGATCCGCAGGCAATACGCGACGAGACTGCCGGCGGCCGATCCGCGGCCCGGCCCGACCGGAATGCCCTTTTCGCGCGCATACCGAATGAAGTCCCAGACGATCAGGAAATAGCCCGGGATACTCCATCCGCTTGATCATCTCGATCTCGTACGAGAGCCGGCTTTCGTACTCCTCGATCGGATGTCTCAGCGCGGCGGACGCGTGCAAGCGCCTGCAGCCGGGACAGTCGCGCCTGAAATCCCTCGCGGACGACGTGCTCGAAGTAGTCGTTGAGCGAATACGGCGCCGGGACGCTGAAGTTGGGCAGGTGGTTCTTGCCGGATCGGAATCTCCACCGCGCACCGCTCGGCAATTCGCATGGTGTTCGCCAGCGCCTCGGGGATTTCACCGAACACACGATGCATCTCGTCGGCGGTCTTCAAATAGAACTGGTCGCCGTGATAGCGCATGCGATCGCGGTCGTTCACCGTCTTGCCGGTGCCGATGCAAAGGAGGATGTCGTGCGGATGGTGGTCGCCCTGCGTGAGGTAGTGGACGTCGTTGGTCGCCACCAGCGGCATGCCGAGATCGCGCGCGATCGGCACGAGGCCCTTGTTGACGACGAGTTGCTCGTCGATTCCCTGATACTGCATCTCGAGGAAGAAATTGCCTGCGCCCAGAATGTCGCGGAACTGCGCGGCCGCCTCGAGTGCCTTGCGCTCGCGTCCGGTTCGAAGTTCGCTCGCGACTTCTCCCTTCAAACAGCTGCTGAGCCCGATCAGCCCTTTCGCATGACTGGGCAAGGAGCGTCCTTGTCGATGCGCGGCTTGTAGTAGAAGCCTTCGGTAAATCCAGCGGACACGAGCTTGATGAGGTTGTGGTAGCCCTCGGTCGTTTCCGCGAGCAGGACGAGATGGTTCGCCGTTTCCCCAATCGTGCCGCTCTTGGTCAGCCGGCTGCCCGGCGCGACGTAGACCTCGCACCCGAGAATCGGTTTGATCCCCCGCTGTAACGCGTGGTCGTAGAAGAGCACCGACGAGAACATGTTGCCGTGCTCGGTCACCGCGAGCGCCGGCATTTTCAGCTTCGCGGTCTGATCGAGCAGCTCGTCGATGCGGCAGGCGCCGTCGAGCAGGGAAAACTCGGTATGAAGGTGGAGGTGAACGAAGTTTTGATCAGCCACTGAGCCCGTAAGCCATCGTATTATAACGGGGTGCAGTGGCCTCGCACCCCTATATCTTGTGTGAGCGTTGCATTGATTGATCGGCGCGCTTACGGCGCGCGTCGGCGCCAACGATGTCACGTTCCCTCTCGAAGTGCGCTGGTCTTCCAAACTGCCGCGCTCCGCCCGCGTTTGCGCCGGCGTTCGACGACGAGCAGGCCTATCTTTCGCTGAAGACCACTCGCCTGGTTGCGCTGCGGTTGAAGGACGGCACCTCGGCGTGGTCGGTCGACTGCCCAATGACGGCGCCGCCGGCGGCAGGCGACGGTCTTGTGTTCGCCGGCAGCGACGGATTGATTGAGGCGCGCACCAAGACCGACGGTCGCGCCCGATGGCGGCGCCCGGTCAAAGGCACGGTCGTCGTCGCTTCATTGGGACACCGGCTGGCTGATCGCCTCGCTCGACGCAGGCCCGCTGCTGCGCGATCCGCGCAGCCGACGGACAGGTGATCTGGGAGCGCGATCTTGGTTCACCGCTCCATTCGCCTCCTGCGCCGGCCGGCGATCGCGTGTATCTTCCGCTGACCGACGGCCGGCTCGTCGCTCTCAGTCTGACGACCGGCGACGAAATCTGGACGACGAAGTTCGCCGAACCGGTCGTCGGGCTTCTTCCGGTGGGCGACCGCCTGTTCGTCGCCGTCGCGCGACAATCAGTTGCACGCGCTCAAGTCGCCGACGCCGACGCTGATTGGAGATGGCGAACTGGCGCCGATCTGATTGGCGCGCCCGTGCTCGATGCGCGGCGAGTGTATTTCGTTGGCCTCGATAACGTGCTTCGCGGGCACAACCGCAACAACGGCACCATGGAGTGGCGGCGGGTGCTGCCCATGCGACCCATCGACGGCCCGATCCTCGACTGGTCAGATGATCATCGTGGCTGGTGTCGCGAGCGAACTGCGTGCGTACAGCGCCGTCGATGGCAGCCCGATCGGCGAAATGATCGTCAAAGGAGCGGAGAACGAGGAAATCCTTCTCGCGGCGCCTCCGCACCTGACGCCGCAGGGGCTCGTCATCCTCGTCACCAGGGGTGGTCAGGTGCGCGCACTCGGGGCCGGGGCGGCGCCTGCGCCCGACTCCCCTGCTCCGGCCGATGCGGACCCCCAACGCCGCTCCAGCGCCGTGAGCACCACTTCCGTCCCCCGCCCGCTTCGTCGAATCTATCTCACGGGCCTCGCGTGCGCGCTGGCCGCGGCGATCGTCGGCATCGCGTTCGAGCGCGCGCGTTTTGGATCCAACGACGCCGAGGCCGCAGCTCGCGTGCAGCGCTCGATCGACGACGAGATCTCGGCGGCGACGTCCACACTGCAGGAGATGGCCGACGCGGTCGCGCGAGAGCCTGCGCTGTTCGATGCCGCCGCGGTCGACGCCGCGGGACCAGGTGTTCGCGCGCTGCTCGATCGCGCCGATCAGGTCATCCGCGGCCGTCCGACGGGTCTCTTCGCCGTCACGGCGTATCGACCCAGCGGCGCCTGGCCACTCGCGTGGAGCGGTCCTGCGTCCGACGTTCCGGCCGAGCTCGTCGCCGGCCCCGAATCGTTCCTGGTCACTCCTGGCGCCCTCGGTCTGCGTCTTCTCTACATCAAACCGGTCCTTCATCCCGCGGACAACCGTCGTGTGGGTGTCGTCGTCGCCGAACGCGTCGATCACGCAGTCGCAAGGGATTCGCACCGGCGTATCGGAAGGCCGCTTGGCGATGGCGCACCACGGTACCAGTCAGCGTCCAACCGTACGATCCGGCGACGGCACACTCGAGATCGGTGTTCAGCGAGCCCCGACGGCAGGCCGCTGCTGATGGCGCAGATCACAGAACAGTCGATCCGCGACGCCAGAGCAGGCGTGGCGCGCTCGCATCTCGTCGGCCGTTCTCGGACTGCTGGCGATCACGCTGATCGCGTCGATTCCCCCGCACCTGCGGCGAGCGTCGACCGGTGAGCGACGAGCGGCGTTCGGCGCGTTGTGGAAGGCCGGAGCCCTCGTCGTCATCTTGATGGTGCTGGCTCGACTGCTTCTCTGGATGGCTCCGACGTGGACGTGGACGGATCAGATCTTTCACACGGCGGCGCTCGGGCCGGTCCTTCGATACGCTGCTCCGTTCGCCGGTTGATTTTCTGCTGACCGTCGCGCTGCTGGCGGGCTTGCCGGTGTTGGCCTTCAATCTCGTCGAAGCATTGCGGCGCCGGAGCTATCGCCGACCTGGGCGCTTCGACTGGCGGAGGTCTCAGCCTGTTCGTCGCGACGCAGCTCGGCGCCGGCACGCTCGTCGCGTTGCTGCTCGTCGGGTACGAGGTGCTGCTGGGCAATGCGATCTCAGCGACATCGGTCGACGCCCTTCACTTCTCGCTTCATCCGTTCGTCTCCGCCCGTCTGGCGTTTGCCGTTGGGCTGATCCTCGCGCAGGCGGTAGTGTTCTGGGCGGCCGTGCTCTGTGTGCTGGCCCTGACGCTGGCCTGGCGCACCGGGCGATCGAGTGGCACGGCGCTTTTCCGCTTTCTCGTGCAGGCGCTGCCTGTGCTGCTGATCGCTCTCTTCCCGCGAGTGATCGGCGCGGCGCCTTCAACGGTTCCTGCCGCCGCGACTGCTCTCGCAGGCCTTTCATGTCTTGCGTTGGCCTGGGCGATGTCATGGGCCCGTCCGCGCTACCGTCACGCGTCGCAAACGCTGCGGCTCTTTGCGGGGGCGCTCGTTCTGCTGATCCCCTCATTCGTGCTGTATCCCTCGGTCCACCACTTTGCAGACCGAGGGCTCCGCCGGCTGATCGAAGAGGAATACGCGCGACAGGCACTCGACCAGCGGGCCCAGTTGCTCAAAATGCTCTCGACCGTGCTGCAGCAAGTGGACGCCTCGGCCACACCCGACTTCGTGCAGCGCACCGCGCGGTCCAATCCATCAGACGCCGCGTTCTCCATCTGGTCGAAGACCGCCCTTGCGTCGGAGCGACTCGCATCGTCGCTCGAGCTCTACGCACCCAACGGCATCCTGACGAGCCGGTTTGCCCTCAACCTTCCCGCCTACGTACCCGCGACGCAGCGATGGCAGGAACCGACGTGCGAGTGGGAGATCTTCGAGGAAGCGTCCCCATTCGGATCTGGCGAACGCCGCCTCTTCCACGCCGGCCGCGGCATCTGCGAAGGCTCATCGGCCACGCCAACGGGCGGATCCATTGTCGTCAACGTGACGCTCGACTACGACGCGCTGCCGTTCATCGCCGTGCGCAATCCGTACAACGAGCTGATCCGGCCCGCCAGCACGTTGCCGCCGGAAGGCATGGCCGGACGCTGGGTGCAATTCGTGGTGTACGGCTGGGGGCGCGGATCGTTGTATTCGTCGAACACGCGGGCCTGGCCGCTCGACGAATCGCTGCTGAGCGTGATTGCCCAGTCCCGCCGCCCGTTCTGGACGAGCATGAGCGATGGCGAGCGCGATTTCTCCGCGTATCTCATGAACGATCGCGTCGGAATCTATGCGATCGGTTTTCCGGTTCTCACGCGCCTCGATCATCTGATCAACCTGGCCGAATTGGCGACCCTGGTGGGCCTCACATACGTCGGCGTGTTGGTGCTGGCCTGGTGCGCTTCAGCTCTGGGGGGAACGCTGGCGACATCGGGCCGGGCCCTGCTCCGTGAAGTGCGCGCCAGCTTCTACCGAAAGCTGTTCCTCGCGTTTCTCGCCGCCGCAGTGGTGCCCGTCATCATCCTCGCCTTCGCGACCCGTACGTTCTTCGAATTGCAGCTCCAGTCGGGCGTTCAGTCCGACGCTGTCCGCATCGCGGCTGTCGCACAACGAGTCGTCGAGGAGTACGTCGCCGTTCAGCCCGCCGATGCCGGCAGCGCGCCAGACGACGACATCATGGTGTGGCTCAGTCGCGCGATCGATCAGGACGTCAACCTGTACCGCGGCCCGACGCTTGCCGCCACGAGCGAGCGCGATCTCTTCACATCGGGCCTGTTGGCCTCGCGCACACCAGGGCATGTCTACCGCGCCATCGAGCTGGATCGGCTATCGAATCACGTCGGCCAGGACGTGGTGGGAACCATTCCCCATCTCCTTGCGGCGGCGCCGGTGCGGCTCGCCGAAGGGCGGGCGATTCTGACCGTCCCGCTCGCGCTGCGGCAACAGGAAGTCGATCGTGAGATCGACACGCTCGATCGCCGCGTGCTGCTTGCCGCCGTGCTCTTCGCGTTATTGGGCGCCGGTATCGGCTACTACATGGCAGAGCGCATCGGCGATCCCGTCAACCGCCTCACCCGCGCGACCAAGCGGATCGCGCGCGGCGACTTCAGCGCCCGCGTCGCCGAGACGTCGTCCGACGAGCTCCGGCGCCTGGTCGCGGACTTCAATCAGATGGCCACCGAACTCCAGCGGCAGCGCCGAGAACTGGAGCGCACGCATCGCCTCGAGGCCTGGGCCGAGATGGCACGGCAGGTCGCGCACGAAATCAAGAATCCCCTGACGCCGATTCAATTGTCGTCCGAGCACCTTGTTCGGGTGAACAAGGATCGCGGGGAACCGCTGACTCCGGTGCTCGAAGAATGTGTCGGGGCGATCCTGTCGCAGGTCAAGCTGCTGCGTCAGATCTCGGCGGAGTTCTCGAACTTCGCTTCGCGGCCGACGCCGCATCCCGCTCCGACGTCGCTCGCGGAGCTCGTCGCGGAAGTCGTGGAACCCTACCTTACGGGCCTCTCGGGCCGCATCGCCGTCCACGTCGACGTGCCGGCATCGCTGCCGCAGGTGGTCGTCGATCGCGTGTTGCTCGCACGGGCGCTCACCAACGTGATCGAGAACGCGCTGCACGCGATGCCCGGGCAAGGCTCGCTCACGCTGAAGGCGGACGCGCGCGAGCAACACGTCACGCTGTCGCTGTCGGACACAGGCACGGGGATGGATGCCGAAGCGCTGCGCCGCATCTTCGAGCCGTATTTCTCGACGAAGGCGACCGGCACGGGCCTTGGTCTCACGATTGCCAAGCGCAATGTCGAGCTCAACGGCGGAACCATCGACGTACGTTCCACGCCGGGACAGGGAACGACCGTCGCTATTGAGCTTCCGACTTGACCGCGGCGGGCGCCTGCTGCGGTTCGTGGCGGTGCTTGATCTTCGCCACGGCGATCTCGACGAACGCGGAGAGCATGTAGCCGTAGGACAACGTGACCAGCGCCAGCGCCGGGTGCGCCGACACGAACGCAATCAGCAGCGCGACGAGCAGCAGAACGGTGTAGGAACGACGTTCCTGGAGATCGAACGTCTTGAAGCTGCGGAATTTGATCGTGCTGACCATCAGAAACGCCGGCACCAGCACCAGCGCGATGGCCGGGATAGCCCCCACCGGTTCCTGAAATCCCGACGGATACGCGAAGATCGTCGACGCCGGCACCGTAGCCGCCGCCGGACTGGGCATGCCGACGAAGTATTTCTTGTCGACCGAGCCGGACTGGATGTTGAAGCGCGCCAAACGCAGCGCGGCGGCCGTCATGTACACAAAACCGGCCGCCCATCCCCAGTTTCCGAGTGACGTGAGCCCCCAGGAAAACGTGAGAATGGCCGGCGCGATGCCGAACGAAATCACATCGGCGAGCGAGTCGAACTGCACGCCGAACTGGCTGGTCGTCCCGGTCATGCGCGCGATGCGGCCGTCGAGCGTGTCGAGCACCATCGCCACTCCCACGAACGGCGCGGCTATCGCGTACTCGCCGCGCATCGCGTAGATCACGCACGCGTAACCGCAGAACATGTTGCTCAGCGTCATCAGGCTCGGCAGCAGATACACCCCGCGCCTCAGGCGGCGCTGCGGCACGTCGGTATGTCGGCGATTGGGAGCCAGCATCTCGGCCATCTTATCGGCACTTACGGAAGCACAGCGATCACAGTAACACCGCCGACCACCTTGTCGCCGACGCCAACCCGCAACTCAGCCGCCAGCGGAAGAAATACGTCCATGCGTGATCCAAACTTCATAATCCCAAACCGCTGACCCGCACGGAGTTGCTCGCCAGGCGAAACACGGCAGACCACCCGCCGCGCGAGCACGCCGACGATCTGCCGGAACACCACAGCCAGCCCGCCGCGATCGACCCAGACCTCGCTTCGCTCGTTGGCGGCAGCAGCGTCCCGATGATACGCGGGCAGATACCTCCCTGGCCGGAAATCGACCCGCGTCACCTTGCCCGCCACGGGGCTGCGATTCACGTGCACGTCCATCGGCGACAGAAAGATGCTGATCTGCGTCCACTCGCCGGGCGGCGCGGCGGCCAGATCCGCGGGACCGGCCACGAGGACACGCCCGTCAGCGGGCGAAAGCACGAGCCGGGGATCCTGGGGAGACTCGCGATCGGGATCGCGAAAGAAATAGAGGAAGAAACCAGCGAGTGCCGCGAGCGACAGTGCGGCAGCGGCGCCGAGGGTCAGCGCCGCTGCTGCTGCCAATAGACCTGCGCCCGCGATGAATGGATACCCTGCGCGGTCGATCGTCACCCGACGGGCTCAGTGCGAGATGGCCGGCTGTTCGCCGAACGCACCCGGCGCGTCGCCCCGATGACGGCGGAGGATGTCTTCCATCCGATCCTTCAACTGCAGTTTGCGTTTCTTGAGAATGACTTCTTCGACTTGCTCGGGCTCTGAAAGATACGGCTTTCCGGAAAGGGCGTGGAGGCGATCATCAAGTTCATGGTGCTGAGTGGCAAGCTGTCTGAACTCTTCGTCAGTCTTGAGCAGCAGCTCCTTCAACTCCTGGACATTGGCGTTGTGCATGCCCGGCCTCCTTGATAGGAATTGTGGGTAACATCAGGCTTCGAAACGTAACACAAGGCCCCCGACCCATTCAAGCGCCCGTGGGTCCGGTCGTCAACGCGCCTCTCCATAGGATAAGCGCATCCTCCGGGGGGCTGGCGTAATAATTCGGCCGCGTGGCAGCGACGGCGAAGCCGAGCCGCTCGTAGAGCCGGCGCGCCGCCTCATTCGACCGGCGCACCTCCAGCGTCGCACGCTGGGCTCCCCGGTTTGCCGCCTCGACGAGCACGCGCTCGAGCAGCGTCTTCCCCACTCCCTGGCCGCGAAAGTCCAGCCGCACCGCGAGGTTGTTGATGTGGACCTCGTCGAGCACGAGCCAAAACGAGCAGAAGGCGACGATGCCCGCGTCCGCAGACCGAAGGATATACAGGAAGGAGACATCCGGGTTCTGCAGCTCGCGAAGATACATGTCGCGAGTCCACGGATTGTTGAAGGAAGCCTGCTCAATCGCGACGATCTCGTCCAGATCGTCCAGCGCCAGCGTTCGTTCGATCGACCAATTCATGATGTCGCACGATCTCTGGCGAGTTCTGCGTCGGATCGACGGACGTAGATCGGACGAATGGCGTCAGGCGGCTGCGGTCCATGCTCCCGGACGTAGATCTCGGCCAGGCGAGCCACCGCCGGAGCAAGCGGCGGCACCTCGGGCGCGATGTGCGCCGCCGGATGCCGCTGGCGGATCGCCGCTTCGTATGTCAACGCCCCGTCGCCAATGAACAGCGTTGGGGACACATCCCAACCGGCGAACACGCGTTCGGGAACATCGACGACCGGTGCCTGGGCGTCTCGGCCTGCGTACAGCGCGGAAAACACCTGGCCGCGCTGCGCGTCGAGCCATGCGGCCACCACGCTTTCTTCGCTTGCGAGCGGCGCAGCGGCGGACTCCAGTGGGTGTCGGGCCACGTCGTTGAGGGCGTCGAGCGCCGAGACGCCGATGAGCGGCCGATGGTTGGCCACGGCAAATCCCTGCAGACTCGCAATGCCGATGCGCAGGCCGGTGAACGAGCCGGGACCGGCTGCGACGCCGAAGAGATCAACGTCGCCAATGCCGACACCGTGCGCAGCGAGCAGGCGGAGCAGGTCACCCGGCAGGCGCTGGCCATGTGTGACGAGCGCATCTCCGCTGAACGTGCCCACGAGCCGGCCGTCGCGGGTCAGCGCCGCGCTGCCCTGCCTGGTTGTCGTGTCGAGCGCCAGCACCACCATGTAGAATTTCATTCTACATGGCTCCTCCGCCCTCAAGTCCCGCGCGTCCCGCGGACTCTGCGCCGAACATGACGCCGGCGATGCGGCAGTACCACGACGCCAAGCAGCAGTATCGCGACGCGATCGTGTTCTTCCGGATGGGCGATTTTTACGAGATGTTCTACGAGGACGCGCTCGCCGCCTCTCGCGCCCTCGACCTCACGCTCACCTCGCGATCGAAAGACGCGCACGGCACGTCGATTCCCATGTGCGGCGTCCCGCATCATGCAGCCGACACGTACCTGGCCCGGCTCGTCAAGAAGGGCTTTCGCGTCGCCGTCTGCGACCAAATCGAGGACCCCAAGAAAGCCAAAGGCATCGTCAAGCGAGCGATCGTTCGGGTGGTCTCGCCCGGAACACTCACGGATGCGCAGCACCTCGACGATCGGGAACCCGCCTTTCTGCTGTCCCTCACGCGGTCGGCGCCAGGGCGCGACGCGACTGTCGGCGTTGCGCTGCTCGATCTGACGACCGGTGAATTTTCATGTGCTGAGTATGCGGGACCGGCCGGTATCCAGGCCTTGGTGGACGAAGTGGAGGTGCTCCGTCCGCGCGAGATCGTGGCCTCGGCAGACCTCAACCTGGATGAGCTACTCAGTGGCGGAACCGCCGATCGGCTTCCGGTCACGCGCGTCGACCCCTGGACGTTCGAGCATGGATCGGCCCGGCGGCAGCTTCTCGACCAGTTCCATACCAGCGGCCTCGAGGGTTTTGGCCTCGAAGGGCACGTGTCTGCGGTGTCCGCGGCCGGCGCGCTGCTTCACTACCTGCGCGATACCCAGAAGGCCGATCTCACCCATGTGAGCCAGATCGCGTACAAAACGTCCGCCGACTGCCTGTTCGTCGACGCGACAACGCTGAAGCACCTGGAGGTTGTCGATGCGATGGAGGGCGGACGGGACGGCTCCCTGCTTCACGAGATCGACCGCACGATCACGTCGATGGCTGGTCGGCTGCTGCGGGCGTGGCTGTTGCGCCCGCTCGTTTCGCTCGAACGAATCCGCGATCGTCTGGACGCCGTCGAAGAACTTGCGTTTCGCAGCACAGACCGCGGCAAGTTCCGCGAAACGCTCAAAAGCGTGCAGGATCTCGAGCGGCTCATCGGCCGCGTTGCCCTCGGCACAGCGACGCCTCGCGATCTCGTGGGCCTCAAGCAGTCGATCGCCGCTGTTCCGAGAGTGCGCCTCGCTCTCGAGGGCTGCCAGGCACCCCTCACCCGTTCGCTGCTGAGCTCGCTCGACGACCTCATCGACGTGCGAGATGACATCGACCGGCACCTCATCGAGGAACCTGGAACCATGGTGCGCGAAGGGGGCTACATCCGGGACGGCGTCGACCCCGAGCTGGACGACCTCCGACGCATCAGCCGCTCTGGCAAGCAGGTGATCGCCGAGCTCGAAGAACGCGAGCGGCAGCGTACGGGCATCGCCTCGCTGAAAGTGCGGTTCAACCGCGTCTTCGGCTACTACATCGAGGTGTCGAAGTCGAACCTCCATGCCGTACCGCCCGACTATCACCGCAAGCAGACGATCGCGGGCGGAGAGCGATTCATCACGCCAGCGCTCAAGGAATACGAGGAGAAGGTGCTGGGCGCCGACGAGCGGATCCTCGAGCGCGAAGTCGAGCTGTTCGAAGGCCTGCGCGGCCGTGTCGCCGCGGAGGCCAGCCGCGTCCAGGAGACGGCGAGAGCAATGGCCACGCTCGATGTGCTTGCGGGGCTGGCCGAAACCGCGGCGCTGGCCAACTACATCAAGCCGCACGTCCACGACGGCGACGAGCTGGCGATCGCCGACGGCCGGCACCCGGTCGTCGAACGCCGCTGCAGCGGCGCATTCGTGCCGAACGATCTGTCGCTGGACGGAACGACCAGCCAGCTGATGATCTTGACGGGCCCGAACATGGGCGGCAAGTCCACGTTTCTTCGCCAGACGGCCTTGATCTGCCTCATGGCGCAGGCCGGCTCGTTCGTTCCCGCAACGCGCGCCAAGGTCGGGCTCGTCGACCGCATCTACGCGCGCGTCGGCGCGTCGGACAACATCGCGCGTGGCCAGTCCACGTTCATGGTCGAGATGCAGGAGACGGCCAACATCCTGCACAACGCCTCTTCCCGCAGCCTCGTTGTGCTCGACGAAATCGGACGCGGCACGGCGACGTATGACGGCTTGAGCATTGCGTGGGCCGTGGCGGAGCACCTCGCCACCCATGCGAGCAACCGTCCCAAGACCATCTTTGCGACGCACTACCACGAGTTGACGGATCTGGCCGACGCACTGCCCGGCGTCATCAACGCGCACGTCACCGCCCGCGAGTGGCACGAGGACATCGTGTTTCTCCACAAGATCGTGCCGGGACGTTCCGATCGGAGCTATGGAATTCAGGTAGCCCGGCTTGCCGGCATGCCGGGTGCGGTGATTGCGCGCGCCCGCGCCATTCTCGAGGCATTGGAGCGAGACGAGTTGACGCGAGGCGGACGCCCGTCGGTGAGCGGCACGCCGGCCGACCCGCAGCGTCAGCTGGGGCTGTTTCAGCCCTCGGCGCCCACCGATCCGGCCGCCGAGAAGCTCGCGCAGCGCCTGCGTGAGACCGACACCGATAACCTGACACCACTCCAGGCGCTTCAACTACTCGTCGAATTGCGCAAGGAACTGGAATGAGATCCCCGGCAACAGCGGCGGTACTGCTCGCGCTGATCACCTCTAGCTGCAGTCAGCCCACACCCGAGCCGGGCGTCCTGACAGTCGCCATCTACACGGCGCCGAACAATCTTGACCCTCGGTATGGCACAGACTCCGCGTCGGGGCGCGCGCATCAGCTCATCTTCAACAATCTCGTGACGCTTGATGACAAAATGCAGGTCGCGCCAGGCCTCGCCAGCAGTTGGGAAACGAGCGACTACCAAACCTATCGATTCCATCTCCGCCAGGGCGTGCGCTTTCACGACGGCCACGAATTGACTGCCAAGGATGTGGTCTTTACCTACGACTACATCCTTGATCCAAAGACGAACTCGCCGTGGCGCGGCGCGTTTCAGTTGGTGGAGACGGTCACCGCGATCGATCCATACACGATCGAATTCGTCCTCAAGAAGCCCACCGGTTCGTTCCTCGTGAACCTGGTTGCCGTTCAGATTGTCCCGTTCGGGGCCGGACGCGAGCTTCGGGAACATCCCGTCGGCACAGGGCCGTATCGGTTCGTGCGCTATCTCGTCGATGACCGGCTCGAGTTGCAGGCATTCCCCGACTACTTTGATGGTCTGCCGCGCAATCGCGGCATCGTGCTGAAAGTGGTTCCCGACGACATCATGCGCGCGCTCGAGCTGCGGAAGCGCACCGCGGACATCGTCGTGAACGACATGGCGCCCGACATGGCGTATCAGCTCGAGAAGGAAGGGCTGCAGCTGAGTCGGTTCCCGGGAGCGACGTATCAGTATCTTGGCTTCAACATGCGCGATCCGGTTCTGCAGGATCAGCGCGTGCGCTACGCCATTGGCTACGCGATCGATCGACCGGCCATCGTCCAGTACCTTCGCCGTGGATTGGCGACGCCTGCCGTGAGCATGATCTCGCCGGCCAGCTGGGCATTCGAACCAGGCGTCTTCGACTTCACCTACGATCCCGATGAAGCCAGGCGCCTGCTCGACGAGGCCGGATATCCAGACCCCGATGGCAGCGGCCCGTCGCTCGCGGCTCGCGCTTTCGCTGAAGGTGTCGAACACCGAGTTCAACCGGCTGCAGTCGTCGGTCATTCAGCAGAACCTTCGTGATGTCGGGATCGCGCTGGATATTAGAACCTACGAGTTCGCCACGCTGTACGCCGACATACTCAAGGGCAACTTTCAGATGTACACGCTGCAGTGGGCAGGTGGCGCAACTGCCGACCCGGACCAGTTGCGCCGGGTGTTTCACTCACAGCAGGTCCCCCCGGCGGGCTTCAACCGCGGTCACTTCAGCGATGCGCTGCTCGATCAATTGATCGACGAAGCCACGCTCGCCACGTCGATGGACGAACGGCGCGCGCGCTACGGCAAGGCGCAGCATCGGATCGCCGAGCTCGCCCCGTACATCAGCCTCTGGTACGAGACCAACATCGCCATCGCGCAGCCCGCGCTCCAGGGCGTGCGACTGACGCCGCAGGCCGATTTCAGTTTTCTGCGGAATGTCTCGCGCTAGACTAGTGCCCGCATGAAAAAGCGCTCGCGCTTCCTTCAGGTACCGATCGCGCCCTTCACGGTCGATCCGGAACTCAAGGCGGACGAGATCCTCGAGAAGATGGAGCGCATCTCTTTCCAGGGACGCGCGCTCGGCACCGCCCACCGTGTCTGGCAGAAGATGCTCTCGGACAACGTGACGATCTTCATGGGGATGGCCGGAGCGTTGAGCGCCGGCGGCCTCAGGATGGTGGTCGCCTATCTCATCGAGCACCGCTATGTCGACTGCCTCGTGTCGACGGGCGCGAATCTCTACCACGACCTGCACGAGACGCGGGGCCAGCACCACTACATCGGCTCGCCACGCGCAAACGACACGGCGCTTGCGGACGACCGCATCGATCGCGTGTACGACACCTATGCAAGCGAGGAAGAGTTCTGCGACAACGACGTGTGGATCGGCGATTTCGTCGCCACGCTGGAACAGCGGCCGTACACGTCGCGCGAGTTCCTGAATCTGCTCGGACGACATCTGTGGCAGGAGACCGGCCAGAACGGGATCCTCACGGCGGCCTACCGCGCCGGTGTGCCCATCTTCTGTCCCGCGATCGCCGATTCGTCGATCGGCATGGGTCTCTCGCAAGGCCGCCACAAGCGGCCCGGTTCCGGCCACATCGACGTGATCGGCGACATCATCGAATCGGCAAATCTCGTTAGCCGGCGACCGCGCACCGCCACGGTCGTCCTTGGCGGCGGCACGCCGAAGAACTTCATCAACCAGGCCAGCGTCCAGGCGGAGTTCTTCAACTCGAAGGTCGGCGGCCACAAGTACGCGCTTCAGATCGTCACCGATGTCCCGCACTACGGCGGGGCCTCCGGATCAACGCTGGAGGAAGCGCAAAGCTGGGGGAAGTTGGCTGCGGACGCGGCTCAGGTGACGGTTCACGCAGACGCGACGCTGGCCCTTCCGATTCTGGCGACTGCGCTCGCACGAAGCTCGGCCGACCTTGCCCGCAATCGAAAGCGGCCGACCATCGATCCGAGCGGGCGCAGCCTGCTCATCGACGGGAAGACCGCGTCGCGCGAGCAGTTCGAGGAATCTGAATGAACTCCAAAGGGCCGCTCCGGTACGACCACATCGATCCGTTGGCGTTCGGCGGCACGCTCCCCCGTCAGGTCACGTTCGACGACGCCAAGGCTGTGATCCTTCCGATTCCACTCGAGAGCACGACGTCGTACGTGAGCGGCACGCGGAATGGCCCGCGCGAGATCCTGGTCGCGTCGTCTCACATGGAGCTCTGGGACGAGGAGCTGAACGTCGACATCCATCCCATCGGCATATTCACGCTGCCCGAAATGGAACTGCCGTTCGACGACATGGCGTCGATCATGGCAGAGATCCAGCAGGTGGCTTCTGCGATCTTCGACCACGGCAAGTTTCCAGTCGTGCTCGGCGGAGAGCACTCGCTGACGGCGCCGATCGTCGCGGCCGCCGCCGCTCACTATCCAGGGCTGTCGGTGCTGCAAATCGACGCGCACGCCGACCTTCGCGACAACTACATGGGCACGCGGTTCAACCACGCGTGCGCGATGCGGCGCGCGCTCGAGCACGCCCGCTGCACGCAGGTGGGCATTCGCAGCATGTCGACGGAAGAGGCGCAAGCGGCGCCGACGCTGAACACGACGATCTTCTACGACATCGACATGCGCCAGGACCCGCACTGGATCGATCGGGTGGTCGACTCGCTGGGAGACAGCGTCTATGTGACCGTGGACTGCGACGGCCTTGATCCGGCCGTCATGCCCGCTACCGGCACACCTGAGCCGGGCGGTCTGAACTGGCACGAGTTGTTGAAGCTGCTGCGGGCGGTCTTTCGCGATCGGAATGTAGTCGGGTGCGATCTCGTTGAGCTCTCGCCGCTGCCAGGGATGGTGTCGCCGAACTTCCTCTGCGCGAAGCTTATCTACAAAATGCTCACGTACAAGTTTGAGTCGGGAGTCGTCAGTCGGTCAGTCGTCAGTCATAGTCAGCAGTCGACAGTCCAGTCAGTCCCAGTCACGAGTCATCAGTCGCAGTCGGCAGTGCTCGGTCGTCAGTCGATCTTCCGGTCGATATGACCGGACTCGCATGTACCAGTTTGACTCATGGGGTATGGCGCTCTCAACGTGGATCGCTATGGTGTTGCGTCGACGGATTGTTCGACCTGAGACTGTCGACTGCTGACTGAGACTGAAGACTAGGACTCTCCCGACTTCTGGCCGCGTATCTGACTAGCGACGACTGGCTCGAAGCCTAGAGCCTGGAGCCCGAGCCTGCCTACGTTCCCGCTTCCAGCAACCGCCTCGCCTCGTCGAGGTAGACCGACTGCGGGAAGTCGGCGATCATCTTGTCCAGAGTCTGCTTGGCTTCGGCCTTCTTGCCAGCCGCCGCCTGAACGCGGCCGAGCTCCATCAACAGCGCGTCTCGCGGAATCGTCTCGTCGCTCGTGTTGTTGACGAGCGCTTGTGCCACGCTGATCGCCTGGTCGTACTGCTTGGCTTGCGCATTGGCGTCGACGGCGCCCAACCGCGCCATTCGCCCGTAGAAGTCGGTGGCCGGCGCGCGATCCGCAACCTCCTGATACCGTGCGGCAGCCTCGGCTGGCCGGCCGAGCATCGAGAGCGCCGATCCCGCGTAATAGCGCGCCACGATGCCCGCGCGAGTCGACGGATAGGCCTCATACACGGCCGCCAGCTTGGTCAGTGCCGCCTCCGCGCGCGCGTTCAGCGTGGGATACGTCCCAGGGGCCGGCGTCGCGCCCGGCTTGGTTTCGACGATCGACGCCTGGACGACCAGAAGGGCCTCCCCCAGCAGGGCCTGCGAGCGGGACTGAGCCCGCGAAGTCCAGGCCCAGTACCCACCGCCAACGACCAGCGCGAGTGCCACCACGGCGGCGGCGATCGCCACGGCGCTGCGGTTCTCCATCAAGCGTTCGGTCGTGTGGCTGAGGACCTCGGAAAGTTCGTTCTCCTTCAGATGATGGCGTTCCGTGCTCTTCATAGGCTCAACAGTATAGCCTGCAGGGCTCGGCGACCGACCTGTCTATCCCCTGTTGTCGGGATGCCCCGGTAGTCCTAGAAGCGGATAGGATCGTGACATGCGGTTCCGTACCTGGCCGGTGGTGGCGGTTGCGTTGCTCGGGCTGCTGGCGCTGATTGTCGTGTCGATCCTCGCCGCTCAGCGCAGGGCCGACGCCGCGTACGCCCAGCTGGATAGCATGAATGCCGGCTATCTCGAGGTCGAGGGCCGCCTTCGCCGCGTGCGCACCGACCTTCACCTGTCCGGCATTCTCGTGCGTGACTATCTGCTCGACGACAACGCACCGCCTGGCGAATATCGCTCCCAGCTCATCGCGCTGCGCACCGAGAGCGAGCGCTTGATCGGCGAGCTTCGGCCGCTGATACGCGACAGCGATCCGACGCGCTTCGATGCCCTCGCGCGCGAGCTCGACAGCTACTGGCGCTCGTACATACCCCTGTTCGACGGCACCACCGACGAGAATCGCTACGACTTCGTGCGCCGCGAGATTGTCCCCCGGCGCGACGCCGTGATCCGCATCTCGGCCGAGATCGAGGATCTCAACAACGCCAATCTGAACGCCCAGCAGGCGGCCGCGGACGCGCGTCAGCGCGAACTGCACCAGTACCTGACGTCGACGCTGCTCGCCAGCCTTGCGCTCGGTCTGGCCGTGGCCGTGGCGGCAGTCATCCGGCTTCGCATCCTGGAGCGCCGGTCCGATCTCGAGCACGAACGCACGCAACAGGCCGAGCGCGAGTTGCGGCGGCTCTCGAGCCAGCTCGTCAGGACGCAGGAAGAGGAGCGAAAGAACCTGTCTCGCGAGCTGCACGACGAGCTTGGCCAGATGCTCACGGCGCTGCGCATGGAGCTCGGCCGCGCGGAACGGGCCCAAGCCGTCGGCAGTCCCGTGTTCTCTTCGACGATCGGCGAGAGCAAGTCGCTCATCGACCGCATGATGCGACTCGTGCGAGACCTTGCGATGGGGCTGCGGCCGAGCATGCTCGACGACCTCGGCCTTCAACCGGCCCTCGCCTGGCAGGCGCGCGAGTTCTCGCGCCGCTACAACGTGCCCGTCGACCTTTCGGTCGACGGCGATCTCGAGCACCTGCCCGATCCCCAGCGCACGTGTGTCTATCGCGTCGTGCAGGAAGCGCTGACCAACTGCGCGCGCCATTCGGCAGCCACCGAGATCCAGGTGAAGGTCGTGCGCGGGCCTGCGCGGCTCGATGTGTCGGTGATGGACAACGGCGTCGGCATGTCGTCTGGAGACGATCACAAGGGCCTCGGGCTGACCGGGATCAAGGAACGGGTCAAGGACATCAACGGGTCAGCCTCTATTCAAACGAGTCCTGGCGGCGGGACGACACTGCACATTTCACTGCCGGTCCCGCCAGCCGGCAGCGGTATCAAGGAGGTGTTCGTTGCGCATCGTTCTCGGTGATGATCACGGCATCGTACGGCGGGGGCTGAAGGCGCTGCTCGAAGCGGAGCCGGACGTCGAGGTGGTGGGCGAAGCGGGCGACGGCATTGAAGCCGTGCGCCTGTGCGAGAGCTGCAAGCCCGACGTCGCGATTCTCGACATCGCCATGCCGCGGCTCAACGGCATCGACGCCGCCGAACGTGCCATCAAGCATCAGCCTCAGCTCAAGGTCGTCTTCCTCAGCATGTACGCGGATGAGTCCTACGTGCTGCGGGCGTTGTCGGCCGGCGCGCGCGGATACCTGCTCAAGGAATCGGCCGAGCAGGACCTCGTGCCTGCTCTCCGCACGATCGGCCAGGGCAAGCCCTACTTCAGCCCGACGATTTCCGCCATGCTGCTGTCCGACTACATGCGGCATCTGCAGCAACGCGGACAGGAAGATTCGTACTGTCTGCTGACCGACCGCGAGAAAGAGGTGCTGCAGCTGCTGGCCGAAGGGCGAACAAACAAGGAGGTGGCGAGTCTGCTCGACGTCGGCGTGTCGACCATCGAGACGCACCGCGCCAACATGATGCAGAAGCTCAACCTCCACAACACCGCGGAGATCGTGCTCTATGCGGTGAGGAAGAGCCTCGTCTCCTGACGGCGACCAAGCAGACAAGCGTGCGTCAGCGGAAACCGAAGTGGGGGTTGTTCGAGTTGCGAACGCCGGGCGCGCGGTAGCGGAGGCTCTCGATGACAATGGGAGTGGTGCTGGTGAACCTGCTGTCGCACAGGTGCCACTTCCAGTTTTCGTAGACGGCGGTCATCGTGCAGACGCCCTGAATCTTCTGAGTGCGCCCGGTGTTCGGCCCGCTTTTGGGCATGTCGAGGAACTCGCAGATGCCAGTCACGGTCGCCTGCGTGCGGTCGCTGTTCAGTCCCACGACCTGGTTCGAATAGACGCCTGACAGAATCTGTACGGCCTCACGGTTCCCGGCCACATCAGCGCGTTCCCTTTTCTTGCCTGGACAACTGTCCGCGAAATCCTCCACGGCCTCGTCCGGCGTGACGGTATAGACCGAAAAGAGCTCGGTGATGAAGCGAGTGGCGATGCGCGTGATCTCGAGGCGCGAGTCGTTGTAGTGCACCGGCGCCGTCACGGTGCTCACCTGCTGCGATCGCGGCGCGCCGTTGACCTGATAGTTCTCCGTCACCTGCAACCGGAACGAGAACGCACGCGGATCGACGCCGTGAGGAGCCGACCACGCAACTTTCCACGGTTCGATGAGGACGCTGAACGCGCCGCCCACGTCGTCGTCGCTCCACGAGTAAGCCAGCCGCTCGCGCGCCGTCTCGTCGTCTTCGATGTTGGCCCAGATTTCGAGTATGTCGCCGGCCTCGACCCGTTCGGGGATGGGCGTCGCAATCGAGGCGCGCGGCATGGCGTTGCTAGACGGTGACGGCGACGGCTGGGGGGCCGGACCCTGAGGTGCTGTGGGGCTGCCGCCGCCGCAGCCGGCCAACATCACCACCGCCAAGAGTATCGACGCACGTATGGCGTACTTCAGAGCTGGGCCTCTCCCTCAAGGCACCACCGCATACTTCACTTGCCCGAAGGTCTCGCCCCGCGGACCCCGGAACTGGCAATTTTACCCTAGCTGTAGGTGATGTACGGATCGACGTGTCCTTGCGAACGAGCGGCAGCGAGCGTGCGGGGAAGGCCGCGGGGCGGAACCCGTCGGTGAATCTTGGTGCGCCCGCAGCTCCGCTGCTTCGGCGGAACCTGCGACCCCGGCTTAGAAGGGAGAATGTCTGTGACGGAGGTCGCTGCGTATCAACAGCTTGTGAGGACTGCCACGCGAGCCCCAGAACGACTCGTCACTTGACTGCGTCGCGCCGTCGATCCTGCCGCCGGTCCTGGCTGCGATCGGTTCCTGGGGGATCGGCGACCTTGTCCCTGTCCTCAGCCTTGTCTTTCGCCTCTTCCTTCTTCTCCTCTTTTTTCTCCTCCGCTTCTTTCTTCTTCTCTTCGCGACTCTCCTGGGCGAGAGCGATCAGCGGGACGCCCAGCATCCCCAACCATGTCACGAATGCTCGTCGACTGAAGGTGCTCTGCACAACTCCTCCTTCGCGCCCGTGAACCACCGCGAGCGCCAAGACTGAATCTACCGCAATGCAGGCGGCGGCGCCACCTCAAACGATCGGAGCGTCGCAGGCAAGGCTTCAGCCTCGCTCGACGCTAACCGGGAAGGTGGGAGCCATCTCGCCGTAGCTCGCCTCGGCTCATCGCGAGCGAAGGCTCGTGCGCCCAGGGGGAAACCACAAAGGTTGCAACCCTGAAATTCTCGGGAATTGCGGCCTGAGCGACTCCGGCGCGCACGAGCAGACCCAGATCCTGCATGAAAAACTGACTGCGGCTGGCTACAATCGTGGGGGCAAGGGATCAACTGCGATGATGCGTAGCCTAACCACGTCGATTCTTGTGGCGTTGCTTGGCGTTGCGTGTACGAGCAACCCGGTTGCGCCCCAGCCGCCTTCCGCACCCGAGGCGCCGGCGCCGCCACCCTTGCCCGCTGCGCCCAAGGCCGTACTCTCGGTCGGGCGCGGCGATTCGACCCCGCCGGTCGCCGTCGTGAATTTCACTCAGATCCTGTTTGATGGATCACGCTCGGAAGGTGATGGGGTGACTTATCTGCTCGAATACGGCGACGGCGCGAGCTCCACAGAGCCCGTCACGACGCGCCGCCCGAATCCGCCGGGAGGGTCGCCACCAACGCCGAAAACGTTGATGATCGCCAAGTTAACAGTGACGGACAGACATGGGCGCACCGATTCGACAACGCAACCATATTTTCTTGCATCTGTCGGCAACGTCTATGCGACGTTTTGGCATGGTGACCCCCCAGGGTGCTGCGCCTACCTGAATCTGTATCTGACACAGGATGGAGCAACGCTGTCCGGCGATTATTGGGGGTGGGATAACCTCAGAACGTTCGGCGGGCGCGTTGCTGGGGTCCTCACCGACGACCGCGCGATTCGTCTGAAAACAGTGGATGGCGCTATCGAGTTCATCGGTACGGTTGAGTTGAGACCCTCCCCGCCCGGGCAACCCGATCCGATTCTGCGCCTGTCGATGAGAGGCGGCGGGCTGGATGGGTCGGTGATCGAGTTCGAATTCGCTGATCCGTACTGAGACTTGTGACTTTTCACTGAAGCTGGCGAACCCAAACTCGATGCGGTGCCGCGGCGCTCGCAGAATGCAAACCGGAAGACCAGTGGGGGACGAGCCCGACCGGCCGGATGCGAGGGAGGATCGTCCCCCCCAACGGGGGGAATACCGGAGTGGACACGCGTGACGGGCGCCGCATCGGCGGAACGCTGCGGCGGGCGGCGTGAAGAAGCTATGCGCCAATGCTCCAGTGATAGTGCTCTCGAAAATCCGCAGAGCCGCGAACTCGGCTAAACACATTTCGCAGTGATCGTGATCCCAACCCGGTCGCGTCTCCGTCCAAGCACGCCAATAGAAAGTTAGCCCATTCAGATATTCGCTGCCGTTCGACAGGCGCCAATCGGATTCATCGAGCATGCGATATCCCACGGACTTCACATCGCGAGTTGGTATGCGCCCGGCAGGTCTCGAACCTGCGACCCCCGGTTTAGGAAACCGGTGCTCTATCCTGCTGAGCTACGGGCGCGCGCCCTGAATTCTATTGCATCACGTCAGCGGCGACGTGCAGAACGCGCACCGCCGCGCCGCGATGGGCACCTCGCTCAAACACTCGGCACACTTCTTCGTCGTCGGATCGGGTGTCGCTTCGCCCCGCCGTTGACGCGCCACCAGCGCGTTGACCGGCGTGATGACGAAGACATACAACGCCGCGGCCACCAGGAGGAACGCAATCACGGCGTTGATGAAGTCGCCGATCAGCAGCGGACTACCGTTGATCGTGACGGTAAAGGCCGAAAAGTCCGGCTTGCCCACCAGCGCGCCGATGATCGGGGTCAGGAGGTCCTTGACCAGCGCGTTGACCACGGCACCGAAGGCGCCGCCCATCACGACCGCAACCGCGAGATCGAGCACGTTACCTCGAAGCACGAAGTCTCTGAACCCCTTCAGCATCGATCCCTCCTCTGAGAACGCGATCCACCCGTATCATAGTGCGCATGAGCGATCTGTCCCGCGCCTTTCTCGACAAGTCCCGGCGGCTCCTGGTGGACGATTCGCTGCCGAAGATCGAACGCTGCCTCGACCGGCTGTCGCTGGACGATATCTGGTGGCGCCCCAACGAAGCATCCAACAGCATCGGCAATCTCGTGCTGCACCTCTGCGGAAACCTGTCGATGTGGATTGTGGGAGGAGTGGGTCGACGCCCGTTCGAACGCAATCGCCAGCAGGAGTTCGACGAGCGCGGACCGGTGGCAGCGTCTGACCTGCGACGGCGCCTGCAAGAGGTGGTGGCGCAAGCTGACGCCGTGATGAAAGAACTGAGCGACTCTGAGCTCTTAGCGAGACGACAGATTCAGGGCTATGACGTCACGGTGCTGGAGGCGATCTACCACGTGGTCGAACACTTCGGCATGCACACGGGGCAGATCATTCTGCTGACCAAAGCCCGACTGTCCGAAGACCTCCAACTGTGGACGCCGCCCAAGCCCTAGTCGTCGGAGAGATCGTGAACGCCGATCTCCTCATCGACTGCGACGAGGCCGCCGAGATGGCGGCGGGTGGTGTGCTCGAAGAGCTCCGCAAGGGACTCCAGAGGAAGCTGGACGGACACCCCTCCCTCCATCTCCCGTTCGATCAAATCAATGTAAGTTTCGGTACCGCTAGAGAGCGGCGCCTTCCTTTCGAGCATTGGACTACCCCGTTTCATTGAATTGATCTGCAACGCACGCGCCACCACGGCGTTCAGAATGGGAGCCAGTCTTCCGGGTGACTTGCAGCCCTCTCGGGTGTACACAGGTTGTGCACACTCACGCCCAGCAGCCGAACTGGCCTTTGCCCAGCTTCGGTCTTCGCGAGGAGCGCCATCGACCGCTCGACCATGGCTGTCCCGTCGCGGGTGGGAGCGGTCGTATGGCTCCGGGTGATGGTGGTGAAATCGCTGTAGCGCACCTTGATAGTGACGGTGCGAGCCAGCAGTCCGCGGCGCTCGAGCCATTGCGCCGCCTGAGCCGTCATCTCGGCAATCTCACGACGCACGACCTCGAACATCTGTGAGATCGGCAGCGTAGGTGTTTTCGGTGCCGGACGACTTGGCCTCCCTATGGGCAACGACCGGCCTGTCGTCGATGCCGGCTGCCAGCTGCCGCAACCAGTCCGACATGTTTCCCACCGCCCCGCGCAGCACCTCGTCTGCCGCCGCCCGTACGTCGACGAGGCGAACGATTCCTCGCGCCCTCAGGCGGCTGGCTGTCACCGGGCCAACACCCCAGAGGGCGTCGACAGGCAATGTTTTCAGGAACGACTCGACTCGATCCGGGGCGATCACAGTCAGGCCATCCGGCTTCCGCCAGCCCGACGCGATTTTGGCGAGGAACTTGTTCGGCGCCACCCCTGCCGAGGCCGTCAGACCCGTCTCTTCGTTGATGCGCCGCTTCAGGCGCTTCGCCACGCTGCTGGCCAGCGGTTCGGCCCAGCTGTTCTCCGTCACGTCGAGGTACGCTTCGTCGAGCGCGAGCGGCTCGACGAGGGGTGTCACCTCGCGATAGATGCCGAAGATGGCGGTCGAGGCCGCCTTGTAGCGCGAAAAGTCAGGCCTGACGATCTGGAGCGACGGACACAGGCGCACCGCTTTCGCCATCGACATGGCGGAGCGGACCCCAAAGGCTCTCGCCTCGTAGCTGGCCGCGGCGACGACACCGCGACTGTCGGGCGATCCCCCGACAGCGACGGGCTTTCCCCGCAGCGACGGATCATCGCGCTGTTCGACGGACGCGTAGAACGCGTCCATGTCGATGTGGAGAATTCGCCGCATTGCAACGCGCGCGCCGCAATCACGCCTCGGCATACCCGGCGATGGCCTTGGCCGTCTTGATGTACTCCTCGTATCGCTGCTGATAGCGCTCCAGCTTCTGCTGCTCGATCGCCGCCAGACGCGTGCGCAGCAGCGGCGAAGCCTCGCCGGCTCGTCCGATCTCGTCCTGGACCTGCGCGACCTTCAACGCAAACTCCGCGTCGTGCGCGCGCTCCCACGCCAGCCAATCGGTGCTGCATCTCGCGTGCGCCGCTTGCAGATCCTGCTTGGTGAACGGGAACGTCCCGCCAGCCGCCTTGTCGAGCTCTTTGAACGCCTCGGGAAACTGCCGGCGGCTGGTCTGGACGATGCGGGTACCACGCGAGGAGCTGCTTGGGATCCTGCTGAACAGCGCCCGCGGCCGGCGCGAATGTCGCTAACAGCTGGAGGATCGCGGCGTCCTGGCGCTGGCGGCCGAGCAGATCGCCGATCCGCCACAGCGCGTAGGCAATCGCCGCGCCCGCCAGGAGCGCGATCATGACGAATACTTCAGGACGCTGTGAATCGACTGGTCGCCAAGCTTGGAACGGCCGTTCAGGAAGGCGAGCTCCACCAGAAACGCCAGCGATTGCACCTGCCCTCCGAGTTTTCGCACGAGCGCGCTCGTTGCTGAGGCGGTGCCACCCGTGGCGAGCACGTCGTCGACGATCAACACGCGCTGGCCGGCTTCAACCGCATCGGAGTGGATTTCGAGGCAATCGGTGCCGTACTCGAGATCGTAGGTCTCACGCACCGTATGTGACGGCAGCTTGCCCTTCTTCCTCACCGGAGCGAAGCCTGCACCCAGCCGATCGGCAACCGCGCCGCCGAGAATGAACCCGCGGCTCTCCACGCCCACGACGAGATCGATCTTCAGTTTCTCGAACGGCTTCGCCAACTCGCCAATGGACTGCTGGAAGCCGTCCTTGTCGCGGAGGAGCGTGGTGATGTCATAGAAAAGGATGCCGGCCTTGGGGAAATCAGGGACGCTGCGGATCTTGGCCTTCAATGACTCCATGCGTGATCATCCCGCCACTCGAAAGCTGGTGAACCGTCCCGACGGCTCGAGCCTCGTCGTCTGAACGTCGTCGACGTGGGCGCCCATCGGACCTCGTCGAATCGCCATCTCGAACCGAAGCAGCGCGTCGGCGTCACCCTCGGCGACGACTTCGACGCTGCCGTCCGGCTCGTTTCTGACGTACCCGCACACGCCTTCGCGGCGAGCCGCGTCTTCGGCAAACAGCCGGAATCCAACCCGCTGCACGCGGCCGCTCACGATGTAACGGCGTGCAATCAGCACGGACCGGCCTCAGCGCCTGTCGCGCCTCCCCTAGTTGTGGTTCCCCTCGGGCTTCGCAACCGCCGACAGTCCCTTGTAGGTGAACTTCTGCACACGCGCGCCGGTGTAGGTCTCCACGGTGTACATGTTGCCCTTCGAGTCGAGCGACACGTTGTGCACGGCGTAGAACTGGCCCGGGATAGCGGCCGCCGCTGCCGATGTGGTTCAGCACCTGAAGCGGCTCGCGAAGCAGCTGCCACACGCGGTGGTTGGCGCCGTCGGCCACGTACATCAGGCGCTGCTGGGCATCGCGCGAGAAGGCGACGTCGAACGTGACGCCGTCGCCCAGCGTGCGCTTCGCGATCTGCGCTTCCTTCACGAACTTGCCTTCCTTGCGTGAACACCTGGATCCGGTTGTTGACCCGATCGCAGACGTAGACCAGGCCGTCGTTCGCAAGCGACGCGCAGTGCACCGTCTGCCAGTTGGTCGACAGCGGCTGCGCGGGGTCGTAGACCACGTTGGGATCGTCGGTCGGCGGCTTGCCGTACGCGCCCCACATCCTCTTGAACTTGCCTGAGTCGGCATCGAAGACAATGACGCGGCGGTTGCCGTAGCCGTCGGCGACGTAGACCTCGTTGGCCGCCATGTCGATTTCGACTTCCGCGGGCCGGTTCAGGTTGGCCGTGTCGTTGTTTCCCTTGCTCGCGCCGTTCCTGCCGATCTGGAGCAGGAACTTGCCGTCCTTCGAGAACTTCAGCACGCTGTGACCGGCGTTGCCCGCGAGCCACACGTTGTCTTTTCCGTCGATGGTGATGCCGTGCATCGAGGGCGGCCACTCGTAGCCCGCGCCGGTGCCGCCCCAGTGGTTCACCAGGTTGCCTTCGGGATCGAACTCCAGCACCGGCGGAGCCGCGGTGCAGCAGAACTCGGAGATTGGCTTCGTCGCGTCCGAAGGCGCATAGCCCGCCACGGTGTTGCCGGCGCTCGGCGGAGCAAACCCGCCGGCCGCCGTCTTCGTGAACGACATCTGACTGGCGAACTTCTGGTCGAGCGCTCGATTGGCCGCGGTGGACGATGAAGACGTGATCGCGCGCGTCGATCGCCAGGCCGACCGTCGAGCCGAGCACCCAGTTGTTCGGAAGCGGCTTCGGCCACATCCGGTTCGACTTCGTACACGCCTGCGCGGTTCGCTCCGCCGTTTTCCTGGGCGCGCGCCGCTGTCTGAAGCACGAACTGCGCGATGGTGAGCACCACAACAACCGCGGCAATCCCGATGCCTGCATAGATGTTGCGTGCCTTCTGCGTGCGACTCATAAAGCCTCCTGACGGCTGCATTCGACGACCGCCTACTTGCCCCGATAGATGACCCGCCAGATTTTTCCTTTGTTCGTTTCGGTGATGTACAGCGTCCCGTCCGGTCCGACGAAGGTGCCGCCCGGGCGGTACTGCGGCCGCGGCCGGGGTCATCACGGGCTCTTTCCCAAGAAGCCCGTCGGCAAACACCTCGACCGGCCCCGTGTTCTTCCCCTTGGCCACCGGCTGGAACATGATGTTGTAGCCAGCCATCGGAAACGGCGCACGATTCCAGGAACCGTGCGACGTCATGAACGCGCCTCCGCGATACTTCGCCGGAAACTGCGTGCCCGTGTAGAACATGAGATCGACCGGCGCGTAGTGAGCCGGGAAGTTCGCGAACGGCGCCTCGAAGTTCGCGCAGCGGCCGACGGTCTTGCCGTCGCCGCCGTACTCGGGCGCCAGGATATCGTGGTTCAGCCGGCTGTCGAAGTAGCAGTACGGGTAACCGAAGACGTCGTCCCTCGGCGACCTGGAACATCGGCTCCGTCGGACCAATCGCATTGTCTTCGGCCGTGTAGCCCTTATCGCGGAACAGCGTATCCAGACTATCGCGGCTGTTCATCGCGGTGTAGAGATGACCTTCGTGCCACGCCACGGCCACTGCCTGCCGAAGACCCGTCGCAAACCGCGCCTCCTTCGAGAACTGTCTGGCCCACCACGTCGGCCTTGAACCGCCAGATGCCTCCGCGCTCCTCGAGCTGCGGACACGGGTCGATGCCCTGGCGCACCGGGACGACGGTCGGGAATCTGACAGGCGTTCGACGGCAGGCCGATGTTGACGTAGATGTTGCCCGCGTTGTCGAACGCGATGTCCTTCTCCGCGTGTCCGCCACCCGCCGGCAACCCGTCGACGACGATCTCGGCAGGACCAGCGGGCTTCAGCTGTCCGGGCGTCAGTCGGAAGCGGCCGATTGACGTGGGGCTCGCAAAGTAGAGATAGCCGTTGCGCAACTCGAGGCCGGTGCCGCCAATGTCGCCGAACTTCTCCGTCACCATGTCGGCTTTCCCGTCGCCGTTGGTGTCGCGCAAGGCCGTAGATGCCGCCTGGTTGCCGCTGCTGCCCCGCGGGCAGGATTCGGCCCGCGCCGGGTGATCACGTAGATGTCGTTGCTTTCGTGACGACGATGATGGCGGGCTTCGCCGACGCCTTCGTGCACGACGAGCGCACAGAATCCGGGCGGCAGTGTGATTCCTCCGTTGTCCGGATCGCACGCTGGGAGGCCCTTCTGTCCGCTGACGGTCGTGGACCCACCCGCGGTCATTCCGGCAAGCAACAGCACAAGCATTACGCTCTTCATCGGGCGTTTCATCGGAGTCTCTCCAGGGTCAGGACAATAGGTCGGATTGTAGCTCATTCCAGTCACCTGGAAGCGCCGCCCGCGCCGATGCGAAACAGGTGCGTCCGGCTTCTCAGATAGATGTCGCCATCGACGATGACAGGCGAGGCGATGAACGAGTGTCCCGCCAGAGTGTTTGTCGCCAGCACCTCGAAGGCATCGCCCATCCGCACGACCACGACATCGCCTTCCTCTGTTGCCAGATACAGCTTGCCGCTTGCGCCAACGGGTGATGCCTTGAAGTTGTAGGGGCGCGGCAGCCGTCGCTGCTGGTACAACGGCGCGCCGGTTGTCGCGTTGAAATTGCTGAGCAAGCCGCTGTCGGTGATGACGTACAGCCGGTTGTCATGCACGAGCGGCGATGGCGTATACGAGACCCCGCGCGGCGTCGACCACGCTACGGCGTCCGTGCCGGTGAGGTTGCCCTTTCTCCCGAGACGGATCGCGAGCAGCATCCTTACGTTATGCCCGCTCATGGCGAAGACCAGATCGCCATGTTGAACTGGCTGCGGAATGCTGTTCTCCCCCAGGCCCGCCACCTCCCACAGCAAGGCGCCCGTTTCGAAGTCGTAGCCGCGGACAACCTGGCCGCTCATCACGATCTGCCGCCGGCCTCCGTGCGTGGCGACGAATGGCGCTGCCCAGTTGTAGCCTTCGGTGCGTTTGATACGCCAGAGTTCCTTTCCGGTTGCCGGGTCGAGCATCACGAGAAAGCCGAGATCGAGATGATCGAAGTGCAGCAGCAGCCGGTTGTCGTGAAGCGTCAACGGCGTGCCTTCGCCCCATGCGGCATCCATCCGCATCTTCACGCCGAAGTCTTTGCTCCAGATGGGCGTACCGTTCAGGTCATACGCATAGAGTCCGCGCGATCCGAAGAACGCAAAGACGCGCTGCCCGTCGGTGACCGGCGAGTTCGAGGCGAAGCTTCCATAGACGTGGTGATACCCTTCGTGCGGGCTGGCCACCGTGGCCGTGCGGCGCCAGGCGACTTTCCCTGATGCGCGCTCGACGGCCAGGACGTCGAACCGATGCTCGACGCCGCCATCAGCTCCCCTTCCCGAGTAGGCGATTCGCTTTCCTGTCGGAACGGCCGTCGTCAGAAACAACTTGTCGCCGGTGATCACCGGAGTGGAATGACCGCGGCCCGATATTTCGGTCGTCCAGCGAACGTTCGTCTTGTCGTCCCATTGGAGCGGCGCATCACCGTGCGCCATCCCCGTATTGGTTGGCCCACGCCATTGCAGCCAGGTGTTGGGCGCCTGCCCCTCGACAACCACGGTCACGCCAATCAAACACAGCAAGACTCCCCACACTCGTACCAGCACCTGAGCCATGATCACTCCAGCAAGTCCGCCCGCGGCATATCCCAGTTCGTCATGAACGGCGGACAACCCGCGCGTCTCCCCAACCGAGGAAGCGGCATCACAGTGAAATTCTGCCCGAGGCGCTGGGCGAACCGAAGATCGAAAATCATTTCTCCGGTAAGAACAGGAGCCCGGCCGAATTGAAGCCATGCACGCCCCCAGCAGTCCTCGCTTGCGAGTCGTCGAAGGGGCTCGAGCGGCTGTCGCCGTTCTCGCCGCAAGGCGAGCGAGCCTCCACCTGCACGACGCGACGGTTCGGGCTCGATGCCGAAGGTGTGAGACGCGCACGCGGTCGGCGCCTTCCATTGCGGCGCAATCGACAGCGTTCCTCTCCACAGCACGTACTCGCCTCCAGCTTCGTCGAGCTCGATGGCGATCACCGACCAGCAGAGCGGCGATGCTGGATTCGGCGTCAGCACGATGTCGACAAGGCGGCCGCGTATTTCTGGCTGCAGCGCCTCCGTTGCGGTTGCTCGGGCGATTCGCGACGTGGCGATCAGTGCCGCAACCACGAGCAGGCTCGCGGTCATCGCCACACCCGCACGCGTGCGCGTCGACAAACGCCCGGCGATCCACGTAAACGGCAGTCCGACCGCCAGCAGCGCCGCCGCGCTCTCAGTCGGAATCATCCCCATCGCCAGCATCGCCATCGGAACGATCACAATCGGAAGCGCAGCGCCCGCGCGCGCAAGGCGGTTGCGGGCGTCCGACGCCGCGGCGATGCCGAGCAGAATCCAGAGCCACGGCTCGAAGATGAACACCGCATCGCCGTAATACCAGCCGTTGTCGAACGGATAGAACGGGTGCACACCGTAGCTGTTGAGCGCGTCCAGCAGCAGATGACTCGCGGCAGCTACGACGATCAGCGAGAACAGCTTCGCCTTCGACCCGATCGGCAGGCGCCTGCACGGGATTCAGCGCGCGATAGCTGACGACGAGCAGCAGTGCGAGAATCGCAATCCCGAGCACCGTGTGCGTGTGACCTCGATGGTGCAGCAGGTAGCCAAGAGGAGCTGGAGTAATGCTCGTATAGACCAGATCGAGATCCGGCAGGTTCGCGGCGACGACGGCTGCGCCCACCGCGAGCCGTCGGTCGCTCTTCGATGTCCCGCGACCGATGGTCAAATCCGCCAGGGCGATCCCAACGAGCGAATGCGTGATGTTGTCCACTAGGAGCCTAGGACGCCGGCTTGAGGACGAGGCCCGAGGAGATATCGAGGAGTTGACGATCGAGCGATGTCACGTCCTTGCTGTCGAGGAGAAGTGGCACGAGCGTTCGCAGGAACGGGTCGTCGCTGTCGCGGAGGCGGTACAACTCGCCGGTCTGCGTCGTCCCAGCGCATCGCGACCACCGGCGGGCGATCCGGATTCGTCATCCAGTTCTGGATCGCTTTCCGGGTGTACGGCTCCCAGAAGTACGACGCACAGCAATGGATGGAAGAATGCGAAATGATCGACACCTTCGCGGCGACGTCGTCCCCGGTGAATGGAGGCTGCACCGCATATGGCATCGCAAAGTTCGAGCTGCGCTGCGGTGGGTCGATGATGAACAGCGTGCCACGGGGCACTACCGCCGCTTCGCGTTCGATGTCGCCTCACGACTTTACGGGACACCGCCGATCGGATGCCCCAAAGGCTCACCTCATCGCGCAACCGTAATCCATAGCCGGCAAGTACCACGACGGCCAGAATCCCAGCAACCGCAGGCATAACTGTGCGGGGCCTCGCCCGTGCGAGCATCTGGCAGGCCACACCTAACGACACCGCCCAACCTGCCGACGCCAGATACATGTGGCGAGGCGATCCGTACCCAGCGACGATGGTGGGGGCGAGCCCCAAGAGCCACCCACACGAGCAGAAAATAGCTGAGTGGACCAAGAAGTCGGCTCTCGTCGCGATCGCGCTGGAGGACTGCGACAATCGCGACGCCGATGAAGACTGCCGCAACGATCAATGCGGCTTGCAGTGCGGCGATGCTCAGACCAGCCTCGCCAAAGATCATCCGGCGGAGATGAATCGACGAGTTGTCGAAGAACAGGTTCACATACTCAGGCCCCAGTCTCCCCTCGCGCGCGACTTCGCCGTAGATGAAGTACCGCAGACCGAGATAGGCGGCCGTCAGAGCAACAAAAGGAAGATATGGCCGCAGCCAATCCCACGAAGGACGAACCGGCCGCCTCAAGCCAAACACGTCCCACAGCACCAGTGTCGCAGGGAGCGTGACCGCGGTTTGTTTAGTGAACAGTGCGACGAAGCACAACGTCACCGACCAGGCATATAGCGAGGCGCCACCTCGCGTTCGCCATAGGTGGAAGAGAAGAAACGAGGCGAGGTAGAAGCAGGCCGGCATCGAATCGACGCGCCCGGTGACCCACGCAACAGACTCAGTCTGCATGGGCAGCACTGCGAAGATCAGCCCGGCAAATGCCGCTGCGGGGAGCGACAGCCCTGCGGCCATCTCCGCAACCAGGAACACCAGCCACGCATTCACCGCATGGAAGCTAATATTGATGACGTGGTTTGCCACCGGCGATTCAGCGCCGAACAGGGCGGCCACTTGATAGGTGACGGCTGGAAACGGCCGCAGCTCATCCGCAGGCTCGCCCCAGATCTCATCCGTCCACGGACTCACGAACCAGCGCGGGAAATACGTCGCGGGCTTCGTCGACAGCAGCCCGACAACGCCGAAGTCGTCCTGGACGAAGTAGTCGTCGAGGGTCGGAAGATACGGCACGACGGCGCCCAGTACAACGATAAGGGCCAGAAGCGCACGTCGCGGCTGAATCACGGGCGCCTATTAGAGCACGAAGGTCCGCCGACGCCGGTATTGTGCGACCTGCCCTCACTGCCGCATGATAGGCCGCATGCCGCAACAAACCGAAACGTTCGATGCCATCGTCGTCGGATCCGGCATCTCCGGCGGCTGGGCCGCCAAGGAGCTGACCGAACGCGGCCTGCGCGTGCTGCTGCTCGAACGCGGCAAGAACATCGTGCACGGCAAGGACTACGGCGCGGCGCGCAAGGCCCCGTGGGATTGGCCGCATCGCGGCGGCCGCACGCGCGAGCTGGTCGAGTCCTATCCCGTGTTACAGCGCGACTACCCGCTCAACGAGAAGAATCCAGATTGGTGGGCCAACGAGCGCGAGTCGCCGTATACCGAGGTCAAGCGCTTCGACTGGTATCGCGGCTATCAGGTCGGGGGACGCTCGCTCACGTGGGGCCGCCAGAGCTATCGCCACGGCGATCTCGACTTCGAGGCCAATGTGAAGGAAGGCATCGCGATCGATTGGCCCGTCCGCTACGCCGATCTGGCACCGTGGTACGACTACGTCGAGCGTCACGCCGGCATCAGCGGGTCAATCGAGGGTCTGCCGCAGCTGCCCGACGGACAGTTTCAGCCGGCGATGCCGTTGAACGTCGTCGAGGCGGCGATCGCGGGCCGCCTGGCGAGGCAGTTCGAGGGCGCGCGCCGCATCATCCCGGGACGTGTCGCGAACCTCACGCAGCCGCTGGGACGCCGCGGCCGGTGTCAGTATCGCAACGCCTGCCGCCACGGCTGTCCGTACGGCGCCTACTTCAGCACGCAATCGTCGACGCTGCCGGCGGCTGAGGCAACCGGGCGACTCACGCTCAAAGTGCATGCCCTCGTCACCGACGTCGTGTACGACCGCGATCGTAAGCGCGCGGCCGGGGTGCGCGTGCTCGATGCGCAGACGAAGCAGACCACGGTCTACAACGCGCGGGTCGTCTTCCTTTGTGCCTCGACGCTCAACTCCACCTGGATCCTGCTGCAGTCGGCCAAGGGCGTGTGGCCGGGCGGGCTAGGGAGCAGCTCCGGCGAGCTCGGGCACAACCTGATGGATCATCATTTCCGCTGCGGTGCGAGCGGCACCGTGCACGAGTTCAATGATCGGGCGGTCTTCGGCCAGCGCCCGACCGGGTTCTACGTCCCGCGCTTCCGTAACCTCGGCAATGAGAAACGCGAGTACCTGCGCGGCTTTGGTTATCAGGGCAGCGCCAATCGGCAGGGCTGGGAGCGTGCGATCGCCGAGCTCGGCATCGGCGCGGCCTTCAAGGACGAAATGGCGACGCCGGGACCGTGGCGCGTCGGCGCCACGGCGTTTGGCGAGATGCTGCCGAACCACGCCAACCGCGTCTCGATCGATGAGTCGCGCCGCGACGCCTGGGGTCTGCCGGTGCTTGCCATCGATTGCGCAACCGGCGAGAACGAGCGGCTGATGCGCCGCGACATGATGAATGATATGGCCGAGATGCTCGAGGCGACGGGCGTCAAGGACGTGCGTGTGAACGACAACGGCTACTACCCCGGAATGGGGATTCACGAAATGGGGACCGCGCGCATGGGACGCGATCCGAAGACATCGGTGCTGAACGCCCACAACCAGGTGTGGGACGCGCCAAACGTGTTCGTCACCGACGGGTCATGCATGGCGTCGGCGTCATGTGTGAATCCTTCACTCACCTATATGGCATTGACCGCGCGCGCCGCGGCGTTCGCGGTGGAAGAGCTCAAGCGCGGCAGTCTGTAGGTTGCAGGAGAACCGACAATGACAATGACGCGCCGCGAGGCCGTGCAACACGTGATCGCGCTCTTGGGTGGGGCAGCGCTCGTCGCCGAGGAACGCCTGGTTGCGATCGCGTTCGGCGACGCGGCGCTCGCGCAGGCAACCGCGAGCGGCGCCGGCGCGTTCACCGCCGCGGACGTCGCACTCCTCGATGAGATTGCGGACACGATCCTGCCCGAAACGTCGACGCCGGGCGCAAAGGCGGCAAGGACCGGCGCATTCATGGCGCTGATGGTCGCCGACGTCTACTCGGACGACGAGCAGCGGGTGTTCCGCGAGGGCATGCGCACGCTCGAGGACACGTGCCGCGCGGCGACCGGAAAGGACTTCATGCAAGCGACGCCCGCAGAGCGGCTGACGCTGCTGCAAGCGCTCGATCGCGAACAGAGGACGGCGATGGAAGAGCGCAGCAACCCGGCGCGCACGCGCTTCCCGGCTGCGACGCCCGCTGCAGCAATGTCCCCGCACTACTTCCGGATGATGAAGGAGCTCGCACTCCTCGGTTACTTCACCTCAGAGATCGGTTACACGCAGGCGATGCGCTATCGTGAGACGCCGGCGCGCTACGATCCCGATGTGCCGCACGCGCCCGGCGACAAGTCGTGGGCGCCACATGCGTAGTGCCATAGAGCATCACGGCACACCTCAGCGCTAGCCTGAGCCTAGTAAGTTGATCAGCGAATCCGCGAGATCAACTGAGCGGCATTCACGATCACCTCGGCCTGGTGGGGCTGCAAGTCCTGGTAGGGCCACGCAGCGAACCGATCGAGCGAGGGATCGCGGAGCGTCGGCGGCGATCCCGACAGTTCCTCGATGACCGCGAGCGCGCACCAGGGCACGTACACCGAGGAATAGCCACCTTCATGGCACAGCACCAGCTTTCCTCCGCACAGGGCTTTCGCGGCCTGCATCAGGACTCTGGTCATCAGCCGGAATGTCTCGCTGTGGCACATCATCCGGGCGAGCGGATCCATCGTGTTCGCATCGAGCCCGCTTGCCACCACGATCAGCTCCGGCCGATAGGCCTCGAGCGCCGGGATCACGACCTTGGCCATCGTCTCGAGGTACGCGCCGTGGCCACTGCCTGGCGGCAGCGGCACGTTGATGTTGTAGCCTGCGCCGGCGCCCTCTCCGTTGTCCTTCATCGGGCCCGACGCCGGTGGAAAGTTGCCGGCCTGGTGGATGGAGATCGTCAACACGTCGGGATCCCGATAGAACGCGTCCTGCGTTCCATTGCCGTGGTGCACATCCCAATCGACCACGGCGACGCGTCGCACCCGCGACGCCGCCCGCGCGCGAAGAATCGCGATCGGAATGTTGGAGAAGATGCAGAAGCCGCGGCCGAAATCGCGGGTGGCATGATGGCCGGCGGGGCGGCAGAGCACGTAGACGTTCTCCACGCTGCCATCCAGCACCGCATCGACGCCGGCCGCGCAGGCCCCCGCAGACAAGCGCGCGATGTCGAAGCAGTGAGGGCCCATCCACGCGCCTTCACCCACGTCGCCTCCACCCTGCTCGCTGATCGAGCGAACCTTGTCGACGTACTCCGACGTGTGGTGTCGCAGGATATCGCCCTCGTCGATCGGCGCGGCCGGTACGTGGATCAACCTGTCGGCAAGGCCGCTGACCACCAGCAGTTCGCGGATACGCTCCTTGGTTTCGCGCGTGTCGAGCGCCGGGTGCGGTTGATAGAACGGCGACGGACGGCGATCGAAGCCGGAATAGAACCAGGCAAAGCGCTCATCCCAGATGAAGCCGGTCTTCATCAGATCAACCCCAGTTCCTGCAGCGCAGCGCGTACGCCGGCACGCTCGGCGTCGGTCAGACCCGGCATCGGCTTTCGCGGCAACCCGACTTTGATCCCCAACATTTCCATGGCCTCCTTGCATGGCGCGACGTAACCGGGGTCGTACTCGAGAAACCGGTTCAGCACCTGCACCTTCATGTGCAGCGCGCGCGCAGCCTCATGCTGGCCCTCAATGGTCAGCCGGTAGATGTCGACCATCTGCCTGGGGATGACCGAAGCGGCCGTTGAGAAAATCCCGCGCGCCCCCACACACAGGGCCGGGTAGAACTGACTGTCGATGCCGGTGTTGACCGAAAAGCTGGCCGGCGCCTGCCGCAGCAACTCGACGAGCTGTCCCATGTCGGCGTTGCTCTGCTTGCATCCGATGATGCGCCCTTCGTCTGCCAGCGAGGCGATATCCTGCGGGCTCAGGTTGTTCCCGGTGTAGAGGGGGTTGTTGTAGACGATCAGCGGGATGTCGATTTCCCTGACAACCAGCCGGAAATGCTCCGCCAGCGAAGGCGCGGGCAGCTGAAAGTAAAACGGCGGCGTCAGGATGACGGCCGCCGCGCCCACCGACTGCGCGTCCTGCGACAACAGAATGGCCTCGCGCGTGCTGGCCGCGGCGGTCCCCGCGATCACCGGCACGCGCCCGCGCGCGGTGCTGACGATGACCTCGGTCGCGCGCTTGCGCTCGTGGCGATCCAAGTGCGGGAACTCGCCGGTCCCGCCGGTCGCCATGATCGCATGCACACCGCCCTGGATGACGTAGTCAGTGACCTTGGCGAGCGCGATCTCGTCGAGCCGGTCATCAGCTGTGAATGGCGTCACGATGGCCGGATAGACACCGCGGAGACTCTGAGCATCCATCGACACGATCTCCTTTCCTGATTACACGACGCGGCTAAGGTATCATCGCGCCGGTGTCCGGCGCATCCCTGAAGCGCGATGTCACCCCCACGCAGTGGAGGGTCTTCACCGGGGCGTACCTCGCGTGGGTTCTCGACGCCTTCGATTTCACCATCCTCACGTTCCTGCTGGTCGATATCCAGCGCAGCTTCACGGTCGACAGGGCGCTCGCAGGGGCGCTGGGTACGGTCACGCTGATCTTCCGGGTCGCGGGCGGCATCGCCACCGGCACGGCCGCAGACCGGTGGGGACGCAAGGGCCCGTTGATGTTCTCGGTTCTTTGGTATTCGCTGTTCTCATTCCTCAGCGGCTTTTCGACGTCGTACGCGATGCTGTTCGCATTTCGCGGGCTGTTCGGCATCGGGATGGGCGGCGTCTGGGCGGCGGGGATGCCGCTCGCCCTCGAGCATTGGCCAGCCAGCCTCCGCGGCACGGCGTCCGGCATGATGCAGAGCGGCTATTCCATGGGCTTTCTGCTGGCTGCGTTTGTCTACCAGTATGTCTATCCCTTGGTGAGTCACACGAGCGATCTGGGCTGGAGGGTGATGTTCTGGATTGGCGTGCTCCCGGCCTTTCTCGTGCTCTTTCTGATGAAGGGCATCGAAGAGAGCCCGGTGTGGCTCGAACGCCAGCGCCACCTCGAGGCGCGCAGTCAGCGCGACTCGCTCTCACTGACGCAGCTCTTCAAGTCCGAGCTGCTCGGCACGACCATCCATACGACGTTGTTCATGGGCGCGATCCTGGCGATGTACTACTCAATCTCGTACTGGTATCCGACATTGCTTGGGCAGATGAATCAGCCGCTGCTGCCATTTCTGGCGGCGCTGAATCTCGGTGCGATTGCCGGCGCCGTGGCGTGCGGACGGATGTCGGAGGGTCGCCTGGGCCGTCGGGGAGCGGCAACACTGGCGACGGTCATCGCGCTCCTTGCTGTACCGATCTACATTTTCTCCCCAAGCACGCGGCTCTTGTTGTTGGGGGCCTTGATCATGGGATCGTTCGGCGCCGGGATCTTCGGTATCGTGCCAGGCTACCTGACCGAGCGGTTCCCAACCGCTGCGCGCGCTGCCGGCGCCGGGTTCGCGTACCACGCCGGCGCTGGTCTGGGATCACTCGCGCCGACGCTCATCGGCGCGGCGCAGGACCGCGGCCTTCCACTCCCCACGGCGATGGCCGCCGGCATCGTCGTGTTCGGAGCGATCGCGATCGCGCTGGTGTTGGCTGGCCCCGAGACGCGCGGCCGGCAGTTCGCGGCCACTGAATGACACACAAAAGCACACAAGACTTGACTGCAGTCCCACGAATCGGTAGTGTGTGTATATGGACACACACACAACACACCAGAAGGCTCACAAGTATGCACCACTGAGGGAATTCCTGCGCCGTCAGTCGGGTGCAGTGGTGCGGATGTCGTTCAACGAAATCGAACGCGTGATCGGGGCGAAGCTGCCGCCGACGGCCCGACACCGTGCGTGGTGGAGCAACAACGAACAGAACAGCGTCATGACCAAGGCATGGAAGGATGCCGGTTTCGAAAGTGAGGATGTCGACATCAAGGGCCGACGCGTGGCTTTCCGGCGCGTCCGAGCCGAAGGTGACGACTCGGGTGCTTCATCCGTCGCCGTCACGATGGAGCGTCACCCTCTAATCGGCTGGATGAAAGGAACGCTGACGATCGCAGAAGGCGTCGATCTTGCGGCGCCGGCCGATCCCGAATGGGGTGAGGCCACGTATGGCGACACGGCAGGGGCGGACCGGAAATGACCGCGGAGCTCCCGCTCCTCTTGGACACATGCGCCGCGATCTGGATCAGCGAGGACCAACCGCTCGCGAGCGAAGCCCTGAGCTGCGATCGAGCGCAGTCATCGTCGCGGCGAGTTCATCTACGTTTCACCGATCACCGCATGGGAGGTCGGGTTACTGGTGTCACGCGGCAAGCTGACCTCGCCCATGTCTCCACAGCGATGGTTCGAACGCCTTCTGGACGCACCGGGAGTGCGACTGGCCGACATGTCACCCGAGGTTCTCATCGCTTCGTCGTTTCTTCCTGGAACGTCGCCTCGCGATCCTGCGGATCGGATCCTGGCCGCAACCGCCCGCGAACACCGCTATCGCCTGATGACGCGGGACACACCACTTCTCACATACGCCCGCCAAGGCCATCTTCAGGCGCTCGCCTGCTGACAACGGGGCGAAGACCGAACCTCGGGTCAGCATTGCTCACGCTCCTTCAAGGCCGGCACGGTGTGCCATCGTAACAGCGCACACCTCGATCAGTGCCGGGAGTTCTCGGCGCGTACTTCGCGGCCACCTTCTCGTCAATATCGATGCCGAGGCCCGGAAGATCGTTCGAATAGGTCATGCCGTTCTTGCGCTCCGGACACCCAGGGAAGATCTCTTGCAACTGTGCCGAGAAGGGAGCCCCTTCCCCACATCCGAAGTTCGGGACCGCGAAGTCGAGGTGCGTGTTGACCGCATGCCCGACCGGCGACACGTTGCCGGGACCGTGCCACGCGGTCCGCACGCCGAAGAACTCGCACATCGCCGCAGTTTTCCGCGCCATGCTCAATCCACCGCACGCTGAGATGTGCATGCGCATGAAGTCAATCCACCGGTTTGCGACGAGCGGAACCCACTCCGCCTGATTGACGGACACTTCTCCCCAGGCGATCGGGGTGCTGCACTGCCTCCGCAGAATCTCATGCCACGCGAGGTCTTCCGGGGCAAACACTTCCTCGAGCCAGAACATGCGGAGCGGCTCGAGCGCCTTTGCCAACACCAGTCCTTCGCTCGGCGTCAGGCGGAAATCCACCTCGGCGCACATGTCCACGCCGAAGCCAATTGTTTTTCTGAGGTGTTCCAGGGAGGCAATCAGGTTGTTCATGTACTGCGATCCCTGTCCACGCTGCTGATAGATGGGGCCACGCTCACCAAATCCCGGTGATCCGAGCCCGCCGCCGCCAGGGAGATTTCCTTGACCGCCGGTGAGACCGGCGGGAGTGCCTGTGCCCCGGGCAGGCCCCGCCGCCGCCCCTTGGGTGCCGGGGCCTGCGCCCCTGCTCGTGCCGTCGCCGCCAACAGCCGCGACGCGCAGATGCTTGTACCCTTCCGCGATCCGGGCGCGCGCGTTGTCTTCCAATTCCTTCATGTCGCGGCCATTCACGTTGGCGAACATCGGCAGCGCTGGACGGATCTTGCCGCCGAGCAAGTTGTGCACCGGCATGCCAGCCCGTTTGCCCATGATGTCCCACAGCGCACCGTCGATCGCGCTCATGGCGTTGCTGGCATCGACACTGCTCCGCCAGTAGGGCGCGAGCCATGCCATCTGCCAGATATCTTCGATCTCGTCCGCGTACCGTCCCACGACAGCGGGTTTGAGGAACTGCTCGATCGTCTGCGCCACGATCGACTGGCGCTCCGCGTGCCCTCCGCAACCGACGCCGTAGAGTCCCGGCTCGCTGGTCATCACCTTCGCATTGGTCATGTGGGTATTGCCGACCTGGGTGAGGATGACCTTGATGTCGGCGATCTTGAGCCGCGGCAGGCCGCGCCGCGTCGCTGCTTGTGCAGCTTCAAGCGGATTCGGAACCGCGCCCAGCGCGGCGATTCCCGCGCTGCCGCCGATCACAAGGCCCAGGGCACGACGCCGACTCACCAATCTCGATCGAGTCATGAAGGCGCTCCGTCCGTCTGCCATGCTCGCTTTTTAGCACACGTCGGGCGAACTGAGAAACGCGCTGCGGAGACGACATGGCCGGAGCGTGGACTACGGGCAGATCCGCATCACACCCGACGCGGCGAACGAGACGCTCGAGAAGATGTGCAGCGGCAGCAGGCCGTCCGCGAGAGGCGCTTCCGGGTCGTCGCGATCAATTACGACTGTTGCCACGTCGTACAGTCTTATTCTCCCGATGCGAAGCTCGCGCAAAAGCGCCGGCTGTGCCGCCTGTTTTCCGGCAACGCCGGCGACGCCCATTTTGCCTTGCAGCCGCTCGACATCCCACGTCGGCCCGCCGGGTCGGCGGAACACGACCATCGAGTTGGTTCCACTGTCAGGGACGAGCCACCGCACGGTGGCAGAGCCTTCGTCCGCGAGGGCGGCCAGCCAGCGTCCTTCGCTTTCAATGAGGGTAAGTTCCACGGCGTTGCGACAGTCAGCGGCGGCACTCCACACGAGGCGCTGACGCCGGTAGTCGAGCGTATAGTTGTGGGGCCGCATGAAGTCCTGGGCGAGGATGCCGTCGACACGGGCCGCGTGGCGGAGGGCCTGCGTTGAAACCACCGACGCCAAGAGATCGCGCGGGTCGGTGGATTCAATAGAGAGGCGGGGAACCTTCACGACGGTGCGCGTTTCCGAGCCCGTGGGTGTGACAACGGTCGTACGCCCCACCGGAGTCAGTCCCAGCCGCGCAGCCACTTCGTCTCCGACCACGGAGCGCGTGGCGCCGGTATCGAGCAGGAACCTGAATCGTCCGGCGCCGTTGATGTCGAGCCGAACGACGACCGCGCCGTCGGGCGAGACGCTGAGCGGGACCGCGTCTGCTGAACGGGTGGTGCGGCCCGCAACTGCGACCGACGCAAGAACGACCATGAGCAGCCACTGGAGCTGAGCGCGCATGAACACCTCTGGTGAAGTCCGGAGGCGAACCTACGCGTCTGGGGCAGATTGTGTCGTGAGGGCCGGGTGATGGTTTGTTGAGCAATTGATGATGGATCCTGTGATGCTGGTTCCCGAAGCCTACGAATTCGGCGGAATTCATGTGGATCTGCGGCTGTTGACCGTCACTCGGAACGGCCAGTCTGTGGCGCTCGAGCCGAAGTCCTTCGACGTCCTTCGCTATCTGATCGAGCACCGGGATCGGCTGGTCACGAAGGAAGAGCTGCTCGACACCCTCTGGGCCGACACCTTCGTGACACCGAACGTCCTGACGCGCGCCGTTGCCCAGCTCCGCAGAGCGCTCGGCGACGACGCGTTCGAGGCGAGGATTATCGAGACCGTCTCAAAGCGCGGCTACAGGTTCATCGCCGCAGTGAAGCTGCACCCAGCGCCCGCACCTCGCCGCACAACTGGTCGCTCCGTTCGCTGGACCGCTACCGCTGCGCTGGTCGTCCTCGCTCTCATCAGCGGCGGCGCAATCCTTGTTTTTCGTCTCGAGAGGTCTCCTGTCGGGCCGCCGCCGACGGCTCCGCCGTTCGTCCGCTTCACGACCGCCCCCGGCTACAACGGCATGGGCGCGGTCTCGCCCGATGGACGATCGCTCGCGTATGTGTCCGATCGGACGGGCAGCCTCGAAATCTACGTCACCAGCTACGCATTTGGCAGCAAAGAGCGCGCGCTGACGAGCGACGGCGCGAACAACATGCGGCCCGACTGGTCGCCAGACGGCCAGTGGATTGCGTTTCACTCACGCAAGAAGCGCGGCATCTGGATCGTGCCGGCGACCGGCGGGACGCCGCGGCAGATCATCGACTTCGGCGATCAGCCCGCGTGGTCGCCGGATGGCACGCAGATCGCGTTCACGACCAACGTCGGCGGCGGTCACTCGCAGTCGGTGATCTGGATTGTGAGCCAGGACGGCGCGCATCGCCGGCAACTCACGAGAATCGGCGATCCGCGCAGCGGTCAGAGCCAGCCCGCCTGGTCTCCTGACGGGCGCTTCGTGGCGTTCGCGGTGAGTATGGCGGGAGGCGAGCCAGGCTTCGGCGTCGTTTCGGTGGCGGACGGCACCGTGACGCATGTCAAACGGTTGGGCACGAGCGGTGCCGGCCACCCGCACTTCTCGTCGGACGGCAAGGCGATCTTCTGGACGGAGGCGCAGGCAGGCGAAAACCGACTCATGCGGATCGCAATGGGGAATGACGGTCTGACGGTCGGGATGCCAGAGATCGTGCGTCCGTTCGCGCCCGGACTCGTGGACGCGTTCTCGATTGCCCGCGACGGCACAGCGGTGGTCAGCATCGCCGGCGACGAGTGGAACATCTGGACCATCGACGTGCTCGAGGACGGCGTGTCCGACGGGCACAGCGAGCCCAAACGATTGACGAATGAGGTTGTTCGACTCGGGAAGCCGGACTATTCGTCGGACGGCCGCATTGCGTATCTCCAGTTGACGCCCGGCCGCCCGATCTCTTCCTGGCTCATGAATGAGGACGGGACAGGAAGGCAGCCACTGCTCGATCCGCCGACGGTCGCTCCGGAATGGACGCGCGACGGCACAAAGATCATCGCGGCGCACGGCCAGGAGATGCGCTACTGGCGGATCGACCCATCGACGGGCCGCGGGACGCCGCTCGGCGTCACGACAAAGGGGATGCACTTCCCGCGATCGTCTCCCGACGGCACCTCAGTCGCCTATCACGTTATTCAGGCGGACGGCATTCTCAATGTCTGGACGCGGCCGCTGGACGGCGGGCCCGCGCGGCAGATCACGTTCGACAAGGAGAACATGTCGTTTCCGGCGTGGTCGCCCGACGGCAAATGGCTGGCAGTGCAGATGACGCGCGGTGAGCATACGTACATGGGCATTGTGCCCAGCAGCGGCGGAGCGGTGGCGCAGCTCGTGTTCGAGCCGGGGCAGACGTTCATCCATTCCTGGTCGCCCGACGGGAAGGAGATTGTGTTTGCCGGCGAGCGGGACGGCGTTTGGAACCTCTACGCCGTGTCGACCGAGACGAAGAAGATCCGCCAGTTCACGCGCCTCGCATCCGTCTCGGGCTACGTGCGGTATCCCTCCTGGTCGCCGCGCGGTGGGCGGATCGCATTCGAGCGGAACATCCGGACGGGGAGTGTCTGGACCGGAAAGATCGGATCGTCGAGGTAGTTCCTGAGCCAGCCAGCCTGAGTTTGCTCAGGCTCGGGGGAGCTGCTCTCGTAGCCAAGCGAGCTCGCCTGTGCCGCGCTCGCCGGCCCGCAAAAAGAAAAAGCCCGGCGAGAATCACCGGGCTTCGACTTGAATTTCCTAGGGATTATTGGACTCGCTGCACCGTATCCCTGGTTTCACCGACCATCGCCGAGCACGAGCGACATCGGCCGAACCATCGAATTCGGCGTCCAGACTGTTACGATGCCCGCGCCTGACGCTGAATAGCCTCGTGCAAATCCCAATCGGCCTGCAACCGCATCCACAGTTGCGGGGACGTTTTCAGCAATCGTGCGAGCCGAAGCGCCGTGTCGGCGGTGATGCCGCGCTTCCCCAGCACAATCTCGTTCAGCCGGTTGAGCGAGATGCCCAGCCGCTTCGAGGCCTTGAGCTGCCCGAGGCCGAGCGGCTTCAAGTACTCCTCTAGTAGAATCTCGCCTGGCGGGATCGCCGGACCCAGCCAGCTCGGATCTCTAGTGATAGTCTTCAACGCGGACTTCGTAGGCATGTCCACTCTCCCACTGGAACGTTACTCGGTACTGCTCGTTGACGCGAATGCTGTCCCGTCCGGCCTGATCACCCTTTAAGGGCTCCAGTCGATTCCCCGCGGGAATCTTCAGATCGTCGAGCCGGCCGGCCGTGTCCAGCACCATCAACTTCCGCTGGACAACGCGCCACAACTCGCGCGGGATCCGCCGCGCGGCACGAGTATTCCTCTGCCTAAACAAATCAACCGTCGTGTCGTCTGCGAACGACTGAATCACAGCCAACTACATACTACACGGATATCGTGTAATACGTCAAGTAGGGCCTGCTTGTCGGGTACTACAACGACGCGGAGCTTCGCAATCGAGATACCAACGTGTTAGGGAATTGCCGGAGTGACTCCCACGCCCTGCGCGACGATATTCGTGTTATGGGCGGCGACGACAAGCCATCGCCCGTCGCGTTTCATCACGACGCGCGTCATTTGCACCTCTCGCGGCTGCCGTGTGGATCCGTCCCGGTTCTTGTCTCCGCTAATGCTCGCGCGCGTGTGGACGATACCGATCTCTGGAGTCAAAAAGCGGACGTTTGTCTCAATCGTGCGGCGCGTGCTCGCTGCGAATTGAGCCCCCTGCGTTTGTTCCTGGTAGGCTTGAAACGCCGCGCGCCCTTTAAATTTCCTGCCCCCCACCGTGACGAAATCCGCATCGTCCGCGAGAACGGACGCCATCATCTTGGCGTCATGCCGATTCCACCCGTCGTCCCAGACCTGCTCAATCGCTTTGATCGACTGTTCATCGGCGGATTGCGCCGCTGAGGAGGTGACATGGAGGAGGACGAAACACGCCGCGAGGGTGGCAACGAAAGCGTTCCGCATGATGCACTCCTCTACTCGCAAGGTGAATTGGCGATTGACTGCGGGAAGAGTAGCACGCATAGGCTCCAGTGCGACCACATCGCTGACACGATTGTTGGTCGCCGCTGGCTTCGACACGGTCGGCGTCGATAGTTCCGCTAGGATGGTGGAGAAGTTCCGGACCTCGCAGCCTTCTTCTCGCGTCAACTCTGGTATTCGGGGCACGAAAGCAACCGCCGCACGGTTGCCAGCAGATTCTCATTAGGAGAGCGGGCGGATACCTACATCATCCTCGGCATTCGATCGAGCAATTCAAGAATCTCAAACATCCGTGCCTCACTGAGCGGATTCCTCAACTGTCTCTCGCTCAGCATATGACGTGGCAAGCGGGTCGGTTGTGTAGTCCTGCCTCGCGAACCGCGCCCCGCGTCGGCAGTCGACCGCCCGCCCTACGCCCGATTTTCAGCGGCCAGCGGCCCTCTTCAGATCGCGAGGTAATTCCTCGCGCAAGACCCGCCGAAGTGTCGCTTCAAGCGGCTCGCGTTTCGTGCTCACGTACTCTCTCAATGCCGCATTGATGAGCGTCTGATAGTTGCCGCCGCCGGCGCCATGAACCTGTTTGCGAAACCACTGCAACAGATCATCGTCGATGCGGATCGTGATGCGTGTCTTCCCTGCCGGCGTCTTCAAGACCGGCCCTCGTTTTCCGCTCGTAAAGTCGTACTGTGCTTTCATGGCTTTACCTCGTACTGCTCGCGTTCTTGCGGCGTTGCTTTGCGAGCAGATATGAGGCGCGGCCGGTCGCCGCGCCTTCCGCGAATCCCATTCGCCATCGTCGGCCATCGATCCAAAATTGTATGCACAACTGTGCATATTGTCAGCGGCGTTGGTTTTTATGGGTGAGAGTCACTGTGACCAACCCGGAGTTACGGCCTCCCGCGTACAGCGAAATGGCCGGCATCCGGCCGGCCATTCTGATTTGCGTTTTCGTTCCGGCCCGCGCTTGTCGCGGGAATTTTAGCCTAACAACAGCCTAACGATTCACCGCCAGTAACAATGTTCTTCGTCATCGAGGCTCGTGCCGGGGGTGATTTGAGGAAGTGACCACTCGGGCGGATCCGAGTGGTCTAGCAGACTGAATTCTGTAGATTTTCTTAGGAAAGTGGTCGGGGCGAGAGGATTTGAACCTCCGACCCCTCGGTCCCGAACCGAGTGCTCTACCAGGCTGAGCCACGCCCCGACGCCCAGTATCTTACACCGGTTCGGCGCTCAGACCCGGCCGTCTACTTTGCCTGTGTGAGGGACTCGAGGCTGAAAGGGACTTGTTCCAGCGCTTGAATGACGTCGTGTGCCGTCAGATCGGGCTGGAGCGGCGTGACGGAGATATAGCCATCGCGGACGGCCTGAAAGTCGGAGCGGTCGTGCGGCTCCCAATCGTTCTGTCCTTCTTCGATCCAGAAGTACTTCTGCCCTCTGGGATCCACGCGTTCCGTCACCTTGGTAATGTGATTGCGGCGAGCCTGGACGGTGACCTTGAAGCCCTTCGTGCGCCCGGCCGGAACGTTGATGTTGAGAAAAATCTGAGATGGGAGCCCCTGTGAAAGCACCGATCGCGCGACAACAAACGCCGCCCGGCTCGATTCCGTGAAGTCGAACTCGCCGTTGGTTCGCTGCAGCGACACGGCAATACCCGGGGGGCCAAGCAGCGCCGCTTCGAATGCACCCGACACCGTCCCCGAGTACGTGACGTCGTCGCCGAGATTCCATCCTTTGTTGATGCCCGAAACAACGAGATCGGGCATGCCGTGCAGCACGCTGGCGATGGCGATGTTGACGCAGTCGGTCGGCGTACCATCGACCGCATACCGGCGATTGGAGATAGTCTCGAGGCGGAGCGGCCGGCGCAGCGTCAACGCGTGCCCGATGGCGCTGGCTTCGGCGAGCGGGGCGACGACGGTGACCTCGCCAAGCGGCTGCAGCGCGGCGGCGAGCGCCTGAATCCCCTCGGAGTGGACGCCATCGTCGTTGGTGACAAGGATCCGCTTCATGTTCATCTTGAACAAGTATATCGGTCGGAGGCGGTTCTCAGTTCTCGGTGCTCAGTTCTCGGTTCCCAAAGGAACGCCACGCCGCATGGCGTAAGATTGATCGGTCGACAAACTGATGGCAACGCTGAACGACGTGCTGGCGGAGCGGACGCGCGAGGGCGAGTTGTACCGCCG
>CAWGDN010000006.1:0-187446 GCA_963821375.1 Vicinamibacterales bacterium
GATGCGCAAGATTCTTCCGGCGGCCGACTACCAGCTCGTCGATCTGCCGGTGAGCCACCCGATCTTTCACACGCTGTTCGAATCGCAGCGCATTCCGCAGATTCCGAACATCGGGTTTTTCCGCGGCAGCGGCGGCCGCACGTCGGAGCAAGGCGAAGACAGCCGCGTGCCGCACGCTTATGCGATCGTCGACTCGCAAAGTCGAGTCATGGCCCTGACGACCCACAATACAGATTTTGGCGACGCCTACGAGCGCGAAGCAGACGACCCGGAGTATTTCTATACGTTCTCGGTCGAAGGGTATGCGATAGGGATCAATATCCTTCTCTACGCGATGACCCACTGAACGGGCTAGATTGCTAGATTGTCAGAATGTTGGCAGATTGAAGATTTGGGATTCTTTCAAATTCACCAATCTTCAATCCATCAACATTCTTCGGATCTAACCATCTGCCAAGCCCAAGGTCGACTACGGAAAGCGCCCCAGCGAAGCAAGCAGATCGAGTCGGGCGCGCCATAAGACGTTCTCGGCCACTGCTGCCGCTGACTCGGCGTCCCTCGCTTGGCGCTGCGCGTCGATCACTTCCAGGTTCGTCGTCGCGCCGGCCTCGAACGCGATGTTGACGATTTCGAGCACGCCGTCGGCCTGCTGGGCCGCCGTACGCAGGCTCGCGAGGACGCGCTCGGAGCTCCGCACGGTCTCCTGCGCGACGCGGACTTCCGATCGCGCCTGAATCTCGAGGCCTTCGAGCGAGAGGCGAGAAGTGTTGAACGACGCCTCCCTCGCTTTGCTCAGTCCCTTTCGCAGCCCGCCGTCGAAGATCGGCTGCGAGAACGTCACCGTCAGCCGCCAGCTTCGCGCCGAGGTAAAGGCGCCGGAAGGCATCAGCGACTGCGGGTCGAACGAAACGGTTCCGGTGGGGAAGTAGTCCTTGTAGCTGTCGCGCCACACGCGCTCGGCGGCGCGCGCCGTCGCGGCCGAAAACTGGATGTCGGGCCGGGTCGCAAGCAATTGAGAGCCGCGGTCGAGTGGTTCCAAAGCGCTGCTGACATCGAAGACGGGCTCTCCGGCAGCGTCGATCGGTCCTTCGGCGACGACGAGCACGCCCAAGGCTTCCTGGGCCCTGCGCACTCCCAATTGCGCGGTCTCGAGACGCGCCTCGTCGGTGGAGACCTCTTGCGCCGCGCGCAACTCGTTGAGTCTCGTTCCCGCACCCGCCTGAAGACGCCGCTGCGCATAGTCGAGGTGCGCCAGCGCCGTTTCGCGCGCGCGCACGTTGACATCGACCTGCCGCTTCAGCGCGAGGACCGCGATGTACGCCTGAGCTGTGGCGATCGCGATGTCGGTGCGGATGTCGACGGTCGACAGCTTCGAGACTTCCACTTGATCGCGAGCCTGTGTTGTTGCCGCCCAGCGCGAGAGCGCCAGGATGGGCATGCCGATCGTGGCCGAGAGGGCCGACTGGCTCTGGGGCTGGGTTACCGCACCGTTGAACCCGCGCTCGGTGTCGATCGTCGCGTTGGTGAATGTCGCCGCAACGCTCGGCAGCGTCACCGCGCGCGCCTGTTGAAGAAGCGCCTCGGCGCGGAGCACTCCCTGCGCCGCCTGCGCGACCGTGGGGTTGTTCTTCAGCGCTCGCTGAACCGCTTCGTCCAGCGTGATCGCTTCCAACGTTGAAGGGGTTGGGGATTGGGGACTGGGGACTGGCAATTGGGGCGCTTGCGCGGCCGCTGCGCCCGCGCAGGCGCCCATCACAATCGACCACAGGGTCAGAATCCTAAGCATCGACCGCCTCTGCATGCCGCACCTTTCCGGGAGCAAGCGTTCGAATGATGACGTAGAGCACCGGGATGAAGATGATCGACAGGAACGTCGAGGCGAGCATGCCGCCGGCGACGGCCGTGCCGACCGAGTTGCGCGCGCCGGCGCCGGCGCCCGGTCGCAAATGCCAGCGGCAGCACGCCGAGGATGAACGCGAACGACGTCATCAGAATCGGCCGCAGCCGGATCCGCGCCGACTCGACCGCCGCGTCGACGATCGACTGGCCCTGCTCGCGCAGCTGCTCGGCGAACTCGACAATCAGGATCGAGTTCTTCGCCGCCAGGCCGATCAGCATGACGAGTCCTACCTGGCAGAACACGTCGTTGGCGAATCCCCGCACGAGCTGCGCGCTGAGCGCGCCGAAGACCGCCAGCGGCACGCCCAGCAGGATGATGAACGGCAGCACCAGCTCTCGTACTGCGCCGCCAGCACGAGGTAGACGAGCAGAATGCTGAGCGCGAAGAGATAGATCGCCTGGTTGCCGGCCTTGATCTCTTCGAGCGACAGGCCGGCCCACGCGAAGGAGTACCCAGGCGGCAGTGTGTCGGCCGCAAGCCGTTCCATCTCCTGAATCGCCTGGCCCGAGCTGACGCCCGGCAGCGCGGAGCCCGTCATCTCGGTCGACCGGAACATGTTGAAGTGGTTGATGACGGCCGGTGCGGTCGTCTCGGTCGTCCGCACGACGGACGAGAGCGGCACCATGTCGCCGTTCGACGCGCGCGCGTAGTACTGGCTCAGGTCCGACGGCTGCGCGCGGAACTGCTGATCGCCCTGCACGTAGACGCGGTACGCGCGGTTGTTGAAGTCGAAGTCGTTCACGTACTGCGACCCGAGCAGCACGCGCGAGCGCGTCGGTCACCTCGCGAATCGGCAGCCCGAGGCTGCGTGCGCGATCGCGATCGATCGTCACGACCAGCTGCGGGTCGTTGGCCGTGAAAGCTCGAGAACAGTCCGGCGACCCGGCCGGACTGGTTGCCTGCAGCGGCGAGCTGCTGCGTCACGGCTGGCCAACTGCGTGATGTCGCCGCCCGTCTGATCGAGCACTTCGAACTGGAAGCCGCCGAACGACGACAGCCCTTGGATCGACGGGGGCGCCACCGGAATGACGATCGCGCCCGGAATGGCGAACAGCCTGCCCGCGCACACGGCTCAACACCGTCTCGAGCGAGTGCTCGTGGCCTTCGCGCTCTTCGAAGCTCTTGAGCCTCGTGAACATCAGGCCGGTGTTCGACGCCGCGCCGGTGAAGCTGAAGCCGGCCACCGAGAACACGCCGGCGACCTCCGGTTGCTTGAAGTAGATCTGCTTCGACCTGCTTCATGATGTTCGTCGTGTACTCGGTCGACGCCCCGGACGGCGCCTGGACGATGGTGAAGAAGTAGCCTTCGTCTTCGGCCGGCACGAACGCTCCGGGTACCTTCTGGTAGACCCACCCGTGGCGACCAGCCCCAGCACAAACACGCCAGCCGCCGCCCACTTCCACGTGAAGCGCGCCACGAACGATGCGCACGTAAAGTTCAGTTCCGCCGTCGATCACGCGATTGACGGCCGTGAAGAACCTGCCATGGGTGTGGCTTTCCTTCTCGAGCAGCAGCGCCGACAGCGCAGGCGTGAACGTGACGGCGTTGAACACCGACAGGATGACCGCGAACGTGATGGTCATCGAGAACTGCTGATACATGCGGCCGGTCGTGCCGGGGAAGAACGCGACCGGCAGAAACACCGCGACCAGCACGATCGCCGATGACGATGACCGCGGAGAACACCTCGCGCATCGCATCGACGGCGGCACGATGCGCGCTCTTGCTTGAAGTCGCGCATGTGCCGCTCGATGTTCTCGATCACGACGATCGCATCGTCCACGACGATGCCGGTCGCCAGGACGATGCCGAACAGCGTCAGCGTGTTGATGGAGTAGCCCAGCACCTTGACGAAGGCGAAGGTGCCGATGAGCGACACCGGAATCGTGATGGCCGGGATGATCGTGCTGCGCCAGTTCTGCAGGAACAGGAACATGACCAGGATGACGAGCGCGATCGCTTCGGCCAGGGTGATCAGCACTTCGATGATCGCCTTCGCGGACGATCGGACGTTGTCGAACGCGAGCTGCCACCTGAGGCCGGGCGGGAAGTTGTCGTCGAGGCCGGTTCATCACGTCGATGACGCCGCGGAACGTCTCGAGGGCGTTGGCCGACGGCAGCAGCTGGATGCCGATACCCGACGCCTCGACGCCGGCGAACCGCAGGCGCGCGCTGTAGTCTTCGGCACCAAGCTCGACGCGGCCGACGTCCTTGACGCGTACCAGCGCGCCGTCCTCGCCGGCCTTCACCACGACGTTCTCGAACTCGCTCACCTCGCTGAGCCGGCCCGCCGCGCGAACGCTGAGCTGATAGAGCTGCTCGGGAGACGACGGCTCGGCCCCGACCGACGCCGGCCGCGACCTGCACGTTCTGCTCGCGCAGCGCGTTGGTGACGTCGCCGGCGGTGAGACGGCGGCGCCGCCAGCCGTGTGGGGTCGAGCCACAGCCGCATCGCGAACCGCCGCTCGCCGAACATGATGACGTTGCTGACGCCAGGAACGCGTTTCAACGCGTCACGGACGTAGCGGTCGAGATAGTTGCTGATGTAGAGCGAGTCGTACCGGTTGTCGTCGGAGTAGAAGCCGAGCGCCGCGAGAAAGCCCGCGGTGCCCTTGGTGACGGTGATGCCGTTGGTGCGCACGTCGAGCGGCATGCGACCGAGCACCTGGTTGACGCGGTTCTGCACGTCGACGGCGGCAAGGTCGGGATCTCGCCCGAGCTCGAAGGTCACCGTAATCGAGCAGACGCCACTGTTCGTGCTCGACGAGCTCATGTAGACCATGCCCTCGACGCCGTTGATAACCGTCTCGAGCGGCGTCGTCACCGCGCTTTCGACCGCCTGCGCGTTGGCGCCTGTGTAGAACGCGCTCACGCTCACCGTGGGCGGCGCCAGTTCGGGATAGCGGCCGATCGGAAGAGTCGGGATGGCGATCGCGCCGGCGAGCATGACGATGAAGGAACAGACCGACGCAAGAATCGGCCGCTTGATAAAGACGTCCGTAAACATCAGGCGCCTCCGGCGGCGCTCGGCTGCGCCGACTCGGCGACCGGTGCGCCGTCGCGGATCTTCTGGACGCCTTCCGTGATGAGGCGGTCGCCCGCCTTCAGCCCGCTGGTCACCGTGTAGTTGTTGCCAACCACGGGCCCGAGCTGCACCTGCCGTTGGCGTGCAACGAGGCCCTTGCCGCCTTCGCCTGGCTCGGCGACGAACGCGAACCACAGACCGTTGATGCGTGTGATCGATGTCAGCGGCACAGTCAGGCCCGGATCCGTCGTCCAGACAAGCTGTGCCCGAACGTACTGATCGGTGCGCAAACCGACCGGCTTGGTCACGGGCGTCTTGACGAGCACCGTCTGCGTCGCGGTATCGACCGATGGCGAGACGAAGTTGATTTTCTCCTCCCCGAGGGCCGCACCCGCGTCGTCGAGCAGCCGCACAACGAGACCAGGCCGGAGACGAGGCGCCTGTTGCACAGGCACGTTGAGGTAGACCTCCAGTCCCGCGTTGGCGTCCACCGTCGTCAACAGGGTGGTTTTGGTGACCCGATCACCCTCGCGGACGGGAATGTCGCCCACGACCCCGCCGTTGGTGAGGTGACCAGGTAGTACGTCAGGTCGGCCTGCGAGGCGCGGATCTGCTCCTGCACCGTCCGAAGCTGGGCCTCCGCCGCCTTCACTGCGTTGACAGCGCGATCGGCGTCCATCTGACTCTCGGCGCCGGCCTTGAGGAGGCGTGCCGACCGATCCGCTTCCTGTCTTGCGTAGGCGACGTCGATTTCGCGCTGCGCTCGGACCGACTCCAGACCCTGCAGCGAGGCTTGCTGGACGCGGGCGTCGATCTCCATCAGGGTGGCGCCGGCCGCCACCCGATCACCCGATTTCACGCGAATTCTGGTGAGAAAGCCCTCGACTTGCGGCTGAATGTTGGTCGACTGGCGCGATTTGATTGTGCCGACGAACTCCGTAAACTGCTCGACAGGGCTGGCCTGAAGGGTGACGATCCGCACGCCCATGGCGGGCATGCCTCACGCTCCGCCGGCTCCTGCGGGCTTTGTCCGCCCCCGCCACATCCAACTGCTACAAATAACAGGTGAAAAGAGGAAACAGGCCAGCGATCTGGTTTTTTCATGGTGTAGAAAGTAGGTGGGTCTATTTTTTGAGAGCTGCCCTTGCTTAGACGCAGATCACAGGCCGAAGTTGCTAATTATAATCTGCCCATGCCTATCACTACGGACCGCGGCTTGTTTGTGTGGCACGAGTTGAACACCAGCGACATCGAGTCGGCCGACACCTTCTACTCCAAGTTGATCGGGTGGAAGACGACAGCCTGGGAACCCAACCCCGGCGTACAAGATCTGGACAATGGGGCGAGAAGGACGTGGCGGGCTGTATGCGATCCACGAGGAGCCAAACGCGGTGGCGCCGCCGCCGCACTGGCTCAGCTATATCGGAATCCCTGACGTCGACGCGACAGTGCGTCAGGCGGTTGAACTGGGAGGTAAGGTCGTCACGCCCGCCTACGACGTGTTGAGCGTCGGGCGGATGGCCGTGCTGCAGGACCCGCAGGGCGCGATGTTTGGCGTCTCGGCCCAGGTGCAGCGGTCACCATACAAGGAGCCGCAACTTGGGGATTTCTCCTGGCACGAACTCCTGACCACCAACACACAAACGGCCTGGGACTTCTATCACAAGCTGTTTGGCTGGGCGAAGACCGGCGCGATGGATATGGGCAACGGGAACATGTATCAGATGTTCGGCCACGGCGGCATTCCGATGGGAGGGCTGTACAACCCGCCTACGGGATTGCCCGGGCGTGCGCTGTGGATTCCGTACGTGTTGGTCCGCGATGCGCGCAAAGCCTCCGAGGTCGCGAAGGAACTTGGCGCGACCGTTGTGCACGGGCCGATGGAGGTGCCCGGCGGCGAATGGATCTTCACCGGCGTCGATCGACAAGGCGCCTTCTTCGCCACGCACTCCCGCAAACCTGGCACCGCGGCCAAGAACACGAGCAGTGCGAAGCCTGCGAAGAAGCCTTCACAAGCCAAGACCGGCAAGGCCGCACGCAAGGGATCAAAGCCTGTGAAAGCAAAGGCGCGGAAGCCGGCGAAAGGGGCGAAAGGGAAGAAGGCCGCGAAGCCCAAAACAAAGAAAGGCGCATTCCAGAAAGCGCAAGTGATCCCCGCCCGCCGGTGATCAGATTTTGACGTCTGCCTCCGCTTCGCGGCGGCGAGACCGCGGTACGCATCTCGCAGCGTCCCGCCTCATGTCCTCGGTTTCGTTCGAGCTCAGCGAGCAGCAAGTCCGCGAGATTGCCGAGCTCGTCGAAGCGCTGCTCGCGTCACGCCTCTCCAGGATGAATCAGGAATGGGAAGCGAGCCTCGACGCCAAGCTCGAGTCGAAGCTCAAGCCCATCCGGACCGACCTCGCCGCGCTCAAGCACGGCCTGAAGCATGGGCTCGCGCGGCTGACGTAGCGGCGTTCTCGGTTCTCAGTTCTCAGTTCTCAGTTCTCGGTTCTCAGTTCTCGGTTCTCAGTTCTCAGTTGCTTTTCTTGTTTCTCGGATCGTCTGCCGCGTTTACATACGTGATGCCGAACGGACCCGTGCCGTGCACCTGAATCGTGGCGGCGGTTCTTGTCATGAACGAATGGCGCATCTCCGCCGGCAGCGACGCGAATCCGCCCGCCGCCAGATCCTGCATCTTGGCGGCGTCGAAGGTGTCGCCCATCGCAAGCGCCACCGTGCCCGAGAGCACCGTCACATTTTCCGTGACTGGGTGCCAGTGCGGCATGATGCGGTAGTTCGCCGGCATCTGCGCTCGCAGCACGTACGGCCCTGCCTGCGACGGGTCGCCCGAGATGACTGCGACTTGGGCACCGGGCGGTAATCCTGGCGGCGGCGGGCCCCATTTGATGGTGCTCGTCGGCACCATCGCGTGCGTCCCGGCGGGCGGCCCTGGCATGGTGTCGCTGTTGAAGATGTCCTCGGTCACCTTCCACGAGCCATCGTTCTGCTTTCTCCACGCGGTCACATACTTCCCCTTCTCGCTCATTCCCGCCATCGTCATGTCGTATGTGCCTGTCGTGTAACCGAGGTCGCCGCTCGCTGCCACCTCGGCCTTCGTCGGCGTCCAGGAGAGCGCGAACTCCGGGGTCTTGAGCATCTCGCTGTGCATCTTGCGAATTGCTTCTGCTCCGGTCACGAGCGGCATTCCAGACGGATACATGGACCCGCCATCGGCAAAGTACGTGACGAACTTCTCGGCGTCCCTGACGGTTTGCGACCATTCCCGATCGACTGCCATGAGAGCTGCCCGCTCCTGTTCGAGGTTGACGGACGGCGTGCACGCGGCGCCTATGGTGATGAAAGCGATTCCGACAATCAGCCATGTCGCACGAAGCATGATGCGCTCCTTTCGGCCGGCATCTTACACCTGGTCTGCTGCTTGCAGCGGTTAGATTGTTGAGTCGATTACTTCAGGAGAAGGTGACCATGTTCAAGACACTTCGTTCTACGGCACTCATTCTTACGCTTACTGCGGGTCTTGCTGGGTGCGCCCAGACCGCCAGAGGCGTGGTGACAGACACCAAAGACAACACGGCGGCGGTCAGGGGCGGGCTCGAGACGCTCGACGTGAAGTCGGCCATTGTCGCCGACAACACGGTCGATTCCGGCGCTATTGACGTCGACACCTATCAGGATAAGAAGGTCGTCGTCCTGCGCGGGTCTGTACCGACGCAGATCCAGAAGGCGAGAGCCGAACAGATCGCGCGCAACAACGCTACCGGCTACACCGTCGACAATCAGCTTGCGGTCGTGTCGGGCAAGTAACGAGGAGGTAACCGATGCTGGGCCGATTGACGGCGCTCGCGTCGGCGGCAGTTAGAAGCAGTTCTCAGTTCTAAAGTTCTCAGTTCTCGGTTCGTTCTCAGTCTTCAGTCGAACTGAGAACCGAGAACCGAGAACTGAGAACTGAGAACTGAGAACTGTTCGGCGTTACCTGAATCTAACGCCGAACAAAATCGTGAACGCCTGCCCCTTGATTTCGGTGAAGTCGCTGAACACCTTGTTCAGCCGGCGGAACCCCTTCTCGTAGCGTCCCTCGACGATGATGCGTGCGACCTCGATGCCGCCGCCGACGAGCAGGGGAACGTCGACGCCCTCAAAACGGTCGTCGACCGTCACTCCATCGACCTCGTCGCCGATCTTGATATTGACGCCCGCTCCTCCCACCGCGAACACGCGGAAGGCGTTTGCCGACGAGCCGCCGATGTTCACCCTCAGCAGGACAGGTATCTGCAGGTAGTCGATCCGGATGTCTCCGGCAAGCGGCTGCTCGACGTTCTTGCGAATCCAGTTGATTTCGGTCTGCACGCCGAGCACGCCGTCGCGGTTTCCACCGATGAAAAGCCCTCCATGCCAGCCCGTGCGCGTGTCGAAGTCGAGCGCGTCGCTGTTGAAGTCTGCGAACGTCGGTCCGAACTTGATGCCGACGCCTTGCGCCGCCGCTACCGATGCGGATCCGGCGATGAGGATGCAGAACACCGCCGTTCGAATAGAGGTGAGTGTCGTCATGCGATTGAGGCTCCTCACTGAGGCCGTCGTGTTGGGGGCGCCGGCAGGCAGACGATCAATAGTACCAAATAGCGAAGCGATAGTACAGGTGGGCTTCGCAGTCGACAGTCAAGAGTCGGTAGTCGTCAGTCATAGTCGAGAGTCCACAGTCTCAGTCAGCAGTCCAAGTCCAACAGTCAGCAGTCCTAGTCGACAGTCGCAGCCGTCGTCAGCGCGACTGTCGACTAGACGGACTACCGACGGACTACCGACTGAGACTACCGACGACTACCGACTGCGACTACCGACTGAGACTACCGACTGAGACTACCGACTGAGACTGATCACTGATGACTATCGACTGTCGACTGGCCTACGCCACTACTTCCAGCGGCCTTCCGTTTCGGTACCTCTGCACCACGGACCAGACGACGTCGGTGAGCATGTCAATGAAGATCGGATCGTCGTTGACGGTCTCGGCGCGCGCCATCGGGAGGCCTATCTCCCTGCAGGTAGTGGCGGCCTCGTGATCCAGATCGTAGAGCACCTCGATGTGATCGCAGACGAAGCCGATCGGCACGACGACCACTCCCGGAACGCTGCCGACGACCGTTCGGAGATAGTCGCAGACGTCCGGACCAAGCCAGGGATCTTCCGGCCGTCCGCTCCGGCTTTGAAAAACGACTGTCCAGTCCGGCGCGCCCACTCGTGCGGCAACGAGGCCCGCCGATTCCTGCACCTGCTGGGCGTACTTCGCGGCGCCCGCCATTGAGACCGGCACGCTATGAGCGGTGAAGACGAGCCGGGCACCAGGTACAGGCGGCGTCCGGCAGGCGCTTCATCGCTGCGCGCACGTGCTCCGCATTCGCCTCGATGAACTTGGGGTGCGTATGCCAGTCGCCAACGTACGTGACGCCAATTGACGGAAGTCCGACCGACGCGAGCTCGGCTCGCGCGTCGAGGACGTTCTGCCGGTACTGGCCGCAGCTCGAGTACGAGCGATGCGGTGCGAGGATGAGACCGATCGCGCGGCGCACGCCGTCAGCCGACATGCGTCGAAGCGTGTCGGCGAGAAGCGGATGCCAGTTGCGCATGCCGACGTAGACAGGCAGCCGCAATTTGCGCTCGGTCAGTCGCGTTTCGAGTCCGCGCGCCTGCAGGTTGGTGATGGCCGTCAGCGGCGAGACGCCGCCAAACATCTCGTAGTGATGGACCACTTCTTCTACGCGGGCCGGCGGCACGCGACGTCCGCGCAGCACGTTGGCGAGGAAGGGGCGGATGTCGTCCATGCCGCCGGGTCCTCCAAATGTGACAACGAGGACGGCGTCGAAGGGCCCCTCTGCGGTCATGCGCTAAATCGTATACTGGCGTCGGTCGAGTGCAATGGTACAGCCTTTGCCATTTCGACCGGTGGAGGGTGGATATGGACCCGCTGGGTGAACTGCTGGCGACCGATTCGCGTCAGGCGCTCGAGTTTTTCGTCGCGAACCTCAGGGACATCTCGGAGCCCACCGTCGATCGCCAGGAACTGATCTACAACGCGAGCATGCTCGCGCACTTCGCGCAGGTGTCGGTTGATCCCGATGCGATCGCGCTCCCATCGGATCTCTCGCCGATCTTCGATCGATTCGTGGCCGCTGGGGCAGGCGGCTGCGATTCGCTCACGCTGGAAACCGCCGGAGCGCAGTGCCTGCTGTTCACCGGCTTCTTCGGCGACCAGATGCGGCACCGGTACAACCTTCACTGGTATTCGGAGCTGGGCGCTGGGTTCTTCAAACGCGCCGCCGCCGGCGAGGAGTCGGCGGCCAAGGCGCGTCTGCTCGCGACCATGGCCAGGCATTTCGAGCCATGGCGCAGACGGCACGCGCGCCTCAGCTGCGAGCTGCGCGCCTCGCCGTACCTGATCTCGTGCAAGAACTGACTGTCAGGGGCAAGGGGTAAGGGGCAAGGGGCAAGGGGCAGGATTTCCCCTCACCCTTTTCCCCTCACCCCTTTTCCTTTACCCCTGTCATGTAGGCCAGCCCAGAGTCGACACTGGCCTCACCGAATGAACGTGCCCGCCCGAAGCTCCGCGTACGCCTGCTGCAGCTCGGCGTTGCTGTTCATGACGATCGGGCCGCGCCACGCGACAGGCTCTTCCAGCGGCTTGCCGGAGACGAGCAGAAACCGGATACCCTCATCGCCGGCTTGCACCACAATCTCGTCGCCCCGGTCGAACAGCACCAGAGATCGGTTGCCCACATAGTCGATGAGCTCGCTCTCAGAGCCCGGGGTGCCGACGACTTCGGTTTTCACCGCCTGCGGATCGGATGCATCTCGGAACGTCCCCGATCCCGCAAACACATAGGCAAATGCGTTCGCCGCGCGGTCGACGGCAATCCGCTTCTGTTTGCCCGGCGGCACCGAGATGTCCAGGTAGCGAGGCTCCGCCGCAACCCCTTCGACCGGGCCTGTTTTGCCCCAGAAAGAGCCGATGATGACCCTCGCGCGGGTCCCGTCGTCGTCTGTCACCTCGGGGATGTCGGCCGCGACGATGTCCTGATACCGCGGTTCCGTCATCTTGAGCGAGGCGGGGAGATTCGACCACAGCTGGAAGCCGTGCATGCTTCCGTGCTCGTCGCCCTTTGGCATCTCCTGATGAAGAATGCCTCTGCCGGCGGTCATCCACTGCACGTCGCCGGCGCCCATACGTCCGCGGTTGCCGAGGCTGTCGCCGTGCTCGACTGTGCCGGCTAGGACGTACGTGATCGTCTCGATGCCGCGATGCGGGTGCCAGGGAAACCCGGCGAGGTAGGCCTCGGGGTTGTCATTCCGGAAGTCGTCGAGCAGCAGAAACGGATCGAAATCGCTCGTGGCGCCGAACCCGAACGCGCGCCGAAGCGCCACCCCCGCGCCTTCCATTGTGGGCACGGATTGGCGAACGTCTCTGACGGGTCTGATGGACATAATCCATTATGACGCCGCCACGCCAGCGAGGATCCGAAACCTCAGTGGCTGGTGTCGCGCCCGGTCAATCGATCCAGAAAGTTGACGATCGTCGAGAACCCCTCCGGCTTGAAGAAGACGAATCCCTTCTGCCTCGCGATCGACGCGACCTCGGCTTCGGAGAGGACGCTGCCGGTGACAATCAAAACGGGAATCTCGCCAAACTCCGGCCGGCTCCGGAGGTTCATCAGGACGTCGATGCCGGTTCGCCCGTCGGGCAGTCGCATGTCGAGCATCGCGGCGACGACCTTGGTCTCCCGTAGCAGCGTGAGCGCGGTGTCGACGTTCTCCGCCTCGATGCACTCATAGCCCGAGTTGTGAAGGAATCGGTGGGCTGCCTGCCGAATGCTCGGCTCGTCATCCATGACCAGAACCACGGGACGAACGCCGGTGCTTTTCGATTCGGGCGGCATGTGGTTGGTAGTAAAGGTATCACCGCTGGCTAGTACCGGATTCCGTAAGCGCGCTGTCGAAACTGAATTTCGCCGGCCGCCGGCCCGGCCCGCATCACCGTACGGGATTGCACACCCACTCTGGAAGTCCAGCCAAATGAGCCGGTTGCTCGTGCCTGCACGCGCGAGCGCGATCGGCAAAGCCCTTGCTCGGTGGCTTCTGCCCCCCGAGGAGAAGAGCAAATGGCAATCTGGGTCGTGATCATCACCATGGCAGTTGTCGGCGGTTTCTGGGTGAAGACCCGGCGCGAGCGCAAGGCCAGGGCGAACACCTACGTTCCGAACTAAGCTCCCAGCTGCGAGCTGCCAGCTTCCAGCTGGGAGCTCACAGCTCGCTCACAGCTGATAGCTGAGAGCTGGTAGCTCAAACCTCCTGTCGCCGCTTGACGTTCCGCGGTACAATCGCCGTGGCTTTCGCTGCATGGCCATTCGCATCTTCGCAAGCACAGCCGCTGCGCTGCTCCTCGTCTGCGCACCTGCGCGCGCGCAGGTCGTCGTGTATGAGGTCTTCGGCGCCTACCTTGACTCCCTGAGAGACCAGGCCGGTATTCCCGGCCTCGCCGCGGTCATCGTCGACGACAGCGGAATTGTCTGGGAGCGGGCCTACGGCCAGCAGGATATCGGCCGTCGCATCGCCACCAGAGTCGACACGCCGTTCCATGCCGACGGCCTCACGCAGATGTTCACCGCGTCGATGGCCCTTCGTTGCGCAGAGGAACGGCGTTTGTCGCTGGACGCCCGGTTGGGTGAGTTTCCGGTCCTGACCGTCGAACCCGATGCGACAGTGCGGCAGCTGCTGACGCACACATCCGGGCCACCCGACAACCTGTCGTTCGTGTATCGGCCCGAACGCCTGGAGCCGCTCTGGCGCATTCTGCGGACGTGCACAGTCGATTCGTATCGCGAGTCGCTGGCGAATCTGTTCAAGCAGCTGGCGATGAACGACACGGTGCCGGGCGCCAACATCCTCACCGTCGTGCCTCCTGCCGAGGGAGTGCCCTTCCCGGAAGACGTCGAGCGCTACACGGCGGTGCTGCAGCGGCGGGCCGCGCCGTATGCCGTCGATGCCGGCGGCGGGGTCGCACCGTCGTCTTATCCGGAAGCCAGCGGGGTTCTGACGCCAGGGGGCGGCGTGGTGACGACCGTCCTCGACCTGGCCAAGTTCGATATCGCGCTGCGGCAGGGCCTGATCGTGTTTCCTGAAACGCTCGCCGCCGCGTGGGCCACGCCCGCGTCGAACGGTGTGCCGTTGCCTCATGGCATGGGGTGGTTCGCGCAGCAGTTCAACGGCGAGCTCGTCGTCTGGCAGTTCGGCATGGCACCCAACGTCTCGTCGTCGCTGATGCTGAAACTGCCCGCACGAGGGTTGACGCTGATCCTGATGGCGAACAGCGACGGGCTGGTCAGCTTGTACTCGCCGGCGAACGGCGATATCTCGCTCTCACCGTTCGCGCGGCTGTTTCTGAATATGTTCACTCGGTGATGCGCGTTGCGGCGTGGGCGATAGCGCTCACCCTGTTCGTTCCTGTCCCGGCTGCGGCCGAATGGCAGGTGCGGCCGTTTCTCGGGTTCTCGTTCGGCGCGTCGACGACGTTTTTCGATCCCGAAGTGGCGATCGAGACGCAAAACGTCGTATGGGGAGTTGCCGGCGGTTGGTTGGGTGAAGTCTTCGGGCTCGAGGCCGACTTTGGCAAGGCCCCTGGATTTTTCCAGCGAGGGGACTCGCCGGAAGAAGTACAGCTCGTCAGCAGCGCCGTGACGACCTTGACGGGTAATGTGGTGATTGCGCTTCCGCGCCGAATGGCAGAGTACGGCCTGCGGCCCTATTTTTCGGGAGGTGCAGGACTCACGCACGTCGACATGATGGGGAAGTTCGGCGCAGTCGACGTCGGGAGGACGCTGCCGACCCTGAGTCTCGGTGGCGGCGTCACCGGCTTCTCTGACGAACCGCGTCGGGTTGAATTGGGATATTCGCCGGTTCAGCACGTTTCGCGGCGAAGGCGAGACGGCCGGCAACAGCCTGGGCAACGAAGCGCTGTCGTTCTGGCGGGCCAGTATGGCAGTGGCGATTCGATATTGATGCTTATGAAACGACTACTTCTGACGCTCGCGCTTCTGATGCTGACGTTCACCGCTGCGATGCACGCGCAGGGAACGCTGCGCATCGTGCCCCTCATCCGGGACGATCAGGTCCAGGTTTCAGTCGACCTGGACAACGGCTACAGCGACGAGGTGCGCGACGTGATTGGCGGAGGGGTGAAGACGACGTTCACCTATGAAGTGACGCTGAAGATGATCGTGCCGGCGTGGGTCGATCGCACGATTGCCACCGCCGTGGTGACGACCAGCGACCGGTACGACACCCTGACGCGCGTGCACAGTCTTTCGCGCACGGTCGACGGCCGCGTGGTCGAAGCGCTGGTCACCGACAACGAGGCCACTGCGAAGAAGTGGCTGACGTCGCTCAGCGGGCTCGTGCTTTGCCGGACGTCGAGGCTCGACCAGCATCGCGAGTACTACGTGCGCATCAGCGCCGGCGTGCGGCCGCCGGGGGCAACGCTACTCGGCTGGGCGACGGGAGTGACGAATCTCGCGAAATTTACGTTTGTGCCGTAGTTCTCAGTTCTCAGGTTCTCAGTTCTCAGTTCACCCCGAGCAATTCCATCTCGAACACCAACGTCGCATTCGGCGGGATCACGCCGCCCGCTCCCTGGCTGCCATACCCCATGTCGGGAGGGATGATGAGCCGCCGGCGGCCGCCCACCTTCATGCCTGAGAATCCCTGATCCCAGCCGGGAATCACCTGGCCGGCGCCGAGGACGAAGTTGAACGGGCCGCGATCCTTCGACGTATCGAACATCCGGCCTCTGAGGTCGGGCTGCGCCGGATCGTAGAGCCATCCGGTGTAGTTCACGCTCAGGCCGCGGCCTTTGACGGCCTCGGCGCCCGTTCCCACAGTGAGGTCGGTGCGCGTGTAGATCGGCTTTTCGGGAGCGGATGGTGGTGTCACAGGAGCCTCTGGTGTTGTCTGCGGGGTCGATTGAGCAGGAGCGCTGGCAGGCGGAGACTGCGGTGCTGCGGCCTCGGGAGCAGGCTGCGATTGAGGAGCGGGCGTGGTCTGTGCAGGCGGCGCCTGTTCTGGCGCGGCGCCTCCACAGGCAGATGCGAGCAGCGCGATTGCTGCGACAAACAGCATGATCGATCGGTTCATCTCACTTCACCTCGAGAAGGTCAACCTCAAAGACGAGTGCGGCATAAGGCGGGATTCCACCACCAGAGCTTCCAGCGGCGCCGTAGCCGTACTGCCACGGCACATATATTCGACGCTTGCCGCCCACCTTCATCCCGATGACTCCCTGGTCGTATCCAGTGACCACTTGTCCCGCTCCAACCGTGAACCCGATAGATCCCACGCCAGGATCGCTGGATCCTTGAATTCGCTTCCCCTTGCCCTCCGGCCCATTCGGATCGAACAGCCACAGTTCGAAATTGGTGTTTACGGTGCGACCAAGCATCGCTTCGCCACCGGTGCCTGATCACGATCTCAGCTGCGGAGAACTGAATATCGACCTGTGAAGGGTCGGTCGGAATGAAATCGGTGCCGCCGTCGTCGCCGCCGCTGCTGCCGCATCCGACGGCGAGCAGCGCGAATGCCAGAGCAAGAAAAAGCTGCCTCACGAACTGCCTCCAGTTTTCAGTGCCTTTTGTACCATTCCGCGAATTCTGGTGATGTTCCCCTGACGGATCGGGCAGCTCATGTCGGTGGACACGCATTGCGCCAGCCCCATGCCGCAGCCGCAGTCGCAGCGTCCGGCATTGGCTTCGACGAGCACCTCGTGCTTTTGTTCCTCGTTCAACGATGAAAAATCGATGGCGACGAGCTGCCGCTCGCCGTAGGCCACGCCGGACGTGTTGGCCAGGCCGTAGATGATGCCGCCGATGGCCGCGATGACCAGGAGCCAGATGGCGGCGCTCTTGAGCCGACGCAGGCCCTTGCTGCGCGCGTGCCGCTTCGCGGTCGGCTTGGCCTTGGCCATCAAGAGATTCTAGTCGATTGCGCGTCGCGGCCGCGTTGAACGCTATACTCGATTCCTATGGGACGCATACTCAAGCGCGTGCTCCAGGTCGTTGGTGGCCTGGTCCTCGTCATCGCGTTAGCGGCCATTGCGATGTCTGCCACGGGATATCGTTTGTCCGTCGATGGCAGCGGCGGCATGCCGCGGTTCCTGACGCGTTCGAATATCGATACGTTGGAGGAGGACCGTGCACGACAGCGACAGCTGTCGCCGGCTGTAGAGCCGGTTGTGCCGGCCGCTGCTGTGGTGCAACAGGCACCTCCCAAAGCGGCCACGCAGGCTGCACCGACGGCGGCCACGCCTCAGCCATCGCCCGATCAGCCGGCAGGGTGGCCCGATTTTCGAGGGCCCAACCGCGATGGTCGCTATGTGGCGGGCCCCATCCGCACAACCTGGCCGCGCGAAGGGCTCGCGCAGTTGTGGAAGCAGCCGGTGGGCGGCGGCTACGCGTCGTTCGTCGTCGCCGACGGGCGCGCCTTCACGATCGAACAGCGCCGCGATCGGGAAGTGGTTGCCGCGTACGATGTCCAAACCGGGCGCGAGCTTTGGACCAACGGCTGGTCAGCCAATTTTCAGGAGAGCATGGGCGGCGATGGCCCACGAGCCACCCCAACCTACGACGCCGGCCGGGTCTATGCGCTCGGCGCCGAAGGCGAGTTGCGCGCGCTCGACGCCGCGAAAGGCACGGTCATCTGGCGGCACAACATCCTGTCGGAGAACGGCGCCAGCAACATCGACTGGGGGATGTCTGCGTCGCCGCTGGTCGTCGACGGCAAGCTGATCGTGCTTCCCGGCGGCTCGCGCGGCAGTTCAATCGTCGCGTACGACAAAGCGACCGGAGACGTGATCTGGAAGGCGCAGAACGACGCGCCGGGCTACACCTCGCCGATGCTCGTCACGCTCGCCGGCGTGCGTCAGATTCTGGTGGTGTCCGCGTCGCGTGCGATGGGCGTTACCGTGGATGAGGGACGCCTCCTGTGGGAATATCCCTGGAGCACGTTCAACGGGATTAACGTCGCGCAGCCGATTCTCTTCAGCCACGAGGGCGCCGATCGGATTTTCCTCTCGGCCAGCTACGGTCGAGGCGCGGCGGTGTTCGAGGTGGCGCGCTCGGGCGACACGTTCCAGGCGAAGACCATCTGGGAAAATCAGCGGATGAAGAACCGATTCAGCAGCTCGGTTCTCCACAACGGATTTCTCTATGGGTTGGACGAGTCGATTCTCACGTGCATCGACGCGACCACGGGGGAGCAGAAGTGGAAGGCGGGCCGCTACGGCTACGGCCAGATTCTGCTGGCCGGCGACCACATCGTTGTCTTGACGGAAGACGGCCAGGTTGTGCTCGTGAGGGCGACTCCCGACCGTCACGAGGAAGTCGCGCGCTTCGAGGCGCTGAGCGGCAAGACCTGGAACCATCCCGTGATCGCCGACGGTCGCCTTCTCGTTCGCAACGCCGAGCAGATGGCCGCGTACGCCATCCAGTAGGCGCCTACTTTGGCGCCGCGACGAACTTGTACCCGACGCCGCGCACGGTGAGCAGGTGCCGCGGGCGGGCAGGAATCTTCTCGATGTACTTCCGCAGCCGGGCCATGAAGTGATCGATCGCGCGCGTGTCCGTGTCCTCTCGCAGGTTCCAGACATCCTCGAGCATGCTCTTTCGTGAGACCGCCTTGCCTTCGTGCTGCACGAGATAGCGCAGTAGGTTGGTTTCCATGAGCGTGAGCGGATATTTCTTGCCGCGCACCTGAAGCTCCTGCGCGTCGAAATCGACGCTGGCATCAGCAAAGCTGAAGACGTCCGGCGTCGTGCCGGACTGCGACCGACGGGCGGTGGTATGCCAGGCGTGGCGACGGAGCAGGGCATTGATGCGGGCGATGAGGATCGAGAGCTCGAATGGTTTCGGAAGGTAGTCGTCGGCGCCGGCCTCGAATCCGCGAAGCACGTCTTCGGCGCGGCCCCTGGCGGTGAGCATGAGGATGGGTGTGAGCCACCCGTGCGACCGCATCTGCGACGCGACGGAAAAGCCGTCCATGCCCGGAAGCATCACGTCGAGCACAATCAGATCGATGGCCGACGGCTGTGCGGCCACGGTCTCGAGCGCGGCTTCGCCGTTGTCCGTCAACGTCACCTGATGTCCCTCGGCCTCGAGGTTGAAGCGCAGCCCGGAGGCGATGTGTCCTTCGTCTTCGACGATCAGGAGCCGCGGCATGGGCTAGAGATGAAGCGACCGCGCGGGCGGTGCTGAGGGAAGCTCGAGCGTGAACGTGGAGCCGCGGCCGACGCCTTCGCTCGAGGCGAACACGCGCCCGCCATGCCGCTTCGCGGTTTGCGCGACGATGAAGAGGCCGAGGCCGGTGCCTTTGACCCGCTGCGTGAGCGCCCAGGGCGTGCGATAAAACCGCCCGAAGATGCGCTTCGTCTCGGTCGGCGGGATGCCGATGCCTTCGTCGCGGACGCGCACCACGGCCATGTCGTCCTCCTGGCGTCCGACTTCCACCAGGACACGAATGTTCTCGCGCGAGTACTTCACGGCGTTGTCGAGGAGGTTCAGCACGGCACCGCGAAGATGGTCGGGATCGCCGAGCACCTCGATCGCGTCGCCCGGGGTGGCCACAAGCGTCAAGGCATCGACCGCCAGATGGCGCTGGGCACGCGTGACCGCGATGCAGTCGTCGGCGAGCGACCGAAGGTCGATCCGCTCCTGTTGCAGAGGTACCCGGCCCTTCTGCCCGGCCGTCAGCACTTGATCGATCAGATGCATCAAGCGGTCGCTGTCGTGCAGCATCACCTCATAAAACTCGTGCCGCTTCGCGTCGTCCACCGCGCCGGCGCGGCTCTTGAGCGTCTCGAGGTGCAGGCGGATCGACGTCACCGGCGTTTTGAGCTCGTGGGTGACGGCGTTCACAAACGCGTCGTGCTGCTCGTTCCGCCTGATCTCGCGCACCAGAAAGATGGTGTTGAGGATGAGGCCGGTGATGATCGCTGCGAGCACCAGACTGCCGAGCAGCAGCGGGACGATCTCGCGCAGGGTCAGTACCACCCATCCCACGCTCAGCGCCACGGCGAGCCCTACCAGGCATACGCAGAACGTGACGAAGAAGGCGATGGCGCCTTGACGACTGGCAGTTGCGGTCATCCAGGCTCCTAGGATAGCGCGACGGGCCTGGGGCAGGCTGCAGGGTCGCTGCAGAGCCCGCGAGGACGCGCGCTAGGCGGCGACGTCGATGCGCTCGTCGACGCTCGCGCGCCGAACCTGCGTGGCGAGGCCGAGCATCTCGAGCGCCCGGATGTGCATGTAGGTGATGTCGAGCTCGTACCAGGCGAGCCCGTGCGCGGCCGAGGTCGGGTGCGCGTGATGGTTGTTGTGCCAGCCCTCGCCAAAGCTCAGCAGTGCCACCCACCAGCTATTCTTCGAGTCGTCGCGAGTCTCGAACCGGCGCGATCCCCACATGTGGGTGGCGGAATTCACCAGCCAGGTCGCGTGCAGCCCGACAGTGGTCCTCAGGAAGACGCCCCACAGCACCCAATTCCATCCGCCGATCGCGAGCAGCACGAAGCCCAGCACGGTCAGCGGCACCCAGTGGTACTTGCTGATCCACACATGAAACGGATCGCGGCCGAGGTCTGGCGCGTACTTCGACGTGATGGCGGTGTCGTTGTGCAGCGCGTCACCGAAGAGAATCCAGCCCATGTGCGCCCAGAAACCGCCGTGGCGCGGCGTGTGCGGATCGTCGTCGGTGTCGGAATGCTGGTGGTGTTTGCGGTGCGTGGCGACCCAGAAGAGCGGTCCACCCTCGAGCGCGAGCGTGGCGCAGGTCGTGAGGAAGTACTCGACGGCCTTCGGCGTCTTGTAGGAGCGATGGGTCAGCAGCCGGTGATACGACATGCCGATACCGAGCGAGAGCGATACGTAGTAGGTAGCGACGAAAACCGCGAGGCCGGACCAGGTGAACTGAAACAGCGCCCAGACAGCGCCGATGTGAAACAGGGTCATGAAAAAGGCAGTCGTCCAGGACAGCTTGCTATAGCGGTTAGCAACAGCGGCGATTGACGTCAAGTGGTCAGCTCCCGAAAGAGCGCGGCTGCATGCCGCGTTCGAGGAAAGTGCGGTATGAAGATAGCAAGTCGCGGGCGTGTCGTTTGTAAGACTTCTGTAAGTGGCTAAGACGTTAGGCTACAACGACTTACTGGCCTGAGAGCCGACGTAGCCGCGGGCCTGCAGCTCGAAAAGCTTCGCGTAGACCCCCCGCTGGGCCATCAACTGCTCGTGAGATCCCATTTCGACAATGCCCCCCTCGTGCAGCACGATGATCTTTTCGGCCAGCCGGACGGTGGAGAAGCGATGGGAGATGAGGAGGGTGAGTCGATCGCGTCCGTGCTCGCGCAGCCGGTCGATCATCGCGGCTTCGGCTCTGGCATCGAGCGACGCGGTCGGCTCGTCGAAGATCTGCACCGAGGCAGGCCGGAAGTACAAACGTCCGAGCGCAAGCCGTTGCCATTGGCCGCCTGAAAGCTGCCGCCCGCCCGGGAACAGACGGCCAAGCATCGTCTCGTAGCGTTCGGGGAGATCGTGGACGACGTCTGTTGCGCCCGACTTCAGGGCGGCACGCGCGACGGCGTGGTGGTCTGACATCAGGTCGGTTCGACTGATCGCGATGTTCTCGCGCGCCGTCATCTGATACTGACCAAAATCCTGGAAGATGATGCTCATCTCGCGCTGCACGCTGCGCGGGCTGAAGCGCGACGCGTCGAGTCCGTTGATGAGAATTCGCCCGGCCGTAGGCTCGAACAATCGAGTGACGAGCTTGACAATCGTCGTCTTGCCGGCGCCGTTCTCGCCGACGAGCGCGAGCGCCTCGCCGCGCCTGACCGAAAACGAGATGTCCGAGAGCACATCGCGATCCGTAAGCGGATACCGGAAGCTGACGTGTTGAAACTCGATGCTTTCGATCGGCCCCTCCCACGTGTCTCCCTCTTCGAGATCGCGCGATGGCAGCTCGAGGAACTCGAAGAGGTTGCGCATGTAGAGGAGGCTCTCGTAGATGCCGGTGACCGCATTCAGAAGCCCGGCGAACTGGCTCTGGATCTGGATGATGCCCCCGACGAAGAGTGAGAAGTCGCCGACGGTGATCGCGCCTTGCGCGGCGCGGCGGAGCACCGAGAGGGTCGCGAGCGCAACCAGGAGCGTCGATCCGAGAGTGGCGGCGAGTCCCCATGCGCTTCGCCGTTTGAGCAAGCCGATGAACTGAGCCCGGAACTTCCGGTAGTAGTCCTGCCAGCCTTCGAGCAGATAGTTCTCGAAGCCGAACAGCCTGACTTCCTTGACGAGGATGTCGGAGGTGAGGAGCGAGCCCAGATAGTTCTGATGGCGCGCGTCCGTGGCGCGCCGCCGCATCACGCGATAGCCTTCCGCGCCGAAGCGGCTCGAGACGATCACGCCTGGAATGCTTGCCAGCAGCACCAAGGGGAGCACCTCCCAGCCCAGCCGCGACATGAGCCCGCCGATTGATGCCAGCGTGATGAGCGCCTGGCCGATGCCGATGAGCTGAAACATCACTCCCAGCGGCCGCGACCCTACCTCGCCGTACGCGTTGCGCAGCGCGTCGTAGGTTTCGGCGTTCTCGAAACTTTCCACGTCGAGCGCCGCGGCCTTACGCAGGATCCGCAGGCTGATCCGGTTTTGCAGTGTGTCGCCGAGGATCTCGCGCGCCGCGCCGTAGAAGGTCTGAGCGAGCGAGGAGAGCAGGCCGATGCCGACCTGCAGCGCCAGCAACAGCGCGAGCCGGCGATACGCCTCGTCGGGTGAGGCGAACCCACCCGACACGGCGCGCGCGACCTCGTCGACGAGCAGTTTGCCGACCCAGAGCGTCGCGGCCGGCACGAGTGCCAGGACACCGCTCAGCAGGCCGATGAGGAGGAGGAGGCCGGGGCTCGCCGTCCAGACCAGTCGGACCGTGGCCGACAGGTCTGCGGCAAGTTGCCGCGTTCGCGCGCGGAGCGGAATGTCCGGCTCCACGCGCGGCGGCCGGGGTTGCCCGTGATCGCGAGGGGGCAGTTACTGTCCTCGAGCAGGCGCAGGTGCCGGCGTTGGCGCCGCGCCTCGCCCTCGCGCCGCGCGCTCGGTCGAGGGCGGCACCAGGCCCTTCAACCGGAGGTAGACGGTGAGGATGCCGTATTCCTCGTTGCCGTGCGCGATCAGGTTCGAGAGGATCCCGCCTCGCGACGCTTCGTTCATCCCTTGCCGCACCAGCTCGGCCGCGCTCTGATCGGTCAGCGTCGCGAACGCCGGATCGCAGAACGTGAACGAGTCGGCGAGCGCCTGGATGATGTCGGCGCGCGTCGTCTTCGTCTGCTCGAGGTTCTGCCCCTGGTTCGGATTCGCCTCGCCCCGCACCGCGGCGCACGCGCCGAACTGCGAGTTCGCGACGTGCGCCAGCTGGCCGCCGAACGTCCGAATCTCGGGTGCAGGACGGAAGCCGTAGTCGGCGTCGCCGAACTTCTGCGCGGCTTCGGTGAGGTTCAGCTTCATCCCGTTGTAGGCACGCCGCAGACCCTCGTGGAGTGGGATCTTCTGGCCGCCCTGCGGGGCTCCAGCAGGGGCCTGCGCGTACGCCGGCGCGGTCAGCATGCACGCGAACATCAGACACACAACAGCCTTCATAGATGCTCCTTGGAATGGGACGGAACGAAACACTCTACATCAGTTCTCAGTTCTCGGTTCTCAGTTCTCAGTTCGAACTGAGAACTGAGAACTGAGAACCGCAGAATGGCGTGCCAGCCGGATAGAATCGGCGCCATGTCCGAGCCCGTCCTGGAATTGAACCACGCGACCGTCATCAAGGGGACGTCGACAGTCCTGCACGATGTGAGCCTCTTGATCCGGCACGGCGAGCACACCGCGATTCTCGGGCCCAACGGCGCTGGAAAGTCGATGCTCCTCCGGCTGTTGACGCACGAGGAGCGGGCGGTGCCTCACGCCGACGACTCTGCCGCCGTGCGCGTCTTCGGCGAAGACCGGTGGAATGTCTTCGCATTGCGTCCGCAGCTCGGCATCGTCTCTGCCGACCTCCATCAGCGGTTCGTCGCCGGCAACAGCGAGGGGCGGATCTCCGGGCTGAACGCCGTACTGTCCGGGTTTGTCGCGACGCAGGGAATCCTGCGCTACAGCGACCTCACCGCCGGGATGGCGCGCCGCGCGGCCGACGCGCTCGAGAGAATGGGGGCTGCTCATCTGGCGGAACGCCCTATGAACCAGATGTCCAGCGGGGAAGCGCGCCGTGTTCTGCTGGCCCGGGCGCTCGTGACCGATCCGCGCGCGCTCGTGCTCGACGAACCGACGACCGGGCTGGATGTCGTCGGGCGGCACCAGTTCATGGAGCGCGTTCGCGGGATTGCCAAGGCGGGGACCACGTTGATTCTGATTACGCACCACGTGGAGGAAATCATTCCGGAGATCACGCGGGTCGTGCTCCTGCGTGCGGGCCGCATCGCCGGAGACGGGACCAAGGAGGACATGCTGGCCGAACCTCGGCTGAGCGAGGTCTTCGACGGGCCGATGCGGGTCGGACGGGAGAACGGCTACTACACAGCCGTGAGTCGATAGTAAACTAGAGACCACGGAGGATCGATGTTGAAGCACTCATTCATACTAGCCGCCGCGGCGTTTCTGGCGTCCGTTGCGCCGGCTGCCGCGCAGTCGTTCCCGGACGGCCCCGGAAAAGACATTCTCGAGAAGAAATGCAGCGCCTGCCATTCGCCCTCGCAGGTCACCACGGTGGGCCGCTCCGCTGACGAGTGGCACGAGGTCACTGTGAGCATGATCGACCTGGGCGCCGAGTTGAACGAGGAGGAGATCAAAGTGCTCGTTGAGTACCTCGCCAAGAACTGGCCGGCGAAGAAAGACGAGGGTGCCCCAGCGAGCCAGCCCGAGCAGGGTCAGCCCGAAAAGAAGGCGGAGCAGGCCCCGTCGGCACCCATCGTCCCGCTCGCGTCGCACCGAAGGTAATCGGGCCGGGCGCCGGTATATACTGAGAGGGTTCAGAATTTAGCCGAGACTTTGCCCCGCAGTTGAGCCGACCGAGCCCCTTTTCGACTCGATCCCCTCAGACTTCGCAGCAATCAGAATGGATGGTCCATTCAGGCTAGGTTCCATTCGGTAGGAGTGCACATGAGTCGGAAGCTGTTCGTTGGAAATCTCCCGTTCTCGGCGGGAGAGACGGAGTTGCAGAACCTGTTCGGCCAGGCTGGCGCCATCGAGTCGGTGCGCGTCATGCGGGACAACGCAACCGGCCGCGCCCGCGGTTTTGCGTTCGTCGAGATGCAGACGGAAGAGGATGCCCAGGCGGCCATCCAGAAGTTCAACGGCGCCGACATGGGCGGGCGGGCCCTCGTGGTGAATGAGGCCAGGCCGAAGCCCGAGTTCGGGGGCGGCGGCGGCGGTGGCGGCGGCCGCGATCGTGGTGGTCGTGGTGGCGGCGGCGGACGCCGTTCGGAGCCGCGCTGGTAACAGCTACGAATATTCGTGCGTCAGGCACGAACTATCGAGCAGATGAAGGGCCGGGGCATATGCCCCGGCCCTGTTTTTTTGATAAAGTTACGATATGCCCGCTCCCGTCAGAAAAAGTCCCTCCGAACTTCAGAACCAGGAAAACGACGTGTACAAGGCGCTGCGCGCCTGGTACATGATTCCTGGCATCCAACGGGAACTACGACACAAAGAGAACGAAGCGGTTCAGACCGTTCTCGAGGTCTTCGAGAGCCGGAAGCGGAACAGGAAGGCGAGCGAGACCTAGCCTACGGGGTGACCTCGTCGTCCTCCGACGACGGTTCCACCTCGGCAAAGAGGAGCTCATCTTCCCGCGGCGGCTGAGGCCCAGGCACAATGCCGGCGATGTCCGGGTCTTCTCCGGGCGCCGCCACTGTGCGGGGCCGCCCCTTCGCTTCGAGCCGGCGCTCCGCCTTCATTTTCTGCTTTTCCTGCCTCGCGCGCTCTTTGTGGCGCTTCTGCTGGGACGGGCGTGATCTGTTGGCCATCGGCTGTCATCCATTGTAATGCAACAGGACAGCTTTGGCATTTGAGATTGGGTGATAGGTGAGTGGGTGATTTGTAGCCCAATCGCCCAACCCAATCACTCAATCACCTATCAAATCACCCACTCACCCAATCAAATCACCCAATCACCTATCTCAACAATCACTCAATTTGCCATCGCCGGTATCTTCAACACCTGTCCCGGCTTGATCTTGTCCGGATCACTGAGCTGATCTTTGTTGGCCTCGAAGATCCGCATGTAGTCGTTTGCGTTTCCGAGGTGGTCTCGGGCGATCTTGCTGAGCGTATCGCCGGCCTTGACGGTGTAGGTCTTCATCGACGAGACCGGCGCATCGACGCCCGGTTTCACCGCGATGTCGGCGACGACGTCGTTTCGCCAGTCGGGCACCGTTTTGAGCGCGTCCCAGATCGCGTTCTTCTCGGCTTCAGACGTGACCGTGCCCTTGAAGTAAAGCTTGCCGTCCCGTTCCTCGGCGGCGCCGTCCATCCTGAAGTTCTTGGCCGTCTGAATCGCGTGGTTGTACTTCTCGCGTAGAGCCATGGCTGATCCTCCTGAATTGGAACGCCTGTGCAAATGCGCGGCCACGGGAGGGGCGCGAGGCAGCACGTTGGCGCGCCATCCGCCCTTGCCTATTTTTGAGTCACCGGCGTCTTCACGTCGCGATGGACCTTGCGGCACGACTGTCAGTCTGGAAAGATTCATGACGGCCAGATGACCGACCGTCCCTCCCCCCGCGGTCTCCTGTCCGCGATCGTCGAGTCGTCCGATGATGCGATTGTCAGCAAGGACCTGAACGGTATCGTCCGATCCTGGAATCGGTCGGCCGAGCGGATCTTCGGGTACACCGCCGACGAGATGATTGGCAAATCGATCTTGATGATCATTCCCGACGATCGCCGTCAGGAGGAGGACCGCGTGCTCGCGGCCGATCAGGGCCGGCGAGCGCGTCGATCATTTCGAGACCGTTCGCCGGACCAAGAGCGGCGCCCTCATCCCGATCTCGCTGACGGTCTCGCCGATTCGCGATGCCGAGGGCAAAGTCGTCGGCGCCTCCAAAATCGCGAGAGAGATTTCCGATCGCAAACGCGCCGAGGCGCTCACTGAAAAGGCCGCGCGCAGGGACGCGCTTCTGGCGCAGGTCACCCTTACGCTGGGGCGATCGCTCGACACCGAGCAGGTGCTTCACGATCTCGCGCAGACCATCGTGCCGTACGTCGCCGACTACTGCGCGATCGACGTGGTAAGCGAAGAACGGCGGCTTGTTCGTCTCGCGGTGGCCGCCCCCGACGAGGCCAAAGGTGCGCTCTTGAACATCGCGCCGCACGACCCCAGCTTCGAAGCAAGCGCTGTGCAGGTCGTGCACACCGGAGAGGCGATGTTCCTGCCCGAGATACCGGACGAGCTGCTCGTGGCCGCAGCAAAGGGCGACCAGGAGCGGCTGGCCGGCCTCCGCTCGCTCAAGCTCGTGTCGTTTCTGCGAGTGCCCATGCGAGGGCCCTCCGGCGTCCTGGGGGTGCTGACGCTGGCCAACGCGGAGCCGAGGCCGTCGCTTGGCTCCCGACGAGTTGCGGCTCGCCGAGGACATCGCGGCCAGAGCCGCGATGTCGGTGGAGAACGCGCGCTCCTACCAGGTCGCGCAGAATGCCAATCGCTTGAAGGACGAGTTTCTTGCCACGCTTTCCCACGAATTGCGGACGCCGCTGAATGCGGTGTTGGGCTATGCGCGGATGTTCCGGTCGGGCGCCGTTCCGGCCGACCGCATGCCGCACGCGTTCGAAGTCATGGAACGGAACGCCGGAGCGCTGGCCCAGATTGTCGAGGACGTGCTCGACGTGTCGCGCATCATTTCCGGAAAAGCGCGCATCGAAATGCAGCCGACCGATATCAGCAAGGTGTTGGATGATGGCGTGGCGACTCTTGCGCCCTCGGCCGAGGCGAGGGGCATCACGATCGAGCGCTCGCTCGACGCCGCGGGCTTCATCAGCGGCGATCCCAATCGGTTGAGGCAGGTGTTCTGGAACCTCTTGTCGAATGCCGTGAAGTTCACGCCCGAAGGCGGACGCGTCTCGGTTGCGCTGCGGCGGCTGGAGCGGCACGTCGAAGTGGAGGTGCGGGATACCGGCATCGGCTTCACGCCTGAATTCCGTCCGCTATCTTTTCGAGCGATTCCGCCAGGCCGAGAGCGGACCGACGCGGCGCCATGGCGGGCTCGGTCTTGGGCTGTCCATCGTGCGCCATATCGTCGAGATGCACGGCGGGACGATCGAGGCGAGCAGCGAAGGGCCGGGCAAGGGGTCGACGTTCGTCGTCCGGTTGCCGGCGAGTGCGGTTCCTGCGGCCTCCTCGGAGCCGCAAGGAACGCTTGAGCCCAATCCCCGACCCCTAGTCCGCAATCCCGACTAGCCTGGTCGCGCGGCTGCGATCAGCGCTTCTTTCTGCGCGCGCGTCAGCGTCTTTACTGTGTGCTCTCGCTTGAGCGCGGCACTTCGAGACGGCCAGCCTTCTGAAAAGACGAGCGAGACAGGACGCCGCGAGTTGGTGTACCTGGCGCCCTGGCCGGCGTTGTGTACTTCTGTACGCTTAGCTGGGTCACGTGCATACCCCGTGTAGAGCGTCCCATCGGCGCAGCGGACGATGTACACGAAGTGCACGGGGTAGTTTACAGGCGATTGGGTGACTGGTGATTGGCGATTGGGGCGATAATAGGGACTGGTCACCCTTTGGGGGCGCTCCGGTTTCGACGGAGGTATGGACTCGCGGGATGCATGCCGAGCACCATTAACTCGTAAATCTGATGGGACATCCGTTAACTGCGGACAATCAGTACGCTCTCGCTGCTTAATTAACTAAGCAGTGACGTTCGCCCTGGCCTCGCCTGGTGGCTGGGGGCCGAACGCCATTAAGCAGGCTGGCTTTCGAAGGGCGGCTCGGCGTTCGAGAGGTGAGACTTACCGGGTCTGGTATCCGGCGGTTTTTCGCCGCTTCCTCACGCCGGATGCGAGACATCAGAAGCGGATACGCATGTAGATTCCTTCGACGATGTGCTTTCGGACGCGGGTTCGACTCCCGCCGCCTCCACCACTTTCCTTAGGAAATCTGCGCCTTTAGCTCCGATTTCCTGCCGTCTCCCAACTGTCTCCACGCCGGAACCCCGGCTGATCCAACAAGCGGATCGCATCCTCGACCACGGCGGGACTGATGTGCATATACCGCTGTGTCGTTGAGAGGTCTTGGTGCCCAGCAAGGGCTTGGATTACGCCGAATGAACTATAGTACGCGCGTTCTGCACGGTGGTACGACGGCCCGGTGTCAATGGGAGGTTCCGATTGAGGGCTCCTCATCTCTCCATGGTCGTCGGCGCCCTTCTGACCACGACCTGCACCGCGCCTGATCAGACCCAGAAGACGCTTCCGCCCTCTGCGCCGCCGCGGCAACCGAACATCGTCATGGTGCTTGTCGATGACATGCGCTGGGATGAGATGCGGGTGGCCGGCCATCCGTTCATCGACACGCCGAACATGGACCGGCTCGCGCGTGACGGGGCGCGCTTCACGAACGCCTTCGCCACGACGCCACTGTGCTCACCCAGCCGGGCGAGCTTTCTCACGGGCCGGTATCCGCACACCAACGGGATCGTCGACAACACCGCTCGGCCCAGCCATAACCTGCCCGTGTTCCCATTGGAGCTGCAGCGCGCCGGCTACCGCACCGGCTTCTTCGGCAAGTGGCACATGGGCAACGATGACAGCCCTCGGCCGGGATTCGACCACTGGGTCGCGATGCCGGGGCAAGGCGATGCGATCGACCCCTCACTGAATGTGGACGGCGAACGGGTCCACGCCAAGGGGTACACGACTGACTTGCTCACCGACTATGTCGAACGATTCATCGAGCGTCCGTCGGATCGTCCGTTTCTGGTGTACTTGGCACACAAGGCCATCCATCCCAATGTGATTCAGCGCGACGACGGGAGTATCGTCCCGATCCCTGGACAGCCCGGTGGCTTTGTGGCCGCGGAGCGCCACCGCGGTCGTTACGTTGGTCGGGTCATGCCTCGGCGCGCCAGTGCGTTTAAGCCCCCGCTTGGGAAACCGGCGCTCCTTCGTCAGATTGACCAGCTTCCTCCACTCGGTCAGAAGACGGCCACGTCTGATGACGAGATCAGGGGCCGTCTCGAGATGTTGCTGGGCGTCGACGATAGCCTGGGCCGGATCCTCTCGGCCCTGGAGCGCAAGCACATCTTGAATAACACGATGGTCGTGTTTACCAGCGACCACGGATACTTTTACGGCGAGCATGGACTGAACGAGGAGCGGCGTCTGGCGTACGAAGAGACGATCCGCATTCCGCTCGTCATCTGCTATCCGCCACTGACGACGGCCGGCTCGACACCGCCCGAGATGGCCCTGAGTATCGACATCGCCCCGACGCTGCTCGAAGTCGCCGGACTCCAACCTGCGGCAGGAATGCAAGGTCGCTCCCTTGTGCCGGTACTCAAGGAATGAGGCACGAGAGTGGCGCACGTCATTCCTGATTGAGTACTTCACCGAGACCGTGTTTCCGCGCATTCGGAACATGGGCTACGTGGCGGCGCGAACCGCGCGGCACAAATACATCCAGTATCGCGAACTGCAGGGGATGGATGAGCTGTACGATCTCGACACAGACCCCTACGAAGAGACGAACATCATTGACCGTCCCGACGCGCGTCACACCCTTCAGCAGATGCAGGCGGAACTGGGACACCTGCTCGAACAGACCCATTACGAAGCACCAGTGTCTCTGTTGAGCGCAGCACCACGGTAGGCGTGGAATGTGCTGCTTTAGTGGCTGCTGAAGCTGACGGTCGGTTCGACGTGCTCGGCAAACCAGGCAATCCCCCCGCTCATGCGATGGGACGCCGCCGGGAGGACGACATCGAGGTCGGGGACGCAAATCTTGCGACTTCGGATTGCAGGACTCAACTCGGTTGCTTGAAGGCAAACGGTGCCGTATTTACGGCTCGTCGACGTCGGTGTCGGGAGACTGCTCGGCGGGCTCGTCGGTGCTCTCGCCGCCGTCGACCGGCGCGCGAGGCGCTGTCGCGGCTTCAGGCGTCAGGGCATTCGCCTCCACCATCGCGATCGCTCGGTTGAGGAGCGCCTGCGATTCCGCCGTTCTGCTCACGTCCCGCGAGCAGAGCGCGCGGTACATCTGGCGCTCGGACGATGCGACGGCGGCGCGGCCGCTATCGCGACGCGGCGTAGTGGGCGAGCGCGACCAGATCGCCGTCGGACAGCCCGGCCACAGCACCGCTCATGATGGTGTCGGCGCCCGGATACGGATTGTCGCGAAACTGCTGGAGCGAATGGATGAGGTAGTCCACTCGCTGCCTGGCCAGTCGGGGAATCTGATCCTGGCCGGCCAGATTCGGCAGGTGACAGGAGCCGCAGCGTCGCGCTTCGGACAGTTCGGCCCCGCGCCGCACGAGCGCGGGATCGATCGGCTCGTCGCTCGCCTTGGGCGCGAGTCCGGCATAGTGCTGGGCCAGCGCCTCGATCTCCGGGTCCTTCAGGTCTTTCACGAATGGCAACATGACCTCGATCGTGCGCACGCCCTCGCGCATCAGGATCAGCTGATTGACCAGAAAGAGCTCGGGCTGGCCGGCCAGCGAGGGGGTTTTCGCCATGCGCGCATTGCCATCCTCGCTGTGGCAGGCGACGCAGGTCGCGATCCGCTCGGCGATTGCCGGGCCCTGTGCGGCGGCCGAGCCCAGGCAAAGCATGGCAGCCGACAACCCGAGAGCCAGCGGCCGCCACTCGAGTGCAGGATGCGTCACCCCTTTGCTAGCGTGTGCCGCCCTTGCCTTCATAGCTGATCCGATAGGTCGCGCCGTTCTGCTCGTCGGAAACCAGGAGCGTGCCGTCCCTCATCTGATGGACATAGGCCGGCCGCCCGTAGAACTCGTTCTTGGCGGTGTCGAGCAATCCGGTCATGAACGGCCGGATCGTCGCCTTGCCTCCTGTGGTGGAGGCGGTCACCACATCAAAGCCGAACTTCTGCGTCCGGTTCCAGGAGCCGCGCCGGACAATGAACGCGGCATTCTGGTAGCTCTTCGGGAACATGTCGCCGGTGTAGAACGTGATGCCGAGACCGGCGGAATGCGGCCCGATCAAGGCAGCCGGCATGGTCACGCTGGCGCAGGCGTTCGGGATGCGGATGTCCGGATCCGAAATGCCATTGGCGTGGCAATAGGGGAAGCCGTAGAAAGCGCCTTCGCGGCCCGTGGCCACGCGGTTGAGCTCGTCCTCCGGCCCCTCGTCTCCAGCCCAGTCGCGCCCATTGTCGGTGAACCAGAGTTCCCCGGTTGCCGGATGCCAATCGAAGCCGACCGTGTTGCGCACCCCGCGCGCCACGATTTCCATCCCGGAGCCGTCCGCGTTGTAGCGGCGGATGTGCGCGTGCACGCCCGGATTGATCTCGCAGATATTGCAGTTCGCACCGACCTGTATGTAGAGCTTGCCGTCCGGCCCGAAGTCCGCGTACTTCCAATTGTGATGGACTTCCGGCGGCAGATTGAACTTCTCGGTCAAGTCGACCGGCTGGCCCGGGTTGTCCAGCTTGTCCTCGATGTTGTCGAAGCGCAGCACCCGGTTGATGGCAAGCACATAGAGCGCACCATCCCTGATCGCGAGACCGTTCGGCTGCGTGAGTCCCTGTAGGAGTATCTTCACGTCGCGCTTGCCGCCCTGGTTCGTGATGGCATAGACGCGTCCGATGGTCCGCGAGCCCATGAAGATCGTGCCCTTCGGGCCCTCCACCATGGTGCGTCCGCCGGGATGGCCGTGCGACCAGATTTCGGCCTTGAAGCCGGCGGGAAGCTTCAGCTTATCGATCGGAATTTTCTCGAGTGGGGTCACGGTCGAAGGCGTCGCGTGCACCCTGAGGTTGGTGTCCTGCCCACTCTGGGCCGGTTGGGACTTATCCATCGGACTGAAGCCCGGCTGCGCGGCTGCAGGCGTTGCCAAAACCGACAAGGAGGCAAGCGAGACGATGACGAGCAAGCCGCGCCGGCACAACGAAAGGCTGGTCATGCAACTCCTCACTGATCGAGGTCCCCACCCACGTACCCAAGGTTCTTGCCGGTGGATCTTCCGACAGACTTCTCCGCGTTGCAAGGGCATGTAGGCGCGTGTTTGACTACACTGGCTGAGATGAAGAGACGTCTTCCCATTGCCGCCGGCCTGGCCGCTGCGCTGGCGGTCAGCTACCTCGCGATCACGGCTGTCTACCAGCGGTCGCCGTTGACCGACACCTTCAATCGCATCTATGCCGAAGGAGTCTGGGGCAAAGATGTCACAGGCCGGGGAGTCAGCGGCACGGGATCGACGTTGGAGATCACGCGGGAATATCGCGCCTATGTCGAAGAATTCGTCAAGACGCATGGCGTGAGGTCGGTCGTGGACGCCGGCTGCGGAGACTGGACGTTCTCGAGCGCGATGGATTGGGGAGACGCGAGCTACCTCGGAGTCGATATCGCCTCGGATGTCATCGAGGCTGTTCGCAAGAAGTACCAGAACGGCAGGATCACGTTCAGGGTGGGCGATATCACCGAGGAACTACCCGCCGCAGACCTGCTCATCTCCAAGGACGTACTGCAGCATCTCTCCAACGACCTGGCGCAAAAGTTCATCAGGAACAACCTGAGGAAGGGCAAATACAAGTGGGTCATTCTCACGAATGACCGCGGCAGCGCGAACCCGGACATCGAGCCCGGAGGATATCGAGCGATTGACCTTGCCGCCCCTCCGTTCGCGGTGAGAGGCCTTGTCGACCTTCCGATCAAGTTCGGCAACGAAACCACCAAGATCACGTCGCTGCTCGACTTGACGCTGCAACCCTAGGTCAAAGGCGCAGAGATCGCCGGGTCTAGTTCTGACGACGCACCACCCAGTACCGATAGCTCTGAAACCCGCCCGGCACCAGTTCCTTCTCAGTATCCACAAGCGTTCCGCCACACTCGCGAATCAGCGCTGCGACCTCGTCTTGCGGCACGCAGTGCATGTCCATGTGCGGCTGGTGGTGGCTTTGCCAGCGTCGCCACGCGGTAGACAGGAAATCCTTGTGATCCTTGCCGGCGTCGATCATCCGACGGACGGTCCAATATGCCGCGCGGAGACCGGTTGCTTTGAAGAGAAGAAATAGGCCGGGATGCCTCAACCGCGCTGGCGGCGTTGCTGCCATCAGGGGGACCGCGATGGGTTCTGCGGGTGGTTTTGCACGAGCCGGCAATCCTCCCTCGACCACGACTCTGACGCGCGCCGGCATCGACCCTCTGTCGCCGAACCAGCGGACGTCTTCCTGAACGACGTCAACGTCAAGGAGGTAAGTGCCGTTGACATCGGGCGCCGTGGCGTCCAACAGCACTGTTGCCTCCGCGCCGGGCTCCAGGTCGAACGGCAGCGGACAGCGGGCGTCGTCGTTCTTCCATACCGATCCGTCCTCGAGGCGCCAGCGGTCAGCCACGTGAATCTGATAACGCTCGTCCGGGCGCCCCAGCGAAGGCCATCGACAATCGCTGCCGTTGCGAACCGTGACCTCCAGACGCAGGAGTTGTCGAGCCTGAAGGGTGACGGCCCTTGCGTTGGTGGTGACCTGCGCTCGCCAGGCGCCCGCCGGCAGCGGCCGATCGCTCAGTGTTCGGCGGGCACGTTCGGGCGGCTCCTGGGGAGTTCGGTGACTCGGAAGCTGGAACACCAGCAGGCCACCCGGCACCAGGAGGCGCAGAAATTCGCGCAGATACGTCTTTGCCCTGACTGGCTCCATGTGCTGCAGAACGAGAACCGAATAGATCAACGTGAAGGAGCGATTCTGAAACTGCCTGAGATCGGCTGAGTGGTTGAGGTGGTAGTGGCAGGTATCCCCGTACTGATTGTGCCGTTGGGCCGACGCAATCATCGAGGCCGCGATGTCGACGCCATCGCATCGCGCGAAATGCCGAGCCATGGCCTGCGTCAGGCGTCCCACGCCGCAGCCGAAATCGAGTGCGCGGCTGCGGTCGATGGTGATCCCAAGCACTTCCGCCTGAGTCAGCACAGCCCGAAGCTCCTCTTCGCCGCTTCTGAAGAACTCCTCAACCGACCGCTCACGGTCGGTCAGCACTGCCCGCAGGGGATCCCGACGTGCGAGAAACTCCCAGTGACGCGCGAGCGAGCGAAGCGGCATTGACGTTACGATAGCATCGGTCAGCTGGCGCGCTTCTGCGCGAGGAAGTACAACGTCGCCGGCTTCGTGCCTTCCTCGAGGACTGCGAAACCGGTTTTGTCGAGCAACGACCGCCATCGCGACGTGTCCGGACGCGGATGATGCGCAATCGGCGGCGCGAACGCCACCGTCAGCCAGTCGGGATTGACGATCAAAGCCAGGAAGTCACCGCGCGGTTTGAGGACCCGCGCCACTTCCGACATGGCTTTCACGAGGTCGTCTCGCCGGAGATGGTCGATCGCGTACGAGCTGACAACCGCATCGAACTCGCCGTCACGAAAGGGCATGTCCCGCATGTCGCCGGTCCGAGTGTCGGCACGGTTGGCGACGCCAGCGATGCGAGCGTTCCTCATGAATCGATCCGGCGTGTTGTCGTCGATGCCCCAATAGCCGCTATAGATATCAAGTCCAGTGACGGTTGCCCTTGGACGCGCCAACAGCACTCCGACGGCGGCTCGCCCGGAGCCCGCCCCTGCATCCAGCACACGGCCGGTTCCAGAGGCCAGGAAACGCGGCGCCGGAATTTCCATCGGTCTGTTGATGCCCCACGCGATGTTGATGAGGAACAAGCCGACAAGGGCCCACACGCCGACGACGCAGGCGACCATCGTCACCCACCGCGGCCATCCTTTCCGTTGTGCGAGTGCGGCGACGGCCGCAGCGAGTGCCAGCGGGAAAGCAAGGCCGTATCCGATGTACCAGGTGTAACCGAAGTCGTACTTCAGGAAATCAAACACGTCAGCGCCGCGGTGACGTCGCCGTGCCCGCGCCGCCCGACGTGGCGCGGCCGTCGGTCTGCAGATCGGCTTTCGAATCGGCCTCGGTCTTGGGCGGCGTCACCTTGTCCGGGTCGATCCTCACCATCAGATAGGTGATGTGATCGTCGATCTTCGTGAACTGGTGCCCGGTGCCAGCCGGAATGACGACCACGTCGCCGACTTTCAGCTCGTAGGCGACGCCATTACGAATGGATTTGGCGTTGTTCCCCGGGCCGTTCAAGAGCCGCACCGCCGTTTCCGTCGAAGGCCGGCGCTGCCTGCCGACAAGGTCTGGCCCGAGAACGAGCGTGGCCGAGCCAGAGGTCACGTGATAGACCTCGCTGACGAGGTCGTGCTCGGCGACTGCTTGAGGATTGGCCAGCCGGCCGCGGTGGACGACCGCAACACCGACGTTGGCCTTGCCGACATCGACTTGCCTGATCTGCTGATCGGTGAGCTGGTTGGCCACCGCGCGCTTCACGTAGGCCTGCACTTCGGCCGCCGGGACATACGTGCCGGGGCACATCTTGCACGTCGGCGTGTAGTCCTTTTCCTGGCCCGCCAGCATCGCCGTGGTCAGCACGACAGCCGCGACGGTCACGAAATTCTTCGCGCTCATTGTCACCTCTCGTATTAGCGGGATCGTTCAGACGATCTGGTACTCCGCCGTGCTCATGATCAGGTGCACCGTCATGCGCAGCGGGTCTTCCATGTAGGTCTTCGCGCGCGCAAGGCTGTCGGTTCCCAGCTCCTTGGTCAGAAACGCCACGAACGCGTCGCGGGTCACATTTGCAACCGGCACGCGGACCATCCGCCACAGCAAGTAGTCGACGGCTTCACCCGTCGTGGTCGAGCCGCTGTCGAGCACCGTCTGGGAGAGATCGAATTTGGCGGCGTGGCGTGGCGTCGGGATGAGCTTGCGCGCCGCCTGTTCCCAACTGATGTAGCCGGAAATGCGCGTGTTGAACTGCTCGTCGCGCTCGAGGGCAGCCTTGTCGAACATCGTCATGTTCGCAGGGTCACCGACAGCGGTGGCTGCGCCGATGTCGTAGCCGTCTCGCAGCCGGCGCCCGAGCACGTCGTCGCTGCCTGCGCTGAAGTTCCAATCGCGGAAGCCGGTCATGTCGGGAATGAGCACCTCGCGAGCGATGTTCCCGCGGGCAATCAGCAATCCCGGAGTGATCCACGCCTTGCCTCCCGCCCAGCCGGCCACCGAAGGAGGGTTCAGCAGGTGCTGTCCCATGGATATGGTCGACTGGTTGAAGTCGGGCACGCCGGGAATCTCGCTCACGCCCAGGTGCTTCATCATTGCGACCATGTGCTCGACGGGCCCCTTGATGTGAGCGCCGTAGCTGGCCGCGCTGTAGAAGTCTTTCGACGAGAAGATCGCCGTCAAGAGCGACTTCGCTTCGTAGTTGTTGGATCGCAGAATTCCGGCCAGCTTCGTTCTTAGAGCAGCGGACAACTCGTCGCGCACCAGAAACCGATAGATTTTTCCAGCGAGAAACTCCCCCGTCACCGGCTGCTCAAAGATCATCTTCACGACGTCCACGCCGTCGAAATTCCCGGTCCTGCCCAGAAATGTCTTGGCTCCGTCGTCGTGTTTGTCCCGATTCACCTTGAACGTGAGATTGTCGAAATACCATCCGGTGAACGCGCGCGCCCCCTCGCGCACGTCTTTCTCGGAATAGTTTCCGACGCCCATCGTGAAGAGCTCCATCACCTCGCGGGCGAAGTTCTCGTTCGCAGCGCCTTTGACGTTGTACTGCGCGTCGAGGAAGTACAACATCGCGGGATTCTGCGCGACCTTGACGGTGAGATCCCGGATGTTGCCTGTTGCATAGGCTTCGAACAGCTCGATCTGCTGCAACATCTTCCGGTAGTCGCGAACCTTGTTTTCGTGCGTGGCAAAGTGGCCGTGCCACAGCAAGGCCATCTTCTCCTGCACGGGATGCGATGTCTGGAGCATCCGGTTTGCCCACCAGTATCCAAGCCGACGCGTCTCGAGCATCGTCGCGCGCAACCAGTAGAAGAAACGGTCTGACGCTGGCTGGATCGGGCGGTTGCCAGAGGGCTTGTTCTCGACGCCCATCGACGCGCCGCTCTTGAGCGCGCGATCCGTCGCCTCGGGACGACTCTCCGGAAAGCCGTCGAGTGTGGGATCCCAGAATCCCGATTCGACGAACGGACGCAGGTTCGGATTCGGCAGGCTTTCGTAGTGCACCAGCGAGCGCACGGCGCGCTCGAGGCCCGCATCAGTCAGCTTCTGAACGTCGTCCGGCGTGCCGCCAAAACCGGCGTGCGACAGCAGATGCGCCGCGCGATCGTAGTTCCAGTCGGCGGCCGAGATAGGGGATAGGTCGTCCTTCCAGGCTGCGGGTCCGGGCGACCAACTTACTCGAGCGGCCATGTCGTCCTCCTATGCTCGAAAGAGGTTGATCGTGTCGAACTTCTGCCCCAGAACCTTCGTCGCGTCGCCGCCCATCCATTCCTGAATCAGAGTCGCGTAGACCTTACGGAAGTCCGTCGTGATTTCCAGATTGCCGTCGAGAACCAGGTTGGTCAGGCTCGGCGGGGTGCCGTACATGCCGCCCTTTACGGCGTTGCCGATGATGAAGTTCACCTGGGCGGTGCCGTGATCGGTGCCCAAGCTCGTGTTTTCGGGCACGCGCCGGCCGAACTCGCTGTGGACGTACATGACGACGTCGTCGGCACGTCCGATCCGCTTCATCTCCTGGAAGAACCCCGCGATGGCGTCCGAACGGTACCTGCAGCTGCCGGTCGTGCGGCGCGGCCTGATTCACGTGCGTATCGAACAAGCTGTTGCGCAACGGCACGTAGTAGAGCCGGGTGGGGAAGTCGGCTTCAATCAGCGCGACGACCTTGTCGAGATCCAAGAGGCGTAGATTCGAATTTTCCTTCTCCCGATAGCGGCTCCAGGCAGCCCGCACGACTTCGGAGGCCTGCGCCGCGCTCCTCGTCACCTCCTGCACGTACTGATGGGCATCACCAACCGGCGCCGCGTGCGCGCTCAGCGCCTCGATCGCGACCTTCTCCTGGGCAAACACGCCGCGCTGAAATCTCTCGGGATCGATGAAGACCAGCGGCACGTGTTTCTCGGCTTTCACCGCGAGAGTCTGGCTGCTGGAGACGTTGACGATCAGATTCTCACGTGCACCCGCGGGATCCAGCGCTGCCGCCGTTCGTCCGATCCAGCCGAACTCGTTGCCGCTGTTTGGGGCGGCGGTGTGCCAGAACGATTCCGACGTGAAATGCGAGAACGACGGCTGGTCGTAGCCCACGCCCTGCACGATGGCCACCTTCCCGTCGTCGTAGAGATTCTTCATGCCGCCCATCGACTTCTGCCAGCCGAACTGGGCGTCGATCTTGAGGACGTCCTTCTCCGCAATGCCGATGGTGGGCCGATGTTTGTAGTAGGCCTGGTCTCCGTAAGGGACGATGGTGTTTAGCCCGTCGTTGCCCCCGAACCATTCGAACACCACGAGGATCTTGTTCGACTCGGCGGCCGAGACCACCTGGCTCGCTCTGTTGAAGACAAACGGCACAGGCCCGAGCCCTCCGAAGAGGCTGAACCCTATGCCTCCGGCGCCGATCCTGATCATGTCGCGTCGCGACACGCCGCAATCGCACGATCGTCTCGTCATGTCTGCTCGCCTCGCCTTCAGTGGAGTGTCCGGCTCGCGGGGCCCGCGTACCCGCGCTAAGGATAGCGCTAGTTCGTTACCGGAACTTCGCAGTTCGACCCCATTGACCCTAAGTGTCCGCCTTTGCTTGACTTGACGGGATCGTGTCCCGATAATCGAACTACGTGCGATCAAGGGCTCGAAACGCGCTGATCCTCGCGAGTGCCGTCATGGTGCTGGTGATGTTTGAGCCGGCGCGTCCATTTGCCGAGCGGCCCGCCGATATCGCGCTGGCGCCGCTCGCGCCAACCGCGCATCCACCCGTTGCACGCGAGGCGGCTCAGCTGTGGATGGCCGCTTCGGCCGCCGATCGCGATGCCGCGGCCGCAAACCCGTCCTATGTTCACTTTCAGGCTGCGCTTCGGATGTACGCCGACGAGCGGTACGAGCAAGCGCTGGCGCGTTTCACGGCAGCAGCAGCCGCACGATCCGCTTTGCAGCCGCACGCGTCGTACTACGCCGGCGTCTCCGAGCTCAGGCTGCGCAGATTCGAGGCCGCCCGCAAGCGCTTTGCTGCGTTGAAGGGCACCGAAGGTTTCGTGGGCCAGGCTGCGGCTCTTGGCGAAGCCGAGGCCGCGCAGGAGATGGGCGATCACGACGCGGCGGCCGACATCTACGAGAATTTGCTCGAAAGCGAAGCGGCGCCTCGCGGCGACGAAGGGGCGGCGATCTGGCTGAGCCTCGCCAACGCGGCGCAAGCTGGCGACGACCCCAGCCGTGCGGCCGAGGCGTTTCTCCACCTCTACTACGAGTTTCCGATGAGCGAGCATGCGGCTCGGGCCGAGACGCCGCTGCAGACGTTGTCCGAAGTGCAGCCGATTGCAGCGGGCAACGCGAGGTACAAACTCGAGCTTGGACGCGGACAGCGCCTGTTCGGTGCGCGCCAGTACGCCGAGGCGAGAGCCAGCTTCGTGCGGTTGCAGCCGCACGCGTCTGGAGACGACGCCGAGTTGGTGTCGCTGCGGCTGGCGGAAATCGACCAGCTTCAGTCACGTCATCGTCAGGCGCACGACGCGCTGCGCCCGTACCTGAACACCGGCGCCCGGCAGGCGGAGGCGCGCTTCTTCTCTCTGATGGCCGATCGCGGCCTGCGCAACTACGACGCGTTCGCTCAGCAGGCCCGCGCCCTCGCCCGCGATTTCCCGCGCAACTCGTGGGGCGAAGAGGCGCTCAATCACCTCGCGACGTACTACATCCAGCAGGACCGGGACGACGACGCGGACGAGGTCTTCCGTGAGATGTACGCCGACTTTCCGCGCGGACGATACGCAGAACGAGCGGCGTGGAAAGTCGGCTGGCTCGCCTATCGGAAGGGGATGTACGCCGACACGGTGCAGTACTTCGAATCGGCGTCGATGAACTTCCCGCGGTCCGACTATCGGCCGGCGTGGCTGTATTGGTCCGCGCGCGCGCGCGACGGGTCTGACGATCGCGCCGGCGCCATCGAGCGATATCAGCTGACCGTCACCGACTACCAGAACACGTACTACGGGCGGTTGGCGGAAGCGCTGTTGAAGAAATACGGTGAGACGCCGCGAGCCGGCACGGTCGCGTTCTCGATGCAAGCGCCTCAGGCTCCGCCGGCGACGGCTCGTCCGTTTCCGCCCACCGAGCCGGCGATTCGCACGCTGCTGGCCCTCGGCCTCTACGAACCGGCCGTCAAGGAGCTGGAGTATGCACAAGCCCGCTGGGGCGATTCACCCGCCGTGACTGCCACCATCGCGTGGGCGCAGAGGCAGATGGCGGCGTCCGAATCGGGCACGCGACAGTTCACGCTCGCACGCGGCTCGATCACGCTGATGCACCGCGCGTACCCGCAGTTCATGGCGCGCGGGGGAGAGCAGCTTCCGCGAGAGATCCTCACGACGATCTTCCCGCTGAGCTATTGGGATCTGATCAAGAAATATTCGGCGCAGAACGATCTCGACCCGTACCTGATCGCTGCGCTGATGGCGCAGGAGTCGACGTTCGTCCGCGATATCACGTCGCACGCCAACGCCACGGGGCTGATGCAGTTGATGGCACCGACCGCTCGGACGTACGCGCAAGCGGTTCGGTATCCGGTATACGTCTCGGCTGCGCACAGATCCCGAGTTCAACATCCGCGCCGGCACCGCCTACGTGGCGGAGAAGATCCGCGAGTTCGGCTCGGTGCACCTCGGGCTGGCGAGCTACAACGCCGGCGAAACCGTCGTGCGCCGGTGGATCCGCGAGCGGCCGTCCGACATTCCGCGGGACGAGTTCATCGACGACATTCCGTATCCCGAGACCCAGCAGTACGTGAAGCGGATGCTCGGCACCGCCGAAGACTATCGTCGCCTTTATTCGTTGAACTAGAAGGAGTTAGCTGGAGCGGCGCGAGAAAAACGCCATCGCTCCGGGCGGATGCGGGCAGTATAATCTCGGGCGATGAAACCACGCGGGTCCAGAAAAGCCACGCAGTTCACCGAATCCGTCATCCGCGAAATGACCCGTCTTGCGCAGGAGCACGACGCGGTCAACCTGTCGCAGGGATTTCCGGACTTCGCCGCGCACCAGTCGATCAAGGACGCGGCCTGTGCGCGCCATTCAGGGCGACATCAATCAGTATCCGATCACCTGGGGCGCCGAGAACCTGCGCGAGGCGATCGCCGGCGATTTCTCGAAGCGCTACGGCGCGACAGTCAGTCCGACGCAGGTCACCGTGTGCTGCGGCTCGACCGAGGCCATGCTCTCGACGCTGCTGGCCGTGCTCGACCCAGGCGACGAGGTCGTGATCTTCGAGCCGTACTACGAGAACTACGGGCCGGACAGCATCATCTCGGGCGCGGTGCCGCGCTTCGTGCGCCTGCGCGAGCCGGACTGGACGTTCGACGAGCGCGAGCTGGCGGCGGCGTTCAACGATCGGACGCGCGCGATCATCATCAACACGCCGAACAACCCGACCGGCAAGGTCTTCACGCGCGACGAGCTTCAATCCATCGCCCGCCTGTGCCAGAAGTGGGACGTGCTCGCCATCACCGACGAGATTTACGAGCACATCATCTACGACGGCCATCGGCACGTGCCGATGGCGACGATCGACGGAATGGCCGAGCGCACCGTCACGATCAACGGGCTGTCGAAGACGTTCAGCGTCACCGGTTGGCGCGTGGGCTGGGCGATCGCGCCGCCTGATCTCGCCGGGCCGATTCGCAAGATGCACGACTTTCTGACCGTCGGCGCGCCGGCGCCGCTGCAGGAGGCCGGCGTGACCGCGCTGTCGATGCCGGAGAGCTACTACACGGAGATGGCCGCCGGCTACGCCCGCCGTCGCAAGATGCTGTGCGACATCCTGGAGCGCCACGGCTTCGTCTTCAAGCAGCCGCAGGGGGCGTACTACGTGATGACCGACATCGCGCACTTCGGCTTCGAGTCGGACATCGAGTTCGCGAGGTATCTGGTGACGGAGGTCGGCGTGGCGGTGGTTCCGGGAAGCAGCTTCTTCAACGATCGGACCGCCGGGCGCACCAAGGTGCGGTTCGTCTACAGCAAGAAAGACGAGACGCTGCTCGAAGCCGACAAGCGCCTGGCGAAGCTGTCGGCGCGCGTGCTGCGATAGCCGCCGGGCCTAGTAGCGGACAACCCCGCCGAAGTAGATCCCCTTCATCTTGAAGTCGCCGCGATCCCGGTCGACCAGATAGCTCACGTCCAGGCGGCGGTAGCCGATCTGCGCGCCGACGTAGTCGTTGAAGTTCACGGTGCCGTAGATGTCGAAGTCGAAGTAGTGGGCGCGGTAGTCGTTGCTGAGACTCTCGGGCATCTTGATCCCCACGAACTCGCCCGTGACGGAGATGTTCGGCACGACGTAGAAGCGGACGATGCCGCCGACGTTGGGGATCGGCGCCTGCGCGCGGACGAAGTCGGCGCCGATGGGCGACTCGAGGTCGACTCCCACGTTGGTGAACTTCGCCTGTGCGACGAACCCGACGAACCACCGGTCGTGGTAGAGGAAGTCGTACTCGTAGCCGACGAGCCACGTCGTCCACGACAGATCGGTCGTCACCGGAAGGTTCGCCGAATAGCGGACGCCGTTGAACGTGAAGTCGCGGTGCACCGACGAGACGGCCGTGTAGGTCATCGGCAGGTAGTTGATGCGGAACTTGTGCTTGCGCGCGGGCCGCAGCACGAATCGCAGCTCGCCGATGCGCTCTGCGATCGATGCCGAGGTCACTCACCGCGTCGATCTGGAGCCGAGGATTCCGAACGTTTCACTCGAGACGATCAGGCTGGGAGGCGGGTTCCAGATCGCCCCCGCCGCTTCGATGTGGTACCGCTCGCCGGTGGCCGGGTCCGAGAACGGCGTATCCGAAAATTGCGCGAGCGCTGCAGCCGGCATCAGGAGCAGGGCGTACAGGAATGATCCGCTCGCGAGTACTCGAATCGAGTTCATGGCCAAACCTTTTCTGTTTGAAGAACGATCGATCGCCGTCCGACGTTCGAGCCGGCGCGCGCAGGCCTGCTGGGAAAGGCAGCCAAGGGTAGCACGCTATACTGAAATGTACAAGTGACTCCGGTTCGTCGTCTCATTGCCTATGTCCGTCGGTACCGCCGCGAGTACGTCCTGGGATTCGTCTCGCTGGCTCTGTGCTCGGCGCTGTTCGCGGTCTCACCGCTGGTGCTGCAGTACGCCGTCGACGATCTCTATATCGGCGTCACGCGGGCAAAGCTTGCGGGCTACGGCAGCGTTCTTCTGCTGCTGGCGGCCCTGGCGGGGTATTTCCGCTACCGGATGCGGCGCATCATCATCAGCGCCTCCCGCGGCGTCGAATACGACCTCCGCAACGACTTTTTCGCCCACCTCGAGCGCCTGCCGGCGTCCTTCTACCACGAGAATCGCACCGGCGACCTGATGTCGCGCGCGACCAACGACCTCTCGGCGGTGCGCATGATGGTGGGACCGGCCGTGATGTATCTCGCCAACACGCTGATCACATCGGTGGTGAGTCTGTTTCTGATGTTCTCGCTCGACGTCCGACTCACGCTTCTCGTCCTGATACCGCTGCCCATCGTATCGGTGACGGTGAGGATCTTCGGCACCGCCATCCACAAGACGTTCGAAGAGGTGCAGGAGAAGCTGTCGGACATGAGCGCGGTCGTGCAGGAGTCGCTGACCGGCGTGCGCGTGGTCCGCGCCTATCGACAGGAGCAGGCCGAGATCGATCGATTCCGCCGCTCGAACCTGGACTACGTGGCTCACAACCGGCGGCTGAGCCGTCTGCAAGGTGCGTTCTTCCCGACCATGTCGCTCTTCCTGGGCTTCAGCGCGCTGCTCGCGCTGTGGCTCGGGAGCCGCGACGTCATCAGCGGCCGCATGACCCGCGGCGAGCTGGTGGCGTTCAACGCGTATCTCGCGCAGCTGGCCTGGCCGATGATTGCCTTCGGCTGGGTCACGAACCTGCTCGAACGAGGGCATGGCGTCGTGGAAGCGCATGCTGACGGTGATGGACACCGTGCCGGCGGTCGTTGACGAACGACGCGATGAGCCGGGAGCTGGGAGCTCGACGCTGGAAGCGGCAATCGTCGGGGCCATCGAGGTTCGCCATCTGAGCTTCCTCTACGGCACTCGCGAAGTGCTGACGAACATCAGCTTCTCGATCAAGCCGGGCGAGACGGTGGCGATCGTCGGCGGTACCGGCTCCGGCAAGTCGACGCTCGTGAACCTGCTGCCGCGGCTTGCACAATCCGCCGCGCGGCACAGTGTTCATCGACGGCCGCGATGTGCGCGACATTCCGCTGGCCGATCTGCGGACGGCCATCGGTTTCGTGCCGCAGGAGCCCTTCCTGTTCTCGGACACGCTGGCCGACAACGTCGCGTTCGGATGGCGAGGCGACGCCGCAGGCACGAGACCCGCGGTCGTGGCCGCATCCGACGTCGCCCAGCTGAGCAAGGACGTCAGCGAGTTTCCGAACGGCTACGACACGATGGTCGGGGAGCGCGGCATCACGCTGTCCGGCGGCCAGAAGCAGCGCGCGGCGATTGCGCGGGCGCTCGTCATCGATCCGCGCATCCTGATCCTGGACGACGCCTTGTCGGCGGTGGACACGTACACGGAGGAAGAGATCCTCGCGAGGCTGCGGGGCGTGATGAGGGCGCGGACGTCGATCATCATCTCGCACCGCATCTCGACGGTGCGCGACGCCGACCAGATTCTCGTCTTGCACGAGGGGAGGCTCGTGGAGGCCGGCACGCACGACGAGCTGATCCGCCTCGGCGGGCAGTACGCCGAGCTCTACAAGAAGCAGCTGCTCGAGGAAGAGCTGGCCGCGTCCTGATGTCCTACCACCACGAAGAAGAAGTCCTCGGCAAGGCCTACGACGCGCGCCTCATGCGCCGCCTGCTGGCCTACCTGCGGCCGCACAGCTGGTACGTCGCCGGCGCCCTGCTGGCGCTCATCGGCGACGCGGTGGTTCAGCTCGTGCCGCCGTATCTGGTCAAGGTCGCCATCGACCGCTACATCGCGCAGGGCGATCTGGCCGGGCTGAACGGCATCGCCTCGATCTACCTCGTCGTGCTCGCGGCCGCGTTCCCGCTCGAGTACACGCAGACCTACATGATGCAGATGATCGGCCAGCGCATCATGTACGACATGCGGATGCAGATTTACGGCCATCTGCAGCGGCTCGATCTGTCGTTCTACGACCGCAATCCGGTCGGCCGGCTGATGACGCGCGTGACGACCGACGTGGACGTCATCAACGACCTGTTCACGTCCGGCGTCGTCGCGGCGTTCGGCGACCTGTTCATGCTGACCGGCATCATGGTGACGCTGCTCTGGATGGACTGGCGGCTGGCGCTCGATCACCTTCTCGGTGCTGCCGCTGATCCTGGTGCTGGCGCAGTGGTTCCGCCGCAACGTGCGCGAGTCGTACCGGAGGGTGCGCGCCCGCATCGCGCGCATCAACGCGTTTCTCAACGAGCACATCAACGGCATGGCGACGGTGCAGCTGTTCCGGCGCGAGGCGGACGAACTACGCGCGGTTCGACGCGCATCAACGCCGAGCACCGCGACGCCAACGTCGAGCAGATTTTCTACTACGCCGTGTTCCTGCCGGCGGTCGAGTTCGTGGCGGCGATCGCGACGGCGCTGATCCTCTGGTTCGGCGGCGGCTTCGTGCTGAGCGGCACGCTGACGCTCGGCTCGCTCGTCGCGTTCATCCTGTACGCGGGCCGGTTCTTCCGGCCGATCAGCGACATGTCGGAGAAGTTCAACACGCTGCAGGCGGCGATGGCGTCGTCGGAGCGGATTTTTCAGCTGCTCGACACCAGGTGGCCATCGAAAGCCCACAGCACCCAGGCTCACAGCCTCAGAGCCCGAAGCCCAAAGCCCAGCGCCCGAAGCCCAGAGCGGCCACATCGTTTTCGACGACGTGTCGTTTGCCTACAACGCCGGGCGCGCGCGTCGCCGACGAGCTGGAGTACGTGCTGCGCAACGTCTCGTTCGAGGTGAAGCCGGGCGAGCGCGTGGGCATTGTCGGCGCGACCGGAGCGGGGAAGTCGACGCTCATCAGCCTGCTGCTGCGCTTCTACGACGTCACGAGCGGCCGGATTCTGATCGACGGCGTCGATATTCGCAAGACTGGACCTCGCAGAGCTGCGGAACCGCTTCGGTCTCGTGCTGCAGGACGTGCACCTGTTTTCCGGCACCATTGCCGGCAACATCCGCCTCGGCAACGACGCCATCGACGACGCGCGCGTGCGCGAGGCGGCGACGGCGGTGCACGCGCACCGGTTCATCGAGGCGCTGCCCGGAGGCTACGACGCGCCGGTCGCCGAGCGCGGCGCCACGCTGTCGGTCGGGCAGAAGCAGCTGCTGTCGTTCGCGCGCGCGCTCGCGTTCGATCCGGCGGTGCTCATTCTGGACGAGGCCACCTCGAGCGTCGACACGGAGACCGAGCTGCTGATTCGCGACGCGCTGCACGTGCTGATGTCGGGCCGGACGACGCTGGCCATCGCGCATCGGCTGTCGACCATTCAGGACATGGACAAGATTCTGGTGTTCCACAAGGGAAAGCTGCGCGAGTCCGGCAGCCATCAGCACCTGCTCGCGCATGCGCGGGATCTACTACAAGCTGTTCCAGCTGCAGTACAAGGGACGCGAGGACGCCGCTAGTTCGATCAGGGAGTTGGGCAGGCGGAGGCGTCGGCGGAGCCTCCAGGCTCGGCGGATTCTCCGGAGCTTCCGGACCTTCCGTCCGGGTCTCTCAAACGTAGGGTTCGGGATCGGCGCGACGCTGCCGTCCGGAATGCGGGCGGGTCGCCGCGGACGCGGCTGCGCGGCGGTTGTTCGGGTTCGTCGTTGGCGCGGACGAACGGAATGCGCCGATGGAACAGCGTCTCCATCAGCGGCGTCGTGTCCTTCGGGTTCCATCCGAGCCGAAGCACGACGAGATGCACGTCCTGACGGCCGAATCGCAGCGCGTCGAAGCAGCTCCACATGTACACGTCGATCTCGTTGCCCTGCACTTCGGGCCCGGTGTCCATGACGGTGTAGACGCCGTCGTGCTGGTTCGACTCGAAATCGGCCTGGATCACCGATCCGACCGGAAGAATGTCGGGGTCGGCGGCCGCGATGCCGCTGCGCACGGCGACGCCTGATGCCGTCGTTTGTCCCTTGCAGTAGGCGGTGGCCTTGAACTGGAGCCGTGTGCCGGGGATGGCCTTGACGCCGCCGCGAAGCAGTTCGGCCTGGCGGCTTCCGTAGCGCGAGTCAGAGACGGTGGCTTCGTAGAGCAACACGAAGCCCGACACCAGCAGCACGCTGGGAAAGGCCCGCCGCCAGAAGAACGACGTCATGCAAAGTGGGCGAACCCCGCCGGCAGCTCTTCCGTGCTGCCGTTGCGGTCGAGCAGCACCGCGCGATCGGCCGTCAGATGCCCGATGCGCGTCACCGCGAGATCCTTCACCAGACGCCGCACGCTTCTCAGACCGCGAGCGCATTCTGGGTGAGACCGCAAACAGGAGCTCGTAATCTTCGCCCCCGGCGAGGGCATCGTGCAAGCCCGCGCCTTCTTCGAGAGGCACGGCGTTGCCGTCGATGATCGCGCCCAGGCCGCTGCGTCGCAGATTTGCCGCACGCCGTCGGCCAGGCCGTCGCTCAGGTCGATGCACGCGCGTCGCCGCGCGGTTGCGGCCGAGCATCAGGCCAAACTTCACGACGCGGCTCCGGCCGTCGATAGCGATCGACGGCGGGGCCCGTTGCCGCCGGAGTTCGCACGAAGCGCCTTCAGGCCGACCGCGGATCCGCCGAGCGCGCCGGTGACGTAGAGCTCGTCGCCTGCGCGCGCGCCCGCTCGCGTGAGCACGCGGCGCCGATGCACTGAGCCGGTTACGGTGACGTCGACGACGAGCGGCCCGGGCGAGCGGGCGATGTTGCCGCCGACGACCGCGATGCGCGCGCGATCGGCGAGCGCGAGCAGGCCGTCGAGCAGCGCATCGACCTGCGCCACGGGCCATGCCGGCGGCAGGACGAGCGACAGCAGCGCCGCGCGCGGCGCCGCGCCCATCGCCGCCAGGTCGCTCAGGTTCACGGCCAGCGCCTTGTGGCCGATGTCGGCCGCATCGGAGAAACGCCGATCGAAGTGCACGCCTTCGACCTGGCTATCGGTCGTGATCACCTCGAGCGCGTTCCGCTCCGGCTCCAGCACCGCCGCGTCGTCGCCGAGCCCGACGAGCACGAAGGACGGAGCAGCGGGCAGCCGGCCGCGGATGCGCTCGATCAGCGCGTGCTCGCCGAGCTCGCCAACGGTCACTTGGCGTAGTCCACCGCGCGAGTTTCCCGGATGACCGTCACCTTGATGTGACCCGGGTACTCGAGCTCGTTCTCGATGCGGCGCGCGATGTCCTTCGACAGCCACACCGCTTCTTCGTCGGAGATGCGCTCGCTCTCGACCATGATGCGGATCTCGCGGCCCGCCTGCAGCGCGAACGCCTTCGAGACGCCCTTGAAGGAATCGGCAATCTCCTCGAGCTTCTCGAGGCGCTTGACGTAGGACTCGAGGATGTCGCGGCGCGCGCCTGGACGAGCCGCGGAAATCGCGTCGGCCGCCTGCACGATCATCGCTTCGAGCGACGGCCAGTCGATGTCCATGTGGTGCGCGGCCATGGCCATGACCACCGCTTCGCTCTCGCCGTGCTTGCGGAGCAGGTCGATGCCCACTCTCGAGGTGCGTGCCTTCGAGCTCGCGGTTGATGGCCTTGCCGCAGTCGTGCAGGAAGGCGGCGCGGATGGCCACCGTGGCGTTCAGCCCGACTTCCCGCGCCATGATGCCGGCGAGGTACGCGACTTCCTTGGAATGGTTCAGCACGTTCTGGCCGTAGCTGGTGCGGTACTTCAGGCGTCCCATCAGCTTCTGCAGCTCGGGATGGAGGTCGTGCATGCCGAGCTCGAAGGCGGCCGCCTCGCCGTCCTTCCGCACCGATTCTTCCATCTCGGCCTTCACCTTCTCGACCACCTCTTCGATGCGCGCCGGATGGATGCGGCCGTCGGCGATCAGTCGCTCGATCGACTGCTTCGCGATCTCGCGCCGGTAGGGATCGAAGCCGGAGAGGATGATGGCGCCCGGCGTGTCGTCGACGATCAGATCGACGCCGGTCGCCTGTTCGAGCGCGCGGATGTTGCGTCCCTCGCGCCCGATGATGCGCCCCTTCAGATCGTCGCTCGGCAGATCGACGACGGAGACGGTGGTCTCGATGGTGTGCTCGGCGGCGCTGCGCTGAATGGCTTCGGTGATGTACTGGCGCGCCTTCGCGGCCGCCTGCTCGCGCGCCTCGGCGTCGAGCCGCTTCACGAGATTGGCCGCGTCGCGCCGCGCGTCGGCTTCGATGTGCTTCAGCAGCAGGTCTTTGGCTTCGTCGGTCGTGAGGCCCGACACGCGCTCGAGCTCGTGCTGCTGGGCCGCGACGAGCTGCTCGTATTTCTCGGCCGCGGCCGCCGTGGCTTTCTCGCGCTCGGCGACCGCCTGTGCTCGCGCCTGGAGATCTGGTCCTTGCGGTCGGCCGTCGACACCCCTGTCGGCCAGCGTGGCCTCGCGGCGGCTCAGCTGCTGCTCGGTCTCGCTCAGCTGCTGGCTTCGCTCGCGCGCCGCGCGCTCGGCTTCGGTGCGAAGCTCGTGCGCCTTTTCCTTCGCCTCGAGCAGCGCTTCCTTCTTGCGGGCCTCGGCGTCGCGCTCGGCGTCTTTGAGAATGCGGGCGGCCTGTTCGTCGGCGCGCCCAACGGTCTCGGCGGCGATGCGCTTGCGGGTGGCAACCCAGTAGGCGAACACGGCTGCGGCGGCCGCCGCCGTGATGGCGATATTGACGAGGTACACGAGGTACAGGCCCATACGGGTCCCTATCCTTTATGACCTCTGCAATTGACGTCAGCAACCTGGGTGGGACGTATCGAAAGGCCCCGCTTTGCCGTGTGGGGAGGTCGATGGACCTGCGTAAGCAGGTGGAACCGCTCGTGAGCCGCGCTTTAGGCTTCCTCGCACCGAGGCATGCACACCGCGCAGCGTTGCGATTCTCTTAGGTTAAACGTTGGCCCAAACGAGCCTCCGAACCATCACGCGCAAAGCAGGGAACTCAGTTTCCGAGAGCGATCTTAGTCCGCTGGGGGTCAGGTAGCAAGCGCGGCATCGACCAGCCGTTCGAGGGCTTCGGTGCGCTCGGCCAGCGCGCCCCGGCCGGCCTGCTGCGCATCCTGGCACCGAAACAGCTCGTCGGCGATGTTGAGGGCGGCCAGCACGGCCAGCCGCACGGAGTCGCCCGAGGGGGTCGATTCGGCGGCCGCACGCATCTTCTCATCGACGTAGGTGGCGAGCTCGTGGACGTATTGCACGTCGAGCGTGCTGCGGATGGGATAGCGCTGCCCGCGAATCTCGACCGACACGACATGAGGCTCGGACATAATGGGCTCCTGGCGGTTCGTAGGGGTTCAAGTTCGTAGGGTTCGTGGGTTCGTCAGTCGGGGTGCGCGAACTCGAACCTCGAACCTCGAACCGACGAACTTCACGAACCGACGAACCGACGAACTTTCAGACGCTCAGTCCCTCGAGCTGTTCGAGCATGTCGGAGACGCGCCTGCGAATCGTCTCGCGCTCCGTCCGAAGCGCCGCCACCTCGGCGAGCCCGGCTTCGGAGGCGGCGATCTGCGCGCGCGCGGCCTCGAGCTCGCGCGCGAGGCGCGCGTTCTCTTCGGCCGCACGCGCCTGATCGGCCTTCAGCCGGCCGATGATCGCGACCAGCGTCTTGACTTTTTCTTCCAGGCGATCGATGGGTTCGAGATCGACAGTGCGGGTTGCTGCTGCGGCGCGAGACATACGGAACCTCCGCTAACGTTGAACGGCGTGATGGTCTTTGATCAGTGCCGCGAGAATGGCGTCCATGGCCTTCTGCACTTCGGCGTCGGTCAGCGTCCGCTCCGGAGAGCGGAACGTGAGACGAAGCGAGAGGCTGACACGCCGCTCGGGCACGCCTTTGCCTTGATAACGATCGAACTCGCGCACCGACACGAGCGTGTCGGGCGCGGCCGAGCGGATCGTGCCACGAACCGCTTCGGCGGGCAAGATGTCATCGACGACGATCGAGATGTCGCGCGCGATCGACGGGAAGCGCGGCAGCGGCTGGGCCTTGACGGGCGCGGCCACGACCGTGGCCGACAGCGCGTCGAGGTCCAGCTCGGCGACGTACACGTCGTCGCCGGCGTCCGGCCGAGGCGGCGATCGCCGGCGACACCATGCCGACCGCGCCCACCGTTCGCCCGTGCAGCGGCGACGGTGGCGGCGCGGCCGGCCGCGAGATACGGCGAAGCGCCGCAGGCGCGAACGCAAGGTCGACGTCGAGCGCCTCGCCGAGGCGCTCGACGAGGCCCTTGACGTCGAAGAAGTCGACGTCGCGGCGCTTGCCGCTCCAGTGCGATCCGCTCGCGTCGCCGGTCCACGCGACGGCGACGCGGCGGGACTCGCCGGCCGCGTAAACACCGCGCCAAGCTCGAAGAGGCGCACGTCCGGCCGCTGACGATTGCGATTGTGCGCGACCGCCGCCAGCAGCCCGGGCAGGAGCGACGGCCGCATCACCGCGAACTGCGTCGACAGCGGGTTGCCGATCGGCACCGGGCTCTCCGCAAACTGCGAGGCCATCGCGGCGTCGATGAACGAGAAGGTGAGCGCTTCCGAACAGCCGGCGGCGAGCAGCACGCGGCGCACGAGCCGGTCGCGCTCGAGACGCGGATCCGGTGCGTCCGACGGCTTCGAGAGCGCAGGGAAGGTCGTCGGCAGCCGGTCGTATCCATGATGGCGCCCGACTTCCTCGATGAGGTCAACTTCGCGGAGCACGTCGACCCGGAACGTCGGCACCGTGACGGCTCCATGCGCCGTCTTCGGCGGCGTCAGCGCGAAGCCAAGACCCGTCAGGATGCGCTGCACGTCCGCCGGAGTCGATCGCCTGGCCGAGCATCCGCTCGATCCGCGCCGCCGAAGCGAGAGCTGTTCGCGGCGCCTTCGGGTGCTGGATATCGATCGACGATCGACCCGCGCAGGCTGACCGGCGCCAATCTGCTCCAACAGCGCGATCGCCCGCTCGAGGCCCTTGACGGGCGCGCCGATGTCGGTGCCTCGCTCGAACCTGGCCGAGGCTTCGGTCTTGAGGCCGAGCCGCTTGCTGGTCGACCGCACGCTCTTCGGCTCGAAGCAGGCGCTCTCGAGCACGATGGTCCGCGTGCGCGAGCTGACTTCGGACAACGCGCCGCCCATCACGCCGGCGACGGCTTGCGGCCTCGCGCCGTCGGCGATGACGAGCATCTCGGCGTCGAGCGCGCGGTCGGCGCCGTCGAGCGTGGTGATGCGCTCGCCCTTTGCGCGCCCGCCGAATCCGCAGCGCCTTGCCGTCGAGCTTGTCGAGATCGAACGCGTGCATCGGCTGCCCGATCTCGAGCAGCACGTAGTTGGTGACGTCGACGACGTTGTTGATCGGGCGGACGCCGGCGGCCTGCAGCCGCGCGGCAAGCCACGCGGGCGACGGCGCGATGGTGACGTCGGCGACCGCGGCCGCGTACCGCGGGACAGAGATCGGGCGCCTCGACGGTCACCGACAACGTCGATGGCGCCATCGGCCGGCAGCGGCGAGTGCCGGCCTGCGGCTGTTGAGCGGCAGCGAATAGGCCGTGGCCGCCTCTCGCGCCAGCCCCATCACGCTCAGGCATCGGGCCGGTTCGCCGTGATCTCGAAATCGAGGACCGTAAAACCGGGGTCAGACCCCGGCGTCACGCCGGGGTCTGACCCCGGTTTTACGGTTTCCGAAGGGCGAGCTCGAAGCCGCGCATCGAGAGCGTCTGGCCGAGCTCCTCGGCCGAGGCGGTCACGTCCACGAATTCGCGCAGCCAGGGGACGACGATCTTCACAGCGGAAACTGCTCCAGGAAGCGCAGGTCGTTTTCGTAGAACAGGCGGATGTCCTCGACGCCGTACTTCAGCATGCGCGACGCGCTCGATGCCGACGCCAAACGCGAAGCCGGTGTAGCGCTCGGCGTCGTAGCCGACGGCCTCGAGCACCGCCGGGTGCACCATGCCGCTGCCGAGAATCTCGAGCCAGCCGGTCCGCTTGCAGACGGGGCAGCCCTTCGCGCTCGCAGAACACGCAGCCGATGAAGACTTCCGCGCTCGGCTCGGTGTAGGGAAAGAAGCTCGGCCGGAACAGCACCTGCGTCCGGTTCTCGAACAGCTCGTGCAGGAACGACGTGAGCGTCCCCTTGAGATCGGCCATCGTCACGTGCTCGCCGACGACGAGCCCTTCGACCTGCTGGAACATCGGCGTGTGCGTCAGGTCGAGGTCGTCGCGGCGATACACCTTGCCCGGCACGATGATCCGCACCGGAGGCTCGTGGCTCTCCATGTAGCGAATCTGCATCGGCGACGTGTGCGTGCGCAGCAGCGTCGCCGGCCGTCCCACACCCGGCACCTCGTCGCCCGAGGTACAGCGTGTCCTGCATGTCGCGCGCAGGGTGCTCGGGCGGCATGTTGAGCGCTTCGAAGTTGTGGTAGTCGTCCTCGATCTCCGGACCTTCGAGGATCTGATAGCCCATGCGCGTGAAGATGGCTTCGATCTGCTCGCGGACGATCGTCAGGGGATGGCGGTGGCCAAGGGCGGGATGCGCCCCGGCAGCGTGATGTCGACGGCGCCGACCGGCGCCTTGCCGGCATCGAGCGCGGCCTTGCCGGGCGGCGAGCTGCTGCTCGATCTCCTGCTTGAGCTCGTTGGCCAGCTGGCCGAGCGCCGGCTTCAGATCGGCCGGAGCGGACGCCACCGACTTCATCAGCGCGGTGATGGCGCCGCTCTTCCGCCCGAGGTACTTGTCGCGGAGGGCTTGCAGATCGGACTCCGACGCCAGGCGCGCCAGCTCCTGCTGGAATTCGGCGCGGAGTCGCGCGATGTCGGAGTCGCTCGTCACACTAGACGCGGGCTTCTGCGGACTTCGACGGCCGCGCCAGGGCCTTGGCCTGCTTGGCGAGCGACGCGAACGACGCCGGCTCGTTGACGGCCATGTCGGCGAGCATCTTGCGGTCGAGCGTCACGCCGGCCGCCTTGAGCCCGCTGATCAGCTGGCCGTAGGTGAGGCCGTGCTCGCGCGCCGCGGCGTTGATGCGGATGACCCACAGCCGCCGGAAGTCGCGCTTCTTGCGCCGGCGTCCGACGAAGCGCGTACTTGAGCGCCGTGTCGACCGATTCTTTGGCGGCGCGATACAGCTTGCTCTTGTTGGCGTAGTAGCCCTTGGCGCGGGCGAGCAGCTTCTTGCGCTTCGCCCGGCGGACGGTTCCTCGTTTTACTCTCGGCATTTCTTACTCCTCGATCGCTAGCTGCTCAGCTATCAGCTGCCCAAAGCTGATAGCTCATAGCTATTTGTACGGCAGCATCTGCGCGAGCTTGGCGCTGTCGGCCTTGGCGACGACGGCCGTGCCGCGCATCGGCGCGCTTCCGCTTCGACGACTTGCTCGTCAGAATGTGCTGCTTGAACGCTTTGCTCCGCATGAACTTTCCGGTCGCGGTCTTCTTGAAGCGCTTCGCCGCGCCTCGATGTGTTTTCAGTTTCGGCATCCCGTTACTCCTCCGTCTTCGCCGCCTGCCGCGGCGGACCCTCGGCCCCCGCCGGTCGGCGGCTTCCTCGCCAGAATCGTGTGCATCTGGTTGCCTTCCTGTCGCGGCATCGTCTCGGCGATCGCGACGTCGGCCAGCTCGTCGCAGAGCCGCTCGAGAATGCGCCGCCCGATTTCCGGGTGCGCCATCTCGCGCCCGCGGAAGAAGATCGTCGCCTTCACCTTGTCGCCGTCGGCCAGGAAGCGCTCGATGTGCTTCTTCTTGAACTGATAGTCGTGCTCGTCCACCTTGGGCCGGAACTTGATCTCCTTGACGTCGATGACCTTCTGGTGCTTCTTGGCCTCGCGCGCCCGCTTCTGCTCCTGATACTGGTACTTCCCGAAATCCATGATCCGGCAGACGGGCGGCACGGCGGTGGGGGAGATCTCCACCAGGTCCAGCCCCTTCTGCTTCGCGATGACCAGCGCCTGCGGCGGCGCCATGATCCCCAGCTGCTTGCCGTCGTCGTCGATGACCCGAATTTCCCGAACTCGGATGCGCTCGTTGACGCGGGTACGGTCGTCGCGCCGCGGTCCTGATCGATCGAAAGCGATAACGACCTCCTGTTAGCTGCCGGCCGCCAGCTTGCGCGCCGCCAGTGTCGTTCTGGGAGCCGGATGCTGGAAGCTGTGAGCTTCGTGTTTCCACTTCCCGGCGCGCCGACGCGAGAAACGCGTCGAGCGGCTGCGATCCGAGGTCGCCGCCCGACCGGCTGCGCACGGCCACCGTGCCTTCGGCGGCTTCACGGTCGCCCACGACCAGCATGTAGGGCACCTTCTGAAGCTGCGCCTCACGGATCTTATATCCAATCTTCTCCTGGCGCTCGTCGACCTGCGCGCGCAGCCCCGACTCGACGAGGCGCGCGCGCACGCGTGCGGGCGTAGTCGACGTGCCGGTCGGCAATCGGCAGCACGATCGCCTGCAGCGGCGCCAGCCACAGCGGAAACGCCCCGGCATAGTGCTCGATGAGCATGGCGATGAACCGCTCGAAGCTGCCGAAGATCGCCCGGTGGATCACGACGGGCCGGTGCTCGGCGTTGTCGGCGCCGATGTATTTCAGGTCGAAGCGCTGCGGCATCTGGTAGTCGAGCTGAATCGTCGCGCACTGCCACTTGCGTCCGATGGCGTCGGTGACGTCGAAGTCGATCTTCGGCCCGTAGAACGCGCCGTCGCCTTCGTTGAGGGTGTACGCTCGCCGACCGCCTCGAGCGCCCGCTTCAGCTCGGCCTCGGCGTGGTTCCACGTCTCGATCGCGCCGAGGAACTCGGCCGGCCGCGTCGACAGCCGCATCTCGGGCTTCAGGCCGAAGTCGGCGTACACGCGCTGCACCAGCCGCAGCAGCCGCTCGACCTCCTCGCCGATCTGCGACTCCATGACGAAGCAATGCGCATCGTCCTGGCTGAGCTGCCGGACGCGCGTCAGGCCGGACAGCGTGCCCGACGCTTCGTTGCGGTGCAGCGGCGTCTGCTCGTGAAACCGGAGCGGCAGGTCGCGATAGCTGCGCACCTCGCTCGCGAAGAGCAGCATGTGGCCCGGGCAGTTCATCGCCTTCAGCGCGAGCTGCTCGACTGCCTCGCGTTCTTGCCGGGCGAGTCGGACGCTCGATCAGGAACATGTTCTCGCGATAGTGCGCCCAGTGGCCGGACGTCTCCCACAGCGCCTTGTTGAAGACGAGCGGCGTCTTCACCTCGACGTAGCCGGCGGGCACCAGCATGGCGCGCATGTAGTTGCCGAGCAGGTTGTAGAGAATCGTGCCCTTCTCGAGCCAGAACGTCGCGCCCGCCGCCCAGGGATGGAACAGGAACAGCCCGAGCTCGCGGCCGATCTTGCGGTGGTCGCGCTTCTTGGCTTCCTCGATGCGCGTGAGATACGCCTTCAGCTCGTTGTCGCTGAAGAACGCCGTGCCGTAGATGCGCTGCATCGGCTGGTTGCGCGCGTCGCCCTTCCAGTACGCGTTCGACGTGGTCAGCAGCTTGAAGGCCTTCAGCTTGCCGCTGCGACGGCACGTGCGGCCCGACGCAGAAGTCGACGAACGTCTCGCGGTCCTTGATCGTGTAGACGGACACGTCCTTCTGGCCCGCCGTCTTCTCTTCGATCAGCTGCACCTTCAGCGGCTCGCCGCGTTCGGCGAAGAAGGCCGATCGCCTCGTCGCGCGGCCAGATCTGCCGCTCGTAGACGAGATCGGCCGAGGCGAGCTCGCGCATCCGCGCCTCGATGCGCTCGAGATCCTCCGGCACGAACGGCTTCTCGACCACGAAGTCGTAGAAGAAGCCGTCGTCGGTCGGCGGGCCGATGCCGCACTGCACGCTGGGAAAGAGCTGCGTGACGGCAGCGGCCAGCAGGTGCGCCGTGCTGTGTCTGTAGACCGTCAGCGCCTCGGGATCCTTCGACGGTCAGGACGCGCACCTTGCCGTCTTCCCGCAGCGCGATAGGTGAGGTCGACCAGGCGGTCGTCGACCATCCCGGCGTACGCGCTCTGCGCGAGGCGAGGCGATATCGACGCGGCGATGTCGCCGACGGTCGTGCCGCCCGGCACCGACTTGGTGGAGCCGTCAGGGAGCGTGATGGTGATCTGCGACAAACGTCGAGAGTCTGGGAGCCCAAGGTTGGTAGGCGCGGGTGGAATCGAACCACTGACCTCCTGCGTGTCAAGCAGGCGCTCTAACCGCTGAGCTACGCGCCTTCCGCGTCACGGAAAACGAAAAATTATAGCAGATTACGCGGCTTTCTTGGCGGTGAGCCGCTCGATGGCACGCTGCAGAATGGTGTCGGGCGGTGCCGGCTCGCCAAACTCCGCATCGGGTTGGTCGACCGGCACGTCGGGCTCGAGGCCCCTGGTTTGGAGCGCCGTACCCGAGGGAGGTAGATAGCGGCTGGACGTGATCCAGAGCCCGCTGCCATCTGGGAGCTTCACGAGCTCCTGCACGCCTGCGCGCCCGAGCGTCCGTTCGCCGACGATCTCGGCGCGCTTGTTGCCCGACAGCGCGGCCGCGAAGATCTCCGCCGCGCCAGACGTGCCCGCGTCGACGAGCAGCGTCACCGGCATCGCGAGCGAGCCGTCTCCCTTGCTGGCGGCGAGTTGTGTCTGACCGTTGGCGCGCGATTCGCGGATCGCCAGCGTTCCGGACGCGACGAACAGTCGCGCCGCGGCCACGCCGTCGGCCAGGTCGCCTGCAGCGGCGTTGCGGACGTCGACGATCAGCCGTGTCGCGCCCGCCTTCGTCAGCGGCGCGATCTGCGCTCGAAGCTGATCCACCGTGCGCCGACTGAAGGCGGCGACGCGCACGTAGCCGATACCGTCGCTCTGCATGCGTCCTCTGACGTCGATGGTCGGCGGCGTCTCGCGCGTCAACTCGATGACCTGAGGCTCGGCATTGCTTCCGCCTCGGAGCACGGTCAGCTTCAGCTTGGACCCGGGGGCGCCGAAAAGCAGCCGTTGCCCTTCGAACGCCGACATGTCTCGCGTGGGCCGCGAGTCGAGCACGCGGACGAAATCGCCTGGACGTATGCCCGCTTTTGCGGCAGGGGACTCGTCGCGCGCCGCCACCACGCGCAGATAGTACTGATGCGTCAGGACAATGCCCACGTCAGCGGGGCCGGGCTGCTCACCCGACTCAACTTGCCGCACTTGTTGAGACGTGAGGAAGGCGCTGTCGGAATCGAGCCCTTCGGCCAGACCGCGCATTGCGCCACGCATGACGTCGTCCATGTTGGGCTGCTCGACGTAGTTGCTCAGGATGAGGGACACCACGTCCTGAAACACGCGGAGATTGGCGTAGGTGTCGTCCGTGCGCGCCATTGCATGGCCGAGAAACCCGCCGATTACCGTGAACGCGATGACGGGCGCCGAAATCAGGATGATGACGAGCCGCTTCCGTGACGTCATGGTCGCTTGGCCAACCATTCTAGTGGATCGACTGCCTTTCCGTCGACTCGCATCTCGAAGTAAATGCCGGGGATACCGGCCAGCACGGTCCCCACGCTGCCGATGCTCTGACCCCGTTCCACTGCGGCGCCCCGCTGCACCTGGATGTCGCCAAGCTGGCCATAAAGCGAGAACGTTTGGGCACTGTGATCGATGATCACCAGGTTACCGTAGCCGGTGAACGGGCCCGAAAACGCAACCGTGCCGTCGTGGACTGCGCGAACCGGTGAGCCCTGCGTCGCAGCGAACTGGACGCCGCTGTTGCCGGGGGCCATCGAGGCGCGCGCGCCGCGGCTGCCGAAACGCGTCAGCATCTGGCCCGAGACCGGCCACGGCAGGGCGCCGCGAAACGGACGAATCGGCAGCGCCGACCCGTCGACCGACGGCCGGGGCGCGCCAGCATTGATGGCGGCGAGCGCCTGCTGGAGCTTGAGCTGCGCTGCCTGAAGCTCAGCGGCCAGCTCGGCGGTGAGATCGCGCCGTTGATCGATCTGAGTGATGAGCTGCGTGCGGGCGAGCGCCGCTCGTTCCGAGGCCGCTCGAGCGGTCTGTGCTCCCTGGCGGAGCTTGGTCAACTCCACCTGCTTTTGCTGAAGCGCCCGCTGTGCGCCGCGCAGCCGTTCCAGATTCTGCTGCTGCTGGCGGGCGCGCTGGCGGTCAGTGGCCGCCAGCGAGGCCACCATGCGATAGGCACGGCCGAAGTCCCGGATGTCGCTGACGTTGAGCAGGAGCCGCAGATAGCCTGCACCTCCCAACTTGTACAGCTCCACCATCCGCGATTCCAGCGCTGGCCGGGCGGCCGACGTTTCTGCTTCCAACGCGTCGATCTGATTAGCGGTATTGGCGAGCTCGCGCGTGACCGTGGCGGCGTCGCCTTCGATCTGCGTCAGTTGTTCGGCTCGCAGATCGCGCTCCACTTCGAGCCGCCGCAGCTCGATCAACAACGAGCGCTGCTGACCGGCCAGCGCGTCGGCTTCACGTTGCAGCGCCGCAAGCCGCTCGGAGGCACGGTGTGCCTGGGACTCTGTGCGCGTGCGATCGCCCTGCGCGATGAGTAAGGACGAGGACGCAATCAAGAGAGCGGCGACCGCTCCGCGAGTCGACAGTCGGCAGTCGTCAGTCGACAGTCTCAGTCGGAGAGTCGGCAGTCCCAGTCGATGAGTCGTCAGACCGAGTCTTGGAGTCGTGAGAAAAAGTCTAGCATGCTGATCCTCGTCGACTGTCGACTGACGACTTTTGACTGACGACTCACTTGGGCTATCTTCCAGGTATGCGAGTGGTTGGCCTCGATTTGGGTGAACGGCGTATCGGCATCGCTGTCAGCGATTCGACGGCGACGCTCGCACGGCCGGTCAAGACGATCGTGCGTGGGCCGTCTGACGAAGGGACGGCCGAGCTGCTGCGCGCCGAGATCGCGGCGCTGGCCGGCGATGACGAGATCGGCACCATCGTCGTCGGCCTTCCTCGTCGGCTCGACGGCAACGACAATTCGCAGACCCCGCGCGTGAGAGAGATGATCGCCCTCTTGTCCGCTCGGATCGCGATGCCCGTTGTGACCCAGGATGAACGCCTCTCGAGCCGGGTGGCTGAGGAGCGTTTGGCGATCCGCGAGACCAACTGGCGGAAACGGAAGGCTCGCCTCGACGCCGCCGCCGCCGCCGTCATCCTGCAGGACTACCTGGACGCGTCCAAGGAGCGGGAGTGAAGCGCGCGCTTCTGCTGCTGCTGGCGTTGGCCGTCCTTGGCGGGACCGGCGCCGCGCTGACGCTCTACAGACGCACAACCGAACCATACAAAGGATACGAAGCCGCCGAACGGTTCGTGATCATCGAACCGGGCAGCGGCACGCGCGCCATCGGGCGGAGTCTGGTCGAGGCCGGCGTGATCCGCAGCGAAACGATCTTTCGGGCGGCGCTCTGGACCAGCGGACGCGCGCGAAGCCTCCAGGCTGGAGAGTTCCGATTCGACGCGCCGATGACGCCGGTTGAGGTGATCGAAAAGATCGCGACGGGCGACGTCTATGCGAGGCGCGTGACATTCCCAGAGGGGCTCAACATCACCGAAATGGCGCGGATTTACGAGCAGCAGGGCTTCGGCCCTGCGGCGACGTTCGTCGCCAGCGCGCGCGACCCCAGCGCCGTCCGTGATCTCGATCCGGACGCCCCGGACCTCGAGGGCTATCTGTTTCCGGAAACGTACTTGATGCCGCGTGATGTGAGCGCCGCCCGCCTGGTGGGGATGATGGTCGGCCGCTTCCGGGAGCTCTTTACCCCGGAGACTCCAGGAGGCCGGCCGTGCGCTCGGACTATCGGCGCGTCAGATCGTGACGCTCGCGTCGCTCGTCGAGAAAGAGACCGCCATGCCGGACGAGCGGTCGTTAGTCGCGGCGGTCTATCTCAACCGCTTGAAGGTCGGCATGGGAATGCAGGCCGACCCGACGGTCATCTACGCGCTGCAGCGCGCGGGCCGCTACGACGGCAATTTGCGGCGCGACGATCTGTCGTTTGATTCGCCGTACAACACGTATCGATACGCCGGTCTGCCACCAGGCCCCATCGCCTCGCCAGGGCTCGCGTCGCTGAAGGCCGCCGTGACGCCCGAGCGCGTCGACTATCTTGTACTTCGTGAGCCGCAACGACGGGTCGCATGTCTTTGCGCGAACGCTCGACGAGCACAACGCCAACGTTCGCCAGTTCCAGGTGCTGTATTTCCGTGAAAAGCGCGCCGCCGAAGCGGCCGCGCGCGCGAAAGGATCGTCGGCCACACCGTAGCTAGCGGACGGGCCGTTTAGAGGTACTTTCCGATCACGCGCTCGGACAGGTTCGCCGCGATGATTCCCGCGCCGAGCGCCCACACCATCCAGACCCGGACTTCAATGAGACCGGCCGCGCTGGCTCCGAGCGCGGCTGCTGCCAGCAGATACACCGGCGCCGAGATCACCGAATGCGTGCGCCTCGAGCGAATCGCGTTTGTGGTGAAGAAGCACGCCCACAGAAGAAGTAAGGCACACCCGATCCACGGGCGCATCGCTCGGAAGAGCGCGAATGGAATTCCGCCGCACAGGGTCGCACCCAGCACGCCCCAGAACGTCGGCGTGCCGACCAGATCGGCTCCGGACCGGGATCCCGGAGAGGCCGAAGCCATCACATCAGTGCGGGTATCCGGCCGATTCAAGTGCAATTTTTAGACGCTGTGTCGCGGAGTGGACAGCCTCACCGAGCTCCGGACCTGCGTGGCTCACCGTTCTCAACAGCGTAAATGCTGCGAAGCGCAAGCCTTCGGTGTGGAACTGCGTCAGCGCCAAATCGAGCCGTTGGCACTGCTCGAGGGCCGAAGTCCTGGTAGCGCTGACCGGCTCCTTCTCGAGCGCGCTGCGCACCGCTTGAAGGGCTGCACGCACAGCCTCGGCGTTGGCGTCATTCTTGTTAGTACTCATTGCGAAGCGCGGAATCCTAGCACGGATCGGAGTGTCCGCTTTCTGGTCATGGAGGGGGATGGGCATCAGAGAACGTCACAGTCGCGAGCGTGAGACGGTCACGCGAAAGATCCTCGATGCGGCGAGAGGACTCTTCCTCTCCGACGGCTACGCAAACGTCTCGATGCGGAAGATTGCCGATCGGATCGAATACAGCCCCGGCGCGATCTACAGCTACTTCCGCAGCAAGGAAGATATCTTCTTCGCCCTGGCAGAGGAGGGCCTCGAGTGCGTGCGGGCGCACTGTGCCGCGTCCGCTTCTCCGTCTTCGCGGCGTGGCACCGAGCCGGTCGAACGAGTGCGCGAAGCGTTCTGGCGGGTCTATACGTTCAGCCGCGAGCAGCCTGAATACTTCCGCCTCATTTTCGTCGAGAGCGCGGTTCCGCGAGTCAGTCGCGAGTGGGAACAGCTGTCGTCGATGCGCGAGCTGCGGCACGACATCGAGCAGGACATTCAGCAGTGCGTCGACGACGGGGTGTTTCCCGGCGTCGAATCGGCGGGCGCCGTGTTCCGGATTCTCTGGACGGCTGTCTATGGCGCCGCGGTGTTTCGGTTGAGCCACCGTCTCGCCTCTGATGAGGACGGCGATGCCCTTGCGCACGACCTGCTCGCGTGCGCGCTCGCCGGCCTGCAATCGGGAATCAGCCTCCGCTTCTCAACCGTCTCGGATGGCGGAGACTCGCCCGAGGCTAGCCCGCGTCGGTCGCTCGAGCTATAGAACAGACGACGGCTTTCGCTATCGCGCTGGCGACATCGGATTGCACGGACAGGGCGTCGGTCATCACGCGATCGAACGCGCTGGCCCACACGTGGGTCTCCTCGTGTGAGTCGATCAGCTTGGCGGTGATTCGCAGCCTCTCGCCATCCCGCCGGACATTGCCCTCGAGAAGGTAGTCCGCCGAAAGCGCGCGTGCGATGTCGGCGCTCCCGCCACCCTCGCGGCGCGCACGCTCCACCGAGGTCCTCGCGATCACGCCGATCGACCGTGGACACGACTGCACGAGCTGCGTCAGCGCCTCGTCGGTCAGCCCGTCCGTGAAACCGTCGTAGGGGCCGAACGGCAGAACCGCAAGTCGGGATCGGTTGCGAACGATGTGGGCAATCGTCGCCGGCCCTGACGGCCCCGGCGTCCCACCGGGCACGGTTTCAGCGCACGTGGTCAGGAAGCGATAGCCGCGCTTGTGGATGGTTTCGATGAACCGCGGGAGATCCGCTTCGTCACCGAGGGCCCTCCGAAGCCGGCGCACGGCGGCATTGAGACTGTGCTCGAAGTCGACGAAGGTGCCATTGGGCCACAGTCGCCGCCACAGCTCGTCGCGTCCGATAATCGTGCCCGGTTGCTCGAGAAGGGCGAGGAGCACTCGTCTCGGCTGTTCCTGCAACGGAATCCGCACACCCGCCTTGCGGAGCTCGCCGTCACGAGCGTTCAGCTCGAAGGTGCCGAAGCGGCGGATCGGTCGGTACGGCACAGCTGTCTGCATACAGCGCCAATTGAATGGATTCTAGCTTGACATTGTAAGCAGTCAAGTGAAACATTGCATGCATGACAATTAAGCTTCCACCTCGCGGACAGCGGCGTGGTCCCATCTATCAGGCCATCGCTGACGCCATCGGCCGCGAGATCGAGGCGGGACATCTGAGGCCGGGGAGTCAGCTCCCGACCCAGCGGGTGCTGGCGCGCCAGCTCGGCGTGACGCTGACGACGGTCACCCGCGCGTACGTGGAAGCGCAGCGTCGGGGCCTGCTCAGCGGCGAAGTGGGCCGCGGAACGTTCGTCAGGCCCGGCGCCATCGATATCGAGGGGCCCGAGCACGGTGTGCTCGATCTGGCCGTGAACGCGCTCATGCCGCAGCCGTACCTCGAGGATCTCGCCGATCGCCTGGCGGCCGCGATTCCGCGATCGGCGGGCGCGCGCGTCTTCGGGTATCAGCCGCATGCCGGCGCGCGTCACAATCGCGCCGCCGGTTCGGCCTGGATCGGATGGGCAGGCCTCCAGGCGCCGGTCGATCGCGTGGTCGTGACCGCCGGCGGGCAGCACGCCATGCTGCTCTCGCTGATGGCGCTGGCGAAGCCCGGCGACGAATTCTCGTCGAGGAGTTGACGTATCCGGGCATCACCGACCTGGCGGCCCAGCTGCACGTGCGGCTGCGTCCGGTGGCGATGGATGCAGAGGGGCTTGTGCCCGCCGCGCTTGACGAAGCGTGCCGCACCGGAGCGCCGGCGGCGCTCTATTGCATTCCGACCTTTCAGAATCCGACGGCCGCGTGCATGTCCGAGCAGCGGCGGAAGGCGATTGCGGCGGTTGCGGTCGAGCATCGAGCTGACGGTGATCGAAGACGACGTCTATGGGTTTCTCGCACCCGACGTGAAGCCGCTCTCGGCCTACCTGCCCGAGGCGCTGTCGTTCTACATCACGAGCACGTCGAAGAGCATCGCGCCGGGAATTCGGATCGGCTACTTGCTCGCGCCGACGTCGATGATCGAGCGCTTGTCGCTGTCGGTGCTGCGCACGCTGGTCAACGCGCCGCCGGCGATGGCGGAGCTGGCGACCAGCCTGATCACCGAAGGCGTGGCGGGCCGCATCGTCGAGTGGAAGCGAAAGGAGATCGCGGCGCGGCAGGCAATTGCCGCGCGGGTGCTCGGAGGGCCTGTCGATGCAGACCCATCCGTGACAGCCCGCACCTCTGGGTGCGGCTGCCCGAACCGTGGAGCGGCGACGCGTTCGTGTCGCGCGCGCGCCACCGCGGCATTCTGGTGAACGGCGCCGAGTCGTTCGCCGTCGATCGCGAAGAGACCGACGTGCAGGCCATCCGGATTGCGCTCGGACCGCCGGCGACGCGCTCGGCGCTCGAAGAGGGACTGACCGAACTGGTGCGCATGATCCACCGCGTGCCGGAGGCGACGGGCCTTGTCGTCTGAACTATCATAGAGCGCGTGCTGGCTCGCCACGACTGGACCACGGAAGCGGTGGAGTCGCTCTACCACCTGCCGCTGACCGAGCTGCTGTTCCGCGCGCAAGACGTCCACCGCCACCATCACGATCCGGCGTCGATCCAGCGCTGCACGCTGCTCAGCATCAAGACCGGCGGCTGTCCCGAGGACTGCGCCTACTGCCCGCAGAGCGCGCACTACGAGACCGGCGTCGCGCGCGAGGAGCTGATGCGCCGCGACGACGTGCTGGCGGCCGCGCGGCAGGCGCGCGACAACGGCTCGACGCGCTTCTGCATGGGCGCGGCGTGGCGCGAGGTGCACGACGGCGAGGCGTTCGATGCCGTGCTCGCGCATGGTCGAGGACGTCGCGGCGCTCGGCATGGAGGTGTGCACGACGCTCGGCATGCTGACGGCCGATCAGGCCAGGCGGCTGAAGTCGGCGGGCCTCACGGCCTACAACCACAACCTCGACACGTCGCCCGAGTTCTATCCGACGATCATCACGACGCGCACCTACCAGGATCGGCTCGACACGCTGCGAGCACGTGCAGGAGGCGGGCCTCAGCGTCTGCTGCGGCGGCATCGTCGGCATGGGCGAGTCGCCGCGCGACCGCTGCGCGATGCTGGCGCAGCTCGGCCGGCTCGATCCGCATCCGGAGAGCCTGCCGGTGAACGTGCTCGTGCGGACGCCGGGCACGCCGCTGGCCGATGCAGCCGACCTCGATCCGATCGAGCTCGTGCGCACGATCGCCTGCGCGCGGCTCGTCGCGCCCGCGGCGCGCGTGCGGCTCTCGGCCGGCCGACTCGCGCTGTCGGACGAGGCGCAGGCGCTCTGCTTCGTGGCCGGCGCCAACTCGATCTTCTCCGGCGAGAAGCTGCTGACGTCGCCGAATCCCGGCGTCGACGACGACCGAGCGGTTGATGGATCGGCTGGGCCTCCGTTTTCAGGCATGAACCCGCGCCAGCAGTTCGAGGCCCGGCTGGCCGCCGCACTCGCCGAGCTGCGCGGCGCCGGCCTTGCTGCGCCAGATGCGGCTGCCCGCGGGCGTCGACCTCGTCTCGAACGACTACCTCGGGCCTTGCCGATCATCCCGCGTTGACCGCGGCCATGCGCGCAGGCGCTCGGCACGCTGCCGGCGGGCTCGGGCGGCTCGCGCCTGCTGCGCGGACATCACGAGGTCTTCGAGCAGATCGAAGAGCGGCTCGCGCGCTTTTGCGGGTCCGAGGCCGCGCTGCTGTTCGGCTCGGGATACGCCGCCAACATCGGCCTGCTGCAGGCCATCGTCGCGCCCGGACGATCTGATCGTTTCCGACGAGCGCAATCACGCCAGCCTGATCGACGGCATCCGGCTGACGAAGGCGCCGGTCGTCGTCTATCCGCACCAGGATCTCGACGCGCTCGAGGCCGCGCTGCAGCAGCCCGCGCAGTGGCACGCGCATCGTCGTCACCGAGAGCGTGTTCAGCATGGACGGCGACCTGACGCCGCTGTGCGAGCTCGCAGAGCTGTGCGATCGGCGACGGCGCGGTGCTGATCGTCGACGAGGCGCACGCGACCGGCCTGTACGGCACGCGCGGCTCGGGACGCGTCGAAGAGCTCGGGCTTCGCGATCGCGTGCTGGCGACGGTGCACACGGGCGGAAAGGCGCTCGGTTCGGGCGGGGCGTGGGTGGCCGGCTCGCGCGTGCTGCGCGACGTGCTGGTGAATCGCGCGCGCACGTTCATCTTCTCGACCGCGCCGCTGCCGGTGCTGGCGGCGGCGCTGGGCGCCGCGCTCGATCTCGTCGCGCGACGAGCCGGAGCGCCGCGACGAGGTGCACCGCAAGTCGCAGTTGCTCCGGCGCGCGCTCGGCGAGCAGCGGCGTTCGCGCCGGCGGCGACATCGCCCATCGTGCCGATCATCGTCGGGATCGAACGAGGCCGCGCTCGCGCTGCAGCGCGAGCTGGCGGCGGCGGCTTCGACGTGCGCGCGATTCGTCCGCCCTCGGTCGCGCCGGGGACCGCGCGTCTGCGCGTGACGGTGCGCTATCCCGTGAGCGACGACGACCTGCGCGGTTCGCGGCAGCAGCCGGCCGTCTCGCTGCCGACGGTTCTCGTCGCGCCGCGCTCAGTGCCGACCCCGTGAGGGCGCTGGCCGGTATGGGCACTCGCCGAGGACATCCGCCGCTGGGACGCCGAGCACGTCTGGCATCCGTTCACGCAGATGCGCGAGTACCTGGCGACCGATCCGCTCGTGGTCGTCGACGCCGACGGCCACTACCTGATCGACGACCGCGGCCGCCGGCTCTTCGACGGCACCTCGGCGCTCTGGTGCAACCTGTTCGGCCACCGCGTGCCGGAGATCGACGCGGCCGTTGCCGAGCAGCTCGGCCGCTTCGCGCACACGACGCTGCTCGGCACGACGCATCCCGGCGTGGCGAGCTGGCGCGGCGTCTCGTGGAGGTCGCGCCGCGCGGCCTCAATCACGTGTTCTTCTCCGACAACGGCGCGACCGCGGTCGAGGCGGCGCTCAAGATCGCGTTTCAGTACCGCCTGCTGACGCAGGGCGAAGGCGGCGGCGGCCGAGGCGGTGTACCTCAGCCTCGACAACGCCTATCACGGCGACACGCTCGGCGCCGCGGCGGTGGGCGGCGTCGAGCTGTTTCACGACATCTTCAAGCCGATTCTGCTGCCGTCGCTGAAGACGTCCGTCGCCGTACTGCTATCGGTGTCCGATCGGCAAGACGCCGGGCGACTGCTCGATCGACTGCGCCGACGAGCTCGAGCAGGCGCTGGCGCGCGCGAGCGGGCGCGTGTGCGCCGTGATCCTCGAGCCTGGCGTGCAGGCGGCGGCCGGCATGCTCGTGCTGCCGAAGGGATTTCTCACGCGCGCGGCCGCGGCGTGCCGCAAGCACGGCGCGCTGCTGATTCTCGACGAGGTGGCCACCGGCTTCGGCCGCACGGGCACGCTGTTCGCGTGCCAGCGCGAAGGGGTGACGCCGGATCTTCTGTGCCTCGCCAAGGGGTTGACCGGCGGGTACCTGCCGGTCGCCGCCACGCTCGCCACCGACGAGATCTACGACACGTTTCTCGGGCGCTACGACGAGTACCGCCACTTCTTTCACGGCCACACCTACACCGGCAACGCGCTCGGCTGCGCGGCGGCGCTCGCGACGCTCGGCCTGCTCGCGGACGGCGCCATCGTCGGTGCAGTCGAGGCGCAAGGCGCGCGTGCTGCGCGAGGCGCTCGCGCCGCTCGCGCCACATCCGCACGTCGGCGACATCCGCCAGGCCGGCCTGATGTGCGGCATCGAGCTGGTGAGCGATCGCGCGACGAAGAGCGTCGTTCCGTCCGGGCGATCGCATCGGGTTATCACATCTGTCTGTCGCTGCGCGACCGCGGCATCTTCCTCCGTCCGCTCGGCGACGTCATCGTGCTGATGCCGCCGCTCTCGTCGACCGACGCCGAGCTGCAGCATCTGGCCGCGTCGGTGCAGCGCCGCGATCGTGGAGCGCCTGGGTGCGTGATCTGCTGGTCACCGGCACCGACACCGGCGTCGGGCAAGACCGTGATCGCGGCGGCGCTCGTCACGGCGCTGCGCGCGCCGCGGCGTGCGCGCGCTCGGCTTCAAGCCGGTGGAGACCGGCTGCGAGCCCGGGACGCGAATCCGACTCGGCGATCCTCGCGCGCGCGTCGGGCGAGGCGACACGCGCTCGCTGCGCCGCTGCTTCAGCTCGCCGAGCCGCTCGCGCCGGCGGTGGCCGCCGATCGCGCCGGACGGCGTCTCGACCCCGACGAGCATCGAGGCGCGCATCAGAACGCTGCGCGCGCAGGGCTACACGCTCGTCATCGAAGGCGCCGGCGGCGTGATGGTGCCGCTGAGCTGGGACTACACCGTGCTCGATCTCGCCGAGCGGTGCGATCTCGACTGCGTCGTCGTCGCGCGCGCCGGCCTGGGGACGCTGAATCACGTGGCGCTCACGGTCGCTGATGCTGCAATCGCGTCAGCATGCCGGTGCGCGGCATCGTGTTGAACGGCCGCAGCCCGCGCCCGATCTTGCCGAGATCGACCAATCCGTCGGCGCTCGCCGAATGCTGCCCGGGCTTCGCGATCGTCGAATCGCCTCATCAGCCTGCCGATCCGGTTGCCGCGGCGGTCGCGATCGTGGATCGACTCGCTATGAAGAAGCTGCTCGTCGCCAACCGTTCGGAAATCGCCATCCGCAGTTTTCGCGCCGCCACCGAGCTCGGGCTGCAGACCGTGGCGGTCTACAGCTACGAGGATCGCTTCTCGCTGCACCGCTTCAAGGCCGACGAAGCGTTTCTGATCGGACCGGCCGAAGGAGGCGAGCCGGTCCGCTCGTACCTGAACATCCCGGCCATCATCGAAGTGGCGCTGCGCCACGGCGTCGACGCGATTCATCCCGGCTACGGGTTCCTGTCCGAGAACGCCGAGTTTGCGCGCGCGTGCGCAGCGGCCGGCATCACGTTCGTCGGCCCGACGCCCGAACAGCTCGAGGCGTTCGGCGACAAGGTGGCGTCGAAGCAGCTGGCCCGCGCCAACGGAGTGCCGATCGTGCCGGGCATGGACGAGGCGGCGTCTGGCCTCGAGCGAGGTGCGTGCGGCGGCGGAAGCCGTCGGGTATCCCGTCATCATCAAGGCGAGCTTCGGCGGCGGCGGCCGCGGCATGCGCGTCGTGCAGAGCGCCGACCAGCTGGCCGAGAAGCTCGACGAGGCGCAGCCGCGAGGCGGGCGCCGCGTTCGGCCGCGCCGACGTGTTCGTCGAGCGCTTCGTCGACGCGCGCCAAGCACATCGAAGTCCAGATTCTCGGCGATGCGCACGGCAATCTCGTGCACGTCGTGGGAGCGCGACTGTTCGGTGCAGCGCCGCCATCAGAAGGTGGTCGAGATCGCGCCCAGCATCAATCTTCCGATCGAGTTCCGCCGGCGCATCTGCGATGCGGCGGTGCGGCTGTGCCGCGCGGTTCGCTATCAGTCGGCCGGCACCGTCGAGTTCCTCGTGGACCTCGAGCGCGAGGAGTTCTATTTCATCGAGGTGAACCCGCGCATTCAGGTGGAGCACACCGTGACGGAGGTCGTGACGGGCATCGACCTCGTGCGGGCCAGATTCTGATCGCGCAGGGCTGCCGTCTTCACGAGGCGCCGCTGTCGCTGCCGCCGCAGGACGAGATCCGCACGAGCGGCGTCGCGCTGCAGTGCCGCATCACGACCGAAGATCCCGAGAATCACTTCATCCCCGACTACGGGCGCATCTCCACCTATCGATCGCCCGGCGGCTTTGCCGTGCGGCTCGACGGCGGCAACGGGTTCGGCGGCGCCGTCATCACGCCGTACTTCGACTCGCTGCTCGTCAAGATGACGATCTGGGGACAGACGCTCGAGGAGGCGGTGCGCCGGACCGATCGCTCGCTGCGCGAGTTTCGCATCCGCGGCGTCAAGACCAACATCGCGTTTCTCGGCAACCTGATCCTCCATCCGACGTTCATCTCGGGCAGCGCGACGACCGAGCTTCGTCGACTCCACGCCCGAGCTGTTCCGGTTTCGCGCGCCGCGCGATCGCGCGACCAAGGTGCTCTCGTATCTCGGCGACGTCACCGTGAACGGTCGCCCGGACGTCAAGGGACGGATCGATCGCACGAAGGCCCTGCGCAAGCCCGTTCCGCCGCGCGATGCGATGGCGCGCCGCCGCCGGGGCTGCGTCAGCGGCTGCAGGCGATGGGGCCGGAGAAGTTCTCGGAGTGGGTGCGGGCCGAGCGGCGGCTCCTCTTCACGGACACGACGATGCGGGACGCGCATCAGTCGTTGCTGGCGACGCGCGTCCGGACCTACGACCTGCTGGCGGTCGCCGACAGCGTCGCGCAGCGGTGTGCCCAATCTGTTCAGCCTGGAGATGTGGGGAGGCGCGACGTTCGATACCTCGATGCGGTTTCTCCAGGAAGATCCGTGGGACCGCCTGGTGCAGCTGCGCGCGCGGATTCCGAACATCCTCTTTCAGATGCTGCTGCGCGCCAGCAACACGGTCGGCTACACGAACTATCCGGACAACGTGGTCGTGGCGTTCATCAAGAAGAGCGCCGAGCATGGCATCGACGTCTTCCGCGTGTTCGACTCGCTCAACTCGACGGCGAACATGAAGGTGGCGATGGATGCCGTCCGCACGGAGACACGATGCGGTCTGTGAGGCGGCCATCTGCTACACCGGGCGACATCCTCGACCCGGCGCGCACCAAATACAGCCTGAACTACTACGTCGAGATGGCGTCGGAGCTGGTGCGGATGGGCGCGCACATCCTCGGCATCAAGGACATGGCCGGCCTCTGCAAGCCGTACGCGGCGTACGCGCTGGTGAAGGCTCTGCGCGAGGCCGTCGGCGTGCCGGTGCACTTCCACACGCACGACACCAGCGGCATTCAGGGAGCCAGCGTGCTCCGTGCCGCCGACGCCGGCGTCGACATCGTCGACGCGGCGCTGGCGTCGATGAGCGGCATGACGAGCCAGCCGTGTCTGAATTCTCTGGCGGCTGCGCTGCGGCACACGGAGCGCGACAGCGGGCTCGATCAGGACGCGCTGGACCAGCTGAGCGACTACTGGTCGACCGTGCGCGATCTCTACTATCCCTTCGAAGAAGGACTGCGTGCGCCCGACGGCCGACGTGTATCACCACGAGATGCCCGGCGGGCAGTTCACGAATCTGCGCCAGCAGGCCAAGGGGCTCGGTCTCGAGGCGCGCTGGAGCGAGGTGGCCGATGCCTATGCGGCCGCCAACCGCGTGCTGGGCGACATCGTCAAGGTGACGCCGTCGAGCAAAGTGGTCGGCGACCTGGCGCTGTTCATGGTGACGAACGGGCTGTCGGCCGACGATCTCGTGAGCGGGCGTGCGTCGCTGAGCTATCCGCGCAGCGTGGTCGAGATGGTGCAGGGGATGCTCGGCGAGCCGAAGGGCGGGTGGCCGAAGGCGTTCCGCGACGCCGTGCTCAAGTCGGCGCGAGCGACGCCGATTCAAGGGCCGTCCGGGCGCCACGCTGCCGCCGGTCGATTTCGACGCGCGCGGCGACGGAGCTTGCGGCCGAAGACGAAGTCGGCAGATCCGAGCGACGAGGACGTGCTGTCGTACGTGCTGTATCCCGGAGGTGTTCGTGGCGTTCGCCGAGCATCGCCGGCAGTACGGCGATACGTCGGTGATCCCGACGGCCAACTTTTTCTACGGCTTGCAGCCCGGAGAAGAGATCGCGGTCGAGATCGAAGAGGGCAAGACGCTCATCATCCGGTTTCTCACGGTGGGCCAGGTGCGAGAAGACGGCACGCGCACGGTGTTCTACGAGCTGAACGGGCAGCCGCGTGAAGTGCGTCTCGTGGATCGCGCGGTCGAGGCCACGCTGCAGCGGCCGCTCAAAGCCGACGCCGACGATCCGAATCACATCGCGGCGCCCATGCCGGGCAAGGTGTCGACGCGTCGCCGTCAAGAAGGGCGACAAGGTGAAGGCCGGCGATCGCCTCCTTTCTATAGAGGCGATGAAGATGGAAACGGCGGTCTACAGTCCGCGCGACGCAGCGATTGCCGAGGTGCACGTCAAGATGGGCGCGGTGGTAGAGGCGCGCGATCTCCTCATCGTGCTCCAGTAACGTTCCAAAACGGCGCGCCCGAATCCGAAAACGGAACACGCAAGACAACCCCCAGAACTCCACGGAAAACCCGCGATTCCTGCTGGCGTACGCAGAAACTGCGTACTCCTGCATGTCCCATCTTGCACTGCGTCGATTTCTGTAATTTGCCGATGGTCGTGACCGGCAAGCGAGCAACCGCCGAATCGTCAGTGAGTTAGGTGTCGCTCGGTGACTCCCGATCGCGTTGGCTTTGGGATTGCTCTGGAATGGGCTCGTGATGAGTCTACTTCGACGTCTTTCTCAAACTTGCATTCTCGCGACGATTGTCGTCGCACCCGTCTACGCACAGGCGCCCAGCTCGAAGCTGGACGAATCGCTGCGCGAGTCGATCGAGCAGGGCTGTATCGGAACGCAAGACGTAATCATCCGTACGGCACCCGGCTATCGGCAAGGCGTGCGGGATTCACTGAAGAACCAAGGCCGGCAGGTCGACGGGGAGTTTCCGGCGATCGACTCGATCGTCGCCGAAGTGTCCTGCGCGGATCTGTCGGTGCTTGCCAGCTCTCCGGTGACCCACTCGATTTCATCCGATGCCCGGGTCACGGTGTCATCGAGGGACTCGAGGCGGTCTCGGCATTCGAGATCATCGAGGGACTCGAGGTCCTCGAATAGTTCGAGGTCCTCTCGGGACGCCCAGACAAAGCGTGTGCTTGAAGCAAGAGGCGCCAAGGAGCTGGTGAAGCCACTCCACGCGACGCTGGCGGCCCCTTCGACTTCGAAGGACCAGAGCGACTGGTTCGGTGCTGACGGTGGCCTTCAGCCTCGCGCGAGCCTGCGACCGGTGCGCCGGTGTCGGTGTCGCGGTCATCGATTCCGGCATCGAGCCCGGCGTCGACTTCGGTGCGCGGCTGACGGCCTTCTACGACTTCACGTACGGGGATATCCGCGCGGTGCCGGCGTTGGACGAGTTCGGACATGGAACGCATGTCGCGGGGCTCATCGCGAGCGAGTACGTCGGCGTGGCGACGAACGCGCGCCTGATTGGCCTGCGAGGTCCTGGACGAGAAAGGCCAGGGGTTCACGTCGGACGTCGTGCGCGCGATTGAGTTCGCGATCGTCAACAAGAGCGCGCTCGGGATCAACGTGCTCAACCTTTCGCTGGGCCACCCGATCTACGAACCCGCTGCCACGGATCCACTGGTGCAGGCCATCGAGCATGCGACACGCGCGGGCCTGGTCGTGGTGGTATCGGCTGGCAACTTCGGAATCAGCCGCGAGACAGGGCTTCCGGGTTATGCCGGCATCACGTCGCCTGGCAATGCGCCGTCGGCGCTCACGACCGGTGCTACTCAGACGTTCGGCACGGTGACGCGTCTTGACGACCGCGTGGCTCCGTACAGCTCGCGAGGTCCGACGTGGTACGACGGGTTTGCGAAGCCCGACTTCGTGGCGCCGGGCGACAACTTGCTGTCCGTCGCTGCCGGGGCGAGCGATCTGCGGAAGGCACAGGAAGCTCGCGGCAACAAGGGCGACTACATGCGGCTGTCTGGCACGAGCATGGCCGCCGGAGTGGCATCCGGTGTTGTGGCGCTTGTGCTCGAGGCCAATCGCGGCCTCACTCCGAACGCGGTCAAGGCCGTGCTCGAGTACACGTCGATCCCAGTGCTCAACGACGAGGGCCTCCCGTACGACGCGCTTACGCAGGGCGCCGGACAAATTGAAATCGCCGGCGCGGTGCAGTTGGCGAGAGCGATCGACCCGAAGGCGCCGCTGGGTTCAACCTGGCTTTCCAGCGCCATCGAGCCGTCGACCACGATCGGTGGCACTTCCTACGTGTGGTCGCAGTCGATTATCTGGGGCGACCGACGCGTAGCCGGCCAGCGGCTGCTCAGGGAGCAGCGACCGGCGTGGAGCCTCAACATCGTCTGGGGCGAGGGTCTCGGTCACGAGGACGACAACATCGTCTGGGGCAACCGCTTCGGCGACGACGACAACATCGTCTGGGGCAATCGCTTCGGCGAGGACGACAACATCGTCTGGGGCATCCTTCGACCTGGACGACAACATCGTCTGGGGTAACAACATCGTCTGGGGCAACCGCTTCGACGACGACAACATCGTCTGGGGTAACAACATCGTCTGGGGCAATCGCTTCGACGACGACAACATCGTCTGGGGCAACAACATCGTCTGGGGCAACGGCCTGCTCGGCCTGCGCTTCGACGACGACAACATCGTCTGGGGCAATGGGCTCTTCGACGACGACAACATCGTCTGGGGCAATCGGTTCGACGACGACAACATCGTGTGGGGCAACCTCTACGACGACAACGTCGTGTGGGGTAACCGGTTCGACGACGACAACATCGTCTGGGGCAATGGGCTCTTCGACGACGACAACATCGTCTGGGGTAACAACGCCGTCCTTGGAACGGTCTACCAATCGGTCGGCGGCATGGTCAGAGGCAAGGCATCGGCGAATCGCGCGCGCGGCACCTACGGCAGAAAGGCGGTGCGCTAATGGCCACCTGTCTTCACACTGAGGCCCCCGCGACGAACACCATGGCGCCATCAGCACCGAAGACGAGCACGGTGGTGACTTCGGACTGGAAAGCTGGGCTCCCCGTACTGCACGGCCGGGGCGTGACGCTGCGGGAGCTCCGAATGAGCGATGCCGCGTCACTCCTCGCTCTCTTGACCACTGAGGAAGTGACGCGCTTTATCTCGCCGCCACCGACGACGATCGAGGGCTTCGAGCGGTTCATTCAGTGGGCACAGCAGGAATGCGCGGCGGGTCGTTATGCCTGCTTCGCGGTTGTGCCCGACGGGTACGACACGGCGGTGGGACTTTTCCAGGTGCGACAGATGGATCCCACGTTTGCGACGGCCGAGTGGGGCTTTGCACTTGGGTCGGCGTTCTGGGGATCAGGTTTGTTCATGGCCAGCGCACAGGCGGTCATCGACTTCACCTTCAGCGTGATCGGCGTGCATCGGCTGGAAGCCCGGGCCGCAGTGGAGAACGGTCGAGGAAACGGCGCCCTGCGCAAGCTGGGCGCGGTGCAGGAGGGCATCTTGAGGAAATCCTTCGTTCGCGGCGGTCGCTGCATGGATCAGGCGCTCTGGTCGATCGTCGGGGAAGACTGGTACCGCTCGAAGGCGGTCTGGGGCGTCAAGGTTCACTAGGCGCGCTGCACCGACGGCGGACGACACGCGCACATGCCATAATCGTTGTGCGTGTCTCGTCCGCTGCTGGTCATCTTCCTTACAGTCTTCGTCAATCTCGTCGGCTTCGGCATCATCATCCCGCTGCTCCCGTTCTACGCGGAGACGTTCGGGGCCTCGCCGCTCGCCATCGGATTCCTCTTCGCCGCGTTCTCGCTGGCGCAACTCGTCGCGGCGCCGGCGCTCGGCGCCCTTTCTGACCGCTACGGCCGCAGGCCGATTCTCATTGTCAGTCTGATTGGTACGGTCGTGAGCTTCGCGATGCTTGCGGTCGCCACGAGCCTGGCGATGCTCTTTGCCGCGCGGGTCGTCGATGGCCTCTCCGGCGGCAACATCACGATTGCGCGGGCCTACATCGCCGATGTGACCGAGCCTCAGGACCGCGCCCGCGCATTTGGACTGCTGGGTGCGGCGTTTGGGTTGGGGTTCATCGTCGGCCCTGGCCTGGCGGGCCTCTTCGCGCAGGTCAGCTACACCGCACCGATCTGGGCCGCTGCGGCCGTGACGCTGGTTGCCGTGGCGCTCGCGTGGTTCTGGCTGCCCGAAACCGTGCACCGCGCGTCGGCTGCCGGCGTATCTCCTGTGCAGGCGATACCCGCCGTCTTCCGGCGCAGGCAACTTCGGCGGCTGCTGATTGCCGACCTCATCTATTGGAGCTCCTTCGCGGTCTGCACGACGACCTTCGCGCTGTTCGCCTCGCGACGTTTCGGATTTGACGTGACACACACGGGTTATGTGCTCGCCGCCTTCGGCGTGCTCGGCGTGATCGTCCAGGCCGGGTTGGTTGGCGCGGTGGTCAGCAGGCTCGGCGTGCTTCGTACGCTCCTCGTGGGACTCGTCATAGCCGCTGCCGGTTGGGGGATGGTGTCGGTCGCCGATTCCGTCGGACTGTTTCTCGCTGCTCTTATTCCGGCCGGTCTTGGCGTTGGGCTATGCAATGCGTCCATCGTCACACTCGTGAGCCACAGCGGATCAAAGGAAGAGCAGGGGACGGTCCAAGGCGCTGCGGGCGCGCTCGAGAGTCTTGGCCGGGCGATCGGACCGGTGTGGGGGCACGGTGCGCTGCAACGATTTGGCGAAGGCAGCGCGTACGCCAGCGCCGCTGTCGTCTTTCTTGCCACGACATTTCTCATGGCGAGCTACCAGCCTCCTGCGGAACAGGCCGACAATCTCCTAGAATGACGGCGATGGGCCGTGCTCCGTCATGGCGGTGGTGCCTCGCGCTCTGGTTGGTGTTGTGGAGTCAGGCAAGCGCGCAGGGTCCCGCGACCGTCACCTTCGTCCATATCAACGACGTGTACGAGATCGATGCCCTCGAAGGCGGGCATTTTGGAGGTCTCGCTCGCGTTGCGACGGCGCTGCACCGGCTCGAACAGACGCAGCCGCCTGTCTTGATGACCCTCGGCGGCGACTATCTCTCTCCCTCTGCATTGGGAACGGCCATCGTCGACGGCCAGCCGCTTGCAGGCCGGCAAATGGTCGACGTGCTCAATGCGGTCGGGCTCGACTGGGCGGTGCTGGGAAATCACGAATTCGACGTCGCCGAGTCCGCATTTCGCACGAGGATTTCCGAAGCCAAGTTCCGTCACGTGGCGAGCAATGTCTCCGACGTGAACGGGCAACCATTTCCTGGGACAGTCAGATCGGCCATCGTGCCGATCCGGTCTGGCTCGAGAACGGTCAATCTGGGTCTCATCGGCCTCACGCTGGATGTGAACCGGCGTCCGTGGGTGCGCTACACGCCGCCGGTGGATGCCGCGCGCACGGAAGTAGCGGGATTGCAGGGGAAGGTCGATGCGATTGTCGCGTTGACGCACATGTCTCTGGCCAGCGATCAGGACCTGGCGACGGCCGTTCCCGAAATCGATCTCATCCTGGGCGGGCACGAGCATGAGAATTGGGTGCTTCGGCGCGGCCCGCGCTTCACCCCAATCGTGAAGGCTGACGCCAACGTACGATCTGTCGCGGTCGTGACGTTGACGTTTGCGAACGGACGTCCGACGGTTGACGCACGCTTTCAGCCGATCGACGACAGTGTCGCGGTGGATCGACAGATTCAGGCGACTGTCGATCGCTGGACGCGGCTCGGGTTTGAAGCGCTCCGGCGCTCCGGTTTCGAGCCCGATAGGGTGGTTGCGACCGTGATGGAGCCGCTCGACGGCCGCGAATCGACGGTTCGAGCGCGCGCCGGCCGGTTGACAGACCTGATCACGGCGGCCCTCGCTCGAGAGGCGGGGGGCGTCGACGTCGCGCTTTTCAATGGCGGCTCGGTACGCATCGATGACGTCATCCAGCCGGGTCCGCTTTCCGAGTACGACGTGATTCGCATACTGCCGTTCGGCGGGAAGGTCGTGCGTTTGACTTTGCGAGGCTCGCTGCTTCGTTCGATCCTCGACATCGGCCGCGAGAATGTCGGCACGGGCGGGTACTTGCACGTCAACGGCGCAACGAAACGGGAAACCGAATGGCTCGTGCAGGGAAGAGCGCTGGAATTGGACGCCAACTATCGCGTGGCCATGACGGACTTCCTGTTGAGCGGAGGCGAGACCAATCTGGGATTTCTCACCGCCGGCAATCCCGAAGTGAACGACGTTCAGGAACTGCGCGACGTCAGACTCGCGCTCATCGATCAACTGCGCGCAGCCAATTAACCTGGGTGCTTTTTTCGCGTTTGTGCTAGCCACAATTTTGGCTAGGATAGGGCAGATGGCAGCACGCACCAGCCGCAAGCCGCCTGGTCGGCCTCGCGCGCGTCGCGGGCGGCCGCGCACGCATCGCGAAGCCTGGAGCAAGGTGTCGGTCGTCATGTTTGATCGGCAGGTCGCTGAACTCGACCGGCTGACCAATACCATCCGAAACAAGACCGGCGCGACCCTCACTCGCGCCGAAGTGATCCGTTCGCTGCTCGATGCGCTCGGCGAGAGCGGCCTGGATGTCACGACTGTGGCATCAGGCGCTCAGCTCAAACGCATGCTCGCGCAGAAGCTTGCGCTCTAGAACTCCGATATGCTGCCGATTGCTGGCCGGGCTCTAACGAGACCGCAATTGTGTCTCGTCTCGCTCGATCGGGCGGGTCTGCGAGCGTGCCGGAGCCGGCACTTCGCGTCGGAGGTCACGGACGATGCGCACGCGGGCTCGGGCAGGAGCGGCGTCTGAGCCGCGCCAGATGCCGGCCGGCAGCACCAGCATGATGCCAACGATACCCGCACACGTAGCCTTCCCCGGTCTGATGCGAAGACTCATCAGGGTCCTTTCCTACTCCTCTAATTTCTAAACGCGTGGTTGTTGCGCCGGGAGGGAACGGCGTGAGCCGGTGCGCAGGCACCGACGCCAAGCGCAAAATTATAGCATGGCCATCTGATCTTCTTGACTGCGCGCCACGCTGGCGCTAGAGTCCCCATAGTCTCCACCACAATTCGGCGTCCCGTGCGACCTCAAACGTTCCATCAAGGAGGACTGCATGCGGTTCTGCTCACTCATCGCACTCGCGGCGCTCGCTGTTGGCTGTTCGGCCCAAAGCTCGGCGAGCCAGGACCCGAACGCGCCGATCAAGATTGAAACAACCCAGATGTACGTCAGCGTGCGGAACAACTCCGGCCTTTCCCTCAACGAAGTGTCTGTCGCGATCATCCCGGTCGGGCGGTCGACGATCTACAACAGGTTCATCGGGCGCCTCGAAAGTGACGAAGCGCGAAACCTCATGCTCGGCGACTTCGTCGGCCGGGACGGGACGCCCTTCAGTCTTCGCGTCGTCAAGCCACGCTCCGTCGAGGTGAAGGCCCAGGACGTGAAAGGGCAGACCTATACCGTCGAGGTGCCCTGGAAGTAGTCCTGTGCGCGCCCGGCGCCCGGGGGTGGTATCATCCTTCTCCCTCATGATTGCCGGGCGCCGAGTCGGTCGCTGGGTCATCGAGGGAGTCTTGCTCGTCGCGGTTGCCGCCGTTGTATTCGAGGCTTCAGGGCAATCGTCGACACGGCCGGCTCCCGTTCGCGCCAACGCCTATAGTCCGGTCGACCTCGACGACCGCGACGTGCGCACTGCCCTCAACTTTGCGCTGGCGACCCAGAAGAAGACAAACCGCAACCCCGATGCGATTGTCCTGCGTGAGGTGTTGACCGCAGAACGTCAGGCGTCGGAAGGCGACAACTTCAGGCTTTGCCTCTCAGTTGATCGCCGTGGCCGGGCCGTCACCGCTCGCACAATCGTGCGGCGAAGCCCAGAACGCGACTGGTCCGTCGCGCTCTGGGCCTGGAGTGCCTGCGGCAAGCGGAAGTAGCCGTCAGGCTGGGTCCCGCTCTCCGGTTCTGATGTTGTACGACTGCTCCACCGGACAGATGAAGATGCGGCCGTCCCCGATCTCTCCGGTATGGGCCGCGTCGCGAATCGCCTGAAGAGCCGGCTCCACCATCCCGTCCGGCACGACAGTTTCCACCTGCATCTTCGGCAGCAGCGTCACCTCGTACTCGCGGCCGCGGTAGACCGCCGTATGCCCCTTCTGCCGTCCGTGGCCCCGGACTTCGGTGACCGTCATGCCGCCAATCCGGATTTTGGCGAGCGCTTCCTTGAGGTCGTCGACCTTGTTCGGCCGGATGATGGCTTTGATGAGCTTCATGCCAGCTCCGATCGCAGCGCGGGAACGGCTTTGACCGTTCCTGTGTGAGCCACCATGGCGCTGGGCTCCCCGTGCACGTAGGCCTCTTCGCCGTGGTTGCTGAGGTCGAGACCCACCGATTCGTCGTCAGCCGAGGCACGAAGCGGGATGATCACGCCAATGAGCTTCAGCAGGATGAAGCTGACGATACCGCTGTAGACGATCGTGACCGCGACAGCCGTCGCCTGGATGCCGAGCTGCGCCGGATTGCCGAACAGCGCGCCGTCGGCGATGCCGTTGAGTGCTTTCTGAGCGAAGACCCCTGTGAGCAGCGCGCCCACCGTGCCGCCCACGCCGTGAGCAGCGACCACGTCGAGCGAGTCATCGAGCGATGTCTTCGCGCGCCACATCAGGCCGAAGTAACTCGGAACGGCTGCAATGGCGCCCAGCGCGATCGCACTCATCGGTCCGACGAACCCGGCCGCGGGGGTCACCGCCACGAGGCCGACGACGATGGCGGTTGCTGCGCCGACCGCGGTGGGCTTGCCGCCCCGAGCGTAGTCGAGAAGCGTCCAGACCACCAGGGTGCCCATCGGCGCGAGGAAAGTGGTCACGAACGCGAGCCCCGCGATCGGGCTGGCTGCGAGCGCGCTGCCCGCATTGAAGCCGAACCAGCCGAACCACAGCAATCCGGCCCCGAGAAGCGTGAACGGCACGTTGTGCGGCAGCAGCGATGAACTCGGATAGTCCGACCGCTTGCCGACGACGATGGCCGCGACCAGTGCCGCGACGCCCGCGTTGACGTGCACGACCGTTCCGCCCGCAAAGTCGAGCGCGCCCATGTCGGCCAGGAAGCCGCCGCCCCAGACCCAGTGCGCGACCGGCGAATAGACGAAGAGCGCCCAGAGAATGATGAAAATCAGATAGGCCGAGAACCGCATCCGTTCGACGATCGCGCCCGAAATGAGCGCCGCTGTGATGATGCAGAACGTCCCCTGGTAGGCCATGAAGAGGTAGTGGGGAATCGAGCCCTGCGCCTCGAGGCCGACGCCTCGCAGGAAGAGCCTGGAGAAATCACCCAGGTAGTTGTTCCCGGCCGTAAAGGCCAGGGAGTACCCGATGACGGCCCACAACACGCCGACGAAGCCAAGCGAGATGAAGCTCATCATCATCGTGTTGAGGGCGTTTTTCGAGCGCACGAGGCCCCCGTAGAAGAAGGCGAGCGCCGGCGTCATGAGCAGAACTAATGCGGTCGAGACCAACATCCAGGCTGTGTCGGCTTGATTCATCACACACCTTTTTGAAAAAAATGGGACGACGCGAAGGTTGACGCGCCCGAGTGTTACAAGATCAGCGCCAAGCCGAGGCCGCACCCGCGGCTTGGGCATTTATAGGATTTTGCTAGGAAATACCGTCAAGACCGTCGACGCGGGCGAGGGGAATTGGTCCGGTCAGCTCGAACGAAGTTGTGTCGTCGACTTTAATTTCAGACAAGTTTGTGGCGATCGTGGCCCCACCTGCCGACTGATTCCGACCGGGCGATCTTCTGGCGCGCCGCAATCCACCACATTCTTGTCTGAACTGAAGAAAAGCTGACAAAATCGTAGCTAGCGCGGTCCACTGGTTGTTGGAGCCTTCTCTTGCGGCGGCACCGGCTTCGCGGGAGGTGCCGCTGGGACGGACGGCGCCGCCTGCGTATCGACCTGCCTGCGCCGGATGATGCCCGAGTCGACGGTCTTGCCCATATCGGAGATCACCTGAAAGTGGACCTGGTCGTCGATCAGCTCGAAGATCATGAAGTGAAAGCCTGTGTCGAAGGCCTTCTCCGTGAATTCGCCGCCCACGTCGCCCGCTCGCAACTTTCCCGCGCCGCCGGAAATGAAGTAGTGAATGCCTTTCTGAGGCTTGAGGCGCTCATAGAAATGCTCGTGCCCGGCCAGGACGAGATCGACGCCGTACTTGAGGAATAGCGGCTCCAGCTGATCGCGGAGCGCTGTATCGGATCCGTGCCTGCCGCCCGACGAGTAAACCGGATGATGGAAGAACACGATCTTCCAGTCGGAGCCCGAGCTCGCGAGCTCTTTCTCGATCCAGGCCAGCTGGATGCGGTCCATGTAGTTGCTGTCAAGGGCGAAGAAGCGCACGCCAAGCTTCGGGCGGAAGGTGTAGTACCTGCTGGCCATTCATGTTGAACAGCTTGTACATCCTCTGGTTCGGGCTGTCATGATTGCCGAGCGACGCGTAGAACTTGACGCCTGCGTCCAGCAAGCGGCTTGTAGGGAACCTCGAATTTCCGCTGGAAATCGCGCGAGTTTTCGCTTCCATACATGTTGTCGCCCAACATCAGAACGAACTCGAACGGAAAGCGCTCGCGCACGGACGCAAACTGCTTGGCGAGACGATACTGATCGGAGTTGCCAGTTCCGCTGTCGCCGATCACCGCAAACTTGAGCGAGTCCTTCTGATTGGGAAGCGTGAGCTCCTGCGCCAACCCTCCAACCGTGAGAACGATGGCCAGAACAGCAATGACGAATGGGCGTGTGTGCGTTCGCATCATCTCGTCCTCGATCGACGCTAACTGGGCAGCGCGTTCAGCATGTAGTCCACGATCAGATTTCCGCGGGTGCAATACAGAATCAAATGCCTCCCCACGAAGCGATACTGCAGATTCTCCGGCAGCGGGGGCAGCGACTTCAGCACGTCAGGCGGCACGGTCGAAAGCGGCGCGTCCTTGGGATACTCCCCGTTCACTTTGAACGGCACCTCTTGAGGCTTCGGCGCGTCGTCTTTGATGATCGCGTTGTTGTCGGCGGCATCTGCGGTGCCGGTCACCTGCGGCCGAAGGAGCCGTCGGAACAACGCCTCGGTGGCTGGGGTGAAGACATCACCCCGCTTCGCGCTCGACCGTGCCGCGCGGATGCGGGCAGCCAGCACTTTCTCAGCTTCGCCGATGGCAGCCGGATCGTTGGTTTCCTTCAGCTTCGGGGCGCCTGCCGAGAGGTCGCTCCTGAGCTGGTTATAGGCCTCGACCTTCGCCTGGAAGTCGGCCAGTTGCTTTGCGTCGGGATTGACGTGTGTGCCCGCGGCTGTCTGTGCCTGGGCGGATGAAGCTGACGGAGTAAGGACCACAAGCGAGGCGACCAACACGGCCGACAGGCTGTTGATCTTCTGTTTCATGGCTTGTCATAGGTGCACGTTCTGTACCTGCAGCGCGCGGCGGTCGCCGACCGCGGTTGTAGCCGTTCATTACAACGACGGTGTGTTGAGCTAGAACGAACGAGCAAAAAGGTCGGCGATCGCCTTCTTTGCGGGCTCACCCAGGGTCCGGGTGCCGGTGCCGGTGAAGTGGTGGTGCATGATTCGCGGACCGTCTTTGTCGTCGGGCGCCTGCCAGTCGTCGCCGGTCCACCAGAACCAGCTCTGCTTTTCCTGATCGAAGACGTGGAGCTTCTTGTTGCAGAGCTTCGCAAACTCCGCGCCCCAGCCAGTTCCGCCGCGCACGGTCTTGTCGTCGAGGATGGTGCCTACGACCCAGATCTCCTGGCCGTTGTTGACCTGGTACCACATCGTCTGGAGCACTTTGCGAATGGTGGGGCTGTCGGTGTAGCGCCGGTGCATCAACCGGCTGACATAGGCGAGGCTCACGTCTCCGTTCTGGAGTTCCTCGTGATTGAGCACGCGCACGCCCCGGTGACGGTCGATGGGGTGACCTTCGAACGTGAAGTTCACCTCTTCGATGCCATGCCGCTCCGCGCACGCGCCGAACTCCGCCTCGGCTCCCGGGGCGCCGCCGCTGAAAAGGATGCAGTCGGATGCCTTCATGGCCGAAATGATAGCATCGGGATCAGCACGCACATGCTCAAAGGCAGCCGCCGCGCAGTCCTCAAGCGCATCCAGCCCATCAGCATCCACGGACAACCCTCGTGGGAGATCGTCTTTACGCATGAAGATGATCCGACGGAGCAGCTCAATGCCGCGCGGGTCGGATCAGAAGCCCTCGTGGCCGCGTCGCTCGAAGCCGGCGATCGCATTGAAGTGGAGTACCTGTTCAACCAGGTCATCAAGGTCGTTCGCCTGCCCTCGTAAGCTGCGTACCCCGCTGGTGCCACAATGGTGGTAGAAAGTGATGTCGATGGTTTTGCAGCGTCTCGCTGTTGCGGCTCTGATATTGGGGGTGGCGAGCGGGGCTGTGCGCGCGCAGGCTGACTCGGTCCAGAAGCCTCTCTCCGATGCCGACTTCCACCTGACGGTGCTCGGCCACTTCGACGCCGAGACCCTCGCCACCTTCGCGCGCAGCACGCAGGAGTACGCGAGGCGTCGCGCGCAGCTGGAAGCGGGCCTTCCTCCACTCGAGGTGACGACCAATGCCGACACGATCGAGCGATTCGAGCGTCGTCTGGCCGATCGAATCCGCAACGGGCGGTCGTCGCGCCCGTATCAGGTCTTCACGCGTTCGATGGCTGAGCAAGTCAAGCAGCTCTTAGTTGTTCATGCGGACAGTGCCACAGTCGACCTTATCCTGGACGACGGGCCGGCGGAGTTCGACGTCGACATCAACGATTCGTACTCCAAGCAACGAAGCCTGGCGACGATGCCGCCGAACGTTCTGCTGCTGCTGCCGGAGCTGCCGAGCGATATGCAGTACCGATTTGCGGGCCGCCATCTGATACTTTTCGATGTTCGCGCCAACATGATCGTCGACGAGATTCCGCTCGCGCTTCCGTGCGACGGTTGTATTTTGAAGACCCAGGAAGAGCCCTGAGCGTGTGGTATCCTCCTCGACTTCACCGCCAAAGGAGCAGCTATGGAACGCAAGAAGGCCTCTGAATTCCCGCAGGAACTCCTCGACGTCTTCGATCTCTACGTACACGGCGACATCGATCGGCGGGCGTTCTTCGACCGCGCCAGCAAGTTCGCAGTCGGGGGAGTGACGGTGGCGGGGCTGTTTGAAGCCCTCAGGCCGAACTATGCCTGGGCGCAGCAGATTGCCAAAGACGACAAGCGCATCCAGGCGGAGTACGCGACGGTGCAGTCGCCGCAGGGCAACGGTTCCATTCGTGGCTACCTCGCCAGGCCGGCCGCCGCGGGCAAATACCCGGCGGTGCTGGTGGTTCACGAGAACCGCGGCTTGAACCCGTACATCGAAGATGTGGCTCGCCGACTGGCGACATCTAACTTCCTGGCGTTTGCTCCGGATGGCCTGACGTCGGTCGGGGGGTATCCGGGAAACGACGAGCAGGGTGGCCAGCTCTTCCAGAAAGTCGATCGCGCCAAGATGACGGAGGACTTCATCGCCGCCATCAACTGGCTCAAGTCACGACCTGAAAGCACCGGCCGTTTCGGCATCGTCGGTTTCTGCTTTGGCGGTGCGATTTCCAATACGCTGGCCGTGCGGATGCCGGACTTGGGCGCCGCGGTTCCGTTCTACGGCGGTGCGCCCACCGCGGAAGACGTTCCCAAGATCAAGGCGGCCGTGCTCGTGCACCACGGCGAGCTCGACACCCGGCTGGTTGAGGCGTGGCCCGCATATGAAGCCGCGCTCAAGGCCAACAAGATCCGGTACGAAGGCTACGTCTATCCGAAAGCCAATCATGGCTTCCACAACGACACGACGCCGCGCTACGACGAGGCCGCGGCGAAGCTCGCGTGGGAGCGCACGATCGGCTGGTTCAACAAGTACCTGAGAAGCTAGTTGGTGATTGGGAGAATTGGAGTGAGCGATTGGGCGAATTGGGATTGGGTGATTAGGAAAGCGCTCGAGATAGAGGGTCAGGGCGGCGGCCGAAGCGACGCTCCTGACGCGGCCCTTCGATCACCGAATAGTACGGCGCGTAACCATCGTGAGCTTCGCAGTCGAGCACGCGGCCGTCGGTAAGTGTGAGATGGAAGACGTCACCAGTGGAAGCCGCTGGCATCGGGTCGAACCGAACAATCTGATGCGCCTCGTCTACTGAATCAACCCAGTAGCCTACACACCCAAGGCTGCGATGCCCACAGTGCAATCGCCCGACTCCTTGCAGCGTCTGCGTTCGAGACATTTCTGAGGCTCCAAAAACCGCAATACAAATGCTACTCCTGCTGTCCACGATTGGCGAGCAATTCGGCATAAGAAACCAAGGAGCCCTGGCAGGGACTAGGATTAGGGGTTGGGGACTAGGGGGGTGGTAAAATGCCTGGTCCCGCCATCGCCGGCGTAGCTCAGTTGGTAGAGCAGCTGATTCGTAATCAGCAGGTCATCGGTTCAAGTCCGATCGCCGGCTCCAGTTTTTCAGAACAAGTCCTCGTTCTTGGGGAGGGGCACTCATGCTCTTTCGAGCGTTTCTCACTGCGGCGTTTTTGGTTGTGGTCAACTCGGCTGCCGCTCAGGATCAGTTGTATCCTCCCTCCGACTTTGGGTTCCGCTATGAAGCCAAGCGTTGCACGACGACGGAGTTCGACACCAACACGAACACTTACACCCGTGTCGAGGGCAATACGAGTGTGCCGTCCATTTCAGTCTCCCTATCACTGGGACCAAACCAAATGGTAGTCGTGTATCGAGAAATCGTGAAGATCGGGTTTTTCGACTATCAGCCTGACTTTAAGCGTGTCGTCCTACGCCCGGGCGGCGGATCAATAATGACGACCCCGTCAACTGCTTATCGCATGGAGGTGAGAAGTAGCGGTGGGACTCATACCGTTACTTACAACGACGGAGAGACTCCTCGGTCAGAGGAGGCGGATCGCCTTCTAGGCCTCTTCAGGCTGATCGATGGCTTTCTCCAAGAGCATCCCGACGTGAAGCGTTTAGGTCCGATTCGCTACCCTTGTGAGTGAGCAGTTGTAGCGACCAATTCGAGAGAACCGCCGACGACCGACCCATGAACCATCGGCAAAATCCCGTCGTCGTTGTGTGCTCTGCGGATGGTCCATATGCCCGTCCGCTCGCGGTCACGCTGGTCTCGCTCGTCGCACACCTCGATCGTGGCCGACCGCTCGCCGTTCACATCATCGACCGCAGCATTCCGGAAGCGGACAAGGACCTACTGGTCCGTTCCCTCGGCAGCGGAGCGGTCACGGTGTCGTGGCACCACCCCGACAGAACTCAGCTGGTGGGCGTTCCCCTCTGGGGCCGCATGCCGATTTCGGTGTATGACAAGCTGCTGCTCGCGGCCGTGGTTTCACCCGAAATCGAGCAGGCGATCTGGCTCGATTCCGACACGCTCGTGCTCGACGATGTGGCACCCCTCTGGGATCGCGGAACCGGCAGCTATGCGGTGCTCGCGGTCCAGGATTCGATCGTGCCTCTCGTGTCGTCGAACCTCGGTGTCGCTCGCTATCGAGAGATGGGACTGCGACCCGATGCCAAATACTTCAATGCCGGCGTGATGGTGATTGACGTCGGGAGATGGCGACGACAATGCGTGACCGAGCGAGCTCTCGAGTATCTGAAGACGTACGCTGCAGAGGTGTCGTTCTGGGATCAAGAAGGTCTGAACGCGGTGCTTTCAGGTGAATGGGGCGAGCTCGATCCAGTCTGGAACTGGACCGCGAGCGTGGGACGCGTCGACGACGTGCGACACACCAACCCTGCGGCAAAGATCGTGCATTTCAACGGGAACCTGAAGCCCTGGCGATACGATGGACGACAGACGTACTACCGGAGGTACTACGAGCACGTGGACGCGACCGAGTTTGCAGGCTGGCGCCCGCAGCCGAGCTGGCGTGCCACAGTCATGCGATCGTACGAGCACTCGGCGCTGCGGCGGGTGCTGTACCCGACCGAGCAGCTCGGCACGAGTCTGTTGAGGGCGCTGACAAGACGCGTGGCGACGGCCGACGACGTGAGGAGCTCGCCATGAGTGCGCCACCGTCAGCGCCGCGCGTGTCGATCGTGCTGGCCACCGACTCCTACGACACGCTCCGTCCGGTGATTGCGTCGCTCGCGAAGCAACCCGACCGCGCAGATTTCGAGGTCCTCATCATCGGTACGGCCGAGAGTCTCGGCGCGGTCGCCTGGTCGCAGTTGAGCACCTTCGGCGCGGCCCGCGTCGTCCATGTGCCCGCGCCATTTTCGCTGGCCGGCGCCCGAGGCGCCGGCGTTCGGGCGGCCGCGGCACCGATTGTCTTCATCGGCGAAACCCACAGTTTCCCGCACACGGGGATGCTGAGCTCGATGCTGGCCGCGTTCACCGACGAACGCTGCGTGGCCGTCGTGCCGGCGATTGCCAATGCGAACCCCGCCAGCGCCCTGAGCTGGGCCTCCTATCTCGCCGACTACGGGTTCTGGGGGCCTGAACGGCCCGCGGGCCTGCTCGAGCGGCCGCTCGTGCACAACACGGCGTTTCGACGCGATGCGCTGCTGGCCCTCGGCGATCCGCTCGCCGTGCTGCTCGATTGCAACCGCGAAGAGCTCTGGCCGCTCCTGCACCAGCAGGGCTACCACGCCCGCTTCGTGCCGGCCGCGCAAACCGATCACGTCAACGCGGCCGAGCTCGGCGCGATGCTGAAGATTCGCTTCTTCGCGGGCGCGCTGATCGGCGCACGTCGCGCGCATCGGTGGACGTGGCCGCGCCGGCTGCTGTACGTCGCCGCGTCGCCTCTGATTCCCGCGCTGCTCGTGTCGCGCGTTCGCTCCGTCAAGCGGTTTCGCGCAGCCCACCAGAGGTTGCCGGGAGGCACCATGGCCGGGGTGGCCGTCGGCGCCGTCGTGACGGCGCTCGGCGAAGTATGTGGGTACCTCGGCATCAGTCTCCCGTCTGCAGAGGCGCAATTGATCGACGCCGAGCTCCACAAGCTTCGCTACGCCCGGCTTGGCCCCGAGATGAGCGGCTTGTGATCGAGACGGCGCCTCAGGGTCCACGCCTTTCCGTCGTGCTGGCGACCGACGCGTACGACACGATCCGGCCGGTGCTCTCCGCGCTTCGGCAACAAAGCTCGGCCGAAGAGATCGAGCCGGTCATCGTCTTGCCCGCGTCGGCCGAAGGTGGAATCCGCCGCGAGGATCTCGACAGGTTCCGTCATGTGCGTATTGTCCCGCTCGACGTGGTCGAGCAGCTGGCACCCGCGCGGGCTGCCGGCGTGCGTGCCGCATCCGCGCCGATCGTGTTCATCGGTGAAACGCACACGTACCCACAGCCGGGATGGGCTGAGGCGCTGCTTGCGGCATTCGAAGAACCGTGGACCGCGGTCGTGCCGGCCATCGGCAACGCGAATCCCACCGGCGCCGTGAGCTGGGCGGCCTACCTGTTCGACTACGGCAACTGGGGCCCGAACCGGCCTGCGGGTGAGATGCCGGATCCACTCATCTACAACACCGCCTATCGGCGCGAGGCGCTGTTGATCTTCGGAGATCAGTTGACCGATGCGCTCGATCCCAACGAGGAGGCCCTGTGGCCGAGGTTCAAAGCGATGGGACATCGTGCCGCGTTTGCACCACAGGCACGCATCCTCCATCTGAACGTCGCGCGGCTGCGCTGGCTCGTCTCTGAGAAGTTCTACGTCGGTGTGGTGCTGGGTACGCGCCGGGCACGGCGATGGACCTGGCCTCGCCGGTTGCTCTACATCGTCGCGTCTCCGTTGATACCCTTCGTGCTGCTCGTTCGAATAGTCCGTGGCACGCGCTCGTTGCTGCCGCGGCGCCTGCCAGCGGCAACCTTTCCATTGCTGCTCGTCGGCGCCATCTCGAAGGTCGTCGGCGAGGTGATCGGCTACCTGGGCGTGCGGCTACCGTCGCTCGAGAGGCGATTGACCGATATCGAGATCCACAAGGTGCGATACGCGAGACGTGGATCGCAATGACGGCCCAGGCGGGCGCGCCCGTCAGAGTGGGCGTGATCGGCTGCGGCACGATTGCCTATTGGGGGCATCTCCGGTCGCTTCAGCGACTGAAAGGCGCCACGCTTGCGGCTGCGGCGGATCCGGCCTCGGACGGCGCGCGCGCGCGCCGCACGCATGGTGCACGGCCCCATCTACGAACGAGCGGCCGATCTGCTGCAATCCGATGTCGACGCCGTCATCATCAGCACTCCGCCCCGGACCCACGCCGAGCTGACGATTGCGGCCGCGCGTGCAGGCAAGCACGTGTATGTCGAAAAGCCCCTCGCCACGACGGCCGACGATGCGCGCGAGGTGATGGAGGTCGTGGCTCGATCGGGGGTCGTCGCGGCCTTGGGGTTCAACTACCGCTATCATCCGGCGCACGTCCGCGCCCGCGCGCTGCTGAAACGGCGCGTCATCGGTCAGGTTCGCGCCGTCCAGAGTGTTTTTTGCGAGCCGGCCACGCCCGAGACGATGCCGGAGTGGAAACAGCGGCGCCAGTCGGGCGGAGGCGTTCTCCTCGATCTCGCGTCACATCACATCGATCTGCTGCGCTGGTTTCTGGACGATGAGGTGTCGACCGTGGATGCCCGCATTGCGTCGGGCCGAACGGAGCATGACGCCGCAACCCTGCATTTCACGACCCGCGGCGGCATCGACGTGCAGACGTACGTGAGCTTTCGCGCCGGGCCTTCCGACTTTCTCGAGTTCATCGGCGAAAAAGGCACGCTGCGCGTCGATCGACACGCGCTCGCGCCGACACTGAAAATCACGCGAGTGAGAGGCTACGGGCTGCGGTCGGCCTGGCTGTCGCCGTCAATCGAGCAAGTCGAGCTGTGGGCGCGCCAGCTCGTGCGGCCTTCCTATCAGCCCTCGTTCCGTCTCGCGCTTGCCGCGTTCGTCCAGCGCATCGCAGGCCAGCCGGTATCGCTGGCCACTATCGACGACGGCGCGCGAAGCCTTGCGGTGGTGCTGGCCGCGGAGGAGTCAGCCGGGCGGATGGCGCCGGTCGCGGTACCGTGATGCACTCGCCCCTTCGCGTGCTCCTCATCACAGACTGGATGCCGCGGCATGGCGGCGCCGAGATATACGCGAGCACGGTCCGAGCGGGCCTGACGTCGGCGGGAGACGAGGTGCGGTTGCTCACCAGCAGCGCCGGTTCCGCCGCCGACGGCACCGCCGACTTCGTCGCCTACGGCACCGAGAACACCGCGGCGCAGGCGGTCCTGCAGGTCGTCAACCCGTTCGCCCAGTGGCGTGCCCGTGCAGCCGTACGAGCCTTCCGGCCAGATGTGGCGCTCGTTCACCTGTTCGCCTATCACCTGTCGCCGGCGGCTCTGTGGCCTCTCCGCGACGTGCCCACCGCCATGATGGTGCTGGACTACAAGGTGGTGTGCCCGCTCGGATCGAAGCTCCTGCCAACGGGCGTGATTTGCGAGAAGCCCGCCGGCACGGCATGCCTGCGGTCGGGATGCCTCACTCTCCCGCACTGGATACGAGATCAAGCCAGGTACGCGGCTATCAAGCCGGTCGTCCGGCGCGCGAATCTGGTGTTGGCGTGCAGTCGCCACATCCAGCGGGAGCTTCAAGTGAACGGCACCGACTCTGTGTACCTTCCGCTGCCGGTCGCCGCTCCACGGGCAGCGTTCTCCCGACGGCCGGCTTCGTATCCGGAGTTCGTGTTCTGCGGCAGGTTGAGCGTCGAAAAGGGGCTTCCACTTCTGGTCCGCGCGTTCGCCCGGCTTCACTCGCACGTGCCGTCCGTATGCTTGAAGATCGTGGGCGATGGTCCACTCCGTTCTGAGATCGAGGCCCTTGTCCAGACACATCGCCTCAACGAGCGTGTCACCTTCACGGGCTGGCTCGACCAAGCCGGAGTGGACCGCCAGCTCGAGAGCGCCTGGGCGCTCGTGGCGCCTGCGATATGGGCCGAACCGTTTGGACTGGTCGCTCTCGAGGCTATCGTCCGCGGCGTTCCGGTTGTGGCCAGCCAGACCGGCGGCCTTGGCGAGAGCGTCGAGGACGGCGTGTCAGGTCTGTTGTTCCCCAACGGCGACGAAGACGCGCTCTACCGGGCGCTGGCGCGAGTGGCCACCGAAGGACTGTTCCCGTCGCGGTCGCTCGACCCGGCCGTCGTCGCTCGGGCGGTTCAGACCTTCGACGTGACCCGTCATGTGGCTGTCCTGCGCGCACACCTTCAAGGGATCGCATCTCATGTCAGAGGCTAGTCCAGCGGTCGCCGGTGCGGCACAGCCGCGGGCCGGGCGGAATGATCGACGGCACGGCGCGCGTATTTCTGGCCGAGGCGCTGCTCGTGCCCACCGGGCTGTTGACGGTGGCCTATCTCACGCGCCGCCTGGGTCCATCGGAGTACGGCCGCTATACGCTGGCCGTCGCGTTGATCACGTGGCTGGAATGGGGATTCTCCGCGCCGCTGGCACGAGCGGCGGTGCGTGTGATCGGCTCCGCGAGCGACTGGCGGCCGGTCGCCACGCTCGTGGTTCGCACGCAGCTGGCGATGGGACTCGTCACGGCTGTCGGGTTGTGGTTCGCGGCGCCGTTCATCGCCGCCTGGCTCGACGAGCCCCGGCTCTTGTGGATGCTGCGGCTGTTCGCGCTCGATCTTCCGCTGTTCGCCCTCGCCCAGGCGCACCAGCAGATTCTGGTGGCGCTCGGTCACTTCCGCACCCGCGCCCTGCTTCCGATGGTGCGCTGGACGGTTCGGCTCATCCTGATCGTGGTCTGCGTTGAAGCTGGTCTTTCCAGCTACGGCGCCGTCCTGGCGATTGTCGGCACCTCTCTCATCGAGATCATGGTGGCGCGGCACTTCGTGAAGCCATCCATCTTCCGCCGCTCGAACGTGCCGGTGCGCGAGCTCTTCGACTATGCCGTGCCGCTGCTGCTGTCCGGTTTGTGCCTGCGCGTCTTCGACCGTGTCGACGTCCTGCTATTGAGGTTCCTCGGGCGTTCGGCGGCAGAAGTGGGCATGTATGGAGCCGCGCAGAATCTCACGCTGGCCACGGGCCTCTTCGCGCTCGCGTTCTCGCCCGTGCTGCTCTCGACCGTGACGCAGGCCATGCGCGACGGAGATCACGCGTATGCCCGGAGGATCGCCCGCGATTCGTTGAGGGGTGTGCTGTTCCTGATCCCGTTGGCCGCCGTTCTCGCGGCCTCGTCGCGCGAGATCGTGACCCTGCTCTTCGGCGACGCAGTACCTGCTCAGCGCGCAGGCCTTTCAGTGCCTCATCTTCGCAGGCCTGGCCAACGTCGTCATTTCGGTGGGCAGCGCGATCCTGATCGGCGCGGGCAAGCCGTCGTGGACGCTGGCGATTGCGGCTCCCCTGCCCATCGTCGCGATCGCGGCGCACCTGTTTGCGATTCCGCGTTTTGGCATTGTTCGGCGCCGCGGTGGTGACGGCGCTCTGCGCCACCGGCGGAGCGCTGTTGACGTTTGCCGCCATTCACCGGCTGTGGCAGGTGACGCCGCCGGCCGCATCGCTGCTCCGGAGCGTCCTGTTCGCCGCGCTGGGTGTGGCGGTGGCAGCCAGCTGGTCCACCCCTGGAGCGCTCGTGGTGGTCAAGCTCGGAGCCCTCTGTGCGGGCTTCGCTGGCCTGCTCTTCGTCTCTGGCGAGCTGAAGCCCTCTCAGGTCATCCTAACCAGCGCGACAATCGATAGTACAGGGTGACCACCGTGCGGCCGACGGCATATCCCAGCACGAACGCGTAGACGAACCCGATCAGACTGCCGACGAACGTCACGCTGTAGCCGGGAAAGTACACGCCCAGGAGCCGCAGGTGCGGTCCGACGTCGCTCCCTCCCTTCAGCACGAGGACGTTGGTGGCCACGAAGAGAGCGACGGCCAGCACGAGGGCGACGCCGATTCCCCATGCCTTCTCGTTGAGCGCCTGGACGGCGCTCTGCAGGGCACGCTGCTCGTCGGTGCTCAGGCGTTCGCTCACGGTGGTTGCTCAAATGTGATCGAGAAAATCTTTCATGCGAGCCAGCTCCGCCTTGTCTCGCAGCAGCATGATGCGGACGCCGATGACGAAGTTGCGGACGAAGGCGAGAAACCAACCGGCGACGAAGCCCGTGACGCATCCCCAGAAGAGGCCGACGAACGCGCCTCGCCACGACACCTCGTAGCCATAGAAGTATTGGGCGAGGAGGCCGATCTCGAGCGCATCGGTCGGGTGAAGAACCACGTGAAACGCCGTGATCAGGAACACGCCTGCTCCACAGACGATGCCGAGCGCCACACCGAGCGCCCGCTTGTGGGCCGGACCCAGCGCGCTCGCCACAGGCGGTTGGAACGCGCTTGCCTTGGAGTTCAGTGGCTTGGCGGTCATGGTGACGGGAATTTCAGCGTAGGGTAGCACACGGTCACGCGCTCGCGGCCGGCAGGTTGGATCGACGCGTCAATCTTCTGCTCCTCGTGGTAGTCGAAATCCGTATTCACCGCCCAGACGTCGTGCGACGCACCCTGCATGTTCCACAACGTCATCATCGCCGTCAGCATCGAGTGGTCCTGATTGTTGTACTTGTGCATGCCGTTGCGGCCCACGGTGTGCAGGTTGGGGATCGGATCGATGAACCCGCGGATGAGATCCAGATGAGCGGCGATACTGCGCGTCGTAGATCGGGTAGGCTTTCGGCATTCGAACGACCACTCCGTCCTCGACGTCGCTCGCCGATGCCAGGCCAAGCTGCTCGAGCTCGCGCGTGGCTTGATCGATGAGCTCGCGATCCGGGCTCTCCCACACGCCGTCGCCTTCGAAGCAGAAGTACTCGAGACCCAGGCACGTCTTACCCGGGACAGGCACCATCGCCTTGCTCCAGTTGTTGAAGTTCTGGATGCGTCCCACCTTGACGTCTGGAGAATGGATGTAGATCCAGTTGTCTTGAAACAGGTTGTCGCGGCCCAGGATCAGCGACACCGTGACGAAGTCGCGATACCTGAGGCCATCGGCGGCGGATCTCACCGCCTCCGGCGCGGCTGGATCGAGTGCGTGCACGAGCGCGCGCAACGCGTGCCGAGGAGATGACATGATCGGCCGCGAAATGGCACTCGCCATCACGAGTGAGTGCCCTGACACCGACGGCGCGGCCGCCGCGCGTCTCGATTGCCGACACCTTGTGGCCGAGGAGCACCCGGTTTCCGGTCGCGAGAATGCGATCCCGGCAGCGCTCCCACATCTGGCCCGGCCCGAGACGTGGATACCGAAATTCGTTGAGCAGGGTCTTGATGGTGGTGGACCGCTTGTTCAGCGACACGGCCGACAGGATGGCCTTCTCGAGCGAGAGATTCTGGATGCGCTGGGCGGCCCATTCCGCGCGGATCTCGGTGCACGGGACGCCCCACACTTTCTCCGTGTAGGTCTTGAAGAAGATCTCGAACAGGCGCTTGCCGAACCGGTTGGTGACCCACTGCTCGAAGTTGTCCTCGACCTCGTAGGGGCGGAACCGCCATTTGACGAAGCTCGCCACGATCATCAGCGCGTTGACCAGGCCGAGGCCTCGCGAGGGCATTGCCGGCCTTCAGCGGGTAGTCGAAGAACGTGCCGTTGTAGTAGATGCGCGACAGGCGTGGCACCGAGATGAACTCGTCGCCGAGGATCTCTTCCCAGAGCGCCTGCACCGGTTCGATCTTCGTGAAGAATCGATGCCCGCCGATGTCGAACCGAAACTCCTTGTACCGCACGGTGCGCGAGATGCCGCCCACCGCATCGTCGGATTCCAGGATGGTGGTCCGCACGCCTGCCTTCGACAACAGGTATCCTGCTGTCAGGCCGGCAGGACCCGCGCCGATAATGACGACGTGCTGCCCGGGCAGGAGTGGCGCGACGACTCGCGGCTGGGGCGTGTTCGTGCCGCGGTCATGTGACATGAGGAGGAGATGCAGCTCTCAGCGGTCGTGCCATTTCACCGAAATCTGGCGAATTTGAGCCAGGTCCTACCGGCTGTTCGAGCCGCGGCGCTCAATCTACCAGAAGGCACGACGCTTCGCGAAGTAATCGTCGTGGCCGACGGGACTCCGGACGATCCCGCGGACGTCGTGAAGGCGAACGGCGCCCGACTGCTGGCCATCGCTGGCCCGCGTGGGCCTGCTGCCGCCAGAAACGAGGGCGCTGCCCTCGCGCTGGGAGATGTGCTCGTGTTCGTCGACAGCGACGTGGTCGTCAGCGCCCGGTCACTGGGTCAGATCGCGAGAAGGCTCGAGTCCGATCCAGGGCTCGGCGCGGTGTTTGGCGCGTACGATGAGCATCCCTCCGACCCGGGGTTCCTCTCGCAGGGAAGAAACCTGGCGCACTCGTTCATCCATCAGCGATCGGCTGGAGAAGCGCGCACGTTCTGGGCAGGATTGGGTGCTGTGCGCGCCGAGCTGTTCGAGCGGGTTGGCGGCTTCGACGAACGGTTTGCCAGGCCGTCGGTGGAAGACATCGATCTCGGATACAGAATGCGAGCCGCCGGCGCGCGCATCCTGCTCGATCCGCAGATTCAAGGTCAGCACCTGAAGCACTGGACCTTCCTGGGATCGGTGGCGATAGACATCAACGACAGGGGCATTCCGTGGACCCAGCTGCTGCACCGGTACGGAGGGCTCCACGACGACCTCAACCTGACCAGCTCGTATCGGGCGTGTGTGGTCGTGGCGTACGTGCTGGCGGCGTGCGTCGTGCTGGCGCCCTGGCAGCCGATACTGCTCGCCATCGTGCCGCTGGCGGCTCTCTCGCTCTGGTGGCTCGATCGACCGTACTATCGGTTTTTCGCCAACCGCCGCGGCCGAGGCTACGCGGTCAGGTGGTTCCCGGTGCACGTGCTCCATCATCTCTGCAACGGAGTGTCGTTTGCCGTGGGCACCGCACTCTATGCGTGCAGGCGCTGGACGGGCATCATCCTGCCGGGTGCGCTGCCCGTCACCCCGTGGTCTACGGCTTCAGGATGATGCTGGCTCGGGCCGGCTGCCAGGTATGGCGCGATGCGCCGCGACTGCGCGCGGCGCGGAGCGGACCTCATCGCCCGAATCTTACTGCTTCACGTAGTGGTAGATGTTGTGCAGGGCTTGGCCCTTCGCGTCGGTTCCATCGTAGGTCACCGACAGGGTCTTTCCATCCTTGGAGACTGACGTCTTGGCGGTGATGGCCGTCTTACCAGCCCTCTTATAGAGGATGGTTCCCTCGTGCGAACTGGTCATGGTAACGGCGGCCGCGTCGAAGTTCGGGCTGCCAGTGACGGGAACGTCCTTGCCGTCGCGCATGGAGGCGTACCCGAACTTGACCGGCGTTCCGTCGCCACCGACGCCGTCCACGGCGACCTTGATGCCCTTGCCCGCAGCCTCAATGACGACCGTCAGACTCTTCGGCGCCGGTCCAGGCTTGAAACTGGATTTCGCTGCGTCCAACTTCCAGGTGCCGACCAGCGGGTCTGGTGCCTGTGCCGCCGCGGCGAGACCCATGGCAGCTATCAAGACCGCCGTGACCGCAATTACAGCGAACTGTGACGTCCATGTTGCCCGCATGAGGCCTCCTGTTGAAGTGAACGTTGACGGTGTGTGCGTTGGAACGATACGCGTACGCCGCGCCTCCTGTCCAACCAACGCGACGGCCCGCAGTATAGCTAGCAAACGCGCGCACGACTCGAAAACCGTTGCGATCGCATGACATGACAGGAGCCAAGGGCAGTGCGATAATCGACCCCTCGGAGTCTCGAATAGTTACGTCAGTGTCCGGGAGGAGATTGGTGATGACGACCTCTAACATCATGGCAAGCGTGATCGCTGCGGCGGCCGTCCTCATAGGTTCGTTGCCACTTGGCGCACAGAGCCCGACGTCCGCTCCAACGAGCCCCGCAACAACATCCGCACGTGGAGCGGCGTCGCCTCGGCCCGCCCCGTCTGCCAGTGGCTGGACCAAGAAGACCCCGTGGGGCGATCCCGACCTCCAGGCTATCTGGAATAACGGCTCGAGCACGCCAGTCCAGCGTGATCCGAAATTCGGCACCAGGACTCAGCTGACCCAAGAGGAATACGAGGCCGCGGTAAAGACCGCCGCGATCCGCCAGCAGGGTGAGACTGAGGAGCAACGGAACGATACTGCGCGCGGCGTCGGTGCCGGTCCCACTTTCTGGTACGAAGTCGGGAAGACGCACATGGCGACGTCGCTCGTCATCGATCCGCCCGATGGGCGGTATCCGCCAACGACGCCGCAGCTTGAAGCGCAGGGCCAAGAGCGGCGCCGGCTCGCAACGCCCGAGGGCGCGAGGTTGGATAAGTCGATGTGGGAACGACAGGGTGTGTGGGTTCGTTGCATTTCTCGCAGTCTGCCGGCGGGGATGACGCCAGTCGTCTACAACAACAACTTCCAGATCGTGCAGGCGCCCGGTGTCGTCGTGGTGCATCAGGAAATGATTCACACCTCGCGCATCATCCAGCTGGACGGCCGCCCGCATCTGGACCCCGCGATCCGTCAATGGAACGGCGATGCGCGGGGTCACTGGGAAGGCAACACGCTCGTCGTCGAAACGACGAACATCCACCCTCTGTCCGAACCGCTGTGGCCAACCAACATGAACTCGATGGGGGTACCCTACAAGCTGACGGAACGGTTCACACGAACCAGCGCCACCGACCTTGACTATCAGTGGACGCTCGACGCGCCGAGCATGTTCACCAAGCCTATTACTGCCTCCATACCGGCAACCACGACTGCGGCGCCCGATCGAATTACGGAGTACGCCTGCGTCGAGGGCGATAATGCGGTGCGACTCACCATCACCGGTCTGCTCGCTCAGATCGCTCGCGGCGAGAAGACAGCGGATCAGCCGCAGCGTGGTCGCGGCGCAGGTGCAGGTGCTGGTGCCCCGGCGGGAGGTGGCGCACGTCGCGGTGGTGGTGGGGGGCAGTAAGGTCTGAGAGTGGCGCTCGTGGCACACGGGGGCCTTCAGAGCCTCACGCCCGCGGTGGTGCGGCTCGAGGTCCCTAGCGTCGCTCCTAACCAAATGCCGGTGAGCCGGTGACCTGCCGGGCGCGCTGCCAGTCGCCCCGTGGTCTAGGGCTTCAGGATGATCTGCTCGCCGGCTGCCACACGCGCTCGCAGCACCTTCATCCCTTCTTCAGGAAAACGCTGAACCAGATCGAGGCGCCCGAGTCGTTCGAAACACTGCGCCCGCCGGAGAGAGCCCGAGACCGCATTTCCGCGCTAATACCAGAGATCGCGCGGGTTGCCCTGGTCGAACGTGAGAATGACGAGGCTGGCCGGACCGTCGATGTATGCCGACTGCAACGCGTCGCAGCTCAAGTCGTAGAGGTTCGACCCGTCTACCAGAGGATCCCAATAGAACGCGCCGGCTCTGCCGGTCAACAGCAGTGTGTCCGGGTGCTCCGCCAACAGCTGCATCACCAGACGCCGGGCAGAAGAGAATTCGTGCGTGACGCCCGTCGAGGGCCAACCGTACAGCACACTCGCGAGAAGCTTTTCGCGCTGGCTCGTGCCGATTCGACCGGGCACGAACAGGAAACAGGCATACACCAGGCTCATCGCGACGTATCCAGCCAGATAGACACCGCACGCCCGCCGGAACCACTTCACAGCGCGCGACGTCCCGCGAAATATCGACGAGGGAGGGAATGGAGTAGGCGACCAGCACGGCGAGCGGCACGATGGGCCAGTAGTAGCGGCGATCCGCGATGTAGTTCGAGGGGCTTACCATCATGCACGCCAGCAGGTGAGCGGAACGGCCACGAAGAGCCCCAACGCCGCAATCCGGGGATCCCGCGCGCGCGCGGCTTGAATCACGTCCGTATGTGCCAATCGACATCAGCAGCGAGAGGAAGGCACACGCCGTCAGCCCCAGCCGCCATGGGGGGGCGCTAGATTCCGCCGGAAAACAACCGGCTCGCAACGTTGCCGGGAACCCAGAATGCCCACAGGTAGTCGGCGTGGCGGAGCAAGCTGCGCTCCGACCCAGAGACGGCGGAGCGGACCTTCCATGGTCGCCACGAACAAACCGCCGGGCATTCACCGGTGAGTTCGAGAGCATGTAGTTGACATAGCCCTGGAGTGCCAGCGCCGGGAGGACTGCCCGCTCCGAATGCGCTCCAGCGGCGCGTCAAGGTTGGGATCCGCGCCCGCGACTGCCAGATCATCATGCCCGCGGCATACACCACCAGAAACAGGCTGGCGTATCGCATCAGCATGGCGAGGCCGCACAAACCTCCGGCAAGCACATCGAATCGCCAACTGCCGGCTGCGTTCTCGTCCGATGCCCTCACCGTGCACTCCACCACCCACGGCACGATGGCCCACAGGAAGATGTCTGTCCCTCCCCACGGCGGAGTGAACAGCAGGGGAGCGGTCGTCGCAATCGCCACGGCGGCCCATCTCCAGGCCGGTCCCCGCTGCCAGCCCTCGCTGAAGAAGGACACGCGAGAGCCTCGCCCACCCCCACCAACCCAGGATGGTCCCAAGCGCCCCCAATGCTTTGATGGCGGCTGCCACGCTGAAGCCCGATTTCATGAGCGCCGCGGCAACGAGCGAGTAGCCGGCCGGGAAGTACGTCAGCGTGATGAGGCTTGCGGGGTCGGTCAGGTTCGGCGCCACATGCTGGTAGGTGGACAGCCCGTGTCCGGCCAGGAGGTTGTGCGCCGCCTGCAGCTGGATGCCAAGGTCGTAGTTCGGGTCGCTCGCGTGCAGGAGCCGCGCGACGACGACCACCGTGGTTGAACACAGCCACACCCCGGCCAGTTTGTTGTGTTCGATGAAGTGGCTCACGAGCGATGCAGCGTCATCGACGGTCAGCTGGATGTCATCGTGCCTCGGATAGCCTATCGTATGGTATCGGCATGACGAGGATCGCCGTCACGGGCGCCTCCGGCTTCATCGGCGCACACCTGGTCGACCGTCTTCTGGCCGACGGGCACACGGTTGTCGCGCTGCTGCGGCACGAGTCGCAATCCACAGGGTTGGAAGAGCGGGGCGTCGAGGTGATTCGGGGGGACGTCACCGATCCGGCTGCGGTCGCGCGCACGGTCGCCGGTTGTCGCGTCGTCTTTCACCTGGCGCGCGCCCGGGCGCACGGCGGCCTTCCGATTCGCGTCGTGGACAGGGTGAACATCGGCGGCGCAGGAATCGTCGCTGGCGGCCGCCTCTCGTGCCGGCGCGGCGCGGCTCGTCCTCGGCAGCAGTCTGGCGGTCCATGGTCAGCGGCCGCGCATGCAGCCGCTGACCGAGGACGCGCCGATTCACTCGGAGTCGGCGTATGCGCGATCGAAATGGCGGGCGGAGCAGGAAGCGCGCTCGCGCGCGGGATCGACGATGAGCCTGGCGATTGCCCGGATCACCACCGTGCTCGGTCCTGGCTCCACCAGCTGGCTCAGTTTCATCCGCTCGATCGCCAAGGGGCGATTGCGGCTCATCGGACGAGGCGACAACTGGCATCACCCGGCCGACGTCTCCGATATCGTCGACGGTCTCGTGCGCTGCGGCACGACGCCGGCTCTGGCTCACTCGGTGTACAACCTCGCGGGTCCAGAGGCTGTTCGGATGGCCGAGCTCGTGCGCATCATCGCGAGCGAGCTCGGTGTGGACGGCCCCCAGCCGCGCCCGGCGCCGGCGCTTCCGATCCGCCTCTACCTGCGGCTCAATGCCTTCACGGACGTCAACTGGAGCCTGGCGCTGCCGCGCGCCGGCAGCGCCGCATTCCTGACGTCCGACCGAGTGTTCGATCTCTCGCGCGCTCGGCACGATCTGGGGTACGCCCCGAGCGTCGGCGTCCGCGATGCGGTACGCCGGACGGTCGCCTGGTATCGCGAGCGTGGCCTGATCTGACGGTGGGAACACCAGAGGTCAATTCCGCACCAGGCCAGTCTCGTCGAGGAATGCCGCAATTTGCGCCGCGACCCACTGGTTCATTGCTGGGGAATAGTGGCCACCGGGGCGGTACAGTGACTCGCCGGCCCCAAGTTCTGGCTTGATTGAGGCGAGCTCGAGGACCACAACCCCTTTCTCTCTTGCCCTCGTGATCACACCTTCCAGCCTGCGATTGTCGCCGATCACACCGTTCGTTCCGAGCGCCACGGCGAGAAGATGCCGGCCCTGGCGCCTTTGCAAATCATCGAGGCGCGCGAGCAAACTGGCGCTCACCGCTTCGCCGTTGTGGTGGACGATGCGAGGCGGCGTATATTCTGCCCACCATCGTGGAGCGATGCGGGAGAACACGCTGTCAGCCAAGAAACTGTGACTTCGCAAAACCGTTCGCACAGCCTCGAAGCGTCTGAGTGGAGGCTCATTCGCCGCAAGGGGTTGAAGCATCAGGGTGCCGTTTTTCAGTTCGAAATAGGGTTTCCACCTCCCATAAAAGGAATATTCGGAACGATCGATGTCATGCGATATGAACGAGACGATTACCAGCGCAGGCTTGTATTGTTCGACGAGACGCTCGGCGCGGAGGACGGTCTGATCGAGACCATAAGCCGGAACTCCTGCATTATGTACGCGACGCTTGATCAGCGCTTCCAAGCGAGCCACCCATGTCTCGTTGTCGTTGACTTCATCTCCAAAGGTGAAAGAATCGCCGACCGTCAAAATGGATGATCCGTCAGCCGGGGCCGGTTGGCCGTTGCTCCGGAAGCCGGATACCTCGATATTCGATACCCATCCGGTGTCCACTCGGCCACTTCGTGTGGTCCACCCCAGAACAGGATCGGGTCTGGTTCGCCCGGGTCCCGACGGCGCGGGAGCAACGGCGTCGCTTAGTAACCACCACGATCGGACGCGCAGCGCAGATTCGAGACTCAGGAGACAGAGGCAGACGCTCGCGAGAAGTAGTGTCGTTCGGATGAGGATGTTTCTCATTCTGGGAATCTCACGAACTCTGGCTGACGATGAAGCGCTCGCGCGCAAGCATCGTGCGGAGATCCTCTACAAGCCGCAACCCTACTACGAATTGGCGTCCCATCTGAATCGACTGCTCGATCGGTTGTAGTCAACCAGAACGGAGAACCACGAACGGACGCTCAGTCTCCCTTCACGTTCACGAACTGCTTCAACACGTGCTTCACGTCGACGAGTTCGCTCGCGTGTTTCATGACCTCGTCGATGTCCTTGTAAGCCGACGGAATCTCGTCGAGCAGCACTGAAGATCGGCGAAACTCGATGCCCTGCATTGCAGCGTCGAGATCGCTCATGGTGTACTGCCGGCGGGCGGCCGTGCGCGACAGGCGTCGTCCGGCGCCGTGCGGCGCGGAGTTGAACGCCATCGGGTGCTCGCGTCCCGTGACGATGTAGCTGCGCGCGCCCATCGAGCCAGGAATCATCGCCCACATGCCGCGGCGGGCTTCGATGGCGCCTTTTCGCGTGACCCACACGCGCTCGCCGAAATGCTCTTCGAGCTGCGTGAAGTTGTGGTGACAGTTGATGCGCTGCACTTCGAGCTGCGCCACGTGCGCGCCGTTGCCGTAGACAGCATGGCTCAGCTCGGTCATCACGCGATCCATCATCTCGTCCCGGTTCAGGCGAGCGAAGTTCTGCGCCCACAAGAGATCGCGAACGTACTCGTCGAACTCGGGCGTTCCTTCGGTGAGGAACGCGAGGTCTCGATCCGGGAGCGACACGCGGCGCTTCTTGGCGATCGCTTGAGCACGGCGGATGTGCAGGTTGCCGATCTTGTTTCCGATGCCGCGCGAGCCAGAGTGCAGCGTAGCCCACACGGCATCTGACTCGTCGGTAGCAAGCTCGATGAAGTGGTTGCCGCCGCCGAGCGTTCCCAGCGCGAGCGTCCACGACGGGTCAATCGCGGTGTAATCACGCGAGGCGAGCACTTCGAGCTCGGCAATGCGGGGTGCTGCTGTCTCACTGATCGTTCGATTGTTGTGGCCGGCGCTCATCGGGATCCGCCGTTCGAGTCCAGCGCGGACCTTTGGCGGCTCACGAACGTCGGCGCGGGTCAGCGGCGTTTTGACCGCGACCATCCCGCATCCGATGTCCACGCCGACCGCGGCCGGAATGATGGCTCCCTTCGTGGCCAGCACTGTACCCACAGTTGCGCCTCTACCGTAGTGGCAGTCCGGCATCACCGCGACGTGCTTGAAGACGAAGGGCATCGACGCGGTGTTCTCGATCTGTTTCAGCGCGTCGGGCTCGATAGTGTCGGGCGGAGTAAAGAGAACGGTTTTCTCGTTCAGGCGGTGCATCGCCGGCGGCTAGCGGATCTCGCGCATCAACTGTTCTAGCACCAGATTCACACGCTCGTCGACGCCCATCTGTTCGCCCAGGCTGATCTCGGGGTGCGTGGGCGGCTCGTACTGTGAGCTCGCGTCGTTGGCGCCGCTCAAGTACGTCTCGAGGAATGGAATGCCGGGCCCATCGCCGACGTCCATAATCTTGCGCGCGCGTTCGCGTTCGGCGTTCAACGGGGATGTGAAGCTGACGATGCAGACCATCCCGGCTTCAGCGAACAACTTCGCCACTTCTGCCACACGGCGGAGGTTCTCCTCGCGTTCGGAACCGGAGACGCCGAGGTCCGAGCTCAAGCCGGGCCGGATGTTGTCGCCATCGAGCACGAACACCTGAATGTGGCGTTCGAAGAGCTGACGTTCCAGCGATCGCGCCAGCGTCGTCTTTCCACTTCCGGGCACTCCAGTGAGCCAGACAACAGCGCCGCGGTGCCCGTGGCGCAGGTGGCGTTCGCCGCGCGCGACCTGGGACACGTCCGCATTGACCTCGGCATCTGCGACGACGTTGGCGGCAGCGAAGCGCTCGGGGACGTCGATGACGATGCCGCCGCCGGCCACGTCGAAGCCGTCAACCAGCACCAGCCGGCCCAGGCTCGGTACGCGTTCGAACAAATCGACCGCTACCGGCCGCCGCGAGTGGATCACGACCTTGGCGGCATCGTTGGTGCGCACCGAATCGGCATTCGGAATCGTCTGCACCGTCGAGGCATCGATCACCTCTTCAAGGGTCTTGATCTCGCATTCGACTTCCTGCGTCACCAGCTTCAGCTTGTAGCGCTTGCCCGCCGCCAGCGGAGTGCGGCCGAGCCAGAAGATCCGTGCCGTGAATTCCGTCGCCAAGCTTGGTGCATCGGTGGCGTGCACCGCGATGGCGCCACGCTCCACGAACAGCTGATCGGACAGGGTGACGCCCGCTGGCTCTCCGGCAGAGAGCGAATCGGTTTGCGGGCTGTTCCACCGCTCGATGGATCGAACGACGCTCGTGCGCCCCGATGGCAGAAAGAGCAACTGATCGCCGATGCGCAGCGTGCCGGCCTCGATGCGGCCGGCGAGGATTCTGCGGTGGTCGAAGCGGTAGACATCCTGGATGGGAAAGCGGAGCGGCTGGTCTTCGACCTCAGTCGGATCCGGTATGGCGTCGAGCGCGCCGACCACCGTGGGGCCGTCGTACCACGCGAGGTTGTCGCCGCACGCCGCGATGTTGTCGCCCTGGCGGGCCGAGACCGGGATGATGAACTGCGCCTCCACGCCGATTGCCCCGAGGAATCGCCGGTACTCGCTCGAGACGTTCTCGAACGTCTCCTTCGAGTAACCCACCAGGTCCATCTTGTTCACGACCACCACCACCTGGCGCACGCCGATGAGCCGCAGCAGATAGCCATGTCGCCTGGTCTGCTCCTGGACACCTTCGGAGGCGTCGATGAGGATCAGCGCGGCGTCTGCACGTGACGCTCCGGTGACCATGTTCTTGACGAACTCTTTGTGGCCAGGCGCGTCGATGATCACGTACTCGCGCTTGGCGGTGCGGAACCAGATCTGCGCCGTGTCGATGGTGATGTTCTGATCGCGCTCGGCCTGCAGGCCGTCCATGAGGTTCGCGAACTCGAACGGCACGCCTCGGCGCTGGGCGATCGCGACGAGTTGCTCGTACTTGCCGGCCGGCAGCGAGCCGGTGTCGTAGAACAGACGGCCGATGAGCGTGGACTTGCCGTGATCGACGTGGCCGACGACCACGAGCTTGAGTTGGTTCCGCGCGTACGCCATCACATGTAGCCGTCGCGCCGGAGCTTTTCGAACGCGTCTTCGCTCTCCTGATCCTGCGCTCGGCCGGCGCGCTCGGGCACGTTGGTGGCCTTCAGCTCGTTGACGATGTCGGACACCGTCCTGGCGGTCGAGACGATCGATCCGGTGCACGGCGCGCAGCCGAGCGACCGGTACCGATGCCCGGTGCCGTCATCGAAGTACAGCGGAATGACGGGAATCCGCTCGCGCTCGATGTACTCCCACACGTTGAGCTCGGTCCAATGGAGCAGCGGATGGATGCGGATGTGCGTCCCCGGCGCGAAGTCCGTCTTGAACTGATTCCAGAACTCGGGCGGCTGGTCAGACGCGTTCCACTCCATGTTGGCGTTGCGCGGCGAGAAGTAGCGCTCCTTCGCGCGCGTCGCGTCTTCGTCGCGCCGCACGCCCACGATGATTCCCGTGTACCCGTAGTGCTCGATCACTTGCTGCAGGCCATCCTTTTTCAACGTGCCGCAGCACTCGACACGCGTGGCGCGGCCGTTGGGGTAGGTGCGCCCCTCCGCCAGCACAGCCTTGTTCATCCCGACGACGAGCTGAAGGTTCCACTCGCGGACGAGCCGGTCGCGGTACTCGATCATCGACGGAATCTTGTAGCTGGTGTCGATGTGGACCAGAGGGAAGGGCACGTGCCCGAAAAAGGCTTTCCGGGCCAGCCACAGCATGGCGGTGGAGTCCTTGCCAATGCTCCAGAGCATCGCCATGTTGTCGAACTTGGCGAAGGCCTCGCGCATGATGAAGATCGATTCGCTTTCGAGAGCGTTCAAATGATCCTGGTGCATGGTCTGGATAAAACGCGTGTGCCGAACCTTCCTATGTTAACATTTGAGGTTTACGGACCCGACAAAATTCGCCACTGTATGTCCAAGACGCGAGCCGCGGCAGCGAACGCCATCGTGGTTCGCGGTGCGCGCACTCACAACCTGAAGAACGTCGACCTGGCGCTCCCTCTGGGACAGCTGATTGTCGTCACGGGCGTGAGCGGCTCCGGCAAGTCGTCGCTGGCGTTCGACACCGTCTACGCCGAAGGCCAGCGCCGCTATGTGAGCTCGCTCTCGGCCTACGCGAGGCAATTTCTCGAGCGGATGGAAAAGCCCGACGTCGACCGCATCGAAGGCATCTGTCCCGCGATCGCCATTCGCCAGAAGAACAGCATCAGAAATCCTCGCTCGACGGTGGGGACCACGACGGAGATTCACGACTATCTGAGGCTCCTGTACGCGCGCGTCGGGCGGACGTTCTGCCGCCAATGCGGCAGGGAGGTCGAACGTGAAACCGCCGAGATCGTCGCGCGCCGGCTGATGATGCTGCCCGAGGGCACGCGACTGCTGATTGGCTTCGAGATGCCGGTCGTCGATCCGGGCGGCGTTCTCGAAGGTACAGACGCGGAATCCGAGGAAGAGGATTCAGTAATGACGGCGGAGCGAGTGGCTGTACCGGCATCCGCCACCGCGTCCACACTCGACGGACTCCGCCGCAGGGGCTTTCATCGGCTGTATGTCGACGGCCGCGCGGTCACCCTCGACGAGGTTCCAGCCCATCGGCTCGATGGACACGCCACCCTCAGAGTGATCGTCGATCGCGTGAGGCTCGAAGGCGACTTGCGAACCCGGCTCACTGATTCTATCGAGACCGCATACCGCGAGGCCGGCGGTACGGCATTCGCCATCGAAGATGCTTCCGCGGGCACGACGCACGTCTTCAGCGAGCGGTTCGATTGTCGGACGTGCGGCCTCAGCTACGAACTGCCGCAGCCCCGGTTGTTCTCGTTCAACAACCCGTTCGGCGCGTGTCCCACCTGCCACGGGTTCGGCAACATCATCGAGCTCGACATGGATCTCGTGGTTCCGGACCCGAACAAGTCGGTCCAGCAAGGCGCGATCGAGCCGTGGACGAAGACGCACTACCGCGGCCAGCTCGCCGAACTCAAGCGAGCCGCGAAGCGGGCCGGCGTGTCGATGGAGGTGCCTTGGAAGGATCTGAGCGACGACCACCGACGCTTCATCATCGAGGGCGATGGAGTTGACTACGAGGGGATTCGCGGGTTCTTTCGCTGGCTCGACAAGAAGAAGTACAAGGTTCACGTTCGGGTGTTTCTGAGCCGCTACCGCGGGTATCAGACCTGCCCCGACTGTGGTGGAGCGAGGCTGAGACAGGAAGCCAGAGACGTTCGTGTGGGAGGCCGCACCATCGATCAGGTGTCGTCGGATACCGTCCATGAGGCGCAGCAGTTTCTCGATCGCCTCGAGTTGACCGAGAAAGAGCTGGCGATTGGCGACAAGGTACTGAAGGAAATCCAGAAGCGGCTGCGGTTCTTGAGCGACGTCGGGCTCGACTATCTCACCCTCGATCGGTTGTCGTCCACCTTGTCCGGCGGCGAGTCGCAGCGCATCAACCTCGCCACGTCGCTGGGTTCGTCGCTCGTCGACACGCTGTATGTGCTGGATGAACCGTCGATCGGCTTGCACTCGCGCGACAACCTTCGACTCATCAACATCCTGCGGCAGCTGCGCGACCAGGGCAACACGGTCCTCGTGGTCGAGCACGACGAAGACATGATCCGCGTAGGCGATACGATCGTCGACATGGGGCTGGGGGCGGGCGAGCAGGGCGGACGAGTCGTCTTTGCGGGCGGCCTTGAGGGGCTTTTACAGGACCAGCGCTCGCTGACGGCGAAGTACTTGCGAGGCGATCTGGCCATTCCCGTTCCATCTTCGCGCCGGCGGGGGAGCGGCCAGCGGCTCAAGCTGTTTGGCGCCGCCGAGCACAACCTGAAGGACGTCGATGTCGAAATCGCACTCAACACGTTGACCTGTGTGACGGGGGTCAGTGGATCCGGCAAGTCGACCCTGGTGCACGACGTGCTCTATGCGGCGGTCAAGCGCGCGAAGGGCAGCGCGGAAAAGCGCGTCGGGGCGTTGCGGCGCCTCGAGGGCGCAGAGTTCCTCAGCGATGTAGTGCTCGTCGACCAGACCCCCATCGGACGCACACCGCGCTCGAATCCCGTCACCTATCTCAAAGCCTTCGATCCGATCCGCGAAATTTTTGCCGCCACGAAGGACGCCAAGAGCCGAGGCCTCACGGCGAGCCATTTCTCGTTCAACGTCCCCGGCGGCCGATGCGAGGCGTGCCAGGGCGAGGGCGTGGTGCGGGTGGAGATGCAGTTCCTTGCCGATGTCTTCGTCCCGTGCGATCAGTGCGACGGCAAACGCTTCCGTCCGCAGATTCTGGAAGTCAAGTATCGGGGAAAGAACATCAATCAGGTGCTCGACCTCACCGTACGGGAAGCGCTGACTTTTTTCAGCACGTCTCCCAAGGTGCTCAGACGATTGCAGGTCCTCGACGAGATCGGGCTGGGGTACCTGCGCCTCGGACAACCCGCGACAACGCTCTCTGGCGGCGAGGCGCAGCGCGTGAAGATCGCCTCGCACCTTTCCTCGCGTACGGGAGACCGTATCCTGTATGTGCTCGACGAACCGACCACTGGGCTCCACTTCGACGACATTGCGAAGCTGCTGACGGCGTTCAAGAAGCTGCTGGAGGCAGGCCACACGCTGCTGGTGATCGAGCACAATCTGGACGTGCTGAAAACGGCCGACTTCATCATCGATCTCGGGCCGGAGGGTGGACAGGAGGGCGGACGCGTGGTGGCCACCGGCACTCCCGAGCAAATCGCGCGGGTCGCCGAGTCTCATACCGGCCGATTTCTCTCGACAGTTCTCGCGACGGGACGTTCGCATGCCTATGCGTTGGAATAGAACACTGTTCGCCGCGGCGCTGCTGACGTGGTTCAGCGCCCACGTCGCCGGTCAGCAGTACTCCTTCGAGGAAGTCGCGTCGGGCCTGAAGCACGCGGATGCCACGACGAGACTGAGGGCGATTCAGATTCTCAGGGACGCCGACTATCCGGAGGCTGTTGTCCCCATTGCGACGACGCTCCAGGACAGCGACGATCGGGTGCAGCTCGCTGCGATCGACGCGGAACGGTCGCTGTTTACCGCCAGACCGGTGGCCCAGCGCCGAATGGTCGCCGGGATCATCGAGGTGCGATCGGTAGCCGGCGTCAATCCAGCTGAGGGACAGCTCGCCTTGAAGGCGCGGGCGGTGCCCCCTGAGCTTCTGAGCGGCCTTACCGTCGCGCTTCGCGACGACAGCCTACGGGTTCGCGCCGAAGCGATCGAGCTAGCTGCACTGCTGGCGCCGGTGGCGTGCGTTCCGGCCGGCCGTCAATGCGACCAGATGGGCAACGCGTTGATTGAAAACGTCAACTCCAGGGAGCCGACCGTCCGGCGATCGGCGATGGTCGCGCTCGGGTTGGCGCGCTATGAAAGCGCCGCGCAGGCTCTGACAGACCAACTCAGCTTCTATCAGCGGGGCGCCGATGCCGCAGCTGCAGCCGAGGGGCTGGCCGGGATCGGACATCCCACCTCTGCATCGATCTTCAGGGGCCTGCTGACGAATTCGAACGCCGACCTGCGCCGGCTTGGCATCGAAGGCCTTGCGCGAGCCGAGCAGCGGGATGCGCTCGCTGAGATCCAGGCGCTGGGCGCCCAGGAGCGTTCAGCTGCCGTGCTGCTCGCGATGCACTTTGCGGTGCTGAAGCTCGGCGGCACCGGCGGCGACCTGGCGCAGATCGTCGGGTCGCTCCGGAACTCCGCGCTGAGGCCGGTGGCCCTGACGTATCTGCTGGACCTCGCGCGTCCCATGACGTCCCAGATCGCGGCTCACCTCAGCGACCAGAACGCAGACGTGCGACGGCTCATTGCCGGAGTGCTCGGGTTCTCGCGCAATGCGAGCGTCATCCCGGCGCTTTCGACCGCCGCGAAGGACCAGGACCTTGGCGTAGCGACCGCCGCTCAGCAAGCGATCGCCCGCTTGAAAATTCCCTGATGCCGCGTCTGACACGACGCTTCTACGCCCGCCCGACTCTCGATGTCGCGAGAGATCTGCTGGGGAAAGTACTCGTGCACCGCACGCCGGCCGGCCTGGCGTCGGGCGTGATTGTCGAAGTCGAGGCCTACATCGGCGAGTCGGATCCAGCCTGCCACGCGGCCCCCGGCCCAACGAAGCGCAACGCGCCGATGTATGGTCCCCCCGGCCACGCCTACGTGTACCTCAACTACGGCATCCACAACCTCGTGAACGTCGTCACGGAGCCTGCCGGCTCGCCGGCGGCCGTGTTGATCCGGGCGCTGGAGCCGTTGGATGGTCTGGCGATCATGCGGCGCCGCCGTGCGCGTGCCCGGACGCCGGGCGGAACGCGGCGACGATTCGACGTTGCCGACGAGCGCCTCTGCAGTGGGCCGGGGAACGTCACTCACGCCCTCGGTATCAACTTGCGAGACACCGGCGCGGATCTGCGTGGGCGGCGCGCTGTACATCGAGGATCGTGGGTCCCGAGTGGATGGGATTGCGTGGAGCCCACGGATCGGTATTGCCGTTGGCACCGAGCGGCGATGGCGGTGCTTCGTCAACGGGCATCGCTCGGTGTCCGGAGCCGCTGCGCGCTAGTTGGTCAAGAAGCTCTTGAGACTCGCGGATTGTCCAGCCTTTGTGTCCGCGCAGCTGCTGATGGCCTCCAACGATTGGGCCACCAGGCGATCGGCACCGCGGACGGGATGCTCGCGGAAAAAGCGCTCCACGTCGTCGCGTGCCTCGGCATCGCAAAAGCTGCGGGTCGCGCCGACCAGCGTCGGAATTCCCTGAAATATTCCCAGCGATTTCTCGAGCGTCGCCCAGTTGCGTTTGACATGGTCCCACGCAGCAGCGCTCGACCAGGACCTGGCGATCATGTCACTGACGATCTCTGGCGCATTCTGGGACCGGACATCGCTGGACATCGTGTAGGTCAGCGTGCGGGCGGTGAGGGCCGGGCGTGAGAAATAGGGGAGCGCCGAGCGAAACATGGCCGCTTGCTCGCGCGATGCGGTCTTTGCCATCCGCTCCATATAACGGTCATAGAGAGCCTCGTCTCCCTGAATGGCGGCAAGCTGAAACGCAACCGTGCTCACGCTTGCATCCAACAACGCGGTGCCAGCGAGGTGTCGATCGACCCGGCGCCTCGCTTCCGCCAACACATCGGCGTCGCGGCCTGTGTAGCCCAATGTGAACAGCACGGACGCGCGGATCCGTCCGACTTCGTCGGTTTCGTCCGACGCAGGCGACCAGCCCAGCCGCTTGGCTGACGGCCGAAGCGTGTTCTGAACCCACGTCTCCCACGCCGGCCGCATCGGCTCGTCCACCAGGCGATCGGAGACGAAGTCGAGCCTGCCGAGCACGCTCGCAACCGCACCGCTCGGCCGGGCGCTCAGAAGATCGCTCGACAGCCGTAAGTAGTCCGCGAGGTGCTCCTCGTCGAGGCGGACCAGCGCCCACGCGTCTTCGACCAACGAGGTCTGTTCGACCGGGTTGAGCTCACCTGCGCGAATGGCCTGTCCCAGTGTCCGAAGCCCTTCCGTGCCGTACGACGTTCGGTAGTAACCGCGGCCGTCGACGTTGGCAAAAAGCCAGGGGCTGCATCCTTCGAGTCGAATCGAGGCTGTGGGACCGGACAGCACCGAACATGCGACCGCCGAAGTCGAGGGCCGTTTGTAGCACACAGGGATGTCCCAAGTGGTCTCGGCGGCGACAGCTCGCGAAATCGGTTTTTGTGACAGCGTGAGCTCTGTCGAGGTTCCCGAGCAGCGCGAGACGACGCTCACCAGCGGCATGCTGCTCTGCGTGATGTAGCTCGCGAGGATGCTGTCCACCGGCTTTCCCGATCACCGACGCGATCGTCGTCCAGAACCCTTCGCCGTCGGCATTGCCGAACGCGAACTTCTTCAGGTACGCGTTGATGCCCGCCGATACTCGGGAGCGCCGACGAAGGCTTCGACCATCCGGATGACCGCTGCCGTCTTCTGATAAGCGATGGCGTCGAACACCTGATTGATTTCCGCCGGGGTGTCGACGCGGGCGCGAATCGGGCGCGTCGATTCGAGCGCATCGAGGTTCATGGCCGACTGCGTATCGCGCACTTCGTCGAGACGGGCCTTCCATTCCGGCTTCCATTCCGCCATCGGCCGGCGCTCGATCCAGGTCGCGAAGCCTTCGTTCAGCCAGATGTCGTTCCACCACTGCATGGTGACGAGATCGCCGAACCACTGATGGGCAATCTCGTGAGCGATGTACTGAGTCACCTGTTTCCGCAGCTCCGTCGAGCCGTCCTTTCCGACCAGCAGAAACTGCTCGCGGAAGACGATGGCCCCGGTGTTCTCCATGGCGCCGGCGGCGAAGTCCGGCACCGCGACGATGTCGAGCTTCTCGAACGGGTAGTTGATGTCGAAATAGCGGTTGAAGTACCGCAGCGCGAAGTACGGATGCGTCGAGCGCGAAGCCGAGCTGATCCTTCTGACCCGGCGTGCCGCAGACGCGCACCGGGATGCGATCCGCCGTGGCCGACAGACACTCCCAGTCGCCAACGGCGAGCGCGACGAGGTACGGCGACATGCGTTGGGTGGTGGCGAACGTGACGGTGTGCTTGCCCGCGCCGGGGCCCGGCGTGTCGGCGATCACGCGGCCGTTGGAGATGGCGGTGTCGCCTGCATCGATGGTCGCGGAGACGGCGAAGGTCGCCTTCAGCGCCGGCTCGTCGAATGAGGGAAACGCGCGGCGTGCGTCGGTCGCTTCGAGCTGAGTGATGGCGTACTCGCGGTTGTTCGCGCGGCTCAGGTAGAAGCCGCGCAGCTTGTCGTTGAGCATGCCGGTGTAGCGGATGGCGATGGTCGCTGCGCCGGCTGGGATCGGACGTTCGACGGTCAGCGTGGCGGTCTCGGCCTCCGCGTCGACCACGACGCGAGCCGGCTGTTTGAGCGCTCCCGCGGTGACCATGGCCTCCTGAACCTCGATCTCCGCGGCGTTCAGCGTGATGGAACTCGTGGGGCTGTCGAGGCGGACGTCGATCGTCACGCGCCCGCCGAAGGTGTCGGTCGCGAAGTCTGGCGCGAGGTGAATGTCGTAGTGCTACGGCACGACCGTGCCGGCAGGCGCTGCGCCTCCGTTGCCATCGCCAACAGACAGCAGCGGCGGCCACGGCCACCCCGGCCCGGATACTCATGGGATTACCCTTCGCGCTGAAGAACGGGAATCTGGAGGGTGAGCCGGCGGCCTTCACGCGCGACGACGATCACGGCCGTGCTGCCGATTGGCGCATCGGCGACCAGGCGGACCAGGTGGGAGGGATCGACGACGTCCTGCCCGTTGAACGATGACGATCACGTCGCCCGGCTGCAGCCCGGCTTGAAACGCGGACGATCGCCGATCGATCTGATTGACGAACGCGCCGCGCGTGTCACGTCAATCCCAGCTGTTCGGCGAGCTGCGGGGTCAGACGGATACAGGCTCATTCGGCCCATCGACCCGCGGCGGACGACCCCGTACTCGATGAGCTCGCCGATGATCCGCCGGGCCAGGTTGCTCGGAATGGCGAAGCCGATCCCCTGATAGCCGCCGCTCTCGGCTCAGGATGCCGGTGTTGATGCCGACGAGCTCGCCGCGCGCGTTGATGAGCGCGCCGCCCGAGTTGCCGCGGTTGATCGCCGCGTCGGTCTGGATGAAGTCCTCGTACTCGGAGAAGCCGAGGTTGCGTGCGGCCGAGCGCGCTGACGATGCCCGAGCGTCACGGTCTGGTTGAGCTGATACGGGCTGCCGATCGCCAGCACCCACTCGGCGACCTTCAGCTTCGACGAGTCGCCCCACTTGAGCGGCGGCTGCGATCGGCTTGGCGATCTTGACAAGCGCGATGTCGGTCGCCGTATCGGTGCCGATGATCTCGCGCCGGCGCTTCGTGCTTGTCGCCGAACACGACCGTGATCTCCGCGTCGGCGCTGCCGATGACGTGGCTGTTCGTGACGACGTAGCCGTCCTCCGAAATCAGCACGCCCGAGCCGAGGCTCATCGCGCGCGATCGCGCGAGCCGAACATGTCTTCCTGTCCGCCGAAGAAATACTGGAACATCGGATCGTTGGCGAACGGCGAGTTCGGCCGGCGCACGACCTGCACCGACGAAATGTTGACGACGCCCTTGACCGCCTGCGCGGCGATCGTCGGTGAGATCGGGAAGCGCGCCAGCCGGCCATGACCGCCGGCCGGCGCGGTGACGGTTTGCCGGTCGTGGCGGCTTCGGGCTGCGCGGCGTGACTCGTCTGCCGATCGAAGGCGGCCGGTGAGCACGAGCCCGGCGAGGAATCCCGCAAGGAGCAGCGCAATGCCGATCGAGGCCCGTTTCATCGAGGCTTTTTGGCATCGTAGCATGTTTGACGGGCCTTCGCGAAGTTGGGTACGATCTCGCGGATGGCGTCAATTCAAGCCACGCGTCTTCGCAAGGGCAATCTCATCAAGGTCGGCGACGACCTGCTCCGCATTCTCGATCTGCATCACCTGACGCCCGGCAACAAGCGCGGCTTCGTGCAGTGCCGGGCGCGCAACATCCGGACGACGCTCGCTCGTCGATCACAAGTTCCGCGCGGAAGAGGACGTCGAGCGCGCGATTCTCGACGAGCACGAGATGCAGTATCTCTACAGCGACGGCGACGCGTTTCACTTCATGAACACGGAGAGCTTCGAGCAGGTTCACATCGATCGCGAAGTGCTCGGCGACGCGGTCAACTACATGCTTCCGGATTCGCTCGATCAAGGTGGAGTTCTACGGCGACGAGCCGGTCGGGCATCGATCTGCCGGTCACCGTCGATCTGCTCGTCGAAGACACGGCGCCCGGCATCAAGGGCGCCACCGCCAGCGCGCAGGTGAAGCCGGCGCACACCGAGACCGGCCTGGTCGTTCAGGTGCCCCCGTTCGTCAACGTCGGCGATCGCATTCGCGTCAGCACGGAAACCGGCGAGTACCAGTCGGCGTGACAGCATCTACGATCGCCGATCTAGATCTGATCACGATCTCCAGTCCAGACCGTGTAATCATGGACGTCCCACCGCACCCCGCGCACGGCTGGATCGAAGTCATCACCGGCAGCATGTTCAGCGGCAAGAGCGAGGAGCTGATCCGCCGCCTGCGCCGCGCGCAGATCGCGCGCCAGAAGGTGCAGATCTTCAAGCCCTCGTTCGACAATCGCTTTGCCGACTCCGAGATCGTGTCGCACAGCGAGATGCGCATCCAGGGCGTCAACGTCGGCAGCTCGGCCGAGCTGCTGCGCCTCATTCGAGGCCGACACCGAAGTGATCGGCATCGACGAGGCGCAGTTCTTCGACAAGGATCTGCCGGCGGCGTGCACCGAACTGGCCGGCCGCGGCAAGCGCGTCGTCGTCGCCGGACTCGACACCGACTATCTCGGGCGGCCGTTCGAGCCGATGCCGGTGCTGATGGCGATTGCGGAGTACGTGACCAAGACCCACGCCATCTGCATGGTGTGCGGCAATCCGGCCAGCCACACGCAGCGTCTCGTCGCCAGCGACGAGCGGCTGCTGCTCGGCGCCACCGGGACGTACGAGGCGCGCTGCCGGCCGTGCTTCGACCCGACCCTGGCGGCGAATCCGGCGACGCGGGCGACCTCAGTAGCACACTCAGGGCCGATGCTCGCCGATCTCACTCCGCAGATTCTCCTGCTTCTCGGCGTGGGATTCCTGGTGGCGAACGTGCGCATCGGCGATCGACGCGCTGCGCTTCCTGCGGCGGCGCTCGTCGGCGGTGCTCACCTGGCGTGGCCCGCGCCCGCGCTACTACGGACTGCAGCTCGCGCTCGGCGTCGTCCTCGGCGTGCTGCTGTTCTACGACCTGTTCGTCCTGCACCGGCCGGCGCCGCAGATCTTCGGCATCGGCATGATGTTCGTGTACTACGGGTACCTCGTGCCGCTGAGCCTGCGCATCGGCCGCGGGTTCTACGCCGACGGCATCTGGTCGGAGACCGGCTTCGTGCCGTACTGGAAGATCGGCGCGGTGTCGTGGCGCGAAGGGGAGGAGATCGCCCTGGTCATCGTGTCGAGGCTGCGGAATCTGGCCCGCCGGCTGGTCGTGCCGGGCGTCCACTACGCGGCCGCGCGCCGCCTGCTTCGGGATAAGATCGCCGCCCACGACATCCAGCTGATGCACACCGGGCTGGAGCTCGGCGCGCACGACGAGCGGGACGACGTCTAACGGATTGCCGGCATGTGCCGATATGGGAAGGGTATATGGCAGCCAGAGCAACCTGGAAAGGATTTCTGAAGGTCAGTCTCGTGAACATCCCGATCAAGGTGTTTCCCGGCGACCGAGTCGAGCGCCACGATCTCGTTCAACCAGCTTCACAGCGTCTGCCAGACGCGCATCCAGCAGAAGCGCTGGTGCCCCACGTGCAACACGGAAGTGGCCAATACCGAGATCGTCAAGGGCTTCGAGTTCGAGAAGGGCCGCTACGTCGTCATGTCCGAAGAGGACATCGAGAAGGTGCGGCCGCCGTCGACCCGCGTGATCGACCTCGTGCAGTTCGACGCCGATAGCCGCCGTCGATCCGATGTATGTCGATCGCACCTACTATCTGGCGCCCGACGGGCAGGTGGCCGCCGACGCGTTCGCCGTGATGCGCGAGGGCATGAAGGGCAAGATCGGCGTCGGCAAGGTGGCGCTGTACGGGCGCGAGTATCTCGTCGCGGTGAAGCCGCACGAGAAGGGCCTCGTGATGTACACGCTGCACCACGCCGCGGAGATCCGCGGCATGGACGGCATCGAGGAGCTGGCGACGATCCCGGCGAAGGTCAAGCCGCAGGAAGTGCAGCTGGCGAAGCAGGTGATCGGGACGTTCGAGAAGAAGCTCGACCTGGCCGACTACCACGACGAGTACCGCGAGGGCCTGCAGAAGATCATCGACGCGAAGATCGCCGGCGAGGAGATCGTCGCGGCCGAAGTGGAGATGCCGCCGAAGGTCGTCAACCTGATGGAGGCGCTGCGAAAGAGCCTGGACTCGGTGAGCGCGACGAAGAAGAAGCCGGCGAAGGCCGTGCTGCCGAAGAAGGCCGCCTCCGACCGCGAGACCCCGAAGCGCAAGCGCGCCTGAACACGGCTGCGGTTCCGGGACGCGATGCGGTTCGTCATTCTCGGCGCGGGTGCCATTGGCGGCGTGATCGGCGGGCGCCTGGCGCAGCACGGCCAGCGACGTGCTGCTGATCGCCCGCGGGGAGCACTACGAGGCCATCCGCGACCACGGGCTGCGACTCGAATCGCCGGACGACGAGCTCGAGATTCCGCCTTCCGGTCGTCGACGATCCGTCGCGGGTGCACTGGACGCACCGACGACGTCCTTCTGATCGCGACCAAGACACAGGATACGCAGGCGGCGCTCGATTCGCTCGCGACTGCGCCGCGGACGCTGCCGATTCTCTGCGCGCAGAACAGCGTCGCCAATGAGCGGATCGCGCTCGGTGCGTTTACACGAACGTGTACGGAGTCTTCGTCTGGTGTCCCGCCGACTATCGGGTGCCCGGACGCGTGCAGGTCTGGAGCTCGCCCAAGAGCGGTCTGCTGCACCTGGGGCGTTACCCGCACGGGTCAGACGCGCTTGCCGAGGCGGTCGCCGCGGCGTTTCGCAGCGCCTCCTTCATCGCCGAGGCCAAGACCGACATCATGCGGTGGAAGTATCGCAAGCTGCTGTCGAATCTCGGCAACGCCGTCGACGCGCTGTGCGGGCGGTCGGCGCGCGACCGCGGCATTTACGAGCGTGCCCGAGCCGAGGGCATTGCGTGCTTCGCCGCCGCCGGTATTTCCTTTGTGACCGACGATGAGCAGGAGGCGAAGAGTCTCGAAGCGCTGGTGCAAGCGCGGCTGATTGCCGGCCATGAGCGGCGCGGCGGATCGTCGTGGCAGAGCCTCGAACGAAGGCTGGGATCGATCGAGACGGACTACCTGAACGGGGAGATTGTCGAGCTCGGCCGCCGGCACGGCGTGCCGACGCCCGTGAACGCGGTGCTGCAGCGGTTGTCTCACGAGGCGGCCCGCGATCGTCGACCGCCGGGCAGCTTCGATCCTGAGTTCGTGCTCTCGCTCATCAATGCTGCCAGCTCTCAGCTGTGAGCTACCAGACCTGAGAACTTAGAACTGAGAACCTAGAACTGAGAACCTAGAACTGTCTCCCCAACCACTGAAGCAGCCCGGGTTGGCCGATGGCGACCGGATCGTTGAGCCAGTCGGGCGGCGTGAGCCACACGAAGGCGAGAATCGCGATCACCCACAGGTCGTACGGAATCGTGGTCCGCTCGTCGCGCCAGAAGAACGCGCGGCTGAAGACGCCGCGCGCGCCGGTGGTCGCGGGCATCGGCTTGCTGTTCAGCGCCAGATAGGTGTAGTGAATCCGGTTGGCGACCGAGAGCACCGACAGCACGAGAATCACCCACAGCACCGCCGCCATCCGGTTGGTGAACGCGCCGATCATGAACAGGACGATGCGCTCGGGCCGCTCCATGAAGCCCACCTTGCATTTCTCGATGAGGCATTCCGCGCGGGCGCGCGCGTAGCTCGTCATGATCGAGAAGATCAGCGTCAGGGTCGCGATCAGGACGTAGTCGGTTCGGCCGAGCTTGGCGTAGAGCCAGATGAGTCCGGTGAAGAGCGCGAGATCGGAGAAACGGTCGAGCGTGGAATCCCAGAACGCGCCGAATTCCGACTGCCGGCCGGTGATGAACGCCACCTTGCCGTCGATGAAGTCGAAGATGTTCGCGCCGATCATGATGAAGCCGGCCAGCACGAAGCGATCGCCGGCCAGCGCCCATCCGGCGGCACAATTGATGAGGACGCCGATCAGCGTGAGCGTGTTCGGCGAGATGCCGAGCGCGACGCTGGCGCGGATGATGGCGCGCAGCGGGAACATGCAGATGGTCCCGATAGTGCCGGTAAAAGTCATCGTGCAGTGCGGCGTATAATGAAAGGTTCGACGACGTGCTCAAGAGCTCGCCATAGTAGCTTATGCCCGTCCAGGATCTCAAGGCCCAGATCGCGCACTTGCCCGAGCAGCCGGGTGTGTATCTGTACGCCAATCGGGCGGGCGAGACCATCTACGTCGGCAAAGCGCGGTCGCTGCGCGATCGCGTGCGCAGCTATCTCGGCGCGCGCGGCGTGCATCCGAAGACCGACGCGCTGCTGGACGAAGCCGGCGCGTCTCGAGGTGATCGTCACCGATTCGGTGGTCGAGGCCCTCGCGCTCGAAAACCATCTGATCAAGGAACGGGCGCCGCGCTACAACGTGCTGCTGCGCGACGACAAGAACTATCCGTACCTGCAGCTGACCACGAACGAAGCGTTTCCGCGCGTGCTGGTGGCGCGCCGGGTGGAGCGCGACGGCACGTTCTACGCGGGTCCGTTCATGCCGGCGTCGCTCGCGCGCCGGACGATGGGGCTGACGCACCGGCTGTTCGGCATCCGGTCGTGCAACGAAGTGATTACCGGCCTCCGCGATCGGCCGTGCCTCGAGTACGACATCAAGCGCTGCATCGCGCCGTGCGTGGCGGCGATCTGTTCGCAGGAGCAGTACGCCGAGGCCGTGCAGCGGACGCAGCTGTTCTTCGAAGGCAAGAACGACGAGCTGATCGAGCGGCTGAGGCAATCGATGGAGGAGGCCTCGTCGAACGAGCGGTTCGAAGAGGCCGCGCATCTGCGCGACGCCGCGCGCACGGTCCAGACGCTGCGCGACCGCCAGCAGAAGATCGCGACCGCGCGTCTGGGCGATCGCGACGCGTTCGGACTGCACATGGGACCGGCCGGCGCCGTCGTGCACGTGTTCGTGATGCGGGACGGGCGAGTGCTCGAGCGCGTTGAGCTGGCCGCCAACGAAGGCATGTCTGGATCGGCGGCGGAGATTCTGCAGGCCTCGGTCGAGCAGTTCTACGAGAACCGGCCGGCACCGGCCGAGGTGCACCTGTCGAGCGACCCCGACGATCGCGAGCTGCTCGAGACGTGGCTGTCGGAGCGGGCGCAGACGCCGCGTGCAGGTGCTGGTGCCGAAGCGCGGGGAGAAGCGTGGACTCGTCGATCTCGCCGTGCGCAACGCGCGGGTCGCGTATCAGGCGAGGCTCGTCGACACCGGGCTGTCGCAGTACGACGCGCTCGAGACGCTGCGCAGTGTCCTGGCGCTGCCAGCCATTCCGCGGCGGATCGAGTGCTTCGACATCTCGACGATTCAGGGAAGCGAGACCGTGGCCTCGATGGTGGTGTGCGAAGACGGCCGGATGCGAAAGGCGGAGTATCGAAAGTACCGCATCTCGCCGGCCGGACACGCCGGCTCGGATGACTTTGCCGCGATGCGCGAGGTGGTCACGCGCCGCTATCGCAAGCTGCTCGAGCAGGGCGGTCCGTTTCCCGACCTCATCATCATCGACGGCGGCAAGGGGCAGCTGTCGGCGGCCTACGACGGCGTTGCGCGAGGTGGGGCTTGCCAATCTCGTGGCCGTCGGCATCGCCAAGAAGGAAGAGCTGCTCTATACCCGCGATCGCGAGGAGCCGATCGCCTTCGCGACGGACGAGCCCGCGCTGCGGCTCGTCCAGCAGATTCGCGACGAAGCGCATCGGTTCGCGGTGAGCTTCCATCGAAAGGCGCGGACGCTGCGCGACCTTCGATCGGAGCTCGACAGCGTGCGCGGCATCGGCCCGCGACGACGGAAAGCGCTGCTGATCGCGTTCGGCAGCCTCGCCGGCGTGCGGCGCGCCTCACGCGAAGAGCTGACGCGGGTGGTCGGCGCGAAGACCGCCGACGCGGTGCTGGCGTACTTCGCGGAGAAGGGGCGCTGACGCTCGGGTATACTCTCTGTTGTTGCCGATCGACATTCCGGCGCTGGTCATCGCCCTCCTGGTTCTAATTTTTTCCCTGACAGTGCACGAGGCGGCGCACGCGTGGTCGGCGAGCCGGCTCGGCGACGACACCGCCAGGCACCTCGGCCGCGTCTCCCTGAATCCGGTGGTGCATATCGATCCGATCGGCACGCTGCTGCTCCCCGTGTTGGCCATGACCACTGGCGCGCCAGTCATCGGGTGGGCGAAGCCGACGCCGGTCAACGCACGCCACTTCCGCCAACCGCGGCGCGACAGCATCATCGTGACGGTCGCCGGTCCGGCCAGCAATCTCGCCATTGCCGTCGCCGCCGCCATCGCGCTGCGCATGATGCCGGCGCCCACGCCGTCATTTTCCGAGATCGAGGTCGTGCGACCGCTCGAGATGATCGCCAGTCAGGCGTTGTCGCTGAACGTGCTGCTCGCCGTGTTCAACCTGTTGCCGATTCCGCCGCTCGACGGCGGTCAGATCCTCATGGCGCTCCTGCCGCCCGGCATCACGTCGAAGCTGGGGTTTCTCTATCGAGTACGGATTTCTCATCCTGCTCGGGCTGCTGATGACGGGCGTTCTGAGCGCGCTCATCGGGCCGCCTTACTATCTGGTGCTCTCGTGGCTCCAGTAGCGGGCGCGAAGCGCGTGGTGTCGGGTATGCGGCCGACGGGCCGCCTGCACCTTGGCCATCTCGTGGGCGCGCTCCAGAACTGGGTCGCCCTTCAGCCGCAGTACGACTGCTTCTATTTCGTGGCGGACTGGCACGCGCTGACCACCGACTATGCCGACACGAGCCAGCTGACGCAGTTCAGCTACGACAATGCGATTGACTGGATTGCCGCCGGCCTCGATCCGGAGCGCTCTACGCTGTTCGTGCAGTCGATGGTGCCCGAGCACGCTGAGCTCGCACTGTTGCTCTCGATGGTTGCGCCGGTGTCCTGGCTCGAGCGTGTGCCGACCTACAAAGAGCAGCAGGAATCGTTGACCGACAAGGACCTGTCGTCGATCGGCTTTCTCGGCTACCCGCTGCTGCAGACCGCCGACGTGGCGCTCTACGACGGCCATTTCATTCCCGTCGGCGAGGATCAGGTGGCCCATCTCGAGCTGTCGCGCGAGATCGTCAGGCGCTTCAACCGCTTCTACGGAGTCGTGCTGGTGGAGCCGCAGCCGCTGCTGACGAAGGTTGCGCGTCTGCCTGGACTCGACGGCTTCAAGAAGATGAGCAAGAGCCTTGGCAATACGATTCTGCTGTCGGATGACCCGGAGACGGTGAAGAAGAAAGTTCGGTCGATGTATACCGACCCGAAGCGGACGAGGCCGGACATTCCCGGCACCGTCGAAGGGAACCCGGTCTTCCTGTATCACGACGTGTTCAACCCGGATGCGGCCGAGGTCGACGATCTCAAGGAGCGCTATCGAGCGGGCAGGGTCGGCGATGTGGAAGTCAAGGACAAGCTCGCCAAGGCGCTGAATGTCCTGCTCGACCCGATGCGTGAACGCCGTCGCGAGATTGCTGGGCGGCCGGAGCGAATCCATGAGATTCTCGTGGACGGATCGAAGCGGGCCGGACGTGTGGCGCGCGAGACAATGGACCGCGTCCGCAGCGCCGTGAAGATCAGGTATTGATGAAGATCAGATATCGATGACGATCACATATTGATGAGCGCGCTGCCGCCCACCCCGGATTTCGAATCGTCGCCCGATGCCTATTCGGTCAAGATCGACACGTTCGAAGGGCCGCTCGACCTGCTGATTCACCTCATCAAGACGCACGAGGTGAACATCTACGACATTCCGATTGCCGTCATTACGCAGCAGTACCTCGACTACGTCGAGCTGCTGAAGGAGCTCGACCTCGACACGGTAGGCGAGTTCCTCGTGATGGCGGCGACGCTGATTCACATCAAGTCCAAGATGCTGCTGCCGCGGCAGGATCCGGAGACGGCGGAGGAGCCGGAGGAGGATCCCCGCGACGCGCTGGTACGGCGCCTCCTCGAGCACCAGAAGTTCAAGGCCGCGGCGGAGCTGCTGCACGAGCGCGCGGTGCTGCGCGGCGCGCAGTGGATCCGGCCGGACGGCCGTGTGGCCGGGATTGCCGGCGACGAGTACGCCTACGAGCCGGAGATCGAGGTGGATCTCTTCAGCCTGCTCGCCGCCTTTCGCGGCGTCCTCGAGCGCGCGAAGCATCGGCCAAAAATCATCCTGCCGGCTGAGGAAGTGCCGGTGGAGGTGCGCATCGAGCAGTTGCTCGCCCGCCTGTCGGAAACCGAGGCCTGCGGCTTCGAGGATCTGTTTTCGAAGGACGACTCGCGCGGCGCTATGATTACGACATTCCTGGCGCTGCTCGAGATGATTCGCCTGAGAATGATCCGCGTGTTTCAGACGGCGCCGTTCGGCGCGATTCGGGTCTACAAGCGGGAGCGGCCGGCGGATGCGCCGCGACCGGTGGGGACCTGAGGACGGGCTCCTATGTCTGATGATCTGAAGCCGATTATCGAAGCGCTCATTTTCGCGTCTCCCGATCCGCTGACCCCGAAGATGCTCTTCAAGCTGCTCGAAAGCGAGCCGAAGGAAGACGTCGAGGCGGCGCTCGAAGCGCTCAAGCGGGACTACGACCGGCCTGGCGGCCTGCAGTTGGTGGAAGTCGCCGGCGGCTATCAGATCGTGACGCGGCCCGAGCTGCACGAGTGGGTTCGCCGTCTGTTCCACGAACGCACGACGCAGCGCCTTTCGGTGCAGGCGCTCGAGACGCTGGCCGTCATTGCCTACAAGCAGCCGATCACGGGACCGGAGATTACCGAGATTCGCGGGGTCAACACGGCCGGCGTCATCAACACGCTGCTGGAACGGCAGCTCGTGAAGATCGTCGGACGCAAGCAGGTCGTCGGGCGCCCGTTCATGTACTCGACCACGCGGGAATTCCTGATCCGATTTGGCCTCCGCGATCTGTCCGATCTTCCGAAGGTCGAGGAGATGGCGGAAGCTCTGGGGTTTGAAGTGCCTGCCGGCCTCGCCCAGCAGGGTCCGTCGCAGGCTCAGCTGGACTTGAATGCGGCTTCTCCAGACGTCACTGAGCCGATGACACCCGACGTGGAGCCGGGAGAGAAGATCCACTGACCCTCAGTTGGGTGATTGCTGAGATTGGTGATTGGGAGATTGAGATTGTCAGATTTGCGATCGTCAGCGTGACGATCCGGTGCCGCCGCGGGCGACGTGCTTCGCCGCTTTCTTCAACTTCTGGACTTCGTCCACCGTCAGTTCCCGGTACGTTCCCAATTTGAGGTGCTTGTCGGCGATCGGCCCAAACCGCACGCGCTTCAACGTGCGGACCGGGTGCCCGATCGCGTCGCACATCTTGCGCACCTGGCGCGATCGTCCTTCGTGGATCGTGACGCGCAGCACGGAGGTGTCGCCGACGGTCCGCCGCTCGAGCAGCGGTTCCACCGCCGCAGGACTCGTGCGCTTGCCCTCGATGACGAGTCCCTTCGAGAGCCGATCCACGTCGTGCGCGTCCGGCACGCCAAGCACCTCTGCTTCGTAGACGCGCTCGACCTCGTGGCGAGGATGGGTGAGCATGGCCGCCAGCTCGCCGTCGTTGGTGAGAATCAGTAAACCCTCCGAGTCGAAATCGAGCCGGCCGACGGGATACACGTATTCCCGCACGCCCTTCATCAAATCGAGCACCGTACGCCGTTTCTCCGGGTCCGACCTGGTCGTCACGTAGCCCCGCGGCTTGTTGAGCAGGTAGTACCGCCGATGCTGCGCCCCTTTGACGCGGCGCTCGTCGACGCGGATGTGATCGACGTCGGGGTCGGCTTTGGTCCCGAGCTCGGTCACCGTCCGGCCGTTGACAGAGACGCGCCCCTGCTCGATGAGCTTTTCGGCCGCCCGCCGCGATGCAATGCCCGCGGCGGCGATGATCTTCTGCAGTCGCGCTTCCATACGAGCATCTTAGATCTAGAATCTTCAATCTCGCACGGGAGGAGAACGATGCGCCGAGTGCGCGCCGAAGATGCGTCAGCCTTATCTCAATTAAGATCGCCGGAATGTCTCGGCGGTTGATTATCGCGATTGACGGCCCGTCCGGCGCCGGCAAGGGCACGGTCGCGCGCGAGCTGGCCAGGCTGCTCGACTACCGGCACCTCGACACCGGAGCGATGTATCGCGCGGTTGCGTGGAAGGCGCTGCACGACGGCGTGTCGCTCGACGACGAGGACGCCGTGGCGGGTCTTGCGAAGGCGTGCGGTGCTGAAGGTGGGACCGCTCGCCGTGGTCATCGACGGGCACGACGTCACGGCGGCGATCCGCACGCCGGAGATCGATCGCGCGGCGGCCGCTGACGGCGCGGCTGCCAGAAGTGCGAGCGGCGCTCGTGGCGCGCCAGCGCCGTGAAGGGGAGCAGGGCGGCATCGTGATGGAAGGTCGCGACATCGGCACGGTCGTCTTTCCGGAGGCCGACGTGAAGATCTATCTGGATGCGTCGCCTGAGGAGCGCGCGCGCCGGCGCGCCGCCGATCCGGCGCACGGCACGAATCGGCAACGCAGCGATGACGCGACGTGGCGACCGAGATGGACGCGCGCGACCGGTCGGACAAGACCCGCGCGACGTCGCCGCTGATGCTGGCGCCCGATGCCGTGGAGATCGACACGACGGGGCTCTCGGTAGAGGACGTGGTAACAAGGTGATGGAGATTGTGGAAAGTAAAAAGTAAAGTGGAAGTAGGAAGTAGTCGAGAACTTCCCAACTTACTTTTCACTTGCGCTATTCCTCTTCGTCCTCTTCCTCCTGCTTCTTGTTCCTGTCGCCGTAGTCTTCGGCTGACGCCGGGTCGTACTCCCACCGGTTCCGGTCGCGCTCGATGAATCTTGTCGGCGCCCTTCAGCTCTTCCGCGTCGTCGTACTCGACGCCGAGCGCGCGGCCGATTTCTTCGACCACGTCCTGATCCGGCGTCGGCTTGTCGCCGCCCGGGGCTTCTTCGCCGCTCGAGTAGGCCTCGTTCCAGTCGGCATCGACGTCGCCGCTGGTCAGCACCGGTGCCGCCTTCGGTGTGCTCGCGGCGATTCTGGTCGATACATCTCGTGTCCCGACTCGGCGCGTGATGCTTCTGCGCGTAGCCCAACGGGGACGGCGCGCCGATCGGCGCCTTCGGCTTCGGCCAGGCGGCGGCGCTCGCGCTGCAGCGCGGCCGGCGTCGGGCCGGGCGAGTTTCGGGCCCTTTCGCGGTCTCTTGGCCGTCTTGCGGCGTACCGAGCGGCGAGCTGTCGTTGCGCCGGCTTCGGCGAGTGGCTTCCTGGCGCGCGGCTGCCTTTGTTTGGCGCGCTTGCGCGACGTTCGCGGCGCCGCGTGGCCGTCGCGAGGCCGCGCGCTTCCGGGGTTGGCCGGGCCTTGGTCCTCTTACCGCGCGAACGTGCTTTGCGTTTGGCCATCACTCGTCCTTTCAGGCGTTCGGAACCTTGACAGTTTACCCATAAACTCTCTACACTCTAATGCTTATCGCGAATCAGCGGCCGCAGCAGTGTAGCCGCGCGAAATCGGAGCTTCGAGGAGGACGTGTCAGGCATGGTGAACGTGGACGACGAGCGCACTCAGAAAGCAGCGACCCCGGAGGGCGCCGCGGCGACCCGCGCGGGCGGGAAACCTGCAAGGGCGGGGGGTGCTGACCCCGTTTCGAGATGACGACGGCGACCCCCAGGAATTTTCCCGGATGCTCGACATCTACGATAACAGCTTCCGCAACATTGCGGAAGGCGAGGTGATGAAGGGCACGGTCCTCAAAGTCACCCCGTCGGAAGTCATCGTCGACATCGGCTACAAGTCGGAAGGCATCATCGGCGTCGACGAGTTTCTCGACGAGCGCGGCGAAGTGACCGTGCAGCCCGGCGACACCGTCGACGTGCTGCTCGAGCGCACCGAAGACCGCGACGGCTACGTCGTGCTCTCGCGCGAAAAAGCCGAGAAGATGAAGATTTGGGACGAGGTCGAGAAGGCCTACGCCGAGCGGAAGGTCGTCATCGGCCGCGTCATCGAGCGGATCAAGGGCGGGCTGGCGGTCGACATCGGCGTGCGGGCGTTCCTGCCCGGCTCGCAGATCGACGTGCGCCCGGTCCGCAATCTCGACGCGCTGCGCGGCCAGGAGCTGCGGATGCGCGTCATCAAGGTGAACAAGAAGCGCGGCAACATCGTGCTCTCGCGCAAGGTGCTCCTCGAAGAAGAGAACGCGGAGAAGAAGAAGCACACGCTGCACACGCTCGCCGAGGGCAAGGTGCTCAAGGGCACCGTCAAGAACATCACCGACTACGGCGCGTTCATCGACCTGGGCGGCATCGACGGGCTGCTGCACATCACCGACATGTCGTGGGGCCGCGTCGGCCATCCGTCGGAGCTGTTCAAGGTGAACGACGAGATCGACGTCATCGTGCTCAAGTACGACCCGGCGACCGAGCGCGTGTCGCTCGGCCACAAGCAGCTGGTGAACGATCCCGTGGTCGAACGTGTCGGATCGGTATCCGGTCGGCGCGCGCGATGTCGGGCAAGGTCGTCAGCCTGACCGACTACGGCGCGTTCATCGAGCTCGAGCCGGGCGTCGAAGGGCTGATCCACGTCTCGGAGATGTCGTGGAGCAAGCGCGTCAAGCACCCGTCGAAGATCCTGAACGTCGGCGACAGCGTCGACGCGATGGTGCTCGGCGTCGATGCGACCGCGCGGCGCATCTCGCTCGGCCTCAAGCAGGTCGAGACCAATCCGTGGCACGAGCTGGCCGAGAAGTATCCCGTCGGCTCGAAGATCGTCGGCAAGGTGCGCAACCTCACCGAGTTCGGCGCGTTCGTCGAGGTCGAGGACGACATCGACGGCCTGATTCACATCTCCGACATGTCGTGGAGCAAGCGGATCAAGCATCCGTCCGAAGTGCTGAAGAAGGGCGACAAGGTCGAGGCGATGGTGCTGAACATCGACGCCGAGAACCAGCGCCTGTCGCTCGGGCTGAAGCAGCTCGCGACCGATATCTGGGACGACTTCTTCTCGCGCCACCAGGTGGGCCAGACGATCGAGGGCAAGGTGGTGCGCGTGACCAACTTCGGCGCGTTCGTGGAGCTGGACGAGGGCATCGAGGGGCTGATCCACGTGTCCGAGCTCGACGATCAGAAGGGCGGGAGAAGATCGAGCTCACGGTCGACCAGACCTACCCGATGAAGATCATCAAGCTGGTGCCGTCGGAGCGGAAGATCGGCCTCAGCATCCGCGCGCTGAAGTCCGACGAGTTCCGCACCGACTGGGAAGAGTACGCCGAGCAGGACGGGCTCCGGCGAGACGACGCTCGGCGATCACTTCAAGGCGAAGGCGTAAAGCCGCGAGCGGCGCGGGGCGTTGGGGCCCCGCAAGCGAAGCGGCGAGGAGCGGGGCGAGGGGCCCCCGCGACAAAACAATGGACGAAAACGAAGCAACCTCAGCTCTCGGCGGAAGCATGACGAAGGCCGAGCTCGTGGAGGAAGTGTCGCGGGTCTCGGACCTCACCAAGAAGCACTCCGAGGTGATCGTCGACACGGTCTTCCGCAGCATCATCACGGCGCTGCACCGCGGTGAGAAGATCGAGCTGAGAGGCTTCGGCAGCTTCCGGCTGCGGCGCCGCGAGCCGCGCAAGGGCCGCAATCCCAAGACCGGCGACAAGGTGGACGTGCCGCCGAAGAAGGTGCCGTACTTCAAGCCCGGCAAGGAGCTCAAGGAGCTCATCAATCAGGACCCGGGACACCCAGCTCCCAGCAGTGAGCTTTCAGCTGTCAGTAGCCGTCAGCGGGAGAACGTCTGGTAGCTGATCGCTGGTAGCTGAAATGGATCGTCTCTGGGCTCCGTGGCGTCTGTCTTACGTGACCGCAGCACCTGCACCATCCGACCGACCTGCATCTTCTGCGACGCCCGCGATCGTCACGACGCGCGAGCTGGTGCTGCTGCGCGGCCGCCACTGTGCTTCGTCATCCTCAATCTCTATCCGTATAACAACGGGCACCTGATGGTCGTGCCGAACCGGCACCTCTCGACGCTCGAATCGCTCGAGAACGCGGAGCGGAACGAGCTGATGGCGCTGACGCGGCTGGTCTGAGATGGCGCTGACCGAGGCCTATCATCCGCAGGGCTTCAACGTCGGCATCAACCTCGGCAAGGCGGCCGGCGCGGGCATCGAGGACCATCTCCACGTGCATCTCGTGCCCACGATGGTGCGGGCGACACCAACTTCATGACGGCGGTCGGAGAGACGCGCGTGCTGCCGGAGGATCTGAAGGAGACGGCGGCAAGGTTGCGGCCGATTTTCGCAAGACTCGGTGAGAGTTCTCAGTTCTGAGTTCTCCGTTCTCGGTTCTTGTTGGCGAACTGAGAACCGGGAACGGAGAACCGAGCACTGCTACGATCCCAGAATATTCTTCGCGATCGTCTGCAGTTGAAGATTCGACGTGCCTTCGTAGATCTGGCCGATCTTGGCGTCGCGGTACAGCTTCTCGACCGGGTAGTCCTTCACGTAGCCGTAGCCGCCGAATAGCTGCACGGCGAGCGACGTCACGTGCTCGGCCATGTCCGCCGCGAACAGCTTGCACATGGCGGCGGGTGTGACGAACGGCTCGCCGTTGTCGCGCAGCCGCGCCGCGTTGTAGACGAGCAGGCGCGCGGCCTGGAGCTCGGTGGCGGCGCGGGCGAGCTGGAATTGCACGCCCTGGAAATCGGCAATCGCCTTGCCGAATTGCTTTCGCTCCTTCGTATAGGCAATGGCGTGGTCCAGCGCACCTTGCGCGAGGCCGATCATCTGCGCGCCGATGCCGATGCGACCTTCGTTGAGCGTTTCGATGGCCACCTTGTAGCCCCGTCCGACCTCTCCCAGGATGTGGTCGCGCGCCACCTGGCAGCCGTCAAACAGCAGCTCGCAGGTGCTACTTGCCCGGATGCCCAGTTTGTCTTCTTTCTTGCCGATGGCGAACCCCGGCGTGCCGCGTTCGACGACGAACGCGGTGATGCCTTTGTAGCCGGCATCCGGATTGACCGTCGCAAAGACGATGAAGACGTCCGCTTCGTTCGCGTTGGTGATCCAGAGCTTTCGGCCGCTCAGAGTGAAGCCTGTACCGGATTCGACCGCACGACACGTCAGGGCGAACGCATCGCTGCCGGACCCGGCCTCAGAGAGCGCATACGCGCCGACGGAGCGTGAGGCGAGCTTGGGAAGATAGCGCTCCTGAAGCGCGGCGGTCCCCCAGCGCATCAACGCATTGACGACCAGGGTGTTCTGCACGTCGACCAGCACGCCCACCGACGGATCGACGGCAGACAGCGCCTCGACCGCCAGCACCGCATGAAAGAAGCTGGCGCCTGCGCCTCCATGGTGTTCGGGAACCTGAATCCCCATGACCCCCAGGTCGAATAGCCGATCGATGAGGGTTCTGGGAATCTTGCCCTGATCGTCCATCTCGCGGACGAGCGGCCGGACTTCCTGGCGGGCAAACCGGACTACGCTGTCGCGGAACAGCAGCTCGTCCGGGGTGAGGCGAGTGAGCGGGGTCGGATTTTCGGGACCCTGATCCACGGCGCCCGAATGTTATCATTCGAGGTAGTGCGGTCCCGCCTCCGGCTTCGCCACGGCGTGATGGCGGCGCTCCTTCTTGCGCCCCTCGCGCTGGCTGTACGGGCGCAGAACGCACCGCCAGAGCCTGCGGCGTCTCAGCCGCAATCGCCGCCACCTGCGCAGCAACAGCCAGAACAACCGCCCTCCACCGAACCGCTCCCGACGTTCCGCGCTGACATCAACTTCGTCCGCGTCGATGTGATCGTCTCCGACAAGCAGGGGAATCCCGTCCACGATCTGCGAGCCGAGGACTTCGAGGTCACCGAGGACGGCAAGCCGCAGACGATTCAGACGTTCAAGCTCATCAATGTCACTGACAACGCCGGAGTCGGCAGCGATCCGCCGAGGCAGATTCGAAACTCGATCGACGAGCAGACAGAGGCGTCGCGAGACGATGTGCGGCTGTTCGCGATGTTCCTGGACGACTACCACGTGCGGCTGGAAAACAGCATGCGGGCGCGCGAGCTGCTGGCGCAGTTCGTCGAGAACCAGCTCGGCGCCGGCCGACATGGCCGGCATCATGTATCCGCTGTGGTCCATCAACGACGTGCTGCTGTCGCGGGACCGTCGTTCGATGGCGGCCGCCATTCGTTCCTTCACCGGCCGCAAGTACGATTACCAGCCGAGGAATCTGTTCGAAGAGCGCTACGTCCACTACGTGTCGACGATCGAAGCCGAGCGCATTCGCAATCAGGTGACGCTCTCTGCGATAAAGGGCCTCATCGTCAAAATGGGCGGACTGCGCGAAGGCCGGAAGGCCATCATCCTGATCAGCGAAGGGTTCACCAACACCCTGCCGTCTCAGGTGCAGTACCAGATTGCGTCGAGGCCCGAGCAACGATTTGCCGAAGACGCCGGATCCTGTGGCGCGGGATCCTGCGCTTCAGAGCCGCATCGACTCAGCGGAATTTTTCCAGCAGAGCGAGTTGATGGCCGATCTCCGAAGCGTGTACGAGCTCGCGAATCGATACAACACGACCATCTATGCGGTCGATCCGCGCGGCCTGGCTGCGTTCGAGTTCGATCTGTCGACGCAGGGGTCAGCGCAGGTGAGCCTCAAGCGAGACGCGCAGTTCCTCGGCGACACCCTCAACACGCTGCGTATGCTGGCGGACGAGACCGACGGCCGCGCCATCGTCAACACGAACGATCTCGACCGAGGTCTCCGGCAGATCGTCCGCGATTCGAGCGCGTACTACCTGCTGGGCTACACGTCGACAACGACAGAACCCGACGGGAGGTTCCACAAGATCAACGTCCGGATCAAGCGGCCGGGCGTGCAGGTGCGCGCGCGACCAGGCTATCTCGCGTTGACTGCGGTCGAAGCCGAGCGCTCTGTTGCCGTGACGAAGAAGGCGGGCCCACCCCCCGCCGTGGCCGAGGCATTTGCCGCGCTGGCAAACACCAAGCGGCGAAGCCTGATTCGGGACCTGGATCGGCATGTCCCCAGGCGCCAACGGCAAGACCAAGATCAGCTTTGTCTGGAATCCGGCGGCCGTGCCTCCCGGCGCGCGTGGGGAGACGCCGGCGCGGGTGTCGCTGATCGCGGGAGGCGCCAACTCGGATCTCTACTACCGAGGCACAGCACTGTCGCCTGGCCGGGTCGAGTTCGACGTGCCTCCCGGACCAATCGATCTGGAGATCGCGGTCGAGGACGCGAACAGAGAAGTGATCGACCGCGAAACGCGGCAGATCGTCGTGCCGAGTCTTGGCCTGGGGCTGACGTTCAGCACCCCGGAGGTGTACCGCGCCCGGACGCTGCCCGAATTTCGCGCGCTGACGACGAGCGCGGGAGCGAGTGCCGGCCATCGAGCGGGAGTTCCGGCGTACCGACCGGCTGCTTGTTCCGCGTCGGCGTGCAGAGCGCCGCCGGCACGCCCGCCGTCTCTGCGCGCCTGCTGAATCGCGATGGCGGCGAGATGTCGACGCTCCCCGTCACACCGGCAGGATTTGACGGCCTCAGTCACATCGATGTGCGTTCTGGCGTCGGTTCCCGTTGGGGAGTATCTTGTCGAAATCGTCGCCAAGGATTCGGCCGAGTCGGCAACCACGCTGGTCGCGTTGAGGGTGATCCCGTGAAGGCCGCTTCCCTCAGGCGGTGGCGAGGCGGACTCGTCGTCGTGCTGGCGCTCGCCTGCGGTGTGGTGGCCGATGCGCAGTGGCGCGGGCGCTACCGCGAAGGCTCGTTCGCGCCGCGCTATGCGCCTCCGCGAATGCCGGACGGCGACTTCACGATCTGCCGCCTCGAGTACACGAGAGTCGTCATCGAGGACATGGGGGTGGGCTGGCAGACCGACTATCCCTTCTCCGAGCGCAACCTGATGACTCGGCTGTCGGAGCTCACCAAGACGCGTATCAGCCGCGACGAGCGCGACGAGCCGAACACCTGGGTGGTCCGCGCGACCGATCCGCAGCTCTTCAACTGCCCGTACGTCGTTGCGTCGGATGTCGGGACGATCGGCCTGAAGCGCGGACGAAGCGAAGGGCCTTCGCGACTACCTGCTCAAGGGCGGATTCCTCTGGGTGGACGATTTCTGGGGCACCAACGCGTGGGAGCAGTGGTCGAGTGAAATCGCCCGCGTCCTCCCGCCGACCGACTATCCGATCAAGGACGTCTCGCTCGGCGATCCGTTGCTGCGCAGCCTCTTCACCGTCACGGCGGTGCCGCAGATCACCAACATCCAGTTCTGGCGAAACTCGCGCGGCGAGAACACCTCCGAGCGGGGGATCGACAGCATGGAGCCGCACCTTCGCGCGATTCGCGACGATCACGGACGGATCATGGTGCTGATGACGCACAACACCGACGTCGCGGATTCGTGGGAGCGCGAAGGCGAGGATCCGGGGTTCTTCTATCAGTTCTCGCCGAACGGCTACGCGCTCGGCGTCGACGTGCTGCTCCACGCGATGACGCACTAGAGCCTGGCTCCTAGGCTCCGAGCCGAACGGTTGTACAATGAGCATCGCTCCCCTTCAAGGGAGCGCTGGAAAAGGCCGCCAAGCCATTTGCCTGATGAGTCTCGCCGCAGCGCCTGTTGCGGCAGACGGAAGGGCGCCATCTAACGAGGCCGCGGCCGGGAGGTGCTCAATCTATGGCTCATCTATCGGTGATGTTCCTGTAGCAAGTCCACGAAGGCCCGTCGCGCATCCGCGCGGCGGGCCTTTGTCGTACTGGCTCATGAAAGACGTGACCCTGTCCCGCCGCGAGCGCGACGTTCCCTTCCAGACGAATTCAGGCCGGCCAATCGAGCGAGTCTATACCCGCGACTCCATTCGAGGTCTCGATTACGAGCGCGATCTCGGCGATCCCGGGACGCTATCCGTTTACGCGCGGCATTCATCCGCACTGGTTACAAGGGCAAGCTGTGGACGATGCGGCAGTTTGCCGGGTACGGCACGCCGGAAGACACGAACCGGCGGTATCGCGACGCTGCTGTCGGCCGGCGCCACCGGGCTGAGCGTGGCGTTCGACCTGCCGACGCTGATGGGGCGCGATCCCGATCACCCGCTGTCGCTGGGCGAAGTGGGGAAGTGCGGCGTCGAATGTCGCGTCGCTCGCCGACATGGAGGCGCTCTTCGACGGCATCGCGCTCGGCGAGATCACGACGTCGATGACCATCAACGCGCCTGCGCCGATGATCTTCGCGATGTACCTCGCCGTGGCGAAGCGGCGCGGGATCGACTGGCAGCGGCTGTCGGGGACGATCCAGAACGACATCCTGAAGGAATTCATCGCGCAGAAGGAGTACATCTATCCGCCGCGCCCGTCGATGCGGCTCGTCACCGACGTCTTTGCGTTCTGCGCGTCGCAGGTGCCGCGCTGGAACACGATCTCGGTGAGCGGCTATCACATCCGCGAGGCCGGCGCGACGGCGGTGCAGGAGCTGGCGTTCACGCTTCGCGACGGCGTCGAATACGTGCAGGCCGGCGTCGACGCGGGGCTGGAGGTGGATCGATTCGTCCCGCGGATGTCGTTCTTCTTCAACGCCCACAGCGACTTCTTCGAGGAGATCGCGAAGTATCGCGCGGCGCGGCGCATCTGGGCGCGCGTGATGCGCGAGCGATTCGGCGCGACCGACGAGCGATCGTTGAAGCTGCGGTTCCACGCGCAGACGGCCGGCGTGTCGCTGACCGCGCAGCAGCCGATGAACAACGTCATGCGCACGGCGCTGCAGGCGCTGTCGGCCGTGCTCGGCGGCACCAACTCGCTGCACACCAATTCGCTGGACGAGGCGCTCGCGCTGCCCACGGCCGAGGCGGCGACGCTGGCGCTGCGCACGCAGCAGGTCCTCGCGTACGAGACGGGCGTCGTCGAGTCCGTCGATCCGTTCGGTGGGTCGTACTTCGTCGAGCGGCTGACCCGCGATCTCGAGGAGGAGACGACGCGAGTATCTTTCGGACCATCGACGCGATGGGCGGGATGGTGGCGGCGATCGAGCGCGGATATCCGCAGCGCGAAATCGCCGACAGCGCCTATCGCGTTCAGCAGGACGTCGAGGCCGGAGCGCCAGGTCATCGTCGGCGTCAACGAGTTTGTGTCCGGACGGAGCGCACCGTGCCGATCCTGCAGATCGATGAAGTCGGCGGCCGGCAGCAGGTCGACAAGCTCGATCGCCTTCGGCGCACGCGCGAACGCGGCGGCGACGTCACGGGCGCTCGAGCGCCTGCGGGAGACCGCCGCCGGCGACGGCAACACGATGCCCGCGCTGCTCGACGGCCGTCCGCGCCGACGCGACGATCGGCGAGATGTGCGACGCGCTGCGCGACGTCTGGGGCGAATACCAGGAGCAGGCGATAATTTGAGATCGGAGTGATTGGTGATTGAGTGATAGGAATGCCAAGACAGTGATCCGAGTCGTCATCGCCAAGCCGGGCCTCGATGGGCACGACCGGGGCGCCAAGGTCATCGCTCGCGCGCATGCGGGACGCGGGGATGGAGGTGATCTACACCGGCCTCCGCCAGACGCCGGAGCAGATCGTCGCGGCCGCCTGCAGGAGGATGCCGACGTCATCGGGCTGTCGATTCTCTCGGGCGCCCACAACTCCATTTGCGCGCGGATCGATGGAGCTGCTGCGCGAGCAAGGGGCTGGACGACGTGCTGGTGGTCCTGGGCGGCATCATCCCGGACGCCGACCTTGCCGGCCTCAAGGCAATGGGTGTCGCCGCCGTCTTCCGCCCCGGCACCTCCATGCAGGAAATCATCGATTTCATTCGGGCCCGCGCGGTTCGGCACCCGTCCTCCGAGGCTAAGGCTCCGGCCGACTCCGGCCGATAGACAACACGACCGGTTTGAGTTTCGACTGATGGCGCACAAGCTTCTCCTGGCCGACGATAGCGTCACGATCCAGCGCGTCATCGAGCTCACGTTCGCCGACGAGGATGTCGATGTCACGACGGTCGGCGACGGGCAGCTGGCCATCGACCGCCTGGACGCGGATCCGCCCGACATCATCCTGGCGGACGTCGACATGCCGAAGCGGGATGGATACGAGGTCGCCGCGTACGTGAAAAGCCGCCCGAAGCTTGCCCACATTCCCGTGGTCCTGCTGACCGGGGCATTCGAGCCGATCGATCAGGCGCGCGCCGCCGCGGCCGGATCGACCGATGTGCTCGCGAAACCATTCGAGCCTCAAATGGTGATCAATCGAGTGAAGGAGCTGCTGAGCCGGAAGCGGCCTCGGAAGACCTGCGAGTCGCTTCGATGAGCCGCCGCCGCAAGCCGTTGCCGCCGGCGACTGGGACGCTCGAGACGCCGAATACAGGCGACGGCGGCCGGCCGTGCGACGACAGATCCGGTTTCGCTCGACGACTACTTCGATCAGCTCGACGCGGCGTTCTCGACGCTGCAGACCGGAGCTTCACCAGCCGCCGACGCCTCGGATGCGGATTGGATCGCACCTCCGGCGGGCGACGATGCGCCGAACGCCGCCGCCGCGGTCGCTTTCGCGCCGCCGCCGCAGGCACCGGCTCCGATCCCGGCGGCCGACGTTCTCAGTTCTCAGTTCGCGGTGCTGAGTTCGCCGAGCCCAGAACCCAGCACCGTCCGAATCGAGCACTGGACTTCACAGGCTTGACGGAAGCGCAAGACGAAGCCCCTGAGCACCCGGACTTCGACTTATCTGCCATCACCGCGGATCCGTCGGCGACGTTGCCGCCGCCGTCGCCGGTCGTCGTCGCGGCACCCGCAGTGCCCAAGTCCACAAGCAATCCGTTTGCGAGTCTGTCGGCTGCGAAGGCCGAGGCGGCCGCGCGCCCGACCGCGCCGGCGATCACCGACGACGTGATCGAGGACATCGTCTCGCGCGTTCTGCGGCGGATGAGCGACCACGTCGTGCGCGAAACCGTCACCGCCGATCGTGTCGGAGACCGCCGAACGGCTCGTTCAGGAAGAAATCAACAAGATCAAAGAAATTGGGTGAGTGGGTGACTGGCGATGGGTGATTGGTCATCATCGCCAATTTCCAGATCGCCAACTCACCAACCTAAATCACCCAATCACCTATCGCCCACTCGCACAATGATGTACCATTGTGCGCGATGGACGACACCGCACAGCCGCGCGTGCCCGACAAACCTGCGCTCGAGGGCCTCGAACTAAAGTGGCAGGCCCGCTGGGACGCCGACGGCACCTTCAAATTCGATCGACGCAAGTCGCGCGACGAGATCTACTCGATAGATACGCCGCCGCCCACAGTCAGCGGCTCGCTGCACATCGGGCACGTCTTCTCCTACACCCACACCGACGTCATCGCGCGGTTTCAGCGCATGCGCGGACGCGAGGTGTTCTATCCGATGGGGTGGGACGACAACGGCCTGCCCACCGAGCGCCGCGTGCAGAACTACTACGGCGTTCGGTGCGATCCGTCGCTGCCGTACGATCCGGGCTTTCAGCCGCCGCCAGAGCCGCCCAAGCAGCCCGATCTCGATTTCGCGGCCGAACTTCATCGAGCTCTGCGAGCGACTGACGAAGGAAGACGAGAAGGCGTTCGAGCATCTCTGGCGCTATCTCGGGCTGTCGGTGGACTGGTCGATGACGTACGCGACGATCGACAAGCGCTCGCAGCGCGTGTCGCAAGTCGGCGTTTCTGCGGCTGCTGAAGCAAGGCCTGGCGTATCAGCTGGAGGCGCCGACGCTCTGGGACGTCGATTTCCGGACAGCCGTGGCCCAGGCGGAGCTCGAGGATCGCGAGCGGGAGGGCGCCTATCACCGCCTGCGGTTCGATCGGCCAGGAGGCGGCGGCGTCGAGATCGAGACCACCCGTCCCGAATTGCTGCCGGCGTGCGTCGCGCTCGTCGCGCATCCGGACGACGATCGGTATCGTGCGCTGTTCGGCGGGCACGTCGTGACGCCGCTGTTCCGCGCGCGCGTGCCGGTCGTGCCGCATCCGCTGGCCGATCCGGAGAAGGGCTCGCGGCATTGCGATGATCTGCACGTTCGGCGACATCACCGACGTGACCTGGTGGCGTGAGCTGTCGCTGCCGGTGCGCGCCGTGATTCAGGCGAACGGGACGCTCCGTCCGGTGACGTGGGGCGACGCCGGGATGGGAGTCCGACGAGCCGGCGGCAGCGCAGCGGTCCTACGACCAGACTCGCCGGGCAGATCCTGACGAAGGCGCGGACGACGATTGTCGAGCTGCTGCAAGCAGGCCGGATCGCTGATTGGCGAGCCGCGGCGGATCATGCACAGCGTGAAGTTCTTCGAGAAGGGCGATCGTCCGCTCGAGATCATCACGAGCCGCCAGTGGTTCATCAAGACGCTCGATCACCGCGCGGCGTTGATCGCGCGCGGGCGAGCAGCTGCATTGGCATCCCGACTACATGCGCGTCCGCTACGAGAACTGGGTCAACGGGTTGAGCGGCGACTGGTGCATCAGCCGCCAGCGATTCTTCGGCGTGCCGTTCCCGCTCTGGTATCGCATCAACGGCGCCGGGCGTCGTGGATTACTCGCGTCCGATCGTGCCCGACGAGGCGCGGATGCCGATCGATCCCTCGACCGACGCGCCAGAGGGTTATCGCGAGGCGCAGCGCAATCAGCCGAATGGCTTTACCGGCGACCCGGACGTCATGGACACGTGGGCGACCTCGTCGTTGACGCCCCAGATTGTCAGCGGATGGTGCGCCGATGACGACCTGCTCGGACGGGTGTTTCCGATGGATGTCCGCCCGCAGGCCACGACATCATCCGGACCTGGCTCTTCACGACGGTCCTGCGTGCGCATCTCGAACACGACGAGTTGCCCTGGTCGCAATGCGACGATCTCCGGGTTCGTCACGGATCCCGGATCGCAAGAAGATGTCGAAGTCGAAGGGGAACGTCGTGACGCCGTTCGCGCTGCTCGAGGAGCACGGATCCGACGGCGTGCGCTACTGGGCCGCGCAAGGGCGGCCCGGGCGTCGACACCATCTTCGACGCCGGACAGATGAAGGTGGGCCGGCGGCTTGCCATCAAGGTGCTCAACGCATCGAAGTTCATTCTTGCCAACGCGGGTCAGCGCGGCTCGGTCACGGCCCCGGTGGATCGCGCCATGCTGCGCGAGTTGTCGGACGTGGTGGCCGAAGCCACGCAGGCGCTGGACGGCGTACGAGTACACGAGGGCGCTCGACCTCGCCGAGCGCGCGTTCTGGGGATTCTGCGACGACTATCTCGAGTTCGTGAAAGGACGCCGGTACGGCGAACAGGGGCCGGATGCGGCTGGGTCGGCCAACAGCGCGCTGGCTGCGGCGTTGTCCGTGTATCTCCGGTTGCTCGCTCCGTACCTTCCGTTTGCGACCGAAGAGGCGTGGTCGTGGTGGCAGACCGGATCGGTGCATCGCGCGAGTTGGCCGACCACGGAGGAACTGGCTTCAATCGCGGGGACCATCACGGACGAGGACGTCGCGACGTGGACCTTCGCTCGGGAGGTTCTGGCAGAAGTGCGAAGGCTTCGGTCGGAGGCCAAGCAGCCGCTGAAGGTGCCCATCGCGCGGGTCGTGGTGGCGGATACGGCCGAGCGTCTGCATCTGCTCGACGCCATCTCAGCAGATTTGCGTGCTGCCATGCGCATCGACACGATCGCCCAGAAGGCGCAGACGGAGCGGGTTGTCCGTCGAGGTCGAGTTTGGCGTCCTCTCCACTTGATCCCGTCCACTACCGCGATCTCGTGCGTCGTGCGCTCGAGGAGGATCATGCGGCGTCCGACGTCACGACGCGCGCCCTGGTCGATCCCTCGCAGAAAGGACGAGGAAGACTCATCGCGAAGGCACCTTGCACGGTCGCAGGGCTGCCGCTCGCCATCGAATCGTTCGTCCAGCTCGACGCCGCAGCCGCGACGACGATCTACTTCAACGACGGCGATGAGTGCGCGGCGGGGGCCACGATTGCAGAGGTCATCGGGCGCGCCGCCGCCCTGCTCTCCGGCGAACGGACGGCGCTGAATCTTCTGCAGCATCTCTCGGGCATCGCGACGCTCACGCGCGCATTCGTGCGAGCCGGTGGAGGCGCAGTGACGATTCTGGATACCCGAAAGACGACTCCGCTGCTTGCGGAGCGTCGAGAAGTACGCCGTGCGCATGGGCGGCGCGACGAACCATCGCATGTCGCTCGCACGACGGCGTGCTCATCAAGGACAATCACATCGCGGTTGCGGGAGGCAGTCGCGCAGGCGGTGAGGCGGATTCGAGAGTCGGCTGTGACCGCTGCCTGTCGAGGTCGAGGTCGAGACGCTCGAGCAGGTGGATGAGGCGCTGGCCGCGGGAGCCGATATTCTGCTTGCTCGACAACATGACAACGGCGAACATCGCAGAAGCGGTCGACGCAGCCGCGGCCGGGCGAAGACGGAAGTGTCGGGCGGCGTCACGTTGGATCGGATCGCCGAGATCGCCGCCTGCCGGCCCGGATTTCGTCTCCATCGGCGCGCTCACACACTCGGCGCCGGCCATTGACATCAGCTTCGAGATTGAGCCTGCCTGACCATCTTCGGGAGTCGATGGAGGTCCCGGCGGACGTGCAGGGCGAGTTGACGCGCAACGCGAGGATCGCCTGGGCCCGGTCGCCCGTCGCGTGCACTGGCTCGACCCGGACGGGTTCGACGAACGACGTCGTCGCCGCGCTCGCGCAGGCCGGCGCCGACGAAGGCAACGTCGTGGTGGCCGAAGCGCAGACCGCAGGCCGCGGACGTCAGGGACGCATCGTGGTTCTCGCCGGCCGGCGCGGGACTCTACGTGTCGCTGCTGTTGCGCCCCGTTCTGGCAGACGCCGCCCATGAGAACCGGCGCGCGCTCATCACGCTCGCCGCCGGAGTGGCCGTCGCCGAGCGCGATTCGCACGACCACCGGCCTTCCTGCCGCGATCAAGTGGCCGAACGATGTGGTCATCGATCGACGAAAGCTCGCAGGCATTCTGGTTGAGGCCGTGAACTACGGCGGAACGCGCGGGATTCGTCGTCCTTGGTGTGGGCGTCAATCTTCAGCAGGCGGCTTTTCCCGCGGACCTGGCGGCACGGGCGACGAGCATCGAGGCCGAAACGGGCCGTCCTGCGGACCGAGCGCAGATCTTCGGCGAGGTGCTGGCGTCGCTTGCCGAGCGATACCGCGACCTTCGTCGCCGGGAGATTCGATGCTATTCTGAGCGCCTGGCGGCGTCTGGCGTCGCCGATGTGGTCGTCGGTGATCGAATGGGACTCGCCGTCGGGTGTCCTTCGCGGGCGCGTCGAGGACATCGACGAGACGGGCGCCCTGATCGTTCGGGTGGGCGATCGAGCTGGAGCGGGTGATTGCGGGCGAGGTGCGGTGGGGAGCGTGAGATCGAGGGTAGACCGATGCTGCTGGCCATCGACGTCGGAAACACCAACATCGTGCTGGGCGTGTTCGACGGCGAACGGCTCGTCGAGAGCTGGCGTCTCGCGACGCTGCGGGAGCGCACCTCCGACGAGATCGGCATCTCGATCGCTCAGCTCTTCGAGCATCACGGCATCGAGGTCGGCAAGGTCGACGGGATCGTGATGGGCTCGGTCGTGCCGCCGCTGACCGGCACGTTCATGACGATGGCGCAGCGGTATTTCGGCATGACGCCGCTCAACGTCGACAGCACGGTCGATACGGGCATGCCGATCCTCTACAAGAACCCCGCGGAAGTCGGCGCCGATCGAATTCTGAACGGAGTCGCCGCGTATCGCTTGTACGGGCGCGGCGGCGACGCGCCCATGATCGTCGTCGACTTCGGGACGGCCACCACGTTCGATGCGGTTTCGGCGAAGGGCGAGTATCTGGGCGGCGTCATTGCGCCAGGGCTGCAGATTTCGGCCGATGCGCTTGTTTCAGCGGGCCGCCCGTCTGCCGCGCGTCGATGTGCGAAAGCCGTGCGAGGTCGTCGGGACAAACGACGGTCGGCGCGATCGAGTCGGGTCTCTACTACGGATACGTCGGACTGGTCGAAGGCGTCGGTACGGCGAATGAAGCGCGAGCTCGGCGACACCTCCATTTGCATCGCCACCGGGCGGGCTGGCGCCGGTTGTCGCCCAAGAGGTGGACGCGATCGAGCTCGTCGATCCCGATCTCACGCTGCAAGGACTTCGCATGGTGTGGGAGCGGAACCGGCCGTAACCTCGGCGCGGCGGATCCGAAGCGGATATGACCATCGAGGAATACTGCCGAGAAATCGAATCCTATCTTTGCCGGAAGAACGACGGTCATCTGATCCGGATCGTCGGTCCCTCTTTCGAGCTGGTCTGCGGGTGGGCGGCGCAGGGAATTCCGTTCAGGATCGCCTGCCAGGGCATCGATCGGTATTTCGTGCGCTACTACGCCAAGGGAGCCCGCCGGCGTCCCGTCCACATCGACTTCTGTGAGGCCGACGTGCTCGACGCGTTCGATGCCTGGCGGCGCGCGGTGGGCGTACGCCTGCCGGGGCACGAGGGAGCGGCCGCCGCCGCGGACACCAAGGCGCCGAAAGCGGAGCCTGCCCGATCATCTCGATCGTGTCTGCGAGCGGATCACACTTCGCCGGGCACGCCTCACACCGCCGCCTCCGGCACTCGACGCGGTGCTCGAACAGGTCGTCAGCGAAATGTCGGCGTTCAAAGAACAGCCGGGACCGTTGCGGGGCGAAGCCCGCGAGCGCGCGTGATGGCGCGGCTCGCGGAGCTCGATCGGCAGATGCTCGACGCCGCGCGGGTTTCGCCGATCCCGCGGATCCTTCAGGCAGCGCGCGAAGAGGCCGCTCGAGCAGCTGCAGCCGTTCCGCGATCGTATGCCGATGGAGACGTTCGAGCAGGCGGTGCAGTCGGCAGTCGATCGCCTGCTGCGCGATCGCGGAGGGATTGCCGACCGTTGGCTTCGAGTGAGGGCGCTGTGCCTCCATCCAGGCGATCCCTCACGCCGGGAGCGGACATCGAGCTCGTCAATCGAGAAACCGGTCGCCGGCGGCCGCATGCTTGCGCGACACCAAGGGCAGGTCGTGCTCGTCGCCGGCGCCATTCCTGGGCGAGCAGGTTCGAGTTCGCGTCGAACGCGTCAGCAGACAGGTGGCGTTCGCCGAGACGATCGCCGTCTTGCAGCCGTCTGCCGATCGCCGGCAGTGACACGGTCGATGGCGCATGCGGCGGGTCGGTCTACGCGCACATCGCGTATCCGCGTCAGCTTGCGTCTGAAGGCCGAGAGTCGTGGCCGATGCGTTCGCGCGGATCGGCAAGCTCGTCTTGTCTGCGCCGGTACCGGTCACGCCTTCCATAGAAGAAGGCTACCGAATGCGGGCCCGACTGCATGCCAGAGGCGGCCGGTTGGGGTTCTTCCGGGAAGGCACGCACGAGCTCTGCGACGCGCGACCGACACGGCAATTGCTGCCGGCCACCCACGATGCGCTGGATCGAGTGAGGCGTGCGCTCAGCAGCGGGGTGGCAGCCGGTCTGGCGGGGTGCGAGCTTCTCGAGAACGCCGCAGCGACCGAGCGCGTCGCGTTGTTCGAGATAGAGGACCTGTCGCAGGCGCCTCTCGCGGTCGATCCGTTGACGGAATCACCGGCCTGCTCTTTGTCGATCATCAGAGCGCGAAACCCACCGTGGTCTTCGGATCTCCGTACGTCACGGATGCGATCGACGTTCGCCGGCCACTCGATCCAGCTGACGCATCACGTGCAGTCGTTCTTCCAAGGCAATCGCTATTTGCTGGCGACGCTTCTGGAACGCGTGCTGGCGCAGGTGCCGGAGGGATCTGTGACCGATCTATATGCGGGCGTCGGATTGTTTGCCGTCGCTCTCGCCGCCCGTGGACCCGCCACGGTCGTTGCGGTCGAGGCCGACCGATCCAGCGCGCGCGACCTGGAGGCTAATGCTGAGCCGTTATGGAGCCTCGCTGCAGGCGCGTCATGAGTCGGTGGAGGAGCACCTCGAAGATGCACCGAGGGCCGAGACCGGACACGGTGCTGCTCGATCCGCCACGCACGGGCCTGTCATCCGTTGCGCTCTCCGGCATCGTCCATCTGAAGCCACCGCGCGTCGTCTATCTGTCCTGCGACCCGGCCACGCTGGCGCGCGATATCAGAAGATTTGCCGAAGCCGGATACACAATCGACCACATCGAGGCGTTCGACTTGTTTCCGAATACTGCGCACGTCGAGACTCTGGTGACTCTCACCGTTTGATAGTCGCCGCTCTCACGAATGCATCAAACAGCGAGCGGAACGCGCCGTCTCTCCAGATAGTTTTCCGGATGCCACTGAACGCCGAGGCAAAAGCGCGCCTTCGGTCTCTCGATGGCTTCGACGACGCCGTCAGGCGCGGTAGCGGAGACCACGAAGCCCTCACCAGGCGTTTCCGCAGACTGATGATGGCGACTGTTCACTGTCACGTGTCCGCCCGCATCCAGTTCAGATTCCAGCACGCGCGCAAGCACCGAATGTCTCTCGACGGTCACGTCGTGCGCGCTCGCGTCAAGCGGCGTGGCCAGCTGGTGGGACACAGGGGCTGGCATTTGTGAAGGGATGTCTTGAACGAGCGTCCCACCAGCGGCCACGTTGATGAGCTGCAGGCCGCGACAGACAGCGAGAACCGGAAGGTCCGCTCTCAACGCAAGCCCCGCCAATCCCAGTTCATAGCTGTCGCGCTGTGCATCTGGATCTTGGGTGCGAGGGTGGCGGCTGTCGCGGTAGTAGGTCGGATCGATGTCGCCGCCGCCAGTGAACAGTACGCCGTCGAGCCCCTGCAACGAAGGCGGCTCGTCCATCGACAACACGAGAGGGTCGCCGCCAGCCAGCCGCACCGATTCCATGTAGTCTGGCAACTGGTTGCACGGTGTGATGCCGATCACGGGTCGCGAGCGATGGCTTGTCACATGCGGGGCGGTACGGCAATTCCCATCAGGTCCAGTGCGCGCGTCAGCTGGGCGCGGAAGTACGCGACGGCGGCGGCGCGCCAGATGCGGGCGTCCGCCTGCTCCTCGTTCAGAATCTGGTACCGATGGTAGAACGCGTTGAACATCTGCGCCAGGCCGAAGGCGTACTTCGCCAGCACCGAGAACTCCAGGGTCCGGACGACCTGCTCGACGATTTCGTCGAGGCGCGCGGCTTCGAGTATGAGTGCCCACACATCGTGGCTGCCGCTTTCGCCGGCCAGCTCACGTGGTGAGCGCGGTCCGCGCCCGTGCCAACACCTCGGCTTCGTCGAGCCCTTCGCGCTCCCGCAAGCTTGGCGAAGATGTTCTGTGCGCGGACAACGGCGTACTGCAGGTACGGACCGCTTTCGCCTTCGAACGCGAGCGCCTCGTCGATGTCGAACGCGATGATCTTCGTTCGGGAATACTTCACCATGAAGTAGCGCACCGCGGCTACGGCAATCGTCTCGGCGATGCGCCGATGCTCAATCGGCCGTGAATTCGGGATTCCGCTTGGCGACCTCAGTCTCGGCGCGTGCAATCAGCGTGTCGAGCAGGTCGTCGGCTTTCACGCCCTGGCCTTTGCGGCCGGAGACGTCGACATACCCTCGTTTGTCGTCGGGCGTGTCGGGGCTGAGGTAGCCCATGGATCGAGCGGTCGCGTTCGACAGCGTGACCACTTCGTACGAGAAGTGAAACGCGCGCTCGGCCTGTGCGTCGTAGCCCGAGCGTACGCAACGCCTGCTTCAGCAGGTTCTGCAGATACGACTGCCGGACGTCGATGACGTTGTAGGTGGACGTCGCATGCCCGAACGGCGGATGGGGTGCGGGGTCTGGCGTCTCCGACGTCGACCAGAGCGTGCTGCCGTCGATGCGCGAGGAGAACGGCCGATAGTGAAAGTCGCGTCCCAGCAGACCGAGCTTCCAGAACTGATAAGCGATGTCCTTGCCGACGTAGGTGACCGTGCCGTTCGATCGGACGATGACCTTTTCGCGCTCGTCGCCGTCTTCGTCTTCTCCCGGCGCGTCGGCGTCGTCTATCTTCATCACCCAGCAGCCCGCGAGCTTGCCGTCGGTCTGCAGGTAGACGGCGCCCTTCTCCTTCAAAATCTCGAAGGCTCGCGCCCAGAACTGCAGCCGGAGAATGTGCCCCTCCCACGTCAGCAGGTCGTAGTCGATGCCGAGCCGCGCCATCGTCTTCAGGTGGCAACGGACGATGCGATCTGCGACGAACTGAGCGATGGCCGAGGTCTCGCCGCCGCCGTGCTCGATGTCGTGAAGCGCGGCGGCGCGAATCTTCAGCCGATCTTTGTCTTCGTCGTACCACTGTGTGACCCGGGCGTAAAGGTCCCAGCAGTAGAAGTCGAATCGAGTGGAATCGGCGATGCGGCGGACGTCGTCGAGGCTCTTGCGCTCCAGCTCACGGAAGCCCGACGACCACGTCGGCGACCTGCACGCCCGTGTCGTCGATGTAGTTCTGCACTTCGACCGGCACACCCCGAAACCGCTGCACGCGCACCAGCGTGTCGCCGAGCGCCGAGTTCCTGAGATGGCCGATGTGGGCCGCCTTGTTGGGGTTGATGGCCGTGTGCTCGACGATGGTCTTCGCCCTCGTGCACGGCGTCATTGGAGGCCATCGTCGAGGAAGACACCGCCGACAGACACGCATCGACGAACGCCACGCGATCGAGATGAATGTTGAGATAACCGTTGGGCGCCGCCTGCACGCGGCTGATCCCGTCAATCGTCTCGAGCGCGCCCGCCAGTTCCTGAGCGATCGCCTTCGGCGCCTTCCGCAGACGACGTGCGAGCTCGAAGGCAATTGGCGTCGCCAAGTCGCCGAGCTCCCGGGTGGGTGGATATTCGATTGGGAAGGCGGTCGGAGGGTCAGCCGGGATCTGGTAGAGCCGCTGCAGCGCCGCCAGTACGTGCCGGCGAAGACGTTCGTGAACTGGAAGAATCATGAAGGATAGTGATACTCTCCATCGAGATCGAGTGCGCGACCATGGAGAGCGCGTCACGCGCGCCGCTATCGGCTACCGAACCTGCATCCGGTTCGCGGTTCATCTGCGCGAGCTGCCGGCCCGAAGGATATCAGAAGAATGAACCGAGGGGGAGTCGGGCGCATGCTTGTCGCGAGCCTTCATCAGGGGATTTCCGATTTGATGCCGTCGCGGCTCGAGTTCTACGAGAACTGGCTGAACCCGATCGGCATGCGCGATGGACGGATCGGCCTCGCGCCGCTGGCCGCCGTGTTGAGCTTTCTTCGGCAGGAGGGACAGCCGTACACGCTCGTCACGCAGCGCGCTGGCGAGTACGCCGCGCAGTGGACGTTCGACAGCCTCTCGCCGATCGAGCGCGCCGTGATTCGCTCGATGCCGGCGTCGCTGCGTGCCCGTCTGGCCATGCGACTGGCCAAGCGCGTGGTTCGCCGAAGCTATCTGGGCAGCCGCGGCGTCGTGCGGCTTCGTCGCGGGCAGGGGACCTTTGCCGCTGAAGAACTCGGTGTTCTGCGCCGTGCGTGAGCCGTTCGACTGGCCGTTGTGCGTGTTTTATTCGGCTGCGTTGTCCCACCTCCTGGCGCTGGCGGGTGTGCGCGGCGAAGTGCGAGTGGACGCCTGCAAGGGCGTCGGCGATGTCGGGTGCGTCATCGCTGTGCATATCCCGCCGAACCAGAAATGAGACGCCGTCTCTCGTTCATCGCCGATCTGCTGCTCGGCGCCTTCGCTCCTGCGCGGTGCCCGCAGGCGCTCGCGGACAGGATCGCTACCTCGTCATTCCGTTCGACTACACCGGGCGCGATGCGGCGTTTTCATGGCTCGGCGAGGCGTCGGCGGTGCTGCTTGCCGACGATCTGAACGCGCTTGGCCGCCGTGCCTACACGCGCGAGGAGCGGCTCGAAGCATTCGGGCAGCTGCAGGTGCCGGCGGTCGCAAGCCTGAGCCACGCGACGGTGATTCGGCTGGGTCAACTCGTCGGCGCCACGCACGTCATTTTCGGCTCGCTTCACGATGGCGAGCAGCCAACTGTCGCTTCGAGCGCAGAGCATCAGGCTCGACGCCGGTCGCATGGAGAACGAGATCGTCGAAGCAGGACCTCTCGACGACGTTGTTTGCGCGTTGCCGAGCGCGTCAGCCGCCGCCTCGCCGGTGTGCCGCCGCGAGCGGAGCTGTCGCTCGTGCGCCCGCGGCTGCCGGCGTTCGAACAGTACATCAAGGGCCTCATCACCAGCACTGCGACCAGCAAGGTCAGCTACCTCGAATCGGCGATACGGTTGGACCCCGGCTTCGATCGTGCGCGATTGGCGCTGTGGGCTGTCCACCACGACGCCGGCAACGAACAGGCCGCGCTGGTCGCCGCGACCGCCGTTCCCGATGCGTCACCCTGTATCGCGCGCGCCCGATTTGCCGCGGCGCTGTCGCTCATTCAGTTGAAACGGATCGACGATGCGTTCGCGACGCTTGCGGACCATGAGCGAGCGGGTGCCGACTGGCGACGATCATGAACAACATCGGCGTCATCCAGCTTCGCCGGCCGGTGACGCCACAGACCGGCCGGGCGACGTACTACTTCAACCAGGCCTTGAAGATGGATCAAGAGGATCCCGACTACTACTTCAATCTCGGCTATGCGTATTGGGCCGAGAAGGATCCGCAGTCGGCCATCTTCTGGCTTCGTGAAGCCGTACGCCGCAACCCGGCTGACGGCGAGGCTCACGCCGTGCTGGCGGCTGCGCTGCTAGCCACCGGCGCGGCGCCAGAAGCCTCGCGAGAGCGCGAGCTCGCGACCCAACTGTCATCGACCTACGCCGAATGGGCCCGGAAGCCCGCGAGCGGGGAACCGATTCCGCGCGGCCTGGAGCGGCTCAAGGCGTCGCTCGAGATTTCGACGATTCAACGAAGTCGACAGCGCCATCGCCGCAGGACAGCGCGACCAGAAGGAATTGGCCGCGTTTCATCTGGATCGCGGGCGGCGCCTGGCCGAGCAAGGCAGCAACACGGAGGCGATGACGGAGCTGCGGCGCGCGTTGTATCTGTCGCCTTACGAGGCGGAGGCGCACCTGCTGCTTGGCCGTATCTACCTTGCCGGCGCCCAGACGTCGGCGGCGATCGATGCCTTCAAGATTGCCATCTGGAGCCAGGAGTCGGTGGCCGCCCACCTGCAGCTGGCAGAGGCCCACCTCCAGAACAAAGACGTGCCTGCAGCCCGCACCACGCTGGAGCGCGCGCTGGTCCTCGAGCCGGGCTCGGATGAAGTAAAGGCCATGCTCAGCAAGTTGAAGCCATGAGTGCTAAAATTTGCATACAGTGAGCGACGAAGGCTTCCGCGAGATTCAGCTCAACGGGAAGCAGCTGGTTTTTCTGTTCATGGCGGCCACCGTCATTCTGGTGGTGAGCTTCCTCTTCGGCGTGCTCGTGGGCCGAGGCGTGCCCACACCTGAGGCGGTCGTCCAGACGGCCGGGGAGGTGAGCCCAGACCCGGTCGTCGCGGCGCCAGAGGCGGTTGCCCCTTTGTCAGCGCCAGCTCCCGCCGAGTCGGCTCAAAAGACCGACGACCTCTCCTACCCGCCGCGCTTACTCGGCGACAAGCCGGTTGAGGAGAAGCTCGACAAGCCAGCCAGTCAGTCGTCGGCACCTGCCGTCAAGGAGCCTGTTGCCGCGGCGCCGCCTGCCGCCGCTCCGAAGCCGCCGCCGCCGGCAGTCAGCACGCCTGCACCCGCTGCCGCGCCCGTCAAGCCAGAGCCCGCCGCCACGGCGTCTGCGGCGGCGCGCTCGGGTTCGTCGCCGGTCGCATCGGTTGATCCGTCGGGCCCCGGGTTCGCGGTGCAAGTATCGATTTTCGAAACCAGAAAGGAAGCGGATCGCCTGGCCCAACAGCTCGTCGCCAAAGGCTATCCCGCGTTTGTGCTCGATCCCGCCAAGGGTGTGGCCAAGCCTATCTACCGCGTGAGAGTTGGCAAGTACAAGACTCGGCAGGACGCAGAGGAGATACAGGCGCGATTGCAGAAGAACGAGCAGTTCACGCCCTGGATAGCACGTTAGTTCTCGCATGCGCCGCTGAGACTGCTCCTGGTCGAAGACTCGGAGAACGATGCGGCCCTCCTGATCGAATATCTGCGGCAAGGTGGGTACGAGCCTGACCATGCTCCGCGTCGACTCTGCCAGGAAGCTCGCCGACGCCCTCGAGCGCGAGTGGGATCTCATCATTGCCGACTACACGATGCCCGGCTTCAGCGGGACGACGGCGCTGTCGATGGTGCGGGATCGCGGGCTCGAAGTGCCGTTCATCTTCGTCTCGGGGACCATCGGCGAAGAGATCGCCGTCGAGGCGATGAAGAACGGCGCCGACGACTACATCATCAAGACGAATCTCAACCGTTTGATCCCGGCCATCAACCGCGAACTGCGCGATGCGCAAGTGCGGTACGAGCGTTCGAAGGCTGAGGAGCGGATTCGCCATCTCGCGTACTACGACAGCCTGACCGATCTACCCAACAGCACGCTCTTCCAGAACCGGCTCGAGATGGCGGTGGCCAACGCGCAGCGCGTCGGCGGCGCCGCTATCGGTGTTGATCATGGACCTCGATGGGTTCAAAGAAATCAACGACACCATGGGGCATCTCATGGGCGATGCCGTGCTGCGGGAGATCGGCCGGCGGCTCCAGGCCGATCTGCGCGAGTCCGATACCGTCGCGCGGCTGGGCGGGCGACGAGTTCGCGGTGATGCTGTCGGGCGTCGGACAGTCGGGAGCGGAGCTGGCCGCGCGAAAGCTCATTGCCGCCGTTCAGGAACCGCTGACGATTGAGGGCCTCAACCTGGACGTGCACGGCAGCATCGGCATTGCGATCTCCCCTGAGCACGGCGTGGAAGCCTCGCTGCTCGTCCAGCGCGCGGACGTCGCGATGTATGTCGCCAAGGAAGATCGATCGGGCTGCGTCGTCTATGCGCCGGAGCTCGACAGACATAGTCCCGAGCGGCTTGCGCTGATGGGAGATTTCCGTCACGCGATCTCCCGCGGCGAGCTCCGCGTGGCGTATCAGCCGAAGATCAACCTGAAGACTCGCGAGGTCTTCGGCGTCGAGGCGTTGGTGCGGTGGCAGCATCCGCAACTGGGTTGGATCCTGCCGGAGCGGTTCATCCCGATGGCCGAGCAGACGGGCGCGGTTCGGCCTCTGACGCTGTGGATGCTCGAGCGCGCGCTGCAGCAGGCCCTCGAGTGGAAGACAGAGGGGTTTGAGCTGGTGGTCGCGGTCAATCTGTCGCCCCGCAATCTTCAGGATCCCGAGCTACCCGAGCGCGTGCGCGCGCTGCTGGAGCTGCTGGGGGCGCCCGCATCCATGCTGGAGTTGGAGATCACCGAGAGCGTGATCATGTCGGATCCCCTTCGCTCGCTGCAGGTGCTGACGCGGTTGAGCCGCATGGGCCTGCGGCTGGCGGTCGATGATTTCGGCACCGGCTATTCGTCGTTCAGCTATCTGCGCAAGCTGCCCGTCCACGAGATCAAGATCGACAAGTCGTTCATCGACGACATGAGCGACAACGGCGACGAGGTGATCGTGCAGTCGACGATCGAGCTGGCGCACAACCTTGGCTTGACGTGCGTGGCGGAAGGCATCCAGGAACAGGCCACGCTCGAGCGTCTGGCCGCGCTCGGGTGCGACACGGCGCAGGGCGATTTCATTTCACCGCCGCTCGACGGCGCCGGCCTGTTGAGTTGGCTTCGTCAGCGCGGAACCAACCAGGTAGTCAGGCCCTGATCCTCGCGCTCCTCTCGGGCATTCTCCTCGCACTCAGCTTCCCACGCTACGGTCACCCTGTCGTTGCGTGGCTCGCGCTGACGCCGCTGATGGTGTCGCTCTTCGAGATCAATCAGGGGTGGCCGGCGTTCCGGCGCGATCGCGCGTTTCTGCGTGGGTTCGTCGCGGGAGCTGGCTACTTCGGCGGTACCGTCTACTGGACCGGCACCGTGGTGTCGCAGTTTGGGGGCCTCAGCTGGCCTGTGGGCGTGATCGTCGCCGCACTCCTCGTGGGATATCTCGCGTTGTTCCCCGGGCTTTTCGCGATCGGTCTCGGCTGGACCGGCGCCAAGCTTGGCGTCGGGCGGGCGCTCCTGTTGGCGCCGGCTATCTGGGTCAGCACCGAATTGGCCCGCACCTATTTCTGGAGCGGATTCCCCTGGGTGCTGCTCGGCTACAGCCAGACGACGGTGCTGCCGGTGGCGCAGCTTGCGAGCGTCATTGGCGTCTTCGGTCTGTCGGCGCTCGTCGCGTCTGTGAGCGCCACCGCGGCATACTTCGCGATCTCACGCTCGCCTGTGGCGATCGCATGGGTGGCGGGCGTCGTGGGCGTCGTGCTCGGGGTGGTCGTGGTGGGGGAGCGCGCGGCTGGAGCGAAACGAGATCGTCGTCGCCGCTACCGCGAGTCAGAAACCGCTTCGCGTGGCGCTCGTGCAGGGGAACATCCCGCAGGATCAGAAGTGGGACGACGCGCAGGCGGGAAACATTCTCAATACGTATCTCGGAATGACCCGCGAGGCAGCGGCCCAGGGCGCCGCTCTCGTCATCTGGCCAGAGTCGTCGACGCCGTATCCGTTTCTCGGATGATCGTGTGGCGGGAGAGCACATCCGATCGCTCGTGCGCGAGCGCGGTATCGAGCTGCTGCTGGGAAGCGATCAGGTCGATCACGCGGCTCGTCGCCTACTACAACTCGGCGTTCCTCGTGCAGCGCGATGGCGCTGTCGGCGGCATCTACCAGAAGATGCACCTCGTGCCGTTCGGGGAGTTCGTGCCGCTTCAGCGTCTCCTCTTTTTCGTTGGACCGCTTGTCGAGACGAGCTGGCGGCTTCACGCCGGGCGCAGACCTGGTAATGCTGCCGACGGCACGAGGGCCGATCAGCACGGCGATCTGCTACGAGATTGTGTTTCCTCGCCTTGTGGGGGAGTCGGTCGACTCGCGGCAGCCGGCTGCTGACGACGATTACCAACGATGCGTGGTACGGGTACTCGTCGGCGCCCTATCAGCACTTCGTGCAGGCGTCCATGCGTGCGATCGAGCAGGGCCGCTATCTTGCGCGCGCCGCCAATACGGGCATCAGCGGCTTCGTCGATCCCTACGGGCGCGTGATGCAGCAATCGGTGATCTTCGAGCGGGCGGTGATGACCGGCGACGTCTACCTGCTCGACGGTTCGACCATCTATGGCAGAATCGGAGATCTGTTCGCCTATCTTTGCGCGGCGGCGACGCTGGCCGCGCTGTTCGTGTCAGGAGGCATTCGTGGCTATCGCTCTCGATGAGCTGACCAGACGTTATCAGGACCTTGTGAAGCGCTCCGCCGATCTGCGGAGCTATCTTTGAGGCGCCACGCCCAGCCGACGAGCTCGCCCAGATAGAAGCCAAGGCCTCAGAACCGGGCTTCTGGAACAACCAGATCGAAGCGCAGAAGATTCTTCAGCGGCGCCGGCGCGTCGAGGAAGACCTCGAACTGATCGGGGCGTTGAAGACGAAGACCGACGACCTGGGTGTGCTCATCGATTGGGCCGGTCAGGGGGAGGACGTCGAGGCGGAGCTGTCCGCGGGCGTCGACGCGTTCGCCGGCCTCGTGGAGACGGGCGAGGTGAAGAAGATGCTGGGCGGCGAGCACGATCGCCGCAACGCCATTCTCACCATCCATCCCGGCGCGGGCGGCACGGAATCGCAGGATTGGGCGGAGATGCTGCTGCGGATGTACCTCAGGTGGATCGAGCGCCGGGGGTTCAAGCGCGAGGTCGTCGACTATCAGCCCGGAGACGAGGCCGGTCTCAAGAGCGCAACGGTCATGGTGGCCGGGGAGTTCGCCTTCGGCCTGCTGTCGGCCGAAGCCGGCGTGCATCGCCTCGTTCGCATCTCGCCGTTCGACCAGGCGGCGCGACGCCACACGTCCTTTGCGTCGGTCTATGTCTGGCCCGAGCTGCCGGAGGACGTCGACATCGACATCGACGAGAAGGACATCCGCATCGACACGTTTCGATCGAGCGGCGCCGGTGGCCAGCACGTCAACGTCACCGACTCCGCTATCCGCATTACACATCTGCCAACCGGTCTCGTGGTGTCGTGCCAGAACGAGCGTTCGCAGCACCGCAATCGCGACTCAGCGATGCGCGTGCTGAAGGCGCGGTTGTTCGACATCAAGATGAAAGAGCAGCAGGCGGCGCTCGATCAGATTGGCGGTACGAAGAAGGAGATCGCATTCGGCAGTCAGATCCGCAGCTACGTGCTGCACCCGTACCAACTCGTGAAGGATCATCGGACGAAGGTCGAGGTCGGCGACCCGGGGCGCGTGCTCGACGGCGACATCGACCCGTTCATCAAGGCGTACCTGATGCAGAAAGCGTCCGGCACGCTCGGCCAGCCCGCCGCCGACGAGTAGGGGTCTGACCCCTATCGGTCGAAGGCGGTGCCCGGCTGCGTGCCGGCGATGAAGGCTTCGCTGATGCCCGTCGTCCCCTCTTCGGCTTCAGCCCCGGTGGCCGGGTTGACGGGAAGAAAGACGATGTTGCCGGGCGAGACGAACTCCGGCGGATTGTTCGGATCGCGCGTCTCGATGTAGGCGCGCATGAAATCGATCCAGATCGGCAGCGCAGCGACGCCGCCGGTTTCGCTGGGGCCGATCGGTTTGCGCTCGTCGTGGCCGACCCAGACTCCCACAGTGATGTCGGGATCGAACCCGATGAACCACGCGTCGCCGTAGTCGTCGGTCGTGCCCGTCTTGCCACCGAGCGGCCAGCCCAGCTTCGATGCCGAGGCGGCCGTTCCCCGCTGCACCACCCCGCGCAGGAGGTTGGTCATCACGAAGGCCGTGTCGGCGCGAATGGCGTCTTGGGGCTGCGGCCGGCTCTCTTCGAGTAGGTTGCCGTTGCGGTCGGTGATATTGAGGATCGGATAGGGCGTCATCCGCACGCCGCCGTTGGGGAATGCGGAGTAGGCAGACGTCATGTCGATCAACGTCAAGTCGGCCGCGCCCAGCGCGAGCGACAGATACGGCTCGAGGCCCGATTGGAGCCCGAACCGCCTCGCATAGCCAATCACCTGGCCTGGGCCGAGCGTTTCCATCATCTTCACCGCGGGCACGTTTCTCGACTGCTCGAGCGCGCGCCGGATCGTTACGCTTCCCTCGTACTTGCCGTCGTAGTTCTTCGGGCTGTAGAGCGGCTGTCCCGGACCGGCCGTATAGGACACCGGCTCGTCGACGATGATTGAGCTCGGCGTGAAGCCGCGATCGATGGCCGCGGTATAGACAAACGGCTTGAAGAGCGAGCCCACCTGGCGGCGCGCCTGCGTCGCGCGATTGAACTTGCTGCGGTCGAAGTTGAAGCCGCCCACCATCGCGCGAATCTGGCCGGTCCGGTTGTCGATGGCGACGAGCGCTCCTTCGACGAGCGGTGCCTGTTCGAGCATGACGACGCCAATGGCGGCGGACTCTCCGACCTTGAGGACGCGAACGTCGATCAGGTCGCCCACCTTGAAGAGTGCGGGCGGGGCGCGGCGAGTCCAGGCGATCGCGTCGCCGCGGAGCTCGATCGTCTGCGCGCCGACTCGCACAGCGGCCGCGTTCGCCGAGACGCTCATGACGACCGCCGGCACGACGTCATCTTCGGCAACTGGCTGGTTCCAGCGTTCGTTCTTGTAGGTGCGTGATGTTAGCGCCCTGAGCGACGACGTTTGGCTTGTCGCGGCGGTAGCCGCGGCGCTTGTCGACAAGGCGCAGACCGCGGTCGACGGCGCGGTTCGCTGCGCGCTGCAGACGGATGTCGACGCCGGTGTGGACCGACAGGCCTTCCTCGTACAGACGTCTTCGCGCCGTACTTCTGTTCGAGGTATTTGCGGACCTCCTCCGTGAAGAACGGCGCGACTGAGCGCAGCGGCTGCGGCTGGCCGCGAACGACGATCGGCTTCTTCCTCAGTTCGGCCGCCTGCTCCTCGGTGATGTAGCCGTCTTCGGCCATCCGCTGGAGCGCGTAGTTGCGGCGGCGCGTGGCGGCGGCGCGATCGACAAACGGGCTCTGCCGCGCGGGCGTCTGAATGATGCCGGCGAGCATCGCCGCTTCGTCGATCGTGACGTCCTTGGCCCGCTTGCCGAAGTACAAGCGCGCGGCGGCTTCGACGCCGTGCGTGCCGTGACCGAAGTATGTCTGGTTGCAGTAGAGCGTCAGGATTTCACGCTTGGTGTAGCGCTTCTCGATCTGAATCGCGACGAGGATTTCCTTGATCTTGCGTTCGGGGCTCTTGTCGCCGAGCGTGAACCCGATCTCCTCGGCAAAAAGGCCGCGCGCCAACTGCATCGTCAGCGTGCTGGCGCCCGCCACCAGCCGGCGCCGGACGATGTCGTTGCTCAGGCGGATCAGCATCGCGGAGACGCTGAGGCCGAAGTGGTTGTTGAAGTCCTTGTCTTCGGCGGAAATGATCGCCTGCCGCAGATGTGGGGAGATGTCGTCGTAGGCCACGACGAGCCGGCGCTCGATGGCGAACTCGCCGAGCGTTTCGCCGTCGGCGGCGTAGATGCGCGTGATCGCGCTTGGCGCGTACTCGTCGAGCTCGGAGATGAGCGGCAGGTCGCCGGCGTAGGCGAACATGACGCCACTGAACACGCCCAGGAGCGCGGTGACGATGAAGAGCGCCGCGAGGCCGGCGTGACCGGCCAGCCGAATGACGTAGGTCTTCGCAGGCGGCCATTGAAGTCCCTATTCTATCAGCGGTTTAGGGACGGCTGGGGAACTCGTCCTTTACAATCCTGCACTCACATTTCATACTGATCACATGAGCAAAATCATCGGTATCGATCTCGGCACCACCAACTCCGTCGTCGCCGTCATGGAAGGCGGCGAGCCGACGGTCATCACGAATCCGGAAGGGCAGCCGGCTGACGCCGTCGGTCGTGGCGTTCGCGAAAGACTGGCGAACGGCTGGTCGGGCAAGTGGCCAAGCGACAGGCGGTCACCAACCCTGAGAACACGGTCTTCTCGATCAAGCGGTTCATGGGCCGCAAGTTCGACGAAGTGAACGAGGAAATGAAGATGGTGCCCTATCGCGTCGTCCGCGCCCAGAACGGCGACGTGCGCGTGAAAGCCTCCGACAAGGAATATTCGCCGCCGGAAATCTCCGCGATGATTCTTGCAGAAGCTGAAGCAGGCCGCGGAGGAATACCTCGGCCAGCCTGTGACGAAGGCGGTCATTACGGTTCCCGCCTACTTCAACGACGCGCAGCGCCAGGCGACGAAGGACGCGGGCCAGATTGCCGGGCTCGAGGTGATGCGCATCGTGAACGAGCCGACCGCGGCCGCACTGGCGTACGGCCTCGACAAGAAGAAGGACGAGACGATCGCCGTGTACGACTTCGGCGGCGGCACGTTCGACATCTCGATTCTCGAGGTCGGCGAGGGCGTGGTCGAAGTGAAGTCGACGAACGGCGACACGCACCTGGGCGGCGACAACCTCGATCAGAAAGTCATCGACTGGATCACCGACGAGTTCAGGAAGAGCGACGGCATCGACCTGAGCAAGGATCGGATGGCGCTGCAGCGTCTGAAGGAAGCGGCCGAGAAGGCCAAGATGGAACTGTCGTCGGTGATGGAAACCGACATCAGCCTGCCGTTCATCACCGCCGACGCCAGCGGACCCGAAGCACCTGGCGATGAAGCTGTCGCGCGCGAAGTTCGAGCAGCTCGTCGAGGATCTGCTGCAGCGGACCGTCGGACCAACGAAGCAGGCGCTCAAGGACGCCGGCGTCGAACCCCGCCAGATCGATGAAGTCGTGCTCGTGGGCGGCTCGACTCGCATTCCGCGGGTGCAGGCCATCGTGAAAGAGCTGTTCGGGAAGGATCCGCACAAGGGCGTCAATCCCGACGAAGTGGTCGCCATCGGCGCGGGCATTCAGGCCGGCGTGCTGGCCGGCGAAGTGAAGGACCTGCTGCTGCTCGACGTCACGCCGCTGTCTCTCGGCATTGAAACGCTGGGCGGGGTGATGACGACCCTCATTCCGCGGAACACCACGATTCCCACCCGCAAGAGCGAAGTGTTCTCGACGGCGGCAGACAGCCAGACCAGCGTCGAAGTGCACGTGCTGCAAGGTGAGCGTCCGCTCGCGCGCGACAACCGTACGCTGGGACGATTCCATCTGATCGGCCTGCCGCCCGCGCCGCGCGGGATTCCGCAGATCGAGGTGACGTTCGACATCGACGCTAACGGCATCGTGAACGTGCAGGCGAAGGATCTCGGCACCGGGAAGGAGCAGAAGATCACCATCACCGCGTCGAGCGGCCTCGCCAAAGAAGACGTCGACCGGATGATGCGCGAAGCGGAGTCGCACGCCGACGAAGACAAAAAGCGGCGAGAGGAGATCGAGACGCGCAATCGCGGCGACCAACTGCTCTACGCAGGCGAACGGATGCTGAAAGACGCGGGCGACAAGCTGAGTCCGACGGACCGGTCGTCTGTGGAGTCGGCGATGGAAGAGCTCAAGAAAGCGATGGCCGGCACCGATGTCGCCGCAATCACGCAGGCCATGGAGGCGCTGACCAAGGCGCAGCACGCGGTGGCGGAGAGCTTGTACAAGAACGCCCAAGCACCGGGCGGCCAGGCCGCGAATCCCGACGCCGGCGGCGCGTCGAAGCCGTCGGGTGAGAAGGACGGCGAGGTGATCGACGCCGAGGTGGTGGACGACAAATAGGGATTGGGGATGAGGGATTAGGGATTGGGGACTGCGAATTCAGCACGCTCGCGAACGGCATCCCCTACCCTAACCCCGGCCCCCAACCCCTCATCCCCAGCTATGGATCTCTACGACCTGCTTGGTTTGGCTCGCGGCGCGACGTTGATTGAGATCAAGCGCTCCTACAGGCGCCTGGCTCGGAAGTATCACCCTGACATCAATCCGGGCGATCAGGCGGCTGAAGCGCACTTCCGAGAGATCACTCGCGCGTACGAGACGTTGAGCGATCCGGAGCGCCGAGTGCGTTACGACACCGGCGAGGCCTCGGACGGAGCAGGGCCGATCACGTTCGAGTTCGAGGGCTTCGACTTCTCGGCGGCGACATCGGAGGGGACGACCTTCGGCGATCTCTTTGCGGAGGTTTTCACCCGGCGGGGTGGTGCGGGATCGAACCCGGGCTGGGGGGTCGATCTCCACGCGGAGGTCTCGTTGGGTTTTGACGAGTCGTTGCGCGGCGCGCAGCGGCAGCTGACGGTGACGCGGCAGGATGTCTGCCGGGCGTGCGGGGGCTCGGGCGTGGTGAAGATCGCGGAGTTGCGCTGTCATCGCTGCCAGGGTTCAGGCACGCTTCGATCGCGGCGCGGCAGCATGGTCTTCTCCAGGAGTTGCGACGCGTGCGGGGGAACCGGCCGCCTCGTGCAGACCGCCTGCGGCGGGTGCGGCGGGTCGGGGTTGGAGATCAGGACCGAGGGCCTGACCGTCCGGATACCCGCCGGGGTGAGCGACCAGAGCCGCATCCGCGTGCCTGAAAAGGGCAGCGCGGGCCCGGCTGGAGGCCGCGCCGGCGATCTCCTGCTGACGGTCCGCGTGGAGCCGCAGCGAAGGATTCCGGCGTGACGGCGACGATTTCTATTCCATCGTCGCAATCGGGGTGCACGAAGCCGCCCTTGGCGCGCGCATCGATGTGCCGGCGCCCGATGGCACGGCGACGCTGCGCGATACCGCCCGGCACGCAGAGCGGGCAGCGGTTTCGGCTGCGCGGCAAAGGCGCGCCGTCGCCGCGCGGGGCGAAGGCGTGGCGATCTGGTGGTGGAAGTGAGAATCGAGCTGCCGAAGGTGCTCGACGAGCGATCGAAGGAACTGCTCAGGGAATTCGGCCGCATCAACGGGGAACGATCGTGAAGAAGACCGGCAAGGCCTACTACATGATCAGCGCGGTGGCGCAGAAGTACCACATCCACCCGCAGACGCTGCGGCTCTACGAGCGCGAAGGACTGCTCAAGCCGTCGAGGACCGAGGGGAACACGCGCTTGTACTCGGAAGAAGATCTCGAGCAGCTGGAGACCATCCTCACGTTGACGCGCGATCTCGGCGTCAATCTGGCTGGCGTCGAGGTCATCCTCAACATGCGGCGCAAGATCCAGCAGATGCAGGGCGAAGTCAACGAGTTCATGGAGTATGTCAAGCGCGAACTTGCCCGCGGCATCGACGACTGGGAGCAGCGACTCAGCACGGCGCTCGTCAAATCGACGTCGACCGATCTCGTGCGCACGACACCACCGCCCGCGGATACGACGACTCCAAAAAAACAGGCCCGCTGAAAAAAGTTCGCGCTATTATTGACCGTGCATCCGGCGGGGAACGACGCGATCATCTGTCCGCTCTGCAACGGCACCGGGTGGAAGCCGCTTCAGGACGGCGGCGTCGAGCGCGTGACCCGCTGCGATTGCTGGCGCGACGGCATCTCGCGTCGCCTCATCGCAGAAGCGCGCATCCCGCGGCGGTACGCTCACTGCACGCTCGCGGACTTTGTTACCTACGACAACGAGACGCTCGACGAGGCGCTGCGCCGCTCGCGCAAGATGGCGGAGGAATTTCCGGCGGTCACCCGCGGCTTGTTCTTCCTCGGCGACCCCGGCGTCGGCAAGACGCACCTGGCCGTGGCCGATTCTCAAACAGGTGATTCTCACCCGCAGGCGCCCGCGGGCTCTTCTACGACACCCGCGATCTGCTGAAGGTCATTCGCGGGACGTACAACGCCGACGTCAAGACCACCGAGCTCGAGGTGCTGCGTCCGGTGATGGAGGCCGACCTGCTCGTGCTCGACGATCTCGGCGCCGAGAAGACGTCCGAATGGGTCGAGGAGACGCTGAACCTGATCGTCAACGTGCGCTACAACGAGCGCCGCGCCACGATCTTCACGTCGAACTATCCCGACGTGCCGCCCGACACGAACCAGGACGTCATCTCGCTGCACGATCGCATCGGTTTCCGCATGCGGTCGCGCCTCCACGAGATGTGCGATTTTCTGGATCTCGAAGGCGCCGACTATCGCATGCTGCTCCCCAACGAAGGCGCGCCGGCGCTGAAGCGCAACTGGGCCGAGCGGAGGATGCGCGGAAGATTGGAGCAGGCCGGCCGCAGCCCTCGTCAGGCCAAAGCGCAGCTGCGGGACGACGGCAAGGCCGACTTGAAGTGGTCGGGTGGCCGGGGCGGCAGCAAGTAGCGCGCCGGGACTCTACGTCCACGTCCCGTTTTGCAGTCGCGATCTGCAACTACTGCAATTTCAATCGAGGCCTGTTCGACGAAGCGCTCAAAGCGCAGTTCGTCGGAGCGCTGCTCCACGAGATCGACGCACGCGCGTCGGGCGCCACGCCGCCGAGCCCAATACCAGACACGCTGTATTTCGGCGGCGGAACGCCGTCCCTCCTGACTCCGGCGGAGATTGGCTCGATTGTCGAGGCGAGCCGCCGGGCCTTCGGTCTCATCGACGACGCAGAGATGACGCTGGAGGCGAATCCGGAGTCGGTCGACCTGGCTCGCCTCGTAGGCTTTCGCGAGGCAGGAGTCAATCGTCTCAGCTTCGGCGTGCAGTCGTTCCGTGACGCCGAATTGACGCGGCTCGGACGCCTCCACTCGTCGGAGAGGGCGCGCGAAGTCGTGCGCCTCGCTCGGGACGCCGGGTTCGACAACGTCAGCCTCGATCTGATGATGTGGCTGCCCGGACAAGACCTCGCGCAGTGGCTCGGTTCTGTCGAAGAAGCGGTGCGGGCGAAGCCGGATCACTTGTCGCTCTACATCCTCGAGGTCTACCCGCACCTGGAGCTCCGGCGTGAGATGGATCGCATGGGATGGACACAGACCGACGACGACGTCGCCGCCGAAATGTACGAGTCGGCGATGACGCTGCTGGAGGAGGCAGGCTATCGGCAATACGAGATCTCGAATGTGAGCCGGCCCGGGCGAGAGTCGGCGCACAATTTGAAGTACTGGAGCGATGGCGAGTGGATTGGACTCGGTCCTGGGGCTCATTCGACTTTCCAGGGAGAGCGTTGGCGAAATGTCTCGTCCACTGAGGATTACGTGCGGAAGTTGGCTTCAGGAGAGGAGATCTCGGTCGATCGCAGGAGGCTGACGGATGAAGAACGGCTGGGCGACGCGCTCTTCACGGGCCTTCGCCTGAGTCGCGGTATCGATTTGGCCGCCCTGTCGGCACGCTACGAGGTGGATATTTGGGAGCGTTTTGGCTCCCGCCTTACGTACTTTTGCCAGGGAGGTGTCCTCGTCAGGGAGGGTGACCATCTGCGGCTGACCCGACAGGGGATGCTCGTGGCCAACGAGGTGATGTCGGTCTTTGTCTAGACGGGAGTCTGTTCTTTACACTTGAGTTTGTTTGGCGTCCCGGTAATTATTTGGGGCGCTAGTCGACAACCAAGGAGGAGTGAATGCGAGCAATGGTTTTGGCTCTTGCGGTCATCGCCGCCGCAGTGCCTTCATACGCGCAGGCCCCGGCTGCCGCGCCGAACGCCCGTACGTTCAGCGGAGGGGCGGCCGTGATCCTCTACACGATCAAGCCAGGCAGCACGGCCGACTTCGAGGCGGTGCTGAACAAGACGAAGGAAGCGCTGATGAAGAGCGAGAAGCCCGATCGCAAGCAACAGGCGGCCTCGTGGCGCGTCTACAAGTCGGACCAGGCCGCGGCCAACGGCAACGTCACCTTCGTGATGATCATCGACCCGGCCGTGAAAGAAGCCGACTACAACATCGTGAACATCCTCAACGAGGCGTTTCCCGCCGAGATTCAGGCGCTGTTCAAGTCCTACACCGAGTCGTTCGCGAGCGGACTCATCCCCATCAATCTCGTTCCCGTCGTCGATTACTCGAAGTAGTTCAGCGCGACAGAAGGTCATAGGGCACAGGGCAGAGGTCGTCTCTGCCTTCTGCCCTCGACCCCTGTCAAAACGCCAGGTTGACCCCGGCGTAGAACCGCTGTTGGGTCTGGTCGCGGGGATTCCCGCGAAGGTTGAAGATCCGATAGTCCACCCGCGCGCGAAGCGGACCTCTTATGGGTATCTTCGCGCCGCCGCCGGTGTTCCATACCAGATCCTTTTCCTCGTCGGTGCCGAGTTCTTCTCGATAGTAGCCAATGCCCGTGGTGAAGTAGAGCTGAAGCGGCAGGCCTATCGTCTGCAGCAACACATTGCCTGAGGTCGTCTTCAGCGACGGGCGCAGCGTCGTCTGATCTTCCTTGAGGCTGGCGTACTCGAACTCGAAGCCGACGATGGCGAGGCTGAAGCCGATGGCGAACCCACGCGTCGACGTTCCATCGTCGGCGGCGGACTGACGTCCGTAGAACGCAGTGACGTCGGCGGCTGCCGTTGCCGGAACGAACAGCAAAGCGGCAAGAACGAGCGTGGGCAGTTTTCTGAACATGACGCGGCATTGAACCAGCCCGTGATACATTCCGCAGGTTGTCCGCTCTCTCCGAGCTCGTCGTTGCTGGTGATGCTCGGGCAATGGCCCGCGCTATCTCGCTGGTCGAAAGCGGCGGCGAGCCAGCAGCCGCCCTCCTGCGCGAGCTTTACCGCCGTAGTGGCCAAGCGTTTCTCGTCGGCGTCACCGGCGCCCCCGGCGCCGGCAAGAGCACGCTGGTCGATGGACTCGTGGCGCGGTGGCGCCGCGCGGGCCGTACGGTCGGGGTCCTCGCTGTCGATCCGACGAGTCCGTTTAGCGGCGGCGCAGTGCTTGGCGATCGCGTTCGCATGCAAGCCCACGCGCAGGATGCAGGAGTGTTCATCCGCAGCATGGCGACGCGAGGGCATCTCGGCGGGCTCGCTCGGGCGACTGCAGACGCCGCGGTCGTGCTGGCGGCGAGCGGCCGGGATCTCGTGGTGATCGAGACGGTGGGTGTCGGTCAGGACGAAGTCGAGATCGCGAAGACGGCGGACATCTCCGTTGTCGTGCTCGTCCCAGGGATGGGAGACGACGTGCAGGCGCTGAAGGCTGGAGTCATGGAGATCGCTGATCTGTTCCTGGTGAACAAATCTGATCGGGACGGCGCCGATCGGACAGTCGCCGATGTCGAGTCGCTGCTGAGTCTTCACGAATACCACGCGGATGAATGGCGTCCGCCGATTGTTCGCACGCGCGCGACAGACGGTAGTGGGTTGGACGAGGTCGTCAGCGTCATCGAGGAGTTCCGCAGCCGTTCGCCGCTCATCGAGGCGCGCCGCCGGTCGCGGGCGTCGGCCCAGCTGCACGCCGTCGTCGTGGAGCGCCTCCGGCAGCGTGCCGAGACAATGGTGCCGGCCGAAGCTCTGGAGAAGCTGGTGACTGCCATTGCTGCGCGGTCTCTCGATCCGTACAGTGCGGCGGAGACCATTCTGAGTGGTGCGGTCGCACACGCCAGGAGGAGCGACGCGTGAAGGCCGTTCTCGACCACGTGGGCATCGCGGTCCGCGATTTGGACGCGTCGCTTGCATTCTTTCGGGATGCCCTCGGACTCGCGGTCGAAGGGCCGGAAGACGTCGAATCGCAGCGCGTCCGAGCCCAATTCATCAACACCGGCCCGTCGTCGCTCGAGCTGCTCGCGGCGACTGCACCCGATTCTCCGATCGCCAGGTTTCTGGACAAGCGGGGGCCTGGCTTGCACCACATCACGCTCAGAGTCGAGGACATCGACGCTGCGTTGGTGCAGCTCCGTCAGCGGGGCGTTCGACTGATCGACGAGGTGCCGCGCGTGGGAGCCGAGGGTGCCCGTATTGCCTTCATCCATCCTTCGAGTGCCGATGGCGTCCTTGTGGAACTGAAACAAACCGGGGCGGGCGCCGCGGCCAGCGAACCCTCTGGAACGGTCGAGCGGCCGAAGACGATTGCGCTCGGCGACATCGAGATCGTCACTGTGTCGGACGGGTTTTTCTACCTCGACGGCGGCGCCATGTTCGGCGTGGTGCCGAAGACGTTCTGGGAGAAGAAAGCGCCACCCGACGAGCGGAACCGGATCCGGATGGCCATGCGCTGCATGCTCGTCCTTGGCGGCAGGACGCTGCTGATTGACGCAGGGGCGGGGGACAAGATGTCGGCGAAGCAGGCCGATATCTACCGCTTCGAACGCGACTACAACCTGTCTCATTCGCTTGCCGATGTCGGCGTGTCGCCCGGAGCGATCGACCTCGTGCTGGCGACGCATCTGCACTTCGACCATGCTGGCGGATTTACCGAGCGGGCCGAGGACGGATCGCTGAGGCCGCGTTTCCCGCGCGCGCAGTACGTGATCCGCCGAGGTGAGTGGGAGGATGCCACGCACCCGAACGAACGGACCAAGGGCAGCTACTTTCTCGAGAACTACACGCCGCTGGCCGATCACCAGCGTCTCCAGCTCGTCGACGAGGACACGACGATCATGCCAGGCGTTCGTGTCCGGCGGACCGGCGGACACACGATGCATCATCAGATGGTGATGATCGAATCGGGCGGCAGGACCGCGGTGTTCGCGGCGGATCTGCTGCCGACGGCCGCGCATCTTCCAGAAGTCTGGGTGATGGGCTACGATCTCTATCCGCTCGAGACGCTCAACTTCAAGAGAGCCTTCCTGCGAGAGGCCATCGAGCGCGAATACCTCATCGTGTTCGAGCACGACCCCGACCTCGCGGCCGGATACATCCGGGAAAAGGACGGGAAGCGGTACATCGAGCCGGTCTGAAGAAAGTAAAAAGTAGAAAGTAAGAAGTAAAAAGTAAAGAGACGAGGAGGAGTGTCTTGACTGCCCAGATTGGCGTCATCGGGGGAAGCGGCTTGTACGACATGGCCGAGCTGACCGACCGCGAGACGCGGACGCTGAAGACCCCGTTTGGCGATCCGTCGGGGCCGTATCTGCTGGGCACGCTGCGAGGCACGCGTGTCGCGTTTCTCGCCCGACACGGCGCCGGACATCGGCTGCTTCCGTCGGAGCTGAATTTCCGCGCGAACATCTTTGGCTTCAAGCTGCTGGGCGTCGAACGCATCATCTCGGCCAGCGCCGTCGGCAGCCTGAAGAACGAGTACCCACCCGAGGACATCGTGGTCCCCGACCAGTTCTTCGATCGGACGACGTCGAGGATCAGCACGTTCTTCGGAAACGGATTGGCGGCCCATGTGTCGTTCGCGCATCCGATTTGTCCGGAGCTGGCACGCATCGGCGCCGCTGCGGTTGAGGCCGCAGGCGGTAGGGTGCATCGCGGCGGCACGTACGTCTGCATGGAGGGGCCGCAGTTCTCGACACTGGCCGAGTCGAAGCTGTATCGCGCGTGGGGCATGGACGTGATTGGGATGACCAACCTGCAGGAAGCCAAGCTCGCCCGTGAAGCGGAGATCTGCTATGTGACGCTGGCGCTCGTCACCGACTACGATTGCTGGCACCCCGACCACGACTCGGTCACGGTCGAGATGATTGTGCAGACGCTGACGCGAAACGCCCAGACGGCTCAGCGGGCCATCGCCGGGGCCGTGACGAACATGCCGGTGGTTCGGTCCTGCATGTGCGGGTCAGCGCTGCAGTACGCTCTCATCACGAGACCGGATGCTGTCCCGGCGCAGGTCAAGAAGGATCTGGCGCCTCTCATCGGAAAATACCTCTCATGAATCCAATTCTTGCTGTGGGATCCGTCGCGTTCGACTCCGTCAAGACGCCGTTCGGCGAAGCCTCGCGCGTGGTCGGCGGTGCCGCCACGTACTTTGCGATTGCGGCCTCGTTTTTCACCGACGTTCGGATTGTCGCCGTGGTCGGAGAGGACTTTGGTGGCCAGGTCGAGAGAATTTTCGGCGGGCGCCGAATCGACCTCGCGGGGCTGGAACGCGTGCCCGGCGAGACGTTCAGGTGGAAGGGAGAGTACGGCTTCGACCTCAACAGCCGGGAGACGATCTACACGCACCTCAACGTCTTCGAGCGCTTCGCGCCGAAGATTCCCGAGGCGCATCGGTCGTCGCCGATCGTGTTTCTTGGCAACATCCATCCCTCGCTGCAGGCCGACGTCCTCAATCAGGTGACGAAGCCCGCTCTCGTGGGTGCCGACACCATGAATTACTGGATCGAGCGCACGCCCGACGAGCTCAGGAACGTGCTGTCGCGAGTGGACGTGTTGTTGATCAATGACTCGGAAGCGCGCGAGCTTGCCGGAGAAGCGAACCTCGTGAAAGCGGCCAAGGCGGTTCAGGCGATGGGGCCGAAGACGCTCGTCATCAAGCGAGGCGAGCACGGCGTGCTCATGACGCGGAGCGGCGGGGGATTCTTCGCCGCGCCAGCCATGCCGCTCGAAGACGTGTTCGACCCGACGGGGGCCGGCGATACGTTCGCCGGCGGCTTCATGGGCTACCTCGCATCGTGCGGCGCCGTCGATGACGGCGCGCTCGCTCGCGCCATCATCTACGGCAGCACCCTTGCGTCATTCGCCGTGGAAGACTTCAGCGTCGATCGCCTCTTGCGCTTGACCCCGGACGACATCAGCGCCCGATTCAGCGAGTTCAAAAAGCTCACCCACTTTGACGTGGTTTGAATCAGTTCTCAGTTCTCAGTTCTGGGTTCTCAGTTCTAGGTTCTTGGTTCGGGCAGTCGAACTGAGAACGTAGAACCGAGAACTGAGAACTTATCTAAACTCCGACCCGTCTTTCCAGTCGGCCGCCGGCGGATCGTTGGCGACGAGATACTCGAACTCCTTCTGGAACTCCTCGTTGGAGAGCCCGGCTGTGGCGGCCAGCTTGGCGAGCTCGTGCGCATCCTGGAAGTCGTCCTTTCGCAGCCGAATCATGTACCGGCGGGCGATGTGGTAGCGCGTCGATCCGATGTCCACAAGCCGCGTGCGCGCGCGGCCGGTCTTCGGGTCGAGCATCTGCTTGAACGGAATCGGCACGAACCGCCCCGCCTGCATCGACACCATGGCGTTCGACCCGCCCGAGAGGACGTACTTCGCCGCGCAGTAGCCGAGGTCGCGTGTGTACTCCATGTCGAACGGGATCGGGATCGGCGCAGCGGAGCTCGTAGCCGATGTTTTTAGCCGCCAGCGTCGCCTTCAGTCCGAACTGCTTGAGCCGCTCGGAGACCTGCGACTTGAGGATCTCGCCGATGTTCACTTCGGCGATGCGGACGTGGCCGTGCGCGTCGCGCTCGACATCCTTGAGGGCGGCCAGATCGTCTTCGTTGAGGTGCAGCACCACCCCTTCGCCGATGACCGCCACGCCGTCTCGCCTGCCGTAGCTCTGCCGTTTGATGATGGCGCCCACGAGCGTGTCGACCAGCACCTTTAACCGGAGCGGCGCGGAAAACTCCTCGGGGATGAGCGCCAGCGTCGCTCCCGCCGCCTTGGCGATGCCGAGGCTCAGATGGCCGGCCGGTACGGCCCATGGCTATCACGACGTACCACCGCGAGGTGGTCTTGGCGTCGACCATCAGGTTCTTGACGATCTCGACGCCGTAGTGGCGCGCCGTCTGGAACCCGAACGTGTCGATGTGCGCCGGCAGATCGAGATCGTTGTCGATCGTCTTGGGCACGTGCACCACGCGCAGGCGGCCAGCCGGCGTGTTCCGCGAGCTTCATGGCGGAGAAGGCCGTGTCGTCGCCGCCGATCGTGATCAGCTGCGACACGTTGAGCCGTAGGAGCGACTGCACGGCGTTCTCGAGCAGCGCGGGACTCTTCGAAGGATTGGCGCGGGCGATGCCGATGTGTGAACCGCCGCGAAAATGAATACGGCTGACGCCTTCGATGGTCAGCGGGATGGTGTGGTCGATGTCACCCTGCATGATCCATTCGAATCCGTCGCGCAGGCCGACGACGTCGACGCCCTGCACCCGCGCGCGGATCGTGGCCGCGGCGATGACGCTGTTGAGACCAGGGGCGGGTCCGCCCCCGCAAAGAATTGCGAGCTTGTTATGAGTGTCCATGTGGCCGGTATTGTAATTTCTTGGCCCGCCGGCGTGCAATTTTTGCACGCATACGCCCGGACGCCCCGGTGATCTCTGCACCGCGCGTTGGACGTGGATTTGCTTGCCAGCATGAAACGTGCGACTCGAAATCGATACCTTCGGCCCTGTTCTTCGTGCCGCTCGCGAACGACGCGGCCTCACGTTGGCCCAGCTCGCGTCGGAAACGAAGCTCAGCGTCGAACTCTGGGAGGATCTCGAAGAAAACAACCTGTCGCGCTGGCCGAAGCGCATCTTCGCACGCAGTTATGTGCGGGACTATGCACTCCGCGTCGGACTCGACGCCGACGAAATCGTCAATGAGTTCTGTCGCCTGTTTCCTGAGTGGGGCGATCGCCGTGTCGAGCGCGTGATTCGCGAAAAGGCGGAAATCATCGCGCACGACCTCACCTGGGAAGACCTGCCGGCAACCGAAAAGCGGCGGGCACACGCCCGCGCCGCACGAACGGCACCGGGATTCGCCGCACGCAATCGCGCGCGCATCATCGCCGTGGCGATCGACCTCAACGTCGCGTTCTGGGGGGCCTGGGTGGGCGTGGAGCTGGGGCTCGATTTCTGGCGGGCGGTCGCGGTCGTCTCCCTGTCATATACGGTGCTGGCGACGACACTTGCCGGCCGCTCGTTCGGCCTGGTCGCGGCCGGCTGGCTCATTCGGGCGGTTCGAGCGATGCCCTCGACGTGGAGGCTCGTGTCCTCGCGCGCATAACGCCTGATTTTCTGATATCCTCTCGCTCCTTGGCGTACCCCAAACGGGCCTAGAAGGAGCGATCTGATGCAGATAACGGAGCGGCAATCCGGATCGGTGACCGTCCTCGATATGTCGGGAAAGGTCACCCTCGGCGAGGACGGCACCCTGCTCAAGGACAAGCTGCAGAGCCTCCTCCATCAGGGCAAGAAGAACATGGTCCTCAACCTCGCACAGGTGTCCTATGTCGACAGCGCGGGGCTCGGGGCGCTCGTCAGCGCGTACACCACGGTGACGCGCGAAGGCGGCTCGCTCAAGCTGGTGAACGTGACCAAGCGCCTGGAGGATCTGCTGTCGATCACGAAGCTGCTGACGGTCTTCGAGACGTTCGACTCGGAGGACGAGGCGCTGAGAAGCTTCAAGTAGACCGGCGGAACACGACGATCCGGTTCGTGTTCGTTCCCTTCGAATTGTTTCTGACGCCCCAGCAGTTCGCGGTCTTCGTGAACTGCTGAGCGTTGATCACGACCATGCGGGGCTCGAGACCGGCATCGATCCCGCACGGCAGTACCGCTTCCTCGAGCTTCACGACACCGCCGCGTACTTCACCCACTTCGAAGGCCACGTGGCCGCCGGGCCGCAGCAGGCGAGCGACCTCGCGCAACACGCGGGTCATCTCGCCCTGCCAGCCCTCGACCTTCCGGTGCATCGAGATTTCGACGTCGGAGGTATCGATGCCGCAGAACCATCCTCTCAGCCAGTTGTCGGCCGCGTAGTTCACCACATCGAGAAAGGGCGGAGACGTGACGACAAGGCTCACCGAGCCTGACGCGAGCTGGGGCGTGGCGTGCGCCGCCCCGGTCAGCAGCCGCGTTCGCTGCGTCGAGCGGAGCAGGGCCTTGCGGGTCTCACTGTCGCAGTCGCGCAGGAGCGAGCGAGTCTTGGCGGCGATCAAAACGCGGACGTCGCGGCGCGGCGGCGTTTGGCGTCGGCGGGCGTTGATGCGTGCCTGCGCCGTGATCGAGGCGGCCTGGTTCGGAGGCAGCGTGTAGACCGAGAAGAATCCCGGCGAGTGTCCGGTGAGGCGGTTCACCGCGACCATGCGGATCCAGCGATCGACGGCGTCGATCGAGCCTGTCCGCTCCCGCGCCATGAGATATTCGCGAAGCGCGCAGATTTCACGGAGCGTGTCGGGGTGATAGAACACCTCGAGCTCTTTGGGATAGGACACGGCGTGCGCAAGGTTGATGGCTGCAAGCCTTGCGTCGACGTCCTCGGACATCGGCGGCGAGAGTCGCGGCCGCGCCAGCACGGCGCTGAGCGGATTGATATCGCAGCCCGCCGGGCTCCGTCCCGCGAGCGCGGCTTCGACGATCGTGGTGCCGCGCCCCATGAACGGGTCGTAGACGACATCTCCGGGTTTGGTGAAGCGATCGATGAAGAAGCGGGGCAGCTGCGGCTTGAAGCAGGCACGGTATGACACTTCGTGAAGGCTGTGTGCCTCACGCTGCTTGCTGGTCCAGAACTCGTTGACGAACGTCTCGACGACGATCGGGCGGGCCTTCGCGCGCGCCAGACCGACGCTGGTAATGGAGCGCGCTGTGGGCTGCCCGTTCCACTGGAAGGCGCGAAGTTCGCGCGCCAGGTCGTGGTCGGGCAGACGCGACGGGGTCGGCGATAGCCGCCGGGGGGCTGTCGGCATACACAGATTTCGAGGGGCCCAATGCCCTACGAACCTGTGTTATCGGCAGTTGTGTGCAGAAGTGTAGCGGCCGCCAGGTAGACGGCGGCGCCGATCATCAGAGTGACCGAAAAGCCCCAGTTCATGGCCACGAAGACCGCCAGGGTCGCGCCAATGACGGAGAGGGCGCCGTTCATGCCCCAAGCCCAGGGAACGAGCGCCGCGTGGCGAGCCGTCATCAGGCGCACGCCAGCCGGGAGCGGAATGCCCATCAGAATGCCGGCCGGCAGGATCATCAGAACAGTGAGTGCGATGCGTGCCTCGTGGCCGGCGGTGATGGCGGTCCGGATGATGGCTGGCAGCGCGACGACTCCCAATAGGGCCACGCCAACCACGCCGAGGATGACCAACTGCGTCGTCCGCCGGAGGCGGGTCGCGTCGAAATAGCGGCTGGCGATGCTGCCGATGCCGGTGCCGAGCAGCACGGAGAAGAGCGTCACCGTCAGCGAATACACGGGGTGACCCAGCAGCAGCACGAACCGTTGAAGCAGGGCGACCTCGATCAGCATGAAGCCGGCGCCCAGCATGCCGAAGTAGGCCAGCCAGCGCGGCCAGCCGCTGCCATGCAGCTCGCGGCTCGACAGAAAAAGCGGCCCGACCACGAAGAGCGCGACGAAGGTGGCAGAGATCGCCATCAGCGTCATGAGCGCGCTGAGGCCGTTGCCGAAGAGCATGCTCCGTCCGAACGCGGTCTGGAACTGATCCCGAATCTTCGTCGTGTGAAAGAAGAAGGGGCGGTCGTCGGTCGTCGGCGAGACGTCGTGGTGGTATTGCTCGTAGAACGCGCCGCGGTCGGGAGCGAGGATGAGCCTGGCATAGTCGTTCTCGACGCTCGTCTGCCCGGGAGCGTAGAGAACGCTGAAGCCCAGTTGCTGTGACGTCGAATACAGCCGTGCCACGTCGTCGGTGGAAAACGGCGTCTTCTTGAAGAGAAACGTCGCGACGTTGTCCTGCTGAATCACCGCGAGATGACTGGCCGCATCGCATCCGCGGCTTTCGCATGCAGCCTGCGCCAGCGACACGAGCCGAAGTCCATCGAACACCCAGCGCGTGATCGTCAGAAGCCCGCGATCGGCGAGGTGATCGTAGTAGTCCTCGAAGGCCTCTGTCGTGTAGAGCGTGTTTTCGGTCAGCGTATAGGCGCCCGCCGCGGTTGCCGCCCAAGTATCGACGAGCGAAGCCTGAATCACGTCGTAGCGCTCGCTCGAGCGCCGAATGACGCTTCGACCGTCGTCGATGACGACGTTGACGCCCGGCCGCTCGTAGATCGAGCCGGAGAATTCACGGAACCGGCCGAGCATCACGTCGTCGGCGATGATGGGATTCACTTCGACGCCGTCGACGCGCGTGGCGCCGAAGAGCAGCGCCGTGAGGAGATCGCGCCCACCGCCGGGACCGATGACCAGCGCCGAGAAGCCACTGGGAGAGCCGTGGCTCGGCGCGTCCATCAGGTGATACGCGAGTCCCGTGAGCTCGTATCGCAGGTATTCGACTTTCGAGAGATCGCCGTCGAACTCGACGATCGGCGTGGAGGCCGCCGAGTCGATGTCCATGAACCGGCTCTGCGGCGTGGGACCGGTGTATCGCGTGCTCAGCGACCAATCGCCATGCGATCGGTCGTACACGGCCACCCTCGAGAACGAGTTCCACTTGCTGAAGAGCACGATGTCGCCATCGTGCCCCTTCGTGTTGCTCACATCGAAGGGCGCCGAGCCCAGCAGTTGCAGGCTGCCGGGGATGCCGACAACCAACCCCGCGAGCATGGCCGTGCGGGCGGCCGCCTTGCCGGTCGAGAACAACAGCGCCGCCATGCCGCCGAGCAGCGAGGCGAGCAGCACGACGCCCGGCGCGCCAAACCGGTTGAGCAGCGGGAGCAGCAGCAGGCAGCCTGCAGCGGCGCCCAGCAGATCGGCGCCATAGACGATGTTGACGTGCTGCTTGAGCCGCGTGATCGCCAGCGAGATGACGGCGCCGCCGGTGAAAAACGGCAGTGCGGCCAATGCGTAGATCGCGATCATCTTGGCGAGGTTTTCGTGGCTGTAGTTGAGGCCGACGCGGACGCGCACCAGCGCTGCGAGTGCGAGCACGGTCACGCCGGCAAACGCCAGCGCATGTGACGTGAGCAGCGCTGCCGTCGATTGGCGCTCGAAGGCCGTCCGCCGCAAGTAGACATACACGCCGCTCGCGCTCAATCCGAACAACGCGATCGAGATCGCGAGAAATGCGAAGTGGTAGTACATCGTCACCGAGAAGATGCGCGTCAGTGCGAGCTCGATCATGAGGATCGCGGCGGCGATGCACGCGACGCCGGCGAGCGCGCGCCTGAGTTGAGCGTCAGTCGACATTCGCCTCGAAGTGTAGCATCAGGAATTTGGGGTAAACTGGCGCCCGTGCCCGCGAGTGCGCCGGTTCGCGCGCAATCTCCACATCGTGCTCTTGTCTGCGTCGCCGCGTGGGCGGTTCCTGGGGCTGGTCATCTGTGGCTCGGTCGACGCAAGGGAGTGATCTTTCTCGTCGTGCTGCCGCTGATGTTCGCGATGGGCCTCTCGCTCGAAGGCCGGCTCTTTCCGTTTCAGCTTTCGGAACCGCTCGTCGGCCTCGCCGCGCTGGCCAACACCGGCATCGGCGTGCCGTACGTGATCGCGCGGATGATGGGGCAGGGTGGAGGCAACGTCGTCGCCGTGACGTATGAGTACGGCAACACCTTTTTGATTGTTGCGGGACTGCTCAATGCGCTCGTCATCATCGACGCGTTCGACATTGCGATGGGCCGCAAATGATGCGGGGTCATTTCGTTCTGATGGTCGTGTTTGCCGTGTGCGTGTCGTCGGTGTTTGCCGGACTGCTGCGCGAAGACGCGAAGGGGCAGGTCGCTCTGGGTGCGAAGATGTTCGGAAGCATGGTGGCGGCTGCGATGGCTCTCGGCTGGTTGATGTATCCGTTCCCGCTCTAGGAGCCCATCCTATTACTCGGACAGGCTCCTAGCCGCCGTGCCGCTGCGCCGCCACCCCGCGTGGCCGGGCTTGTGGCTTCCAGTCGTCGCCTACATGGCGATGCTGTTCTGGTTTTCGTCGCAGCCGACGCTGCCCCCCCTGCCGGGACACTTGTCGTTCTACTATGCGCACGCCGCGGCGTACTGCGGCTTGAGTGTGCTGATCATCCGCGCGCTCTCAGCCGCCGAGCTTGGTCGTGTCACGTGGACGGTGGCGGTAGTGGCGGTGGCGCTCGCGACGCTCTACGGTCTCTCGGATGAGTTCCACCAGCGGTTTGTGCCGGGCAGAACGTTCGATTGGCTCGACCTTCTCGCCGATGCGATCGGTGCGATCGTTGGGGCAACTGCCGTGCGAGCGTGGGGTATAGTGAGGTCGAATGATGGAGATTGAGGGATCGACGCGCGGCGCAGGCCTGAAGCTGGCGATCGTCGTGTCGCGGTTCAACGACTTCGTGACCGATCGGCTGCAGGCGGGGGCGCTCGCGGGGTTGAAGTCGTGCGGCGTCGCGTCCGAAGACGTCTGCGTCATCCGAGTGCCGGGGGCGTTCGAGATTCCGTTTGCCGCGAAGGAGGCAGCCGAGCGCGGGCGCTTCGCAGCAGTCGTGTGCCTGGGATGTGTCATCCGCGGCGAGACCCCTCACTTCGATTACATCGCCTCCGCCTGTTCGCACGGCATCATGGAAGCGGCTGCGGTAACGGGCGTTCCGATGACCTTCGGCGTGCTCACGACGAACTCGGTTGAAGAAGCCGTCGACCGCGCAGGCGACGGGCCCAGCAACAAGGGTTGGGAGGCCGCTGTCGCCGCCGTGGAGATGGCGACGCTGCAGCGGGCCATCCGGCTGCCGGCGCCGCCCCGCGGCGTCGACGCATGAGCGAGTCGGAAGCGGCGGCGCCGCGGCGGCGGGGTCGGCACCGGGCGCGTCAGGCCGCGGTGCAGATGCTGTACCAGTGGGAGGTCGGCCGTCAGGATCTGGAGCAGGTGTTGCGAACTTTCTGGGCCGCGAGACTCCCGGGTGCGGACGACGTGCCGGAATCCGGTCGGGTGTTTGCCGAGCAGCTGGTGCGCTCGACCATCGAGAACGTGGAGCGCATCGACGCGCTGATTGCTGAAACGGCCGAGCACTGGCGGCTATCGCGCATGGCGGCGCTGGATCGCCTGATCCTCCGCTTGGCGATTGGCGAGTTCCTCGAGGGCGCCACGCCGCGCAACGTGGTCATCAACGAAGCGCTCGAGCTCGCGAAGACGTTCAGCGGCGACGAATCGGCCAGGTTCGTCAACGGAATCCTGGATGCCGTGAAAAAGAAGCTCGCGAGCGGGTGATCCTTGAACAGACGAGTTGTGGGGTTGCTGCTGCTGGCTGCGAATGCCTGCGGTGGGCGAGGATCGCCCAATAGCGCGACTCCCATCGCTCCCGCCTTCTCGATCCTGGTCTTCTCGAAAACTGAAGGCTTCAGGCACGACTCGATTCCGGCTGGCATCGCGGCGATTCAGCAGCAGGGGCAGCAGCGCGGGTTTGCGGTTGCCGCCAGCGAGGACGCTGGTGTCTTCACCGACGAGGGCCTTGGCGCCCACAAGGCCGTCGTCTTTCTTTCGACCACGGGCGACGTCTTGAACGCGTCGCAACAGACGGTCCTCGAACGGTTCATCCGGCGCGGTGGGGGATTTGTCGGCGTGCACTCGGCCGCCGACACCGAATATGACTGGGCCTTCTACGGTGGACTGGTCGGCGCCTATTTCTCGGATCATCCAGCAATTCAGACCGCGACGATTCAGATTGAAGACGCCAGTCACCCGTCGACGGCGCCGCTGCCGCGCGCATGGATACGGCGCGACGAGTGGTACAACTTCCGACGCAATCCGCGTGGTGCTGTCGCCGTTCTGGCGACGCTGGACGAGCGCACGTACTCGGGAGGCACGATGCTGCTCGATCATCCGATCATCTGGGCGCAGACCTACGAAGGTGGCCGGTCGTGGTACACCGCCGGTGGTCACACGGCCGAGTCTTTCGCAGAGGGTCCCTTCATGGACCATCTTGGGCGGGCCATTCTGTGGGTGGCCGGTGCGATATGATTTGCGCGAATGTCCTCTGAAGACGAACAGATCCAGCAACGACGAGCGAACCTCGAGAAGCTCGTCGATCTGGGGATCGACGTCTACCCCCACCGCTTCGATCGCGCCGCGACCATCAGCGAGCTCGTCCACGCGCATGGCGAGAAGGATGCCGCCGCGCTCGAGCAGTCGCGCGTCGACACGAGCACCAGCGGACGGATCCTTGGCATCCGCGGCTTCGGCAAGGCGAGTTTCCTGGTCCTTTCCGATGGCCGCGAGCGTATCCAGGTCTACATCAAGAAGGACTCGCTGCCGGAGCGCGACTTCGAGCTGTTCCGCACGCTCGACTTCGGCGACATCGTGGGCGTCGCCGGTCACCTGTTCCGGACGCGGACGAACGAGCTGACGATCTGGGCGTCGTCGCTGACGTTTCTCGCCAAGTGCCACGTGCCGCTGCCGGAAAAGTGGCACGGGTTGACCGACGTGGAAATCCGCTACCGCCAGCGCTATCTCGACCTCATCGTCAATTCCGAGGCGCGCAAAGTATTTGAGGTGCGCGGCAAAGTGCTGTTGGCGCTGCGGCAATTCTTCGAGGCGCGTGGGTATCTCGAGGTGGAAACCCCGATGATGCAGCCGATCGCGGGCGGGGCGATGGCGCGGCCCTTCAGGACCCATCACAACACGCTCGACATCGATCTGTTCCTGCGGATCGCGCCCGAGCTGTATTTGAAGCGGCTGGTGGTCGGCGGGCTCGAACGCGTCTACGAAATCAACCGGAACTTCCGGAACGAGGGCTTCTCGACGCGGCACAACCCCGAGTTCACGATGCTGGAGTTCTACCAGGCGTATAGCGACTACCGGGACCTGATGACGCTCACTGAAGAAATGGTGGTGTTCGTCGCCAAAGCGGCGGCAGGGAAGGATGAAGTGGAGTTTGGCGGCACGAGCATCTCGCTGCGTGCGCCGTTCGCACGAATCTCCCTCAGGCAGGCCGCGGCTGAAGCCGCCACGAAGAAGCTGGGGGCAGCGGTCAGCGAGGCCGATCTTCGGGCGGTCGAGCGCGCCAAGTCGATCGCGGATCGTCTGTCAGTGCCGGTTGATCCGAAGGACGGCGCTGGCAAGATCACAACCGCGGTGTTCGAAGCGCTTCTCGAGGACACCCTCGTGCAGCCGACCTTCGTCTACGACTTCCCGACGGAGGTCTCGCCGTTGTCCAAGCAGCGGCCGGGCGACCCCGATACCGTCGAACGCTTCGAGCTCTACATCGGCAAGATGGAGCTGGCCAATGCGTTCAGCGAGCTGAACGATCCCGTCGAGCAGCGAAACCGGTTCGAGCAGCAGCTCGCTGAGCGGGCGAAGGGAAACCAGGAGGCCCACGCGATGGACGAGGACTACATTCGCGCGCTGGAGCACGGGTTGCCGCCAACGGCCGGCGAAGGGGTCGGCGTCGACCGCCTGGTGATGCTGCTGACCGATAGTGCGTCGATTCGCGACGTGATCCTGTTTCCCCAGATGCGCCCGAAATAGGGGTCAGACCCCAATGCCGTTCGAGCTTCAGATTGCGCTGCGGTACCTGCTGGCTAGACGACGCCAGGCGTTCATTTCCGTCATCTCGCTTGTCTCGACGCTTGGCGTGACCGTCGGCGTGATGGCGCTCATCATCGCGCTCGCGTTGATGACCGGGCTGCAAAGTGAGCTCCGAGATCGCATTCTCGGTTCGACTGCCCACATCTTCGTCTTCAAGACCACCGGCATCGAAGACTACCAGAAGGAGATCTCGGCCCTGCGCGCCGTGCCGCGCGTTGTCGGCGCTGCGCCTGCCGTCCTCGGCCGCGCCCTGGCCAGTTCGCGCAGCGGGGACGCGTTCATCAGCTTCAAAGGCGTCGATCCATCGCTGGAAGCGTCGGTCACCGAACTCGAGAAGTCGCTTGTAGCCGGCTCGCTGAGCGACCTGAACGCCGATGCGACCCAGCGATACGACCGCATCCTGTTGGGCCAGGATCTGGCGAAGCAGCTCGCCGTCGGCGTCGGCGACACGATCACGGTGCTGACACCGCAGGGAACACTGAACCCGTTCACCGGCATGATGCCGCGGTCGCGCACGCTGCAAGTGGCCGGGTTGTTCCGTCTCGGCCTGTTCGAAATCGACAACACCTGGGGCTTCGTGAACCTCGACCTCGGCAAGCGATTGACGAACAGGAGTCAGCCCGAACTGATCGAGCTTGCCGTCGACGACATCAACGTCGCACCAGAAGTCGCCGCGGCGATCCCGCGCACGCTGGGAGACCAATACGTCACGCAGGACTGGACCACAATGAATCGCACGCTGTTCGAAGCGTTGTGGTTGGAGAAGATGGCTATCTCGGTGACCATCGGCCTCATCGTGATGGTCGCCGCCCTCAACATCGTGGCCTCGCTGGTCCTGCTCGTCATGGAGAAGAGCGCCGACATCGCGATTCTCAAGACGATGGGCGCGTCGGCTCGAAGCGTGATGTACGTCTTCATGCTTCAAGGTCTGCTGATTGGCTTGATAGGCACGGCCATCGGCACCGCTGCCGGCGTTGGCGTGTCGTGGGTGATGGACCGGTACCAGTTGCTTCGCGTGCCGGGAATGGGGGAGGTCTACCAGATCTCCTACGTGCCGTTCACGCTCCTTCCGCTCGACTTGACCATTGTCGTGCTGATGGCGGTGCTCGTCTGTTTCCTCGCCACGATCTATCCATCGCGGCAGGCCGCCAAGCTGAAACCCGCCGAAGCGCTCAGATTCGGCTGAGCTGAACGTCGTTCGTTGCTGTGCTCCAGCGGGGACGCCGCTGCGCTGCAATCAGGACAAGCGACGTCGATGAGTCCTCTTTTCCCCAGGAAAATTGCTGGCACTCTCCTTGATGTCTGTCTCTGGCAGGGGGAATGACCATGAAAACTCTCTTTGGAGCAGTCGCCGGGGCCTTGGTGGTGGGCGCCGTGCTCGTGTCCTACGATCTCGGCGAGCGTCGCGCGTTCAGCCGCGATCCGATGGCGCCGACAACGCAGATGCTGGTGGGACCGGATGGGATCGCGAGGCCGTATTTGGTGCAGGCCGGCCAGGGCATATCGCAGCCCCTTTCGGCTCAGCCGTACGGATCGTCGCCCTACGGTACGATGACGCCCGGGGGTCGTCCAACCATACGGGTATCAGCAGGCGCTTTACTCGCCCGCGCAGCCTCAGTACGTTGCCGAGCGTGTGGTGGAACGCCCGGTCGCGCGGCGGGTCACGACCCAGCAGGTCGCATCTGAAGTCCGACCGGCGAGGTCGTGGCAGAAGAGCGCCCTGCTCATCGGCGGATCGGCGGGCGCTGGTGCGGGCGTTGGCGCCCTGGTGGGTGGCAAGAAGGGCGCGCTGGCCGGCGCAGCCATCGGCGGCGGCGCCGCAGCCATCTACGATCAAATCAAGAGACACTAGACTATTGGGTGATTGGGCGATAGGTGGTTGGGCGATTTGGGGGTGATTGGGAGATTGCCCCTATCGCCCAGTCGCCATTCACCCAGTCGCCCGACAACGATGCCCTTCCTGTCCGCCACAAGCGTCAACAAGACTTATCTCGTTGGCACGCAGCGGCTCCATGTGCTGCGCGATCTCGATTTATCAGTGGAGCGGGGCGAGATGGTCGCCATCGTCGGCGCTTCAGGCGTTGGCAAGAGCACGTTGCTGCATTTGCTCGGCGGGCTCGATCGGCTCGACTCCGGCTCCATCACTGTCGGAGAAACCGACCTTTCCGCGCTGTCCGAGGACGCCCTGACCGCATTTCGCAACAGGCACGTCGGCTTCGTATTCCAGTTCCACCATCTGCTGGGAGAATTCACCGCGTTGGAGAATGCGGCGATGCCGCTGCGCATCGCGCGGTGCGGCGAGGCGCAGGCGAAGGCGCGTGCAAGCGAGCTGCTTCGGCAGCTTTCGCTTGGTGATCGTCTGGCGCATCGGCCCAGCATGTTGTCGGGTGGCGAACAGCAGCGCGTGGCGGTGGCACGGGCGCTCGTCACCGAGCCGTCGGTGCTGCTAGCCGACGAACCGACCGGCGATCTGGACGAGACGTACGGCCGACGCTTTGCACGCGGTCTTGCGGGAGATGCACCGCGAGCGGCAGTTGAGCTCGGTCATCGCGACCCACAACATGCGGCTTGCAAGGTCGTGCGATCGCGTGCTGCGGCTGGAAGGAGGGCGGCTGGTTCCTGGCGACGGCTTATAAGAGTAGGAAGCTCAGGGATTTGGCCGTATAATGGCAGCAGGTCGTTAGGGTACAAACCGTCCCATTTTTCGCAGGTTGAAGGATGTTCGAACGCTACACAGAACGGGCGCGTCGCGTTCTTTTTTTCGCCAGATACGAAGCCAGCCAGCTCGGGTCGATCTCCATTGAAACCGAGCATCTGCTGCTCGGGCTGATCCGCGAGGGGAAGGGGCTGACCAGCCGTATCTTCGCCCGCTCGCACCTGTCCCTCGAGAACATCAGAAAGGAAATCGAAGGGCGGACAGTGTTCCGCGAGAAGGTCTCGACATCGGTCGAGATCCCGTTCAGCGCGGAGACCAAGCGCGTGCTGCAGTTCGCCGCCGAGGAGGCCGATCGGCTGCTGCACAACTACATCGGCACGGAGCACCTGCTGCTCGGCATCCTTCGCGAGGAGCGTTCGGTGGCGGCGTCCATCCTCATGGAGAAGGGGATGCGCCTCAACACCGTGCGCGAGGACATCGTCCAACTCCTCAACGAGAAGACGACGCTGACCAGGGTGAAGGAGACGCCGCTGCTGGCGGAGTTCAGCCGCGACCTCACCGAATCGGCGATGAAGAACCAGCTCGATCCGCTCGTGGGCCGCGACTACGAGCTCGAGCGCGTCCAGCAGGTGCTTTGCCGCCGGACGAAGAACAACGCGGTGCTCATCGGCGAGCCTGGCGTCGGCAAGACCGCGATCGTCGAGGGGCTGGCGCAGAAGATCGTCTACGGCGACGTGCCGCATTTCCTCGCCGACAAGCGGATCCTGGCTCTGGACATTTCGCTGATCGTCGCGGGCACGAAGTATCGCGGGCAGTTCGAAGAGCGCCTCAAGGCCATCATGAAGGAGCTCACGGACAACCCGAACATCATCGTCTTCATCGACGAGCTGCACACGCTCGTGGGCGCGGGGTCTGCGGAAGGATCGCTCGACGCGGCCAATATCCTCAAGCCCGCGTTGTCGCGCGGCGAGATCCGTTGCATTGGCGCGACGACCCCGTCGGAGTACCGCAAGTACATCGAGAAAGATCGCTCGCTCGAGCGGCGCTTCCAGGCCATCAAGGTCGATCCGCCCGCCGAGCGTGAGACGATTGAGATCATCCTTGGCGTCAAGGATCGATACGAGTCCTTTCACCACGTGGAGTACACGCGCGAGGCGATCGAGGCGGCCGTCTATCAGTCGAGCCGCTACATCACCGATCGGTTCCTGCCCGACAAGGCGATCGACCTCATCGACGAGGCGGGCGCGCGCGCCAAGCTGCGCGAGGCGGGCTACAGCGAGGAGTTCGGCGAGATCAATCGCAGCATCCGCGTGGCGGTCGAGCAGATGGAGAACGCCGTCTCGCAGAAGGACTTCGAGAAGGCGCAGTTCTACCGCGAGCAGGAAGTGAGTGCCCGCGAGAACCTGCAGTTCGTGCGCGAGAAGTTCGACGTCAAGTCGAGCACGCGGCGCGTCGCGGTGGGCAAGCAGGAGATCGACGAGGTCGTGTCGAAGTGGACCGGCGTGCCGCTGGCGTCCATCAACCAGGACGAAGGGGACAAGCTGCTGCGGATGGAGCAGGATCTGCACCGCCGCGTGGTGAGCCAGGAGAAGGCGACGTCGGCCGTGTCGCGTGCGATCCGGCGATCGCGCGCGGGGCTGAAGAACCCGAATCGCCCCGTTGGCAGCTTCATGTTCCTCGGCCCGACGGGCGTCGGCAAGACCGAGCTGGCGCGCGCGCTCGCGAATTTTCTCTTCGGCAGCGACCACGCGCTGATTCGCTTCGACATGTCCGAGTACATGGAGAAGCACTCGGTCTCGAAGCTCATCGGCTCTCCTCCGGGCTACGTGGGCCACGAAGAAGGCGGCCAGCTCACGGAGAAGGTCCGTCGAAATCCGTACTCCGTGGTTCTGCTCGACGAGATCGAGAAGGCGCATCCCGACATCTTCAACATCCTGCTGCAGGTGTTCGAGGATGGCCATCTCACCGACGGCATCGGCAACCGGGTGAACTTCAAGAACTCGATCCTGATCATGACGTCGAACATCGGCGCCCGCTTCATTCAGAAGAAGGCGTCGCTCGGATTCCAGTCGTCGGAGTCCGACGCGCTGGCCAAGAGCGTCACCGACATGGTGCTCGGCGAAGTGAAGCGGACGTTCAATCCCGAGTTCATCAACCGCATCGAGGAGATCATCGTCTTCGAGGCGCTCGGCGACGACGACCTGCGGCGAATTACGCTGCTGCTGGTGGATCAGCTCAACGAGAATCTGGTGAACCGACAGCTCAAGATCGCGCTCCTGCCCGAAGTCGTGGACTGGATCATCGATCTCACGTGCAAGGATCGCTCGTACGGAGCCCGGCCGCTGCGCCGCGCCATCCAGCGCTACGTCGAGGATCCGCTCTCGGAAGAGCTGATTCGCGGGCACCTGCGAGGCGGCGAGATCGAGGTGTACCTGGATGGTGGCGTGCTCGCCTATCGGACCGCAGGCGCGGCGACATCAGGCCGGCGCCTCGTGCAGGACGTCTAAGACCGGTATGCCGCTGGGCGGAGCGCCGAGCCCCGCGAATTGCCGGAGGACCTTTTCAATGCGGATCTACCGTTCGACTCTGGCCTTGGCTCTGTGGGCGGCGCCTGCGTTTGCGCAAGCGCCGGTTGTGCCCATTCCAGCAATCCAGCCCCAGGCAGGGGCGCAGGCGACACCGTTGCAGGGAGGCATTCTCCCTCTGTGTGGCGGCGCGTATCAAATCGGGCCGCCCGCCAATCTCCCGCCGCCGAATTTCGGCGAGGTCATCTACAACGTGGTCGTGTGCTTTCCGAAGCAGGGCAACGTCTCGCTCATCGAGCCGCAGACCTACCTCTACTACATGCGCTCGACCGACCTGGTGAGCCTGCCGTCGCGCAATGAGTGGAAGCCGTACAACGAGGCAGCCGAGCGGGTGATCGTCGAGGATCACAAGCGGCTCTGGGCGACGAATTTTCTCGACGACCTCTCCATCGAAGCGATCGACTACCCGTTCTCGAACGGGGTCATCGGCAGAGTCATCGTCTACAACATGGAGGAGCGCCAGCGGATCAAGACCATCACCTACAACGAGGGCACGAAGGAAATCGATCAGACGAAGGTCGAAGAGCGCCTCCGCGAACTGAGCATCAGCATGCGGCTCGACACGTTCGTGGATCCCGGCACAGAAAAGCGAGTGGCGAACGTCGTCCGCGAGCTGCTGATGGAGAAAGGATTCCAGGACGCCAAGGTCGAACCGGTCCACGAGCCGCTGCCGGGAGCACCCAAATCGGTGGCGCTCAAGTTCCGGGTGACCGAGGGGCCGAAGGTCCGGATCTCCAACATCGACTTCGTCGGCAACAAGGTGTTCAGCGACGGCAAGCTGAAAGGCAAGCTGCGCAACAACAAGGGCGGCGGGTTCTGGATCTTCCCAGGGAGCAGCATCTATCAGGCTGACAAGTTCGAGGAGGATGCCGATGCCCTGGTCGCCTTCTTCCGCGAGAACGGATACCTGCAGAGCAACGTCGGACAGCCGAACCTGAAGCAGCTGCGCGACTCGTCGGATGGCAAGACCCGCTACATGACGCTCGAAATCCCTGTCACCGAGGGCACGCGGTACCGCGTGGATAAGCTGGAGTTTGTGGGCAACGACAAGGTGCCAGCCGAAATCATGCGGCCGCTGTTCAAGATGAGGGTGGGAGACTACTACAACGAGAAACGGCTGCGCGAAGGCTTCGAGAAGGTGCGCGAGATCTACGGCGCCGGGGGCCACTGGGAAATGACGCCACTGCCGGACTTCGCCTTCGATGGCGACAAAGTCAGCGTCACGATGCGGATCAACGAAGGCAAGCAGTACTTCGTCAACCGCATCACGTTCCAGGGCAACACGACGACCCGCGACAACGTCATCCGTCGCGAGATGCGGCTCTTCGAGAATGGGGTCTTCAACACCGAGGCGCTCAAGTACAGCGTGCGCCGGCTCAACCAGCTGGGATACTTCAAGCCGCTCGAAGAGCAGAAGCACGTGCAGATCGACAAGACGCGCGGGCAGCGACAGCAAGGTCGATCTCACGATGAAGCTCGAGGAGCAGAACCGGAATCAGCTGTCGTTTGGCGCCGGCGTGTCGCAGTACGACGGCGTGTTCGGGCAGCTTTCGTTCTCGACGGCGAATTTCATGGGCAGGGGCGAGACCTTTACGGTCTCGCTGCAGTCGGGTGCTCGTGCGAGCGACTACCAGGTGGCGTTCACCGAGCCGTTCCTCTTCGATCGTCCCATCACGGGATCGGTCGACATGCACAAGCGAAACGTTCAGTACATCGATCAGTTCACGCAGGGGTCGAACGGGCGGCAACATCACGATGGGGTTCCCGGTCGGAACGTTCTCCCGTTTCTTCGTGCAGTACAGCTACGACCGAGTGCACGTGACCGACCTGAACGAGGCGTTTTTCGACCCCTTGTGCTATCTCTCAGCCGGAAGGCTGCAAGCCGGTCGACGTCGGCAACCTTACCGATATCCAGCGCGCGCAGATCGAATCGAGCCCGTACCTGAAGGATGCGTTGCTCGTGGGACAGGGCGGACGCCGCGTGATCAGCAAGGTCATGCCGACCTTCACGCACAACTCCGTCGACAACCCAATCACGCCGACCACTGGACGCCGCTACACCGCGTCGCTAACATGCCGAGGA
>CAWGDN010000007.1:0-163323 GCA_963821375.1 Vicinamibacterales bacterium
CTCGCTCGGTCCCGAACCGAGTGCTCTACCAGGCTGAGCCACGCCCCGACGCCCGGATCTTACATCGGTTTGAGGACCGCGGATACCCGGTCGTCGACACCGCCGCGCGGGTCCCGAGTGCTTCGCGGCACTCCGCCGCAACGAACATAAATGCGTGAGCTTCACGCCGTGCCGGCACGACCGCGCGAGTGGATCGGCGTAGAGTCGGACACCAGCAATAATCGTGCATCGAAGCTGTCCAGACGTATGCGATCCTCCCGCCGCACCACTCGAAGCGTTCACGGTCGCTATCTTCGCATGCATCACACCCGACGCACTGCGCGATGGCTTCGGTTGCGCCGCCGCCCGCCGACCAGATTCGCGCCCAAACGGCGAGGCCTGTCACGCGGACCGCAACTTCGAAGGGAAACTCCTCGATCGTGGAGATCAGCGAGTACGCCGTCATGTCGGGCTGCAGCGGGGTCACCGAGATGTATCCGTCGCGCACGGCCTGGTAGTCGGACCGATCGTGCGGCTCCCAGTCGTTCTGCCCTTCTTCGATCCAGAAATACTGTCTGGCCGCGCGGATCCGTCCGCTCGTTCACCGTCGTCACATGGTTGCGCTTGGCCTGCACGGTGACGCGAAACCCTTCGTCGCGCCCTTCGGCACGTTGATATTGAGGAACGTTTGCGCCGGCAGTCCCTTCTGCAGCACCGACTGCGCGACCAGGATGCGCGGCGCGCGCCGACTCCGCTGAAATCGAAGTCGCCGTCGCGGCGTACTGCAGCGACACGGCAATGCTCGGCAGCGCCGAGCAGCGCCGCCTTCAAACGCTCCCGACACGGTGCCGGAATAGGTGACGTCGTCGCCGAGATTCCAACCTTTGTTGATGCCGGACACGACCAGATCCGGCATGCCCTTCAGCACCGTCGTGATGGCGATGTTGACGCAGTCGGTGGGCGTGCCATCGACGGCGAAGATGCGATCGGAGATCGTCTCGAGTCGCAGCGGACGCCGCAGCGTCAGCGCGTGGCCGATGGCGCTGGCCTCGTGCAAGCGGCGCGACGACGGTCACTTCGCCAAGCGGCTCAGCGCTTCGGCAAGCGCCTTGATGCCGTCCGAGCGCACGCCGTCATCGTTGGTGACCAGAATACGTTTAATCATCAGTATTCGAATTATAGCCTCAGTTCGTCGGTTCGGCGGTTCGGAGACTCTAGGTTCGGGGACGAACGAGAAGAGAAGGATTGCGGCGAGGATGCGCCAGCGCCGGCGCCCGATGCAAACGCAACGGATGCGCCGAACATGCTCCAAAGAAACCGAACACGCACGCTCGAGACGAGCGCGCCGATGCTCCGGCGACGCCGTTGTAGACACCGAACGCGGTGCCCTTCTGCGACGGCGGCGCGAAGTCGGCGATGAGCGCACGCTCGGTGCCTTCCACGCACCCGTAGTACACGCCGTAGACCATGAACCACGCGATGAGCGCGGCCAGCGACGTGCTGAAGGCGAAGCCGACGTAGACGAGCGCGTAGACGATCCAGCCGCCCGCGATCAGCTTCCGTCGGCCGAGCCGATCGGAGGCGACGCCGCCGACGCAGCGACGACACCGTCTTCACGACGTGCAGCAGCGCCCACAACAGCGGGATGAACTGCGGGCCGCCTGCGCGCTTCGGTCAGTCGCAGCAGCAGGAACGCGTCCGCCGAATTGCCCAGCGTGAAGATGGAGAGGACGAAGAGATAGCGGACGAGGGGCGCGAGGAAGCGACGGGATGCGCGGAGCGGCCTGCGGGACGGCGACCGGGCCTGATCGTGAACCGGCACGCTCGCGAACGGCTTGTCTGCGACGGTAGTGGCTCTCTCGCCCAGCGCAGCAGCAGCACCGTCGCGAGCGCCCGGGAATCGCCGTCAGCGCAAACAGCGTCGCGGTAGCGGCCGGGATAGGCGACGAGAAACGCCGTCGCCAGCAGCGGCCCGAGGACGGCGCCGACGTGATCCATCGCCTGATGGAATCCGTAGACGCGACCGCGATTGGTCTCGTCGGCCAGATCGGCGAGCATGGCGTCTCGCGGCGCGCTGCGAACGCCCTTCCCGACCCGGTCGACGAACCGCAGCACGAACACGGTGACCCATCCGCTCGCCAGCGCTGATGAACGGCCGCGCCAGCGCCGAGAGCCCGTAGCCGGCCACGACGATCGGCTTACGGCGATGCCACCGATCGGACAGCCGGCCGGACACGACCTTCGAGGACGCTGCTCACGGCTTCGGCGGCGCCTTCGATCAGCCCCGAGCGAGACGCGCCGGCGCCGAGCACGGAGGTGAGAAAGAACGGCAGCAGCGGATAGATCGACTCGGTGGCGACGTCGTTCAGCAGGCTGACGCTCGCCGAGAATCCACACGCCCGCGGGCAGCGACCACGGCCGGAGCGGTTTGCGTTCATCGCGTCATGCAGCATGGCGTAAAATTGATGGGTCGACAAACAGATGGCCACGTTGTCGGACGTGCTCGCGGAGCGGACGCGCGAGGGCGAGCTGTACCGCCGTCTCGACAACGGGTGGGTGCACTGCTACGCGTGCGGCCACAACTGCAAGATCCCGGAGGGCGCGCTCGGGGTGTGCAAGGTCCGCTTCAACCAGGACGGCCGGCTGATGGTGCCGTGGGGCTACGCGGGCGGCGTGCAATGCGATCCGATCGAGAAGAAGCCGTTCTTCCACGTGCACCCCGGCGCGCTCGCCTACAGCTTCGGCATGCTCGGATGCGACCTGCACTGCGGCTACTGCCAGAACTGGGTGACGTCGCAGGCGCTTCGGGACCCGCACGCGGTCGCGCCGCCGCTCGACGTCACGCCCGAGAAGCTCGTCGAGACGCGCTCGAGCGCGGGGCGAAATTGTGGTCAGCACGTACAACGAGCCACTCATCACCAGCGAGTGGGCCGTCGCCATTTTCAAAGAAGCGCGCGCAGCCGGGCTGATGACCGGCTTCGTCTCGAACGGCAACGGCACGCCCGGCGTCCTCGACTATCTGCGACCGTGGATCGACGCGTACAAAGTCGACCTGAAGAGCTTCGACGACCGCCACTACCGCGAGCTGGGAGGACGTCTTCAGCCAATCCTCGACACGATCCGCCAGCTCCACGACATGGACGTGTGGCTCGAGCTGGTGACGCTGCTGATTCCCGGTTTCAACGACAGCGACGACGAGCTGAAGCGGCTGACGGCATTCGTGGCAGACGTGTCGCCGGATATTCCGTGGCACGTCACGGCGTTCCACGGCGACTACAAGATGACGGCCACCCCAGACACCACGCCCGGATGCTGCAGCGGGCCGCCGAGATCGGCGCCGCCGCCGGGCTTCGCTATGTGTATGCGGGAAACCTGCCGGGCCGGGTCGGCGATCTCGAGGACACCCATTGCCCCGAGTGCGGCGAGGCGGTCATCGAGCGCCACGGATTTCTCGTGCGGACCTACAACCTGACTCCAGCTGGCACGTGCCGTTCGTGCGGAACGCCATTCCCGGCCGCTGGAGCGAGAGCTTTACTGGGCAACGCACGGCGTTTCCCCTGCCGGTATGGGATCTGGGACGCTGACCGATCTGCTCGGTCGGCCGCTGAGGAATCTGCGGCTGTCGGTCACCGATCGCTGCAATCTGCGCTGCAGCTACTGCATGCCCGAGGCGGAGTACGTGTGGCTGCCGCGCCAGGACATCCTGCACTTCGAGGAAATGAGCGCGCTGGTCGACGTCTTCGCGCTCGCAGGCGTCGACCGCGTGCGTCTGACCGGCGGCGAGCCGCTGCTGCGCCGCGATTTGCCGGATCTCATCAGAATGCTCGCGGCGAAGCCCGCCATTCGCGATCTGGCAATGACGACCAACGGCGTGATGCTTGCGGAAAGCGCAGGAGCGCTGAAGGAGGCTGGCCTGCATCGGCTGACGGTCAGTCTCGACACGCTGCAGCGCGATCGCTTTCGGGCGCTCACGCGGTTCGACTCACTCGACGTGGTCCTTCACGGCATCGACGAAGCCTCAGGGCATTTTCCCGGGCTGAAGCTCGACTCAGTCATCATGCGCGGCACGAACGACGACGAGATCGTGGCGTTGCTCGACTACGCGCGCGGCATCGACGCCGAAGTGCGGTTCATCGAGTACATGGACGTCGGCGGCGCCACACAATGGTCGCCCGAGCGCGTCGATGTCGCGGCAGGAGATGCTCGCATTGATCGAGCAGCGGTACGGCCCGGTCACGCCGCTCGCGGAAACTACGAGCGCGCCCGCCGATCGCTTTCGACTGCCCGACGGAACGATCTTCGGGATCATCTCGTCGACGACCGATCCGTTCTGCCGAAGCTGCGATCGCAGCAGGCTGACGGCAGACGGCATGTGGTACCGCTGTCTGTACGCCACAACGGGCACCGATCTCCGAACGCCGCTGCGGCGCGGCGCTTCTCCGGACGAGCTGCTCCAGTTGATTACGACGGAGTGGGCGGCGCGCGTCCGATCGCGGCGCGGAAGAGCGGCTGGCGATCCGCGATCGCTCGCCGCTCGTGCCGGCGTCAAGTCTGAAGAAGGATCCTCACCTCGAAATGCACACGCGAGGCGGCTAGACCGCGACGTTCGCCGCGCAGTACTTGTCGAACGCGTCGGTCAGGTTCTTCGCGATCAGGTCCGCGGTCTGGTTTTCGATGTTCCGCCGCTCGAGCATCCACAGCAGCTTGCCGTCTCGCAGCAGCGCAATCGACGGCGAAGACGGCGGATAGCCCGTGAAGTAGGCGCGCGCACGCTCGGTGGCTTCGATGTCGGCGCCGGCAAACACGGTGGCAACGATGTCGGGCTTGGTGCGATGCTGAAGCGCCATCGCGATGCCTGGGCGCGCCTTGCCTGCGGCGCAGCCGCACACAGAGTTGACGATGACCATCACGGTGGGACCTTGCTGATCGCCGGGCTGACCGAGTTGCCGGCCCAGCACGGTGTCGACGTCGGCGACGGTGCGAAGTTCGCGGACGCCGAGGTCAGTCAGCTCCTGACGCATCGGTGCAACGAAGAATTCGGGGTATGTCATAATTTGACCATTATCGCATGAAACAGACACTGCTTCAGAAGGTCTGGGAACGCCACGCGGTGCGACGCTGCCCACCGGGCAGACCCAGTTGTTCATCGGTCTTCACCTCATTCACGAAGTGACGAGCCCGCAGGCCTTCGACATGCTGCGCGCGCGCGGCGAGTCGAGTCGCGTTTCCGAACCGCACGTTCGCCACCGTCGATCACATCGTGCCCACGCTCAATCAGCGGCGCCCGTTTCTGGACGTGCTCGCCGAAGAGATGATGTCGGCGCTCGAGCAAAACTGCCGTGAGTACGGCATCCCTCTCTACGACATCGACAGCGCAAACCAGGGCATCGTCCACGTCATCGGGCCCGAACTCGGCCTCACCCAGCCCGGCATGACGATCGCGTGCGGCGACAGCCACACGTCGACGCACGGCGCCTTCGGGGCCATCGCGTTCGGCATCGGCACCTCTCAGGTGCGCGACGTGCTCGCGTCGCAGTGCCTCGCGATGGAGCCGCTGCGCTGCCGCCGCATCACAGTCAACGGCCGCCTGCGTCCCGGCGTGTACGCCAAGGACGTGATTCTCGACATCATCCGGCGGCTCGGCGTGAAGGGCGGCACTGGCTACGCGTACGAATACGGCGGCGACACATTCGATCGCATGACCATGGAAGAGCGGATGACCGTCTGCAACATGTCGATCGAAGGAGCCGCAAGAGTCGGCTACGTGAACCCCGACGAGACCACGTTCACGTACCTCGCCGGACGGCCGTTCGTCCCGCAGGGTGCGGCGTTCGAGAACGCCACGCAGTGGTGGAAGGCTGTCGCCTCCGACGAAGGAGCGACGTACGACGACGTGGTGACACTCGACGCGGATGCGATCGAGCCGACGGTGACGTGGGGCATCAACCCCGGGCAGTCGGTCGGCATCAGCGAGAAGCTCCCATCTCCAGGGGACGCACGGCCGGAAGACCGCGCGTCGATCGCCGAGGCGCTCGAGTTCATGAGCTTCAGCGGCGGGATGCCGATTGCGGGTACCAAGATCGATGTGGCGTTCATCGGCTCGTGCACCAACGGCCGCATCTCGGATCTGCGCGAAGCGGCCCGGCTGGTCAAAGGGCATCGCGTCGCCAGACACGTGAAGGCCCTGGTCGTTCCCGGCTCGCAGTCGGTGCGCAAGGCTGCCGAGAAGGAAGGACTCGACAAGGTCTTTACGGAAGCCGGATTCGAGTGGCGCGGCGCGGGCTGCTCGATGTGCCTCGCGATGAATCCCGATCAGCTCCAGGGGCGTCAGATCTGCGCGTCGTCGTCCAACCGCAATTTCAAGGGCCGCCAGGGCAGTCCGACGGGACGTACGCTCTTGATGAGCCCCGCGATGGTGGCCGCTGCCGCAATCGCCGGCGAGGTCGTGGACGTCCGGCAGGTTCTCCTCGGCCAGGAGGTTCACGCGCGATGAGCTCGCGATATGTCGACCGCATCACCGGCCGCGGCATCTCGCTGCGCGGACACGACATCGACACGGATCGCATCATCCCGGCGCGGTTCCTCAAGTGTGTCAGCTTCGAGGGGCTGGAAACGCATGCGTTCGAGGACGATCGGAAACAGCTCCAGGAACGCGGGCACGTACACCCGTTCTCCGATCCCAGGTTCGTCGGCGCCAGCATCCTCGTGGTGAACGGCAACTTCGGATGCGGCTCGTCACGCGAGCACGCGCCGCAGGCCATACAGCGCTGGGGCATCAAGGCGATCGTCGGCGAGTCGTTCTCGGAGATCTTCTTCGGCAACTCCGTCGCGCTCGGCCTGCCGTGCCTCACAGTCAGCGCGCACGACGCCGACGCCCTGCAGGCGGCAATCGAAGCCAATCCCAAGGCCGAGGTCACGGTGAGCGTCAGCGCGCAGACCGTCGAAGTGAACGGCAAGACGTTTCAAGCGTCGGTGCCGGCGGGCGCGCGAGAGGCACTCACCTCGGGCACCTGGGACGCCACTGGATTGCTGCTCGACGACTTCGATCAGGTCCGCAACGTCGCGGCCGCGAGCCTGCCCTACGTCAGCGGGTTCTAGCCGCTACTTCCTCGCTGTCGCCAGGAAAGCCTGCGCCGCATGCGACAACTCCCCTTTCCGATACAAGAGCCGGAGCTGGCGCTGATAGCGGATCTCAGGGATCTTCACAGCGACGAGCTGCTTCCGCTCGATCTCGGTCACCACGCACCGCCGGGGCAGCAGAGCCACGCCCATCTTTCTCTCCACGGCCCTCTTGATGCCTTCCAGGCTCGGCAACGCTATCTGAATATTGATGGGCGCATGGCGCAGCTCCGCCTGCCGAAGCACCTGATCACGGGCCGGGGATGGGTCGCTGTGGGCGATCACGGTCTCGTGCGCGAACTCGCCGATAGGCACGGTGTCGCGCCCGGCAAACGGATGCGACGGATGCACGAGCATGACGAGCTCGTCCGATCCCAGCACGACCGACTGGAGCCGCTTGTCGCCGGGATCGAACGTGACCACGCCGAAGTCGAGACTGCCCTGCGCCACCTCGAGTCCAATCTGTCGCGCCGGAACGCGCCGAACGTCGACCATGATGCGGGGGTGCTGCTGGCGGAAGCTTTCGATGAGCGGCAGGAGCACGTGCACACTGCCTTCGTTCGATCCAATCAGCACGCGGCCTCTCTGGAGCTCGCGCAGTTCGCGAACCGATAGCTGCGCTTCTTCAGCGAGGCGCTGCAGCCGCTCCGCGTAGCCGCGAAGGACGCGCCCGGCCTCGGTCAGCGTTCCGTCCTTCGACGAGCGGTCGAAGAGCCGCTCGCCCACCTCATCCTCGAGGCGCCGGATCGCCTGACTGACGGCGGGCTGCGTCCGATGCAGCTTGGCCGCCGCGCGGGAAAAACTGCGCTCGGCCGCCACGGTCAGAAACACACGAAGTTCGGCCAGCTCCATCGCGGTATACTATAAACTCTGTTTATGACAAATTCATTAATATAGATTTGACGATTAGCCCAGACTGCCGTACAACCGTGGACATGACCAGCAACCGCGTGACAATCTTCGACACGACCCTTCGCGACGGCGAGCAGGCGCCCGGCTTTTCGCTCCGCACGAGCGAGAAGATTGCGATGGCCCAGCAGCTCGACGCGTTGGGTGTCGACCTCATCGAGGCCGGATTTCCCATCGCGTCCGCTGACGACGCGGAGGGGGTCAAGCAAGTGGCCGCCACCGTGCGGCGGCCGGTGATTGCGGCACTCGCGCGCTGCCGCGCCGACGACATCGACCGGGCGGGCGAGGCGCTCCGCGGCGCAGAGCGGTCGCGCATCCATACGTTCATTGCGACGTCCGACCTTCACCTCGAGAAAAAGCTGAACATCACCCGCGCGCAGTGCCTGGAGAACGCCGTTGCCGCCGTGACGCAGGCGCGCCAGTACACCGACGACGTGCAGTTCTCGGCCGAAGACGCGACGCGGTCGGACATGACGTTCCTGTGTCAGGTCGTCGAGGCTGTCATCAAGGCCGGCGCGACCACCATCAATCTGCCAGACACGGTTGGCTATGCGACGCCGGAAGAGATTCACGAGTTTTTCAAAACGGTGCAGGCCACGGTTCCGAACGCGGCCAAGGCGGTCTTCAGTGCCCACTGCCACGACGACCTGGGGCTGGCCGTCGCGAATACGCACGCGGCGATCGCCGCGGGCGTCAGGCAGGTCGAGTGCACCATCAACGGCGTCGGCGAACGCGCCGGCAACGCCTCGCTCGAAGAGATCGTGATGGGAATGCGAGTTCGACCGGATCGGTTGCCCTTCACGACAGGCATCCGATCCGAGCAGCTCTTTCCCACCAGCCAGCTGTTCTGCTTGCTCACCGGTCAGCGAGTACAAGCCAACAAAGCGATCGTCGGACGCAACGCCTTTGCCCACGAAGCCGGCATTCACCAGGACGGCATGCTCAAGGACCGGCGCACCTACGAAATCATGAACCCGACCGACGTCGGCGTGCCCGCCAGCACCCTCGTGCTCGGCAAGCATTCGGGCCGCCATGCCGTGAACCATCGTTGCGAGGCCATCGGCGAGAAGCTTTCGCGGCTCGAGCTGGATCAGGTCTACCGACGCATCATCGCTCTCTGTGACGCGCAAAAAACGGTCTCCGACGACGACCTCCTCGCAGCAATACGCGAAGTCCGGCTTCAGCCGACGAGGTAGGCGGTTCTCAGTTCTCAGTCTCGTCAGTTCTCAGTGTCTCAGTTCTCAGTTCTAGTGCGGAAGCTTGCCGAAGGGAACCCGCCGCTGGAAGAGCTGGTAGATGTGGTGCGCCTCGTGATGCGCCATGTACTCCACTTGAAAGTGCACGTCGTAGTGCGGGAACTCGGGATGGGCGCCTTTGCGATGCCACTGTTCCGCCGTCAATGTCTCGAGCGTCCGGCAGAGCGCCTCCCGCTCGGTAAGGTATTCCGCTAGCACGTCCTCCGTCGGGCGCTGCGTGTGGGCGATGAAGATCTCGTCTCCGTCGGGATTGTCGTAAGGGACGATGGCGGTATTGTCCCGATCAAGCATGCCGCGTAGTCGCTCGCCGAAAATCGTTTCCATTCGGCGGCAGTGACAGACCAGCTCTTTCAGAGACCACTTGCCTGGGCTGCTTCGGCTCGCAAGTGCCACCTCGTCGAGGCCCTGCGTGAGCCGTCGGACATCGGCGGCCTGAGTCCTGAGACGAAGCACGAGTGCAAGATGGACGGCGTGCCGGTCGCGATGCTTGTGATCGTGGTCCGCCATGATGGCGGCATTATAGAATGTGACCCGGAGGAACTATGCCGAACCTCAGCCGCCGCGACTTTTTCGCTACCTCGTCCGCCGCCATTGGAAGTCTCGCGTATGCGTTCGCTCAGAACGCTCCGGCTCCTGGCGCGGCACCCAAACCGCCGCAGACCACGTTCGACGTGCTGAGAGACAACGTGTGGGTCTTTGGCGGCCGCGGCGGAACGATCGGCATGCTCGTCGCTCCGGACGGTGTTGTCGTCGTCGACACGCAGTTCCCCGACACTGCACCGATCGCGTTGGAACGTCTGCAGGAGCTGTCAAGGCGCAAGATTGATCTGCTGATCAACAGCCACCACCACGGCGACCACACGTCCGGCAATGGGATTTTCCGGAAGTCGGCGATCAAACACGTCGCCCACAGCAAAGTGCCCGAGTTGCTGAAGACGGCAAAGTCCGAGACTCCTCCGGTGCTTCCGGACACGACGTTCGACACCACGTGGTCCGAGCGGGTCGGCAAGGAGACCATCAGCTTGAAGCACTACGGTCCGGCGCATACGGGCGGAGATGCGGTCATCACGTTCCAGAGCGCCAACGTCGTGCACCTGGGCGACCTGATGTCGTACGTGCGGCATCCTCGACTCGATCGCCCGGCCGGCGGCTCCCTGAGGGGCTGGATCGCGACCATGGAAGCCGTCGTGAAAGATCACCCGAACGACACCATGTACATCGCGGGGCACTCGAAAGTGAACTTCCCCACTCTGGTGACCCGCGCGGATCTATTGAAGTTCCGCGACTACCTGTCGGCCGTTGCCGATTTCGCCCAGAAGACGATCGCGTCGGGGCGGCCGGCGGCGGAAGTCGTGAAGACCGCGAGCTTCCCCGGATTCACCGACTACGAGGGCAGTCCCGAGTTCGTGTTGCAAGCCGCGTTTGACGAGTTCTCGACGAAGGGATGAGGGTCGTCGCCTGCCTGTTCGTGCTCAGCCTCGCTGCCGTTCACGCTCAGGGACAGGCGCCCCAACTTCCTGCGCCCGCTGAAAACCTTTCGCAGAGCGAAGCCGAGATTCGGCGAGCTCGCGAGCTCTCCTCCGCGCAGAACTACCGCGAGAGCGCAGCCGCGTGGCAAGTGGTGGCTGCGCGCGAACCCTCTCTCGCGGCGCTCGCTCACCGTGAATCGGTGCGGGCCCTTCTCGCCGCGGGCGATCTGCAGCCCGCACTGACGGGGCTTTCTGTTCTCGGCAATTCGGCGCCGGCCGATCTGCTACTGCTCGCTGCGAACACCTGCCGTGATGCCAGGAACCTGGACTGCGCCACTTCGCTGTACAGGCGCGCGCGGGAATCGGCCGGGCGCAGCAGTATTGCTGACGACGCCGCGCTGGCCCTCGCGCGCATGCTGGAAAGCTCAGGCCAGTCGGACAACGCGCTCGAGGTCTACAGGGAACTGCAACTGACGTTTCGGCAGGCCAGCGCGTTCGACGAGGCCGACCGAGCCGCCCGGCGACTCTCCGGCCAGCTTCCCAAAGCCTCTGCGCTGAGCGAATCGGACTACGACTCCATCGTCGATCGGCTGGCGAGCGTGGCCGCGTTCCGCCGTGCCGTGGACATGGAGCTCGAATGGCTGACGCGCTATCCGACCTCCTCCCGAACGGTCGAGGTGGAATCGGCGATCGTCCAGCACTTGTATTCGTTGCGAGCCAACGACGAAGCGAGAGCGCGCGCAACGGCCTTCCTGAAGCAATACCCCGACAGCGACGAAGCACACGATGTCGCGATCGTGCTGTTCAGGCTCGAAGTGCGAGAAGGGCGCACCACAGATGTGGAAGCGAGGGGACGCGCCATCGTGGCGGGCGACGTCGCTGGCGTCGAACTGAGCGACCGGCAGGCTGCGGCGCGCCTGCTTGCCGAGTACCTCGTCAGCGTCGGACAGCCTGCAAAGGCTCATGCCGTGTACGACGAGCTGCTCAAGATGACGACGGCTCGGGCTGGACGTCTCGATGTGCTCTGGCGGATGGCGATTGCTTCCCTGCGCACGGGCAACGACGACAGGGCGGTGAAGGAACTGCAACTGGCGCTCGCGCTCAAGCCTGATTCAGAGACCGAGCGCGCAATTTCCTATTGGCTGGCGTACTCGCAGGAGTCTTCGGGCGCCAGAGCGGCGGCGGCGAAACGCTGGGCTTCGCTCGCGGCACAGCAGCCATTCAGCTACTACGGCCTCCGCGCCGCCGCTCGCATCAAGGCGTCGCCGCCCGCTGCCACACTCACGTTTCCTGAGCTGACACTGCCTGAGGCGGCGACGGCGCACCCGGACTACCAAGCGGCGGCCTTGCTATCTCGAGCGGGATGGCCGTCGGAGGCCGCGGTATTCGCCCGCCGTCTGAGCGGAGCGTTCCGCCGGGACGCGGCTGTGGCACTTCTGGCGGCGCGCGCATCAGAAGCGGCTGGCGACTACACCTCGTCCTCGACGCTCATGTCGACGCACTTCGGCCAGTACTTGCAGCGGCCCGCCCGCAATCTGCCCGACGACTTCTGGGCGCTTGCGTATCCGCGCGCGTATTGGGAGCCGGTATCGGCAGCAGCGGCGCGTGCTCGAGTAGATCCGCTTCTCATGCTGGGCCTCGCCCGCCAGGAGTCGCACTTCGATCGCACCGCTCGATCGCCGGTGGGCGCGGTCGGTCTCTTTCAGGTGATGCCGTATACGGCCGTCGAGCTCGACCCGTCATTCGCTTCACCAGAAGCGCTCGACCGGCTCACCGATCCCGGACAAAGCGCAGAGCTGGCCGCCAGGCTTCTCGCGCGTCTGTCGGCACAGTACGCGGGCGCTCTCGCGCCCACCATCGCGTCGTACAACGCCGACAAAGAGCGCGTGCAGGTGTGGTGGGACTCGGCGAAAGGCCTCTCCGAAGAGCTGTTCATCGACAGCATCCCCTATCGGGAGACGCGCACGTACGTGCGCCAGGTACTCACGAACTACGAAATGTACCGGCGCTCCGCACAATCAGCATCGCGACGAAGATAACGCCGATGGCGACGGCCATGCGCGTCGTGAATGGCTTCGTTCAGGATGAGCGAGCCCAGCACGACGGCAATGGCCGGATTGGCGTACGCGTACAGCGACACGATCGACACGGGCAGGTGCTTCAGCGCATAGACATAGCTGAGGTAGCCGACGAAGGTGCCGACGACAACCAGATACAGCACCGCAGACAGGCTTCGGGTCGTTGGGTGCACGTCCCCCCACTCGTCAGTGAGCGCGGCAATCGCCATCAACACGAGGCCGCCAAACACGATCTGCACGGCCGTCGCGGCAAACAGATTCTCATCCCGCTTGTGCCGCTTGCTGTAAGCCGACCCGATGGCCCAGCCAAGGCACGACAACTGGATCATCATCACTCCCACCGCAATTCGTACCCCCGAGGCGCCGGTACTCTGAAGGCTCGATCGCGCAAGCAGGACGATGCCGATGAATCCCAGCGAGAGGCCGGCAAACTGACGCTGGTGGATCCGTTCCCCGCCAGGTATGAGCGCCTCCACGCCAATCATCCAGAACGGGATCACCGATACCATGACGGCCGCAACGCCGCTTGGCACGAATTGCTGGGCCCACACCAGACATCCATTGCCGACCGTGACCATCAGCACGCCGAGCAGCGCATGCCCGGGCCACGACGCTATCGGCGGCAGGCCGATGCCGCGCATCCGCAGCACGGCGGCGAACAGCAGTCCCGCGACGACGTGTCTCGTGCCCGCCATGACGAACGGCGGGATACTCTCGATGGCGACGCGCGTCGCCATGAATGTCGTCCCCCACGCGAGGCACACCGCGATCCAGGCGGAATAGGCGCGACGGTGTTGTGTTGGAGAGGTCTGCTCGAGAGTGCTCAACGTGGCGACAATCCGATGGGCGTCGCGAAACCGAAGAGCACGTAGACGGCGCCCCTGGCCGGGCGTCCGCGCACGAGGGCAGGCCTGAATTTCCACGCGCGCAGCGCATCGCGTGCGGGGCCTTCGAAACCCGCAGTGCCCGTAAGAAACCGGGCTTCAGCCAGCTGACCTTCTTCGGTGAGGTCCAACTCGAAGAGCAACGTTCCTGGACCGCTGGCATTCACGGGATACACCGGAGGCACGACCGCGAGAGGCGCCGCCACGTCGGACGAAGCGGCGGCCAGCTGCCTTGGCGGCTCGCCCAGGGTTGGCCCGCTGTAGAGCGACGGAGGACGGAAGACGCCAACGACGAGGACCTGCCCTTCAACCGGCATGGGCAGCCCCTTGACGGCAGCCGCCCTCGCCGGCACGAACTGCCAGCCCATGACGGCATCGAGCACCATCTGCGTGTACGGAGGAGTGCTGCGAAGCAAAATCGGGCGAGTCGGCAATCCTTGCCGATCGACCGTCAGCTCGATCATCACCTCGCCACCGGCGACGACGTTTGGCCCCGGCAGCGACGGGAGAGTGAACCGCTGGGCCCTGGGCGGTGTAAACACCGGCTGCTGAGCCGAAACGGCGATCGACAGGATCAATACAACCGCGAGAACTCCAGAGCCGTGGTGCAACAGGCTAGTGCGCGTCGACCGTTCCCGGTTTGCCGACCGCAGGCGTCCACGCTGGTGGATCGCTCGCAGGAAACGACTCTTCTGACGCATGGTTGATCTCATCGACCCTCGGACGTCGGCGCAGCACCGGGCGTACACGCTGGCCGAGACACGCGATCTGCGCTGCGTACGACACTGATAACAGCGCGGCCCCGACAGCCATGAAGCCGAATCCGGCCATGGCCAGAAGTCGCCCCCGCGACTGCTCGAGGTCCTGACGATCCCATACGTTGGTGCTCGCGCGATGCATTGTCAAGTTGGTCGGTTCGTTTGCCATGCCCACCAGGAAGCAAGGGAGAGGCCAGCCTCGCTCGCTGACGCAAATCCGGACAGCTAGAGACCGATTGCCGCGATGAACCCGAGCATCCCGACCAATCCCAGGGTCACGCCCCAAGCCGCCTCATTTTTCGAGGCATGCTCAAAGCTCTCCGGAAGAAGTTCGGCAATCACCAGGAAGATCATCGCACCGCCGGCAAAGCCAAGGCTGGCGGCCAGGAGCGGTTGAAACACCGACACGAGCAGGAACGCCGGCACGGCGACGATGGGCTGCGGCAAACTCGTCAGAATGGAATACCAGATGCACCTCGCAATGGAGGCGCCGTTGGCGCGCAACGGCAGCGACACGGCCGTGCCTTCCGGGATATTGTGCACGGCGATGGCCACCGCGAGCAGCCAGCCGAACTTGATCTCGCCCGTCGCGTAGCCGACGCCGATGGCCGCGCCTTCGGGAATGCTGTGCACGAACAGCGTGAGCAACAGCAGCACCGTCTGCCGCGAGTTCTGGCGGTTCAATCCGCGAAGCGTCCAGCCCTTCTTGTCAATCAGCGTCGCCGTGTAGGAGAAGAATGCTGCGCCTGCGAGCATTCCGGCCGTCACCTCAAGTGCCGCGCCGCGGCTGAGCGCTTCGTCTGCGAGCGCGAAAACCGACGCCGAGAGCATCATGCCGCTGGCGGTCGCGGCGGCGATCCCGCGCCATCGCGCGTCGCCAGATTTGAGGAAGAGGACCGGCAGCGCGCCCAACCCGGTGGCGAGCGCGGTGAACAGCGCGACCCAGAAAACTTGTAAGGGGCTGATCACAATTGAGAAGTGGTCAGAGACTAACCCATACCCGGTCGATCTGTTCGATCCGGCTGGGTGGCGGATCCGTTGGGGGCCGCTACTGCCTAGACGCCGCCCAGCCTCCCCCCTATACTTGATGCCTCTTAGCGGCAACTCGCCCCACGGATCGACCCATTCGCCCGAAGGGCTCAGGAGTTAATGCGATGCAGCACACGCCTTCCCGCAGCTGGCCTCTTCACTGCGCCCTCGCGGCGATTCTCTTGGCTGCAACCGCTTGTCAGCCCACCGCCGCCCCCGTGGCGGCGACGGCGGACTCGAATGCCGTTGCGGCCGAACTCGCCGCCATGAAGGCCGACATTCAGATGCTGAAAGACAAGGCCCCGTCTGCCTCAGTCGCGATGGCGGACGTGTCGTTCCACTGGTCCAACCTGTGGTTTGCCGGGCAAGCCAAGAATTGGCCGCTCGCGGCGTACTACTACAGCGAGTCGCGCAACCACGTGCGGTGGCTGATCCGCATCAACCCGCAGCCCAAAGGGCCAGACGGCGCGCTCGTCGATCTCAAAGGGATCTTTGATGCCGTGGACGCGAGTACGTTCGCAGCAGTGAAGGCGGCAATCGACAAAAAGGATAGTGTGCAATTCGCGAAGTCGTACGAGGCCGCGCTTGAGTCCTGTTATGCCTGCCACAAGTCCGTGGGCAGGCCCTACATCCGGCCCCAAATTCCTAAAGTCGTGCGGGACACCCTCGTCAACATGGATCCCGGAGCGGCTTGGCCGGAGTAAGGGGGTGCTCCGAAGTGTTCATTTGGAACGACATCGCACCGAGCGCATCGGCTGGCTGCGGGCCGCCGTGCTGGGAGCAAACGATGGCATCGTTTCCACGGCAAGTCTGATCGTTGGCGTGGCAGCAGCCAATACCGGGCGTGACGAGATGCTGATCGCGGGGGTCGCCGGCCTGGTGGCAGGGGCGATGTCGATGGCCGCTGGTGAGTTTGTCTCGGTCAGCTCGCAGGCCGACACGGAACGAGCGGACCTCGCCCGCGAGCGCAAGGAGCTAACCGATCAACCGGAATTCGAACGAAGGGAGCTGGCGGCGATCTACGTCGCTCGCGGGCTGACGGCGGAACTCGCGACGGAGGTCGCGGAGCAGTTGATGGCTCACGACGCCCTGGGAGCCCATTCAAGAGATGAACTTGGCCTGTCGGAAAACGTCGTTGCGCGTCCCGTACAGGCGGGGCTGACATCGGCCGGGACGTTCGCCGTGGGGGCGGCATTGCCTCTGCTGACCGCGCTCGTGGCTCCGCCAGCGCATGTTGTGGCGGTGGTGGCGGGCACGTCGTTAGTGTTTCTCACCGCACTCGGTGCCCTGTCGGCACGCACGGGTGGCGCGCCGGTGCTGAGGGCTTCGTTGCGCGTAGCCTTCTGGGGAGCACTGGCGATGGGCGTGACCGCAATCGTGGGCACGTTGTTCGGCACGGTGTTGTGACATCCGTCAGGCGTTCGGCTTCGCTCGTGCGCTCTGCGGCAGCAGCAGGTCTTCCAGAAAGAACGCGGATAAATCGGAGCGATTCCTCAGGCCGGATTTTCGATACACGCTGAGCGCCTGCTGACGCACGGTCGCGTCGCTTGTCGCTCTCGCCTCGGCCACTTCCTTGTGGCTTAGCCCTTTCAGGAGGAGGAGGCCGATCTCCCGCTCGGCGGGGGTCAGCTCCCAACGCTCAAACTGCGTGTCGATGGCCTCTCCCAGCCCGCGGAGGGCGTCTCTGGCCTCCTGCTTGAAACGGTGAGCTTCCAGCCGAGCGGCCACGAGGTCGGTGTCAAGGTGGGCGGCTCGCGCCTCCGCCAGCTGAAATCCTCGCCACAACGCGCCAAGGCCCGCCAGCGCGCACAGCATCACGACGGCCTCAAAGAGGACATGCCCTGCCTGAACGCCAGCCTGCATGTCCGCGGCGAGATCTAGCGTAATCAGAATGGCAATTGCCCCAAACATCGCGACGGCAATAGTAAGTCGGCCACGCCTCACATCTGTTGTTTCCATAAATCGCGTTCATCGAACATTTGTTTGATGACGGCGCCCGTAGCCGTGCCGTAAGTATTGGGGGTGCGCGCCGCAACCTGCTCGGAACAGGGGCGCACACCCCAGCCTCCTCCAGCTGTGTCCAACGTCACTCACGCGCACACCCATGGTGTCTTCGTCTGCACTCGCTTTCGTGACGACTATCCACCTTGCCCTGGCGTCATTGCGCAACCATCGTCGCATGACACCGGGCCCTGTGAGCTCACTCGCAGCTGTCTCAGTGCTCTTTTCCGTGACACCCTGGCTCTTCTCCTCCGCGATCGGCGTTGGGCTGGGCCTTGCGGCACATATGGCCTGGTTCATGGCGTGCGAAGTGCTGGTACCGCGCCATCTGCCGCTGCCGCGGAAGACTCCGACCTCGTCAACCTCGAATCCGGACGGGGCTCCGCCTGCCGGACAGCCCCCGCGACCCAGAGGATTCGTCCAGGTACCGGTTCTCGCTACGTTTGACGAGTCGCCGGACGTCAAGACGATTCGTCTCGCCCGACCGCCCGGATTCGAGTTCGAGTCCGGACAGTTTATCGCCGTTCGCATTCGTATAGACGGGAAGGATGTCTCGCGCTGCTACTCGGTGAGCTCCGCACCCGATGTCCGAGGGTATCTCGAGATTTCGGTCAAGCGCCAGGGCCTGGTTTCAAACGCGCTGCATGTGACCGCGCGTCCGGGAGTGCAGCTTTCGGTGCGGAGTCCCAATGGCGCGTTCAAGTACCCATCTGGAGACGATCGCCCCATCGTCCTGCTGGCTGGCGGCATCGGCATGACTCCGCTGATGAGCATGCTTCGGCACGCCGTACAGTCCGAACCGTCGCGAAGGGTGACGCTGCTGTACAGCGCGCGGACCGAGGCGGACTTCGCCTTTCGAGAGGAGCTCGCGGTGATCACCCGACGTCATCCGCAGGTGCGCGTCCACCTGGCGTCGACCAGGTCAGCGAGCGCCGGTATCTATCCCGGGCGCCTCGATGCAGAGCTGATTCGCGTGTGCGTCCCCGACATCGCGGGGTCAGTCTGCCTTATCTGCGGTCCTGCCGGAATGATCGACCAGATGAAGGCTGTGCTTGCTGGGCTCGACGTGCCGGCCGCGCAGGTTCGTTACGAAGTGTTTGAGGCTGCGGTGGCGGCGTCTGTGGCGAGAGACGCAGCAAGGGAAGACAGTGTGATGCTGGCGTTGTCCCCTCGTGCGCTCGATTCAGGATATGAGATGCGGTGCACGCGCAGTGGACGGACGATCGTGATCGCTCCCGGCCAGACGCTGCTCGAAGCGGCCGAGGCTGGAGGTGTCGCCATCGAATCGCTCTGCCGCGCCGGAATCTGCGGCACGTGCCGAACACGCGTAATCCAGGGCGACGTGGCATGCGCTTCGGATGGACTCAGCCCCGACGAGCAAGCCGAGGGGCTCGTATTGGCATGCGTCGCGACCGCCCGATCTGGGTGCGCGGTCGACCTATGACACCGCAACCACGCGCCGCCAGGTTGGCCCACGGTGCTGGTGCAGCGACCTCAACCGCGCCACCAATCCACGTCCGGCCATCACCGGTGCTGAAGAGCGGGCTGGCGTGGGGCACAACGGCATCGATCGCCGTGGCGATCTGGATTCTGTTTCCGATGCGGGGCGGCGAGCTACTACACGACCCCGCTCGCCGTGCGCGGTTACTCCGAGATGCACCGGCTGCTGCGTCCGTCCGGCCCTGTGGGCCAGACCCTCGGTGTGGTGGGGGGCGTGCTGATGCTGATGCCCTTCATCTACATGATCAGGAAGCGGGTACCCGGTCTGCGGTCGGCCGGCAGCCTCAAAACGTGGCTGGAGGTCCATCTTTTCTGCGGCATCTTTGGCCCCGTTCTTGTCACCTTCCATACGAGTTTCAAGTTCAACGGCATCGTCTCGGCGGCGTACTGGGCGATGGTGACGGTGGTGGTGTCGGGCTTCGTCGGTCGCCACTTGTACGTGCGGATACCGCGGTCCATGCGCGGCGCCGAACTGCCCAGGGCCGAACTCGATGCACGAGCGGCGACGCTGCAGATCGTTCTGGCAAAGTCCGTCGCATCACCCGAAGTCCTCGAGCGTCTACGCGCGTTCGAGCGCCGGGCGGTGCCCCACAGCACCTCGGATCTCTCGTTCTTCGACCTGCTGTTCGGCGAGCTTGCCCTCGGCCGTCGCGTGCGGGCACTCGAACGCGACCTGCGACGGTCGGCGCTGCCACGCGAGCTTCTCACCGAGGTCATCGCGCTGACCGTCGGGCGCGCGCTCCTCCTTCGCCGCATCGCGTATCTCGAGCGGACAAAGAAACTGTTCGGGCTGTGGCACGTGTTTCATCTGCCACTCGTGTACATGCAGATGGCCATCGTGGCGGCACACGTGGCGGTCACCGTGTACCTCGGATATGTGCCGTTCAGGTGGTAGGCGTGCTCCGTCTGGTGCTGCTGGCGAGCGTGGCGTGGATCGCCGGGGCAGGGCCAAGCCGCAGCGCAGCTGGGTGCGCTGCTGTCGCCGGGAGCGCTGACGAAGGCACACGCAGGGCTCGAGGGCATCGCCAACTGCCAGAAGTGCCACGAACAGGGGAAAGGCGTAACGGCAGAGAAGTGTCTCTCATGCCACAGGCCTGTGGCAGACCGGGTATCGAGGAGGGCTGGCGTGCACCGTGATGTCAAGGGCGATTGTGTGACCTGCCATGTGGAGCACACGGGCGTCGAGGGTGAACTCCGTCCGTTCGACCAGCGGGCGTTTGACCACGCGCGGGTCGCCGGGTTCCCGCTCGACGGCCGGCACGCCGTGGTCGCGGGCAAGTGCGCTTCCTGCCACAAGACGCGCTCGTTTCTGACAGCCAATCCGGCATGCCAGTCCTGCCACACAGACGTACACAAGGGATCGCTCGGCACCCGATGCGAGAGCTGCCATACGGCGCAGGTGTCGTTCAAGGATGTAGTCGCGGGCGGACGGTTCGACCACTCGAAGACCGCCTTCCCGCTCGTCGGTGCCCACAAGTCCTCCGCGTGTCCGAGCTGCCATGCCAACGGCAGGTTCAAGGGGGTCGCGTTTGCGTCCTGCAGCAGCTGTCATAGGGACCCGCACCAGTCACGGCTGGGCGCAGCGTGCGCGTCGTGCCATTCCGAGTCGGCATGGCGAACGGCGAAATTTGATCACGCGCGCACGGCGTTTGCGCTCAGAGGCAAGCACCAGACGGTCCGATGTGCGAGCTGCCACGTGAAGCCGGCCGCCATGGTGAAGCCGCCGTCGGCCACGTGCGCAGCCTGCCACTCCGATCCACATCGGGGAACCTTCAAACAGGATTGCGGGGCCTGCCATACGGAGTCGAGTTTTCAGAAGGGTGCGTTTGATCACGCAACCACTCGGTTTGCGTTGAAGGACACTCACGCCGATCGTCGCGTGTGTCGCGTGCCACAAGGCGGCGCGTCTGAAGAGCAACGACTTCAAGGGGCTGAGCGGATCGTGCCAGTCGTGCCATGCCGACGTCCATCAGGGCGAGCTCGGCCTGTCGTGCGAGAAATGCCATTCAGCTCGGTCATGGCAGATTGACACCTACACCCACGCCAATCTGCGCGCCTTCTTCCGGGGCGAGCACGCCGCACTCACGTGCAGGCAGTGCCATCCCTCGACGCTGAAGCCTGCCCGCACCGGTGCCCCGTTTGCCGCCGTTCGAGCGGGTTTCACGAGCACGGCCACGACATGCGAGTCGTGCCACAAGGACGCGCATCTCGGCCAGCTTGCATCGGCCTGCGAGAGTTGCCACACGGTGGACGCTCCGAAGTTCGCCGTCTCCAAGTTCGCGCACGCGACCACGAGATTCCCATTGACCGGCAGGCATGCGCGGCTGGAATGCGATGCCTGCCACAAGGTGGAGACAGGCGCCTTTCCGTCGGGTCACGGCACGGCGCGCCGGCTGGCGGGTGTCACCACAACTTGCGCGTCATGCCATGAGGACGCGCATCGGGGTCAGTTGAGCGGAGCCTGCGAAACGTGTCACTCCACCGACACGTTTGCGCTACCGCATTACAGGCATAAGAACACACGAACGTTGCGGGCGTTCTTCGCAGGCCGCCATCTCTCGGCGAGCTGCGCCGCGTGTCACAAGCCGCTGCCCCGGGGGCCGGCGGGATTGAAGCCGGTGGCGGCCTATGCCGTCTCAGCGGTATGCACGACCTGTCATACCGACATCCACCGCGGCGCGCTCGGTTCGGTCTGCGAAGGTTGTCACAGACCTTGACGAACATATGAACCGGATAAGCCGCTTCTCTCTGCTGTCGTTCGGTGCCGCGATGGTCGTCGCGTCGCTTGCGGCCGCACAGTTCGAGACGCCGAATCGCCAGTTTCACGACAAGACGACGTTCCGACTGGAAGGCCGGCACTTGAGCGTGGCCTGCGAGTCGTGCCATCTCAACAACGTCTACAAAGGCACGCCTAGGGCCTGCTACGACTGTCACTGGCAGCGCCGACAGGATGACCGCTTCCGCCTACAGCTAGGATCGCAGTGCGAGCAGTGCCACCGCCCGATTGCCTGGACCGCCGTACGCTTCGACCACGGCAGTTCCACCGGCCTGCCGCTAGGCGTGGCTCATCAGCAGTTGTCCTGCCAGTCGTGCCATAGAAACGACAATCTCCGCTCGGCGCAGCGCGACTGCGTCAGTTGTCACGAGCAGGACTATCGGTCGGCACGGGAGCCGAACCACGTGGCCGCAGCTTTCCCGACGACATGCGAGAGCTGCCATCGACCGAGCGATGCCAGATTCCAGCAGGCCCGCTTCGATCATCAGGCGACATTCCCGCTCGTTGGACAGCACGCGACGCAGTCATGCGTCGCCTGTCACGCGAACAATGTCTATCGCGGCACGGCACGCGAGTGCGTGGGCTGCCATCGCGACGCCTATAACCGGACGACGAGACCCAACCATGCGGCGGCGGGCTTTCCGACCACGTGCGAGAGCTGTCATCGCCCCACCGACCCCAGCTTCGGCGGTGCGGGATTCAACCATGCCGCCGTCTTCCCCCTCGTTGGACAGCACGCGACGCAGTCATGCGTCGCCTGTCACGCGAACAACGTCTATCGCGGCACGGCGCGCGAGTGCGTGGGCTGCCATCGCGACGCCTATAACCGGACGACGGCACCCAACCATGCGGCGGCGGGCTTTCCGACCACGTGCGAGAGCTGTCATCGCCCCACCGACCCCAGCTTCGGCGGTGCGGGGTTCAACCACGCCACGGTCTTCGCGCTGGTAGGACAGCACGCGGCGCAGTCGTGTGGCGCATGTCACGCCAACAACGTCTATCGCGGCACGCCGCGCACCTGCGTGGGCTGCCATCGTGAAGACTACAGCCGCACGACGGCACCGTCGCATGCGGCTTCCGGATTCGGGACGACGTGTGACACCTGCCACCGCGCCGGTGATTCCAGCTGGCTGCAGGGAAGGTTCAACCACCGGTTCCCCATCACGTCGGGACGGCACCAGGCGCCTTGCTCCACCTGCCACACGAGCAGCGGGTCGTACCAGAACTTCACGTGTCTGACGTGTCACGAACACTCGCAAAGCCGGATGGACGACGAGCACCGCGAACGCAACGGATACCGATACGACTCCCGTGCCTGCTACGGCTGTCATCCGACGGGCCGTGGCGACTAGCAGAGGCCGAATGCCACAAGAGCACCGATGGTTTGTCGTCCTTGTCGCCGTGCTGCTTGGCGGTGCTCCGTCCTGGGCACAGTCGTCGAGGCCCGTGGGCCGCGTGTCCTTCTACGTGACCTCGACTCGCCGGCCTTCAGGCGAGAGTGAGACACGCTCCGCCATCGAGCTCGCGACGGCCGTCACCTTCAGGACGCCTGAGGCGGACTCGAGCGGTTTCGAGACGGGCCTCGATCTCCGGCATACACGTTACGGGTCGGATGCACGACCACAGCGCGTCTCGCTGTACGAAGGATTCGTGGGTGCGCGCATCGGCAGCCGAGGTCAGCTTCGCGTTCGCGGCGGCCATCTGTGGTTGCCAGATCTGGGCACCGCCGGTGCGCTCGCGGGCGGCCTCGCCGAGTACCGGACGGGTTCCACCGGGGCCGAGAGAAGGCTGAGCGCAGGCGTGTTCATGGGGGGCGAGCCTCTCGGTTACGAGCCCGGCTACGCATCAGATGTTCGCAAGTACGGCGGGTATGCCGCGCTCGAGAGCGGCTTCCTGCGGCGCCACGTCGTCGGGTATGCCGCCATCAAGCAAGGAGGCGTGACTCAGCGGTCGCTACTGACCGTGACCAACTACATTCCCGCCGGCCGCTCCTTCTTTGCCTATCAGGCGTTGGAGTACGACCTCGAGGGACCGGCTAACGGCACCGCGAAGAGCGGCTTGTCCTACTTTCTCTTGAATGCTCGCGGGTCTGCAGGATCGCGCCTCGAATTGCAGGGCACTTTCAGTCGCGGCCGTTCGCTGGATGCGCGAACGCTTACCGACGACGTATTGAACGGCCGGCCGCTCGCGCCCCTGGCGGTCGACGGCCTTCGCTATCAGACTGCCGGCGGGCGCGTGACCGCGAGAGTGGTTCGCGGACTCGAGATATACGGCGGCTACGCACGCGATCGTGACAATCGTGACGATCGGCCGACGGCCCGCGTCACGATTGGCGGATACGCTACCAACCCGTTCAACTCGGGACTCGACGTGTCGGGGTCGGACGCCACTATCGATCGACCGACAGGTCCCTATCACTCCCGGTATCTGTCAATCGGCCGGGCCGTCACGCGGGGCGTGTATGTGTCCGGCGATTATTCCACTTCACTAGCCGTCATTCGCTTCGTGCGCAGCGACGGGGTGAGAATTGAGAGCCGGCCGAGAACGCGCAGGCTGTCGGGAAACGTGTCGGCGACGCTCAACCGCTATTGGTCGGCGATCGGCGTCGTCGATTTCACGACAGATGAAGCGGTGGGCGATCTCCGGATCATGACCGGGCTGACATATCGTCTGCGATAAGTGACGGCGGCTCCAGGCGGCCTGCAGTCATTTCTGCGTAAGCTTCCTCGATCGATTGACACTGGAAGGTGGACTGCTCCGGGTCTTGACGTTGGTCGCGAAACGAGAAAGCGGACGCTAGAGAGAAGCGGCTTCAGCGGTCGGTGAAATCTGCCGCTGCTGCGCGTACTCGTCCGGTGTCAGATGGCCGAGCGAGCCGTGCGGACGGCGCTGACTGTAGTCTATGCGCCAGCTTTCGATCTTGGCCTGCGCGTCCTCGATCGACGCGAATTGGTGAACGTTCAAACACTCGTCGCGGAGCCGTCCGTTGAACGACTCGATGAAGGCTTTTTCCACCGGTTTCCCTGCCGAATGAAATCGAGCTGTACGCCACGCTGATAGACCCAGTCCTCGAGCGCCTGCGACATGAATTCGGTTCCGTGATCGACGGTGATCGAGCGTGGTACCGAGCCGCCGGCGAGCATGCCGGCCGTCACCTCGAGCGCAGCGCCACGCTGAGCGCTTCGTCTGCGAGCGCGAAGACCGACGCAGAGAGCATCATCCCGCTCGCGGTCGCTGCGGCTATGCCGCGCCAGCGCGTCTCTTTGTTGGGGAGAAAAATGACGGGCAACACGCCCAGGCCCGTGGCAAGGGCGGTGAAGAGCGCGACCCCCAAAACTTGGAGGGGGCTGATCAAGATGGAGAATTGGAAGATGGTTGGACGGTCAGATTGTCAGAGTGTTGTGAGAAGGTTGATTTGCGATTCTGCTCTTCAACACTCTAGCAATCTAACCATCGGCAATCTACCAATGGTGGATTGCAGAAGGTGGTCGGGATGACAGGATTCGAACCTGCGACCCCCTGACCCCCAGTCAGGTGCGCTACCAGGCTGCGCCACATCCCGAACAGCTACCAGCGACCAGCCGCCAGTTTGAACTGGCAGCTCGCAGCTGATAGCTCTCGCATTCTACTGAATAACCACGTAGCGGGCCAGCCGCCGCACTTCTTTCTGATCGACGTACTTCCCGATCTCCTTGTCGAACTGCGCCATCGACTTCCAGGGCCGATACTCCTGGAACTCGTGCACCATGCGCTTGCCGGCGCCAGGAATGCTCAGAATGTCGGCCTCGGTGGCCGTGTTGAGGTTGACGGGGATGAAGGCGTACTGCGCCAGGCGCGCCACTTCCTGCTGGTTGACGTACTTGCCGATCTCCTTTTCGAACTGCGCCCAGTTGCGCCACGGCCGGTACTCCTCGAACTCGTGCGCCATCCGCTTGCCGGCGCCCGGGATCAACATGATCTCGTCAGGCGTGGCGGTGTTCAGGTTCACGTGAATGAACGCCTTCCCATAGAACTGGCTGATCTGCTCCTGGGTCAGCTTCTGCGCCAGCAGAAACTTGTTGAGCGCCAGCACGTCGTCAAACGGACGCGCCGCCAGCAGGGCCTTGACCACCGCCGGCGTCATGTTCGGCATCGCCAGCAGCGCCTGCTCGCTGGCGGTGTTGGCATCGACGACCCCGAGCGACTTCCCCACCTGCGCAAACGCAGCCGAAGCCACGGCGAGGCACACCACAAACGTAATCACCTTCTTCATTTCGTCCTCCGTAAGTACGCGTAACCCAAGCCAAGAATCCCCATCTGCACCATCGTGCCGGGCGACAGCGTCGGCGGCGATTTGGCGCGCAACACATGCCACACCAGTGTGACGCCAGTCATCGAGGGATCCATCTCCTGTTGGAACTCGCGGCTGCCATTGAAGTGAAAGTACACACCGAGCACGCCCGTGGCGATGAAGCCAATCATCACGAGGCATAGAACGCCCCGGGTCCACCAGCGGCCATAGACGCCGTCGAGCGCCAGCGCGCCCAATCCGGCAGCCAGCGCAACAAGCGGGACCCACTGAGTGCGGTCCTCGTAGTGTCCCAGCAAAAACAGTTCGGCCAACAGGCCGACCATTCCGAGCAGCAGCACACCCAGGATCACCCGGCGGAGCAATGGTCAACTCCATCGGTCTACAGAATACCGCCTGGACGTCGCCGCGAGTGTGACGTGATTGTGGCGCCGGTGCGGCTAGCGGCGACGGCGGGACGGCTTGCGTGAGGCCGTTCTCGCTGGCTTGCTCTTCCGCTTCGGAACGGCCGGTCGCACCGCAACCGCGCGCGCTGCCGCACGGACGGCCATGTGGGGATCGCCTGGACGACCGCTGAGCAGTTCGAGCAGCCCAATCAACCCTCGCTTCACTTCGCTGAGGCGCTCCTTCGCGTTCCGGCCGAGGAGCTCTTTGATCGGTGCTGCGGCTTCCTCTTCGATGACGGGCGGCGCCTCGTCTTCGATCCGCCGCCGCACGCCCGCCAGCGTCAGCCCGTCGCTGAAGACGAGTTGCCTGATCCGCAGCACCTTCTCAACGTCGGCGCGCCGATAGGTGCGCGGCCCTGCGCCCCTCGACACGCCCAGGTCCGGAAACTCCGACTCCCACGACCGGAGCACGTACGGCTGGACGCTCGCGATCTCGCAGACTTCAGACGCCTTGAACAGCGCGCGCTTGGGTATCTCCACGTCGGGCACAGATGCCCGGAGTATAGCGGATTAGGAGCCGGTCCGCGTACTAGCATGAGTCCCATGCTAGTACGCGGACCGGCTCCTAGTTTTTCTTACGGCGGCGAATCTGCAGGCGGATCGGGGTGCCCAGGAAGCCGTACTCCTCCCGCAGGCGATTCTTCAAGAAGCGCTCGTACGAAAAGTGCAATTCGGCCGCGATGTTCGTAAAGAGCGCGAAGGTCGGCGGCCCCACGCCGATCTGCGCGGCGTAGAGGATCCTGACGGCTCGCTTGCCGGCACTCGGCACGGGGTGAGATTCCGTAACGCCGGTCAGAAACCGGTTCAGCTCCGGGGTCGGAATCCGCCGCGCACGCTCGGCCATCACCTTCTCCACCACCTCGAGCAATCGTCCTGTTCGCTCTCCCGTCAGCGCGGAGATGTGGACGATCGGCGCGAAATCGAGAAACTTGAGATTGAACCTCAGTTTGTCGTCAAACTCCGCGGCGAAGTCCTGCCCTGCCTTTTTGACCAGATCCCACTTGTTCACCGCGATGATGACGCTTCGCCCAGCCCGCTCCGCCTCTCCGGCGATCGCGCCATCCTGATCGGCGGCGCCAAGCGTCGCATCGATGACCAGAACGACGACATCGGCGTCCGCGATCGCTCGACGCGCACCCAGCACACTCACAGCCTCTACCGCTCCAGCACTCGCGACGCGTCCCGGCTTTCTGATGCCGGCGGTGTCGACTATTCGGAACTGGCGGTGCTGCCAGCGGAACTCGCTGTCGACGGCATCTCGCGTGGTCCCGGCCACCTCGCTCACCAGCATGCGATCCTGGCGCAGGATGCGATTGACGATCGAAGACTTTCCCACATTGGGCCGCCCGACGATCGCAATACGAGGCTCGGGGGTCTCGGTCCGATCCTCTTCGGACTTCCCTCCCGGCAGGCGCTTGATCACCTCGTCGAGAAGGTCGCCGACACCCAGCCCGTGTTCGGCGGAGATCTCCACGACCGGCTCGAAGCCCAGTTCGTAGAAGTCGAGCGCGCCGGCCTGGGCACGTTTGTCGTCGGCCTTATTGATTGCGACGATGACCGGACGTCCCTTCGCTCGAACAGCCTCGGCAATCTCCAGATCGGCAGGCACGAGACCTTCGCGGCCGTCGACGACGAAGACGAACACCGACGCATTTTCAAGAGCCCGCCTTCCGTGCTCGAGCACGTGCTTTCTCAGCGGGTCCTCGCTGCGCCCGAACATGCCGGCCGTATCGGTCAGCATAAACGGGACGTTGCGCCAATCCGCGCGCTCGTCGATCACGTCACGCGTCGTCCCCGCTGTAGGGTTGACGATGGCGCGGCGCTTGCCCGCAACGCGGTTGAACAGTGTCGATTTCCCGACATTCGGGCGGCCGACGAGGACGACGGCAGGAAGGTGGCTGGGCACGTTTTCTAAAGTCCAAAGCCCACTTAGCCGATAGCTTGACAGCGTAAGTGGTTGTTTCTTAATATATTTAGACCCTCGTAGGAGAGCCTAAATGATCAAGGTCGACATCGTGAACGAGGTTTCGAAGATTGCTGACATCACCAAGGTGAAGGCCGAGGTGGCGGTCGACGCCGTCTTCGATGCGATGCGGCTCTCCATGCAGCGCGGCGAGCGCATCGAGCTCCGGGGCTTTGGCGTCTTCCAGGTCAAGCCCCGCAAGCGTGGAATTGGACGCAACCCCCGCACTGGCAAGGAAGTGCGGATTCCCCCTGGCCGCACCATCCGGTTCAAGCCAGGAAAAGACCTCCAGAATATCAGCTAGCCGGTAATCCCCGAGTGTACGAGCCGCTTCCGGAGCAGCCGCTCCCACCCGCTTTCGCTGGTCGCACAAGATTTCAGGATCGCCGGTGGCTCCACGCAGCGCTGTTGGCGCTCACCGTCGCCAGCACGACGCTGATCGGCGCTGACCATTACGCGTCGTTCCTCTCCGATTTCGCGCGCCAGCCCGTGGACCTCAGCAACACTCTACTGCTAGTCAACGGCTTCTGGTACAGCGGAACCATCCTGTTGATCCTGGGCGCGCACGAACTCGGTCACTATCTCGCGTGCCGATACTATCAGGTGGACGCCTCGCTGCCCTTCTTCATCCCCATGCCGATCGTCCTCACGGGCACGCTTGGCGCGTTCATCAAGATCCGCGAACCAATCCCGACCAAGAAGATGCTGTTCGACATCGGCATCGCAGGGCCGCTGGCCGGATTTCTGTTTGCCGTTCCGACGCTGCTCGTGGGCGTCGCGATGTCGCCGGTTGTTCGAGTGCCCGAAAATCTCGCCGGATTCGAATTGGGAGAGCCTCTCCTATTCCAAGCCGCGGCATGGCTCTTCTGGGGATCGATTCCAGACGGATACTCGCTGAATCTGCATCCCATGGCTTTCGCGGCCTGGTTCGGGCTTCTGGCGACGGCCTTGAATCTGTTTCCGATCGGTCAGCTCGATGGCGGGCACATCTCGTATGCAGTGCTCGGGCGGCGATCGACCATGGTGACGCTGGCCTCGATCGTCGTCGCGATCGGCCTCACATATTTCTCCAGCAGCTGGCTGGTGTGGACGCTGTTGCTCGTGACGATGACGCTTGTGATGGGCCCGCATCACCCACGCACGATCGACGAAGACATCCCGCTCGATTCGCGTCGGAAGCTCCTGGCCGCGGTCGCATTGGCGATATTCATTCTCTGCTTCACGTACAACCCGATCGAGCCAACAGAACTTTTGACACGATAGTTCTCAGTTCTCGGTTCTCAGTCTTCTCAGTTCTCAGTCGCCAGTTTTGAACAACCCGAAACTCGCGCGGCAGTCGCGTACTCCGCAGCATGATGAAGCTGCCGCGGCCGTCGACGTCGTAGGCGGGCAGGTTTGAGCCGGGATCGTGCTCGAACTGCCCTTCGAACACCTCGCGCAGCGTGCCCGGAGGGCCAGAAGGAAACGTGGCCAACATCATTTTGTCGCCTTCCCTGTAGTACAGGCCGTCCCTGGTCCAGAGCGGCTCGGTGGCGCCCCTGCTCGTGAGTTGCATCGCCTCGAGCGACTCGTCGAGCGGCTTGATGAACACCTCGTCTCTGCCGGTCGCATCCGACACGTAGGCCAGCCACCGCCCGTCCGGCGACAGTGACGGCGACCGCTCGTTGGCCGGTGTCGCGGCGGCGGGCGCAATGGACTCGCCCACCCTGTAGACGAGCACGTCGCGGCGGCGTATCGGATCGATCTCGAAGAGAGCCAGCAGTGTCCGCGCGCGCACCCACGAGCCGGGATTTCGCACCGACGCCACATCGACGTCGAACAGCGGCGTCGGCTCGCGGGTTGCGGTCGCCACATAGATCCTGTGGCGACCCTCGCGGTTCGATCCGAACGTCAGCCTCCGGTTGTCCATCCACGCGGGCGACTGATTGTCGCCACCGCGGATCATCCAGAGCACGCGGTCCGGGCGCGCGGTATCGAGCACCCGGATCTCGCGCGTCAACACGTCGCGGACGGCAACGGCGAGGCGGCGGCCGTCGGGCGTCAGCCGCGGCGTCTGATAGATAGCAGCGGGCGCGCCGATCGGACGGAAACTGCCGTCGCCCTCAACCCGGACGATCTCGCTTGTGGCATCTTCCGGACCTGCCCGCACCCAGATGAGCGTCCCCACTCGCGCTGCCGCGATGCCCATCCTGCCCAACAGCCCGTAGGCCCCGGAGGACTGCAATCCACGCTCGGCGAGCACGGGAACGCCGCGAAGCGCCGACTCAGCCGCATCGAACGGCACGGCCATCAAATTCCCCAGGTATCCGTAGACGATGTGGCCGCTGTCCAGATAGTGGCCTTGCCCCACGATCGGCACACGAAGGCGCGTGCGCTGACCATCCGAGCCGAGCACTTCAAGATGCGGATCGCGATCACGCTGCGCCACCGTGAACAGCATTCCGCCGCCAGGCAGCGCGTGGGGCCAGCCATGCTCGACTTCTCCCTCTTTCAGATTGAGCGATGTGAGAGAGGTCGCTGCTCCACCGGTGGCCGGTACGGCGGTCAGCCCCAGTCCGCCACGCGGCGCGAACACGATTCGCCCGTCGCTCGTCCAAGCTCCGCCGGCCGATTCGAACGGCGCATCGCAGATTCGATGGACGACCCCATCTCGAATGGCTACGCGCCAGACGGCACTCTGATAGAAATAGGCCACCGACGATCCATCCGGCGAGAAGAACGGATTTCGCGCTCCGACGGCATCGGCCAGCTCACGGTCGCTCGTTACCTCCGCGCGCAATTCGCGGACGAACAACCGGCGCCGGCGATCGAGACGTGTCTCCGCCGCATAGACGAGCCACCGGCCATCAGGGGAGACGGCGAAGCTGTCGAGCACCCGGCCGTCTGGAATGGCGATCTCCAAAGCCACGGGCGACGGCGGTGGCGGATCGGCGCCACCGGCGCACGCCGACAGGAGCGCCAGCAGCAAGCTTGGTATGATTGGCGGCCTACGACATGATGTCGCGCAGATGGTACGCGTTGTTGGCGCTGGTGTGCTGCCTGGCCGCTGCATGGTGGGTCGCCCGACTGATGAATCCCAGCATTCTACCTGTGACGCCGCCGACTGAAGGCGTCTCACGCACTCTCGCAACAGAGCGGTCGAGCTTCATCACGTCGGTCCGGTACGCCCTCACGCTCGCGATTCCCGACCGCGTGCAAGACCCGGTCGGCGGCACAGTTGCCATCCGATTCAACCTCGCTCGTCGAGCGGCCGTTGTCCTCGACTTCGCGCAACCGGCTGGGGCAGTCTCGTCCGTGACCGCCAATGGCCGGTCCATTCCCACCCTGCTCGAGCGCGGTCACCTCGTCGTCCCGTCAGACGCCGTGAGCCAGGGCGAGAACACCGTCGAGATTCACTTCACTGCTGGGACACAGGCTCTCAACCGCGATCCCGAATATCTCTACTCGCTTTTTGTTCCCGCGCGCGCATCACAGACGTTCCCCTGCTTCGATCAACCCGACATCAAGGGATCGCTCACCCTGGCCCTGGAGGTTCCCGCGGGCTGGGTGGCTCTTGCCAATAGCTCCGGAAATAGGACGCGAGGTGCGCGGGAGTCGGACGCTGATCCGATTCGGCGCCACGCAAGCGCTCCCCACCTATCTCTTCGGCTTTGCCACAGGCAAGTTCACCGTCGAGCGTGGCGAGCGGAATGGCCGGCCGTTCTTTCTGTACCACCGCGAAACGGACGCCGCGAAGGTGGCCGCGAACCGCGAAGCCGTTTTCGATCTGCATCACCAGTCGCTCGATTGGCTCGAGACGTACACTGCGCGCAAATACCCGTTCGAAAAGCTCGATTTCGTGCTCTTGCCGTCGTTTCAGTTCATGGGCATGGAACACGCTGGCGCCATCTTCTACAACGCGGGTGCGCTGCTGCTCGACAAGACGGCCACACAGGAGCAGCAGCTCGCGCGGGCCAGTCTGATCGCCCACGAAACATCGCACATGTGGTTCGGCGATCTCGTCACGATGAAATGGTTCGACGATGTGTGGCTGAAGGAAGTGTTTGCGAACTTCATGGCCTCGAAGATCGTGGACCCGTCCTTTCCGGACATCAACCACGAGCTGCTGTTCTTCCATCAGCACTACGCCAGCGCGTACGACGTCGATCGGAGCGCCGGAGCGAATGCCATCCGCCAGCCCCTGGACAACCTGCAGGACGCCGGCAGCCTCTACGGCCCGATCATCTACCACAAGGCGCCGATTGTGATGAGGCAGCTGGAGGCGACGGTCGGCGCCGACGAACTACGCGACGGCCTTCGCGAGTACCTGACCCGGTTCGCATTCTCCAACGCCACCTGGAGCGATCTCATCGAGATTCTGGACAGCCGGACCGAGGCCGATCTCACCTCGTGGAGTCGAATCTGGATCGACGAGCCTGGAAGACCGACTGTGACGACGAGTCTGGAAGTCGGCGTCGGCAAAGTCTCGCGGCTGGCGCTTGCTCAGTCGGATCCCGCCGGCCGCTCACGGTTGTGGCCGCAGCAGTTGCAGCTCGCGCTGGGTTACGACACCGGCGCGCGCATCACCGGCATCAGGATGAACAGCGCAGCGCTCGAGGCACGTGGCGTTCAAGACCTGCCCGTCCCGAACTACATCCTCCCCAACGGCGAGGGTTCGGGCTACGGTTTGTTCAAACCCGATAGCGCCACGCGTAAGTTCTTCCTGGCCAGGCTGCCCGACATCGGCGACGCCCTGACGAGAGCAACGGCGTGGCTCACACTGTGGGACGACCTGCTGGAAGGGGGCACACCCCCGCAGGCGTTCTTCGACCTGGCGCTCCGCGCGCTGCCCGAAGAAGACGAGCAGCAGAACACGGAGCGCATTCTCGGCTACATGGGCGAGACCTACTGGCGATTCCTCACCGACTCGCAGCGTGGGGCCGTCTCGGCGCGCCTGGAACAGGCGCTCCTCGCGGGACTCAAGACAGCGAAGGGCTCGTCGCTGAAGTCAGCCTACTTCGGCGCGTATCGCCGCATGGTGACGACGAGGGCAGGTCAGCAGTATCTGGAACGTGTCTGGAGGCAGCAGGAGTCGATCGCCGATCTTCCTTTTGCCGAGCCGGACTACATCGCGATGACCGAGGCGCTCGCGCTCCGTCAGGTGCCGTCAACCGACGCCATCATCAAGGAACAACTCGCGCGGACTACCAACCCCGATCGCAAGGCGCGGCTTGCGTTCGTCGCGCCAGCGCTGTCATCAGACTCGTCGGTCCGCGACGCGTTCTTCGCCAGCCTCGCCAGCGTCGAGAATCGCGCGAGGGAACCATGGGTGGTCGACGCCGTCCGGTTCCTCAACCATCCGCTGCGCCGCTCGCATGCCGAGCGGTACATCGATCCAGGCCTGAGACTCGTCAGAGACATTCACCGCACCGGCGACATCTTCTTTCCGGCCAGGTGGACGGCGGCGCTCCTCAGCGGCCATAACTCCCCGTCTGCCGCATCGACGGTGTCGGCATTTCTGGCCGCCGAGAAGGATTACCCGCCACGGCTGCGACAGACCATCGAGCAGTCGTCGGACCTGTTGATCCGGGCGGCCCGGCTCGCGAAGTAGCACCTCAGGACCCAGAACAGGTTGCGTTGCAGAATCGGACTTGGCGATTCGGTGAGCGCAAGCACCATCAACGCGGGCGCAGCGTACAGCACAGCCCCACGGCGCCTGCCTTCACGAAACCCTAGGACGCAAACCACAGACACTAGGCCTGCCCCGCATCCTGCGACAACCACGTCGACAGCCGACGGATCGCTGATCCACTGGCGAACCAGCGGCCGCAGCTCGCTGGCGCCGAGGAGAACCGCGTCGCCGGCGCGGTAGACAGCGAGATTACCGAGGTATCGCACGATCAGCTCACGAACGTCTACACGGCGTACCCCGACCAGTTCGTCGACTACCCTCCGAACGCGATCGCGCTGCTCGCGCCGCTTGGGCTGTTGCCGGACGAGGTGACGATCCCGGCGTGGACGCTGCTGAGCCAGGCTCGAACCCATCGCGCGATCGATTCGAAATCGCTGAGCCGATCGGGCTGTGTGGAGATCACAAGCCCGGCGACGATGTTCAGGAGAGCGAGCGTCGTCCAGACGGTCAGCGTGAAGCGCGAGGCCTTGACGAGCGGCGGAAGCATCCTACAAGACGGACATCGGATCCACGTCGACTGTGACGCGGCGCCGCAGGTCCGGCTCTGCTGCGAGCGCCGCCAGCACCGCGTCGCGCATGCGCACGCGTTGGCTCCCCTTGAGAAGCATCTGCGCGCGATGTTCCCCTCGCAGTTTCGCGACGGGCGCAGGTGCCGGTCCCAGGACCGTGTAGCGCCCGGCCCCGGCCCGCGAGCGAAGCTGTTCGGCAAGCGAAGCCGCGTCGGTCATCGCCTCGGCAAGGCTAGCGCCCTTGATGACCAGATTGACGAGCGACGTCAACGGCGGGTACTTCATCGCCCGGCGATACCTCAACTCGTCGGACAGAAACGCCGCGTAGTCCTGCCGGCACGCATGCTTGATGCTGTAGTGGTTCGGGTAGAGCGTCTGCACGATCGCTTCCCCCGCATCCGGCCCTCGACCGGCTCGGCCCGCGACCTGCGTCAGCAGCTGAAACGTGCGCTCGGCCGCGCGAAAATCGGCGAGCCCGAGACCTACGTCTGCTGAAATCACGCCAACGAGCGTCACGGATGGAAAGTCGTGACCCTTGGCGATCATCTGCGTGCCCACCAGCACATCGATTGTTCCCGCCGCCATCGATCGCAGGATGTCGGCGGCCGCACCCTTCCTCCGCGCGGTATCGCGGTCGAGCCGCGCAACGCGCGCCTGCGGCCAGGCAGCCGAGATCTCCGCTGCGACCCTTTCGGTCCCAAACCCTCGCCGCTCGAGGTATGGCCCTTTGCACGCCGGGCACGCCTGAGGCACACGCAGGCTGTAGTTGCAGTAGTGGCAGCGCGCATGATGACGCGCCTGCCCATCCGAGTGCACGATCAGCGAAACGCTGCAGTTCGGACACTCGATCGTCCCCCCGCACTGCCGGCAGAACACAGCCGTGGCAAGCCCGCGGCGGTTCAACAGGATCAGCGCCTGCTGGCTGGCAGCGAGCCGCTGGCTGATCGCGTTCTTCAAACGCCCGCTCAGGATGACGTCTGGCCCATGCTCGGCGTACTCCTCGCGCATGTCGACGACCGAGACAGTAGCCAGCGGACGGTCCTGGACTCGCCGCTCCATCAGGATGCGCGTGTACCGGCCAACGTTGGCGTTCTGGCTGCTTTCGAGAGACGGGGTCGCGGAGCCGAGCACCACGAGGACGTTCTCCCGCTTGCCGCGCATGACAGCGACGTCGCGGCCGTTGTAGCGGGGCGTCTCTTCCTGCTTGAACGACGTGTCGTGCTCTTCGTCGACAACGATGAGTCCCAGCTTCTCCAGCGGCGCGAAGACGGCCGAGCGGGTTCCGACCACCACGGAGACGCCGCCCTGGCGAATCCGGTGCCATTGATCGGAGCGCTCTCCCGCCGACAATCCGCTGTGCTGAACGGCCACGCGATCGCCGAACGTCTCACGAAACGCGGACGCCACAGCAGGCGTCAGCGCAATTTCTGGCACCAGTATCAACACCGATCGTCCGCGCCGGAGCACGGTGTCTGCGAGGCGCAAATACACCTCGGTCTTGCCTGAACCGGTCACGCCCTGGAGCAGGAATACTCCGAACTCCTCTGTTCCCGCGGCCACCTCCAGCGTGCCGACGGCGCGAGTCTGCTCGTCTGTGAGCACGCGAGGACTCGACACCTGGACGCCCACAGGCGCCGATTGGCCGGCGAACGGATCGCGATCCACGCGCTCGGTGCGAACCGCGATCACGCCTTTCGCGGCAAGACGGCTGAGAACATCGTTGGAAATTCCGCGTATTTTGAGCTGGGCCACCGACAGTCCGAGCGGCGTCCCGCGCAGCAGTGCAACCGCCTCCTGTTGTTTGCCGCGCAGCACGGCGTCGGCGCCGTGCGCGGTGAGAGCCGCCACGCGTGCCGTCTTGTGTGGTTGTGTTGGCGGAACCGCCGCCGCGAGCGCGTCGCCGACTCCGCACGCGTAGTACTCGGCTACCCACAATGCGAGATCGACAATCGGATCCGGCAGGAATGCGTGGCCGTCCAGGACGTCAGCCACGGCTTTGATGCGCGCGTGCTCCTCGTCGCTGGTTGGTTCGACAGCAGCGCCAACGACAATGCCGGTGACCATCCGCTTGCCGAGCGGCACGCGCACGCGCGCGCCGCGCGGCGGTTGGCGCAGGCCGTCAGGAACGCAATACGTGAGCGCGTCGAGGAAGGGAACGGGAACGGCGACGGAAACGAAGCGCACGGCTCACGCCACGTCTTCGCCGGTCAGCAGCGCGCGGACTTTCTTCATGTCCTCCCACACCTCGCGCCGGCAGCTGGGGTTGCGCAGCAGGAACGCCGGGTGAAACGTGGGAATCAGCTGAGCTCCACGGTAGTCGTAGACGCGACCGCGCAGGCGCGAGATGGAATCGGTCGTCTTGAGCAGCGACTTCGCGGCGAATGTGCCGAGCGCGACGATCACCTTCGGCTTGATGGTATCGACCTGTCGAAACAGAAACGGCTCGCAGGTGTCCACCTCGTCGGGCTCCGGGTTGCGGTTGTCGGGCGGACGGCACTTGATGACGTTCGCGATGTAGACATCTTCCCGCTTCAACCCGATCGCCTCGATGATCTGCGTGAGCTTCTGTCCTGCGCGGCCGACGAACGGGATGCCCTGGATATCTTCGTCGCGGCCCGGCGCCTCGCCGACGAACATGAGATCAGCGTTCGGATTGCCGACACCGAAGACAACCTGTCGTCGTCCGAGCTTGCAGAGCTTGCACCGCGTGCAGTCGCCGATGTCGGCGCGAATGGTCTCGAGCGCTTCCCTGTCTACGTCCGTCACTTCACTTCTTACTTCAACACTTTCTACCTTGTCCTTCTCACGAGCACTCCAAAGCGGGTCGCGGCGAAAGCCGGACACACCAAGCTCGCCGAAGAACTTCAGATGCTCTTGCAGCTGTTCCCGTTGCTCCGGCATCTATTTCAAGGCTTTCGCTGGAGACTTCAGCAAGGCTTCAATCCGCTCGACCACTCGCGCGGCAATAGCGGCTTTGGGCTGCAGGGGCAGAACTTCCTCACCGTTCTCGGAGACGAGCGTCACCTCGTTGGTGTCAACCTCGAAACCGGCGTCCGCTCGCGAGACGTCATTGGCGACAATCAGATCGATCCCCTTCTCTCGCCGTTTTCTGCGCGCACTGTCCACCACGTTGGCAGTCTCGGCGGCAAAACCGACGAGCAGCGGCCGGCTGCCGCCGGACCGGAGGCTCGCGAGCTCCGTCAGGATGTCCGGCGTGCGCACCAGCGTCAGCGTGAGCGCGTCGCGGTCTTTGTGCAGCTTTTGATCCGACGGCGCCGCGGGCATGTAGTCGGCCACCGCTGCCGCCATGATCACGACCTCTGCCTGCGGAGCCCGCGCTACGGTCGCGTGGCGCATCTCGGCGGCGGTCGTCACGCGAATCAGCTCGACCCCGGCGGGAGCCGCAAGGCTCGTGGGACCACTGATCAACACGACGCGAGCGCCTCGGCCCCGCGCCGCCGCCGCAAGCGCGTATCCCATCTTCCCGCTCGAACGATTGCCGACAAAGCGGACCGGATCGATGGCCTCCCAGGTAGGACCAGCGGTCACCACGACCGTGCGCTCGCTCAGCGGCCCGGCCGGCGACAACATCTCGCCGACCGCATCAACGATCTCGGCCGGTTCCGCGAGCCGTCCCTTGCCGATCCACCCACAGGCCAGGAACCCCGATCCCGGATCGACGAAGCGCACGCCGCGTCGTACCGAGTACGTCCAGGTTCTGCTGGACGGCGGCATGCTCGAGCATGTGCGTGTTCATCGCCGGCGCCATCAGCGCTGGAGCCTTGGTGGCGAGATACAGCGACGTGAGGAAGTCGTCTGCAATCCCGCCCGCAAATTTTCCGATGATGTTGGCCGTGGCTGGAGCCACGAGCAGCAGATCGATGCTCGAGGCCAGCGAGATGTGCTCGATGTCGGAGTTGGCGCCAGGCGCGAACTGGCTCGTCAACACCCGGTGCCGGCTGATCGCCTCGAAGGTGAGTTCGCCCACGAACCGACGAGCCGACCGCGTCATCACGACCACGACGTCGTGGCCCTGCTTCTGCAGGCCGCGGAGTACCTCGACCGACTTGTAAGCGCCGATGCCGCCGCACACGCCGAGGGCAATCATGGCCATAGCTTCACCCGCTCGCTAGCCGAACGTCTTGAGAATCCGCATCGCCTCGGGCCTCATGCATTCGAGCGCCGCGCGCTCCGCCAGGACAATGGCCTTCAGCCGATCAACGCAGGACTCCAGCTCGTCGTTGATCACCACGTAGTCGTACTGCTCGAACGCAGACACCTCCTCGCGCGCCACCTCGAGCCGCTGCTTGATGGCCCCGTCGCTGTCCTTGCTTCGCCCGCGAAGCCGGTGTTCGAGCACGTCGTAGGACGGCGGCAGCACGAAGATCGCCACGTGCGGCAACCCTGCGGCCCGCACCTTCCGCGCGCCCTGCACGTCGATCACGAGGACAACGTCGTTGCCGCTTTCGAGGCACCGCCGGGTATCAGCGGCAGACGTTCCGTACAGATTGCCGAACACATCGGCGGATTCGAGGAACTCGCCGCTGGCGACCATCTCCTCGAAGCGAGCCCGGCTCACAAAATTATAGTCGACGCCATCGCGCTCATCGCCCCGCGGCGGGCGGGAGGTGTACGACCGCGACAACTTGAGGCGATCGGTCACCTTGACGAGCCGCTCGACAACGGTCGTCTTGCCGGTCCCCGAAGGCGCAGACACGATGAACAGCACGTCAGACCGCCTTACTCGACATTCTGAACCTGCTCCCGCATCTTTTCGAGCTCTGCCTTGACCGAAATGACCAGATTCGACGCCCGCAAGCCGTCGGCCTTCGAGCCGATGGTGTTCACTTCGCGGTTCAGCTCCTGCAACAGGAAGTCGAGCTTGCGCCCGCACGGCTCGGGGGAGTCGGCCAGCGACTGCCAATGGGCCAGGTGGGCGCGAAACCTCGCAAGCTCTTCGCTGATATCCGAGCGTGAGGCCACGCGGACGATCTCCTGCGCGACGAGCGCCGGATCGGCCGTTGTCTCGAGAGCCAGCTCTGCCACGCGCGCGCGAAGCCGCGCCTCGAGCCCCTGCCGCCCGCCTTCGGCCGCCACCGCAATCTCTTCGAGCATGCCGCCAAGCAGCGCCCGCCGCATTTCCAAATCGGCGTTCAGATGGCCGCCCTCCGTCGACCGCATCGCGTCGAGCTGGGTTATGCCTTCCTCGACCGCCTCGTCGAGGAGCGCCATGAGCTGGGCGAGCATGGCCGGATCGCGCTCGACGGGCCGCTCGCGGATCGCCAGCGCCTGCGGAAGACGCAGCAAATCTCCCGGCGTCAGCGCGCCCTGGATCATCCCGCGATTCCTGGCCGTCTCGAGGGCCGCCGACAACGCGTTTGCGAGCGGTTCGTTGAATTCCACTTCGACGCTTGCGGCGTGGCGGTACTGCACGCTGACCGCCAGCTCCACGCGGCCCCGGCCGATTCGGCGCTGGAGGACCGCCCGGATCCGGCTCTCGGCATCGGCGAGCGACTGCGGGATCCGAAGCTGCACATCGAGATGACGGTGGTTGACGGCCCTGATGGTGACCGTGATGGTCGCGGCATCGGCTTCGCGCGTCGCCGAGGCGAAACCGGTCATGCTCTTGATCACGGCCGCACCTCCGAGGCCTGCTCGTCCGCAGACGACGCGTCGCGCTTCGGCTCCAGCATCTGCATCTTATAGAGCGACGCATAGATGCCCTCGCGAGCCAGCAGATCTTCGTGGCATCCCATTTCGACGAGGCGTCCCCGCTCGAGGACGATGATCGCGTCGGCGCGCATGATGGTCGACAGCCGATGCGCAATCACGAACGACGTCCGATTGAGCATCAGTGTCGAGAGCGCCTCCTGCACCAGCAGCTCCGCCTCAGAATCGAGCGCCGACGTCGCCTCGTCGAGAATCAGAATCGGTGCGTTCTTCAGCAGGGCGCGGGCAATCGCAACGCGCTGGCGCTGCCCGCCCGACAATTTCTGGCCCCGCTCGCCGATCTTGGTGGCATAGCCCTCTGGAAGGGCCACGATGAAGTCGTGCGCGTGGGCCGCCCGTGCCGCGGCTTCGATCTGCGCGCCGTCGGCTCGGACCGCGCCGTACGCGATGTTGTTGGCGATGGTGTCGTCGAACAAGACCGTCTCCTGCGTGACAATGCCGATCTGGGCGCGAAGCGACCGCAGCGTCACGCTGCGGATATCGCGCCCGTCGATCTGGATCGTTCCTCGGGTGACGTCGTAGAACCGCGGCAGGAGGTTGACCAGCGTCGTCTTTCCGGCTCCGCTGCGGCCGACGATCGCGACCATCTGCCCCGCCGACACCCGGAAGCCCACGTTGCGCAGAATCGGCCGATGGGCATCGTCGTACCCAAAGGTGACGTCGCGGAACTCGATACTGGACGTGAACGGCTGCAGTGGTCCGGCGTCGGGGGACTCGCCCACTTCGGTGTGCGTATCGAGCATCTCGAAAATGCGATCGCCGGCCGCAATAGCCTGCTGCACGTTGGCGTTCACGCGGCTCAACTTCTTCGCGGGCGTGTACATCATCAGCAGCGCTGCGAGAAATGACGTGAACTCGCCGGTCGTCAACTGGCCGGTTGCGATCTGCTGGCTACCGTACCAAAGCGCCCCAGCCATGCCGACGCCGCCCAGCAGCTCCATAAAGGGCGGCATCAGCGACAGGGCGCGCACCACCCGCATGTTGGTGCGGTAGAGATAGCGCAGCGCATCGCGAAAGCGCTTCGCCTCGCGCTCCTCTGCACCGAAGGCTTTGACGATGCGATGCGCCGAGAACGTCTCAGCGCCGACATGCGACATCGTCTCCTGCGCCTCCTGGCTCCGGTGCGCCGTGCGTCGCACGCGCTGTCCGAGCCGGACCAGCGGGTACAGAATGATGGGCGCTCCGGTGAGGCAGACCAGCGCAAGCCGCCAGTCGATCCAAAAGAGAATCACCACATAGCCAACGAGCGCGAGCGTCTCGCGAAGCAGGTCGCCGGCGGTCTCCGACACCGCTCGCTGCACCTGGCCCACATCGTTGGACACGCGCGACAAGAGCTGCCCCGTCGTGTTCTGGGCGAAAAAGCTTGCGGATTGCCCAAGGATGTGGCTGTAGAGCTGGTCGCGCACGTCCATCACGACCCGCTGCCCGACATCCTCCATGAGGTAGCCGGAGAAGTACGACCCGAGGCCCTTGATGAGGTACAAGCCGATGAGGCCGATCGCGACAGCGGCCAGGTTCTCACCAAGAGGCAGGACGACGTCGATGACGTTGCGGATCAGATAGACGATGAACGCAGAGGCGATGGCATAGAACACCATCGCGACGAGCGCCCACACCAGTCGGCTCCTGTATGGGGTGGCGTACCGAAGGAGCCGGAAGAACGAGTTCACTCGGTAAAGCGATACTTCAGCAGGACCCACAACGCGACCACGCCGTCGCGCCAGGTGATCTTTTTTCCCTCATCGTAGCCGCGGCCATCATAGGTGATCGGCACTTCGTAGACGCGGTAGCCTCGCTTGAAGATCTTCGCCGTCATCTCCGGCTCGATGCCGAAGCCGTTGCTTTCAAGCGCGAACGACCGGAGCACTTCGACCCGCATCGCCTTGTAGCAGGTCTCCATGTCGGTGAGCATCGTGTTGTAGAGCACGTTCGTCAGGAACGTGAGCAGCAGATTACCCAGGTAGTGGGTGAACAGAAACACCCGGTGCCGACCGAGAAACCGCGATCCGTACACCACATCGGCGCGCCCCTGGCAGATCAGCTCGATCAGATCGGGAAGCTCTTCCGGCGAGTACTCGGTGTCGGCGTCCTGGATGACAACGAGGTCGCCCGTCACCTCCTTGAAGCCCATCCGCAGCGCCGATCCCTTGCCGCCGTTCGGTTTCTGAAACAGCTTGATCGGGTACTTCTTCGCAAGCTCGCGGAGGACATCGCTCGTGCCGTCTTTCGAGCCGTCGTCCACGACGATGAGCTCGATGCGGATCCCTGGCACCGCCAGGACTCTCGCCACCATCGTCTCGATCGTCTCGCGCTCGTTGTACACGGGCATGACGACCGAGAGCAGCGGATCCTTCAAGATCCCCTTGATACCAGCCATCTAGCGGCCCACCGAATAGTAGGTGAAGCCCTGGGCGCGCATCTGCTCTGGGCTATAGATGTTGCGTCCGTCGAAGATAACGGGCGTCTTCAGCAGCTTGCGCATGCGCTTGAAGTCCGGCTCCCGAAACTCGTTCCACTCCGTGACGATGACGAGCGCATCAGCCCCCTTCAGGGCGCCATAGCTCTTATCGGACAGACCGATCTTCTTCCCGAAAATGCGCCGGGCCACGGGGCCCGCCTGCGGATCGTAGGCTTGAACCCGGGCATGCGCTTTCAACAGCCGGTTGATCAGTGGAATGGCCGGCGCTTCGCGCATGTCGTCGGTTCGCGGTTTGAACGATAGCCCCCACAACGCGATCGTCCGGTTGCGGAGCGACCCGAAATGCGCCTCGAGTTTGGAGATGAAGCGCACTTTCTGCGCTTCGTTCACGCGCTCGACCGCCTTCAGGATCTGGAAGTCGTAGCCGCCGTCGCCGGCAAACTTCGCCAGCGCCTTGATGTCTTTGGGGAAACAGCTGCCGCCAAAGCCAATGCCCGGAAACAAGAACGACGAACCGATTCGACGGTCGGACCCAATGGCCTTGCGCACGTGATCGACATTGGCGCCGAGCGCCTCGCACACGTTCGCGACTTCGTTCATGAACGAGATGCGCGTCGCGAGAAATGCGTTCGCCGCGTACTTGCTGAGCTCGGCGCTCGCGCAGTCCATCACCATGATTGGCGCGCCCGTCCGGGTGAAGGGCGCATAGAGCTCGAGCATCAGCGCGCGGGCCCGATCGTCTTCGACGCCGAGGACGACGCGGTCGGGTTTGAGAAAATCCTCCACGGCCGCCCCCTGCTTGAGGAACTCGGGATTGCTGACCACGCTGAACGGATGATCCGTCGTCTGGTTGATCACGTCGCGCACGCGGGCCGCAGTACCGACCGGGACTGTGCTCTTGTCGACGATCACTTTGTAGCCGTTCATCACCGTGCCGATGTCCCTGGCCACCGCCAGGACGTGCGTCAGATCCGCGGCCCCATCCTCGTCCTGCGGCGTGCCCACGGCGATGAAGACGATACTGGCGGCCTTGACGGCGCGACCGAGATCGGTCGTGAACAGCAGCCGTCCTTCGGCTTGGTTGCTGCGGACCATCTCCTCGAGGCCCGGCTCGTAGATCGGCATGACGCCGCGCCGCAGCTGCCGAACCTTTGCGGCTTCCTTGTCGACGCACGTGACATCGTTCCCGGTTTCCGCGAGGCAGGCACCGAGCACGAGGCCCACGTAGCCCGTCCCCACGACGGCGATTTTCATGTGTGATGGCTCCGAGAAATGGGCAAAAGGCTCTCGACTTTAGCATAAAGAGTATAGCCGTGTGATAGGCTCGCGCGCGTGCGGATCGTGATCGACTACCGTCCGGCGCTTCGGGCCCGCACAGGTGTCGGCGAGTACATCCATCACGTCGCCGACGCGTTGGCCGCCCGCGGAACCGACGACATCACCATCTTCTCGAGCTCTTGGAAGGATCGGCTCGCGCCCGCTGCCGGCTCGCTCATGCGCGCGCGGTCGGTCGATCGGCGGGTGCCGGTGCGTGTCCTCAACTTTGCGTGGCACCGGCTCGAATGGCCGCCGATCGAAACGTTGACGGGCGAGCGCTACGACGTCGCCCACTCGCCTCATCCTCTGCTGCTCCCTTCGCACGCCGCGGCGTCGGTGATCACCATCCACGATCTGCACTTTCTGACGCATCCGGAGCGCACGTCTGCAGGAGATTCGACGCGACTACTCGTCCCTCGTCGCCTCGCACGCGCTCCGCGCCGATCGCGTGATCGTCTCGTCGCAGTTTGCGGCTGGCGAGGTCCAGCGTCAGCTGGCCGTACCGGCAAGCACGATTGCCGTCTGCCCGGCGGGTGCTCCCACGTGGCAAACCGGGCCCGCTCGTGCAAGCGAATCCGGCTACATCCTGTTTCTGGGCACGTTGGAGGCACGGAAGAACATCGGCGGCCTTCTCGATGCATTCGGGCGTCTGCTGGCGCGCATCGAGCGCGCTCCCCGGCTTGTCCTCGCCGGAGGCGCAGGACCTGACGCAGGACCGTGGCTGACGGCGATCGCACAGCCGCCGCTCGCCGGTCACGTCGAATACGCCGGCTATGTGCCAGCCGATCGCCGCGAGCAGATCCTCAAGGGCGCGCAAATGTTCGTGCTGCCATCGTTCGAAGAAGGCTTCGGGCTGACCGCGCTCGAAGCCATGTCTGCTGGTGTGCCAGTGGTCGCATCGAACAGGGGCTCACTCCCCGAAGTGATCGGCGACGCGGGCCTGCTGATCGATCCGGACGACCTGGAGAGTCTCGTCGACGCGATGGCTCGTCTCGCGAGGGACCCTGCGCTGCGTGCGACATGTGCGCAGCGCGGCCTCGAGCGCGCACGTCAATTCAGCTGGGATCAAACTGCTCGCGACGTGCGTCGGGCCTACGAAGAAGCCGTCGACCATCACAGCGCCCGGACGAACCAGAGTCGAGCCCGCGTGGAGGGGGTCGGAGCCAATCTGGATGCGCATCGGGATTGACGCCCGCGAGCTGCGCGGCCATCCAACGGGAGTCGGCCGCCATCTTGCGGGGTTGCTCGACGCCTGGAGACTGGACCCGTCGGCTGCGCAGCACGCCTGGTTTCTCTATTCTCCGGAATCCATCGGCGTGACGCCGCCCGCCGACGTCCGGATCGTCCCCGGCAATGGCGGCACGCGGTGGGAGCAGATCGATCTTCCGAGAGCGGCACGGAGCGATCGGCTCGACGTGTTCTTCGCCCCTGGTTACACGGCCCCGCTCTCGTGGCGCATTCCGACGGTCGTCCTCGTGCACGACATCTCCTTTACCTCGCATCCCGAGTGGTTCCGATGGAAGGAAGGGCTGCGTCGGCGGGTCCTCACGCGTTGGTCGAGCAGCCACGCGAGGCTGGTTCTCGCGGTGTCCGAGACCGCCCGCCGAGAGATCATGTCGGCCTACGGCCTTGCCGCCGACCGCGTGCGCTGCATCTACCCGGGCGTCGCGGCGCTGGTCGGCTCGGGCGACTCGACCCCTGCACATGCCAGGGAACCGCTCGTGTTGTTCGTCGGCTCGGTCTTCAACCGCCGGCATCTACCCGACCTGATCCGCGCGTTCAAGCCGATCGCCCAGCAGCATCGTGCTGCACGCCTCGAGATCGTGGGCGACAACCGGAGTTTTCCGTACGAGGATCTCTCCGCTGTTGCACAGGGGGAAGGGATATCGGACCAAGTCGTGGTACGTCCCTATCTCGGCGATCGCGAGCTCGCAGCGACCTACGAGCGCGCACGAGCTTTTGCCCTGCTGTCTGAATATGAGGGCTTCGGCCACCCTCCGCTGGAAGCGCTTCGGCTGGGCGTGCCGTCCGTGCTCTTCGATACGGCAGTCGCGCGTGAAGTCTGCGGCGACGCCGCGCTTTTCGTACCCGTGGGAGACATCTCAGGCGTGACCGCGGCGCTCAATCGCCTTCTCTTCGACGAAGCGGCGCGTGCGCGGGTGCTCGGGGCGGGCACGAGGGTGCTGTCGAGATACTCGTGGTCGCGCGCGGCATCTGAAACGTTGGATGCGCTGGAGACGGCCGCCGGTGGCTGATCTGGCCATCCTGATCGTCAGCTATAACGTGCGGACCGACCTCGCGAACTGCGTGCGATCGCTGCTGTCTCATCCTCCATCGATGAGTCACGAGGTGGTTGTCATCGACAACGCATCGACCGACGGCAGCGCCGAAGCCATCCGGACGCAGTTCCCCACTGTTCGCGTCCTCCAACTCGAGCACAACACTGGATTCGCACGCGCCAACAACGAGGGCATCCGCCAGACGCGCGGCGAAATGATCCTGCTGCTGAACAGCGACACGGTTGTGCCTAAGGGAGCGCTCGATCGCCTCGTCGAGCAATTGCGGACCCTGCCAGGCGCGGCGATCGTCGGGCCGAGACTGCTTGATGGCCGAGGCGCGCCCGAGCTTTCTTTCGGGCGCATGATCTCGCCCTGGAACGAGCTGAGGCAGAAGGCCATGACCCGATGGGCTGGACCGGCGAGACTGACCGCGCTGACGTCGCGGACACGAGAGGTCGATTGGGTCAGCGGGGCCTGTCTGCTCGTGTCGCGGCAACATGCCGAAGCGGCCGGGCTGCTCGACGAGCGCTACTTCATGTACTGCGAGGACGTTGATTTCTGCGCGGCTGTCAGATCGAACGGAGGCCGAGTGTATTTCACGCCTGTGGCGGAGATCGTCCACCTTCGTGGGCGCTCGTGGAGCGCCAGGCCGTCGGGTACCACGGAAGCCTTCCGTCGCAGCCAGCTCGCCTTCTACGAAAAGCACCTGCCAGTCTGGGCGCCGTTCCTTCGGCTGTACTTGCGCCTTCGGAGTCGACAGTCTGAGAGTCGGTAGTCGCCAGTCATAGTCGCTAGTCCAAGTCAACAATCGTCAGCGAGCCGTGCCGCCGACGTTCGAGAGCTCCCAGCTCTAGCTTTCAGAAGCTCGCAGCTGGGAGCTGACAGCTGACAGCTCTACCTGCCGATATCTAGAGGCAGGGAGACTATTCGTGTGAGCGAAGCGAAGTCGTTCAGCTGGACGTGCGGGGCATGCGGCCGGCAGGTGCCAGCTCGTGTCGACGCGTGCCGTTGCGGCGCCGCCCGTGCAGACGCGACGCTGGTGATCTCTGACGTGCCGTTGGAGACCGATCGCCCTGCGCAAGGCCAATCACTGTTCCAGTGGGTCGTCCTTGGCGGTGTGGCCGTGATTGCGGGGGGAGCGCTCGTCGCACTCCAGGTCATGCCAGTCAGATCGGCGACTCAGCCCGCCAAGTCCGCCGACAGCCTGACTGCGGCGTTGGAAAACAATCCCGCGGCATCCGCAGCTTCACCGTCCCCTGAGCCTTCACCGAGTGCGATTCCGGAGCCGCCGATCGTGTCGAGCCTTCCGAGCCCTGACCCGTCCAGCGGTGCGGAGGCGACGGCCAGTCTCGAGGATGTCATCAGCCGTGCACTCCCGGCCATCGTCTCGATTGAAGCGGGCAGCGGCCGTGGCAGCGGCTTCTTTGCTGCGCCGCAAGTGGTCGTCACCAACCGCCACGTCGTGCAGGGGAGTACCTCGGTGATCGTTCGATTGTCCTCGGGCCAGGCGGTGAATGGGCGCGTGGAAGCGGACTCTCCAGAGTTCGACCTCGCAGTGGTGCGCGTCGATGCTGCGCCTCCCGACCACCGGGTTCTTCCTCTGGGCACCGTCAGCAGCGTGCGTCCCGGCCAGGAAGTGATCGCGATCGGTCTGGCACTCGGGGTGTTCCAGAACAGCGTGACACGGGGGATCATCAGCGCCGTTCGCCGAACCGATCGCACGGTGCTGCTCCAAACGGATGCCGCGATCAATCCGGGCAACAGCGGCGGTCCGCTGCTCAACCGCCGCGGCGAGGTAATCGGCATCAACACCATGAAGGCCGCTGGCAACGCCGAAGCGCTGGGATTTGCGGTGGCAGTCGACCACGCCGCAGGAATGCTGTCTGGCGGACGTCAGCCGCAGCTCGCGATGAGCACGACCGCCCCCGTGAGTCCATCGCTCGCCCCTGGCTTCTCGAGCGGATCGTCGACCGACACCGCTCGCATCGAGAGCACCCGCCGATACGAGCAGATCGTGGAGAGCGCCGCGCGTGAAGCTTCGAAAGCAGACAGCTACTGGGACCGCATCAAGGCCAGCTGCGCCGTCCGCGCCTCCTCCGGCTACGACCGGGAGTGGTTCGCGCTCTGGGACGGCCGCGTGTCACTGCGAGACGGCAACCCCTCGTGCACCGCCGCGCTCAAGGAACTCGAGCAGTTCGCCACGCAGCTTCGCACGACGTTGGCCAACGCCGAAGAAGATGCGCGGCGCGCGTCGGTGCTGCCCGGCGAGATGCGGGACATTCGGCGGCGGCACAGAATGGGCTCTGACGGACGATAGATCTGCCGCCGAGTCGTCAGTCCGCAGTCGTCAGTGATCAGTCCCAGTCATCAGTCTCAGTCTGTAGTCTCAGTCCATCGTCAGTCATCAGTCAGCAGTCGATAGTCTCGTCGGCTGTCGCCCAGCCCTGACGTGCGCCGACTGGCGACCATGACTGTCGACTGCTGACTTGGACTGACGACTGGACTGTTGACTGTGGACTCGGACTGATCCCTGACGACTGACGACTGTCGACTAGAATGTCTTCCGTGCGCATTGGCATCGACGCCCGAAAGCTGCACGATTACGGCATCGGCACGTACATTCGGAATCTGCTCCGCGAGCTGGCCCTCATCGACCGGCAGACAGAGTACGTGCTCTTCACGAGACCGCAGGACGTCGACATCGCCGTCACGCTCGGCGAGAACTTTCGAACGGTGGCGGATCGATCGAGCGGGTACTCCATCCGCGAGCAGATTTCCATCCCGCTGGGCGTTCGGCGCGAACGGGTCGACCTCTTCCACTCGCCGCACTACGTGCTGCCCGTGCTGACGCCATCGAAGACGGTGGTCACGATTCACGACTGCATCCATCTTGTGTTTCCCGAATATCGCCAGCGAGCGCTCAGCGCCGCCTATGCCCGGGCGTCGCTGTTCGCTGCCGCGCGCAAGTCCGATCGCATCTTTACGGTCTCTGAGGCGTCGAAGCGCGACATCCTCAAGTTCGTCGACGTTCCGCCTGAGAAGATCGTCGTCACTCCCAATGCCATCGACGACCAGTTCAACGAGCAGCCGAGCGAGCAGCACGTGAAGGAGACGCGCGAGCGCTACCAGCTGAGCCACTCGTATCTGCTCTACGTCGGCAACATCAAGCCGCACAAGAATCTCGAGCGACTGATCGAGGCGTTTCACCTCGTGCAGCGGCAAGGGCGATTCGAGCTCGAGCTCCTCATCATCGGGGACGAGATCTCGAAGCTGCAGGCGCTGCGCCGCGCGGTGCACAAGTACGACATCCACCGCTTCGTGCGGTTTCTCGGGTACGTGCCGGACAGAACACTGGCGGTGCTCTACCGGCTGGCGGCGGTGTTTGTGTTCCCGTCGCTCTATGAGGGATTCGGCCTCCCGCCGCTCGAGGCGATGGCCAGCGGCACGCCCGTCGTCACATCCAACGTCTCGTCGCTGCCCGAAGTGGCTGGCGATGCGGCCGTCCTGGTGGATCCGTACAGCGCCGATTCGATTGCGGAGGGAATCCTGAGCGTGCTGCGCAGTCCCCACTTCCGCGACGAGCTGCGCGCACGCGGCCTCAAGCGTGTGCGCGAGTTTTCATGGGCACGCTCGGCGCAGCGCGTTCGCGAGGTCTACGGCGAGGTGCTCTCCTGAAAGTCGCGCTGGTCCACGATTGGCTCACCGGGATGCGCGGCGGCGAGAGGGTGCTCGAGCTGCTGTGTCGGGCGTTTCCCGATGCAGACCTGCTGACGCTCTTTCACGTCCCCGGCAGCGTGTCGCCGGACATCGAACGATTGCGGCCGCGGACGTCGCTGCTTCAGCATCTGCCGGGCGTGAAGCGGTTCTACCGCTATTGTCTGCCGCTGTTCCCAGCGCTCATCGAGCAGTTCGACCTCGACGACTACGACCTCGTGATCAGCACGAGCCACTGTGCGGCCAAAGCCGTGATCAAGACCGGCCGGTCGCGCCACCTGTGTTACTGCTTCACACCGATGCGCTATGCCTGGGACCAGTACGACGCATACTTCGGGGAAGACCGGCTCGGGCGGTGGCGCTCCGGCGCGCTGCGGCCAGTCATGCGATCGCTGGCGCGCTGGGATGCCGCGACAGCCGGCCGCGTCGATCGCTATGTTGCTATTTCACAACACGTTGCCAGCAGGATCCGGCGGTACTATAATCGTGACGCTGTTGTCATCTATCCTCCGGTCGATACACAGTTTTACTACCCTGGCGAGGGCCTCGAACCGGGCCCCGAACGGGGATTCTTGCTGATTGTGTCTGCGCTCGTCCCCTACAAGCGCGTCGATCTCGCCATCGAGGCGAGCCGCCTCTCGGGCATGCCGCTGCGCATCATCGGCGATGGCCCCGAGCGCGAAGCGCTGACGCAGTTGGCGGCCGCCTCCGGTGCCGACGTCCGGCTCCTCGGCCCTCTGTCGGACATTGACGTGCGCGATCACTACCGCCGTGCCGCCCTTGTGCTCCTGCCCGGCGAAGAAGATTTCGGGATTGTCCCTGTCGAAGCCCAGGCGTGCGGTTGTCCCGTCGTCGCCCTGGGGCGAGGCGGCGCCCTCGAGACTGTCGTGGACGGCGTGACGGGCATCCTCGTTGCACAGCCGACCGCTGCCGATCTGGCGGCTGGCATCGCGCGCGCGATCGCGACCACGTTTGACGCCGGTGCCATCCGGCAGCATGCGCTCAGATTCGACAGCGCGGTGTTCGAGCGGTCAGTGCGCGCGGAAATCGAGTCGCTCGTCCATGCTTAGGCGATACGGACGGCTGCTGGTGGTGTTCCACGTCGTGTCCGACGCCGTACTTGCGGTGGTCGCGTTCGGTGTGGCCTATCTGTTCCGGTTCTCGCTCGGCGTCATCCCGGTTACGCGCGGCTATCCTCCATTCGAGCAGTACGTCGCAGTGATGCCGTTCGTGGCAATCCTCGTGCCGCTCGCGTACCAGTTTCAAGGCGTCTATCAGCTGCGGCGAGGGCGGTCGCGCGTCGACGATTTCTTCGTCCTCTTCATCGGCACCGTCGTCGCCGTGGTACTGGGCGTGGTGACGACGCTGTACTTCGGGGCGTATCACGCCGCACCAGACCTTCGAGCGCGGGGCGCCTACGAAGTGTCGCGCATCGTCTGGGCGCTGTTCCTCGTGTTCAACGTCATGCTCACGTTTGCGCTGCGCGAGCTCGTTCGCGAGTTACTCGAGCGGCGCTGGAAGGCGGGCATCGGCCTCAAGCGCATCCTCATCGCCGGCGCGGGCGAGCTTGGCCGCCTGGTCGCCGAGAAGATCCTGCAACACCGCGAGCTTGGCTATCAGATTGTCGGCTTCGTGGACGACCGGGCCGGCGGCGACCATCTTGGCTACCGAGGGCTTCCGCTGCTGGGCACGCTCAACGACGCACCCGAGATCGTGAGGCAGGAAAACATCGATCACCTCTATGTCGCGCTGCCGCTCGACGAGCACGTCAAGATGCTCGACCTGATCGAGAACACGAGCCGCGAGATGGTCGATGTGAAGGTCGTGCCAGACCTCGTGCAGTTCCTCGCCCTTCGGGCGCGCCTCGAAGATCTGGACGGCGTCCCGATCATCAATATCCACGACGTCCCGCTGCAGGGGATCAACTCGGCGATCAAGCGGCTCATCGATCTCGCCTTCAGCGGCATCGCCTCGCTGGTGCTGCTGCTGCCGTGCTCGATCGTCGCGTTGGTGATCAAGTGGACCTCGCCCGGGCCGGTGTTTTACGGACAAGAGCGTATGGGACTCGACGGGCGGCCGTTCTGGGTCTACAAGTTCCGCTCGATGCACGCGGGCGCCGAGGACGGCACCGGCCCGATTTGGGCCAGAGACGATGACCCCCGCTGCACGGCAGTCGGCCGGTTTTTGCGGCGGTGGGATCTCGACGAACTGCCGCAGATCTGGAATGTGCTCAAAGGCGATATGTCGATTGTCGGACCTCGGCCCGAACGGCCGTTCTTTGTCGACCAGTTCAAGCACCACTTCCCGCAGTACATGCTTCGCCACAAGGTGAAGGCGGGCATCACCGGCTGGGCGCAAGTCAACGGCTGGCGCGGCAATACCTCGCTCGAGAAGCGGATCGAGTTCGATCTCTACTACATCGAAAACTGGTCGGTCTCGCTCGATCTCAAAATCATGTTCATGACCCTGTTCCGGGGCGTACTCCAGAGGCAGACCTAATGGCTCGTCGTATTGTCATTACGGGTGCGGCCGGATTCATCGGCTCCCACCTGGCCGAAGCGTTGCTCGATCGCGGTTGTTCGGTCGTCGGCATCGACAACCTGCTCACCGGCGATCTCGCCAACATCTCACACCTGGCCGGACGCGACTTCGTGTTCGTCAAGCACGACGTCACCAACTACATCAACGTCGACGGGCCGGTCGACGTGGTGCTGCACTGGGCCAGTCCGGCGAGCCCGATCGACTACCTCGAGCTGCCCATTCCGACGCTGAAGGTCGGCGCGCTCGGCACGCACAAGGCGCTCGGGCTGGCGAAGGCGAAGGGGGCGCGGTTCGTCATTGCCTCGACGTCAGAGGTATATGGCGACCCGTTGGAGCATCCGCAGAAGGAGACCTACTGGGGCAACGTCAACCCCATCGGTCCCCGCGGCGTGTACGACGAGGCCAAGCGGTTCGCCGAGGCGATGACCATGGCGTACCACCGCTATCACGGCGTCGACACGAAAATCGTGAGAATTTTCAACACCTACGGCCCCCGCATGCGCATCAAGGACGGGCGCGCCGTTCCCGCGTTCATTTCGCAGGCCCTGCTCAACGAAGACGTCACCGTGTTCGGCGACGGCAAGCAGACGCGCAGCTTCTGCTATGTCGACGACCTCGTGCGCGGCATCCTGTTGCTGATGGACTCCGATGTCAACGACCCGGTGAACATCGGCAACCCTCACGAGATGACGATCGAGGGCATCGCGCGGACGATCATTCAAATGACCGGCTCCAAGAGCCGGGTCATCTACCAGCCCCTGCCGGAGGACGATCCCAAGGTGCGGCAGCCCGACATCACGCGGGCGCGCACGCTGCTGAAATGGGAGCCTCAGGTGAAGCTCGAACAGGGCCTGGTGAAAACGATCGACTACTTTAGGAAGAAAATGAACGTTGCTTAGCGGGCCTAGCCGGCGCGGCTGCTGTTTTGGTTCACGATCTTCGTGATGTGAAAGGCGTAGTGGAAGCCCGACACGAGCGTGATCACGGCTGACGCGTAGATGCTGATCGTGACGAGCGGCGAGGTCGTCCTCAGGTAGTTGAAGTACATCATGATGACGCAGGTCAACACATACGTGGCCGTCGCCATCTTGCCGTAGATCGAGGGCCTGAACTCTCGCCGGCCGACGGCGAGGTTGATGATGGCCACAGTCGCGACGATCAGCACATCGCGCGAGACCACGAGGATCGTGAGCCAGACCGGCAGCGTGTTCACCAGGCCAAGGCCTGGCAGCGTGAGCACGCCGACCGTCGCCACAATCAGCAGCTTGTCAGCCATCGGATCGAGCCACGCGCCAAGGTCGGTACGGGGGCCGAACGTGCGCGCGATCAGCCCGTCGAACAAATCGGTGAGCCCGGCCACACCGAAGACAATCAGCGCCCAACCCGTGTGGCCGTAGACCGTCAGAATCACGAAGGCGGGCGTGAGCAGCACCCTCGTGAGGGTGAGCTGATTGGCCGCCGTCAGCATGCTCATCGCGTCGAGTTGGTGAGGCGCTCGATCCGCGAGATCGCGTCGATGGCTTCCGCGCCGGTGACGCTACGGGAGAGCTCGAACATTCCTCTATCGTTCAGCGGCAGAATTCCGGCTGCCACCGACAACGAGACATCGGCGTAGTGCAGATTGCTGACACCGACGTCGGCCATCTTCTGCTGCCGGCTCTGCCAATCCTTGAGCATCGCAGGCCGATCGGCAGTCACGATCTTCAACAGCCGGCTCACCGCCTGTGCGAGATCGCTGCGTCGGATCTCGCTGGCCGGCTGAAACGTGTGGTTCTCGTAGGGCTCCATCACGCCGGCGGTCGCCGTCGCCATGACCCACATCGCCGCCCAGTGATTGCGGGCATCGGTAATCACCACGGCGCGAATCGGCGCCGCCTCGAGCTGTGGCGCGAGCCGTAAGCCAATGAGCGACGCCAGATCGCCGCGCGTGATCGCCGCCGAGCCGGGAATGGCGCGGTACTCGCTGGGCAGCCGCAAATACGCCAATCGCGCCTCGAGCGCCGAGATCCGCCGGCGAAGATCGGCGCTCGGTTCGAGGTCGTTGGCCTCGGTGAAGAGCTTCATCGCCCCTTCCAGATCGCCGCGCGCGTCCAGAATCTCTCCGGCGCGGACGCGTGACGACGCGTCGGCGGGATCCAGCTCGATGGCGCGCCGGTATCGAGCGAGCGCCTGGTCGGTCTTGCCCTGCTTGGCCTCGATCTCAGCCAGATCTCGGACAAGGAAAGCGCTGTCGGGCGACGCGGCAATCGCCTTTTCGTAGAGCGCCGCGGCTTCGTCGAGGCGATTGCCTTGCGCGGCCTGGCGGGCCGCAGCCACGGTCGCCTGCGCAGCCCGGGCTCGCAGCACTTCCACGCGCCGTGCCATCTCCACCAGCGTGGGATCGGCCGCGACCGCCGCCTCGAACGCGGTCAGCGCCTCGGCGTCGCGCGACTGCGCCAGCAGCGCTTCGCCCCGTCCGACCAGCGCGGGCACGTACTGCGCACGCGATTGAAGCACTCGATCGAAGCGCTCCAGCGCCGCCGCGTAGCTCCGCGCGGCAAGCTGGACGTATCCCAAGCGCCGCCTCACTCGGATAAAACCCCGGCGAGCGCTTGAGCACCGCCTGAAAGCCCTGCTCGGCGCGCGCGAGATCGCCCCCCTGCAGCCAGCGCCACGCGAGCTCGTGCTGCCGAACGAGCTGTTCCTGTCTCGGATCGGGTGGCGTCAACGTCGGGCAGGATGTAATCCGGGATACTGCGGCGTGGTCGACCACCGGTGGCGTCGCTGTACGGCAGCCCGCCGACGAAGACGCCCGCAATCAGCCACAGTCCGATCGCGAATCGCGACCAGTGCCGGGCCGGGCGAATCGCCTGCCTGCTCATCGCGCTCCGGCCGATCTCACGCGCTCGAGAACGCGGCGCGGCACGTCGGCTTCGATAGCCACGTGCGCGCCGGTCGTCACGTGGCTGATGGACGCGGGCGTGACGGTAGACACGCGCAATGGTCTCGCGATCTTCCGCGCGCTCCGTGTCGAATTCGAGCGGTCACGCGCCGCACGTCGAGCTCCAGCTTCTCGGTCATCACGTCGATCAGGCGCTGTCGGCCCGCGTCGTCCGCGCCTTCGAGGGCCGAAATGCACAGCGCCTCAGGATGCGAGCGTCGAAGCGCGCTCAGCTTCGGCCTTGTTCGATCAGGTCGCATTTGTTAAAGACGTCCACTGCGGGCACATCTGGCGGCCCCGACTTCCTCCAGCACCCGCCGTACGGCCTCGACGTGCCGCTCGCGCTCGGGGCTGGCCGCGTCGATCACATGCAGCACGAGATCGGCCTCTGCCACCTGCTCGAGCGTGGCGCGAAACGCCGCCACGAGCGCGTGCGGCAGCCGATCGATGAATCCGACCGTGTCCGACATCAGCAGCTGCCGGTTGTCGGGCAGGCTCACCTGCCGCACGAGCGGATCCAGCGTGACGAACAGCGCGTCGGACGCCTCGGCCGACGATCCTCGCGTGAGCAGGTTGAATAGCGTCGACTTGCCCGCGTTGGTGTATCCCACGAGCGCGACGAGCGGCACCGACGCCTTGCGTCGCCTGCGCTCCGCGAGTGCCGGCGCCGCTTCCGGATCGAATCGATCTCCTGCGCGATGGCGTGGATCTTCTGTCGTATACGCCGGCGATCGGTTTCGAGTTTCGTCTCGCCAGGGCCCCGCGTGCCGATGCCGCCGCCAAGCCTCGAGAGCGCGGCGCCGCTGCCGGCGAGCCGCGGCAACAGGTACTTGAGCTGCGCGAGTTCGACCTGCCACTTGCCTTCGCGCGTCCGCGCGCGCCGGGCGAAAATATCGAGAATCAGCTGCGTCCGATCGATGACCTTGCGATCGGTGCGCTCTTCGATGTGCCTGACCTGGGCGGGCGTCAGCTCGCTGTCGACAATCACCACGTCGACCGCGTGGCGCGCGCATTCGGCTGCGAGCTCGTCGAGCTTGCCTCGGCCGACGAACGTCGCCGGATCCGGAGCGGGCCGCTCCTGAATCACTCGCAGCACGACAACGGCACCGGCCGCATCGGCGAGGCCAGCGAGCTCATCGAGCGAACGGTCCGCGTCCATGCCGCAGTGATCGCCGAAGTGCGAGACCGACGAGCGCCGCGCGCTCGCGGGGTTGGCGTGACGGCATTATTCCGACGAAAATTCTAGCACGCGCTCCCACGCGATCGCGCCCGCGCGAACCAGCACGGGTACCTCGTCCGGTCGCGTCGACGATCGTTGATGGCGCACCGCCGGACGTCGGTCCGGCATCGATCAGCACATCAAGCAGATCGCCGAGCGTTGCAACCACGACATCGGCCGTGGACGCTGGCGGTTCGCCGGAGATGTTGGCGCTCGTCGACGTGATGGCATGACCTGCGCGCCGCGGCCAGCGCGCGCGACACGGCGTGCCCCGGCACTCGCACGGCGACCTTGCCGGTCGACAGATGGACGTCGCGTCGCACAAGCGCGACGAGGCGGGAATGATCAGCGTGAGCGGCCCGGGCCAGCCGCGCAACGCCAGGCGCCGCGCCAGCGGCGTCATCGTCCCGACATTGATCGGCAACCTGTTCGATGCTCGCGGCAATCAGCGGCAGCGCCTGATCGGGCGGCCGCCGCTTGATCGCGAACGACCTTCCTGACGGCGGTCGACGATCGCGGATCGACCGCGAGCCCGTAGAACGTTTCTGTCGGATACCCCACGACTCCGCCGGCCGCGATCGCGCCGACAGCAGGGCCGAGATCCGGTTCAGCGATCGCGGATCGCGCTCACCTTGATGCGAATCACGACTTGTATGGCGGAAGCTCGCAGCGAAGCGGCTTGTCGGTGCGGTAGCCGAGCACGTAGTCGGCCTGCATCAGCTTGTGAATTTCGCGGGTGCCCTCGTAGATGACGGCGCCCTTCGCATTGCGATAGAAGCGGCCGACGGGATACTCGTCGGAGTATCCGTTTGCGCCGTGAATCTGAACGGCATCCGACGCCGCCCGCTCGGATGCGACCGTCGCGAACCACTTGGCAAGTCCGGTCTCGCGCGTGTTCCGCTGTCCCTCGTTCTTGAGCCAGGCGGAGCGGAGCCACAGCAGACGGGCGGCCTGATAGTCGGACTCCATCTGCGCGATCATTTCCTTCACGAGCTGGTGCTGACCGATCTCGACACCGAACGCCTGCCGCTCGCGCGCGTATGTCGCGCTGGCATCGCGGCACGCGCGAATCAAGCCAGTCGCGCCGGCGGCGACCGTGAGGCGCCCCTGGTCGAGCGCAAACATCGCAATCTTGAAGCCTTCGCCCGGCAGGCCGACCATGTTCTCGGCCGGCACCTCGACGTCGTCCATCTTGAAGAAGCCGGTGTTCCCGGCGAGGATGCCCCACTTCTGCGTGAGCGTTCCGCTCGAAAAACCCCTGGACTCGCGGTCGACGACGAACGCGCTCAGGCCCGACGGATCTCTCTGCCGTTTCTTCTGAAGGTCGGTCCAGGCGATCACGAGGAACGTGTCGGCCACGTCGGCGAGCGAAATCCACATTTTCTCGCCGTTCAGTACGTATCGATCGCCGCGTTTCTCCGCCGTGCTCTGGATGCCGCGCGCGTCGCTGCCGGCGCCGGGCTCCGTCAGGCCGTAGCTGCCAATCGCACGCCCTTGCGCCATCGGCACGAGGTATCGCTGCCTCAGCTCTTCGCTTCCCCATGTCAGCAGCGTCAAGCTCGCGAGGCCGACGTGCACCGAGAGGATCACGCGCAGCGACGTGTCGACGTACTCGAGCTCCTCGCACGCAAGCCCGAGACAGATGTAGTCCATTCCAGCACCGCCGTACTCCGTGGGCACGCACACACCGAGCAGTCCGAGGTCGGCCATCTTCGGGAACAGCTCGAGATCGAACGTGTGCTGTCGATCGAGCTGCTGGATGCGCGGGGCCACCTCCCGAGCAGCCCATTCGCGCGTCGACCGCTCCAGCAGCCGGTGCTCGTCGCCCAGATCGAAGTCCATTAAGGCCTTTGGATCGTCACCGCGGCGCCGCGGCCGAGGTCGAGCTGGTCGCGCGCGCTGCCGCCGTTGATGGCGACTTCGAGATGGTCCGTGCTGCCGAAGAGCGCGCACAGCTCTCCGGCCGCCGCCTCAGCGTAGGTGCCGACCACCTTCCCAATGCGATGGGTGGCGGCGGCGATCTCGATCGATCCGCCGTGCGCGAACTGCTCGAACAGCTTGCGATCGATGTTCGTCACGAGGTTGCCGAAGCGATCCACCCTGAGCACTTCGCCGGTGAGCACGCCGTTCGCAACGGCAGGCATGGGAATAGAAAGCTGCTGGATCTGTCCGGCCGGCCGGCCGAACGTCGACAGGTCGACGCCCTTGGCGAGCCAGCCCGCGGCTGGCGCAAAACGATCCCTGCCTTCGAACGTGCGGCTGACCGTCGGACGAGCGTACCGCCGTTCGGTCATCTCGAACACTCGGCGCGCCGGCGCCTCGCGGAACACCGCGGTCAGCACGCCGTTGTCCGGCGCGACGAACCGGAAGTCGCCCGTGTCGGCGACGATGCCGCGGCGCGTCGAACCGACGCCGGGATCGACGACCACGAGAAAGATGGTGCCGACCGGAAAGTACTTGTAGCTGGCGGCGAGTTCCAGGGCGCCTGCGAGAACGTCGTGTGCGGGAATACCGTGAGTGATGTCGACGAGCGTGACGTCCGGGCAGATCGAGAGGACGACCGCCTTCATCGTGCCGGCGTAGTGATCGTGCAAGCCAAAGTCGGTCAATAAGGCGACGACCGGACGAGCCATAGCATCTAATGATGTGGCGAATTGCGCCACATCATTAGTTTACGTGTTCGTCGCAGGCTTTCGGAACAGGAACTCGCGGATGTTGGTCTTCAGCAGGAACGACTCGGCGACCTTCAGTCCGTGGAACATCCGGATGATGTCGCGATTCTGAAGGGCCGTCTGGCGCTTACCGTCCGAGGAGTACGGCCGCTGCTTCACCGTGTCCTCGTCCATGATGACGTACTTCGAGAAGCGCGTATTCGGGACGCCGACCGTGGCGAAGAACGCCAGGACCGCCCCATCCGGCTTCAGCACTTTCGTCAGCGCGCCGGCCAGCACCTGTGCGGCCGCCGGCTCGAGGAAATCGAAGTAGTTCCAGCACAGGATGCCGTCGACGCTTTCCGGCTCGTGCCGCAGGCGCCCTTTGAGCGTTTCGGCAAAGGGAACTTCGCTCCCCTTGGGGTGCCGCTCGAGATCGGCAAACAAATCCTCGAGCAGGATCTTGCAGCCGAGGCGCTCGCCGAAGAAAGTGACGTTGGGCCCGACCACGGGGCCCAGGTCCATCAGGACCGGGGCTTCGCGTGAGGTGAGACTGCCCAGAAACTTGCGGAGCGCCTTCGTCGGAAAAACCTGCCCGTCATCGGCGATGGCGGCGGCCGAAGCCGCCGCCTCATTGCGTGCCTTGTTTCGGGAATCCCAGAGCAACGGGACTAGCCCACTTTCTGAGCCTGTGCTGCGATGGGCTGCGGCGGCGTTGCGGGGGTTGGCTGTGACTCTGACCTCGGCCGGCCGCGGTGCTGTCGCGGCCTTCGCCGCCTTGTTGGCCATGTCGACGCTGCCGCGGAAATGCGCGCCCTCGGCAATCGCCACGCGCGGCGATGTGATGTCGCCCTCGACCGATCCGTTCTCCCGGATGTCCACCTTCTCGGTTGCGCTCACGTTCCCGATCACCTCGCCGAGGACGACGACGGCCTTGGCAAACAGCTCGGCCTTGATCTTGCCGTTCGGCCCGATCGTCAGCACGTGGTCGCGCAGCTCGATCCGCCCTTCGACGTGTCCTTCGATCGTGAGATCTTCGCTGCCGTTGAGCTCGCCCTTGATGACGACCGATTTGCCAATGTTCACCACATCCCTCCCTGCATGGCTCTGACTCGCGATGGGATCTGGACGGGTCGCCTGGGTTGCCGCTGCTGGAGCCGCCACAGCCGCGTCGTTCGTAGGCACCGCCGGTTGCCGCACTGCTTCGTCACGCTTCCACATTTCTTACCTCCCCGAACGATTCGGGAAAATGACAGGAGACCCCGAGCATGGCGACCCCGGGTCGTGAGCGGGTACGGCCAAGTATAGGTGACCGTCCCATGAGTGTCTAGCCCTTATTCTGCTGAGGGTTAGCGTCACCAGCCCTATGTTAAGATGGCCGGTGAGCCGTGCGCATCTACCTCGACCACAACGCGACGACGCCGGTGGATCCGGCCGCCGCCGAGGCCATGATGCGCTCGCTGACTTCTCTTTTCGGCAATGCGTCGAGTGTTCATTACTTCGGCCAGCAGGCCAAGGCTGCGCTCGACGATGCCCGCAGCGCGGTCGCGGCGCTCATCGGCTCTGAGCCGTCGGAGGTCATCTTCACCAGCGGCGGCACCGAGGCGGACAACTTCGCGATCCGCGGGGCCGCCGAGGCGCTCGAAGCGAGCGGCCGCCGCCACCTGATCACGTCGGGCATCGAGCACGAGGCGGTCCTCAACACCTTCAAGGCGCTCGCCCGCCGCGGATGGAAGACCACGCTGCTCCCGCTCGACGCCAGCGGCATCGTCTCGCCCGATCGGCTGCGCGAGGCGATCACCGACGACACGGCGCTCGTCTCGATGATGCACGCGAACAACGAGATCGGCACGGTGCAGCCGGTCGCCGAGATCGCGCGCATCGCCCACGCGCACGGCGCGCTCTGTCATACCGATGCCGTGCAGAGCGCGGGCAAGATCCCGGTCGACGTGCGGGCGCTCGGCGTCGATCTGCTGTCGATCTCCGGGCACAAGTTCTACGGCCCCAAGGGCGTCGGCGCGCTCTGGGTCAAGCGGGGCGTGCGGCTCTCGCCGTTCCTGGCCGGCGGCAAGCAGGAGCGCAACCGGCGGGCCGGCACCGAGAACGTGCCAGGCATCATCGGCATGGGCGTCGCTGCCGGCTCGCGCGCTCGCCAAGATGCCCGACGAGGCGCCGCGCCTCTCGGCGCTGCGCGATCGACTCGAGCAGGGGATCCTCTCGGCCGTTCCGCACACCGAGGTCAACGGCGCGCGCGATCCGCGCGTGCCCGAACACCACCAACATCAGCTTCGACCGCGTCGAGGCCGAGTCGCTGCTGATCGCGCTCGACCTCGAAGGCATCGCCGTCTCGACCGGCTCGGCGTGCTCGTCGGGCACGCTCGAGCCGTCGCACGTGCTGAAGGCGATGAACCTGTCGAGCCATCGGGCGCAGAATTCGATCCGCTTCAGCCTCGGTGCGGCCAACACCGAAGCCGAGATCGACCACGTGATTGCCGTGCTGCCGAAGATCGTCGCCAAGCTCCGGAGCCTGTCGCTGTCGGCGCGCGCGCCTGAGTCATGCGTGTTGTCATCGCCATGTCGGGCGGCGTCGATTCGTCGGTGGCCGCGGCGCTTCTGACGCGCGCGGGCCACGACGTGATCGGCCTGTCGATGCAGCTCTACGATCAGCGCGAAGGCGAGGCCGGCTACGGAAGCTGCTGCAGCCTCGACGATCTTCACGACGCCGGCCGCGTCGCTCGGCGCCTCGGCATTCCTCACTACATCGTCAACTTCGAGCGCGAGTTTCAGCGGACCGTCGTCGCGAACTTCGTCGACGAGTACATGGCCGGACGAACGCCGATTCCCTGCTCGCACTGCAACAGCGACCTCAAGTTCGCGACGCTCCTCGATCGCGCCGCAGCGTACGGCGCCGAGGTCGTCGCTACCGGCCACTACGCGCGCGTCGGGATCGATCGCGGCGACGGGCCGTCAGCTGCTGCGGCGCGGGCTCGACGCCGGCAAGGATCAGTCGTACTTCCTGTTTTCGCTCACGCAGGAGCAGCTGTCGCGCGCGAGCTTTCCGGTCGGCAATCTGACGAAGGATGAGGTGCGCGACGTCGCACGCGAGCTCGGGCTGCCTGTCGCCGACAAGCCCGACAGCCAGGAAATCTGCTTCGTCCCCGACGGCGACTACGCGGCGTTCATCGAGAAGCAGACTGGCGACCGCGACGCGGCAGGCGCCATCGTGACGCAATCGGGCGAGCGCGCTTGGACGGCACGGCGGCGTTCATCGTTTCACCGTTGGCCAGCGGAAGGGACTCGGCATCGCCTCGGCGGAGCCGCTCTACGTGCTCCAGCTCCGCGCGCATGAGCAAGACCGTCGTCGTCGGCCCACGCCGCGAGCTCGAGCGGACGACGCTGACGGCGTCGCACGTGAACTGGATTGCCGGAATCGCACCGACAGCTCCGATGCGCGTCACCGCCCAAATTCGCCATCGCCATCAGCCGGCAGCGGCCACCGTGCACGCGACTGACGACGGCCGCGCGCAGCTCACCTTCGACAACCCCGTAGTTGGCGATCACCCCTGGCCAGGCGGCTGTGTTCTACCAGGATGACATGGTCGTCGGCGGGGGGTGGATCGACTAGGTAGCGGTTCTGGGTTCGAACTGAGAACTCTGAGAACTGAGCACTGAGAACTGAGCGACGAGCCCCTACCGCGCGAGTTTCTTGAGCGCGTCGCCAGTCACGCGGAAGATCGTCCAGTCGTCGAGCGGCGTCGCACCGAGCTTCTTGTAAAAGCCAATCGCCGGCTCGTTCCAGTCCAGCACCGCCCATTCGAACCGGCCCCATCCGCGCTCGACCGCAAGCCGCGCGAGATATCGAAGCAGCTCCCGTCCGACACCGCGCCGCGAGCCGACGGCCGAACGAAGAGATCTTCGAGATACAGGCCGGGCTTACCCAGGAACGTCGAGAAGTTGGCGAAGAAGATCGCGCAGCCGACAGGATCGCCGTCCAGGCGCGCGATCACTGCTTCGACGGTCGGACGATCGCCGAAGAGCGCCTGCGCAAAGTCTGCCTCGGTCGCGGTCGCCAGATGCTCGAGCTTCTCGTACTCGGCGAGCTCCCGCACGAACGACAGCAGGAGAGGAACATCATCACGGCGAATAGGTGAAATCTGGATGGACGACATCGCCATTCGCTACTCGAGCCGCAGGCCTTTGCCGTCAAAACCGGCGATCTCCCGTTTCGAATCGTAGTCGAGCACTGAGATCCGATACGCACCGCGCTGAGCGCTGCAAACGGTTGCCAGACTCACGACCATGTTGCTGCGCTGATCGCGCGTGTACTTGGTCCAGACCGCGAGGTTGACCCACGCCGTCGTCTTCTCGCAGTCATAGTCGACGAGTACGCCGTTGGTCATCAGGTTGTCGACGAGCGCCTTGGCAATCGGGCCTTGATCCACCGCAGGTTCATCGTTCCGATCGGTCCGAACGAGCAGCAGAACCAGGAGCAACCCGAGCGCCGCCAGCGCCACGATGAGCCCGAACGGCGCGCCCGGCTTCTTCTCGCGCTCGCTGGTGCCCGTCATGCTACGGCCCCAGCACCGTCATCTCGGCAACCGACCAATAGTAGATGTCGTCGTTCTCGGTGGCCGTCATCCGTAGCGCCCGCGCCTGCACGGGCGCGAACCGATACTTCAGCGGTACTTCGAGCGGCGACTCGAACGCACCGACAAACGCCAGACCTGCGCTCCGGCCCCTCCAGACTTCTGTCCACGACTGGGAGTCCTGTGACACTTCGATGATCAACCCGCGCGGAAAGTCCTCGACAAACGCGCCAAGCTGGAGATCGATGCCGGATACGGTCCGAAGCGTCCCAAGCTCGACTTCGACTGTCGTGCCCCGGCGCTGCGGCCCCGACTGCCACCGCGTGGTCCGGTCGTTGTCGAGCATCAAACCGATGTCTTCTCCGTTGATGCTCGCGCGTATCAGAGACGCGGCAAGCGGGGTTCCACTCGAGGGGCCCTCGAGTGGCGCGCCTTGCGATTCGATGTGATAAAGCGACTGTCGTCCTTCCGCGCATACCTCCCGCGCTCCCGGATGCGCTTGCACGTACTTCTCCCACGCGCCTTCATCGACATCGCGGTCGACCACGATATCCCTCACCCCATGAGCAGCCAGCTGCGACAGCATGTCGGGATCGCGAAGGTCCAGGCCGAAGCGGAGTGCGGCATAGTGCGGAGGAAAATATCCGCTGTAGCCATTCACGAGCGGGTGCCCGTGCGACATCTGACGGTACATCGCCGCGACGTCGCGGTAGATATGTCCCACCGGAAGCTCCACGATGGGCGCGCCCGCGTCGGGAGCACAATTGACGGCGGCGAATGTCGGCGGGAGCTCAGCCAGTGGCATCCGAGCGACCCAGGTATCCGCAAGCACGCCGACACAGAGCGCCGCGCAGACGATCGACCGCTTCGCGCCCGCCCGCGCGGTGAGCCGATCAAAGACGACGGCCCCGATCACGGCAAGGCACATCGTCGTCATCATCCAGAACCGGGCAGGCACACGAAGCGCGTTGAAGCCCGGGAACAACATGAGCACCGAGTACGGCCCGCGGTACATGAGCTCCCGTCCCATCACTGTCGGAGCGGGCCCCAGCGTGAAGAGCCACATCATGAATCCAGCGAACCCATAGAAACCCAGGATCGAGCGTGACGCGTAGCTTTGCCGCAATACCGGACTCGTCAGCGCAAGTCCCATTGCCGCCACGAGCGACACGGTCAGCGGCTTGATCGGGTTCGACACGGAGAGCAGCCGCACGCCGAACAGATTCAACCGCCATGAGCCGACGGCGAACGCGCCCAGCGAGACCGCCGCTGTGGCGACCGTCAGGATGATGAGGAGGCGGCGTGCGATCGTCCAGTTGTTCACGTGCACGGACGTCCGGTCGCGGACGAGGACCAGCCCGGCGAGCGCGAGAAGCGCAATCGTCAAGCCGGGGAACATCTCCCCCTCACCGCGCTTGAACACGTCCATCCATCCCCAAAGCGCAATGTGATCCGACGCGTGCAGAAGGCCGGCGACATCGGCGCTGTAGCCGCGGATGGTCCCGAAATCACGAGCGAAGCCGAACATCGAGTGAATGCGCCGGTATTGAAAGAGAAGGGGCGCCATCAGCACCGCCGCAGCCGCCCACGCGATGGCGATCGCGAGAAACTGACGCGGACGAGTCCAGGGGCTCGCGAACCACATGACCCACAGGCCCGCGAAGACGCTGAAGAACAGGAGGTAGTACCCGTTGCAGATCCCCTGGAGGAACCACCCTCCGGCGAACAGCGCGAGCCACTGCGGGCGTGGATCACGAAGATAGCGGTGAAGCCCGAGCAGCGCGAATGGGACGGGAAACGAGGCGAGCGCCTGAATCTGCGGCAGATGAGCGATGCGATAGGGCGCGAAGCCAAACAGCAGGCCAGCCAGAAACGCCGCATCCCGCCGGTTCGTGAGCTCGAACGCGAGGAGATACGCGCCGAGCGCGCTCAACGGGAACGTCAGAAAGAACACGGTGTTGTAGGCGGCTTGCGGCCCGACCCCCAACCAGTGCAGCGGGGTGGAGATCAGACTCAGGCCAAGCAGGTTCTCGGAAAACGCCAGCACTCCCGGAACAGGGTGGAACGCCGGCGCATTCCACCACGCCGACGTGAACGGAACCGTTTGCGAGTTCCACCAGAGAATCCAGGTGTTGAGCGCGGGATCGCCGGGATCGTGCGGCAGCACCGACCCGAACCGCAGGACCAGGGGATACGTCAGCGCAATCGTGATCGCGACGTAGACAAGCAATGCGGCCCAGGCGGGTACAAGTGAGGCGAGAAGGTAGAGAGAACGGCGGACGGCCGACGGACGCATCTGCGAGTGAATGGTAACACCCGCCCGTGGCGCCCATCGCCGCCCGGCGAAGTGGGAGAGCTAGCGGCGGATCTCGAGCATGTTCGAGATGCGGTAATCCGGCGCCTTCTGCTGCGCGATCCGTTCGGCAGCCGCTTTGTGCGCAGCCGACGGCACGTGCCCCTTCAGCGTGACGGTCTTGGTCGTGCCATTCGTGTCGACGTCGATGTTGGCCGCGTCGAGATCATCCGCGTCGATGAGCGCGGTCTTGATCTGCATCGTCTGCGCCGCGGCGTCGATCGCCCCGCCAACCGAGTTGGCCGCCTGGCGCGATTCAGCTGCCACACGATCGCCCGCACGCTCGACGGCGTTCCCCGCTTCGCGCGCTTCCTGTCGTACTTCAGCGTTCGCCTCGCGTGCCTCTTGCTGCGCCGCAGCCGTGTTCTCTTGTGTGTCCTGTTCAACACCACGTGCGGTGTTCTGGCAGGCGGCAAACAGCGACACAGACAACAAGGCCGCTGGTAATCCCCACGACGTGATATGGCTCTTCATGCATCCTCCTCCACTGTATAGACGGCGGACATACCCGCGCCTCATGTGGAGGAAGGAGCAAAACGCTCGCCACCGGTGCCGACGTGGCGCCAACGTGTTGACGGAATGACCCTTGCTGCATGCGCAGAGTGGAGGCGCAGATCGTGCGAGTTGTGACCATGCGGCATCCACCATCGGCAGCCGACGGCTTCGCTGCTGACGAGGACGAAATAGGAACGGTCTACGAAGTCTCGCCTCAGTTGGCGATCATGCTGATCGCGGCGGGGTGGGCGCGGCACGAGACGCGGGCCGTCCCGCGCAGGCTCCTCGACACCGCCTCGGGATTCGACAGACGGCACCGCGCGGATCGCCGCAGTCCGTCGCGAGCTACTCCACCGAAGCGAAGTCCACGCTGAAGCGCGTCAGCTCTTTGCCGTCCATCACGATCCGCACGGGAAGGAGGCGACCTTCGATTGATCGCGCGTTGAACCAGGCTTCGACGATCTCGCCTGTCAGGCGCGGCGGTTCTGCGCCGTTCATGATCGCCTCGCGCCGGACATCGACGGCGAGATACGAGGGTTCCCCAACGAGGATGTCGATCATGGGAAGGAAAGGATAGGCGTGAAGCGGGTGAAAACGGGCGCGCAGCCTGATGGAGGTCTGCCCCTGCCACTTCCGGAGGATGTCTCGCAGCGTCTGTCCCTTCGCGTCGTACCCGCCCCGCGCGAAGCCCCAATGCCCCAGAGCCAGTTCCGCCTCTGAAGCCATCACGAAGCGGCGCAGCTCAGTGACGACCTCGACGCGCTCCAGTACCGGATGCGAGACCTCCAGCACGTACGGGGCGTGAAATTTGGCATTCACGGCCTTCTGACTGGTCGCAATCTCCACAGCTCGCCGAAAGTCGTCGTTGTCGACATCGGTATCGATGGCGACCAGCCGCGACGCCGTCAACCAACACAGGAGCGCGCAGAGATCAGCGCGCATTCGTGGCACACTACGGCCTATGGGCTCTGTCGTGAGACGGTTCGTTGCACCAGTGCTGGCGAGGCTGGGTTCGCGGACGATCGTCGCCGTGGGCGGCACGCTGTTTCTGCTCAACCTGTTGGTTCCCGATCCGCTTCCGTTCATTGACGAGCTGCTCATCCTGGCAGGCACCGTTCTGCTGTCTCGCTGGGCCAGCGACGCCGCTGCGCCGGCTGGGACCGAGGCCCCCCGGGCGGCAGCCAGACCTGGCGAGCCCAAGCATGTAGGCCGCGGGTCGACTCAGGCGCGGTAGTCGCGGGCGCGCGCCCTCAGTGGATGGTCTTGAGGCTCGAGCCCAGCAGCAGCGCTGCCTCGTCGTCGCTCGCCGGCCAGCGTGTCTCGCAATCGACGCACTGCCAGGTCACCTCGAACTGCGCGTCGATCAGCACGACGGCCTCGGGACAACGGCACCGCGGGCAGATCGCCCGATGCTTGTCGAGCACCTCAGTGAACGCCAGGCGTCTCTGCATCCGCCGCTACTCCTTGAACTCTCCGGCTGGCTTGAGCTGATCCTCGTGCGCGCGCACGATCTCGCGCGCAAGCGACTGCGCTCGGCCAGCGGCTTCGCGAAGGCCGTGGATCACTTGCCGCTGCTCGTCGATCTCGGCGGTCATGTCGCGCTTGTGCGAGGCCGATTCTTCGAGCATCCGCTCGAAGGACTTGCGTTCTTCCGCACGCTCGTGCGCCACCCGCTGCTGATGTGCGTCGCTTTCGCGCAGCGTCTCCGCCAGCCGCTCTCGTTCGGCCATGGCGCGCTGGAGCTCCTGCTCCAGGCCTTCGGTACGCGATTGAAACTGGTCGCGCTCGGTCGTCGCCTGCTGAAGCCGCGAGCGCATCTCGTGGAGGTGCGCGCGCCCCTGCTTCAGCAGCTGCTCGAGGTTCTGCTGCGTGGCCAGCAGGGCCTGGAGCGAGCCGATTTGCTGTGAGGCTGCTTCCAGCGTCTTCTTCAGCCCCACCAGCTGCTGACCAGCTTCGGCTGTCGTGTTTTCTTCTGCAGGTGCACTCATTCGGGGGTTCTTCCTTCTCCTTTCCGTTTATCGTCTGTCGCCGTACGGGGCTACAGGGGTCTGGCATTTCCCCAGGGGAGGTGCCATACTTCCGCACGTTTTCACGATATTTGAACGGGTTTCAGCAGGAGGAGTGATGATCCAGCGAGTTGCGTTTGCCGCTCTTGCACTAGCGAGCCTCACGATCGGCATGTACGCCCAGGGCGCGGGAGCCCAGAATCCGCAGGCGCCATCGGCGGGCGCGCTCGGAAACCTGACGACGGGAGCGTGGGGAGTCAAACCCCTGGTGCCGGATGCGCGCGGGTGGGGTTGGATGACGAAGTCATATGTGAACCCTGCCACGCCGCGGCCCTTCTACAACCAGGCCAAGGAAAAGCTGTTTCAGGACAAACAGGTCACCGGCTACACCATCTCGGCGTTCGACCCGGCGTTCTACTGTGAGGTCCGCAAGCACTGGGACTACATCTGGTTCGAGATGCAGCACAGCACGCTCTCGTGGGATGAGATCAAGCGGATGATGCAGGCGTGCCCGGGCCCGGGCGGCGCCGCGCCGATGATCCGCATGCCGGATGCGCTCGAAGCGAACATCCAGAAAGCCGGCGACATGGGCGTGCTCGGCATCATCGTTCCGACGGTGGACGATGCACTCGAAGCGCGCGATGCGGCACGATTCTCACGCTATCCGCCGTTCGGCCGACGTAGCTGCTGCGCCGCCGTCGCCAATCAGCTCTGGCCGAAAGTGCAGGGCGGCTACCGCCAGACGATCAACGACAACTTCATTGTCGCGGTGATGATCGAGACGCTGGAAGGCATCAACAACGCCGACGAGATCGCCAACACCTTTGGGCTCGACCTGGTCATCCAGGGCAATAACGACCTGTCTCAGTTTTCGGGCTGGAACCAGAACGACGAGCGTTATCAGCAACTGCTGACGATCAGCCACAACGCCACACTGCGCGCGGGCAAGTACTGGGGCAATGCTGGCCAGGGATATCTGACGGGCAATCCGCTCAGCCCTGCTACCCGCTTCGTGCAGAACGGTCCGTCGCACGACGGCTGGAAGGTGCCAGCGCGTACCGGCGGCCCGTCGCAGGAAGCTGAGCTGCCCTTCGGCGTGTCTGGGAGCGACGGTCCGGGCGGACGCCGCGGCGGCGGCGCAGCGCCGCCGAAGTAATCGTCAGGCCCCAGGCTTCGGACTCCAGGCTTCAGGCCGGTCAAGCCATCGCACGTGATAGGCCTGACGCCTGTAGTCTGGAGCCGGAAGCCCGACGATCACTTCCCCCGCTCGAGACGCTGCTTGGTCGATCGCAGGCTCGTCAACGTGCCCTCCCGCACTTCGCTCTGCACGCGGCGCCTGACGAAGAGCCCCGTGAAGCCGCTCAGACCATCGGATCGGCTCCGGTTGACGTTGACGAACCAGAATCCCGCTCCTCGCGCGCGATCGGGAATCAGGACTCTCAGCTCGAGCCCGGTCCAGAAATAGTGAGTGGCATACAGCATCTTCGACGCGACGACGGTTTCTTCGAGACCCGGCACAATCGTCAAGTGACTGATGCGGATCGTCGGCTTGAGTCCAAAGCTGGTCTCCTGCCAGTAGAACATCGACGTGGAGTCGGCAAGCTGCGCGCGCGGGTATCGAGCAAGTATCGCCGGAGGGTGGGCATGCGGGTGGTGAGCTCCGGCATCTCGTTCGTCAGCGCCCGAAACTCTTGGGCGACGAAGGTCGGCCGTGAGCCGTCCCGATAGACCGCCAACCGATCGTTTCCGCCCTCGAGGTAGCCCCTGACGTAATCGTGCACGACCTGCCGCATCAGCGCATTGGCGGCCGGGTGCGCACCCGGCGCACTCCAGTCGATCTCGTTGCGGAACCGGCGAAGAGCCTGCTCGCCGAGCTTGACTTCGCAATTCCCGACACGGCACGTTCGGAGATCTTCCAGGTCTTCTTCTGGCAAGCGCAGCTCTGCGAAATCGTCGAGCCGCGGCGGCGATGCGATACGGCGCGTGATGCGAAAGCTCCGGCCTTGTTCGAAGCGCTCGATGTCTTTCACCGCTTCGACGTACCGCGCGGCCGGTGCGTCGATCCAGATGGCGCCAAATACCGCGACCTCCTTCGAACCGTCTGTCTCGAGCAAGCGCGCGACGGGCTCTCCCTGCAACAGCCGGCGTCGATCGGCCGCAGGCAAACGGACGACGGTCGCGAGGTAGCTTTCGAGTTTCTGGGGCAGGCTCGCCGGTACCTGCGACGACTGCAAGACGACGCAGCAAAAGCCGAGCACGACGAGGAGAGAGGAAACGCCGCGCACCTGATCTAAGGGAAGCACCATTGACGCTGCGATGCAACTGCGATGTGATCTCACCAGAGGTCACCCATGTCCAGGCGACAAGAACCTGTCTCTACTGAGGAGTGCACCGCGCTTGGCGCGATCGGCCAGACGCTGGAGTCGTATCCCAACAGGGAGTTGGCGCTTGGAGGGCTGCCCGTCTCGCGCGCCCTTCCCGTCCGCGACCGACGCATGGTCGGCCCCTGGTGCTTCCTCGATCGCTTCGGCCCGCTCACGTTCAATGAGGGAAAGCCGATGGACGTCGCGCCGCACCCGCACATCGGCCTGCAGACCGTGACGTGGCTCCTCGACGGCGAAGTGATCCACGACGATAGCCTTGGCTTCGAAGGGTTGCTCCGCCCGGGAGGCGTGAACGTGATGACCTCCGGCGACGGCATCGCGCATGCGGAGCAGACGCCGCGCCACCACACTGGCCGCCTGAACGGCGTGCAGCTTTGGGTCGCGCTCCCTGACGCGCACCGACACACGGCTGCGGCATTCGAGCACGTCGAACGTGTGCCTTTCGTCGAGCACGCAGGCGGCATCGTCCATGTTATCGGCGGCGAGGTCGATCACGCCTCCGCGGGCACGCGTCACTACTCCGACCTCGTCGGGGCCGATCTCGCGATTCATCCTCGGCACGCGTTGGAGATCCCGCTCCGTAACAATTTCGAGCACGCGGTGCTGGTGTTGAGCGGCGACTGCGCGCTCGAAGGCAATCGCCTCGAGCCACGCATGCTCTACTACCTGGGGACGAGACGCTCCGCCGCCAGTTTTTCGTCAATTGAGGGGGCACGGGTGCTGCTGATCGGCGGGCCGCCATTCGACGGGACCATCCTCATGTGGTGGAACTTCGTCGCCAGAACGCCGGAGGAAATCGCGGCGGCGCGCGAAGACTGGGAGAACCGGCGCCGATTTGGCGAGGTGGCGGCTTACAAGGGACCGCGTCTCAGCGCGCCGGATCTGAGTCGCTTCGCGAGGGCGAATGCGGTGAGCTGAGGGCTGGCTTCAGGCTTCGGACCTGCTACGCCGTCGACTGCTGAGGCGTCCCAAGCGAGCCTAGAGCCTGCAGCCCGAAGCCTGGAGCCCGTTGGCTACCTTCCAACGATGCAGTCCGCGAGCCATCCAAGCGCTTCGCCTGGAGCACAGCCTGCCGGCCGGTAAAACGTGATCATGCGGCCGCAGATGATCACGCCGATCCAGAGCGCCAGCGAGATAGCGCCGCTCGCCCTTGCGAACCGTGGTGTCGGCTCGTTGGGGTCCAGCGACGCTACCCTTCGGAAGACGACGAGATAGAAGACAGCCACGTTCGCTCCTGCGAGCAGCAACCACAGCATCTTCAGATGAAAAGCAGGGTTGTAGACGTACTGATCCGGATCCGTCATCAGGAAGAGTGAACCGGTCGCGGCGTTGATGAGAAAACCAGCCACCGCAAACGGCACGAGTCGATGAAATGCCAGCACCGGCACTCCCTTTAGAAACCCGATCAACCGGAGATCCCAGACGGCAATCGATCCAAGAAGGAGGGTCAGTCCGATGAAGTGGCCGCTCTCGGCGGCCGGCCACGCCCATCGCAGTTGCATGGCAGCCGAGACCGGCTTCGCACTCGCGAGAACCGACTCCAGCCACACCTGAAACGGAATCATGTGCAGCGCAACGTCACAGTGAGACGTGTGCAGGTGTACGCAAGAAGGCGTCCTGCGGTAATCGCCGCAGCCCACAGCAGCAGCGAGGCGGCTGCCAGTGCCTTCGTTCGAGACGACTCCCCTGCTCCATCTTCCGCCTGTCGCAACACGGCTTGCATCACGACCATCGCGGCCGCGATGAAACCCATCTTCAGATAGAACACCGGGTTCGTGAACGCCTTGGTGGGATAGGCCATCAGCAGCGCGATGCCGGACAGCACGTTAATCCAAAAGCCCGCCCACATAATCGGCCGCAAGCGGACGAACGTGGCCGGCGGAATGCCGCGGGCAAATCCGAGGATCCGCAGATCGAGCGCGCCGTTCACGCCAGCGAGCAGCGCGAGGCCGATCGTGTGCGCCGCAAGGATTCCTGGAAATGCGAACAGCGACGGCGATTCGACAATCCACGTATGAATCGACGTCGATTCAAGCCACGCAAAGAACGGATCAAACACGTCAGTCGAAAGTCTACAGCCGGAGCCTGTAGCCACGCGCAGCATCTTCCTGCTCCCAAGCCTCCTACAGTTCGATCTGTCGTTCACCCCCGCGCCAGACTCAGGCACTTCGATGAATTGCCGTCAGAAGTGCGCGATCGATTCGCCGGCGCTCTTGTTGCCTCTCTGACCCGGGAAGAACTACTTCGTGCGCTGGGCGCCGCGATTGACGGGCTTCTCGAAGAATCGGCCAGGCACCCGGGACTCGCCAACAAGGTTGAGGGCCAGCTGCGCGAGCTCAAGGCGTCGTCTCTGAGTTAGCGGCACGACCCGGCGCATCGTCTGGCGTCAGAACGAGAACTTCACGGCCAACTGCACGACCCGTGGATCGAGCGCGGACGTGATGGTCCCGAAGTTCGCCGCGCCCTGTGTCGCCGCCGGTGCGCCGTAATTGACGGTGTTCAAGAGATTGAACACCTCCCCGCGAAGTTCGACTGTTCGCTCCTGCCCCAGTCGGATGAGCCGCATCAGCGCGAGATCGACATCGCGGTACGACGGTCCGCGCACCGGATTGCGCGATGCAGTGCCGATTTGGAACTGGTCGCGGTCGCGAACGCCGCTGTGTTGAACCAACGGGCCGGTGTCCGCTCGTCGGCGGGCAGCTCGGGGTCCCCTACCAGGTTCGGCCGCTGGGTCGTGAAGCCGGGCGTACCCGAGCGAATTGGCCTGCGTCACCGCGACCGGAACGCCCGACTGCAATGTCACCACCGAAGCAAGGCTCCAATCGCTCGCAAGCCCACCCAAAAGGCCGCCTGGCTCCTTCGCACGCCCCATGCCGACCGGCACATCCCACACGAGCGATGCGCCGAAATAGTGCGGGATGTCGCCTGTCGAGTAGTCGTAGTCGCGATCGAGGTTGTAGCTGTCGGCGACGGCCGCGTTGGTCAACGGCCCGGTGAGAATCGACGCGTCGAAAACCGATGACGCGGTGTCTTTCAACGTCGATCGCGTATAGGCAGCCGAATACGTCAGCCCACGCGATAGCCGCTGACGGATGCTCAGCGCAATGGCCTGATACCGGGTGACGCCGACGTTGTTTCGATAGAAGCTGACGGCCGTGTATTCCGGAAAGGGTTTTAGCGATTGCGCAACCGTGATGGTCGGGATCGCCGATCGAGGACGAGCGTGGAATGATCCCGAAGTACGGATTCGGCACGCGCTGGAGCAGTGCCGGGCCCATGTGCAGCTGCTCTTCGGTCAGTTGATTGATGTTGCTGTCCGGGATGCCGACGTTGGTGATCTTCGATCCGAGATACGACACCTCTACGACCGTGTTCGACGTCAGCTCGCGCTGCACCGACACGTTCCATTGCTGTGCGCGGCCTGATCCGAGGTCGGCGTCGACCGTGAACACGCCCTGCCCGAGGCCCGCGTTCGGCGTCGGAGCGACCGGCGTCACCGTCGGTCCCTTCGCCAGAACAAAGGCTGGAGCAATGTTGTCGAGCGTTCGCAGCGTGGCTTCCTGGAGGAACGGGAACGTCGGCGTCGTGAACGGAGTGGTGATGCCGGCCATTTCGATCCACACCATTCCGTATCCCGAACTGACGATCGTCTTGTCGGTGACGCGATAGACGGCCCCAATGCGAGGACCGAAATTGTTCTTCTTGAGAGGCCGCACCGGCTCGTCGCCGGGATAGTCGAGTTGCCGGGTCTGGAGATTGAGCACGGCGGTCTGACCGTTGATCTCTGTCGAAGGGAAGTTGAGCGTGTAGCGCAGGCCTGGATTGACGGTCAGGCGGTCGGAGACCTTCCAGTCGTCCTGAATGAAGTACTCCTGAATCCGCGCGCGTTCCTGGATTTCCGACTCCTGATACGCAATCGAGAAGTTCTGCACCTGACCGAGCAAGAAACTTGCGAGCGCGTTGCCGGTGCCCGTGACGCCGGGCAAGTCGCTGCCGACTGTACCTGAAGGTGAAGTTCCCGGTGGGAAACGGCGGTTGGACGACATTGAGCCGCTCCCAGCGCCAGTCGAAACCCATCTTGAGCGCGTGTCGCCCTTTGAGCCAGGTCAACGAGTCGGCGATCTGTGTCACGCTGGTTTTGAAATTCGACGCCGTGCTCTGCGGCGACCCAAGTTGCTGATACCCGCTCGGCGCGAATGTAGGCAGCGTGTTGGGAAAGTTCACGTTCGGGGGGATTCCAGGAATGTTCAGCGTCTGCCCGGCCGGCCCCGGCAACTGGGTGGCCGTTCGGTCCACCGCGCGGCGCGTGTCGCCGATCCGAAACTCATTCAACAGGTTGCCCGAGAAGGTGTGCTGATAATTCGAGGCGAAGGACCAGGCGCTGGTCTTCTGGGGCCCGATAGCCACGCTTCCAGCAGGAATGGCGCCGCTTCCATCAGGAAGCGCCGTGACCGGCACGGCGGTGTCGACGAAATGCGCCAGGCGCCCAAACACCTGGTCTCGGCCCGGCACAAGCCTGTGGTCGAGACGCACTGTGCCTTGATCCTGATCGTTGATTTCGTTGGCGGTGCCGCTGTAGTTGTTCGCTGTCCCGGCGGCGGTCGGCGCGGGGTAGCGTTCGAGCAGCGCGAGCGCGACGGAATCCATCGCGCTCCTTGGAATCGTGTTCCCCGGAAACGGCGACCGGGTCGAACCGACTGTTGTCGAGGGATCGTAGATGACCGGCACCCGCCCTGCGATCGCTTCCGTGAAGGTCCCCTGGCGCTGCAGCACGGTTGGAACGGTCGACGTGACGGTGCGACCAATCTCCTGCCTCTGTCCCTGGTAGTCCACGAAGAAAAATGTTCGATCCCTCACAAGGGGCCCGCCGAGCACACCGCCGTACTGGTTACGGCGATACTCCGGCTTTGTCGGATTGGCCTGCTGAAAGTAGTTGCGGGCGTTGAGATGCTCGTTCCGGAAGAAGCCGAACACGCTGCCGCGAAACGCGTTGGTGCCCGATTTAGTGGTGAGATTCACCACTCCGCCGTTGAAGCGTCCGAATTCGGCAGCCGGACTGTTGCTTTCGATCTTGAACTCCTGGATGGAATCAATCACGGGGTAGTACGCGACCTGACCCGGCTCGGGCTGCAGGACCGAGATGCCGTCGAACAAATACTCGTTGGTGCGAGGCCTGCCTCCGTTGATCCGCGGCAGGAGCGAATTCGGCGGCAGGGCGACGCCCGGAACGATAGTCGTAAGCGTGATAAAGAGGCGGCCGTTCAGCGGCAGCTGCACGACCTGCTCGTTCTCGACGACCGTCCCGAGACTCGCGGTCTCGGTTCGTACGATCGACGAGTCCGCCACGACCGTCACCTGTTCTTGAAGCGTCCCGACCTCCAAATCGAAATCGATGCGGGTCTTCTCTCCGGTCGCAAGACGGATGCCCGAGCGGCGCACGGACTTGAACCCAGTGAGCTCGAGGTCGAGGCGGTACTCCCCCGGCGCCAGACTCGGCACGGTGTAGAGACCTTCGCCGGTCGAGACGACGACCCGCTGGAAATTCGTCCGTGTTTCGGTCGCAGTGATCGTCGCGCCGGGAACGGCGGCGCCGGCCTGGTCTCGAATCAGGCCGGTGATTTCGCCGGTGCCCGTCTGTGCATGGGCGGGCGTCACGAGGTCGCCGCAGATGTACGCCGCAGTCGATAGAGCCCCAAACAAGACGTACCGAGCCACTCGGATCATCCGCGGGACTATATAGTGGCCGTAATCGTCATTCAACTCGACTTGAATCGACTATTACAATCCATTCACTTTCTGATATCCTGCAGAGGCATGCTCCCCCGCCTCCTCTGCGTCTTCCTGGCTGTCCTCGTGTTCGGCCAAGGCGGAGCCCACGGCCAGGCCGGCCCGCTCACCATCGCTGCTGCGTCAGACCTGCGCACCGTGTTCCCGGATCTTGTGGCCGGCTTCGAGCGCGAGACCGGAATTAAAGCGACGGTGACGTTCGGCTCGTCGGGAAACTTCCTCGCACAGATTCAGAACGGCGCGCCGTTCGACATGTTCTTCTCTGCCGACATCGACTACCCGCGACAGCTGGGGGCAAGCGGCCACGCGGACGCGAGCACCCTCTACCAGTACGCAACAGGCCGCATCGTCCTCTGGACGCGCAAAGACAGCGGGATAGACGTGAGTGGCGGACTGAACGTGCTGCTCGACTCGCGCGTGCGGCGCATCGCGATCGCCAATCCGAAGGTGGCGCCCTATGGGCGCGCAGCGGAGGCCGCACTACGCAGCGCCAAGCTTCTGGACGCCGTGCAAAGCAAACTGGTCCACGGCGACAACACCGGGCAGACGGCGCAACTAGCCGATTCCGGCAATGCAAATGTTGCGATACTGCCTCTCGCGCTCGCGTTGGGGACCGGGTTGGCCACGAGCGGAACCCATTTCGAAATTCCAGCGTCGGCGCATCCCCCCATCGCTCAAGGCGCGATCATCATGACGGCTTCGAAGAACCGCGCCGCAGCCGAACGCTTTCTTGCCTATCTCAAAGGGCCGCAGGCCCAATCGATACTGCGCAAGTACGGATTCACCACTTCGGCAACACCCCAGAGCTCGCGATAGGCGCCATGGATTGGCAGGCCATCTGGCTCACCGTCAGGCTCGCCGCGCTCGTTTCAGCGATTCTCCTCGTCATCAGCCTTCCGCTCGCGCACTGGCTCACGTTCTCGCGCCGGCGCTGGACGTTCCTGGTTGAGTCGATCGTGTCCCTGCCGCTGGTCCTGCCACCGACCGTGCTGGGGTTCTATCTGTTGATGGCGATGGGATCGCGCAGCCCGATCGGGCGGTGGTGGACGTCGATGACGGGACATGGGCTCGCGTTCACATTCGAGGGGCTGGTCATCGCATCGGTGTTCTACAGCCTGCCTTTTGCGGTTCAGCCGATTGCCGCCGCGTTCGCGCAGGTAGACACGTCGCTGCAAGAGGCATCCGCCACGCTTGGGGCCGGGCGCCTGCGTACGTTTCTTCGAGTCACGCTGCCGCTTTCCATTGAAGGCATCATCGCCGGCATCGTATTGAGCTTCGCGCATACCGTTGGCGAGTTCGGAGTCGTCCTTATGGTTGGAGGGAGCTTGCCTGGCATCACGCGGACGGTGTCGATTGCCGTGTACGACCACGTGCAGGCGCTGCAGTACGACGCCGCAAATCAGACGGCGCTCGTGATGCTGGCGTTCTCGATGGCCGTGCTGCTCGTCGTCTATGGCCTGCGCCGGCGTCCGTGGGCGGCGGGGCCCGCTGCATGAGTGCAGTTGTCGAGATCCAGAAGCGCCTGTCGGATGCGTTCGCGCTCGACGCCGCATTTGACATTCCGGCGGGGTTTACGGTGCTGTTCGGCGCTTCCGGATCGGGCAAGACCACCATTCTTCGCGCCATTGCCGGCCTCACTCGTCCTGACGCCGGCCGAATCATCGTTGGAGGCACCAGCCTGTTCGACAGCAATGCGTCCGTCGACGTACCGGTTCAACAGCGGCGCGCGGGTTACGTGTTTCAACAGCTCGCGCTGTTCCCTCACATGACCGTTCGCGACAACATCGCCTACGGCCTGCAGACTGCCACGGCGGCCGAGACGCCCTCGCGCGTCGACGCAATCGCCGAGTCTTTCCGCATCGCGCACCTCCTCGATCGAAAACCCGGCCAGATCTCAGGCGGCGAACGGCAGCGCACTGCGCTCGCTCGTGCGCTGGTGACCGATCCAGCGATCCTGCTGCTCGACGAGCCGTTGTCGGCTCTCGACCATGCCATTCAGGCACGCATTCTCGACGACCTTCGTCGTTGGAACGAGCGCAGGAAGATACCGGCGCTCTACGTCACGCACAGTCATCGCGAGGCGTACGAGATCGGAGAGCGCGTGATTGCCCTCGAGCACGGCCGAATCGTCGCCACTGGGTCGTCGCACGAGGTGCTCGATCAGCCCTCGCACCGCATGCTCGCCACCCTGGCCGGATTCGAGAACATCTTCGGCGCAACAGTGATCGAGCGCGCGGTCAACAACGGGACGATGCGCACCCGGCTGGACGGCAGCCAGACCGACCTCGAGGTCCCCCTCACCGAGCACCAGCGCGGCGCCCGCATCACGGTGGCGGTTCGCGCCGGGGACATCATGCTGGCTGCGGGCGAGCCGCACGGCATCAGCGCACGAAACACCCTGCGCGGACATCTGCTCGATATCACCCTTCACGGCCCGACCGTCATCGCCAGGGTCGACGTTGGCGCCACGTTTGTCGTGCACGTAACGCCGAGCGCCCTTCACGCACTCCAGCTTCAGGCTGGGCGAGAGGTGTGGCTCGTCATCAAAACGTATTCCTGTCGTGTATTGGCGGGGTGACACATGATGCTTCTGACAGTTCGCACCGCGGCTCAACGTCTCGGCGTCGGCTACTCCACGCTCAAGCAGTGGATCTATTCAGGCAAAATCAGAACGACAACCACGGCCGGTGGTCATCATCGGATTTCAGACGCTGAGCTCGAGCGCCTACAGGCGCACACGCAGCCGGCATCACCGAAGAAGGGACGCCATCCGAGTGAGGACGGGCTGATCGTCGCGTTGAGCGGGCGTAACCGTCTCCACGGCTTTGTCGACGAAGTGCGCCGCGACGGCCTTGTCGCGCAGGTGCGACTGCGCGTCGGCGATCAAACGCTTACGGCGGTGATTACGAGCGACGCCGTCGACGAGCTGAAACTTCGCCGCGGCGACGATGCGGTGGCGATCATCAAGTCGACGGATGTGCTCATCGCAAGAGAGCTGCAGCTGCCGCGGGTGCGCGCGAAGCGAAAACCAAGAATCCGCTCCTGAATCCGCGCATAACTAGGCCAAAGGTCTAACTTCTCGGGTAGCGACGCAGCAGATCGCGCACCGCCTCGCGCAACAGCGCCTCACGGCGTTTCAGGTCGGTTCCCATGCGGATGTTCGCCTGGGCCAGGCCCCGCCACACGACTTCGCCTTTGGCGTTGACATCGAGAAGCAGCGAGCCCCGGTTTTTCACTTCGAGCGATTGCGTCGAGGCTAAGAACGGCGGCACCTCCCACGCATATGCGCCGGGAACAAACTGACCGATCGTCTGCGCCGACGCGGTCGTCGAGAGCAACAGGAAGTACGCGACGGTCACATCAGGTGTGCCGGTCGTGAACTCCAGCCCGCGCTCCTTCATGTTGGAGGTGACGGCGTCCATCACGATCGGATCGACCTGCTTCTTCACCGCGTCGGGATCGTCGTCCGGCGTCCGCGCCATCAACACCTTGCCTGGGCCGTCAGGGCCCCACCCCCATGTTCGCGGGGCTTTGAAGTCGAACTTCTTGTCGAAGTCAATCTTCACGTCGACGGCGAGCGCCGCCTGGACCGCGACCAGAATGGCTGTCGCGATGGTGATGGCCGCCACTCTCGCATGCATGTTCAGCACAATTCAGCTCCTTGGCGCATTCGCGTGCCACAATCAACGAAGGCAACGTCGAAGGACACGCCGTGCCCGTCATTATCATCCCATTCGAGAACCGCTTCGCGGTAGATTTCAAGCGGCTCAACGTCGAATGGCTCGAGATGTACTTCGGCGTCGAACCGCACGACGAGGTCGTTCTGTCCGATCCCGAGGGCCAGATTCTCGCGCCCGGCGGCCATATCTTTCTCGCTCAGACCGAAGGCGAGATCGTCGGAACGTGCGCGCTGCTGAGTGCCGGCGACGGGCGATTCGAGATAGCCAAGATGTCGGTGACGCCCCGGTTCAAGGGCCGCGGAATAGGCCGCCAGCTGCTCGACGCGGCGATTGTGCATTTCCGCAAACTCGGCGGCAGCGAGCTCTTTCTCGAGTCGAACAGCCGAATGACGCCTGCCCTCTCGCTGTACGAATCGAGCGGCTTCGTGCACGCGCCCCGTCCTGAACCCTCGCACTACAAGCGGAGCGACGTGTACATGGTGTACCGCTCAGAACCAAAACCCAAAGCCTAGAGCCTCGAGCCTGAAGCCTGAAGCCCGTCTTCAGCGTGTCTCCGTGTCCGGACACACAGGGCTGTTGGGGACCTTCGGGACTTCGTAGACTCTGTAGTCGAAACCGAGGTTCCCACCAAAGGTTCGATCCGCATCCACGCGATGGAGAAGATTCAGCTGCCGGAGGGCTGGATGTTCGAAGAGGGGCTCGGGAACGACCACCCAATCGCATCCGCCGATCTGCTCGATGCCCTGATCCAGCACCGCACCCAGGTTTCTCACGCGCCGAATCTCAAATGGAGCGTCGCCGATGTCGAGCCAGTTTCGCGGGAGCAGCAGCAGGCTGCCCGGCCGAGCATTTTCGCGTAGCCAGGTGATGGTTACCTCGTGCGTTTGTGGTGAGACGCGGCGACTGAAGCTGACTGTGCCAGCCCACACCGGCTGCCACAATACCGCGATGGTCGCCAGCGCGATGACCTGTTGGGCGGTCCCTCGCGGCCACCGCCTCGACACTTGTGGATCCGCGTGTGACCGCACCCACCGGACTCCGGCGGCAAGGGCGACGGCGCCGGCAACGGCAACGAACGGCACAAGCGGATACACCCAGCGCGCGACTTGAAGCGGCCGGCCCGTCATGAACCACATGTAGGCGATCGGGAAGCTGATGAGTATCCAGAGCTTCACGTCTTTGGAGGCAAGCGCGTAGACCGCGAAGGCCGAGGCCAACAACGTGACCGCCCAGCCTGGTCCCGTCCACACAAGAGTTCCCACGTACACGGCGGCGGGATTGTCGGTTGACCACTGATGTTCGGGACCCGTGAAAGAGTGTTGTTCTGACAACTGTTGAAGGAAGTTCGGAAAATCAGACCAGATGTAGTGATTGGACAGGCCAACCGCCGCGACAAACGCGACGAGCGCCAAGGCCATCGCCGATGTTCGGGCGCGCGTCCCTGGCACCAAGAGGGCGGCTATCGAGACGGGCAGGATCGCGAATACGGCCGAGAACTTGACGGCCGCCGCCAGTCCGGCAAAGGCACCAGCGGCAAGAATCCATGCGCGCGCGCCGTTGTCGACGTACCGAAGGGCGAGGTACGTCGCTGCCATCACTGCGAGCACCATTCCGGCGTCATTGCGAACGAGGACGGTGGTCTCGACGGCGATAGGCACAATCGCCACCAGCGCGGCGCCGATGAGGCCGGCAGCAGGTCCGGACACTCGCAAGCCAACCAGCCCGGTCACGGCCACCGTTGCGACGGCAACCCAGATGTTCGCCAGTCGCGATGCTTGCGCGAACGCCTCGACCGGCATCCGAGCCACCGTCGGCGTCGTCCCGCCGGTCAGGCCGCCGAGGAACGCAGCGAACGAAGAGCCGGCGAAGAGCCAATACACGGCGCCCGGGTACTGCTCGATATGCTCGTGGCGTGGGACTCCGCTGACGAAGAACTGCCTGACGCTCGCCGCCACACGCTGCTCGTCGACGTCGAGCGGCGACTGACCCAGATCGCTTGCAAAGCCTGGCACCCTCACCAGAGCCGCGAGCAGACACAACGCGAAGAGACCGAAGGCGAATCCGTGTGCTCGCACGCTCGCCTGCAGATCAGCCGGCCAGTTGCGCCGCGCCAGTTCCATCAGATGAAGTGCTGCAAGCAGCGCCGCCAGGATCCCGACGCTTGGCAGCCATTCGCGAAACACGCCGGTCAGCCGCAGTATGAGCGCCGTCGAAATCGCGACCGACAACACTCTGGCCACAACGGACATCTCCGCGTTCCCATTCATCGCATCAGGATGCCATAAACGGGCCCGCCCAAAGCCCGGCGCCTGAAGCGATCAGAAGCTGACGCCGAAACGCACGCTGTGCCGATCGTCCGTGCCGCCATGACGCATCTCATACACAAGCGAGGCGCCAACGCCACCGGCGAGATAGGTAAGCCCTGCACGGCTTGTGAAGCTGTCGCGTCCGACGTTTCCGTTCAGCAAGAAGCTGCCTTCATCGCTATCGAGCAGCCGGAGAACAATACCGCTGTTCGATCCATCGACCTGCCGGCGATACTCTCCCGCCAGCATGGGGCGGAATCGTCCGATCGTTCGGCTCGCGCGCAGTCCGGTGTCCCACTGCAACGAATCGAATGCGTGATCTCCCGCCGAGAGCGATAGCGAGCCTGCGCCGCTTTCCGACCAGGCCGCGCGCGAATAGCGCCCGTAGCGCGCGCCCATCAAGGGGTTGAGTGACCACTCGCCAACCTGTGCGCGGGCGGACCATTCGCCCCACACATCGGAGGCGACCTCCGTGGGACGGCTCTGCGCTTCGCGGCGGATGCCGCCGAACAGCGGCTGACCGCCGAACGCTTCCGGCGCAGTCGCGGCAAACTCGAATCGACGCCGAATGTCGTACTCGCTGCGCGCGAGGCTCACTCCCGCGTTGACGATCGATCGGGCTCCTCGATATCCAACGTGCCCGAATCCGCGCCACGACATGTAGTGGCTCGACTCGTTGACGTGTTGGAGGGCCAGCGAGGCCTTCGCATATGCCCCCCCTGCTCCAACGAGCCATCCGCGCGCACGGCCGTAGTCCAGTCCGATGGCAGACTGCCACAACTGTCCTTCGGTGGCGTGCTGCACTTGACTCCACATCCGGCGCCCTTCGACGCCAGCGTCCGCGCGTAGTCCCGATTCCTCGCGCACGAGATCCATGAGAGATTCGCCGTCGATCACACCAAGCCGTCCGGTAGCAGCGTGGATCTCACCCGCCAGAGCCGCCAGCGCCGTGTCGAGGCTTGGATCATCCAGCGCGGAGAGTTCCCGGATGGAAATCGACAGATCGCCAGTCGCTACAGGGCGAAGTCGATCGAGCGCCGCACCGGCGGCCGTGCCCTGCGGAGTCGTCGCGTACGAACCCAGCTTTGACTGCGTATTCACCAACGTGACACCGACCACGTTGGAACCCGCAGAAATCCAGGGCTCGAGGATGGGGTTCGTGCTTGTCGCAACCGCGGTGCCGGCAATTCCACCCGAGGCGCTCAACGACCGGATAAAAGGTCGCGCGGGCGATAGTCTCCCGCCTGCGCATCGATCACGAGACTCGTATCGGTGAAGGTTATCGCACCGCCTGAGCTGAGCGAGGCGTGCTGTCCTGTCGCATCGACCGCGACGACCGCCTGCGATCCAGCAGACATCTCCAGATCCCCCGCAAGTGCGAGGGTACCGAAGGGGACGGCCGGCGAGCCTGGCTGGATGGTTCCCTCGACCGTCACCGGGCCAGCGACCGATCCGCTTCCAGAGAATGCCGCGCCGCTTTTCACGTCGACCCGACTCGAGAGAGCGCCGTCCAACAACAAGGTCCCCGACTCCACACGTGTCCCACCGGTGTGAGTGTGAGCACCCGACAGCGCCAGCGTGCCTGCGCCCGCATGAACCACTGTGCCGCTCCCGGCGATGCCGCCTCGCACGGTGAAGGAGCCCTTCTTGTTGAACACAAGCACGCCGTCGTTCAGGATGGCGCCGGCGAGCTCCCCGTCGCCGGATTCCTGCGGAATCGAGACGGCCAGCGTCGATGCTCCGGAGAGTTCGCTGACCCCGGCCATTTCTGGGCTGTCGGCGAGCCGCAACGTGCCGGCGCGGACGACGGTGCCGCCAGTGTAGCTCGCGACTCCGCGGAGAATCGTGGTGCCGGGCCCGGCCTGAACGACCGAACCAGAACCGCTGATGTCGCCGTCGAAGGTAACGAGATCGGCGCGGTTGAACACGAGCGTTCCGTCATCGTCGACATCGCCCACAATGCTGCCCCGCGTCCCGCCATCGCCGATCTGGAGCGTGCCCGCCGCGATCTTCGTGCCACCGGTGTAGGTGTTGGTTCCCGTCAGCACCGTCGTACCAGCGCCGGCCTGCAGGACCTGGCCGTCGCCCCGAACATCGCCATCGAATGCGACCGTATCCGATCGATCGAACGCGATGACGCCGTCGTTTTCGACGCTGCCGGCAAGGCTGCCTTTCGTGCCGCCATCACCGATCTGCAAAGTACCCGAGGCGATCACCGTGCCTCCGGAATGCGTGTGCCGGCCGGTCAGCACAACCTTTCCGTCGCCCGCATGAATGAGCGTGCCCCTACCCGCAGTATCGCCCTGGAAGGTGATGGAGTCTGCACGATCGAAAACGAGCGCGCCGTTGTTGACCACATCGCCGGTCAGGCTGCCTGAGATTCCCCCGGCGCCGACCTGGAGGGCACCTGACTGAATCACGGTCCCACCGGCGTACGTGTTGTGGCCAGTCAGAACCGTCCTCCCCAATCCCATCTGCAGGACCGAGCCCGCTCCGCTGATGTCCCCGCTGACACTCAGTTCGTCGCTTCGGTTGAAGGCCAGCACGCCTACGTTGACAACGGCGCCGCTCCCCAACGTTCCAGCCGTTCCGCCATCACCCACTTGCAGAGTGCCACCGCTGTTGAGCGTCGTCCCGGTGTACGTGTTCGCCCCGCTGAGGACCAGAGTGTTGGAACCCAGTTTCGTCAGCGAACCGGCTCCCCTGATGGCATTGCCAAGGGTGACGGCGTCACTGCGGTCGATGATCAGAGCTGCGTTGTTAACGACCTCTCCGGTGCCCAGACGACCAGTAGTCCCTCCGTCGCCCACACGAAGAGCGCCTGCCGCAATGGTGGTGCCGCCCGTGTACGTGTTGTCTGCCGTGAGCGTGGTCGTACCTGAACCGAGTTGCGCCAGTTCGCCGCTCCCGCTGATGAGCGCGGAAAGGACAAACGAGTCGGATCGATTGATTCCAAAGACGCCGTTGTTGACCACGTTGCCAGTCACGCTGCCGCCGTTGCCCAGCACCAACATGCCGTTGCTGACTGTCGTGCTCCCCGTGTAGCTGTTCACCCCCGTCAATGTCGTCGTCCCACTCCCCACCTGCGACACGCCACCGGTTCCGCTGATGTCGTTTGCGATGGTCACCGAGTCGCTGCGATTGAAGCTCAGCAACCCATTGTTGACGACGTTGCCCGACCCCAACGTCCCGCTCGTCCCGCCGTTGCCGAGCTGAAGCGTCCCCGCATTGATGGTCGTCGTACCGGTGTAGCTGTTGTTCCCTGTAAAGGTCGCTGTCCCGGCTCCCGACTTCACGACCGATCCTGTTCCCCCTATCGCCGCCGCGACGGTCACATCGTTGGAGCGATTGAAGATCAGCGTGCCGGAATTCTGGACGCCACCCGTACCCAGTGTGCCAGTGGTACCCCCGTTCCCGATCTGCAGGGTGCCGGCCGCGATGGTCGTCGTTCCGGTGTAGCCGTTGTTGCCAGTGAGCGTCAACGTGGCGGCGCCCTGCTTAGTGAGAGACCCGCTGCCGGAAATGTCATTCGCCACCGAGAGCGAGTTGCTTCGGTTGAAGACCACTTCGCCGTTGTTGATCACCGCACCCGTTCCAAGCCGACCGGCCGTGCCGCCGTTGCCGATCTGCAGAGTGCCGGATGACACGGTGGTGGTTCCCGAATACAAATTCGACCCGGTCAGGGTTGTCGTCCCGGCTCCGAGTCTGGACGACCGCGCCGGTCCCGCTGATGGCATTCGCCACGGTGAGCGCGTTACTGCGGTTGAACAGCAGCGTCGCGTTGTTCGTCACGGCACCAGTACCAAGGGAGCCGGTCGATCCGCCGTCGCCGACCTGCAGCGTCCCGGCGTTGATCGTGGTCGTGCCCGTATAGCTGTTGGCGCCGGTCAAGGTGAGCACGCCGGCGCCCGCCTGCACGAGCCGGCCAGCACCAGTCATGGTATTCGCCAGGGTCACCGCGTCGCTGCGGTCGACCGCCAGCGTCCCGGCGTTCGCAATCGCCCCAGACCCGAGCGAGCCGTCCGTCCCCCCGTTGCCCAGCTGCAAGGTGCCCGTGCTGATCGTCGTCGTGCCCGAATAGGTGTGTGCACCGGTCAGTGTCAGCGTACCGGCGCCCATCTTTCTCACCGTGCCGGTGCCGGTGATCGCGTTCGCGACGAGAAAGGAGTCGCTCCGGTTGAAGATCAGGGCGCCGTCATTCGCGACAGCCCCGCTGCCCAACGTCCCGGTCGTGCCGCCACTCCCAACCTGCAGGGTGCCGGCCAGAATCGTCGTCGCACCCGTGTACGCGTTCGCTCCGGTCAAGGTGGTCGTGCCGGCCCCAGTCTTGACGAGCGTGCCGGTGCCACTGATGGCGTTCGCCACGGTGTGGGCGTTGCTCCGGTTGAACATCAGCGTCGCGTTGTTCGTCACGGCGCCGGTGCCCAACTGACCAGAGGTGCCACCACTACCGACCTGCAGGGTGCCGGCGGAGACGGTCGTCGTCCCCGAATACGAATTGGCGCCGGTCAGGGTCGTCGTCCCCGCTCCGGTCTGGACGACGCGCGCCGGTCCCGCTGATGGCATTCGCCACGGTGAGCGCGTTACTGCGGTTGAACAGCAGCGTCGCGTTGTTCGTCACGGCACCCGTACCAAGGGAGCCGGTCGAGCCGCCGTCGCCGATCTGCAGCGTCCCGGCGTTGATCGTGGTCGTGCCCGTATAGCTGTTGGCGCCGGTCAAGGTGAGCACGCCGGCGCCCGCCTGCACAAGCCGGCCAGCACCAGTCATGGTATTCGCCAGGGTCACCGCGTCGCTGCGGTCGACCGCCAGCGTCCCGGCGTTCGCGATGGCCCCAGACCCGAGCGAGCCGTCCGTCCCCCCGTTGCCCAGCTGCAAGGTGCCCGTGCTGATCGTCGTCGTGCCCGAATAGGTGTGTGCACCGGTCAGTGTCAGCGTACCGGCGCCCATCTTTCTCACCGTGCCGGTGCCGGTGATCGCGTTCGCGACGAGAAACGAGTCGCTCCGGTTGAAGATCAGGGCGCCGTCATTCGCGACAGCCCCGCTGCCCAACGTCCCGGTCGTGCCGCCACTCCCAACCTGCAGGGTGCCGGCCAGAATCGTCGTCGCGCCCGTGTACGCGTTCGCTCCGGTCAAGGTGGTCGTGCCGGCCCCAGTCTTGACGAGCGTGCCGGTGCCACTGATGGCGTTCGCCACGGTGTGGGCGTTGCTCCGGTTGAACATCAGCGTCGCGTTGTTCGTCACGGCGCCGGTGCCCAACTGACCAGAGGTGCCACCACTACCGACCTGCAGGGTGCCGGCGGAGACGGTCGTCGTCCCCGAATACGAATTGGCGCCGGTCAGGGTCGTCGTCCCCGCTCCGGTCTGGACGACCGCGCCGGTCCCGCTGATGGCATTCGCCACGGTGAGCGCGTTACTGCGGTTGAACAGCAGCGTCGCGTTGTTCGTCACGGCACCAGTACCAAGGGAGCCGGTCGATCCGCCGTCGCCGACCTGCAGCGTCCCGGCGTTGATCGTGGTCGTGCCCGTATAGCTGTTGGCGCCGGTCAACGTCAGCACGCCGGCGCCCGCCTGCACGAGCCGGCCAGCACCAGTCATGGTGTTCGCCAGGGTCACCGCGTCGCTGCGGTCGACCGCCAGCGTCCCGGCGTTCGCGATCGCCCCAGACCCGAGCGAGCCGTCCGTCCCCCCGTTGCCCAGCTGCAAGGTGCCCGTGCTGATCGTCGTCGTGCCCGAATAGGTGTGTGCACCGGTCAGTGTCAGCGTCCCGGCGCCCATCTTTCTCACCGTGCCGGTGCCGGTGATCGCGTTCGCGACGAGAAACGAGTCGCTCCGGTTGAAGATCAGGGCGCCGTCATTCGCGACAGCCCCGCTGCCCAACGTCCCGGTCGTGCCGCCACTCCCAACCTGCAGGGTGCCGGCCAGAATCGTCGTCGCGCCCGTGTACGCGTTCGCTCCGGTCAAGGTGGTCGTGCCGGCACCGACGGTCGACACTGACCCGCTTCCGGTGATCACATTGGCAACCGTGATCGCATTGCTGCGGTTGAAGACAAGCGCGCCGTCATTCGAGACGGCACCGGTCCCGAGTTGCCCAGTGGTACCGCCACTACCGATTTGCAATGTCCCCGCGGAGATCGAAGTGCCACCTGAGTAGGAGTTGGCGCCGGTGGCGATCAGTGTGCCGGCGCCGGCCTTCAGCAACCCTGCAGACCCCGCAAGGACTGAAGCAATCGTGCTCGTCGTGCCTGCTGCCGAGGAGACACCAGGCGACGTGCCGCTCAACGTAATGGTATTGCCGGTGATTACGTAGCCGCTGCTGTTGAACGTGATGGCGTGCGCCGTAATGCCGCTGCCCAGGGTGACGGTGCCGATGGTCCCTTCGAAGATCGCATCATCGGCCGGAAACGCGACATTGCTCCAAACAGAGCAGCATGCGCCCGCATTGACCCAGACAGCTCCAGCGGTATTCCACGTGCCGTTGCCACCAGGCGTGACGCCGTTCGGCGTCCATGTGAGTGACTGCTGGGCGAAACCAGGTGCGGCAGTGAGAAGGAGTGTGAAGATGGCACCGGCGGCAATGTGCCGAAGCGAGCGTACGAAGACCATGACCGGCTGCAGTCCAAGCAAGCAAGAGGCCTCTCACCGCTGTAGGAGAAAGCCTTACCAGCGAACCTCTTACGACTGCTGCCAAAATAGTCCGCCGCAAATGTGTCCCACTTTGGCTCACGGAAGTTCGTTTTGGAAAACTGAAACACGCCCGTCTATTCGTGGGGTTTGAAATTCAGCGCGACGCCGTTGATGCAGTAGCGCAGGCCAGTGGGCGGCGGCCCATCAGGAAACACGTGCCCGAGATGGCCTCCGCATTGTGAGCAGTGCACCTCTGTGCGCGTCATCCCGTACTTGGTATCGACGGTCGTGCCAATGGCTCCAGGATCAGGCGCGTGAAAGCTGGGCCACCCGGTGCCAGACTCGAACTTGGTAACGCTGGTGAACAGATTCTGCCCGCAACCCGCGCACGAGAAGGTGCCTGCGCGCTTCTCCGCCAGGAGCGCGCAGCTGCCCGGCCGCTCGGTCGCGTGATGGCGAAGAACCTGATACTGTTCCGGCGTGAGTATCCGCCGCCACTCCTCGTCCGTCTTGTGTATGGGAAAGTCTGTCATTGACTCAGCCTATCAGACGTCAGCGATGGGCGGAACGCGTCAGATGATTCTACGCGTCCGGAAAGTGATGGTCCTCGTCTCCCCGTCACGCGCGAGCGTCATCGTGTAAGTGACATCGGCAATGCGCAGCATCTGGCGCAGTTCCGAGAGCGGCACGTCGGTCGTCGATCGCCCGTCGATCGCGGTCATCACGTCTCCAATCATGACACCAGCGCTGGCCGCCGGCGATCCGGGAAGGACCGAGCGCACTCGATACGATGTCATGTCGTCTCCGAACGCCGAAAACGAGATGCCACTCATGTCGAACTCCAGCGGCAGTTCTAAGTCTCGGTTGCGCCGCAGAAGCACACGGGATCGCGAGTAGTCGACGAACACATCGAACCGGCGCAGCACTTCGCCACCAAGCAAGCCGACCGTTTCGCCGTCGACACCTGCCACCTCAGCGGCGGCGATGGTCGCGACCGGCCTTCCGAGTTGCACGCCGCCTATCGCAATCGCGTCAAGCCGTGTCACATACGCCGGCACGCGGCCGGCGAGGATCGCTCCCGCGGTGATCGCCTGCTTGGGGTGCTTGGCGGCGATGAGTCGCTCTCGCTCGACGTACTCCTGCGTCAAGGTCAACGCACCCGTCTGACCCGTGTCGAGCTCGAGACGCGCAGTCCGTTCACCTGCGCCCGAGCCACGCAGTCGCACGTCGATCAGCGGAATCTGCTCCACCAAACGCAGCGGCACCTCGTCGACGTCGCTCGGCCGAGTCCAAGCCTCCGCCGGGTGAAAGCGAACGGCGTGCGCCCGATAGTCGATTTCGACCACGTGGCGGGCGAAGACGTCGTAGCCGAGGATGCCGTCAATTGGATGGCCGAGGCCGGCGCGGAGCCCCGACAGGTCGATGGCGACGAGCGGAAGCGGATTCCAGACAAGCGGTCCTATCGACAGCCGTGCGCCGGCGATCTCGGCTGCCTCCACTGCCCCACCCCCGGTAGTCGCCTGGCCCGCCGCCCCAGTCTTCAGGCCGGCGCGCGCCGCAGCGGCTGTATCGACGACCGATGTCGACGCGCCAGTGTCGAGAATGAACGACACAGGCTGGCCGTCGTTCACGCGCACCTCGAGAACGACGAGGTTGTTGACGACGGTCGCCGGCCTCTCGACGACGCGATCGGCAGGGCCGCATGCCGATGCCAGCACCATCGCAACGGCGAGGAACAGGTGGCGGTTGGACCGCGGCGAAGCGTCGACGACCATGCTCGTTCAAGCCTAGCCGATCGAGCGGGGTGGCTTCGAGGCCGTCCTCTTTTGGAAGGTGGTGTAGTGTAACGACAGTATGACGGCCGTCGTAAAGACTCTAGCTACAGATCTTACCCGCATGCAAAGCTTCGATATCGCGTCGTCCTCCCTTACCGAGTCGCGCACGCTTGAGGAGCGTGTGGTTCGGAAGTACCTGCTACCGACTGGGCGTCTGGACCTGCTTCTTCGTCTTTTGCATCCCGAGCACCTGCTTCTCCCGGCGGGGGATGCGGCGTGGGCCCGTTATGAGAATGTGTACTTCGACTCGGCCGCCCGCGACCTGTATCACGCACATCGGCGTAGCCTGAGACCCCGGCACAAGGTACGCATCCGTCACTACCTCGACCGCCGCGTCACGTTTCTCGAAGTCAAGCGCAAGGAACGCTCCGGCCGCACGGTCAAGTTTCGCCAGACACTACCTTTCGGCCAGGGCGACCTGGGCAGCAACGAACACCGATTCATCGAGGCGCACGCGTCCCTGGACTCGAGATCGCTTGTTGCCTCGGTGACCATCTCATTCCAGAGACTCACGCTCCTGGGACGTGCCGTCAATGAGCGTGTCACGATCGACCGGGATCTCATGGTCGTCGCCGGAGGGCAAGCGGCACCGGTGCCACCGGTCATCATCGCTGAGGTGAAGCAGCTGCGGTTTTCAAATCACGAGGGAGCCGTTCCCATTCTGCGGGGCATACAGGGGCGGGAGGCGGCCCTGAGCGAGTACCTGCCTCGGCACACTTCTGTCGGCGCCGGTCAAGGGGAACGTCTTCCAGCCGGTACTGCGCACGCTCGAGCGGATTTCTGCATGCACACCCGAACTCCTGTAGCGTTCCCCCTATGACAGGTGGATCTGCGATGTTGCTGGCGCGCCTCGGGCTCGACATCCTCTTCACGACGGTCGTCGTCAGGCTGGTCTACTACCGGCTTTATAAGAGTCGTGACTATGTATTTACCTACTTCCTGATCAACCTCGTCACGTTCACGCTCGCCCATCTCCTGAGCAACGTTCCCATCGAGTTGGGCTTTGCTCTCGGGCTGTTTGCGGTGTTCGGCATTCTCCGGTATCGCACCGAAGCCATCAAGGTTCGCGACCTGACGTATCTCTTCGTGGTGATCGGGATCGCGCTGCTGCACGCCTTGGCAGACGAGGGCATCTCGTTGGCCGAGCTCCTGATTGCGAATGCCGCCATTGTTGGTATGGTGGGACTGCTGGAGGCCGCGCCCTTTTCCGGACGCGAGGAGTCCAGAGTCGTCACCTACGACCGGCTGGATCTCTTGAGTCCAGGGTCAACAGCAGCGTTGTTGGAGGACCTCCGCACGCGTACGCATCTACCCGTCGAGCGGTGCGAGATCGGCAATGTCGATCTGCTGAGGGATTCTGCCGAGATCACGATCCACTATCGCCCGTAGACCGCGTTGACCACGCAGTGAGGCTTTTATGAACGTTCAGCGTGTTCTTCTATTGTCCGCGACGGCAGTGCTCGCGGCAACGACCGGCTCGAGCGTTGACATCGCACGCGCCCAGGGCGGGTTCGGCTTCGGCCCGCCTGGCGAAGAGATCCCGGTGGTCAGACAGTTCGATGCTGACCGCAACGGACGGCTGAGCGACGAGGAACGCGCCAAGGCGCGCGCATGGCTCGCGGCGAACCCGCGCCCCGGCGGCTTTGGCCGCCAGCGCTACGGCTCGAATGCGACGCCCGGGGCTCGTGTCTCTCCCAAAGACGTGCCCTCGGCTGGCGCGGCACCGCTCTACGACGCCGATACGGTGCGCACCATCTTCATCGACTTTCCCGGGGCGGACTGGGAACGCGAGCTGGCCGACTTCTACAACACAGACGTCGAGGTCCCGGCGACGGTGACGGTCGACGGCCGGCGCTATCCCGAGGTGGGGATCCATTTCCGCGGAATGTCGTCGTTCAGGATGGTGCCGGCGGGATCGAAGCGCTCACTGAACTTGGCGTTCGACTTCGCCAACTCCGAGCAGCGCCTGCAGGGTTACCGGACGCTCAACCTGCTCAATGCGAATGGGGACCCGAGTTTTCTCCGGTCCGTGCTGTACGCCGAGATCGCCCGCCGCTATATCCCCTTCCCACGCACCAACTACGTTCGCGTGGTCATCAATGGGGAGTTGTGGGGCGTCTACGTCAACGTTCAGCAATTCAACAGCGACTTCACACGCGACTTCTTCTCGAGTACGAGAGGGGCGCGCTGGAAGGTTCCCGGCTCTCCGCGCGGCCGCGCCGGCCTCGAGTACCTCGGCGACAACGTCGAGGCTTACCGACGCATCTTCGACATCAGAAGCAGGGACAACGCGGAGTCGTGGCAGGCGTTAATTGCGCTGTGCCGCATCCTGAACACCACGCCAGCCGCGTCACTCGAGGCGGCGCTCGCGCCGATCCTCGACATCGACGGCACGCTGAAATTTCTGGCACTCGATGTGGCGCTGGTCAACAGCGACGGCTATTGGGCACGCGCAAGCGACTACAACCTGTATCGTGACGAGAGCGGACGCTTTCACGTGCTGCCGCACGACACCAACGAAGGGTTCTCCGACGGGCGTGGGCCAGGCCCCGGCTTCGGGGGCGGCGAAGGAGGGACGAGGCTCGATCCGCTGGTCGGCCTCGACGACACGGCGAAGCCTCTGCGGTCGAAGCTGCTCGCCGTGCCGGCGCTTCGCAAGAAGTATCTCGGCTATGTGCACGATATTGCGCAGCGCGAGCTCGACTGGCGGACTCTGGGGCCCCTAGCGACCAAGTATCGCACCCTCATCGCGCCGCACGTCCGTGCCGACACGAAGAAGCTCTACAGCACCGAGGCCTTCGAGGCGGCCAGCGGCGAGGGCACGAGCAGCATCAAAGCCCTTATCGATCGTCGTCGCGCCTTCCTGCTCGGTCAGCAACAGTGACATCAGCGCCCTTGGGCATGGACCGCCCAAGGGCGCTACGAGCCATCAGGCTAGCGCCTTCCCGTACAGCGCCAGCAGACGGCTCCATGCTCTCTCTGCTGCCGGCTCGTTGTAGACCTTCGTATCGGGCGGGCACCAACCGTGGGCTGCCGGATAGACCTCGATCTCCGCCATCAATTTGGCTTTGTCGAACGTCTCCCTCAACACGTCCTTGTCGGTCGGCCGGTTCTTGTCGTCGTTCTCAGCGATGGCAACAAGGAAGGATGCCTTCGTGGCGGCCGCCTGCAGATGGGGGCTGTGATCTCGCGGCGTCGACGTTGACGAGCCCGCCGCCATGGAACGACGCCACCGCGCCCACCCGGCCGGGGACCGCGGCCGCCGTGCGGAACGCCATCGGACCGCCCATGCAGTAGCCCTGCGTGCCAATTCTGCGGTTCTTGTTCACCTGCGGCTGAGCGTCGAGCCAGCCGATAAACGCTCTCGCGTCGGTCATGTGCGTGGTTTCGCTCAACGCTTTCGCGTAGGGTTGCATCTGCGCGATCGGAGAGCTCCCGTCGCCGAGGGGCGCCTTGGCCCCGCGATAGAACGGGTTGACCACCAGCACCGAATATCCCGACTGCGCAAGCCGCCGGCCCATGGTCCGCATCGCCGGCCGGAGGCCGAAGATGTCTGGCCAAATCAGCACGGCAGCCGCGGGCGCCCCTGGATAGACGAAATACGCGTCGCAGGTGCCGTCAGTCGTCTTGATCTCCACATCCCGTTCCGTGACCGCCTGGGCATTGGCGACTTCAGGCAACATCAGGGCGATGCCGGCCGCCACCAGCTTGCCGAACTGCCGGCGAGTTACCAGGCCCCTGGCCTCGTACTCCTTCACGCTCTCTGCAAAATGGTCGATGTCGCACATGTTTCCTCCTTGCGTGAACTGCTCGTCCTATCGCTCGAAAACGGCCGGCAGTGTAGCATGGGCCGCCGTGCCGCTTGAAACCGAAGGTAGAACGCGAAGTCTCTCCCTAAAGTCGTCCGATGCGACGACTTTGGAAGTCACGTGGGGCAGTACAAGGGCTAACACTTGGGTACTGCGTTTGCACCGTCGCTCTTCGAACGAGACACGCGTGCCGCTCCTTTGCCATTGCGCACAGGCGCCAGCTCACGCGATAGGGTCGTGTTGCAAGCACGACCCCTCGTTCGCCATCTCAATACACCGAGAGTAGTCCTTCACTCACAACACACACAGCCGTGCGCGGCGCCTCTTGCTGGACGATGGGCACTGAACACGTTAGGATCAGCCCCCCGCGAGGGACGCGTTCCTGGATTCGGTGCCGATGAGGAGGCTTTCGTGCCCGCTGGGGTTCTCACTGTAGCGATCAACTTCGTCATCCTCACTGCGCTCCTGGCCAGTACCATGCTGTTGGCGTACCGCGGAGCAACTGCGAGGCCGCGTCTTTCGCGTCGCAGTGTGATCATCATCGGGACTGTGCTGTTTGTGGCGTTCGGTAGCGTCATGCATCAAGCCCGAGTCATCTGGGATGGCGAAGGCTACTACGCTCAGGCACGTAGTCTGGCGATTGATGGTGATCTCGACTACCAGAACGAGCTGCGCTACTGGCCCAAACTCTGGGTCGAGAAAACTGCCAATGGACTAGCCACCCCGTTCTCGTTCGGCCCAGCACTCTTCTGGATACCAATGTTCCCTGTAGCCGGGTTGGTGGCTCGCCTCAGCGGCGCCCCACCCGATGGGTTCTCCTGGCCGTACCTGTGGATGGTGAGCCTCATGTCGATTGCGGTGACGGCCGCAGGGATAGTGATGACATGGCGAGCGAGCGCCATCGAATCGACGTCCGAACAGGATAGCGATGCCCGGCTGTGCGCAGCCACTCTCTTCGTACTGGCCACAGGCGTGCCGATCTATGCCTGGGCCACGCCTTCGTACTCGCATGCGTATCAGTTTTTTGCGTCAGCACTGGCGTGTTGGTGGAGCTGGAGGCTGTGGTGGCTGGTTCGTCAGCCGGCAGGACGCGAACCGCCGGCTGCATCCTGGATGTATCAGCCCCTTGGGGCCTTTCTGAGCGGGGCGATTCTCGGCTTGTGCTTCATCGTGCGTTGGCAAGCGCTCTTCATGGGCTTGGTGTTTCTGGGTCCGGTCTGGGAGCTCATTCGACGACGAGCGCTCAGCTGGGCGGCTTGGGCGAAGGTTAGTATCGCAGCGGCGGCCGGCTTTCTGATGGTGGCGAGTATCCAGATTGCTGTCCTCCGGGCAACTTGGGGTCCACGGTGGACGAATCCGGCTCCGTTGCTGGCTCCCGCAACGACGGAGTATTCCGGAATTCTGTTTTCCACCTATAACAGCCTGTTCGCGTACCACCCCGTGCTCTTCATTGGCATCGCCGCCATGGTTGCGCTCGCCCGGCGTCGCGACTACCGCGTGTTCGTCGCCGGTATCGCTCTCTGGATGCTCACCGAGCTCAGGGCGTGTGCAAGCCTGCTTGACTGGTGGTCTCCTGAGGGGTTCGGCCACCGTCGGCTCTTGTCCTACGTCCCATGGCTGGCCGCCCTCAGTGCCGTCTGGATCTTCGGCAGCGAGCGACGGTCCGGCCTTGTCGAGTCACGCCGAGTTTTCATGGGCGCTCTGGCCGTGTTCGTCGTCTGGAACTTTCTGTTTGCCGGGGCATGGTCAAATTATCGGATTCGACACAACATGCCATTTCCCTACGGCATGTACGACTATCTCTCGTTTGCGCAGACCGCCCTCAGCGAGGCCTACAACTTTGTGTATACCTTGCTGAAGGAGCCGCTCGTGGAGGGGACGTAGTCCTATGCGTCAACCGGCCGACGAAAATTGGCAGGCGCCGTCCGGACTTGAACCGGTGGACCGGATTTCTCGATCCACTCAACGCCATCTTCACGCCGCACTCGAAACACTCTCGCACGGGACTTCCCTATGACACGCGAAGCTCACTCTCGCTCGAGTTGGACGTCGAAACGCGTATCGCCGTCGACTATCACGTCTCTCTCGTAGCGCTTGTAGACGTTTTCCTTTCTCACGTCGATCAATTCGCTGCCATCAAACAGCCCAGCGATTCTGTAGAAACCTTTCTTATCAGTGGTGGTTGTCCGCCAGCCGCTTTGGACACCGCGGATACACGGTCGCCCCTTCTACCGGTATTGGTCCCTTCCGCGTCATTTCAGTCACTATGCCAGACAGCGTCGGGGCTCCTGGTGGATAGACACTCGTCTGCGTCACGACCAGTGCTCCACCTGCGACCTCGACGTCGACGAGAGTGCCGGGGTTATCGTGGCCATAGTCGACAGTCAGGTATGCCCTGCGCTCACCGTCCTTGGCCCCGAAGCGAACGACGAAGACACAACCTTCCGTGCATATTTTGCCCTCGATGTAGTACCCAAAATCGTGCTGCCAGACCCGGTATCCCGGAAGGCGGCTGCCGTCGGCGGTCCAGATGAGCTCGCCGATGGTGTTGAATTGCGAGTCTGCTCTTGGGCATCGTCACAGGTCAGACGTCGTGAACCCCGAAGCGTCCTCGATGAATTCTGCCAGCTTGAACGCAGATGGCTGAGGAACGGTCGACGGCGCCTGCGGCGGCGGACTACAACTGGCCAGTCCTTGCGCGAGTAGTAGAAGAACGATCCCTATCCGCATTCTGTTCGGCAAGACGCGTCGTGGTCTGACATGCATATGAGCGGCTCCCCAACAGGGGTGGACGAGTCCTCGTCAGTTGATGCGTCTCAAGTGACCGCATCACCCTGCAGACTGACTGACTGCACGCTATTGGTGCGCTCTTGATGAGAACTGTGACCTTGGACCGGATACTGTCCGGCAGAGAGGGCAGGACTCAAGAAGGATCTGAACCGTCACTATAACAGGCAACGGAGAGAGCCCAGAACTGGCGTCCTTGTCCCTTTGGGTCAGACCCACTGCATGCGTGTGTGAAAGCTGTTGGTTCGGCCATGGCTGTCAAAGCGGTCAAGATCAGTCACTCCATAGTCGAAACCGAACTTCCACCGGCGAGTTGCCCACCAGTTCAGGCCCAGCGTGCCCTTGGTCATCGTCCCGCCGTGAACGAAGACATCGTCCAGATCGACGTATGAATACCGCGCGACAAGTTCCCACGCGCCCCAGCGCCTGTGCGGAAGGATTCGCCTGGCATACCCACATTGGGCGAGTACGGCCGATGCTCGCCGGTGAGCACGTAACTCGCCGCCGCGCTCTGTCGCGATGAATCTGACAGGCCACAAGACCGAGTCCGTGTATCGTCGCTACGCGATTGCCGATGACCGGGATCTTCGGGTGGCTGTCGAGAGACTGGACGCGATGTCGGAGCTCGCTAACGGGCCGGAACCTTCGTACGTGAAGTGTAGGCGACTACCCCCGAGGAGTGAGGACAGGATCTGGTGGTAACCTTCCGCTTTGGGCGCGGAACCGGCTCGGCGCATTCAACGTCCAAGAACCTGAACCCCGCAACGTCCCTGGTCTGCGACTGACGCGTTCTCCAAGAAAGAGCACGGAGCATGGTGATGCGCAAAAGGGTCCTTGTCGGCTCGCTAATCGTCCTCACGGTCCTCGGAACATTGCTTGCTCGATCGCTCCAGAATCCCACGATTCGCACAGCGGATGCCGCGACTCTCCGTGAGTATGCGGGGGTCTATCAGTGGGGCCCGAATGCGTTTCTCTATCTCCAATTGTGGCCGGAGCTGACCGCGACCAATCAACTCATGGCGCTCGACGAAACCGGCGAAGTGCGGGCTCTCTACCTCACGGAGCCAGACCGTTTCTTTGCAGGTCCCGGCGCGGCGGTCCCGAGTCCGGTCGAATCGCGAATTGAGTTCCAGCGGGATCCCACTGGCAGCATCACCTCGTTGACCTGGGCGCGTGACGGCGCGCCCACGCGGACGGCGCGACGGGTGAACATCGAACGGCGTGAAGACGTGCGCTTCTCCAACGGAGACGTCCAGCTCGCTGGCACTCTAATTAGTCCCGTTGGACCGGGGCCACATCCTGCTGTGATTCTTGTACACGCGTCTGGCGCGGAAGATCGTCAGTACCTGCTGCCCTTCGCCCGTTTTCTCATCCGCCACGGCATTGCTGTTCTGGGTTACGACAAGCGGGGTGTGGGCACCTCGACGGGCGACTGGAACAAGGCGTCGTTCGACGATCTGGCAGGAGACGTCGTAGCTGCTTTCGAATACCTCAAGACTCGGGGCGATATTCAACGCGCGCAGATCGGTCTGTTGGGATGGAGCCAAGCCGGCTGGGTGATGCCCATTGCTGCCAGTCGTGCGAAAGACTTGGCATTTCTTATCAGCATCTCTGGCGCGGGCGTGTCTGCCGCTGAAACCACGATTGACCAAGCCCGAAATGAGATGGCCACCAACGGTATGCGCCCGCAGATGATTGATCAAATCGCTGAGCTAATGACCCTGCAATATGAGTTTTTGCGCTCAGGACAGGGCTGGGACAAGTACGCGGCGGCACGTGAACGAATCGGGACACGCATGGGAGGAAGTCCACCTGACTCATTTCCCGCAACACAGGATCATCCCTACTTGCAACTAATTCGCCCCATGATCACCTACGACCCGGCACCCACCATCCGCAAGATTCAACTACCAGTGCTCGCGATTTTCGGCGAACTGGACAACAACATTATGCCCGAGAAAAACCGCGCGGCCTGGGAAGCAGCCCTTAGGGCCGGCGGCCATCGCGACTACAGATTGGAAATCTTGCCAAAGGCGAATCATCTGCTCCTCGAAGCTCGCGTGGGCAATAACGCGGAGATGAAAACGCTGCAGCGATTCGTCCCTGTCTACTTCGAGGTGGTTCGCGCTTGGCTGGGGCAACATATCAAGGGGTTTGCAGTCGCGCAGTAGCCATGCGCCACGCGCGCTTGCGGCGCGTTCAGGCAGGTGTTCACATTCGTGTTCACCTCGCGCTTACGACCTTGTGTAAGTTTTGGAGGCGCCGCCCGGATTTGAACCGGGGATGGAGGTTTTGCAGACCTCTGCCTTACCACTTGGCGACGGCGCCCCTGAATTGTGCGGAGAATACCGCTATCGGCCCGGGCGGGCTAGCGGACAACAGCGCTCGACGAGGCGAAGGAACGAAGCAGCTGACATAGTCGACACTATCCAACGTGCGTCCGCAGCGGAGTGAGGCGAGGGCAACCAATGCCGAGCCGCCGGAGTGCGGCGACGGCACAGGTGCGCGACAGCGCACGTTACTGAATATTGGAGCGGGAAACGGGATTCGAACCCGCGACTTCGACCTTGGCAAGGTCGCACTCTACCACTGAGTTATTCCCGCTCTGCAGCCAGTAAACGTACCACACGCGCAACCGCACCGGGCAAGTTGTCAGGCGCTTCATCACCTTCGTCTTCCGCAGCACGTCGGCCGCTTCCTCCGGCCCGGTCGGGTTGATGTAGAACCCGGTGCCCCACTCGAACCCGGCCACGCGCGTGAGCTTCGGCATCACCTCGACGTGCCAGTGATAGTACGGCCCAGCGTCGTCCTGCAGCGGCGCGCTGTGGACGATCAGATTGTACGGCGGCGACTTGAGCGTCGCGTTCATGCGCCGCAGCGTGTCCTTCAGCATCCGCGCCAGGCTCGCGAACTCCCCCGGCGTCGCCTCTTCGAACCGCGAGCGATGGCGCTTGGGCAGCAGCCACGTCTCGAACGGAAACCGCGGCGCGTACGGCGCGAGCGCCACGAAGTCGGCCGACTCGGAAATCACCCGCGCGCCGTCCTTGCAGCTCCTGCCGGATGACGTCGCAGAACACGCAGCGCTCTTTCTGCTGAAGTGGCGCTTGGCGCCCTCCAGCTCTTCGGTCATCTCGCGCGGCACGATCGGCAGCGCAATGAGCTGCGAGTGCGCGTGCTCGAGCGACGCGCCGGCCGCCGCGCCGTGATTCTTGAAGATGACGATGTAGCGGAGGCGGATGTCGCGCTTGAGATCGAGCACGCGTTCGCGCCACGCCCAGAACACCTTCTCGATCGCCTGCTCGCTCATCGTCGCCAGCGTCTCGCGTGGTTCGGCGTCTCGATGATCACCTCGTGCGCGCCGATGCCGTTCATCCGATCGAACAGCCCCTCGCCCTCGCGATCGAGCGTGCCCTCGACGCGCAGCGCGGGAAACTTGTTCGGCACGACGCGCACGTCCCAGCCCGCGCGTGTTGCCGGGCGGTGCCGTTGCGATACGCCAGGATCTCCGGCGGCGTCTGGTCTTCGTGCCCCTCGCAGAACGGGCACAGCCCGTCGGGCTGCACGATCACGGTCTCGACGTGAAAATCGCTCGGACGCTTCTGGCGCTCGGTCGAGATGATGACCCAGCGCCCGGTGACGGGATCTTTTCGGAGATCAGCCATAGGAGGCAGGGTTAGGGGCAGAGGATCAAGCGTTGGAATCAAACGCACTCTTCATCAATTCTACCGTGACAGCGCGCCCTGGCTCCTCGATCGACGGACACCACGTCGAACCGGCACGCCGTCGCCGGCCAGCTCGCTTCGACGAACAAGTAGGCTTCGGCCATCGCGCAGAGACGCCGCCGTTTCTGCCACGTGATCGACTCGAACGGCGATGCCGAAATCTGCAACCCGAGCGCGCCCGCACCTCGACGAACACCGAGCACCGCCGTCGTCGCGCGCGACGATGTCGAGCTCGCCGCAGCGCGTGCGAAACCGCCGGTCGAGAATGTCGTAGCCGCGCCGCTTCAGCTCCTCGCACGCGAGATCTTCGCCGCGCTTGCCCAACGCTTGCCGCGGATCCATGGACCCCGCCAGAGCAAGCGGTCTGCCAGAAGTTCGTACGGGTTCGTAAAGTTCGTGAGTTCGGGTGCCACTGCGTTTCCTATCACCCAATCTCCGCATTCCTGCGCCCCTGACCCTAGCCCTCAGCCCTTGCCGCTACTCCCGAGTCCCTACTTCCGCTTCCACCGTGTCCCGGAAGCGGAGTCCTCGAGCACGATGCCGCGTCGAGGAGCTGCTGGCGGATCCGATCGCCTTCGGCGAAGTCGCGGCGCTTGCGCGCGTCCTGCCGCGCGGCAACGAGCCGATCGATCTCGCCGCCGGCAGCGCTGGTCTGCGCATCCTCGCTGCGCCGGAGCGACAGCACCCCGAAGCACCTGATCGAACCGGTCGAACAGCGCCTTCACGCCCGGCACGTCACCCGCGCCGAGCTCGCCGCTGTCGATCGCGGCGTTGAGCGCGCGCACGAGATCGAAGACGGCGCCCAGCGCGCCGGCCGTGTTCAGGTCGCTCGCGCAGCGCCTCGCGAAACTGCGCGTCCGCTGCCTTGACGCGATCGGCAATCGCCGGGTGACTGCCCGCCGGCACTCACGCGATCGAGCCGCTCGACGAAATCGGCCAGCCGCCGCACCGCCTCCTCCGCCTGGTCCATCGTCTCCCAGCTGAACTTCAGCTGCTTGCGGTAGTGCGTGGCCAGCATCAGATAGCGCAGCGTCGACGGCCGGTAGCCCTTGGCGACGATGTCGGGAAGATTGAAGACGTTGCCGAGCGACTTCGACATCTTCTCTTCGTCGATCAGCAGATGCTCGACGTGCATCCAGAAGCGCGCGAACGGCTTGTTCGTGGCGCCTTCGCTCTGCGCGATCTCGTTCTCGTGGTGCGGGAAGATGAGATCGACGCCGCCGCAATGGATGTCGATGGGCGGCTCGCCGAGGAGTCGCAGCGCCATCGCCGAGCACTCGAGGTGCCAGCCCGGCCGGCCCGCCCCGAACCCGAGGTCCCAGCTCGGCTCGTCGTCGCGCGCGCCCTTCCACAGCACGAAATCGCGCGCGTTGTCCTTGTCGTAGTTGTCCGAGTCGACGCGCGCGCCCGCCTTCAGCCCGTCGTGATCCAGCCGCGCGAGCCGGCCGTACTGCGGCAGCGTGGAGATCTTGAAGTAGATCGACCCGTCGCTCTCGTAGGTGTGGCCGTTGGTTTCGAGCGCGCGGACCAGTTTCGCCATCTCGTCCAGGTTCTCGGATCGGTCGCCCGCGGCCGCTCCTCGACGTCTTCGAGGCCGAGCGCCGCGGCGTCCTGGAGAAACGCGTCGATGTACTGCTTGGTGTACTCGCGCAGCGGCATGCCCGCCTTCAGCGCGCCGGCGATGGTCCGATCGTCGACGTCGGTGAAGTTCATCACGTGCCGCACCTTGTAGCCTTCGAGGTACTTCAGCGTGCGGCGCAGCACGTCGACGGCCACGAAGGTGCGGAAGTTGCCGATGTGGCCCGCGGCTGTACACCGTGAGGCCGCACGCGTACATCCGGACGAGCTTGTCCTGCGACGGCGCGAACTCTTCTTCGGTTCGCGTCAGCGTGTTGTAGAGCCGCATCTACAGAGCCCATCCGATCGAACAGATCCGCGCCTGCGCGCGATCGGCCGCGATCTGCGCCTTCAGCGCATCGACGCCCTCGAACTGCTTCTCGTCGCGCAGCCGCTGCACAAATCCGATCCGGATGCGCGTGCCGTAGAGATCCTTGTCGAAATCGATCACGTGCGTCTCGATGACGAGACTCTCCGCGTTCTCGAACGTCGGCCGCAGCGCCGATGTTCGTGATCGACGGATAGGCCACGCCTTCCACGACGCGTCGTCGTCGCGTAGACGCCGCGCGGCGGCACGAGCTCGTTCTCCGTGCAGAGGTTCGCGGTGGGAAAGCCCAGCCCACGGCCCCGCTGCTGCCCCTTCACCACGGTGCCGTCGATCTCGTAGTAGTGCCCGAGCAGCGCGCCGGCCTCGTCGACGCCGCCCTTCGGTGACCAGCCGGCGAATGCGCGTGCTGCTGACGACGAACTCCTTGTAGCGCACGGGATCGATCTTCTCGGCGCGAAAGCCGTAGCGCGCGCCCAGGGTGCGCAGCATCGAAAACGTGCCCTGGCGGTCGTGGCCGAACAGGAAGTTCGCGCCCACCCAGACCTCGGCGACGTGCAGCCATTCCACGAGCACGGTGCGGACGAACGTTTCCGGATCCCACGCGCCAGCTCCGGCGTGAACCGCACGATCGCCACGCCGTGCATGCCCGCGCGCGCCAGGCGTCGAGCTTCTGCTGGCTCGGTCATCAGCAGCGGCGGCGCCTTGTCGGGCCGGACGATCTTCGAGGGATGCGGATCGAACGTCATCGCCAGCGCGGTCGTGCCGCGCTCCTCGGCAGCGCGCCGCACGCGCTCGACGATCTTCAGATGGCCGCGGTGCATCCCGTCGAAGTTGCCCAGGGCCAGCACCGGCTGATGCCAGCGCGGCGGGCTGCGGATCGTCCGGATAGTGAATAACCTGCATCTACGAGGAGATCTCGAACGCGAGGCCATCATATGCCAACTCCACGCCGGCCGGCAGCCGCGCGCAGGTCGCCGCGTGCGGCAGATCGTGGCACATGTGCGTGAAGTAGGCGCGCTCCGGGCGCGAGCCGCTGCACGACCTCGAGCGCCTGCTCGACCGACAGATGCGTCGGGTGCGGCCGCTCGCGCAGCGCGTCGAGAATCAGCGTCCGCACCCCTGCCAGCAGCGGCCACGACTGCGTCGGGGATCGCGCTGCAATCGGTGAGGTAGGCGAACGAGCCGACGCGGTAGCCGAAGATCTGCCGCGAGCCATGCATCAGCGGCACCGGCACGATCGTGACCGATCCGACGCAGAACTCCCCGGCGATGCGCGCGAGCACGACCTTCGGAATGCCTCCACCCGCCGTGCGTGTCGGCATCGAAGATGTACGAGTAGATGCGCCGCAGGTCGTCGCAGCGTGCGCTCGTCGCCGTAGCAGGGGATCGTCGCCTTCTGCAGCACGTTGAATCGGCGGACGTCGTCGAGGCCCATCACGTGATCGGCGTGGCTGTGCGTGTAGAGGATCGCGTCGACGCGCCTCACGTTGTGGGCCAGCGCCTGCGCGCGCAGGTCGGGCGTCGTGTCGACCAGCACCGCATGACCGCCCGGCATCGCGGATGCAGAATCGAGGCGCGCGACCGGCGATCGCGCGGGTCGGTCGACGTGCAGGTGGCGCACTCGCAGCCGATCATCGGCACGCCGTGCGACGTGCCCGATCCCAGCACGAGCACGCTGGCGGCACCGGCGCTCAAGGCGTGATGATTCTCTTCTGCTCGCCTTGCGCCTCGACGAACCGCAGGCGGAGTTCGTAGAGGATCGGTCTCGAGCAGTTGCCGCTCTTCGGCCGTGAGGTTGCCGCGGGTCTTCTCTTCGAGCAGCGCGAGGATGTCGATCATCTGTCCGGCCGCCACCAGATCGACGTCGGCCGGGCTCGCTCGCGCCCGGCTCGAGCCGATCGCCGAAGTGCACGGCGGCCGTCGCCGCCAGCGACAGGACGAACGACGCGAAGTTGATGTTCGGATCGGGCATGAAAGTCGAATGTTACCATGTGCCCACGAAGCCGACGAAAGGTGAGGAATGCCTGACGCCGGCGCACAGTTCGACAAGCTCGTCGCGGTCATGCGCACGCTGCGATCGCCGGACGGCTGTCCGTGGGATCGCGAGCAGACGCTCGAGTCGCTGACGCCGTTCGTGCTCGAAGAGGCGCACGAGGTGGTCGACGCGATCGAGCGCGGCGACATGCGACGCTCTCGGGAAGAGATCGGCGATCACATCTTCGAAGGCGTCTTCCTCGCGCAGGTCGCGGCCGAGGCCGGGACTGTTCACGGTCGACGACTCGCTCCGCCACGTCGTCGAGAAGCTGGTCCGGCGGCATCCGCACGTGTTCCAGGAGGACGGCCGCGTGCACGACGCCGCGTCGAAGGAGCGCGCGCCGTCGGCCGAGGCGGCGCTCGCAGCGGTGGAACTCGCTGAAGGCGCAGGAGCGCGGCGACTCGGGCGAGCCGCACACGACGCTCGGCAGCGTGCCCAAGGGCCTGCCGTCGCTGCTGCGCGCCTACAAGATCGGCAAGCGCGTCGCCGGCGTCGGCTTCGACTGGGACAACACCACCGACGTGATCGCGAAGATCGAAGAGGAAGTGGCCGAGCTGCAGAGACGCGCTGCCGAGCGATCGCGGACGCGGCGAGCCGCGCCGAGGAAGAGATGGGCGATCTGCTTTTCGCCATCGCCAACCTCTCGCGCAAGCTCGGCATCGAACCCGAAGCCGCGCTCCGAAAGGCCAACGACAAGTTCACACGCAGGTTCGACAGGTCGAGGCGAATCTGAAGCAGCGCGGGCCGTCACCTCGAAGACGCCACGCTCGACGAGATGGAAGCGGAGTGGCAGAGGGTGAAGCTAGGGGCGAGGGGCGAGGGTAAGGGGCAAGGGGCGAGGGTCAGCGCGCCTGCGGTTCTCAACGTAAGCCGCCTTTCGGTGAACGTCCTCAGGCTCACCGTCTCGCCGTCGGTTTCGATCGTGACTGCTCCGTCCTGATCGGTGCGGAAGATCGCCGCACCGACTTCCGATAGCGCGCGAGCACGGCTGGGGACCGGATGGCCGAACGGGTTGCCGCGGCCGGCGCTGATGACGGCGACGTCCGGGCGCAGCGCGTCCAGGAACATCTCCGAGCTCGACGTCGCGCTGCCGTGGTGCGGCACTTTCAGCATCCGAATCGGCGCCCGCTCGAACGACGCCGCAATCTCGCGCTCGACTTCCCGGCCGATGTCGCCGGTGAAGACGAACGACACACCGCCGTAGCGGAGCTCGATCACGTCCGAGTCGTTGTTGCGCACCCGCTGACGCTCCCAGTCGGGACGCGGCGGATGGCGGACGATCACATCGACGTCGCCGATGCTGACCTTGTCGCCGGGTTGGAGCGTGCGCCACGCGGCAGCGTGGCGAGTGCGCCAGCGCCCGCAGTTCCTGCGTGGGCTCGTGCGGCGGCACCGGCACGCCTTCCCAGATCTCGAGAGGCATGAAGTCGCGAAAGACGCTCGCCGCGCCGCCGATGTGATCGGCATCGCCATGCGTGATGCTCATGTAGTCGAGCCGGCGAACGCCGAGCGCCCAGAACGCGGGCGACACGACGCGGCCGCCGATGTCGAACGCCCCAGCCGGAGACCGCCGGCATCGACGCCAAGCGTTCGCCCATCCGGAAACTGCACGATGGCCGCGTCGCCCTGGCCGACGTCGAGGAACGTCACGCGCAGCGTGCGGCCGTCCGAAGACCGCTCCGTCGGGGCGAAAGACGATCCAGCACGCGAACGCTGCCGGCAGAATTGCGTCCAGCGCGCCGACGCAGCATGAGCGCGGCGACGAGCGCGACGTAGTAGCCGGCCATCACCCAGGGCGACGGCGGCGCGAGCCTCCGCGTCAGCCACGGCGCAATGTCGACGAGCGCTGCGCTGCCCACCAGCCCCTCAGCTGCCTGATGAACGATCCACCCCGCACGCCAGCCGGCCTCCCGCGCCCAGGCGAGCGCGACCGCCGCCATGCCGCCGATCTGCACGACCGTCATCAGCGGAATCGCGGCGAAGTTGGCGACGAGGCCGGCGAACGTGACGCGCGAGAACACGAACGCGCTCACAGGCAGCAGCGCGATCTCCGCGCACACCGACGCCGCAAAGAGCGCAGCCGCCGGTCTCGCCCACAGGGGAAGGCGAGCCAACGCGCGCATCCTCGACATGCCGACGATGATGCCGAGCGTCGCGCCGAACGTGAGCGCAAAGCCGGCGTCGACGATTTGAAGGGGTTGAAGCGACAGCAAGATGGCGGCCGCGAGCGCAGCCACGTTGCCGGCACGCTGTCGTGATCCGGGATACGCGTCCGCAAGTAGATGACGGCCATCAGCGTCGCGCGCCAGACCGAGCTGCCGCCTCCGACCACCAGCGCGTAGGCAGACAGCACGACGATCGCGATCACGCCAGTCAGCCTGGCGCCAACGCGCGCCAGCTGCAGGACGGCGAGCACCAGGCCGGCCAGGATCGCGATGTTGCCGCCGGAGATCGCGATCACGTGGTAGGTCCCGGCCTCCTGCAGCCGCCGCTCGATCTCGTCGTCGAGCCCTGCGCGATCGCCGATGAGAATCGCCGTCACGATGGCAGCCGACCGCTCGCTCCAGCGGCCAACACTGCCGGCAATCGCCCCGCGAACCGCCGCACGGACTGACGCCAGCGCCTCCGTCGAGCCGGTTGCCACGTCCGATCACCTCGACCAGCCGGTCGCTCTTCATCGATCCGACGAGCGACGTGCCCCGCCAGGCAAATTCCCGCTGCGAGTCGGGCACGCCCGGATTGAGATATGTCGCTGGGCTTTCGGAGCGTGGCCGGAAATCGCACGCGGCGGCCCGCGCGCCATTGCAGAATCTGATCACTCGCCAACACGCCGCCGACACCGATGAGCGCCCCGCCCGCTGCGGGATGCGCGACACCGTCGAGCGACAGAGACTCGACGTCGACGCTAGCGTGACACCCGTCGGGCCGGTCGCCGCATCAGTGCGGAGCCGCCCGGTGACGTCGCCGAACAGTTGGTACTGCCCCGTCGCGACCTGCCGCTCGAACGCTTGAAGCCAGCGGCAGTGGTCCGTGAACTCGGCGTTCGCCTGCGACTCCCAGCGATACGCCGGTGGCAACGAAGCCAACGAACAGGCACGCTAACGGCGGCCGCCTCGCGCCGCAGCACGACAGCCATCAGCGCCGCGAGCCAGACAAACGCCAGGATCGAGATCGGAACGGTGAATGTGGAACAAGAAGCCCGGCGGAAATGCCGGCGGCGAGGCCGATGGCCGGAAGCGCCGCAGGGTGGCGCACGAAGCGCCGGGAGCAAGCTCAGTGCCGCTTGGCACCGTACGAGCGCGTCGAGCTCGTAGACCGCCGCGAGCCGGGTCCATAGGACCCGCCCTACCCCGGCGCGCGCGGTGGCCTCGGCGTGGTAGTCCTGCAGCGCGCGCACGTCGAGCGTCTGGCTCCGAAGCGCGCGGATGGCTTCGACGGCCGCCGACGCGCCGGTCAGCGTGGTGATGCACGGAATGCTGTGCAGCATCGCCACGCGCCGCACGACGCGGTCGTCGAAGAACGACTCGCGGCCGAGCGGCGTGTTGACGATGAGATCGATCTGGTGGTTGAGGATGTGATCGGCCACGTTCGGGCCGGCCTTCGTTCACCTTGAAGACGACCTCGACCGGAATGCCGTGCGCGCGCAGGTACGCGGCCGTGCCGCGCGACGCGAGGATCCGGAACCCGAGCTCGGCCAGATTCCGCGCGATCGGCACCACGTTGGGCTTGTCGTCGTTGTTGACGCTGATGAACGCGGTGCCCTTTTCCGGCAGCCGCTGCCCCACCGACAGCTGCGCCTTGGCGAACGCCGCGCCGAACGTCGCGGCGCCGCCCATCACTTCGCCGGTCGACTTCATCTCGGGCCCGAGAATCGTGTCGACGCCCGGGAAGCGCACGAACGGAAACACCGGCGTCTTGACGAAGACGCCGGACACCTCGAGGTCGTCGATCAAGCCGAGCTGCGCCAGCGTCTGGCCCGCCATCACGAGCGCCGCCATCTTCGCCAGCGGCACGCCGGTGGCCTTCGACAGATACGGCACCGTGCGCGACGCGCGCGGGTTCACCTCGAGCACGTACACGACATCGTCCTTGATGGCGTACTGCACGTTCATCAGGCCGATGACCTTCAGCGCGCGCGCGATGCGCCGCGTGTAGTCGCGGATCGTCGCCAGGTGCCGCTCGGCCACCAGATACGGCGGCACCACGCACGAGCTGTCGCCCGAGTGGATGCCCGCCTCTTCGATGTGCTCCATGATGCCGCCGATCACGACGGCGCCGGTCTCGTCGGCCACGGCGTCGACGTCGAGCTCGAAGGCATCTTCGACGAACTTGTCGATCAGCACCGGATGCTCGGGCGACGCGTCGACGGCGTTCGTCATGTAGCGATCGAGCGTGCCCATGTCGTAGACGATCGCCATCCCGCGCCCGCCGAGCACGTACGACGGCCGCACGACGACCGGAAATCCGATCTTGAGCGCCACCTCGCGCGCTTCCTCGCGCGAGGTCGCGGTGCCGCTCGCCGGCTGCGGAATGCCAAGATCCCAGAGGAGCTGCGCGAACCGGCGCCGATCTTCCGCGAGGTCGATCGAATCGGGCGACGTGCCGAGAATCTTCACGCCGGCGGCCTGCAGCGCCAGCGACAGCTTGAGCGGCGTCTGGCCGCCGAACTGCACGAGGCACGCCACATCGCCGCCGCCGCTCGCCTCGCGCTCGATCACCGACATGACGTCTTCGAACGTCAGCGGCTCGAAGTAGAGACGGTCGGTCGTGTCGTAGTCGGTCGACACGGTTTCCGGGTTGCAGTTGATCATCACCGTCTCGAAGCCGGCGTCGCGGAGCGCGAACGCGGCGTGACAGCAGCAGTAGTCGAACTCGAGGCCCTGGCCGATCCGGTTCGGGCCGCTGCCGAGGATCACGACCTTCGCCTTGGCGTTCGGGTTCGACTCGTCGCCGCGCTCGTAGGTGCCGTACATGTACGGCGTGAACGACTCGAACTCTGCCGCGCAGGTGTCGATGCGCTTGTAGGCCGCGACCAGCTTCTCTTCGAGCCGCCGCTCGCGAATCGTCGCTTCCGGCACGCCGTAGATCGCCGCGATCTCCCGGTCGCCGAACCCGGCGCGCTTGAGCGTGCGCAGCAGATCGGTCGACAGCTCGCGGAACTCCTGCAGGCCGGCGATGCGCCGCAGCTCGGCGATCTGGCTGAACTGCTGCAGGAACCACGGATCGATCTTCGTCAGCTCGTGCAGCTGCTCGACCGTCCAGCCGCGCTCGAGCGCCTTGAAGAGCGCCCACATCCGCCGATCGTTCGGCACCACCAGCTTCTTGCGCAGCGCGGAGTCGTCCTCTTCGTCGCCCGGCTGCGTCGAGGAGCAGCCCTTCCTTGCCGAGCTCGAGCGAGCGGACGCCCTTGAGGAACGCTTCCTTGAACGTCCGGCCGATGGCCATCGCCTCGCCCACCGACTTCATCTGCGTCGTCAGCGTGCGATCGGCCTGCGGAAACTTCTCGAAGTTCCAGCGCGGGAACTTCACGACCACGTAGTCGATGGTCGGCTCGAAGGACGCCGGCGTCAGGCGCGTGATGTCGTTGGGAATCTCGTCGAGGTGGTAGCCGAGCGCCAGCTTCGCCGCGATCTTCGCGATCGGAAAGCCGGTGGCCTTCGACGCCAGCGCCGACGATCGCGACACGCGCGGGTTCATCTCGATCGCCAGCATCCGGCCGTCTTTCGGATTGACCGCGAACTGGATGTTCGATCCGCCGGTCTCGACGCCGACGCGCCGGATGATGCGGCGCGCGGCGTCGCGCATCCGCTGGTATTCCTTGTCGGTCAGCGTCAGCGCCGGCGCGACGGTGATGCTGTCGCCGGTGTGCACGCCCATCGGATCGATGTTCTCGATCGAGCAGATGACGACGAAGTTGTCCGCCACGTCGCGCATCACCTCGAGCTCGAATTCTTTCCAGCCGATCACCGACTCTTCGATCAGGATCTCGTGCACCGGGCTCATCTCGAGGCCGCGCTCGACCAGCTCGCGGAACTCCTCGATGTTGTAGGCGATGCCGCCGCCGACGCCGCCCATCGTGAACGACGGCCGGATGATCGACGGGAAACCCCGTGCGCTTGACGATGCGCATCGCCTCGTCGAGCGATCGCGCCAGGCCGCTCGCCGGCACGTCGATGCCGATGTCTCCATCGCCTCGCGGAACAGCAGGCGGTCTTCGCCCACCTTGATGGCGTCGATGTTCGCGCCGATCAGCTTGACGTCGTACTTGTCGAGGACGCCGGCTTCGGCAGCGCCACGGCGAGGTTCAGCGCCGTCTGCCCGCCGACGGTCGGCAGCAGCGCGTCCGGCCGCTCCTTCTCGATGACCTTCGTCACCGACTCGACGGTGAGCGGCTCGATGTAGGTGCGGTCGGCCATCTCCGGGTCGGTCATGATCGTCGCCGGGTTGCTGTTGACGAGCATCACCTCGAGCCCCTCGGAGCGCAGCGCCTTGCACGCCTGCGTGCCCGAATAGTCGAACTCGCACGCCTGGCCGATCACGATCGGGCCGGCGCCGATCACGAGAATCCGCTTGAGATCGTCTCGGCGAGGCATCTAGCGTCGGTCTTCCATCTCGTCGACGAACTGCTTGAACAGGTAGTCGGCGTCGTGCGGACCCGGCGACGCTTCGGGATGATACTGCACCGAGTAGATCGGGCGGTCGATCACGCGCAGGCCTTCGACGGTGCCGTCGTACAGGTTCAGGTGCGTCACCTTCACGTCGGTCGGCAGCGAGTCGGGATCGACCGCGAAGCCGTGGTTCTGCGACGTGATCTCGACCTTGCCGGTCTCGAGAAACTTCACCGGATGGTTCGCGCCGCGATGGCCGAACTTCAGCTTGAACGTCTTGCCGCCGAGCGCCAGCCCGAGAATCTGATGGCCGAGGCAGATGCCGAAGATCGGCTACGTCCGCCTGCGCCAGCTCGCGCGTGTTCTCGATGGCGTAGTCGAGCGCGGCCGGATCGCCCGGGGCCGTTGCTCAGGAAGACGCCGTCCACGCCGCCGCCAGCACCTCCTTGGCGGGCGTCGACGCCGGAAACACGCGCACCTGGCAGCCGTAGGTCGTGCAGGCGCCGCAGGATGTTCCACTTGATGCCGAAGTCGTAGGCCGCCACGCGCAGCGGCTTGCTTCGCGTGCATCTGCGGCGCGAGCGCCAGATCGCGGCCGCACCTCGACGCGCCGCCTTCGCATGCCCGCGCCGGCCAGTCGAACGGCGCGCGCGCACGTCACGTCGCGCACGTAGATCCGATGCCTTCCATCGGCGGAATCGCGCGCGCCTGCTCGACGAGCTCGCCGCATCGACGTCGCCGGTCGCGATGATGCCGCGCATGACGCCGGACGACCGCAGCAGCCGCGTCAGCTCGCGCGTGTCGATGTCGGCAATCGCCACGACGTTGTTGGCGACGAGATAGTCGCGCAGCGTGCCGGACGCGCGCCAGTTGCTGGCGATCGGCGACTCTTCGCGCATGATGAACCCGGCCACCTTCGGCGCGCCCGACTCGACGTCGTCGGGCGCCACGCCGTAGTTGCCGATCTGCGGGCAGGTCATCGTGACGATCTGGCCGGCGTAGGACGGATCGGTGAGCACTTCCTGATAGCCGGTCATGCTCGTGTTGAACACGACTTCACCGCGCGCGACGCCCTGCGCGCCGGCGGCCGTGCCGCGGTACACGGTCCCGTTCTCCAAGGCCAAGACTGCGTTCATGGAATGCTTAGTTTCTCTCCAGCGACGCGGCGACGCGCGCCTGACCTCCGGCGTTGACGTGGACCGTCGTCTCCCACACGTCTGTAGCCATCCATCTCGATGCGAACCGTTGCGGGTCCCGCAGGAAGGTCTGGAATGGCGAGCGGCGTCGAGCCAACCAGGCGATCGTTCACGAACACGCGCGCGCCCGTCGGCCGCGATTGCACTTCCAGGCTCCCGGGAGCCCCCGGAGCCGCCTTGGCCGCCGCCGTCTCGCGCAGGTTGAACGTCGCCGACGCCGTCGGGCGGCGCGCGGTCAGCTGCAGCGTCCGCGTCTCGGTCGCGTAGCCGTCTCGCGCAACTCGAATGGTATACGATCCGACGTCCAAATCACGCACCGTGAGCGGAGTTTTTCCGCCCGCGCGTCCGTTCACGATCACGTCGGCGTCGGCCGGCGTCGATCGAATCAGCAAACTTCCCCGCACTGGCCTGCGTTCGCGGCGCAACCGCACCCGACGCTGCGCGCGATGGCGTCGGCGCTGGCAGCGACGCTGTTCTGCCTGACGACGGCGCGCTTCTTCGCGCTGGCGCTGCCGGCGGCGCCGGCGCGGGTTGTGGCTGCGCGGGCGGCGGAACGTCGACCGTCGTCTCTTCGACGGCGCGATTGGCGGGCTGCGTCGGCTGACCGGCGGCGGCGTGCGCAGGAAGAATCCCACGGCGAGCGCAGGCCGCCACCGCGAAGACCAGGAACAAGGCCACGATCGGCCAGCGCCGTGCGCGCGTCGGCTCGACTACTTCCGGCTGCAAGGCGCGTGGCGGCTGCGCCGACCACGTCGCCGGAAACATTCCCGGCCGCTCAGGCGCTGTCGGTTCGGCGACCGTGATCGCGGCGGACTGATATCGACGCGATTCCGCCAGGTCGCCTGCCGGCGTCAGTGGCCTGGGTCGGAGTTCGAGGTCATCCTCCACGACCGAAAACGGCGCTGGCGCCTCCTCGGCCGCAAACGGCTCGAGGCCCGCACCGCTGTCGCACGTCAAGGCGCGGCAGGTTGCGGCGTGTGCTGACGTCCTGCTGGTGCCGGTGACCCCGCGCGCAGCGCTCAGCGCGGTCCGAATCGACCCGTCGAGTCTCGGCGTCGCGCGACTCGAGATACTCGTGAATGGCCTCGCGGGTCGGCCGCCTGCCTGTCAGCAACTCGAACGCGATCGCCCCGGCCATCGACAGGTCCGAGTCGGCTCGCGCCGCAAAGGGCCATCGCGTCGGCGTTCGGACCGATATCTTGGAGAGGGCGTCGGCAAGGCCGAATCCGGTGACGCGCGCGCCAGTCGCCCGACACCATCACGTCGCGCAGGTGCAGCGAGCCGTGCCGAACGCCTCGCGATGCGCGCAAACTCGATCGCCGACGCGATCGCGCTCGACAATCGGCGCGACCTCGCCATCGACATCGCACCGCGCTCGCGCAAGACGACGTCGAGCGAATCGCCCACGGCGTATTCCTGGGCGAGGTACACGGCGCCGCTCTCGAGGCCGGCCGCGATCGGCGCGGCGATGTTGGGATGGCTGATATGCGCGTCGACGAGCGCCTGGAGTTGTTCGACGAGAGACGTCGACTGCTGCGGCGTCGAGATCGAGGCGGAACACTTTGATCGCGACGAGCCGGTCGCTGCCGGGCTCGTACGCGCGAAACACGGGACCGAGCGTGCCCGCACCAATCTGATGGAGAACCCTGAACGGCCCGAATGCCTCTGGAGGAAAGTACAGGACTGAATCTTCGCGGTTCAGTAGCCGAATGGTAACATACCTCTATTGCACATTCCCGTCGACATTCGACGATTTCCCTGGATCAGGAAGCTCGCGGCCGACTACGCGTCCTGTTCTTCATCGCTCGCTCCGTTTTTTGCCGGCGACCCGTCATCGTCGGAGTCCTGGACACGCGCAATCGCGCGCGCGCAGCAGCATCCGCGTCCGCGCGCGGAGCTCGCCAGTCTCGTCGCGCAGCAGCTCGAGCGCCGCGACGCCCCGCCGGCCGCGCGCGAAGCGGCGGCACGGCTCGCCGATCCCACTGCCGTCGCCATCGTCACCGGCCAGCAGGCCGGATTGTTCGGCGGCCCGCTCTACACGCTCTACAAAGCCGCTCACGGCGATCAAACTGGCCGCGAAGATCTCGCGCGAGCACAGCGTGCCGGCCGTCGCGGTGTTCTGGGTCGAGGCCGAGGATCACGACTGGGACGAAGTGTCGTCGTGCGCGGTGCTCGACGCCGAGTTCCAGCGCCAGGTCGTCACGCTGCCGGCACCGGCGGGCGCCGGCCATCTGCCCGATCGGTCGTGTTCAACTCGGCGACGACATTCAGACGGCGATCGACCGTCTGGCGGCCACGCTGCCGCCGACCGAGTTCACGGCCGAGCTCCTCGACGATCTCGCACGGCCTATCGCCCGGGCGTGACCATGTCGGATGCGTTCGCGCGGTGGATGGAACGCCTGCTCGGCGAGCTCGGGCTCGTCGTGTTCGACTGTGCCGATCCCTCGGCGAAGCCGCTCGCGAGCCGCGTCTTCGCGCACGAGATGACGCATCCCGGCACGACATGGCAGCTGGCAAGCGAAGCGGGCGAGCAGCTCGCCGCCGGCGGCTACCACGCGCAGGTCGACGCCGACGCGCATGACACGTCGGCGCTGTTCCGCCTGACGACGCCCGCGCGCCCATCTCGCTGGCCGACGCGCCGCGCCTCGGTCGAGGCGGCGCGCACCGTCCCGGAGACGTTCAGCCCGAACGTGCTGCTGCGACCCATCGTCGAAGACGCGCTGTTCCCGACGGTGTGCTACGTGAGCGGGCCCAACGAGCTCGCTTATCTCGCGCAGCTCCGAGGCGTGTACGAGCATTTTGGTGTGCCGATGCCGCTTGTCTATCCGCGCGCGAGCGCGACGGTGCTCGACTCGGCGTCAGCGCCCGCTTTCTGTCCAAGCACGATCTGCCGTTCGAGGCGCTGCAGGCGCAGGACGAGTCGGCGCTCAACCGCGTGCTGGCCGCAGCACTGCCGGCGTCGGTGGATCGGGCGCTCGGCGACGCCGAGATGACCGTCGCGCGAGAAGCTGGCGGCGCTCATCGCCGCCGTGCCGGCGGTCGATGCCACGCTCGAAGGCGCCGCGCGGTCGACGCTCGGCAAGCTTCAGCACGATCTCTCGACGCTGCGCGGCAAGGTGATCAGCGCCGCCAAGAAGCGCGACGAGACGCTGCGCCGGCAGTTCCTCCGCGCACAGGCGCAGGCCTTTCCCGACGGCATCCCGCAGGAACGCGCCCTCGGCTCCATCTCGCTGCTCAACCGCTACGGTTCGCCTTCGTCGATCGCCTGAAGACGATCTGCCGCTCGACCTCGGCCATCACTGGGTGCTGACGCTCTAGATGCCTTCAGGAAAGCCGCGGCGGCCGTCAGCCAAGCGCGGAATCGTCGGGCGCTCGCACGATCGCGCGCGTAAGCCTCACACGCCGTCATCCGCGCGAAGCCCGCTACGCCGCCATCGCGGCCACCGTCATCTTCGTCGTCGGATGCGCGTTGACCGGCTACTACTACGTCCGCTTCTCCCGGATGATCGACGCGCGCCTTCACGGCGAGCGCGATCGCGTGCTGCCGCGCGTGTTCGCGAGGCCGCTCGAGATTCGCCGCAGCGAAGGGCTGTCGCAGCGCGAGGTGATCGATCGGCTGAACGATCTGGGCTACGCGCAGCGGACGCAGGTGCAGAATCCGGGCGAGTTCGCCGTCGACGGGCCGAGTTGTCGGTCATTCCGCGCGCCGGGACTCACACGGGCAAGCGCGTGCTCATCAGTTTCCAGCGGCCGCAGCCTCGCAGGCAGGCACGCCCTCAAGCGGTTAGCGCCCTCAGCCCGCGAGTCGAGGCGCATTCTCGGTCGACAAGAAGCCGATCGCTGGCGTCACGCTGGACGCGCCCATGCTGACGTCGCTGATTCAGGCGCGCGAGAAGCGCCGGCAGGTGCCGCTCGCGGCGCTGCCGACGCGGATGGTCGAGGCCGTGCTCGCCATCGAGGATCGCCGCTACTACCTGCATCCGGGCGTCGACCCCATCCGCATCGTCGGGGCGCTGTTCAGGAACACGTTTGCGACACCGCCCGTATCTCGAGGGCGCCAGCACCATCACGCAGCAGCTGGCGCGAAACTTCTTCCTCACCGAAGAGATGAACATCGAGCAGCAGACGCGACAGCGAGCGTGCGTCGAAAGCTGCTCGAGCAGTTCATGGCCATCATCCTCGACATCAGAGCCACAAGGACGAGGTGCTCGAGCTGTATCTCAACGACGTCTATCTCGGCAACCGCGGATCGTTCGCCATCCACGGCGTGGCCGAAGCGGCGCGGCTGTACTTTCGGGAAGGACGTCAACAACCTGTCGCTCGGCGAGGCGGCGACCATCGCCGGCATCATCCAGTCTCCCGGCACGCTCTCGCCGTTTGCGTCGCCCGACCGCGCGCGCGAGCGCCGGAACGTCGTGCTGTCGGCGATGGTCGACGCCGGTTATGTCGCGCAGGACGCCGCCGACCGCGCCTCGAAGGAGCCGCTCGCTCCGGTCGCGCGCGCGCTCGACGCCGAGGCGCCGTACTTCGTCGACTTCGTGGGCCAGACGCTCGCGGAGCAGTTCCCCGCCGTCACGCAAACCACGACGGCCGTCGACGTGTACACGACGCTCGACCTGCACCTGCAGCGGCTCGCGCAGGACGCGGTGAGCGACGGCCTCGCGAAAGTCGACCAGCTGCTGTCGCGGCGAAAGCGCGGCGCGGGTGCCGCAGGCGGCGCTCATCGCCGTCGACCCGCGTACCGGCGATATTCTGGCGATGGTCGGCGGCCGGTCGTACAACCAGTCGCAGTTCAACCGCGCCGTGAGCGCCAACCGTCAGCCGGGCTCGATCTTCAAGCCGTTCGTCTATCTGTCGGCGTTCGAGCGCGCCGCGGAGGACGGCACCTCCACTGACGCCCGCCACGCTCGTGAACGACGAGCCGACGACGTTCGACGACAACGGCACGCCGTGGAGCCCGGCGAACTACGAGAACGAGTACGACGGCGAGATCACGTTCCGCCGGGCGCTCGCGATGTCGCGGAACGCCGCCACGGTGAAGGTGGCGGAAGCGGCAGGCTACGATCGCGTGGCCGAGTCTCTGGCGGCGGATCGGCGCCGGCACGACGCCGCGGGCGTTTCCGTCGATTGCGCTCGGCGTCTTCGAGGCCACGCCGCTCGACATCGCGCGCGCGTACACGATCTTCACCAACGGCGGCGAGACGCGCACGCTGCGAGTGCTGCAGCGCATCGAGCGCGGCGACGAGGAGATCGTCGCGGACAAGTCGACGACGAAGCGGATCGCGCGGCCCGAGACGACGTATCTGGTGACGAACATGATGCGCAGCGTGCTCAGCGAAGGCACCGGCGCCGCGGTGCGCGCGTCCGGATTCAGCCTCGACGCCGCCGGCAAGACGGGCACGACCAACGATCTGCGCGACGCGTGGTTCGTCGGCTTCACGCCCGAACTGCTGACGGTGGTCTGGGTGGGCCTCGACGACAATCAGGCGCTCGGCCTCAGCGGCGCGCAGGCGGCCCTCCCCATCTGGCTCGCGTTCATGCAGCGCGCGCTCGCCGGCCACGGCGACCGGGCGTTCGACGTGCCCGACAACGTGACGTTCGTCGACATCGATCGCGACACCGGCTGCACCGCTCTGTCCTCGTGCATTCGCGTGTTCAAGGAGTCGTTTCTCGCGGGCACCGAACCGCGGGAGTTGTGCGAAGTGCACCGGTTCTAGCGCCGTACGGGGGCAGGCGCAGAGGCTCTATAATGATGGTCGCACGTATGTCGCAAGAAGTCTTCGAGGCGCTGACGCAGGCGCTCGACCGCGGCGAGGATGCCGCGCTGGTGACGATCGTGTCCGCGCAGGGATCCACGCCGCAGCGCGTGGGCGCCAAGATGCTCGTCTTCCCGGACGGCCGCACCGTGGGCACCATCGGCGGCGGCTGCTACGAGAACGACGCGTTCTGGAAGGCGAAGGACGCGCTGCAGTCGCGCAAGCCCCAGCTCGTCAAGTACGACCTCAACGACGACTTCGCGCAGGAGAACGGACTCGTCTGCGGCGGCCAGATGCAGGTCTACATCGAGCCGCTCGAGGCCACGCCGATCGCTCTACGTGATCGGCGCAGGACACGTCGGCTATCACCTGGGCCGACTGGCTCACACCATCGGCTTTCGCACGCACGTGCTCGACGACCGCGAGAAGTTCGCCAACCGCGAGCGGTTTCCGGACGCCGACGACATCACCGTCGACACCATTCCCGACTGGCTCCATCGCGCCGAGATCCCCAGCAGCGCGTACGTCGTCGTCGTCACGCGCGGCCACACGCACGATCTCGATGCGATGCGCGCGCTGGCCGCGCGCGATCTGCGCTATCTCGGCCTGATCGGCAGCAAGGCCAAGGTCAAGCGCATCTCCGACGCGCTGCTGGCCGAAGGCATGCCGCCCGAGTGCCTGCAGCGTGCACGCGCCGGTCGGTCTCGACATCGGCGCCGTCAGCCCCGAGGAGATCGCGGTGGCGATCCTGGCCGAGCTGATCGCCGTGCGGCGAGGCAAGATCCACGATCCCAAAGTGGCGGCGGTGTCGATGCGCTGGCACGCCAGCGAGCGCAAGGAGCCACGACGGCCACCTACGGTATAATTAGCACTCGAGATGGCTGACTGCTAACACATGTCCCAGCTCTGCCGCCCGAGCGGCCCAAATCCTCACTGCGCTCGTCGCCGAATACATCGACACCGGTGAGCCTGTCGGCTCGTCGCGCCTCATCCACGTGACGGGGCTCGGGGTGTCGTCGGCGACGGTGCGCAATACGCTCAGCGAGCTCGAGGAGCTTGGCTACCTCCAGCAGCCGCACACGTCGGCCGGGCGCATCCCGACCGATCGCGGCTACCGGTTCTACGTCGATCAGCTGCTGGCGGCCCCTCGTCCGTTCCGTGGCCACGCGGCCATGGAGGCGCAGCTTCGGCGCGACGCCGGTTCGCCCGCGCTCGCGGAGGACGTGCTGGCCACCGTATCGCAGGTGCTGTCGCGCGCGTCGCGACTGGTCGCCTTTGCTCTGCCGGTGACACCCGGCGAAGGCATCCTGCGCGAAATCGAGTTCGTGCCGCTCACCTCGACCAAGGTGCTTGTCGTCGTGGTGGCCGATGGGGGCCAGGTCACTCGAAAGGCGATCGACGATCGGCGAATCGATCGATGCCCTCGAGTCTGCGGGAAGCGGCGAACTATCTCAACACCGAGTTTGCGGGAATGCCCCTCGAGCTGATCCGGGTCGCCGTGCTCGAGCGGCTGCGCCACGAGCGCACGCTCTGCGACGCGCTACGCGCACGCGCCCTCAAGCTCGCGCAGGGCGGGCTGGAGGAAGTCTCCCGCCGGCCGTCGCTGTTCGTCGACGGCACCTCGTCGCTGCTGGACGAAACCGACGAAGACAGCGGCATCTCGCTCACGACGCTGCGCGCGGTCCTCAGGATGGTCGAAGAGAAGGAGCGGCTGGTCAAGCTGCTCACTCAGTACATCGACGGCCCCGGTCTGACGATCGTCATCGGACAGGAGCACCGGACCCCCGACTTACGGCCGTTCAGCCTCGTCGCCGCCACGTATGTCGACGGCACGCGGCGAGGGACGGTTGGGGTGATCGGCCCGATGCGCATGCACTACTCCAGAACGATTGCGGTGGTCGACGGCGTGGCTCAAGCGGTCTCGCGCGTCCTCCGCGACAGCATGTAACCACTAGTGGAATCCCATGGCTGAGCGTCCGAGACAACCCGCCAACGAAGAGATCGACCGCATGGACGACGAGGGCGCCGCGCAGGCAGGGTCCTCGGATCCGACGCCCGCGCTTGCAGACGAGATCGTCGAGCTTCGCAAGGAGCGCGACACGCTGCACGATCGGCTGTTGAGGCAGGCCGCCGAGTTCGATAACTATCGCAAGCGGATCGAGCGAGAGCGGCGCGACATCACCCAGTACGCCGCCGTAGACGTGCTGCAGGATCTCCTTCCGGTTGTCGACGATTTCGAGCGCGCGCTGCGAGTCGACGCACCCGGTTCGGAGTCGTTCAGGCAGGGCCTGGAGATCATCCATCGCGCGCTCCAGGAGCTCCTGCGGAAGCGCGGCGTGACGCCGGTTGCGGCCGTTGGCGAGATGTTCAACCCTGAGGTGCATCAGGCGGTCTCCTACGAAGAGCATGGCGATCGGCCCGACGGGGAGATCATCGAGGAGTTCGCCCGCGGTTACCGGCTCGGCGATCGATTGCTGCGGCCCGCCATGGTGAAAGTAGCAAAAGCGTGAGCAAACGCGATTACTACGACGTGCTCGGCATCGCGCGGAACGCCAAGGACGCACAGATCAAAAGCGCGTACCGCAAGCTCGCCCTGCAGCACCACCCCGATCGCAACCAGGGGAACAAGGACGCCGAGGAGAAGTTCAAGGAGGCGGCCGAGGCCTACGCCATCTTGTCCGACGCGGACAAGCGCGCACGCTACGATCGCTTCGGTCATGCCGGGGTCTCATCGCAGGCGGGCGCCGGCTTCGACCCCTCGACCTTCGCGGGGTTCGAAGATATCTTCGGAGGCATCTTCGGCGACTTCTTCGGAGGCGGCGGGCGCCGCGGCGGTCCGGAGCGCGGCAGCGATCTGCGGTACGACCTCGAGATCACCTTCGAAGAGTCAGCCAGAGGCGTCGAGACCAAGGTCCAGATTCCTCGCCTGGAACAGTGCGGCAGCTGTCATGGCTCCGGGTCGGCACCGGGAAGCAGCCCGTCCACCTGTCCCCAGTGTCAGGGGCACGGCCAACAGCGCTTCCAGCAAGGGTTTTTCACGGTCGCGCGCACATGCAGCAAATGCCATGGCAGCGGCCGGGTCGTCACGAAACCCTGCCACACCTGCCACGGCCAGGGGCGTATCTCACAGGAGCGCACGCTAACGGCGAAGATCCCGGCGGGCATCGCAGACGGTCAGAGGCTGCGCATCAGCGGCGAAGGCGAAGCGGGGATGGCGGGCGGCCCGCCCGGCGATCTGTACGTATTCATCGAGGTCGCGCCGCACCCCCTCTTCCGGCGAGAGGGCAACAACTTGTCGTGCGAGGTTCCGCTCAATTTCACGACGCTGGTGCTCGGCGGTCATGTCGACGTGCCGACGCTCGATGGCGCCGAATCGTTCAAGATTCCTGAGGGCACCCAGTCTGGCGCGGTGTTCCGTCTCCGCGGCAAGGGCATGCCCGACGTGACCGGTCGTGGACGCGGCGACCTGTTCTTCACCGCTCAAGCAGTGACGCCCAAGAAGCTCACCAAGGAACAGCGAGCACTGCTCGAGCAGCTGCACAAGCTGCTTCCTAAAGAGAGGTTCGAGCCGCGCCAGCACGCTCCCGAAGACGAAGACAAGAACATCTTCGATAAGGTCAAAGACATTTTTGGGTAAAGCGTGGCCGGCGCTTGACATCTTGCTGTCGAGCCCCGATCCAGCGCTGCGCGATCGCCTGCTCGCCGCGATCGACGATTTCGAGCCGGCCGCGCTCGAGGAGCCCGACGAAGCGTCCCTGCTTCGCGTCTACTTCACCACTGCGCAATCGCGAGATGCCGCAGCCCGCGCCGTCAGAGTGTCGTTCGCTGATCGTGTTTCCACTGAAATGCGCGAGGTGTCAGACGACGACTGGGCGGAGCGGTCGCAGGCCGAACTGGGCGCCGTCAGTGTCGGCACGCTGGTGATTGCGCCCCCCTGGCGAGCTGAAGACTACCGTCACGCGCAGGCCCGCCTCATCGTCATCCGACCGTCAATGGGCTTCGGCACGGGTCACCATGCAACGACGAAGCTCACGCTCGAGGCGCTCCAGGGAATCCCGCTGCGGGGCAGGACACTGATCGATGTCGGCTGTGGTTCGGGTGTCCTTGCCCTGGCTGCGGCCACGCTAGGCGCGGTGAGCGTTGTTGGAATCGATGTCGACGCCGACGCGCTCGCCAACGCACATGACAACCTCGAGCTGAACGGGCTCGCCGGCACCGTTCGCTTCGAGCAGGGCGACCTGCGCACGCTTTCGCGAACCGCGGACGTCGTGACGGCGAATCTGACCGGCGCGCTGCTCGCAGGCTCCGCGAAGGCGCTCGCCGCCGCCGTGAAGCAACATGGACACTTGCTGATCAGCGGGTTCATCGAGACCGAGAAGGACGCCGTTCTGCAACCATTCGACCCCTTCTTCGCGCTCGAACGCGTGACGCAGGAAGGCGAATGGCTGTGCGCGACCTACAGGTCGCGCCAGACGTAGCGCAGCACGGCCAGCGCGGCGGCGCCTGCGGCATCGGCGCGCAGCACCCGGCTGCCCAGCGTCACCAGCGTCGCGCCAGCAGCGGCCGCCTGCTTCAACTCCTCCGGATCCCAGCCGCCCTCCGGTCCGATGATCAGCATGGCTTCCCGCGGCGTCTGCGCTTCGAGCCGCGTCACGTCCGTGACTGGTGCAACAGCCGCGGCTCCCGGCTCGACGAAGACCAGTCTTGGGATGCTTGTCGAGGTCAAGAGATCGTCGAATCGCCGCATGGCGAGAACGGGGGGCACCACGGCGCGGCCGCATTGCTTGACGGATGCGATCGCGGACAGCACCCACTTCTCGTGTCGCACGCCGCTGCGAACGGCAGCTGCGGGCACATCGGTTCTGCGCGTGACGAACGGCTGAATAGCCGTTGCCCCGAGCATGACCGCGTCGCGTATCACGCGATCCATCTTGTCGCTCTTGAGGAGTGCCTGCGCGAGGGTCACCGAAATGGCCGGCTCGGGTGCCGGCGTCCGCGACTCGAGCAACTCGACCGCGACGAGCCGGTTCCCAAGCGACTCTACGCGGGCGGTGAGCTCGCGCCCTTTCCCGTCGAACACGGCGACGATATCGCCCTGCGTCAACCGCAGCACGCGCGTCAGATGCTCCGCCTCGCCTTGCGGCAGCGAGACCGTGCCGGCCTGCGGCAGATCGGGCACGTAGAACCGATGCACGCGCGAATTCTACCTGTATACTCCCTCTGTGTTTTTCCGCGGTCAGACGATCGGGAAGTACAAGATTCACTCACCCCTCGGCAGCGGCGGATTCGGTACGGTGTATCTGGCGGAAGATACATGGATTGACAAGAAGGTAGCCATCAAGGTGCCGCATCGACAGAACGTCGATTTCGGCGATCTGCTGCGCGAACCCCGTCTGCTCGCTTCGCTGAACCATCCCAACATCGTCTCCATCCTCACCGCGGAGAAGGAGGAGAGCGTCTTCTTTATCGTGATGGAGTACGTGCCCGGCGATACGCTCGAAGCCGTCATCTCGAAGGAAGGCGCCCTCGATCTTGCAAAAGCCCTCGACTACACGTGCCAGATTTGCAACGCGGTCGATCACGCGCACCAGCACGGCGTGATTCACCGAGACCTGCGGCCGGGCAACGTGCTCGTGACCGACGGCGGCCTGTTGAAGGTCGCTGATTTCGGCACCTCACGATTTATCGAGATCGCCGCCCATGGGACGACGGTCATTGGAAGCCCTCCGTACATGGCGCCCGAGCAATTTCACGGCAAGGCGGTCTTCGCGTCCGACATCTATTCGCTCGGCGTGTCGATGTACCAGATGCTCACGGGCGTGCTCCCCTACAACACCCCTGCACCGTCCGATCTCGACAAGCTGATGAGGGGCGAGTTGGTGGCGCCACCTCGGACGCGGAATGCAAAGATTCCATCGGCCATCAACGACATCGTGATGAAGGCGGTCGCACCCGACGTGGGCGCCCGCTATCAGCGCGCCAGCGACCTGCTCGACGATCTCCTCGCCGTGCGCAGCGGGCCCAAGGCGCCCCGCACGGCTGTCCGCCGCACGACCGGTCGCGTATCGGCGCCCACCGTGACCCCGCCCGCCGAGGACGTGCAGGACATTCACACCCGTCTTCGCGCTCGCGAGACTCCTCAACCTCGCTTCTGTTGGCACTGCCGCAAGCCGCTGCATGCGCGTTCGGCGCGCTGCCCGTTTTGTGGCGAAGCGCAGTAGGTGCTAAGCTTTTTTTAGGGAGCTCAAAGCAACATGCCTTTCGCGGGGACCGGCAAGATCTGGATGAACGGCAAGCTCGTGGACTGGAAGGACGCGACCATCCACGTGGCGTCGCACGTTATTCACTACGGCAGCGGCGTCTTCGAGGGCGCCCGTGTCTACGACACGCCCAAGGGATCGGCCATCCTGCGGCTCGAGGCGCACATGAAGCGGCTGCTCGCATCTGCCCGGATCTACCGGATGGACTCTCCGTACACCCAGGAGCAGCTCGAGCAGGCCGTCATCGACACGATTCTGGCCAACGGCTTCAGGGCCTGCTATATCCGCCCGCTGATGTACCGCGGCTACAACACGCTCGGCGTCAACCCGGTTCCCTGCCCGGTCGACGTCGCCATCATGGTGTGGGAATGGGGCGCGTATCTCGGGGCCGAGGCGCTGGAGAAAGGCGTCGACGTCTGCGTCAGCTCGTGGAACAGGATGGCGCCCAACACATTCCCGTCGCTGTCGAAGACCAGCGGCAACTACGCGAACGCGGCGCTGATCCGGATGGAAGCGGAAGCCAACGGCTATTCGGAGGGGATCGCACTCGACACGTTCGGCTACGTCAGTGAGGGCAGCGGCGAGAACATCTTCGTGATCCGCAACGGGGAAATCTACACTCCCCCGCTCAGCGCGTCGATCCTCCCTGGCATCACGCGCGACATGGTGATCGAAGTGGCGGGCGATCTCGGCTACCGCGTCTCGCAGGAGAATATCCCGCGCGAGATGCTCTACATCGCCGACGAGGTCTTCTTCGTCGGCACCGCGGTGGAGATCACGCCGATTCGCTCGGTCGATAAGATCAAGGTCGGAAACGGGCGGCGCGGGCCGATCACCGAAGCGATCCAGACGCGCTTCCTCGGCACCATCAAAGGGGACCTCCCCGACACGCACGGCTGGCTCACGTACGTAAGCGACGCCAGGCGCTCGCCCGAACCGGCGACGGCCGGCGCGAAAGTCCGCTAACCCGCACACCGCGTACGGCCGATAAAGGCCCTTAAGAGGGCCTCCGTGCACATCGACGATCTGCTCAAAGCTGCCTCGGCGAAGGGTGCGTCCGACCTGCATCTCAAGGTCGGCGCCCATCCCATGATGCGCGTGGCTGGCGCGCTGATCCCCGTCACCGAAGACCAGCGTCTGACCAACGACGACACGCTCGCCATGGGGTCGGCGGTAATGTCGGCCGACCAGCGCGAACGCTTTACGAAGACGCAGGAAGTCGATCTCGCGTACAGCGTGAGGGGCCTTGGGCGGTTCCGGTGCAACATCTTCCAGCAGCGCGGGACGATGGGACTCGTGCTCCGCGTGATCCCGACCAAGATTCTTTCAATCGACGATCTACTGCTCCCGCCTGTGCTCCGCAAGATCAGCGAAGAAGAGCGCGGACTGATACTCGTGACGGGCACCACCGGCAGCGGCAAGAGCACCACGTTGGCGTCGATGATCGACCACGTCAATGCGACGCGTTGCGCGCACATCATGACGGTCGAGGATCCGATTGAGTTCCTCCACCGCGATGCCCGCTCCATCGTCAATCAGCGCGAAGTCGCGGTCGATACCCGGTCGTTTGCGCATGCGCTGCGCAGCTCGCTGCGTCAAGACCCCGATGTCATCCTCGTCGGAGAGATGCGCGACTTCGAAACGATCGAGACCGCTCTGCATGCGGCCGAAACCGGGCACCTGGTGTTCTCGACCCTTCACACGCTCGACGCCACCGAGACCATCAACCGTATCATCGCGGTCTATCCGCCCCACCAGCAGAAGCAAGTTCGCCTGCAACTCGCATCCGTGCTGAAGGCGGTGATCTCGCAGCGCCTCATTCCGCGCGCCGATCGGACGGGCCGCGTGCCTGCGGTCGAAGTGCTCATCAATACGGCCTACGTCCGTGATGCGATCATGGACAAGGAAAAGACCCACTTGATCCCGGGCGCCATCGCGTCAGGGACGTCTCAGTACGGCATGCAAACGTTCGATCAGTCCATTTTTGGGCTCTTCCAACAGAAGTTCATCTCTCTGGAAGAAGCCCTCCGCTGGGCATCGAATGTCGACGAGTTCAAGCTGAAGGTCGCCGGCATCTCCACGACGTCCGACGGCGCCCGCGACGAGATGGCGCGAGCGGTGATCGGGGCCGGCGCCGGGGGAGGCGAGATCCCCGGGCTGACACGATTCGGAGGGTAAGATCGGCGAGTGAAGCGGCGCCGCCCTCCGGACAATCCGGACTCGCCCACCGCAGCCTACTCACGCGCGCTTGCCTGGCTCACCGCGCGTGATCTTTCCGAAGCCCAGGTTCGCGTCCGGCTCTCCGATCGCGGCTACAGCCGCGCGGCCATCGACGCTGCAGTGCCACGTCTCGTCGAAGAGCGCTCGCTCGACGACCGGCGCGCGGCCATGGCTGTGGCGCGCGCCGAAGCACGCGGACGCGGTCGTGGCCCCGGCCGCGTGATGGGGCGGCTGCTCACCATGCGCATTGACCGCGAACTCGCAAAGGAAGTGGTCGCCGAGCTTTTCGGTGAAACCTCCGAAGACGACATGCTCGAAGCCGCTTTGAATCGGCGGCTGCGCGGCCGGGCGGACCGTCTCGCCGACCCACACGAACGTCGCAAGCTCGTCGCCTACCTGATCCGGCAAGGCTATTCAGCGTCGTCTGCGGCGCGTGCCGTTCGAAGCAAGGCGCGGCGTTAGTAGCTCAGAGCTGAGTACAATACGTGAGCCGATGATGACCTGGACGGATATCCGCGGATCTTTTCTCGAATACTTCGAGCGAAATGGCCATCGCGCGGTGGCCAGCTCGTCCCTCGTGCCGCAGGATGATCCATCGCTGCTGTTCACCAACGCGGGGATGAACCAGTTCAAGGACGTCTTTCTCGGCAAGGAGCGGCGCGACTACGCGCGTGCGGCAACGTGCCAGAAATGCATGCGCGTAAGCGGCAAACACAACGACCTCGAGAACGTCGGTCCGTCGCCGAGCCATCACACATTTTTTCAGATGCTCGGCAACTTCTCGTTCGGCGACTACTTCAAGAAAGAGGCGATCGGCTTTGCCTGGGAGCTGCTGACGGACGTGTGGAAGATTCCACCCGAGAGGCTTTACGTCACCGTCTTCCGAGGCGAAGACAGCGTGCCACGCGATGTGGACGCACGGGAACACTGGCTGCGCTACTTGCCCGCGGATCATCTGTCTGAGCTCGGATCGGAAGACAACTTCTGGCAGATGGGCGATACCGGCCCCTGCGGACGTTGCTCGGAGATCTACTACTTCCGCGGTAACCATCTTCCGTGCCTCGAACCGTCCTGCCGCGGCGTCGAGTGCAGCTGCTCTCGCTACATCGAGATCTGGAACAACGTGTTCATGGAGTTCGACCGGCAGCCCGGAGGCCAGCTTCATCCGCTGCCTGCGCCCTCCATCGACACCGGTATGGGACTGGAGCGCATCTGCGCAGTGCTGCAGGGCGTCGAGTCGAACTACGACACCGATCTGTTCGCTCCGCTGCTTCGAGCCATCGGGTCTCGAACTGGCAAGACCTACGGCAGCTCCATGAGCTCGAACGACGTCTCTATGCGAGTGATCGCCGATCACACGCGGGCGATGGTGTTCCTGATCGCCGATGGCGTGATGCCCTCGAACGAGTTCCGCGGCTACGTGCTCCGCAAGATCATGCGCCGCGCCATGCGGCACGGCATGCGCCTGGACGTCGACGAGCCGTTCCTCCACACGCTCGTCGATGTGATGACCCGCGAGATGGGCGGGACGTACCCCGAGCTGCGGACCAGCCGCGAGACTGTCGCGAGCGTCATTCGCAACGAAGAGGATCGATTTATTGCCGTGCTGGCGGATGGACTGCCGAAACTCGAGGAGGCAATCGAGCGCGCCGTCGGCAGCACAACCCGCCAGATCCCGGGCGAAGACGCGTTCAAGCTCTACGACACGTTCGGCATGCCACTGGACTTCATCGAAGATCTGGCGGGCGAACGACAGCTCACCGTCGACCGCCCGGCGTTCGAGCGCGCGATGGAAGGCCAGCGAGAAAAGGCGCGCGCGAAGAGCGCATTCGAGAGCAAGAAGGGACAGGAGTTCACCTTCACGTCGCCTGAAGTCTCGCAGGGGCTCAACCTCGTTGGCGATCGGTTCGAGGGCTACACGACCACGACCGTCAAGGGCACCCCGGTCGTCGCACTGTTCGACAAGGACCGTCGGCAGGTGCGCGAGCTTCGCGAAGGTTCGGAAGGCTACGCCGCCCTCGGCCAGACGCCCTTCTATCTCGAAGCTGGCGGCCAGGTGTCCGATGTCGGCCAACTCCATGCTGACGCGACCGGGGGCGCCGCAGAAGTCTCGGGCGTCACCCGCATTGCTGCCGGGATGCCGAGGTTGCATCGGATCCGCCTGACGCATGGAACGATCGCGGAGCGGGATCTGATTACGGCTGAAGTCGACGAGTCCACGCGCGATGCTACGCGGCGCAACCACACCGCGACGCACCTGCTTCACGCGGCCCTCCGCAAGGTGCTCGGCACGCACGTCAAGCAGGCGGGCTCTCTCGTGGCTTCGGACCGTTTGCGGTTCGACTTCGTTCATCCGTCGGCCGTCACGCGTGATCAGTTGGGCGACATCGAACGGCTCGTCAACGAGCAGGTCTATCGCAATGCCCCGGTCGTCACCGAAGAGCGCTCGACGCAGGAGGCGATGGCCTCCGGCGCCATGGCGCTGTTCGGCGAAAAGTACGGCGATCGGGTGCGGGTCGTATCGATCCCCGGCTTCAGCATGGAGCTCTGCGGCGGAACCCACTGTCGCGCGACCGGCGACATCGGATTCTTCGCCATCGTCTTCGAGAGCGGCGTCGCGGCGGGCGTCCGCCGCATCGAGGCCCTCACCGGTGCTGCGGCCGTACAGCTGCATCAGACCACTCGCGCGGCGCTCGAGGAAGTGCTCGCCGCGCTGGGCACGACATCGGATCGCGGAAGGCAGGCCGCCGAGCAGCTCCAGGGCGAGGTGAAGCGCCTGACGCGCGAAGTGAGCCGGCTCAAGGTCGAAGGCGCGCGCGCGGCCAAAGGCGAGGGAACGGCCGAGGTGGCCGAGGCACAATTTCCGGGGGGCCGCTTTGTGGCCCAGCAGACCGCCGGACTCTCGAAGGACGAACTGCGCCAGTTGGCGGATGCTCACCGCGACCGGATCAAGACCGGGGTGGTCGTCATTGCCTCGAAAGGGGACGACAAGCTTTCGCTGGTGGTGGCCGTGACCAAGGACCTCGTGCCGCGCGTTCACGCGGGTCAGATAGTGAAGCAGATTGCCCCGCTCTTTGGGGGCAGCGGCGGGGGCCGCCCCGACTTCGCCGAGGCAGGCGGCAAGGACCCCGCAGGCATTCCGGGAGCTTTGGCCGAGGCCCAACGACTCGCAGAAGCCGCCCTAAAGTCCTGAAGCCGTCCTGCCGATACGGCAATCGGGACTTCTTTGCGCACATTTCTCGTTCTGGCACTGTGGCTTTGCGCCGCGGCGGGGATGCCCTCACCTGCCCAGGCCCAGATCTACTCCTGGCGCGACGGCAACGGCGTGCTGACGCTGTCGGACCGGCCTCAGGAAGGCGGTCCCAGAGCCGTCCGGGTGGGCTCGCCCGCGCCGCCGGCGCGTTCGAACCCGCTCTACGAGCCGCTGATTCGGGAGCATGCCCGTCAGCAGGGTATTCGCGCGGACCTCGTGAGGGCTGTCATCCAGGTCGAATCGGCGTTCAATCCCCGTGCGGTATCGCCAAAAGGGGCGATGGGCCTCATGCAGTTGATGCCGGCGACGGCCGCGCAGTTCGGCGTGAGCGATCCCTTCAACCCGTCGGAGAACATCCGCGCGGGCGTGAGCTATCTCCGGCAGTTGCTCGACCGCTACGACGACAACGAGCAGCTCGCCCTGGCCGCGTACAACGCGGGGCCGGGGGCGGTCGACAAGTACGGCAGCCGCGTCCCGCCATACAAGGAGACCCAGAACTACGTCATGAAGGTGTCGAACCTTCGCGGCACGCACCGGTCCGCTCCGGGCAGCCAGATGTACAAGATCGTCGAGGTCGTCGACGGCGAGACCCGAGTGAAATACACGAATACGAAGCCGGATAGCGGCAGTTACGAGGAAGTTCGGCGGTAGAACCACCGTCTCTATAGTAGAATTGGGGTTTTCAGAGGAGACGGTTCAGTGGCCACTCATGCATCCGCGCTGAAGGCGCACCGGCAGAGCCTGGTGCACCGGGAGCGCAACCGGCGGTATCGTTCGCAGCTCCGCGGCACCTTGAAGCAGATCCGCGCCCTTCTCGACGACCCGAAAAGCGCCAAGAATCAGGCCGAAGCGAAGAAGGAGCTCACACAGGCTATTTCGCTGATCGACCGGATGGCGGGCAAGGGCATCATCCATCGCAATACGGCCGGCCGCTACAAGTCGCGGCTCAACGCCCGCGTCGCGGCCAAGGCGAGCTAGTTCTCGTCGGTTCTCGGTTCTAAGTTCTCGGTTCGCTCCCAGAACTGAGAACTCAGAACTGAGAACCTAGAACGCCTATCCGCATAGCTCCACCACCAGCCTTTCCAGCAGAACCCGCGGGTCTCCGGCCGATGTCTTGATCGCAAGGTCGGTCCGGAACACCGCCTCGACCGCGGACTCGACCTTCTGCGGCGGCACCTTGGTGCGCACGAACCAGGCGAGCTGTCCGAGAATCTTGTACGGCACTTCGCCCTTGTCGATGAGGGCGGCCAGCTCCCGCAGCGCGTCGTCCGCCCGGCGTCGCTCGATGGCGTTCGTCACGCCCCAGTCGTCTTCCGAGGTCGCCGGAGCGATCAGCTCCTTCACGTCGTCTTCGGTGATGGCTTTCTTCTCGGCGGCATAGAGCACGAGACGATCGACATCCGAGCGCAGCCGCGAAACATCCGATCCCACCCGCTCCGCCACAAGACGCGCAGCCCGTGCGTCAATCGCGAGGCCTTCCTGGGCGACCCTGTCGCGAACCCACTTTGTCCTCTCGGCCAGATCATTCGGACCCGAGCACTCCACGACGGCCGCCTTCGACAACAGCAGCTTGGTTATGCTTGCGGCGCCCATCCAGGTTGTCGGCGACGAGAACGAGCGTGCAGCTGTCGACCGGCGACGAGACATACGCCTCGAACGCCGCCAGGCCTCGATCCGTCTCCTCGGATTCCTTTTTCGGAAACAGAAGCCTGTCGGCATGCACGAGCAGCACGATGCGCCGCGGCGCCATCATCGGCAGCGTGCGGGCGGCCTCGATGACGTCGATGGCCTTGGCTTCCCCGCCATACAGACGGTCCGAGTTGAAGGCGCGCAGCCCTTCGTCGATCGAGTCGAGGAACGAGCCGGCCAGCGCGATCTTCGCGGCTTCGTCGGTGCCGAAGATCAGGTAGACGGGCGCGATCGTTCCGCTGGCGAGCTGCCGTTTGACCTCAGCCTGAGAGATGGCGGGCAATCAGAACGCTTCCAGAATGGCGCTGACGACGCTGCGGGCGAACTCGTTGCTGACGCGCTCGACCGCGTTGGTTTCCTGGTTGAAGAACGTCGATGGATCGACCCGGCCACTGGGATCGCTCGTGATGGCGCTCGTCGCGTCGTACTCCTCGCGGACCGCGAGGGATCCGTTGCTCCACAGCACGGTGTCTTTGGCCGTATCCCTGAGCTCCACGTTGGCGATGACCGTGATGGTATACCTCGACGCCTGCTGATCTGCGGAAATGCTCGTCGGGACAATCGAGACGTTGGTCACGGTGCCGACAAGCACCGCGTGGGAGCCGGTCTGTTCCGGAAGGATCTTGTAGTTGCCGCGATTGATGAACTCGGCGCGTACCTTGTCGGTGACGAGCTCGGCCAGCGCAAAGAACGACGTGTTGTTCTGGAACGGCGGGATGCCGATGATCTGGATGTAGTCCGGCAGGAAGTTGCCGCGGCCGGCCAGCGCGTATCCGCAGCCGCTCGAGGCGACGACGCACGCGACAAGCGCTGCCGTCAGCAGCGACCTACACCACGACCACATTGACGAGCTTTCCCCTGACAACGACCACTGATTTGACAGTTTTGCCATCCGTGTGCGCGCGAACCGCGGCATCGGCGAGCGCGCGCTCCCGCAAGATCCGCCTCCGCGAGGCCCGCCGGTACGGTCAACCTGGCGCGCACCTTGCCGTTGACCTGCACAGGCACCACGATCTCCTCTGCCTTGGCGACCACCTCGTCGAAGGACGGCCACGACACGCTGGCGAGACCGCCGGCGTGTCCCGTCATGTCCCACAGCTCTTCGGCCGTGTGTGGCGCAAACGGAGACAGCATCAGGACGAGGGCCTCGATCGCTTCGCGCAGCACGGCCGCCGACTGCGGACGGGCGTCGCCTTGCACCGCCTCGCCAAAGGCATACATCGCGTTGACGAGCTCCATCAGCGCGGAGATCACGGTATTGAGGTGAATGCGCTGCTCGACGTCGACGGTCACACGGCGGATGGTGTCGTGCGTCTTCCGGCGCAACTCGCGCTCGGCCGCGTTCAGCTCGGCCGGGTCGATCGAAGTGGCCGGCGCCGCAGCGGCCACGCGTGCCGCCCACTGGTCGACAAATCGCCAGACACGGGCGAGAAAACGCCAACTCCCCTCGAGGCCGCTGTCGCTCCACTCGACCTCTTTCTCCGGCGGCGCGACGAACATCACGTACAGCCGTAGAGCGTCGGCGCCAAACTTCTGCATCATTTCGTCGGGATCGACGACGTTGCCAACCGACTTCGACATGACGGCGCCGTCCTTCAGCACCATCCCCTGCGTCAACAGATGGCGGAAGGGCTCGTCGTGATCGACCATGCCGAGATCGCGGAACACCCGCGCAAAGAATCGCGAGTAGATCAGGTGCAGGATGGCATGCTCGATTCCGCCGACATAGAAGTCGACCGGCATCCAGTATTTCGCCTTGGCAGGATCGAACGGGAGCTTGTCGTTCGCCGAATCGCAGAACCGATAGAAGTACCACGACGAATCGACGAACGTGTCCATCGTATCGGTCTCGCGGCGTGCCGCTCCGCCGCAGGTCGGACACGAAACGTTTACGAACTCCGCCACTTGCGCCAGCGGCGAGTCGCCCCGGCCCGTGAAATTGGTGACCTTCGGCAGCTCGACCGGCAGTTGCTCGTACGGAACGGGCACGATCCCGCACTTGTCGCAGTAGATCATCGGAATCGGCGTGCCCCAGTACCGCTGGCGCGAGATGCCCCAGTCCTTGAGCCTGAACTGCACCGCCCGCGTGCCGATCTTCTGCTGCTCCACCCATTCGCCCATGCGCACGAGGGCCGCCTCGGAAGTCAGACCGGAGAACTCTCCGGAGTCGGCGAGTCGTCCGTACTCCTCGAACGCCGCTTCGAGCTTCGAAGGCCCCGCACCCAGATCGGGATCAGGTCGAACGACCTCGCGGATGGGCAGCTTGTACTTAGTCGCGAACTCGAAGTCGCGCTGATCGTGGGCCGGGACAGCCATGACGGCGCCCGTGCCGTACTCGCCGAGCACGAAGTTGGCCACCCAGATCGGGACCCGTTCCTTGGTGAACGGGTTCACCGCGTGGCGCCCGGTGAAGAACCCTTCTTTTTCGATCTCCCCAGACAGCCGCGCCGTGCGGTCCTGAGTCCTAAAGGCCGTCACGCGCTTCCGAAATCCGTCCGCGTCACCCGACAGCACGGCGAAGCGCTCGACCATCTCGTGCTCTGGCGCCAGGAACACGCAGGTGGCGCCAAAGATCGTATCGATGCGGGTGGTGAATACCTCGATGGCGTCGGACACCGCAGTGCCTTCGCCCGCCAGCACCGGAAACTGGACCCGGGTCCCAGTAGACCGCCCGATCCAGTTCTTCTGCATCGTCAGCACTCTTTCCGGCCACTGGCTGAGTTGCTCGTCGATGCCCTTGAGCAGGTCGTCGGCGTATTCAGTGATTTTGAAGAACCACTGCTCGAGGTTGCGCGTGGTCACAGGCGTGCCACACCGCCAGCACCCGCCATCGACCACCTGCTCGTTGGCCAGAACGGTCTGATCCCGTTCGCACCAATTGACCGACGAGCGGCGTCGATACGCGAGCCCCCGCTCGTACATCTTGATGAACAGCCACTGGTTCCACCTGTAGTAGGTCGGCTCGCACGTGGCGAACTCGCGACTCCACGCGTAGCTGACGCCGAGGCGCTGGAGTTGCCCCTTCATATGCGCAATGTTGGCCAGTGTGGACGTCTCGGGATGGATGCCGCTCCTGATCGCGGCATTCTCTGCGGGGAGGCCGAACGCATCCCAACCGAAGGGATGCAGGACGTTGTAGCCCCGCATGCGCTTGGTGCGGGCCATCACGTCGCCGATGATGTAGTTGCGGACGTGGCCGACATGCGCATGCCCGGAGGGGTACGCGAACATCTCGAGGCAATAGAACTTGGGACGCGAGGGATCTTCGGTGACCTCGAACGCGCGCGCGCTCGTCCAACGCTCTTGCCACTTCTTGTCGAGCGCCTGAGGGCGATATTCCACGCGGCTATTATAGCCGCCAGTACTTCGACTGCGCGGCGCGGACCGCTGCGATGGCCGTGCGCGCGCGCGACGTCGCCGCGACTTGCGGATCGTCCGGTGGTGTGTTCGCACCATCGAGCACAACAATCGCAGCCTCCAGGCAGGCCTTCAGCGCGCTCAGATCGTAACCGCCTTCGGTGGCGGCGACCACGCGCCCGTGACAATGGCGGTCGGCGACATCGCAGAGTATCCGCGTCAGAGCGGCGTAGCCAGCCGTCGACATCCGCATCCGGGCGAGCGGATCACGTTCGTGCGCATCGTACCCGGCGGAAATAATCACGAGGTTCGGTCGGAACTGATCGAGAACGGGGACCACCAACGCCCGAAAGACCTCTGAAAAGTCGCCGTCGGTCGCGCCAGCCTCGAGCGGCACGTTCAAGGTAAACCCAGCGCCCTTTCCGCGTCCGATGTCCCCTGCCGCTCCGGTGCCTGGATAAAACGGATACTGGTGCGTCGAAACATACAGCACGCGCGGATCGTCGTAGAAGATCCACTGCGTGCCGTTGCCGTGATGCACGTCGTAGTCGACAATGGCGACCCGCTCGAGTCCGAGGCTCAACGCATGCGCGGCCGCCGCAGCCACGCCGTTGTAGAGGCAAAAGCCCATCGCCCGCTCTCGTTCGGCGTGGTGGCCCGGCGGTCGAATCAACGCGAACACGCGCGTCGCGCGAGACTGAACGATCGCATCGACGCCGCCAACGACGGCGCCGGCTGCCAGCAGGGCGACATCTCGCGATTCGGCCGACGTGTAGGTGTCCGGATCCAGCGAAACCGCTCGGCCCGCAGTCCGGTCGATCGACGCAAGGTACGGCTCGCTGTGCACACGGAGCAGCTCGGCTCGCGTCGCTGGCCGAGGCGCTTGCACGATGCGGCCTCGCTGCGCCCACGCGCTGGCGACGGCGCTCATTACTTCGCCGCGCTCCACACGCTCCGGATGGCCGGGCGGCGTCTGGTGGTCGAGAAAACGGTCGGAGTGGATCAGGATCAAAGACAAGGGACTAGGGGTTAGGGGTTAGGGAGCAGCGCCATGGCTCTGCGCTCGAGGGCGTGGAGCGCCGCTTCCACCTCGAGGCGCTTGGACTCGACCGCGTCGGCGTCGGCGTCGACCGGCACATAGATGGGCACACCGACGACGAGCGACACCGTCGCGAATGGCCGCGGGATTTGTGTGCGATCCCAGCTCTTGAGCTTCCAGGCGTTCGAAGCCTCCATGTGAAACGGGACGACGGGATTTCCAGTCAGCTTCGCGAGCCACACGGCCCCGGGCTGCACCTTCCCCGCCGGCCCTCTCGGCCCATCCACTGCGAAGCCTGCCGGACGCCCTTCCTCCATGAATCGCTTCAACTTCAAGAGCGCCCGCTGGCCACCGCGCGACGTCGAGCCGCGCGAGGTGCCATACCCGAACCGCTCGATGATACGCGCGATCCACTCGCCATCGAAGTTCTCGCTGATCATCACGACAATGCCGCGATCTCGAAAGAAGTACGTCGCTGTCAGCACGCGGCCATGGAAAAACGCCATGATTGGCTGCCGGCCGACCGCCGCCAGGTCGAGATGCTCGAGGCCCTCGACCTTCCAGCGAAGCGATCGTCCCAGCGCCGTGATGACCGGCGTCCCGATGGCCGCGATGGCTGCTGCCTGCGCGCGCTTCGATCTCGATTCAGACCAATGCAATCTAGCTCCCAGCTCTCAGCTCCCAGCTGCCAGCGCCTATCACCCAATCACCAATGCCATCAATCACTACATGCCCTCGTACCTCGGTCCCCCACCGCCCTCCGGAGGCACCCAGGTGATGACTTGATACGGATCGACGATGTCGCACGTCTTGCAGTGCACGCAGTTCGACGCATTGATCTGCAGCCGCGGATTGCCGCTGTCGTCCGGCACAATCTCGTACACCTGTGCCGGGCAGAATCGGGTGCATGGATGTCCGTACTCCTGGCCGCAAATCGAATGGCAGACCTCGGTGTGGACCAGGAGGTGCGATGGCTGATCCTCCGCATGCCTCGTCCCCGAGAAGTGCACGTTCGTGAGTTTGTCGAACGTCAGCACGCGATCGGCCTTGACATCCGGTACTTCTCGAGTGGGCCGCTCGCCGAGCCTCCGCATCCGCTCGTGTCCTGGCAGGCTGGCAATCGGCTCGCGAATCCACCATCCTCGAGTCAGCAGCTGCAAGCCGGCAAACGCCAGGCCTGGGAAGAGTCCGAAACGGAAGCCTTCGTGCACGTGTTGTACGGGACGCATTTCTGCCGAGACCCAACTCTCGCGTATGCGGCGGCCGAATCCCGCGAGCGCGTCCTCGGACGTGTCGCCCGAGAGGGCGGCCTCAGCGGCGGCTTCGGCCGCCAGCATCCCGCTCTTCATCGCCAGGTGGATGCCCTTGAGCCGCATCGAGTTCAGGAACCCTGCTGCGTCTCCAACGATCAGGGCGCCCGGAACCGCGCACTCGGGCAGCGCCAACCACCCAGCCTCGGGCAGCGCCTTGGCGCCATAGCGCACCATCTGCCCCTTGTCGATCAAACGTCGGACGAACGGGTGACGCTTGAACTGCTGAAACGCCACGTGCGGATCGAATCGTGGATCCTCATAGTCGAGCCCGGCCACGAAGCCTACCGACAGTCGAGTCTCCGACAGCGCGTAGATGAACCCGCCCCCGAATTCGCGGTGATGCAGTGGATATCCCAGTGTGTGTACGACTGACCCTGGGCCAAGCCGGCCCGCCGGCACATCCCACAGCTCCTTGATCCCGAGCGCGTAGGTCTGCGGCCGACGGCCTACGGAAATCGGCGAGCGGCGCATCAGCTGCTTGGTGAGATTCCCGCGGACACCGTCGGCCAGAATCGTGATCTTTGCGCGAATGTCGACTCCGGGCTCGAACGTCTCTCGACGATCGCCGTGACGTCCGACTCCCTTGTCGCCCGTGCGCACGCCGACGACGCGCGCGCCGTCCATCAAAAGCTCGCTTCCGGCGAATCCCGAGAAGATGTCGACGCCCTCCGCTTCCGCCATGTTCGACAGCCACTTGCCAAACTGCTGAAGCGAGATGATGAAGTGACCGTGGTTCCGAAGCGGCGGCGGCGTGATGGGAAAGGCGATGCGGCTGCTGCGAGTCAGGAAGTAGACGCGATCATCCGTCACCTGAGCGGAGAGCGGTGCGCCTTTCGTTTTGTAGTCGGGGATGAGCTCGGCCAGCGCGCGTGGGTCGAGAACGGCGCCCGACAGCAGATGGGCTCCAGGCTCAGCAGCTTTGTCGATGACCGCAACGCTCAGTTCCCGCTTGGCGGCCTTGCTCACTTGCGCAAGCCTGATGGCCGCCGCGAGTCCGGCCGGACCCGCACCGACCACCAAAATGTCGACGTCCAGCGTCTCGCGATCGGCCATCGACGGCTAGGCTTTCTCCAGTTCCGCGATCAACGCGGGCACGATCTCGAATAGATCTCCAGCAATGCCGTAGTCGGCGATCTCGAAGATGGGAGCGTCCGGATCCTTGTTGATCGCGACGATGGTGCGCGAACCTTTCATACCGACGACATGCTGGATGGCTCCGGAGATGCCAAGGGCGACGTACAACTTGGGGGACACCGTTTGCCCGGAGCTTCCAATCTGGCGCTCCATCGGCAACCACCCGCTGTCGCAGATAGGACGCGACGCCGCGATCTGCGCGCCCAGCGCGGCGGCAAGCTTCTCGGCAAGACCGATGTGCTCCTGAGCCTTGATGCCGCGACCCACGGCCACAATGCGGTCGGCCTGCGACAAGTCGACCGATTGCGCCGCTTCCTGGAAAGGCTCTTCCGGCCTCTGTCTGATCGTCGACGGATCGAGGTTGAAGGGCAGCTCGCGGATCGGCGCATCCGTCGAACCTCTCACTGCGTCGTCTGCTCGGTAGACGCCAATCTGAATGCTCACCAGATGCGGCGCGCCCCCCTCGATTCGCACCTCTGCGGCGAGCTTCCCTTGATAGACGGGACGAGTGAACGTGAAGGTATCGCCGCGCGTGACGCCGATGCAGTCCGTCACCAGCCCGCAATCGATCCGAGCGGCAAGCATCGGCGCGAAATCTCGCGTGCGATACGAATGCGCAAAGAGCACGTGCGATGGTTGAAGGCGCGCAACCGCCTCTTGAATAACGGCCGAGTAGGCATCCGCCGTATAAGGTTCGAGCAGTGGCGAGTCGGCCGTATGGACAGCCGCAATGCCGGCTTTCGCGAACTCCGACGTCGCCGCCTGAAGCTTCGAGCCGAGCAGCAGCGCCTCGATCGCTTCAGGCTCCGCCATCGTCTGCGCAGCGACGACGAGCTCCCACGAGGCACGATGCAGCCTGCCGCCGCGCTGCTCGGCCACAAGCAGGATCATTCGAAGACCCGGGCCTCGGCCCTGAGCTTCTTTACGAGCGCCCTGGCAGCCTCGGCCGGGCTGCCGGTCAGCATCTGCGTCTTCTTCGTCTTGCGAGGAACATCGAGGCCAATGACGCTCATTCGAGACGAGGGAAAGGATGCAGGGAGGACCTTTCGGATCTCCTTCTTTTTGGCAGCCATGATGCCCTTGAGCGTGGCATAGCGGAGCTGATTGATGCCGCTCTGGATGGTAATCAGCGCTGGACGCGGAAGAGTGACCCACTGAAACCAGCCGCCTTCGAGCTCCCGTTTCACCTTGATGGAGGTCTCCTGCACCTGCACCTCCATCACGATCGTCGCGTGCGGCAGGCCGAGACGCTCGGCGAGGATGACACCGGTCTGCGCGGCGCCCTGATCGTCTGACTGCAAACCGGTGAGGACGAGATCGAAGCGCTCGTCGCGCAACGACTCGGCGAGAACCGCGGCCACCACGGACGAGTCGGCCGAAGACAGGCGATCGTCTTCGACGTGCACGCCTCGATCGGCGCCGCGTGCGAGCGCTTCGCGCAGCACCTGGGAGGCTCTCGCGGGACCAGCCGTGCAGACAACCACGTCGCCACCGTGCCGCTCGCGAAGCCGCAGGGCTTCCTCGAGCGCATAGGCGTCCGGCTCATTCATCTCGAAGCTGGCATCCTGCTCGCGGACGCCGGTTCGAGCCTCGTTGATCCGCGGCTGCCACTCGCGCGTCGGCACCTGCTTGATGCATACGGCGATGTGCATAGCTATATTCTAAGTCGGGAGTCGTCAGTCGGAGAGTCGTCAGTCGACAGTCATAGTCATCAGTCAACAGTCACAGTCGGCAGTCCCAGTCTTCTGTGATCAGTCATCCAGGCCCGAAGCTTGGAGCCTAGAGCCCGAAGCCTGACATCGACTGACGACTCTGCCAACCCTACGGCTTCGCGACCACATATCCGTCAACGTACGTGTAGGCCGCCGTACCCGCGAGGGCCGCGAGTCCTTCCGTCAGACGAATGGTGACGCCCCACGGATCGGTGAGCGTGGCGCTTTGGATGCCAAGCTCGGGGTCGCGGCCATACGGCACATCAAACGTGACGCCGCTGGCGCGAATCCGTTCGCAATACGCGGCGAGATTCCTCACTTCGAAGCCGATGCCGTCCAGCAGCCGGCCCTTCGTGGCCACGCCAGGCCCCTTCTGCTGCCCGAGCGACGACATCGTGAGATTCATTCCAGGCAAGTCGCCAGACTGGTACGGGCCGCGCATCGTCGGCGCGAGCAGCAGCTTGTCGACGTACCACCGTTTGACGGCGGCCGGATCCTCCAGCCAGTAGTGAAGGTGATGACTGACGACTGGCGCCGGCAGTCTCGCATCTTCGACCAACTCCATCCGGAACCCATCGGGCCCCGTCACGTATGTTTGCGGGGAGCTTTCGCGGCCAACCCTCGGAGGCTCGAATATCCATCCTGCTCGCCCGAAGCGAGCCGTGAAGTCCGCCAGATTGGTCAGCTTCAGCCCGAGATGGTTGATCGTCTCTCCGTCGCCGGGACCCGTCGGTGTCTGGCGGCGGAACAGCACCACGAGCCCAGGGATCCTGATGCCGCGCAGCTGGCCGACCGTGATTGGGACCGCATCGAACTGCGTGACCCAGAAGTTCATGTGCGCGTCGACGTCTGTCACGTTGACCAGCACATGCCCCATCGTCATGCCGATGGTGTTGGGCGGCAAGAGCTGCGCAGAGGCCGAGGGATATGGCGCGAGGATCAGGACCGCCAATATCACGTAAACGCGCACGAGTGTTTTCGGCCTCACCATTGAAAGATTGCTAGATAGGAGATGTGCAGAGTGTTGGAAGATGTTCGACTGCCGATTCTCGATTCCGGATCTCGACCCGATCATGACTGCCGACCAAGGACTGAGACTGAAGACTGGGACTTTTGACTTGGACCTCCGGCTGCTGACTATGACTGTCGACTAACGACTCTTAGACTGACGACTCGCGGCGCTTACTCATGATGCTTTCTAAGCAACAGCGCCGCGTTCGTCCCACCGAAGCCGAAGGAGTTGGACAGCGCGTATTCCATCTTCGTCGCGCGACACGTGCCCGGCACGTAATCGAGATCGCACTCGGGGTCCGGGGTCTCGAGATTCACCGTGGGCGGCGCCGTCTGATGGTAGACCGCGAGCGCGGAAATGCCGGCCTCGAGTCCACCCGCCGCCCCGAGCAGATGTCCCGTCATCGACTTGGTCGACGAGATCGCGAGCTTGCGGGCGTGCCCGCCGAAGAGTTTCTTGATCGCCAGCGTCTCGATGCGGTCGTTGTGAGGCGTCGACGTGCCGTGAGCGTTGATGTAGCCGACCTGCTCGGGCGCCACGCGCGCCTTTCGCAGCGCCATGTCCATCACGCGGACGGCTCCGCTGCCGTCCTCAGTGGGCGCAGTGATGTGGTACGCATCGCCCGACATGCCGTAGCCGACGATCTCGGCGTAGATGCGGGCGCCGCGCGCCAGGGCCGCCTCCCGCTCTTCCAGGATCACGACTCCTGAGCCTTCGCCGATGATGAAGCCATCGCGATCCTTGTCGAACGGACGACTCGCCTTCTCAGGTGCGTCGTTGCGGGTCGACATGGCGCGCATCGCCGCAAACCCGCCGACGCTCATCGGCGTGATCGCGGCCTCCGAACCCCCGGCAATCATCGCATCGGCGTCGCCCCGCCGGATGATCTCGAACGACTCGCCGACGGCGTGGGCCGACGCCGAGCAGGCCGTGCAGGTCGCGAGGTTCGGGCCTTTGGCCCCGAACCGGATCGACACCTGTCCGGCGGCCAGGTTGATGATTGAAGCAGGTATGAAGAACGGAGAGATCTTGCGAGGCCCTCCCGCGAGCAGCGCTTCGTGCTCGCGTTCGATGCTCGTGAATCCGCCGATGCCCGACCCGACGAACACGCCGACGTGATCGGCGTTCTCTGCGGTGATCTTCAGGCCCGAGTCATCCATCGCGAACTGCGAGGCGGCGATCGCGTACTGGATGAAGACGTCCATCTTCTTGACGTCTTTTTTTTCGACAAACCGCAGCGGGTCGAAGTCTTTCACCTCGCCGGCGATGCGCGAGGCGTAGGCCGACGCATCGAACCTCGTGATGGGACCGATGCCGTTCTGGCCCGCCGTGAGCGCGCGCCAGTTCACGTCGGTGCCGATCCCCAGTGGAGACACCAGCCCGATGCCGGTGACCACGACCCGTCTGGTCGACACGATGCCTACTTTTTACCCTTGGCGTGCGAGTCGATGTACTCGATCGCTTCTTTGACGCGCGTGATCTTCTCGGCGTCCTCATCTGGAATCTCGATGCCGAACTCCTCTTCGAAGGCCATCACCAGCTCCACCGTGTCGAGCGAGTCGGCTCCGAGATCGTCCACAAACGACGCATCCGGGGTCACTTCCTCCTCGTCGACGCCAAGCTGTTCTACGATGATGCTCTTCACCTTCTCAGCAACCGCCATTCAATCCTCCTACGTGTACATACCGCCGTTGACGGCCAGAACCTGACCGGTAATATACGCTGCTTCGTCCGACGCGAGAAAACAGACGGCGTGGGCCACATCGGCCGGCGTGCCCATGCGCCCAAGCGGAATCTGCGCCTTCCAGTCGTCGGAGGTGCCCCGTGAGAGCGCGCTCGTCATGTCGGTGTCGATCAAGCCGGGCGCGACCACGTTGACCGTGATGCCGCGCGACGCCACTTCGCGCGCCAGCGCTTTCGTCAACCCGATGAGTCCCGCCTTCGACGCGGCGTAGTTCACTTGCCCCGCGTTGCCCATCTGTCCAACCACCGAACTGATGGTGATGATCCGGCCAGCACGCTGCTTGATCATCGGCTTCAGCACGGCCTGCGTGCACGTGAACGCCGCCGTGAGGTTGGTCGCCATCACCTCGTCCCAGTCTGCGCGCTTCATGCGGATCAGCAGCTGGTCGCGAGCAATCCCGGCGTTGTTGACGAGCACGTCGATCCGCCCGTGCCGTGCGATTGCGGCGCTGACGACCGTCTCCACTGCCACCGCATCGGTCACGTCGCAGCTGACGGCCTCGGCCCGTCCGCCACCCGCGACGATGTAGGCTGCGGTCGGCTCCGCGTTCCCGCCGCGCGCCGCCGCGACCACAATGGCGCCCTGGGCGCTGAGCGTCTTGGCAATCGCCGCGCCGATGCCACGCGACGCGCCGGTCACGAGCGCGACTTTGCCCGACAGGTTCAGCACAGGACCGGCCTTGCCTCCTCGAAGTCCTCCGGCGAACCGACAGCGGCCACGCTGGCGCCACGATGGATCTTGCGGATCAAGCCGCTCAACACGTTGCCGGGACCCACCTCAACATACGCGGTGACGCCGGCCGAAGCAAGGCACTGAACGCTCGCCTCCCACTGCACGGCCGACGAAACTTGCCGCACGAGTGCATCGATGGCCGACGCCGCATCGCGCTTTGGCAACGCGTCCACGTTGGCGATGACAGGCACGCGCGGATCGCGCGCCTGCAGCCCGCGAAGATCGCCGGCCAGCCGTGCTTCGGCCGGTTTCATCAGGTCGCAGTGGAACGGCGCGCTCACCGGCAGCGGCACGATGCGCTTGGCGCCCAGTTCCTTGGCCCGTGCTCCCGCGCGCTCCACGGCGGTGCGAGCTCCGGCAATGACGACTTGGCCGGCACCGTTGATGTTGGCGGGCGCCACCACTTCGCCTTGCGCCGCTTCCTCGCAGGCTTGCCGCACGACGGCCGCCTCCAGGCCGAGCACCGCCGACATTGCCCCGGTTCCAACCGGCACGGCTTCCTGCATGTAGCGTCCTCGCCTGCGCACCGTCCGGACCGCGTCCGCAAACAAGAGGGTGCCAGCGGCAACGTGCGCGGAATACTCCCCCAGACTGTGTCCTGCCATGAACGAGACGCGCGACGTCAGCCCCGCGGATTCCAGTGCGCGGTACGCGGCGATGCTCGCAGTGAGAATCGCCGGCTGTGTGTTTTCCGTCAGCATCAAGGCGTCGGCCGGGCCGTCCCAGATCAACCGGCTCAGCGGCTCGCCGAGCGCGGCATCTGCCTCGGCAAACGTCTCGCGCGCGGCCGGGAAGGCGTCCGCCAGTGCCCGCCCCATGCCGACCTGTTGAGATCCTTGTCCCGGGAAGACCAGTGCGATCATGAAACGGCAGCCGTCTCGATCTCGCGTTCGAGTCGATGAAGGAATCCGGCGGTCGAAAACCGGTGCGCCGTCAGCACGGCGTTGCGGATGGCCTTGGCAGATGAACGGCCGTGGCAAACAAAACACATGCCCGCCACGCCGAGCAGCGGCGCGCCGCCATACTCGGCGTAGTCGAGCCGCCGCCGGAAGCGGCGGAATGCCCGGCGCGAGAGAGCGACCCCACCATCCCAGAGAACGTCCTCGACAACTCTTCTCCAAGGAGCCGTTCCACCGTGTCGACGAGTCCTTCGCTCACCTTCAGCGCGATGTTGCCGGTAAAGCCGTCGCAGACTATCACGTCAGCGTTGCCCTTATACACCTCGCGGGCCTCGACGTTGCCGATGAAGCTCAACGCCGAAGCTTTCAAGAGCCGATGCGCCTCGCGCACCAGATCGGTCCCTTTGCCCTCTTCCTCGCCAATCGACAGCAGTCCGATCCTCGGCCGGTCGATACCCAGCGAGACTTTCGCAAACACCGAGCCCATCGCCGCGAACTGCAGCAGATGCTGGGCGCGGCACTCGAGGTTGGCGCCGACGTCGAGCAGCACGCCGAGGCGATCGCCCGACGGGATCGTGGCAGCCAGCGCCGGCCGATCGACGCCGGTCAGCATGCCGAACGCGGCGTGCGCCGCCAGCACGGTCGCGCCGGTGTGCCCGGCGCTCACCAGCGCGGCGGCGTCGCCCTTGGCTACCGACTCGGCCGCCACGCGAATCGATGCCCGCGGCTTGCGCCGGAGCGCCGCCGACGGCGCTTCCGCCATCGTGACGACATCGGGAGCGTCGAGAATGTCGACGTCGAGGGCGCCGGCGTCAGGATGCCGCGCGAGCTCGCTGCGGATGACGGCCGCCGGCCCCGCCAGCAGCAGGCCGACATCGAAATGACGCGCGGCAGCCAACGCGCCGTCGATGATGCTGCTGGGGGCGTGGTCGCCGCCCATCGCGTCTACCGCGATACGCGTCATGAATGCGCGTTACGCTTCGTCGACAGGCCTGACTTGTCGGCCGCGGTAGTACCCGCAGTGCGGGCAGGCGCGATGTGGTGGCTTGGGTTCGCGGCAGTTCGGGCAGTCGCTCGACTGCACGGCGGTGAGGCTGTCGTGCGTGCGGCGCTTGGCGGTACGCGATTTCGAGTGCCGCCGTTTGGGATTCGGCATGATCGTCTCCTGAAAATCTTCTGCTTCTTCAGCGCATCTTTCTCAACACATCGAACCGCGGATCGGTCCAGCGGTGCGTGCAGCTGCACGACCCCGTGTTCCAGTTCATCCCGCATTCCGAGCAGAGTCCCTTGCACTCCGGATCGCACAGCGGCTTCATCGGCACGGCCAAATGCAACTGCTCCATGACGAGCGCGCCAAGGTCGATCTGGTCGTCGGCGTAGTACGCCGTGGTCAAGTCGTCCTCGTCGACTTCACGCTCGCCTTCACCCGTGTTCTCCACTCGCGGTACGTACCGAAGATCGAAGCGGGTGCCGACGGGAAGCGTGAAGGGCTCGAGACAGCGGCTGCACGTCAGCTCGACTTTCGCCTCGAGGTCGCCGGCCACGCGATAGCGGCCCGTCTCCTGCGCCTCGACGTCGAACGACAGCGACACCGGAGAGACGACGCGAAACGAATCGTCGTCCCTCGTCTCGAACAGTCCGGCCGCGCACTGTTTCTCGAAGTGCTCGTGCGCGCCCGACAGCGAACGGAGACTTAGCAGCATAACCCGCGCTCTGGCAGCGTTTTAAGCGCCAGCAGAACGAACTATTATAGCCGGCTTCAGGAGGGGCGCAAATCAGGGGCGGTCGTCCGGCCCGACAGGGCCGACCCATGGCTTCGGGATAAACAGACTCTCGAAAAGCGCCACGGCATATCGATCGGTCATGCCCGCGAGAAAGTCGCGCGCCGCCACATCGACGCCCTCTTCCGCAATGGTCCGTTCGTCGAGGAAGTCCTTGGGACGATCGTGAACCTTCTCCCAGAGCCCGCCGAGAATACCGGTGGCCTTCTTGAACTCGGCGGTGGCGGCTTCGTTCTCGTAGACAGCGGAGAACAGAAAGGCTCGAAGTTCGAGCGTCGCCTCCAGTACTTCCGGACTCATCCGGATCTCTGCCAGATTGCCTCCGAACGTCGCTTCGACCACGTCCTTCACCATACGCCCGATGCGCGCTGACGAGCTGTCGCCCAGCAGCGTGACGGCATTTGCCGGCAGGTCCTCCGCCCGCAAGATCCCGGCGCGTTGCGCGTCGTCGATGTCGTGATTGACGTAGGCGGCCAGATCGGCCACGCGCACGATCTGCCCTTCAAGCGTCTTGGACCGCTCCGTCGCAGGAAGCCCCACGGGCGAGCCGCCCTTCCCTTTCGAATGATGCGCAATGCCGTCGCGGACTTCCCACGTGAGGTTCAGTCCCCGGCGATCCTGCTCGAGCACGTCGACGATCCGGAGGCTCTGCTGATAGTGATTGAACCCGCCGGGAATGAGGTCGTCGAGCACTCGTTCACCCGCGTGCCCGAACGGCGTGTGCCCGAGATCGTGCCCCAACGCGATGGCCTCCGTGAGCTCCTCGTGAAGCTGCAGCACCTTCGCGATCGTGCGCGAGATCTGCGCAACCTCGAGGGTGTGCGTGAGCCTCGTGCGGTAGTGATCGCCAGTCGGCGCAAAGAACACCTGCGTCTTGTGCTTGAGACGCCGGAATGCCTTCGAATGGACGATGCGATCCCGATCGCGCTGAAAAGCCGGCCGGACGTCGTCCTCTGGCTCCTCGCGAAGCCGTCCGCGAGTGTCGGCGCTCTTGGCCGCCTGTGGTGCCAGAATCTGGCGCTCGCGCGCCTCCAGATGCTTACGAATGCTCGCCATTAGTCAGCTCGTGAAGAAAGCTGGTTCCCCACTTCAGCGACCCGACGCCGAAGTTCTCCGCAATTGTCTGCCCGAGGTCCGCGAACGTTTCCCGTGTCCCGATGTTCACGCCGGCTCTCACCTGCGGACCGGCCGCCAGCACCGGCACGTGCTCGCGCGAGTGGTCGGTGCTTGGGGTCGTCGGATCGTTTCCATGGTCCGCCGTCACGACCAGCAGATCGTCCGTTCGGAGGCGCGGCAGCAGATCTTTCAATCTCGCGTCGAAGCGTTCGAGATTTCGAGCATATCCGGACGGATCGTTGCGGTGGCCGTACAGCGTGTCGAAGTCGACAAGATTCGCGAAGATGAGCCCGCGAGAGCTGGAGGACAACTCTGACACGACGGCGTTCATGCCCTCTTCGTCGCTTGCAGTGTGGACAGCCCGCGAGATCCCGCGGCCGGTGAACAGGTCGTCCACTTTGCCGATGGCGATAGTCGGGACTCCAGCCGACTCGAGGCGATCCAGCACGGTTTCGCCGATGGGCCGCATCGCGAAGTCGCGGCGATTGCTGGTCCGCGTGAAACTGCCCGGCTGGCCGACAAACGGACGCGCAATCACGCGCGCGACGCCGTAGCCGCCAACAGCCAGCTCGAACGCCATGCGGTTGATGCGGTACTGCTCCTCGATCGGAATCACCTCTTCGTGCGCGGCGATCTGGAAGACGCTGTCGGCCGACGTGTAAACGATCGGTTTGCCGGTGCGCATATGCTCGGCGCCGAGCCGCTCGATGATGACGGTGCCGGAGGCGGCGCAGTTGCCAAGCGTGCCGCGGCCGATGCGCTGCTCGAACGCCTCGAGGAGGGGTCGAGGAAATCCATCCGGGAAGACGGGAAAGGCGCGATCGAGGACGATCCCCATCATCTCCCAGTGGCCGGTCACCGAGTCTTTGCCAGGCGACGACTCCGCCATGCGTCCAATTGCACCGCGGGCGGGCCGTCCGCTGACAGTTCCACCAATGTCGACGAGGCGATCGAGCCCGAGAAGCCGCAGCGTCGGCACGCGGAGCCCCGCGACGCGCGCCACGTTGCCGAGTGTGTTGCTGCCTTCGTCTCCATAACGCGCGGCGTCGTCCAGCGCGCCGGCGCCGACGCTGTCGAGCACAATGACGATGATTCGGGAGAAGAGGAACGGCACGATGCTACGGAAGCAGCGCCTCGGACGCGGCGAGCGCCTCCGGAGTCTCGCCGGAAGTCTGAAGCCACACTAGGTTAGGCTCTTTGCGGAACCAGATCAACTGGCGGCGGGCGTACCGCCGGTTCTCGCGCGCGATCAATTCGCGCGTCTCCTCGTCATTTCTCACTCCGTGAAGCAACTCCAGCGCCTGGCGGTACACCAGTCCGCCGAACGGGCGCGCATCCTCCGGCACGCCGCGCGCAAGCAGAGCGCGAACTTCATCCATCAACCCGCGTTCAAACTGGGCGTCGACTCTCGCTCTCACACGCTCAGCGATAAGCGACCGCGAGGGAGACAGCGCCACTGAGACGACCGAATAGTTCTGCAACGGCGATACCGTTGACGCGAAGTGCTCGGTCAGCGGAACGCCGGTTTGGAAGAACACCTCGAGGGCACGCACCATGCGCTTGCGATCTCCCGGCAGAATGCGTTCCGATGATGCAGGATCGACGCGCCTGAGCAGCCGGTGAAGGAACCCGAGACCACGCCTTGCGGCGATCACCTCGAGGCGCGCGCGCAGGCGCGGATCGGCCGCGGGGCCTGGAAACAAGCCGCGTGTCAACGCGCGATAGTAGAGTCCCGTGCCGCCGACGAGGATCGGCACATGGCCTCGCGACAGGATGCCCTCAATGGCAACAACGGCGTCGCGCGCAAACCGCGCAGCCGTGTATTCCTCAGTCGGCTCGACCACGTCGACCAGATGATGCGCAATGCCGCGCTGATCTGCGAGCGGCACCTTGTCGGTACCGATGTCGAAGCCTCGATAGACTGCCGTCGAGTCGCAGCTGACGATCTCGCCCCCACGTCTCACGGCCAGCTCGATCCCCAAAGCACTCTTGCCCGAGGCGGTCGGGCCCAGGATGGCGAGAATCGTGGGGCGCAGGACTTAGATCCTGAAGTAGGCGAGGAGGATGACCACTCCCAGAAGAACCAGAAGGCCCAGTTGCTGGGCGCGCGTTGGCAGCGGCATCGTCGTCAGCGGACGTCCGCTGGATCCTCGTTGTAGAGGAACGTGACGGTGAAGAACGCCGACTCCGATGGATACTCCGTGGGAAGCGGCATCGTCGGATTCGACGTGATCAACGCATTGACCGCCGCGTTGTTGAACGACTCGATCGAAGACGGCTTCCTCACCTCGATATCGGTGATGGCGCCGTTCCGGTGGATGTTGAACGTAATCACGACGTGGCCCCTCATAAGCATTGCCGCTTGAGGGACGAACCAGTTGCGCTTGACCTGGGCGACGAACCGCCGAAGCCAGGGACCGAAGTCGACGCCCTTGCTGTCGAACTGAATCAAGCCCTGGGCGTCGCCGCTCCCCTGAACGTTGTCGAACGACTGCTGTTCGACATAGCGCTGGAGGTTGCGAAGCGCGTTGCCCAGCTTGCCGGCCGCGCCCGTCTCTCCAAGGCGAAGCGACGGTGCGGCCGCAGGCGTCTCGGGGAGGCGCATCATTGCCCTCGAAGAATCGTTTGTCGCCATCTGAACGTCGCCCGGATCGTTGGGCCGGCCTTGCGTGGCCGATTCCTGCTCGCTGCCCCGTTCGGGAGGCAGTGGATCGGCCTCGACACGCTCCGGCGAATTGCCGCGGGAATATGGAAGGGGATTCTGCGGGCTCGGAGGCTTCACGATGCTCGAGCGCACACGATCCTGGTCGGACAGCTCGACTTCGGCACGCGGCTGCGGCCTCGGCACGTCGACTCTGGGTTGCATGAACACGAATCGAGGCGACTCTCGCGGCCGTTGCTGAGGCGTCGCCGCAACCTGCGTCGTCTCCGATCGTGGCAGATCGGGCATGAACAGGAGGCCGATCACCAGCAAAAGATGGACGATTATCGAGATGAGGACACCTTCGCGAACGGAGAGCGCCCGCTCTAGGTGTGGCGTGTCGGGCCGGTGTTCCTCAAAGTCGATGTACATCAGGCACTTAGTCGATTATAGCACCCGGTCTGATGACGCATTTTTCACGGCAACAAAGAGATATACGACGCCGAAGGTCAGCGGGTGTGCACGGACGGTGCCAAAGCCTGCTGCCCGCAACTGCTCTGCAAACGCCTCAGGCGTCGGGAATGCCTCCACGGATTCGGGCAAATAGGTGTAGGCGCTCGGGTGCTTGGAGACAAGGCGGCCGATCAAGGGAAGGACGCGGCGGAAGTACCAGAGGTAAAAGCTGCGCAGCGCCTTCGCGCGAGGCAGCGAGAACTCCAGGATCGCCAGACGGCCGCCCGGCCGGAGTACCCGGCCGATCTCGCAAAAGGCCCTGCCTGGATCCTCCACGTTCCTGATGCCGAAGCCGATGGTGACGGCGTCGACGGTCGCGCTGTTCAACGGAATCCTGGTGGCATCGCCGCGCAGCAGTGCGATGCCGGGACTCGCCGCAACTTTGTTTCTCGCGATTTCCAGCATCGCGCGCGAGAAGTCGATGCCGACCACCCGTCGGGCGCGCCCCTGATCGTTCATCGCAGCAAGAGCGAGATCGGCCGTGCCCGTGCACAGATCGAGCACCGTTTCCCTCCCCGTCAATTCGAGCGCGCCGACCGCCTGCTTACGCCAGCTCTGATCGAGCCCGGCGCTGAGCAGATGATTCAGCAGGTCGTAGCGTCCGGCAATGGCGTCGAACATGCCGGAGATGCGCGACGCGTCCTTCGAAGGGGCGTGATCAGCGGCCAGCATAGACAGAGACGGCCGTCGCGAGGAAGTAGAGAATGCCGACGTAGCCGTTGAGATCGAACGCTCGCTTCACCTGCGAGAGATCGGTTTCGCTGACGAGCGACTGCTCGTAGACGAGCAGCGCGCCGACGAGCGCCACGCCGATGAAGTACAGGAAGCCGAGGCCGGCGACCACGCCAAGCAGCGCGAGTGCGAGAACGGTGGCGCCGTGCATCGCACGCGAAATCACCAGCGAGGTTCCGATCCCGAACCGCACGGGAATCGATTTCAAATGATGACGCTGGTCCACTTCGAGATCCTGACACGCGTAGAGGACGTCGAAGCCGCCCACCCAAAAGCCGATGGCCAGTCCGAGCAACCACGGCTCCCATCCGGCCCCACCGCCCGCGGCAAGCCATCCGCCGACGGGCGCGACGGCCATGGCAAGGCCGAGAAAGAACTGCGTCGCCCACGTAAAACGCTTCGCGAGCGAATACCAGAAGACGATGGCAAGCGCGACGGGCGACAGGACGAGGCAGAGCCGGCTCAGCTGGCCCAGCGGCGAGGACGAACGCCACGGACATCACGACCACGAAGATCGCCGCCTCGGCGTGGACATGCGGCCGCTGGGAATCTCGCGACGCCGACGTCCGCGGGATTGCGGCGTCGAAATTCGCGTCGACCAAGCCGGTTGAATCCCATGGCCGCGCTGCGCGCCGTCACCATGCAGACGGCAATCCACAGCACGTGGCGCCAGGTCACGGGTTGGTACCGCGACGCGAGCAGCGCTCCAGTCAGCGCAAACGGCAGCGCGAAGACCGAATGGCTGAATCGGACGAACGAGAGGTAGGTCGCGATGCGGCTGAACATGTGCGCTGCCTAGTCGCTCCCGACGATAGAGGCCGTGGCGGAAGATCTCCATGTGGCGGCCTGGCATCGGTCACGGCGAATCCATGGCGGTGCGTAGAGCCCGTGCGCGTCCCGCGTGACGAGAAGAAACCGCCGAAGGCCCTGCAGATCAGGATGGGCCATGACCGACTCGATGAGCCACGTGCCGAGGCCGCGTCCGCGGTGCGATTCGAGCACGTACACGTCGCACAGATAGGCGAACGTCGCGCGATCGGTGATCACGCGCGCAAACCCCACCTGCGCAGTGACCGTCGAAGAGTGCAAAGCACAGCGAGTTGGCCGCCGACCGCGCGACGAACTCTTTCGGAATCCCCTCCGCCCAGAACGATCGGCTCAGGAACGCGTGCACGGCATCGACGTCGATCCGGTCGGTCGAAATCGAATACTGCCCCTCGGTCAGCTCCACGTCGCCTCATCATGCGCCCGGTCGACCCGAATCCGCCGTGACCGCGCGCCGAATCGCCCAGGTCCCCCGCCTCGACGACCTCGACGGTGAGACAGGCGGCGACGACGAGCTGCGCGATCTTCATGCCGGGCGCGACCTCGAAGCGCCCGGCGCCGTGATTGATCAGTATGACACCCACTTCGCCGCGATAGCCCCGGTCGATCGTGCCGGGCGAATTGAGCACCGTCACGCCGTGCTTGAGCGCAAGACCGCTGCGCGGCCGCACCTGCCCCTCGGTTCCAGGCGGCAGCTCGATCGAGATGCCGGTTCCGATCAGCTTGCGTCTCGCCTGGCTCCAGCGACGCCGCGCGATCCGCAAACAGATCCAGGCCCGCGTCGCCCGGATGCGCGTAGGACGGCAGGATGGCTGTCGGCGAAAGCCGCTTGACGAGGAGGTTCATCGCTGATTCGGTGATGATTCTACGACCTTGCGAGCGGACGAGTAAGACAGGTCGGACCACCGCCGCCTTTCAGGCTGATCTCGTCGCCTTCGTACACCTGCACGCCTGCGCCGGCCCGCTCGAGCGCGGCGCGCGTTTTCGGATTGCCCTCCAGCATCACGCAATCGCGCGGGCCAAGCGCGAGCACGTTGACGCCCATGGTGTCGTACTCTTCCCGCGGCACGTCGATCAACTCGTAGCCGCGATCGAGCAGAGTCTTCCGAAAGGCATCGGGCAACAGCGGCTGGAAAGACGACGGCGAGATCGCGGTCGACGGGACTGACGAACGACATCAGGTGCATCACGTCGTGAGGTCCGGCATCGTCCGGCAGCGGCACGACGATCAGCCTCGCCCGGCCAGTCGCCCAGGAACTCGTCGAAACTGACGAATGCCCTCTGCGTTCGTGCGCTTGCCCTGCCCGACCGCCACGGTGCGCTCGTCGAGCCACAGCAGGTCTCCTCCTTCGAGCGATCCGGGGGGGGTCACACCTCCGCTGACTTCGGGCACCTTCACGCCGAAGCCGTTCACCCTGAAGCCGAAGGCTCGTCCGCTCGGGCCGTCTTCCCCATGCGACGCGAGTACGACTCCGCCTGGAGGTCAGTACCGACGGCATCGCGCGTGTAGATGGAGTCCAGAGTGGTATTCGTGGCCAGCGAATGGCAACGTCACGACTTCGGCGCCCGACGCCGACAAGATCTCGAGAAACCGATCGTACTCTTTCACCGCCTTCGAAAAATCGGGCGGCGCGGTGTAGTTCAACGGCTTCCACTGCCGATCGATCTGCTCCTGGCTGACGAATGCATCGCGCGCATGCTTGACCAGCACGCGCCGTAGAGTGTCCGTGCTCGGTGAGCTCACCAATCACGAAGCCACCCACCGGATTTGCGACTTGGTCGATACCCGACACCAGGTGCTCTTCGACATCCGCAATGGTTGACTCCAGTCGACGGCGATCAGTCGATCGCGCTTGCCGACCTCGACGCTGCCGAAGTCGTCGCCGAATCCGAGCGCCGTCGCCCCTGCCATAGTCGCGCTCTCGATCAACGCGCGCGCCGGAACGGCTGGGCGCCAGGCGCCGCATCTCGGCCAGCTCAGCAAAGAGGTTCAGGTCGGGCACGCTGGCGAGGCTGTCGGTGCCGACGGCGACGTGGACGCCAGACTCGAAGAAGGCAGCGATCGGAGGCTGCGCCTGCACCCGTCAGGATGTTGCCACGCGGGCAAGTGACGAGCGTCGCACCCTTGCCCGGCGAAACGCCTCAACTCACCGGGCCCGAACTGGACACCGTGGACGACGAGTAAGTGCTCGTGGAGGACACCAAGGTCTTCGCATGTACGCCACGGGATCGCAGCCCGGGGCCGTCCACCCGTCGTCCCATGTGCCGACATCCTCGAGCAGCGCGCGGAACTGACCGCTGCCGTTTCGAAGGAATTCCATTTCTGCCTCGACTCTCCAAGGTGCACGCTTGAGAGACGGCACGACGACCCGTCGACCTGCCGATGAATTGCGCGAAAGAGCGCAGCTGAGACTGAGTAGGGCGCATGCGGCGCCAGCGTACAGCGCACCGCCGCACCGCCATCGACGTTCGAGAGACGGTGTGCGGCATCCGCCACAATCCGCTTCGCATCCTGCGATCGAAATCCGAACAGCTCGTGAAACACGACCGCAGCCATCCCTTTCGACGCGAGGATCGCCGGAGAGGCGAGCGTATTGGAAATGTCTCCGATTAGCGTGGTTCCGAAGGCTCTGGCCTCGTCGATCGCCGCCACAATGGCCTTCGCGTCGTCTGCCCCTTCGGCCCTGCGCAGCGACATGACCGAGCGAATCCAGTCTGGGAACTCGTCGCCAGTCGATACACGGCCCCGCATCCACGACAGTTCGAGATGGGTGTGCGCGTTCACGAGGCCGGGAAGCACCGCCACGTCACCAAGGTCGATTTCCTCGGATTGCCGCGCGCGTCGCTCGCGGCCCCGTCCGAAGGAGACGATGCGTCCGGCGTCGAGGTGAAACCAGGCATCTCGAATCGGGGGCTCAGAAATGGGCAGCAGCCAGGCGGCGCGATAGTGCGGCATGCTCCGCGATTCTAGGAATCCTGCAGTCGCACATCCTTGCCAGTGCGGCTTCGTGCGGGAAACTGTCGAGCCTCGGGCCCTTCGCCGGACGCCCCGTCGGCTCTCGCGCTCGCAAGGCTCAGCATCCGCGGAACGGCCCGTTCGCGGAAGATCGGATCGCCGAGGATCTCGTAGTGCATGTTCCGGCGTTTGGGAATCGAATCCGGCATCTTCGACGTTGCGGACGATCTCGATCTCGTCCATGCAGTAGGCCGCGCCGGCAGCGCGGACGACGTTCTCTTCGATCATCACGCTGCCCATGTCGTTCGCGCCGTACGCCAGGCTGAGTTGACCGACCTTCCCTCCCTGCGTGACCCAGGAGGCCTGGAGGTTGTCGAAATTGTCGAGGACGATGCGGGCCAGCGCCAGCGTGCGGAGGTAGTCGATGCCGGTGGCTTCGACGCCGCCGAGCTCGGTGTGCTGCGGGCTGAAAACTCCAGGTGATGAACGCCGTGAAGCCGCCCGTCTCGTCCTGGAGCGACCGCAAGCGCAGCATGTGCTCGATGCGTTCCTCCAACGTCTCGACCGTTCCATACATCATCGTCGCCGTCGTCTTGAGGCCGCGCAGGTGTGCCTGCCGCATGACGTCGATCCACTCGTCAGCGGTCGCCTTGCCGTAGCAGTGCAGCAGCTGTCTGACTCGATCGACCAGAATCTCCGCGCCCCCGCCCGGCACGCTGTCCAGACCGGCCGCAATCAACCGGTCGAGCACCTCGCCAACCGGGATTTGCGACAACCGCGAGATGTGAATGACTTCCGGCGGCGAGAGGGCGTGAAGCTTGAACGCGGGATACTCGCGACTTGACGGCTCGAAACAAGTCCTCGTACCAGCCGATCGGCAGGTCGGGATTGTGGCCGCCCTGCAGAGAGTAGCTGCACGCCGCCAACCTCGATGGTCTCGTCGATCTTCTTGAAGATTTCCTCGAAGCCGAGCACGTAGCCGTCGCTCGCGCCGACGTCGCGATAGAATGCGCAGAAGTTGCACTTCGCCACGCAGACGTTCGTGTAGTTGACGTTGCGATCGATGATGTAGGTGACCAGCCGATCCGGATGCTTGCGCTCCGGATGCTCGTCGGCCATCCGTCCCAGCTCGTGAGTCGGGGCGTGTTCGATACAGGTCGAGCGCCTCGGCCGCAGATACGCGGCCGCCGCTGGTCGACCTTGTTCAGGATGTCAGAGACACTCATCAGTAAGAAGTCCAGGCGGGCGTCCTCGTCCCGCGCCATCGCCCCAACGCCGGCAGCCAGCTCGTAGAAACGGGCTCAAGCCCGCCATCTCGCGCTCACCCAGGCCGTACTTCACCTCTTCGCGAAGGTATCGATCGGCTCTCGCGGCCCTCGCCAGGATCGTCCGGATACATCTCTCGCCCAATTGTAGCGGTTGCGACGACACCACGGTCGCGGGCCTCCTGGAGCGCGCGCACATCGGCTGGGCCAACGATTCCAGGACGACCAGCCCAGAACGCATACACGAAGGGAAGGCCGGTCATCGCCGACCACTCCTCACCGAGATCGATCTTCCGAACGCCGAGCGCCTTGTGATCGGCAAACAGCGCGTTGTCTCCGATGACGAGCGTAGCATCGCAGATCTCGAGCATGCCCGGCAGGTCGGGCGGCATCGGCACGAACGCCGGCTCGATGTGAAAATGCTGTGCGCACAATACGCGCAGCAGCGCTTGCGACGTTCTGGAGCTGGTGTCGAGCGCAATGGACCTGATGGCGGCGGTCGCCAATCTGGTAAAGAGCGCCACCGAGGCGACCGGACCGTCCGATGCAATGGAGACGCCGGGCACAATGCTGTATCCGCGTACCCGGGTACTCAATCGAGGGAATCAGACCGAGATCCACCTCGTTTGCGTGCAGCAGCGCGGCACAACGAGACGGCACATCGAAGCGGAGGCTGAAGCGGCTGGTCTGGGCCTCGAGACCGTCGACCAGCGGCCGAGTGTTGAGGTAGCTGACGGCGCCAAGCCGAACTCGATCGCGGGACTCCCGCACGAAACGTCCGTCGCGCTCGACCGGCTCGAAGCCTGCCGCGCGAATACCTCGCCGAATCTCCTCGATCGGCGCGCGCCGCCATCCTTTCGCCTGGTCGTCTCCTGCGTCGACCGAGTCATGATCATCGGCTCCAAACGTGAGCGCCACTTGCGCGAGCTTCGGGCCGTACAGCGCCCAGTCAACTTGAATCACATCGATACCCTCGGCAAGAAGCCGCGCGAGCGCGATGCGCCTCACGTCCTCGTACCCGGTCGTCGGTTGAGCAGGATCGATGGTGCGCGGCAACGGCGCAAACGCGCGGAGACAGCCGAGGCTCAACTGATACCGAGCGACCTCTCGACACAGCTCAACCCACGAGCGGCCGCTGGGCCGATCGAGCGTCAATCGGGCGACCTTCAGCCCGGCATCCGTCGCCGCTTCCAGCGCCTGCTCGGGCGATTCGAGCTGGTCGACGGGCGCCAGCGCGATCCAGTCGAGCCCGGCCTGCTTCAGCGCGTGCAGCACCACCGGCACGGGCTCGGGTAGCTTCGTGAGGTCGAAGAGCGAGAACGCCGAGACGGGGATGCCGCTGGCGAACTCGAGTGCGCTCGTCACGGCATCGACCGCGAGCTCGAGCGTGCGGGGGGTGTGGAGAATCCTGACCTCGCCGGCGCCCCGGATCCGGACCGGTTTCCGGGATGAGCACAGAATCTGACGCCATTCCCTTCCCCAGATCCTGGACCCGGACGAACGTGACCATTCCACCGTGCAGCTTCCGGCGCACCGTCGGTTGCGAGCATCCCAAGCGTGATGATGTCCCTCGTGCCTGCGAGCGCCTCGACATCGGCGTCCGAAAGCGGTCCGCCGTCCGCAACTCGTTCGAGGAGGCCGTCCAGAGACGTCGGCACCCTACTGTCCCTTCGCAATCGCCTTGAGCAGTTCGTCCGCGCGGCGGCTTGCGGCTTCGCTCGTTTTCAAACGGGTCGGCCATTCGCGCGCGAAACCTTCGCCGGGCCACTTCCGCGTGGCGTCGATCCCCATCTTGCTGCCATATGCCGGCAGGCTCGATGCATTTTCGAGATCGTCCATCGGTCCGACCGTGAACTGGATGTCGCGCTGCGGATCGACGTGGGTGCCGGCAATCCATGCGGCCTCGCCGACATTTTGGACGTCGACCTCCTTGTCGAAGACGATGATGGTCTTCGAGAACATGAGCTGGCCCAGTCCCCAGAACGCGTTCATGATCTTGCGGGCATGCCCCGGATATCGCTTGTCGATCGACACGAGGACGATGTTGTGAAAGATGCCCTCTGGAGGAAAGTGCATGTCGACGATCTCGGGAATCGTCTTGCGGATCATCGGCAGGAAGATGCGCTCGCTCGCTTTTCCGAGATAGACGTCTTCCTGCGGAGGAATCCCGACCACGGTGGTCAGGTACGTCGGCTTTTTCCGCATGGTGATGCAGGTCAGGTGAAACACCGGGAAGTCGTCGGCCAGGGAGTAGAAGCCCGTGTGATCGCCAAACGGCCCTTCCCGCCTGCGCTCTCCCGGCTCGACGTATCCCTCGAGCACGATGTGCGCACTCGCCGGCACTTCGAGGTCGACGGTCACGGCCTTCACCAACTCGATGCGTCGCCGCGAGAGAAAGCCTGCCAGCAGAAGCTCGTCGAGCCCCTCGGGCATCGGCGCGGTCGCCGCGTATGCCAGGATGGGCTCCGGACTGAGCGCCACCGCGACTTCGAGGCGCCGCCCCATCCGTTCTGCGACGCGGTGATGCTGCGCTCCTCCTTTGTGCCGCTGCCAGTGCATGCCGGTGGTGCGGCCGTCAAAGACCTGCATCCGGTAGGTGCCGATGTTCCTCGCGCCTGTCTCCGGATCCTTCGTGATGACCAGCGGCAGCGTGATGTACCGCCCGCCGTCCTCCGGCCATGTCTTCAAGATCGGCAGCTCGTCCAGCGATCCGTCGCGCCGAACGATCTCCTGGCAGGGCGCGTCTTTCACGGTCTTCGGCATCAGGTCGCGCAGCCGGTCGAGCATCGGCAGCATCTTGAAGGCGTCGAGCATGCCGGCCGGCATCTTCGGCGTCATCATCTCGTCGATCTCTTTGGCCACTGCGTCGAGCGACGGACTGCCCAGGGCGAGACACATGCGCTCGGTCGATCCAAACAGATTCGTCGCGACCGGCATGTCGAACCCGGTCGGCTGCTCGAAGAGCAACCCCGGGCCGCCGCCTGGCAACTTGCACGTCCGGTCGGTCACGGCGGCAATCTCGAGGTCGGGGCTCACGCGCTCCCTGATTCGCGACAGGAGGCGGCGTCGGTCGAGGTCGGCGATGAAGTCGTTGAGATCGGAGGTACATGCGCGGTTGACAGTCTAGCGCGCCCGGTCCATCTCGCTCGAGATGCGCTGCGCCAGCTCCAGGGCGCGCATGCCGTCGGCGCCGCTCACGGCCGGACTGCGGCGCTCCCGAACGGCCGCAACGAAGTCCGCCAGCTCGCGCTTGAGTGGTTCCTCGTGGGCGACCTCCAGCCGGCCGCCATCGATGACCGGCCGCACGCCGTCCTGCTTCAGCAAGCGCCAGCGCTCCACTTCCTGGGCCGCGTAGTCGATCGACAGGTACGAGTCGCGCTGAAAGATCCGGATCTTGCGGACGCGATCCTTGCTGATTCGGCTCGCCGTGACGTTGGCAATGCAGCCCGACGAAAATCGCAGCCGCGCATTGGCAATATCCGGCTTCGGCGTCAGGACCGCCACGCCCACGGCCTCGACGGCCACCACCTCCGACGGCACAATCGACAACACAATGTCGAGGTCGTGAATCATCGAGATCGAACACGACATCGATATCGAGGCTCCGGTCGGGAAACGCACCCAGGCGGTGGACCTCGATAAAGCGCGGGTGATCGAGCAGCGGGCGAACGGCCGCGACCGCGGGATTGTACCGCTCGGTGTGCCCGACACCGAAGACGGCTCCCGACGCGGCAGCGGCGTCGAGCATCTGCTGCGCCTCGCCGCGATCTCGCGCGAGCGGCTTCTCCACCAGCACGGCTGTGCCGCGCTTGAGAAACGGGAGCGCCACGCTGAGATGCGCGTCGGTCGGCACGGCAATCGTCACCGCGTCGACCCGGCCCAAAACTCTGCTGCGTTCGTGCTCCACGGCGCCTTGATCTGATCTCCGACCTCGCGAGCCCGCGGCTCGTTCGTGTCGACGACCGCGGTCAGCTCGACATCCGGCAGTTCGGCCAGGATGCGCGCGTGATGTCGTCCCAGCGCGCCAACGCCCACCACCGCCACGCGCGTCTTCATCACAGCATCAAGGCCTCGCGCGGCCGACGATCGCGATCCCTGCTTCGTCGGCGCTCGCGATCAACGCACCGCGCTCGAACATCAGGGTCTTGCCGGCGTCGACGGACAACGCGGCTGCGCCGGCGATCCGCATGGCCTGCACCGTCGCGAGACCCACGACCGGCACATCAAACCGCATATCCTGCTTTGGTTTGGCCACTTTGACGATACGTACACCCGGACCCGCCAGGTGACCCGCCCGCGCGATGACTTCGTCGGTCCCTTCCATCGCCTCGACCGCCACGACAGCTCGATGCTTGACGGCGATGGTCTGACCGACGTCCAGAGCGGCGACCGCGTCGGCAACGCCGTAGCCGAAGTCGAAGTCTTTCTGATCTTCCTCGGTCGGCGGCCGCCGCGTCATGACGCCAGCCGGCGCGAGCATGGGAGTCAGCAGGACCGTCGAATCGAGCAATTCGATGCCGTGGTCGCCGAGCACCTTCGCGACCGCGCCGATCAAGCCGTCAGTATTCTGGAAGGGCAGCTTCATCAACACCGACAGGAAAGTCGCATCGGGCTTGATCCCGCCGGCGAAAATCTTCGTGTGCTTGACCTGCCCTGCCATCACGGCCCGGGTGACGCCCGCCTCTTTCAGCAGCCTGATGCACTTGCCCAGCTCGCCCAGCGAGATCCAGTGGATGGCGATGCCCGCCTTCGCGGCCGCAGCGTCCAGCTCGGGAAACGCCTCTTCTTTCGCCGCGACCACAGTCACGTCGTGGCCCAGCAATCTGGCGGCATCGAGAACCAGAAACGGGAATCGCCCGTTGCCGGCGATCAGGCCGAGATGCATACAGAAGGGGCAAGGGGGAAGGGGCCTTTACTCATCCGCGACCATCTCCTCGGTGCGACGGGTGGGACGCCGCAGCAGCGGACCCCGCTGCGAGGAGCGGATGAAGTCGACGAGATACTGCACTTCTGGGCAGCTGAGCGTGGCGTCCTGTTCGATCTGCTTGATGGCGCGGGTCGTGTTGAGCCGCGACTGCAGCAGGTAGCGGTAGGCACGTTTCAGCTTGCCGACGACTTCCGGAGTGAAGCCGCGCCGCATCAGTCCGATGGTGTTCAATCCGTAGATACGCGCTCGGTTGCCCACGCTCTTTGCGTATGGCATCGCGTCCTTCGTCACTACGGAGTAGCCCCCGACGAACGCGTGCCGCCCGACCCTGCAGAACTGATGTACGCCGGAGCCGGCGCTGATGGTGGCGAAATCGTCGACGAATACGTGGCCGCCGATCGTGGCGTTATTGCCGCAGATGATGTCGTTGCCGATGCGGCAGTCGTGGGCGACGTGCGCGTATGCCATGAACATGTTGCGGTCGCCGATCGTCGTCTCGCCACCGCCCCCGCGCGTGCCGCGGTGGATGGTGACGAACTCGCGGAAAATATTCCGGCGTCCTATCCGGAGATAGGTCTCCTCGCCTCTGAACTTGAGGTCTTGCGGGATCAACCCGATCGACGCGAACGGAAACACTTCGGTCTCGTCGCCGATCTCGGTGGGCCGTCGATCACGGCCGAGCGCCCACCTTGCAGCCCTTGCCGATCTTCACCCGCGGGCCGATCACTGCGTTCGGACCGATGGTCGTTCCCGGCGCCGATCTCGGCGCCCGTCATCACGACCGCCGACGGATGAATGCGCACGCCGTCGGGCATGACGGCCAGCAGCAGGATGGCTTCGGCCACGATCAGCAATACGTGGCA
>CAWGDN010000008.1:0-701279 GCA_963821375.1 Vicinamibacterales bacterium
TTCACTTGATGACAGCCTGCGCACCCGGCCTTGCCAAAGAACACGCTCTCGCCGGCAGATCGGTCTCCAGCCACCGGCGCGGCGGAAGTGGCGTTCGTGCCGGTCAGACTCCGGAGAAATGAAATGACCTGCCAGACCTGATTGTCGGTGAGCGCGCGAAACGGCGGCATCTGTGTCCCGGACACACCGTCGCGAATCGTCCGGAACAACTCGGCGTCGCTCGAGCCGCGAGAAAACGTGCCGGCGTTCAGCGCCGGGCCGCGATCGCCGCGGCCGCCCGGGCCGTGACACGTCGAACACGTCTGATCGTAGGTGCGCTGGCCGGCCGCGGCCGCCCCAGGCGCTCCCTCGAGAGGGTTCCGTTGATTCTGTGGCTGCGCAAGGATCGCAGTTCCCCCGACTGCGATCAGGAGGCACGACCATCCCGGCAATCGCATGCGCCCAGGAACCGATCGCACTAGAGGCCGAAGAGTCGCCATCGGAGCACTCCTGATGACCGAATCTCTGACGGGTCGGGGCGATCCTATCGCGGATTCCGCCACCGGACGAAAGTGTACTCGCATGCTCCGAGCCACAGCCGCCGCACGACTGCTACTGCTGGCCGGAGCGGCGTGCGGCCAGGCCGCGTGCGGAGCGGCGCCAGTCGGCGTCACCGGCCCGTCCCGCGGCGCTCGTCCAGCGTCCGGACTTCGGGGAGTTCCACCAACTCCGCGGTCAATGGCGCGGGATGGAGGTTGACGGCACTACCGAATGGACGATCTCGTTCGACGATACCTATATGGTCGTCGCACGGGCCGCCAACGGGGAGTGGTTCCAGGGAATGGCCGGCCTGCATTACGAACTGGGCGCAGCTGCCGACGGGACCATACGGGTTCCGCCCGGATCGGGTGTCGTCGATGTAGACGTCTTCGGGAGCTTTGCGCCCGAGCACGATGGTCTGACGTCACTCGGCGCCTTCTACCTGACCAGCCCCACGCAACTGAAGCTGTGCACGAGCCGCCCGGGCGTTCACGTCCGTGCGCTGTCGTACGAAGTCTCGTCTCCCTCGGTTCGCTGTTTCCGCCTGACCAGGATCTCCGACCAGCCGGTGGCGGCTGAACTGCTGCCCGTGGAAAAGGAAGACACGAGGCGCAAATAGCGGCGGTCAGCGCGTCAGGCACATCGCGTTCAGGTCTGGAGATTCCCAACGTGGCGCAACCGGATCGCTGAACTGACGCTCCGACAGGCGTCCAGAGTGCTTCCGGATCCAGTCGGTCACGACCTCGCGCGCGACCGGTGCGGTGTAAGACAACGCAAAGCCGCCGGGCGGAGCAATCGGGAAGAACACTGCACCTGACGCCAGCATGTCAGTGGTCACGACGACCAGCGGATCGTTGGGTCTGACGGGCATCCCCGAGTCGCGAACGACATCGACATCCAGGCCGTCCGCGGAACAGGCGGCGCGAACTCGAATACCTGAAATCCCCAGAGCGCCGCGCCGGCCGCGGTGGATCTCCTGCGAGACCACTTCGTATATCTGGGCGCCGCTCAGGTTGAGCCGCGTGATCTGATTGTCGAAGGCGTACACGCCGTATAACGCACCGAATGTAAGCGGTCCGCCGGGAAGATCGCCACGAAGGCCGCCGCCGACGTTGCTCATGGTGATCCCCACGTCGGCATCGGGCACAGCGGCGCGCATGGCGTCGGCGAACAGATTGCCGAGTGGCGAGTCCGAAACGGCCACACGCCTGATGGGCCCGTCGAGCACAACGCCGAGCGGCCTCGCCTGCAGCGCACGTACGCGCGCGAGCTCTGGAGCCATCGCTTCCACGATGACCTGGTCCCGCTCGACGCGCCGCCCTTCGTACTCGGCCGGGACAGCAAGCTCGGTCGGCGCGAAGACTCTGACGTCGGTGACCGTCTTGCTGTCTCGATCGAACGCGAGATCGATGCGGCCGAACGCCCGCCCCGCCGAGAAAGACTGCGTGATGGGGATGCCATTCACCTCGTGCGCGATGGCGTTGTGCGTATGGCCGGCCACGATCGCGTCGACGAGACCGCGTGGAAGCGCGCGCGCCACCTGAAAGATCTCGGAGGTGTCGTCGCACGACGAGAGGTCGACGGGGTTGTCGAAACGCGCGCAGCTCCCTCCGGCATGCGCTGTCACGATGACCACTTCGGCGCCCGCGGCTCTGAGCCGCGTGGCTTCGGCCTGGATGGTTGGCAGGAGCGGCGCCACGTGCAGCCCCCTCGTGTTGACGACGAGCGTCGAGCGCAAGGCGTCGATGGTCATCACGCCGATGATGCCGACGCGTACGCCTGCGGCGTCCACGATGACCGACGGCTTGACGTTCGGCCAGTCCACGATCCGGCCCGTCGCATCGTCAATCAGATTGGCGGCAAGCACGGGATATCTCGCGCGGGCCGTAATGACCTTGATCGCGCCGCGCGGATCGTCGTGCGCCGAACGGCGCTGGCCGTTGACGTCGACCGCGCCAAAGTCGAATTCGTGATTGCCGAGAGCCGCGGCCGTGTAACCCATCGCGTTGTAGGCATCCACGACGATCGCGCCTTCGCTCAGATTGGATTCAATCCCGCCCTGGTAGGTGTCGCCGGCGTCCAGCAGCAGCACCGCGCCGCCGTCCACAGCGCGCGCCGCCCGGAGATTCCTTGCGTAACCGCCGAGGAGGGCCAGGCCTCCCCGGCCCTCGCGTTCGAAGGCGAAACCGTGCTGGTCGGTGGTGGCAACGATGGACAGCGTGACGTGCCGCGGCACGTTGAGACCGGTCACGCGGACGACGCCAGACGAAAAAAGGAATGCAGAGACCGCGATTCCGGCGGCAGCGCGCACCGCCAGGCGCGTGAACCTCGCTCCCGGCATGATCGCGATTATACGGCGGCGGCATGTTGCCGCTTGCCCTCACCTGCGCGAAAATACGCGCGAACGGGAGGTAACAACGTGCGAACACGCCTGAAGTTCAGCCTGGTGGCGCTCACCGCCGCCCTCTCCCTCGTCGCCGTCGCCGATCAAGGCCGGGTGCTCGCTGCCGCCGAGAAGGCCCGCGATCTGGCGGCCGCGCCTCCAGAGTCGGTCGGCGTCTCGGCCGAACGCGTCCGCCGGATAGACACCGTCATGAAGAAGATGGTGGACGAGGGACAGCTCGCGGGTGTCGTCACGCTGCTGAACCGTCACGGGAAGGTCGTGAACTTCAGCGCGTACGGCAAGAAGGACATCAGAAGTCAGGCCCCCGTCGAGCGTGATTCGATCTTCCGCATCTATTCGATGACCAAGCCCGTCACCGGCGTCGCCATGATGATGCTCTACGAAGAGGGCAAGTGGCGGCTCGATGATCCGGTGTCGCGGTTCATTCCCGAATTCCGAAACCTCAAGGCCTATGCCGGCGACAACCCGGACGGCACGCCGAAACTGGAAGACGCGCGTCGATCGATGACCATGCGCGAGCTGATGACGCACACGGCTGGGCTGGGCTACGTGATCAGCGGCACCAACCCGGTCGATCGCATGTACCGGCAGACCGGCGTGCTCAATCCGGCCAAACCGCTTCAAAACATGATCGACGGACTCGCGAGGATGCCGTTATTCGCGCAGCCGGGCACGCGTTGGTACTACAGCATCGCCGTTGACGTGCAGGGATATCTCGTCGAGAAGTTTTCGGGGATGTCCTTCGGCGACTACCTGCAGACGAAGATCTTCGCCCCGCTCGGCATGAAGGACACGGCCTTCTACGTGCCGGCCGAGAAAGTGTCGCGGCTCGCGCTCGTGCACAGCCAGGACGGCGACGGGAAATTGATGCCGCCCGACAACACCCGCGGCGATCCCACGGTCGTGCCGCTCGGCCCCTCGGGCGGCGGCGGGCTGTTCTCGACGGCGTCCGACTACGCGCGCTTTTGCGAGATGCTGCTCGAGGGCGGTCAGTTCAACGGCGTGCGCCTGCTCGCGCCGCGAACGGTCGAGATGATGCGCACGAACCACGTCATGCCCGAGCCGCTGAAGACGATGCGTGCGGGCACAGGATGGGGTCTCGATTTCTCGGTGGTGATGGACGCCGCACAGGCGGGTGAGCCCGTGTCGGATGGCACGTTCAGCTGGTACGGCATCGCGGGCACGTGGTTCTGGATCGATCCGGTCAGGGACCTGGCGTTTGTGGGCATGATTCAGCACACGGGCCCGGCCGCAGCCGACGTTCGTTCGATGTCGCGAAATCTCGTGTATCAGTCATTAATCGATTGACGAAAGAGAGGCCGACGATGAGGCAGACAGTTTTCACAGCCGTCGCGTGCGCAACCCTGGCCGCCCTGGTGCTGCACGGGCAGGCACAGAACGCACAAGCGCCGCCAAAGCCCACAGCGGATCCGTACGCCAACAACGCCGCGCCAGGTGCCACGGCGTTCCCGCTCGCCGCACCCGCGGGGAAAGACAGCAACGCCAAGACAACGGCGCCTCCAGGATCGACCAACACCGGAGCGTTCGATCCGTCTACCTGGAAATACGGGCCAGCGTTCAATCCACCGGCCGGCTCGAAGGTCTGGAACCCGGTGAAGGCGAAGATGATGGCGGGCGGCAAGGTCAGCGGCGGCACCGTCTTCAGCGCGACCGATCCTGCCACCTACTGCGCGATGGCGAATGCCGGCTACGACTTCATCTGGACCGAGATGCAGCACGATCAGCACGACTGGGGACAGGTGGCGCGCATGTGGCGGACCTGCCCGAACGCCAAGGCCGTGCCCGGCACCCGCGTCGCCTACACGGATGAACGCGAGATTCAGCACGCGCTCGACGCCGGCGCCCTCGTTATCGTGGTGCCGACGGTCGACACGCTCGAAGAAGCGATCGAGGCGCGAAACTGGACCTACTTCCCGCCACTCGGCCGCCGGAGCAACGGCGGCGGGCAGGCGTTCGACGCGGCGATGTGGGGCGGAGTGCCTGGCGGGTACCGTCAAACGATCAACGACAACATCGTGCTGGTCCTGATGATCGAGACGCTCGAAGGACTGAAGAACGCCGACGCGATTGCGAAAGTGCCCGGCGTGACCGCGATCTTTGCGGCCAGCGGCGATCTCGGCAACTTCACCGGGTACCGTCAGGGCTCACCCGACTACGAGCGCGCGATCAACATGGTGCACGACGCCGCGGTCAAGGCGGGCATCCGCCTGTGCGGACCGCTGGCCTGGCGCGATCGTCCCGACTTCACGTGCTTCCAGGCGGGCAGCGAGACAGCCGCGATCGCGCGCGGCGTCGCCGCCGAACTCGGACCACTGACGAATACTCAGGGGAAAGTGGAAGTCGGACCCTTCGCAGTCAAACCCTGAATCTCGCCGGCTTCGCTGAATCGGGTAATTGGATAATCGGGTAATCGGGTAATTGATTGGTTGATCGACTGCCAATCTCGCAATCAATTACTCGATTACCCGATTACTCGATTACCCGATTCAGACGGCGTCAGCGTTCACTTCTTCCGTACGAATTTTCTGACATCGTTAAGAAAGTCAGCGCCGTACACATTGCCTTCCCGATCGACCGTCACGCCTTCGGCCAGCGTTGACACGCCGGCGTACGGATACGCGCATGGATCTGGAATGAACGCGGTCACCGAACCGTCGCGGGCGCTTCCGATGCGGATGCCCCGGCGGATGCCCGGGTTGTAGCCGTAGCCGGTCTGCGGGAGCGCGAACGCACCCGTGTTCGTGCGGCCGTCGCGCGACTCAGAGTCGGCGACATACAACGTGTCGGTGCGCTTGTCGATGTACATCCCGCTCGGACGCCCGAACTGGAACCACTGCGCGACGAACTTCCCTTCGGCATCGAAGATCTGAATGCGGTTGTTCTGACGATCGCCGACGAACAACCGTCCGCGCGAGTCGAGCGCGACCGTGTGCACGGTGTCGAACTCGCCGGAGCCCAGGCCCTTCTTGCCCCACGTCTTCAGGAATTTTCCGGTCTTGTCGAACTTCATGATCCGCGCGTTGCCGAGCGCCGTGCCGCCGCCCGTGTGGCCGTCACCGACGTAGATGTCGCCGTTCTGCGCGACGGCCACTTCGGTTGGCGCGTCGAACTCGTCGAGGCCGGGGCCGGCGACGCCCTTCTTGCCGAGCGCCATCAGGACTTTGCCGTTGGGATCCAGCTTGAACACCTGGTGGCTGCCGTTGTCGGCGACCCAGATGTTGCCCTCGGGATCGACGGTCAGCTTGTGCGGGCTGATGAACATGCCCGCGCCGAACGTCTTCAACAACTTCCCTGAGGTCTCGAATTGAAAGATCGGATTCACGCCCGCGCTCGGACCCGCGCACGTCGTGCCGCCTGCTCCGGAATTTCCGCAGCGATCGACGACCCAGATCGTGCCGTCGGGCGCGCTCGTCACGCTCGCCGTCGATCCCCACTTTCGTCCGGACGGCAGCTGACCCCAGTCGACTCCGGCCGCATACGGATTGGGCAGATCGTTTCTCGCGCCGAGGTGAGAGACGGCCGGAAGCGAGACCGGATACTGGCCGGCGGGAAACGTGGGCTGCAGACCGCGCCCGGCCGGCGCGACGGGAGGCGTCGCCGGCACTCCGCACGTGTACGCCAGCGGGCCGGCCGGCGAGTCGGGTGGAGGCGCGGGCAACGGGGCCTGGGCGGCCGCAACGATGGCATACGCGGCGACGACACCCGCCGCGCAGCAAGCTTCAGCCAGCATCCACGCACGTCCTGCGACGAAACGTTGTTTCACGAACGGCCTCCTTCGAAACGGACAGTGGAATTCAGCGGCGGTCGGTGCGTCCGACCCACTTCCACCCGTCGGAGACGCGAACGATGCCCTTCAAGTGCATCTTGAGCTCCGAGGGATTGCGCGACGGGCTTCCGGTGACGATGACGTGATCGCCGGGTTTGAGCGTGTCCTGGAGGATGCCCTGCTGTGCGAGGCGTCCGGGGTTCGCCCATTCGGCGCCGATCGTCTGCACCTTGCCGTCGTTGTCGCGCGACTGAAAATGGACCCACGCGTGCGGGTTGCGATAGGCGAGCTCCACGATCGTGCCATCGAGCGACACGCTCTGGTCTTCGTCGTAGAAGGCAGCGAAGGAATGATGAGCGTCGACCGGCACGCTCATCATCAGGATCGCGAACCCGATCAGCCTATTGGGCAACGCAGCTGAAATTCGCCGCATCATCGGTACTACCCGTCCCCTTCCACTTCGCGACCTGGCCTGTACGGGCAGAGCGGGCGCGTGCGATCGGCCTTGCCGTTCGTCACGTGCGACGCCGCAATCTGGCCTGGCGCGCGTCCGCTCGTTATCCACGACTCCATCGCCGCGACCTTGTCGAACACGTCGGTGCCAGGACCGCCCTGGCAATGGTTCATGCCGGGCACCATGTACAGCTGAATCGATTTGCCGGCGTTCGCCTTGCCGGCCGTCTTCAACACGTCCTTGAAGTAAGTCACGCTGTTCATCGCCGTCACCTGCGGGTCGCTCCAGCCGTGGTACATCAGCAGCTTCCCGCCGCGATCGAAGAACGGTTTCAGATTCGGCTCGGTGAAGCCGAGCACGTTGTCGTCCTGCTTGATCGCCAGATCGGCGTCGGTCGCCGCGTTGAACGAACGCCAGTTCCAGCTGGGATCCTTGAAGACGATGTACTTGAACGGTTCCTGTGCGTTGCCAAGGGGTTCGGGTCCGGCAAGCGTGGACCATCCGAGCTCCGAGCCGGGCTGGAGCAGCGAATGAAGGATCACGCCCCCCGTCCTGGGATTCTTGACCGGCGCGTAGAGCGCCCGCGCCGTGTCCACTTGTTCCGAAGTCAGGCAACTCGGACCGTCTGCCCCTTTGCACTCGATCACCTTCGGATCGAAGCGGCACTTCTCGGGGTTCTCGATCACGCCGTCTTTCACCCCATCGGTCGCGTCGCAGGCTTCGAGCACCGCCGCATGAACGGCCGGAAATTTTTCTGAAGGGATTCCGCTCGTCGCGGTGCGATTGGCGTACTGGTTGATGGCAACGCGCGCCGAGTGGAGCCGCATGTTGTACAGCGCCGAGGCGCCGGCAATGATCGCGTCGTAGTCTTCCGGATATCGCGCAGCCTCGGTGACGGCCTGACGGCCGCCGAGCGAGCAGCCGTTGAACATGGCGAGCGACGGCGCCGAGCCGTAGAACCGGCCGACGATCGCTTTCGACTGCACGGCCGTTTCGTGAATCGCGCGATAGCCCATGTCGATGACTTTTTCGGGATGACCCAGAGCGAACTCGGCCGAATTCCCCGTGTGGCCGGTGTCGGTGCTCGCGGTCGCGTACCCACCGCTCAGCGCAGCGGCCATTGCCGGGTAGCCGATCGTGCCGGCCCACCCGCCATTGCCGACGGCCTGGAACTTTCCGTTCCACCCGGCGGTCGGCATCCAGACTTCCACCTTGATGTCCGAGTCGCTCGACGGCTTCAGCGTCGCCGCCACGCGGCAGAACGATGGAAGCCCGGCAAACGGCGACGGCGCGTTGCCGCGGCCGCCTGCGCCGCCGCGTCCGCCAGCCGCTCCACGCCCGGCGCCTCGTTCCGGAGCCGGCGGCGTGAACGCACCAGGCGCAACGGTCTCGGCCCGCGTGATCGTCACGTTTGCCGGCTGCACCGTGCTCAGGCTCTCACACGACACCGACGCCGCCGCCGTATGGACTGTCGCTGTGCCGGCGACGCTCACGAAGAAGGTTGCGCTGAGAAGAGCCAGCGAGGCGCCGCCGAATGTCCGACGATTCATCATTGGGCTGCTCCTGAATGAGAACTGGAAGAAATCCCGCACGAAGGTATACACCAATTGGAGAAGGAGCGCCTACTGAACGCCATTCGGTGCGGGAGGCTGATAGGCAGGCGGCAGTTGCGGGCGCGGCGGCGCCGGCGCGGCCGGCGCATCCTGCCACCGTTCGATGAGCGCGGCCACATCCGAACGCAGGATGAATGCGCCTGCGGCGGCGCCGACGAGGACCAGCAGCGCGAATACGGCAGCCGTGGCAAACATGCGAAGTGCCGAGGCCGGCTCCGTCGGCAGAAGGTCGAGCTCTTCCGCCGCCGTCTCCACGACTGCGGCGCCGATCGTCTTCGCCTTCAGAACCTGTCCTCTCTCGAGTGCGCGATCGGCAAGGATGTTGATCGTCCGCGGATTGCCGCCCGACAGCTCGTGAAGGCGGTCCACCGCGCCAGGCTGGAACTCGAGTTGTGGGTTTGCGCCGGCCACCATCAGCCGATGCGCGAGATACCCGCCGACTTCGTCCGCCGGGAGAGGCCCGAGCTCCGCACGAAACGACACTCGACCGAACGCCGAGCGCAGCGACGGCCGCGACAACGTGCGTAAGAGCGCGGGCTCGCCGACGAGCATGATCTGCAGCAATTGCTCATCTCCACCGGTCTCGGCGATCGCGCGAATTTCCTGGAGCTGATCCTCCGACAGACTCTGCGCCTCGTCGACGATGATCACGGCAAACGCCTGGATCGGCGCGAGCGAGTACAGAAAATCGCGCAGCGCCACCTTCAATTCGTCGCGCGATGCCTTCGACAGCCGGCCGGTGCGGACGTCGGCGGTTGACGCGACACCGAAATCCACGAGGACGTTTCTGATCAGCGCCTCTGGTGTCACCGACGGATCGCTCACGAGCGACGCCAGCGTGCGGTGATCGAGCAGCTCCATCACGACGCGACAAAGAGTGGTTTTTCCCACACCAGCGTTGCCGATCAGGACGGCGATGCCGTCGCGCTGTCGAATGGCGTCGAGCACCTGCTGGGCGGCGCGATCGTAGGATTCGCCGTGAAAAATGAACCGCGGATCGGCATTGAGCGAGAACGGCGGCTCGCGCATCCCGTAAAACGCTTCGTACGGCGCGTGAGCCCGGTCGCTGGATCGCCGTTCCCTGAAACCACGCGCCGGACGGCTTTGCGACGCCGGACGGCTTTCAGGCGGACTGCTCGCTGGCGCACGGCTTTCAGCAGCCGGCGTCTGCTCGCGCCCGTCATCGAAGATCGGAATGAGTCGTCGCGCACCAGAGGCGGCCCGCGGCATCGCGAGCGTTTCGAACGCGGCTGTTTCGCCGGGCGTCGAGGGGAACAGCTCGTTCAGATGTCTGGGCTGCCGCGCCGAGCGGGGCGACTCGGACGCGGTCGGCGACGACGAATCAGTCGCCGGCTCGGCCGGCGGATCATCGGAGCGCACAGCGCGGTCGAGGTCCGACAGGCTGGCGAGGAACTTGGGATCGTCAGCTAGCGAGCGCCTGGACCGATCGTCCGAAGTCACAGCTTCGCGCATTCTCGCATAGACACGCTTTTGCCCTGACTGACACACGGTCCTGGTTCAGCACAGCACACGGGTGTTACGAAACGGACCACAAATCCCGCAAAGCCAGCGTTCTCAATGCTCTGCCGTATCGCAAAATTGGACAAACAGGCATTTAATGTCATATAAACGAACATATAGATACGGCTGGGGCTGCAAGTCGGGTACGTTCCTCGAGCCAACTTATCGAACAAGTCACGTGAAATGTACGACTTACAAGTCTGTGTGAAGATACGGATGGGTCTGGCGTCAACCTTGCTCCCTTCCGAGTGTCGGCTGGGACCTTGGTGTGCCGACGCAAAGAGACCATTGATGGCCGAACGCACGGTCGAATTCACGACGCAGGACTGGCGGCAGGAGCTGCCGATTCTTACGAGCCGCCTGGTTGCTCTTCGTGAACCAGCGGCCGACGATCTCGGCTCGATCGTCAACCTGCTCGCCATTTCCGACGCGTACCGGTTCGGCATCGACGAAGCCATTACCGAAGAGACCGTCGCCGCGCTGATCGCGAAGGTGCGCCAGGAACGAACCGCGGGCGTGGCCTTCACCTATGCAGTGATCCTCGTCGCGGGCGGCGCGCTCGTCGGACTCGTCCAGGTTCGACAGCTCGATCCGATGTTCGAAGCGGCAGAGTGGAACATGACGCTGCTGCCCTCTGTTCGCGGAACGGGCGTGTTCATCGAGGCGGCGCGGCTGGTTGGATCATTCGTGTTCAAGGTGCTCTCGACGCACCGCCTCGAAGCGCGCGTCCTCGTGCAGAACGGGCGCGCGAACGGTGCGCTGCGCAAGCTCGGAGCCGTGCAGGAAGGACTCCTTCGCCGGGCTGTGCGGCGCGGCGGCGATTACGTCGATCAGGTGCTGTGGTCGGTCCTCAAAGACGACTGGACGGATCACGGCGTCTCGACATCGTCGCGGGTTCACTGATCAACGCATGACGAAACTTCCCATCTCCGCTCGCGTGTACGTGACGACGGTGATCGTCGCCGGCGCCGCGCTGCTCTTTCTGGGACTTCCGCAGGCGACCTTCGCGCAGCCGCTGTTGTTCCTCGGGCTTCTGGCGCTGGCCACGGCGAGCGCGGCGCTCAAGGTGACGCTGCCTCTCACGACGAGCGGATCGACGATGTCGGTCTCCTACGCCGTGGACTTTGCCTCGCTGCTGCTGCTCGGGCCGCACGAAACGATGCTCGTCGCTGCCGGCAGTGCCTTTGCCCAGTGCAACCTGAATCGCAAGGAGCACAACCCGCTCCACCGGACGCTCTTCTCGATGGCGTCGCTGATCGTCACGGTTCAGGGCGCGGGTCTCGCCTACGGCCTCTTCAGCGTGACCGACTCGCCCAACGCGTGGACGGCGATGGCCAGGCCGCTTGTCGCCGCGGCGACGGTGTACTACCTGCTGAACACGGGGCTGATCGCGTGGGCCATCGCACTTTCGCAGCGTCAGAAAGTGGCCGCTGTCTGGCAGACGAACTTCCTGTGGAGCGCCCCCAGCTATTTCGTCGGCGCACTGACGGCGCAGGCCAGCGCGACATTCGTGCAGCACTCGTCGTACTGGTGGCTCGTGCCGCTCTTCTTCGCGCCGCTCTATCTCACGTATCGCACTTACAAGGTCTACATGGGCCGCATCGAGGATCAGCAGCGGCACGTGCAGCAGACCTCGGACCTGCACCTGGCGACGATCGAGGCGCTCGCGCGCGCCATCGACGCGAAGGATCAGCCGACGCAGTCGCACATTCGCCGCGTCCAGACCTACGCGGCGGGGCTCGCCGTCTCGATCGGACTCTCCGACGAGGACATTCAGGGCGTCAAGACCGCCGCGCTGCTGCACGACATCGGCAAGCTGGCCGTGCCGGAGCACATCCTGTCGAAGCCGGGGCCGCTCACGCAGGAAGAGTTCCAGAAAATCCGCATTCACCCGCAAGTGGGCGCGGAAATCATCGCTGCCGTGCCGTTCCCGTACCCGGTCGCGCCGCTCATTCTGAGCCACCACGAACGCTGGGACGGCAAGGGCTATCCGCAGGGGCTCGCCGGTGAAGGTATTCCGGTCGGCGCGCGCATTTTGACGATCGTCGACTACTACGATGCGGTCACGACCGATCGTCCGTACCACAAGGCGCTCTCGCACGAGAGCGCCATCGGCCTGCTCAAGCACGAGTCCGGACGGGCGCTGGATCCCGCGCTCGTGCAGACGTTCGTGGACATCCTGCCGTCGCTGCTCGCGGCAGCCGACGCGGCAGAACCGGTGCTCAAGCCTTCGGAACCCAAGCGCAGCGAGAGTGGCACGACGACGGTCGGCCTCGTACCCGGACGCGCGACGGCGTTCGAAAACATCGCGCTCGCGCATCGCGAAATCTACGCGTTGTACGAAATCGCGCAGTCGATGGGCACGAGCCTCGGCGTCGCCGACACGATGGCGCTCATCTCTTCGAAGCTGACCAAGATCGTGCCGTGGTCGGGCTGCGCGCTGCACTTGCTCCAGAACGACGAGGGCACGCTCAGGTGCCGCTTCACGGCAGGCGTCGGGACAGGCGAGCTCCTGCATACACAGATTGCGATGGGCCAGGGTCTGGCCGGCTGGGTCGCGCGCAACAAGAAGACGGTCGTCAACGCCGATCCGCGCGTCGCCTTCGAAGCAGCCGGCCTCTCGACGGACACGCCGCTCAAGTCAGTCATTGTCTGCCCGCTGAGTGTCGGCGAAACGTTCATCGGCTGCCTCAGCCTGTATCACACCGAGCCGAACCGGTACACCGAAGATCATCGCCGCCTGATCGAGCGCGTCGCCGAGCAGGCAGGCGCCGTCATTCACAATTCCATCGTCTTCGAACAGACGCAGGAAGATTCGCTCACCGATCCGCTGACGTCGCTGCCGAACCGCCGCTCGATGTTCGTGCACCTCACGCGCGAGCTGGCGCGCGCCGAACGCCTCAAGAACGAAGTCGCGCTGATCGTGATGGACGTCGACGAGTTCAAGGCCATCAACGACAACTACGGGCACCACGTCGGCGATCGCGCGCTTCGCGAAGTGGCCATCGCGCTCCAGAACGGCCTGCGTTCCTACGACCTCTGCGTGCGCTACGCGGGAGACGAGTTCATCGTGGTCCTCGCCGACTGCACGCGCGATGCGGCCGAAGCCAAGCGCCGGGAACTCCAGCAGCGCGTCTCGGAGATCGAGCTGGAGGTCAGGCCCGGCAAGAAGCTGCGACTCGCGGCAAGCGCCGGCGCCTCGGTATTCCCCTACGACGGCTCGTCCTACGAAACGCTCCTTGCCGATGCCGACCAGCGGATGTATCGCGACAAGTCGGCGCGCCGCGAAATGCTGGCCGCCGGTCAGGACGGCGTGCCGTATGTGCGATCGGACGCGTTCGACCGCGACGCGTTCCGCACGATGCGCGCGTCGTAGCTACTCAGCCCGCCTCGCGCAGCCCTCGCGTTCACAGCGAACCTCGGTAAGATAGAGGCTGATGTCCGACCTCGTCGCCAAACGCCAGAGATACATCCAACGGCAAATCGAGCTCGACAAAGGCGCGGTCAACGTCAGGTTTCACGGCCAGCCTCCCGAAGGAGACGGCGCCGCCAACCGACACGGCATGCCGCAGCTGCCGGTCGGTCAGCACGAGGTGAAGAACTGGCCCGTGCTCGACCTCGGCGAGCAGCCGGAGATCGAGACGAGCGCCTGGAAACTCGAGGTCGGCGGCCTCGTCGAAAATCCGTTCACGCTGACGTGGGATCAGTTCCTCGCGCTCCCGCAGGTCGACGACGAGAGCGACTTCCACTGCGTGACGACGTGGAGCCGCTACGACAATCACTGGCGGGGTGTGCGCTTCAAGACGATCGCGGAACTGGCCGTCCCGAAGGAAGACGCGCACTTCGTGCTGTGCACCGGCTACGACTTCGCGCCCGGCAGCTACATTCCCTACACGACGAACCTGCCGCTCGACCGCGCGATCGAAGACGACGTGCTGCTCGTGCACACGTGGGAAGGCCGTCCGCTGCCGCGCGAGCACGGCGGACCGTGCCGGATGATCACACCGAAGCTGTACGCGTGGAAGGGCACGAAATGGATTCGGAAGATCGAGTTTCTGAGCTCGGATCAGAAGGGATTCTGGGAGGAGCGCGGCTACTCGAATTCCGCTGAGCCCTGGTTCAACGACCGCTACGCCACCGAGTAGCCACCCGGACCCTTGGCAATCGAACTAGCAATCAGCAATTGGATATGATTTCCCGGTCCGATGATCGAGCCCATGCTCGCCTCGTTGACCGAGGCCCCGCTCGCCGATTCCGGGTTTGTCTACGAGCCGAAGTACGACGGCATCCGCGCCATTGCCGACGTGCCGGTTGGGGGGCGCGTGCGGCTCTGGTCGCGTCTCGGCAACGAAAAGACATCGCAGTTCCCCGAGATCGCTCAAGCGCTGGAACACTGGGCCGCGAAGACGACGTGAGCCCGTAGTCCTCGACGGCGAGATCGTGGCGCTCGACGAACAGGGCCGGCCCACGAGTTTCCAGAACCTGCAGGGACGCATTCACCTGGGCGGCATTCTGCACCGCAGCTTGCCGCGAGGACGGCGTCCCCCCAAGGTCTCGACACCAACCGTCGCGACGGCATTCATCGCATTCGATCTTCTGAAACAGGGCGCCAGGGACCTGCGCGCGATGCCCCTCACCGCGCGGCGTGCCGCGCTCGAAAAGATTTTCACGAAGACGGGATCCTCGACGCTTCGACTGAGCGAACAGGTTCAGGGTGACGGCCGCAAGCTCTACGCGCGCGCGGCAGACGACGGATGGGAAGGCATCATCGCCAAGCGCGCCGAGTCGCGCTACCTGTCCGGCAAACGAACGCCCGACTGGCGCAAGGTGAAGATCAACCGGCAGCAGGAGTTCGTCGTCGGAGGATGGACCGAACCCCGGGAGTCGAGGTCCTACTTCGGTTCCCTGATACTGGGCGTCTACAACGGCCGGGAGCTCGTCTACGTCGGTCACGTCGGCACCGGATTCAACGAACGCGAGCTCGATCGCGTCAGCCGCCTGCTGCGCAAACTGGAAACGCGCGACTCGCCGTTTGTCGACCCGCCCGCTGGCAACGAGAAGCCGCACTGGGTCAAGCCGGAGCTGGTCGCACAGGTGAAGTTCACCGAGTGGACAGCCGACGGCATCCTCCGGCATCCGGTCTATCTGGGCCTGCGCGACGACAAGAAGGCGACAGACGTCGTGCGCGAAGACGGCCAGCGATTTTCCGAAGCCACGAACGTTCGTCTGGGACGACGAGCCGGCGCTCACGAGCGTGAATCAGGCGCCAGCAGGCAACAGCTGACCGACCTGGTCGCTCAGCTGCAGGCGCTCGAAGACAACCGGCGCAACGGCCTCATCACGCTGCCCGACGGCGACACGCTCGCCGTCACGAACCTCCACAAGGTGTTCTGGCCGAAGCTGAAGCTCACAAAGGGCGATCTGTTCCGGCTATTACGCACGCGTCGCGCCGTTCATCCTCCCGGCGGTCGCCGATCGGCCGCTCGTGATGAAGCGGCTTCCCAACGGCATCACCGGGGAGACGAAGTTCTACCAGCACCGCGCGACCGACGCGCCGCAGGGCGTTCGCGTGGAAACAGTCGCCGTGGCCGAGCTCGCGGCCGCAGATCATCGGCGGCGGTTTGAAGACGCTGCTCTACATGACCCAGCTCGCCTCCATCTCGCAGGATCCGTGGTTCTCGCGTGTGGGGAGTCCTGATTCGGCGGATCAGGCAGCGCTCGATCTCGATCCGATGCCGGGTGTGCCGTTCTCGCGCGTCCTCGACGTCGCTCGCTGGATTCACGACGAGCTCGTGAAGCTGGGGACGCCCGGTTTTCCGAAGACGTCGGGCGCCGACGGGCTTCACATCTACATTCCGCTGCCTCCGGACACGCCGTACGAGGCGGGACTGATCTTCTGCCAGATCATCGCGACCGTCGTCGCGAACAAACATCCGCAGCATGCCACGGTGGAGCGCACGGTGCAGTCACGCGGTCAGCGCGTGTACGTGGACTTCCTGCAGAACATCCAGGGCAAGACGCTGGCGACCGCCTACAGCGCCAGGGCGAGCGAGTACGCCGGCGTGTCGACGCCGCTCACGTGGAAGGAAGTCGATGCGGGCGTGCGCCGCGAAGACTTCACGATGAAGACCATTCCTGCCAGGCTCGAGAAAGTCGGCGATCTCTGGGCAGCTCTTCGGAAATCGAAGGGCGTTGATTTCTCGCGCGTCGCCCGCTATACCAAGACGAAGTGAGCACACGGGTTCGCATCATCTCGGCCGTTCTGGTCCTCCTGCTGTGAGCTCCATTCATGTATTCGTCGGCATCGCCGAGCCCGCGTTCAATGGAGTCTCATTCGGCGAAGCCGTCGGATACGCGGGATTCGCGGCTGGCCCCGAGAAGTTCATCATCGACGTCGTGGGATTGAGCGATCCTCTGCTTGCCCGTCTGCCCGCGGACAGGCCGATTTCATATGAAGGGTGGAAGTCGGGACATTTTCGCCGGACCGTGCCGAAGGGCTACGTGGATTCCGTTGCGTTCAACGGCAACATGATCGAGGATCCGGAACTCCGGCGGTTGTACGGGTCGATCAGAACGATTACCCGCGGCCGCATCTGGTCGATCGAGCGTTTCATCGAGATCGCCAGAATCAATCTGGGAATGTACGAAGTCCATTCAGGAGGCGAGCGTGCACAGGACACTCTTTCTCGTCGCGTCGGTGTGGCTGCTGGCCGGCACGGTCCTGTCTCACGCCACATCGCGGCTCGAGCTGCTGCGTGAGTTCGCGGTGCCCGAAGCCAACCAGGGTATTGGCGTGGACGACCGGTTCTTCTACGCGGTCGATAACCAGGCCATCGCCAAGTACGACAAGAAAACCGGGACGCTCGTGAAGAAGTGGCAGGGCGAGAAGAACGGTCCCCATCCATCACCTCGACGGCGCCCTGGTGATGGACGGCAAGCTGTACGCCGCGCACTCCAACTACCCCGAGTGGCCGATGACGAGCTCACTCGAGATCTGGGACACCGAGACGATGGAGCACATCGGATCCCACAGTTTCGGCATCAACTGGGGATCGCTGACGTGGGCCGACTTCCACGACGGATTCTGGTGGATGACGTTCGCGAACTACGACGTGCCGCTTGGTCCCAACAAGACGCCGTACGGCTACAAAGCCGCGACACAGATGATCAAGTTCTCGACCGACTTCAGGATGGTGGAGTCGTGGGTGCTTCCGAAAGCGCTGCTCGAACGGTTCGAGGACATGAGCAATTCGGGCGGATCGTGGGGACCGGACGGTTTTCTGTACCTGACCGGCCACGATCCCGCGGAGCTCTACCGCGTCAAGCTGCCGGCGGCCGGCTCGGTGATCGAAGTCGTAGACACCATTCCGATGAACATCAGGGGACAGGGAATTGCGTGGGATCGATCGGAGCGCGGCGTGATCTACGGCATCGTGCGCGCTACCGGGGCAGAGCGCGCGGCCGGCACCGGCCACAAAGTGCGGGTGTTCCGGATGACCGAGTGAAGGGTTACCTTCTGACATGGCGATCTTCGACTGGCCGGGCCTCGTGTGGCGCCGCTGGCAGCGCTCGATCGACCCGCGCGCCCGGCTGATCGCGCGCGTCCAGGCCGGCAAGCGCGAACGCGCGGCTGCGCCCGAGCGCTACATCGAACGGCCACGCGTGTCCCTGATCGTGCTGTCGTTCAATCACCGCGACAACGTTGCGCCCATCGTCGCCGGCTTGCGGCGCACCGTCGCCGAGGAGCTCATCGTCTGCGACGATGGCTCGATCGACGGATCGGAGAGGGAATGGCAACGCCTTCTCACACGGCCCAACGATTTCCTGATCCGCTCGAATGACGTGCACGACAGCCGCGCCTACAACCGCGCCGCCACGCTCGCCCGCGGCGAGCTGATCTGCGTGCTGCAGGACGACGACATCCCGCCCGATGACGGGCGATGGGTCGAGCAGGCGCTCGACCTGTTCGAGCGCTACCCGCGTCTTGCCGTGCTTGGGGGACACCAGGGCTGGCAGATGGATCTGTCGATGCCGTCCGAAAAGGTTCGCTCGCGTGAGGTGTTCGGATATCGCGAAGGCAAGTGGCAATTTGTCCGTGAGATTCCATTCGTGGATGAACGGCTGCGTGTGCCCTTCATGTTCGCGCAGGGCGTGAGCATCGGACCGATCTTCTACCGGCGAGATGTATTCCTCGCGCTCAACGGGTTCAACCTCGAGTACAGCGCCGCCGGCGAGGTCGGGATGCTGGTCGATCACGAACTGTCGCTTCGCGCCTGGTTGGCCGGCTGCCAGGTTGCGGTCTACGGGCCGGTGCCGTTTCGCCGTTACGTCGGCGGTCAGGGCACCTTCATGTTCGACCGCGCCCGCCGCGAAGAGAGTCTTCGCCGCGCCTTCTCGCGCCTACAGCGCGAGTACGGCGATCGCGCCGATGCGATCGACGCGCAGGTCATGGCGCTGAATCAGACACTGGCTGCGCCCGACGCAGTCGGCCTCAAGACATCGTGAAGCCGGTTCAACCAAACCTCGTCTCCACGATCATTCCGGTTCGCAACCGCCCTACACTGCTGGTCGAGGCCGTCCAGAGCGTGCTGGCGCAAACCTATCGGCCCATCGAAATCATCATCGTCGACGACGGCTCGACCGACGAGACGCCGGCCGCCGGCCGATCCCTCGCGTCGGCGCACCCTGCGGAGATTCAGTTCCTGTCTCGCGGCGCCGAGGGCGTGGCCGCCGCGAGAAACGCGGGCCTCGACCAGGCGGCGGGCGAGTTCGTCCAGTTTCTCGATTCGGACGACCTGCTGATGCCCGAAAAGTTCTCGCAACAGGTCGCGGGGCTGCGCGCGCAGCCGGAATGCGGCATCTCCTATTGCCTGACCCGTGAGTACAAGCTTGGCGGCGAGTGGTCGAGGCTGCCGTCGCGCCGCACCGGCGAGTCGTTGCCGTACCTGTTTCCTCATCTGTTGATGGGCCGCGTGTGGGCGGCGCCGTCGCCGCTCTATCGCCGCAACGTGATCGACGAGAGCGGTTCGATGGCCGCGCTCGCGATCTATGAAGACTGGGAGTACGAGGGCCGCGCCGCGGCGCGCAACGTGCGCCTGCACTACTGCGACGCCTACCTGGCCGACAAGCGCGACTCGCATCACCTGGCGGGCGGCCAAAAGGGCGGGACGCGGCCCCACAAGCTGAAGGACTACGCGGAAGTTCATCGCCGGCTGTATGACGATGCGCTCGCCGCGAACGTCGACCGTCGCGATCTCGATCGCTTCGCGGGCAAGCTCTTCGCCGCGGCGCGGGTCTGCGCCGCCGGCGGTGTCGAAGACGAGTCGCGGATGCTGATCGATCTGGCACGGCGCCTCTCACGGCGGCCGGCCCGCACCGTCGGACTCGCGCTCTATGCCGCCGCGTCGCATCACCTGGGCTGGCGTCCGGTTGCGCAGCAGCTGACGTCCATCGAACGATCGAGGCCGTTCACCGCGACGCGAGCGCTGGCGCGATGGCCGCGTGACGCGTATCGCCGCTGGCATCACCGCTTCGCCGAGGCGCGAGCGACCACGACCGGGCAGCCGGTTTCGGAATGGCCTCAGTTGCTGGCGGCAAGGTGGGCGGGCCGCCAGTCGCGTCAGCGGGCACGATGAGCGTCGCCGTCAGCATCATCGTGCCGAACTACAACTACGGCCGCTATCTTGACGAGCGCCTGCGCTCGCTGCTGGATCAGACCTTCACCGATTTCGAATTGCTGATCCTGGACGATGCCTCGACCGACAACAGCCGCGAGATCATCGATCGCTATGCGCGCGACCCGCGTGTGCGAGCCGTCTGTTACGAGACGCGTTCAGGATCGGCGTATCAACGGTGGAATGACGGCGCCAGGCTGGCTTCGGGACAGCATCTGCTGTTTGCCGGCGCCGACGATTCGTGCGAGCCGGCGATGGTTGAAAGCCTGGCGGCCGCGCTCGCGGCGGCTCCAGTCGCCGGGCTGGCGTACGTCCGTTCCCGGATCATCGACGAGAACGGATGCGCGCAATCGTTGAGCCCGTCGGCGGCGCGCTGGGATCGTGATTTCATCAGCGCCGCGGCGGACGAGCTGCCGTACCTGCTCGATCAGAAGACGATTCCCACTGCGAGCGCGGTCATGATCCGCCGTGAGCTGTTCGAACGGCTGGGCGGCTTCGATACATCCCTGGCACTGGCTGCCGATCACATGCTGTGGGCGCGGGTCCTTCGCGAGGCGTCGATCGCTTACATCGCCGCACCGCTCAATCGTTTCCGCACCCATGGCCGGACCGTTCGCGCGACGACGTCACGCGCGGTGGCGATCCTCGAGCGCTACCGGGTGTACGGCTACGTGCTCGACGCGTTTCAGATCGCCGGCGACGATCGCGAGCGGGTGCTGGAACGGCTGGCGCGGAACTGGATCGAGTGCTGGCGGCAGGAGCGCGGCTCTGGACAATGGAAGGTCCACCGTTCGATCTACCGGGCCGCGCGCGCCGTCGATCCGGCGATCCGGAGCCGCATCAGCCGCCTCTGGATCGAGTCCGCGACGGGTGTGCGCGTGCGCGGACCCCGGGCGGTGGCTCGCTACGGGTGGCGCAAGCTGTGCGACGAGCACTATTTGATGAAGGGCCGTCGCATCCTGTGGCGGTATTCGGCGCATTACCGGCGGGCGCAGCGCGTGTATCGCGTCACGCATCCATCTAGCGGCATCGCCGGCCCTGTCAGTGCACGACGTCGGCGTGCGCGTTGTGACCCCGGGTGACGCCTCATGGCTCCGCCTGCCGGCCCGCCATGGTGACGCTGTGACCCGCGTGGCCGCGTCGCTTGACGATGCGCTGGCGCAATCGGCCAACTGCCGTTTCGTGCCGCGCCTGTCGTCGTCGCCCGTGCCGGAACGCACCGCGGCCCTCAAGGAACTGGCCGAGGCGCGACTGATCACCATTCAGTTGCGCGCGCCGCTGTCATTGGATGGACTGGCGGAGCTCGGCGAGCCGCTGATGGCCGAGCTCGAAGAGAAGCTATTCGTCACGTTCACGATCGTCGACAAGGTTTATGCGTACCGGAGCCCGATTAGCCGGCAGGAGCCCCGCGCGTCGTGGATCTGGCACTTCGACAATCACCCGCGCGAGATGCTGAAGGTGATGGTCTACCTGACGGACGTGAGTGAAGAGACGGCGCCCTTCGAGTACATCCGGCATCGCGTCACGAAGCAGCCGCTGATGGGGAAACCGCTGGCGCCGCTTCACCGTGGCAGCCGCGTGGCGCCGGAAGAAATCGATCGCCGCCTCGCCGACGGGTATGAGGCACACCGGATAACCGGGCCGCGCGGCACGGTGGTGGTGTTCGACGACAACGTCGTGCATCGGGGGACGCTGGCGACAGGCGGGCATCGCGATGTGGTGGTGTTCCAGGTGCGGCCGGCGACGTTCGAGGCCCGACCGCACGTCGATCCTCGATGGACCGGATCGTTCCTGCATCACGACGTCAACCGCGATCCCGCCGACGTGACGCCGCACTTGAAACCGTCGGAGGCCACATGACACGCCGCCGCGGGAAGTGGTGACAGCGTTCGCGGGCCTGCCTAGCCGAAAGCTGCGGGCTTGAAGTCCGCCTCCGCTAAAGCTACGGCGGACAACCTCCGCGAGACATTGAGCGGAGGTTGGTGCGCCCGACAGGATTCGAACCTGTGGCCTACGGCTCCGGAGGCCGTCGCTCTATCCAGCTGAGCTACGGGCGCACGAACGACCATTCTAGTTCATCAGTCCCCTGCGATGAGCCGTGCGATGGCGCCAAAATCAGTTTGAATCTGGTTCAGGAACGGCTATCGCGTCGGCGTTGAGCGTGGGCGTCGGCTTGCGGGGCGCCAGAATCACCGAGTCGCGGTCGCCTTCGTCTCTGGTCTTGTCCGGGCCCTTGTGCGAACCCTGCGCGACCGAGACTTGCGCGTCCAGAAAAATCGGCCCGTGGGTCGGACACTCGTACGTCCGCACTTCTTTGTAGCCCCAGAGATCACCGGTGGTCCAGGCGCCAACAAAGCTCAGATCTTTCTGACAATCCGGGCAGATTGGCGCCTTGTGTTCAGGGATCCGCCACGTGTTCGGCATTGACCTTCTTACTCTAAACCCTTCCCGCCTCTCCGCCCATCCTGCCCTTCCCGCCCATCCTGCCCGTCCCGCCCTCTTAGTTAGAACGCCCGCCGGAACTCCAGCCTGAAGATTTTGTCGTACCACTTCTCGTCGGTCAGCGCCTTGCCGAAGCCGACATAGATCGAGCTGCGCTCCTGCATCACGATCCGCGCGCCGAACTTCAGGTTGACGATGCTGCCGCCGGGATCGTTGGCTTCGAGAAAACACGTCTCGTCGCCGCAGGTCGTGCGGAAGCCGCCGAGCACACTCCAGCCGACCAGCTCCACGACCGGCGCCACTCGCAGCGAGCTCGTCGAGTACACGTCGAAGCTTGGGCCGAACCCGTAATAGAGGACGTTGCCGGAGAACTTGTCGGGGCTCGAGGCCGGAAGGCCCGCCGATCCGCCGGTCGGAAACACACCGCCGAACTGCGCTTCGATGCCCACGCGGTCGTTCATGGCATGCGCGAAGAGAATCGCCGGCTCGAGGCTCGCGTGGTTGGTGCCCAGGCTCTTCGCGGGATCGCCGGTCGGCGTCGTCACCTGAAAGAGCACTGTGGCCTGATCGGTCTCGCTCGACACCAGCCCCAGCTTGGCGCCGAAACGGACGTCCGACAGGCCCGTGGACTCTTCTCCCACGCCAAATCCGGGAATCCATTCTCCAGGCCGGAACCAGCGGATCGGCAGCTCCACGAACACCGACGCGCGGTTGTTCGAGAAGCCGTACTCACCGAGCAGGTACAGCTGGCTGAAATCGCCCTCGGCGAGCAGTCCGGGCCACGGCCCGGGCGCGTCGGGATCGTAGTTGACGAACGTGGTCGGCTGGTGCGCGTACCAGCCGTATTTGGCGTAGAAGAATTCTGCGCGATCGGCGGACGTGAGCCCGTAGCCCGAGTCGAAGCGCACGCGCAGCTGCGAACCGATTGTGCTGTCGTTGACGTACCCGACCATGCTCGGCCGGCGCTTCGGCGCCGGCTCGGTTCGCGGCGGAGGCGCCTGCGTCTGGGCTGCAGCGACGGCCGGTACGAACAGCAGGACCAGACAGATAGCTCGTAGTGTCATGACTGACTACCGGCGACCCGCACCCTCTTCGAGCTTGCGCTGCAACTGCTGATGCGAAGCCGTGAGGTTCGTGCGTTCGGGCTCAGGCAGCTCCGGCAGGATCCGCGACAGGTTGTCGAGCGCGATTTGCGCGTCGTTCCTGTTGCCGGACGCCACGATTCGCGTCGCCATGTCGGCATACGCGGCGACGGCACGCGCCAGCAACTGTCTGGCACGCGCCACATCGGCGGGACGCCCCGGAAACTTCGCCAAGTTTAGCAAAAGATCGCCGAATCGCAGGTGGAAGTCAGGCAGCCGCCGCAGGGTCTGATCGCCGTGCAGCTGCTCGAAGATCTCCAGCGCCGCGGTGTACTCGCGCTCGGCGCCCTGTGCATCATCGTCGGCCAGGATCATCCCGCGCAGGCTGTGCGCATCGGCCCGCGCAATCGCCAGCGATGGTGCGGTTCGCGCCAGCACTTCGAGCAGATCCACGGCTTCCCGGCTCCGGCGTTCCGCTTCCGCAAACTGCTCGCGCTCGTTCAGGAGCGCCGCCAGGTTGTTGCAGTAAATCGCGAGCTCCATCTTGTATTGCCGGTTGCCGGGATCCTTGATGGCCAGCCGCTCGTCGATGGCAATCGCCTGTTCCCACAGCGCCTGCACCGCGTCGGCCCGGGTCGGATCGCTCGAGAGGAGGCTGCCCAGATTGTTGTAGGCGCGAGCCAGCCCCTGCGCCGCGCGATCGTTCAGCGGTGCCAGCGGCTCGAGCAGTCGAATGGCTTCCCGGAAATCGGCGTCGGCCTTGTAGAACTGGTCGGCCTTCGACGATCGCAGGATGCCTCTGTTGTAGTGCGTGCGCGCCAGCTCCTCGCGGTACTGCTCGTTCGATGGAAACTCGATCGTGAGCGGAAGCTGCAGATCCCAGGCGCTGTCGAACGCACGCTCGGCCTCCGCGGACCGCGCCGGGACCGGAAGAAGCGTGAGCCCGACGTAGTTGTGGACGTTGGCGAGCGCCGATCGATACTCCGGCTTGACCGGATAGTCCTGCCTGAGCGCATCGAAGCCGGCGATCGCGTTCTGGTACTCGCGGACGGCTTCCTCGCCCTTTTCGAGCAGCCGGTTGATGTGCCCCAGCCGGAAATGCGCGAACGCCAGATCCCGGCGCGCAATCTCACCCCTCGGATCCTGCGTCATGAAGGCGCTGTAGAACCGCTCGGCCTTGGTGAGCAGCTCGCGCCGGAACTCTTCGACCTGCGGGAGGTCGCCGCCCGTCAGCGTCGGATCGCGGTCTGCCGACGACAGCGATTCGTCCACGGCTTCGCGCGCAAGCGCGAGGTTGGCCTCTGCGCGCTCGTTCGCGCGGCGCGCGTAGTAGACGAGCGCTACGGCCGCGACGAGAAACGACGCAAGGATGCTGGCCACCCACTGCGCGCGCCGCAGCGCCGTCTTGCGCGCGCGTTCGCGATCGTCCTCTTCGCGGGCGCGCTCGGCCAGGCTGCGATCCAGGAAGCGCGATCGCACGGTCGAACGCTTCGTCGTAGCGGACCGCCCACGCTGAGGTCGGCTGATTTTCCTGCTTCCACTGCTGGGCGAGCTCGAGCTCGGGATTGCGCCACAGTCCCGCGGAACCCTTCTCGAACCAGCCCGCCGCTCTCGAGAGGCGCACGTAGAACTCGGCCGACTCGCGCTCTTCGTCGGCCCATGTGATGAGCCGCGTCCAGCACCGCATCAGGCTTTCGTGCGACACATCGACGATCGACGCGGGGCTGAGCGCGACCGAGTGCGACGGCGTGAGGAAGCTGCGGCCCTTCTGCCGGAACATCTCGACGACGGCGATCACGTCGGGTGCCGGCGAACCGGTGATCGCCGACAGCTCGGCGATGCTGGTCGGCCGCCGGACGCCCCGGTCGTCCGAGAACGTGTCGGTGAGCGTCTTGAACACGTGCTCGACGAGCCGCTCGCGACCGGCCGCGGTCGCCTGCTGAAACGCCTCCTCCGCGTGCATCGACAGCGCATTCCTGAACGTGCCGACGGCCTCGTAGTCGCCGACGTCGATGGGCGCGGCACCCTTGCGCGTCCGCTCCCAGTGATCCCAGGTGCGCATCAGCGCGTGCTGAACGAGCGGCAGTTGATCCTGATCGTCGCCGAGATCGTTGAGCACGCGGTGCACCAGCCTGGGCGCGATCGTTCCACCGCCGACGGCCACAGGACCGGTGATCGCCGTGCGCAGCGCGTCGCGCGACATCCGGCCCACCAGGTACAGGCCGGCGTTCACGGCCTCCGCCAGCCCGGGGAAATCCATGCAGTCGCCGATGAAGTCGGACCGCATCGTCAGGACGACGTAGATCGGGGATTCGCGCTGGCGAGCGGCTTCGATCAGCAGGCGAACGAACGCGATGGCATCGTCGCGCGAGCGCGCGTGCCGGCTTCGGCGAAACCGGAAGAGCTCCTCGAACTGATCGACGAGCACCAGCAGGTTCTCGTCTTTCGGAATCCGCGCCAGGCGGACCGCGTTCACGAGCCCGGAAGCGCTCCGCCGGATCGTCGCTTCCATCAGGACATTGGCCGTCGCCGCAATCTCGTCGTCGCCGGCGCCGAGCACGTGGCGGTCGGAAAGCGCGCTCGCCAGGTGGCCGATCGGATCTTCGCCTGGACGAAGAACGGCCATGCGCCAGGTCGAGCTCGCCCCGGCCATGAAGCCGCTCTGCAGGGCGGGGATCAGTCCGGATCGAACGAGCGAGGACTTGCCGCTTCCTGAGGTGCCGACTACCGCGAGGAGACGCGTAGTCCGCAGGCGCCGCAGCAGGTCGTCGGTCTCAGCCTCGCGGCCGAAGAAGAGGTGGTCTTCGTCGGGCTCGAAAGGACGCAGACCTGGAAAAGGGTTAAACAGAAGCGCCTGCCTTCAACCGGGCGATGAAGGGGCCGAGCGCGTCGATCGAGAAGCCGTTCCACGCCGGCACGACGGAGGCTTCGTGCGTGCGAAACCGCTCCTTTTCCGCTGAGCGAGCGCCGATCAGGCAGATGGCGACGTTCGGCTGCGGCTTCGTCCGGCCGTAACCAGGCGACTTCTGAATCTCGCGGAGTTTGCGCCGCAGCCACAATTCGTTGCCGGCGCCGTACAGGACGATTACGCCGTCGCACATCGCCAGGCTTTCTTCGTGGAATTCGCGGATCTCCGACTCGTCGCCAGAGAAGATCGGCTGGACGACCTCGAGGTGCTGCTCGAACAGTCCGTCAACCCAGGGGCCCAGCAGCGGCGTATCTCGCTCGTCTGCGATCAGGTACAGCACGGCCGGCCGCGTCTGCGACGCCGCCGCGGCCTGACGCACAGGCGCGGCGGGCGCGCGCTCCCCTTTCAGCCACGTCTGCATCGTCGTTCTCAAGTCCTCGAAGTAGGTCTCGAGCAGATCCGCGTGATCCCCGATCCGCGGATCCATGCGCAGGCGATCGACGACCTGCTTCTGTCGGGGGTCGTCGACCTTGAGCCCACCCGGCATCCAGATCAGCCGCGCAAACCGTCCTTGTGCAGCGCGCTCGCTCGCCAGCTCGTGCTGCATTTCGACGAGCGACTGAGTGCTCCCCTCCGGCACGAGGCTGTAGTTCCTGCCAATGGGATGAATGGACATCCGGCTCCGCGCGAGATCCGCGCGAATCGCCGACTCGGCGTCAGCCGCCACGTGCGGCAGCGCCCGATCGGGCAGGACGGTGAAACCCTGCTGCTGAAGATCGCGGCGAATGGCTTCGCGTTCGTCGCGCAGGTCGCTCGTCGTTTCTGCCAGGTAGACGGCGTCCGGTGACGCGTGTGCCACGACCTCGGCGACGAGCGCCCTCGCGGTTTCAACCGACGCAGGCTGCTCTGGACGCTCCATCGTTTCCAGCAGCTCGACGATGTCGTGGGCCAGATCGTCGAGCTTGAGCCAGAAATCGCGATGCGCCTCGGGACCGAACACTTCGTCGAGCTCGCGGACCTTGCCCGTTTCCGGATCGACCTTGAAGAACTCGTAGCCGATGAGCGCTCGCAGTTCCGGCGGCGTACGGTCGAGCGGCACCGGCGTCTTGAGCACCTTGAAGACGCGCGCCTTGTTGCTGACGTGGACGCCGCCCTGATCCTCGGCGGCGCGCCAGAATTCGTTCAGCTCGCGCAGGGTCCATTCCGACTTGAGGTAGCGCGGCGAGACGACCGAGACGAGGAGCGCGACCTGCTTGAGCCGATCGATCAGCGTCTCTGCGAACAGATCGTTTCCCGAGAGCTTCGGATCGCGCCAGATGTTCGGCGACTTGCCGAGCAGCTGGCCGACGCGGACTTCGAGCGCGCGGTGGAGGTTCGCGACCCAGCCCTTGCGGCCTTCGACAAGCTCCACGTTGTCGAGGTGGGCGTAGCTGATGAATGCGTCGCCTTCGAATTCCATGAAATAGACCGCCCTACCTGGAGATTCTAGGTCAGGACAACGGGTTGACGACTCTGGTACCTTTGCCCGGGTTTTCACTTCGTGGCTGGCGATCCCACCTCAACCTCGCACGCGTACCTGAACGCGGGCATGGCGCTCCTGAAAAGCGGGGCGACGCTCGTCGCCTACGACACGTTCGCCGAAGGTCTCAGACATTTCCCGGCCGATGCGCGTCTCCGCCAGCAGCTCGCGCTCGCACTGGCACGAAGCGGCGCCAGCCGTCGTGCCAACCGGATTCTTCAGGATCTCGTGCGTGAAGGGCATCGCGACGAGGAGACGCTCGGGCTGCTCGCGCGTACGCACAAAGATCTCTCTGCCGACGGCGGCAACGCGCACGACCGCCGGCAGCACCTGCGGCTCGCCTACGAACACTACCGTGATGCGTACGCACTGACCAGCGGCTACTGGAGCGGCATCAACGCGGCCACGATGGCGCTGCTCTTGAACGACCGCGAAAACGCGGAAACGCTCGCACGCCGCGTCCGGGAACAATGCCGCGCGCTTCAGACGAACGGCGGCGCCGGACAGGACGCCTACTGGGTGCTCGCGACGCTGGGTGAATCTGCGCTCATTCTCCGGAGCTGGGACGAAGCCGAGGACTCGTACGCGAAGGCGGCCGCGCTCGCCACGCGCCGATACGGCGACCTGGCATCGACGCGACGCAATGCACGGCTGATCGTCCAGCATCTCCAGGCCGATGGAACGCGCATCGACACGTGGCTCAGAATTCCACCCGTCGTGGTCTTCGCAGGCCATTTGATCGATCGGCCGGATCGCACGCACAGGCGATTTCCACCGGCCGCGGAATCACTCGTGCGCGAGGCGATCGGCAATCGTCTTCGGCGGCATCGGTCCAGGCTTCGGCTACGCGTCGGCCGCCTGCGGCGGCGACATCCTGTTTCTCGAGTGCATGTCGGAGCTCGGCGCCGAGACCACGATCGTGCTTCCTTACAATCGCGCACGAGTTCAGGCAGGAGAGTGTCGACGTCCCGCCTGGCTCCAATTGGACGGAACGCTTCGAACGTGTGCTGGCCAGCGCCAACCACGTCGTCATTGCATCGGAGCAGCGCATGCCGCTGGGCGGCATGTCATACGAGTACGGATTCCTGATGCTCGACGGCACGGCCGGTGTGCACGCCGACGAGCTCGATACGGATCTCGTGTGCATGGCGCTCTGGGATGGCCAGCCCGGTGATGGCGGCGGCGGGACCGCGTCGTCGGTCGAGCGATGGCGCGGGATGAACCGGCGGATGGAGATCATCGATCTGGCGGCAATCGTAAACGGCCTTCCGCCGACCATCACCGTCCCGGGCTCGAAGACTCCCGCCGTGCGGCCTGCACTTGCCGAAACCGGCGGGCCTGTGGCGTCGGGATTCGAGCCAACGATCGTCGGCCTCCTGTTCGCCGACGTGCAGGCCTACTCGACCCTGACGGAGGCCGACATTCCCCGCTTCGTCGAGCACTTTCTCGGCGCGGTCGCGCAGCAGCTCGATCGGGCGAGCCACGCGCCCCTCGTGATCAATACATGGGGCGACGGCCTGCACTTCGTCTTCGACGCGGTCGGGCCGACCGGCGAGTTCGCGCTCGCGCTCTGTGAAACGATGGCGGCGATCGATTGGCCGTCGAAGGGGTTCGGACACGAGATTGCGCTGCGGATCGGACTTCATGCCGGGCCGGTGTATGCGTGCCTGGACCCCGTGACGAAGCGTCCCACTTACATCGGCGCGCACGTGACCCATGCCGCCCGTATCGAACCCATCGCCCCGCCGGGCGAGGTGTATGCGAGCGGTGCGTTTGCCGCGCTCGCCCGCGCGGAAGGCGTCCGCGGATTTCACTGCAGCTACGTCGGCCAGACGCCGCTCGCCAAAGGGCACGGCACCTTCCCGACCTACGTCGTGCATCGCCGGCGGGGATGAATGCCAACACAACTGTCGACTCGGCATTCATGCACTGAAGTCTTGTGGCCGAGCTCGGAATGCCCGATGATCTGTCACTGTTCGTTTCGTCGAGCGAAGGAGAGACAACGCATGCGTATCGGAACGTGGTTCATCGTGCTGGCTGCGGTCGTGGCGTTCGCCACGCCGGCTTCTGCCCAAACACAAATCACGACCTCGGACATCCGAGGCGTCGTGTTCGATTCGAGCGGGGGCGTGCTGCCCGGCGTAGACATCGAGATCCGCAATGCTGATACGAACTTCGTCCGGGAGCTCGTCAGCGATCCGGGCGGACGGTTCGTCGCGCTGCAGCTGCCGCCGGGGCGCTACACCGCCACCTTCAAGCTGTCCGGATTTGCCACCCTCGTCCAGGACGGCATCCAGGTCACTGTCGGTCAGGCCATCCAGCTGAACCCGACGATGAAGCCATCGAACGTGACCGAAACGGTGACGGTCACGAGCCAGGCGTCGACCGTCGAGCTCACACGCACGACGTCGGCCAGCACCCTCGATGAAAACGCCATTGCGACGACACCCATTCTCGGCAGGAAGTTCGAAGACCTGCTCTCGCTGACGCCCGGTGTGAGCGTCGTGCAGGGGCCGGACGGCGACGAGATCAACTTCTCGGGCCAGAGGGGCGTCTTCAACAACATCAGCCTCGACGGCGGCGACTACAACAACGGCTTCTTCGGTGAGCAGATGGGCGGCCAGCGCGCGGCCATCGACATCACGCTCGACGCCGTGAAGGAATTCCAGGTCGTCGCCACCGGCGCTAACGCAGAGTACGGACGCACGGCCGGCGGCATCGTGAACGTGATCACGAAGTCGGGCACCAACCAGACACGCGGCAGCCTGTTCGAGTATCAGCGTCTCGAAGGCCTGACTGCGAACACCTCCGACGGGAAGCCGCTCCAGGATTTTCACCGCGAGCAGTTTGGCGGCACCGTGGGCGGGCCGGTCAAGACCGACAAGGTGTTCTATTTCCTGGCGCTGGAGGGCATCCGCGAACACCTGGTGCGGCCGAACCTGTCGGAAGCGATCGGCACGCCGTGCCCGGTGAGCGCACCGACGATCGCGGCCAACGAAGGGCTGATCAACGGCAGCGCCGACTGCCAGCGGGTCGCGCTGATCAATTTCTTCAAGACGACACGGGGCCAGGACGAGGGGCAGCCCATCGAGCACAAGATCAACAACAACGCGTTTCTTGGAAAAATCGACTGGAACCTGAGCCCGCGCTCGAACCTGTCGGTCTCCTACAACTTCAACTACTCGAACAACCTCAATCAGACGTTCGACGTCGCCACCTACGGGAACTCGGCCAACGGCACGGAAGGTCCGTCGAAGATCAGCGTGCTGAACGCGAATTTGTTCACGACGCTCAGCGCGAACAAGGTGAACGAATTCCACCTCACCTTCTCGCGCGAAGATCGTCCGCGTGAAGCGACGCCGTCGAATATCCCGGCCGACACCGCGATGGGGTTCGCGACGACGTTCCGGTTCGGCAATCCCTACTTCCTGGGCCCGACGGTCGACGAGCTCGCCAAGCGCTTTCAGATCAAAGACAACGTCTCGATTGTGCGCGGACCGCACACCATCAAGATGGGCGGCGAGTGGATTCATACGAACAACACGCAGGTGTTCCGAGGATTTTTCGAAGGCCGCTATATCTTCGACAGCGTGACCGGTTTCCTGCGCTACGCCTCGCCCGCGGCCGCAGGCGGTTTCGGTCCGAATACGATCGGATGCTCCAACGGCTCGTTCGTGACGGCGCCGTCATCGTGCCCGGCCGGCACGACGACCTCGGGCGGACCGCTGCTCCTCTATCTGCAGAGCACCAGTCCTGACGGGGTCGCGCGCGACGAGGCCGGCGCGTCGGATATCTCGAACGAAGAACTCGCGCTGTTCATCCAGGACCGGTGGCAGCCGGGCAACGGCCTTACGCTCGACTACGGCTTCCGGTGGGACGCGCAGATGATGCCGGAAACTGTCGATCCGGCGACCACGGCGTACGCGCGATTCCTGAACGACCCGCGATTCCCATCCGACGGCACGATTCCCGATCAGATGGCGCAGTTTCAGCCGCGCGTCGGTTTCGCGTGGGATGCCGGACAGAAGGGCAAGACGGTGGTCCGCGGCAGCTTCGGCATCTTCTACGCGCGACAGAACATGCTGACCCAGGTCGGATCGGTCACGAGCAACGGTATCCAGCAGAAGAGCGATTTCCGCGCGACCGGTTTCAGCGACCTGCCTGTCTGGCCAAACATCCTGCCGCCGAGCGCGGTGCCGCCGGGGACGTTCCCGCTGTTCACTGGCGTCCGCGTGTTCGACAAGGACTACAAGAATCCCAGGATCACGAGCGTGAACTTCGGTTTCGAGCATGAACTCGCTCCGACGATCGCTCTCTACGCGGACTTCACATACGCAAAAGGCGACGAGCTCAGTCGATTCTTCAATTACAACGTTCACGGGACCGCGGCGGCCGCGAATCAACCGCCGACTCGAGACACGACGACGTACACCGGAGCCAACCCCTTCGAACCGTATCTGGGCGATGCCTTCGTGGCCACCAGTCTCGGACGCTCGTCCTATCGCGGGTTTACGGTCGGCGCCCGGAAGCGGCTCTCGAACAACTACCAGTTCGAGGCTAACTACGTGGTGTCGAAGGACGAAGACGACGACTCGAACGAACGCGATCCGTTCACCGATCGCTCGTTCAACTTCTACGACCTCAGCCTGGACTACGGCCCGTCGGACCGCGACATCCGTCACAAGTTCAACTTCTTCAGCTACGCGCAGCTGTCCGGCGAAGGTCCTGCTCAACTTCCGCGTCCAGGGACGCACGGCGCAGCCAATCACGAGCTCACCGCGCGTGGAGAACGGCGTAGACCGCGGACGCAACTGGGATCGCAAGGACAACGCGTACTTCTCGTTCGACTGGCGGCTGCAGCGGCCGTTCGCGTTCGGCATGCGCTACGAGCTGATCCCGATGATCGAGATGTTCAACACGTTCAACAACGCGAACAACATCAACCCGCTCACGACGCCGGGCCTGTTCAACTTCGACGGTTTCCTGCGCCAGGGTGTCGGCGATCCGCGGCAGGTGCAGTTGGCGGTCAAGTTCACCTTCTGAGATTCTGAGATCGAGTAATTGGATAATCGGGTAATCGGGTAATTGATTGGTGGATTGGCAGCCAATTTCCCAATCAATTACCCGATTACCCGATTACCCGATTATCCAAATTCAGCAAGCCCCCTACACGATCACTGATCGAGCTCGCAGAAGGGGGCGCGCCAACTCTCCTTCGATTTGAGGCGGCTCAGCGGTCGATCGCGACAGCGCGTTGAACAGCAGCCGCCACGCACTCTCGTCCGGCATCGTCGCTCGCGCATCCGGCGTGGCCGACTCGCCCTCTTGAATCTGCCAGCGGCTGTCGCCGCGCCGAAGAAGCCAGTGTCCACCGGCCGGCCCGGTGACGACGATGGCCAGTGTCTGGCCAGAGCGGGCCGGCACGTCGCGATAGGCGTACGGCAGCGCGTGCATCGAGATCTGCAGGACGGCGCGCAGCCACGCGGGATCGGGAAACGGTCCGGCACCGACCGCGTCGCGAATCTGCGCGCCGTGATGCCAGACCTCGGTGAACTCGCGTCCGACGTCGAGCCATCCGTCCGGAGCGTCCCCCGCCCATGAGACCGGGAAGAGCGCCGGCGCATCGAGCGGGAGTGATTCGAAGAAGTCGGAGAGCTCGCTCGAGACAGACGCGTAGAGATCCGTGATCGCACGAGCGCTGAGCCGCGCCGAGGCGTCGACCCAGTCGGCGTTGAGCGCATTGATCAGCGCGATGAGATCGTCGGACGCTCCGACCGGTGGTGGCGGAGGCTGGTGTCGGTCGCGTTGGAGCGACAGTCGTCGAACGCGGTGTCCAGCAGATGCGTCGCGACGTCGCGGACACGCCACCGGCCGGCGATCGTCGGCCGCTCCCAGTCGGCGGGAGCGAGCCTGCGTTCGAGACTCACAATCTCCCGCGTGAGCGGCCTGAACAGCGGGCGCGTGTCGATGATTGGGAGCGACATCGTGAGCAATCGTGGTCTGTCTACTCTATCCGAACACGCATCACTGGCTTTTCAGGCACAGGCATAATGGACTCGACGTGTTCAGCGTCTACCCGTTTTTCTTCCTCGGCGCGGTCGTGCTTTTCGCCATCGCGTATCTGGCGTTTCTCGGCTATCGGCGCGTCCGAACGCGCGAATGGCAGCACTATCGCTACAGCTTCCGGTTCTACGCCGTCGTGGTCGGATTCACCGTGCTCTTCTGGGCCACGATCAATGTCTTCACCGGCATCCGGCGCGAGCAGGTGTTCCGCGCAAGCTACCAGTCCTACCGCGTCAACGGCGATCCGCAGCGAGTCGCCTACAGGTTCCACTACCTTGACTATCCGGACTGCTCTGAAACCGTCTATCTCGACGAGCTGCGACGTTATCTCGAATCGAGCAAGCCATCCGACGTGCGCCTGACGCTCGAGACGACCTGGGACTTCGGCACGATGCGCGGGTATTCGCTCGAGAAGGTGGACGAGATCCGCGTGAACGCGGGGTGGAGCAACGGGCATCCCCCGTGGGACGCGCTGAGGCGCGGTGTGAACCGTTCGCGATAGCGTTCGGCTTGACGGCGAAGGCTGTCGCTGAGAGGAACCACGTCCACACGGCCCGCGGGCACTCGTTTGGCACCTCAGTCGAACTCACGTGGAAAACACGTCTTCCGGCATGACCTATCGATGGACCGCGTCGATTCAGCTGATTCCACCGTTCGTTCTAAAAACCGGTCGCATCCGGGTTCATCCACGGCAATTGCGGGCGGGGACGATCGACGCGGCGACCTGACCTCCAGACGTGTTTTACCGTCTTACGCTTGTCACGTGAGTTCGAAGTCGGCGCCAAACGAGCGCCCGCGGACCGTGTGGCCGTCTGAGCACGAAGACTGCCGACTCGTCTACGGTGTCTCTTTCAGCTGATCGTAGATGATGCCGACGTTGGTCCGGAGGCGCGCGGCGCCGCCCGGATAGCTGACATACTCGGCGTCCTTCACCTCGTCCATCGCCTGCTCGCGCGTCTTGCCCGCGGCGATTTCCCGCCGAACCGCCGTCTGCAGGCTCGTGAAGAACGCACGCAGCTTCAGCACGTCTGCCTGTTTCCCAATCGCGCCGTGACCAGGCACCATCGTCGCCGCAGGCGACACCGCGAGCCCCTGGTCGAGCCACTGAACCCAGTCGAGCGTGTGGCCCGACGCGTCCATCGCGGGAATCCAGCGATTGGAAAACGTGTCGCCCCAGTGGATGACGTTCGACGTCTTGAAGTACACGAGCGTGTCGCCGTCGGTGTGGGCCCGGCCGAAGTGAAAGAGGTGGACTTCCTCGGAGCTGAGATACAGGACCAGCTCGTTGTCGTACACGAGCGTCGGCAGCGACCGGGCTGGTTCGGTCTCCCGGGCCATCTCGAGGTTCATCTGCGCGCGGCCCAGCTGATCCTGCGCCTGCGCGATCCTGGCCGCATCGTTGGATGCGCGTGCGCCCGACAGTTCCTGTTCGGCGCGCGCAACGACCGCAGGGGCATTTTTCGCGGCGGCTTCGTACCCGCTCAGGATGCGGTCGCGGGCGTTCTTGTGCGACACGATCGTGGCAATCTTCGCGAAGACAGGATCGCCGCCGGCGTGGTCGCCATGGTGATGCGTGTTGATCACCCAGCGGATCGGCTGGCTGGTGATCTTCTTTACTTCGTCCACGACCGACTGCGCCATGGGCACCGCCTGGCCACCGCGCCAGTCGAGGAAGTAGTTCGCGTCGACGAGCAGCACCCCCTCGTTCGAGACGCACACGCCGATGTTTCCGCCGACGTTGCTCATGTCGGGACCCGACGGCGCAATCACATAGAGATGGTCGTTGAGCTTCGTCGTGGTGAACAGGTTCGGCGGCATGGGCGGCTTCGGCGCGGGCTGCGCTCCGGCCGACGCCACTGTCAGCAGGCTGGCACAGATCGCCGAGGCAGCTACTACCCGAATCCTCAAGGCGCCACACTATACAACTCGTCGCCCGCAGCTGCCATCGGCATTCGCGGTAAGATCCGCCCGTTGATGCGGTTGCGTTTCTTCCCAGCGGCGTTCATCGCGCTCGGCGCGCTCGCCGGCATGGCGTTCGCCCAGCTTGGGGACTCGAGCTTCGAGCAGCTCGATCATCCGGCCATCGACTACATCAATCGTCCGGCGCGCGATCCGGCGGCGGCGCTGAACAGCCGGATTCAGTCGGGCAGCGTTCGACTGTCGTTCGATGCGCCGAACGGCTACCTGCCGTCGTTGCTCAAGGCGCTGAACATCCCGATCGAGTCGCAGGTCGCGGTCTTTTCGAAGACCAGCACGCAGATGAACCTGATCAACCCGCGCAATCCGCGGATGATCTATTTCAACGATCTGGTGTCTGTGGCGTCGGTCCGCGGCGCGTTCGTGCTCGAGATCGCGGCACAGGATCCCGAGCAGGGCACGATCTTCTACGAGCTCGATCAGCAATCGGCCGAACGGCCGACGCTCCTGCGGACGCGAGCCTGCCTGCGCTGTCATCACTCCTTCTATACCAACGGCATTCCCGGCCGCCTGATGCGGAGCACATTGACGGCTGCCGATGGCACCACGCTCGGCTGGACTCGAAACGCGAGCGATCACGCCACGCCGTTCGATCAGCGCTGGGCCGGCTGGTACGTCACAGGGAAGCTTTCGAGCCTGCCCCATCTCGGCAACACGTTCGCCACCAGCGGCGAGATGACGACGCCAGGGCCTTCGGCGGATCTCGATACGCTGTCCGGGAAGTTCGACACCGCGGGATACCTGACGCCCTACAGCGACATCGTCGCGCTGCTGGTACTCGAGCATCAATCGGGGTTGACGAACCTGATCACGCGCCTGGACTGGGAAGCGCGCGCAGCGGCGTGGGAAGCAAAGCCCGGCGCGAAGCCCCAGTTCCCCATTACCGAGCGGCCGCGATATTCGATGGATGCGGCTGTGAACGAGATCGCCGACTACCTGTTGTTCGTGAACGAATCGCCGCTGCCCGGCCGGATTCAGGGCACATCCGGTTTCGCGGAATGGTTTGCCAGGCAGGGCCCGCTCGACAGCCGCGGACGCTCGCTGCGACAGCTCGATCTGGAACACCGGCTGCTCCGCTACCCGTGCAGCTACATGATCTACTCGCCTTTCTTCGACCAGCTGCCCGCTCCGACGCGTGAGGCGATCTACAAACGAATGTGGCAGATCCTCAGCGGCGAGGACAAGTCGGAGAAATACTCGCGGCTCTCAGAAGCCGATCGCGCAGCTGTCGTCCAGATTCTTCGCGACACCAAAAAAGGACTGCCCCCGTACTTCCAGATGTAGGCCTCGTCGCCCGGGAACGAGGCTGCGGAGGTAACGGGAACGGAGGGCGCGGAGGTAACGGGTAACACGGAGACGAAGAAACGGAGATTTCTTAGCAGGAAGAAAAGAGTCTCCGTTGCTCCGTTTCTCCGTGTTGCCCGTTTCTGCAACCCTCCGTTCCCGTTTCCTCCGCGCCCTTCGTTCATGTCCTTCAGATGCTCCACATTCTCGCGATCAACACCGCCACCCCTCCGAGAACCAGTCCCGGAATGCCGTGGAAGAGCACCGTCGCGAGCCAGAGGGCGGCCTTGAACAGTGGGAGCAGGAGCGGGGGCGTAAAGGGCGGTCAAAAACAGCGTGGCGACTGGAGCGATGAGGCCGAGACCACCTGCGATGATGACCGCGCGCGATACTCGAAGCCGCCGCCATCTCGCGCTGATCGCCGTCGAGATCGCAAAGCCGGCCGTCGAGAGCAGTGTGGCCGTTCCGGCCAGATATGCGGCGACCAGGAAGTCGCCGATGGCATCCGGACGGGCCGGCCCTTGAGTGAAGAGCGTGAGCGACAGCAGGATGCCGGGGATCGTCCCGCAGATTGCAAACGAGAACGCTGCCACAGCCACTGTTTTCATAGAGAGTCTGCCAACTGGCGGTCCAATTCTACGATTCCGGCTGCTGAGAAGGAACGCTGGTGCGCCATTACGCGCCATCCGCTCGATGGCGTCTGGTGACGCTTGAGCCTCCGTCCGTTGCGCCACACACTGCGGATGCCTGGCACGAACGTGCCGAAAGCAAAGGAGGCCTCCGATGACCATGACCAGAGCGATTGTTGCCGGCGATGTGCGGACGGTACCAACGGCGCGTGAGTTTGAGTTTGGCCGCGTCGCAAAAGGCGCGCTGATCGCCGCCGGTACGGCGGCGAGCCTGAACGTCGTGATTTACCTCGTCGCGCACGCTGCCGGCGTCGCGTTCACCGGACGCTTCAATCCGGCCTCGCCGGAGACCGTGATCGCCCTTACGGACGTTCTTGGAGCGTCGATCATCTGGGTCGTGCCCGCGAGCGCCGGTCTCCTCATCTTGAACCACTTCGTGGCGAGACCGTCGAACGTCTTCGTCAAAGTAGCGACCGCCTTCGGTCTTCTGTCAATCGCCGGTCCGCTTACCTTCCCCGAAGCGACGGTGGGAACGCAGATCGCGCTGGCCGCGATGCACTTGATCCTCACAGCGGCGATCGTCGGAGCGATCGGCGTCGGGCACGCACATCGCACAGCCGGGCGTAAGACGCGAGTCGAATGGCGCTCGCCATGAGCGAGCCCTGTGTTCAGTGGGCGAGTCGAATGGTCAGAAGTTGACCACCAGTCCGATCCGCGCGATCCGCGGCGCCAGAATCCCGAAGACCTGGTTCGCGTTGGTGGCGTTCTGATTCGTCCGCTGCCCCATCACGGTAGCCGCATTGAACAGGTTGAACATGTCGAACGAAGGCACCAGCTTCTTCGTTCCGAATGTGAAGACTCTATCCACCCTGAAGTCCATGGTCGCGAAATTCTGGAACCGTTTCTCACCGACGGGGTCCAGCAGCACCGCGATGGCGGCGGCTCGATTGGGTCGCGAGGCGATGTTGATGGCCTGCGCGAACGGGTACCCCTGGCGCAAGTCCCCCGTCGCCGCGACGTTGACGGCGTACGGAAGCCGGTATGACCCGTTCACCTTCGCGATCCATTTCGCGCTAATCGGTATGCCGCCCAGATTCGACCCGCCGCCCCCGCCAATGGCCCCCCCAGTGGGCGCGTACTGGGCGCCGTTGCGCTGAGCGATGTTGGTCGGATCTTCGTAGGCCGCCGCTGAATCGTAGTTTTCGATGGTGGTGTTATAGGAGTAGCTGCCGTTCAGCATCCAGCCGCGCGACGAGCGTTTGCGGATCACGAGCTCGAGGCCGTTGTAGGCGCGGCCAAAATCCGGCCGGTTCGTCACGACGTAGGCGCTTGGCAGCGTGAAGTTTGGAGTGAAATACGTGACCGCCTCGCACCGGGCGCCAGAGGGGCAGGAGCTCGCCGGCGGCGTGAACGACACCGCCGAGTAGTCGGCGGAGGTAATGCCGATCGTGTCCTGCCAGATGAAGTTGTCGTAGCTCCGCCACACGTAGCTGACGTTGAAGCCCACGTCTCCATTCATCTCCTTGCCGAACCCGATGACGACCTCGTTGGTGCGAGGCGCCGACACATTGGGATCGACGGAGTTCGGGCTCACGAGCGACGCCGGGTTGGCCGGATCGAATCCGGTAACAGACCGTATGAGGCTCTGATTGATTTCGTTCGGCTGCACGACCTGGTCCCGTTGAGATCGGACCATCCCAGGTCGATCCTGGCGGAGCCCACCGGATTCAACGCCTTCGACAACTGACCGGCCGATCGTTGTTCGTAATAGACCGCGTAGGAGCCCTTGATCACGTTCCTGGCATTCCCGGTGAGGTCGTAGGTGAGTCCCACTCGCGGCGCGACGGTATTCCAGGTGACTCCGGACCGGACGGTGGGCACGCTGACCGCCGGAAACAAATTGAATGGCGTCCCGTCGATCGTCCTCTGGCCTTGAAACGCGTGCGCCGCCACGTCGACGGCGCGCACTTCGTCGCTCTGGCGATCCCACCGGAAGCCGACGATGGCCGTAAACCGCTGGCGCGAGTACGTATCCTGCAGGTACACGGAGTTCTGGCTCAGGAATGCCGGCGTGATGAAGTCCCGAATCACGCGCGCCGTGAAGGGTGTGGTGAAGATCGGCAGAGGAGGCGGACTGTTGAACACCGACTGCGCGTGGCCGCTGTACGTGCGGTCGTAGACCTCGCCGAAGTTGCCGTACTTGTAGCCGGCCTTGAAGGAATGATCGCCGCCCCACCGTCCCGGCATGAAGTAGCTGGCCGTCAGGTCGGCCGTGTTGTTGGTCACGAACATGATGGTCGAATCCGACCACGATCGTCCCCACGTGCCGGTGGTGAGCTCGAGCATGGGCTGAGCGAGACGTAGTTCGTCGGTCTGCGGCACGATCGAATTGCACCAGCAGTAATGCCCGAAGGAAAAGTCGAACATCAGCCGGTCGCTGATCGTCTGCTGGTCTCCGAACTTCCAGCTGGGGTCCCAGATACCGTGGTTCCAGCCGGCTCCGCCGATGTCATACGTGCTGTCGCTTCGCTTGAGGTACGTCATCTTGTTCGTGGTCTCGATCGTCGGATGGAGGTCATCGGCGCTCCGTATGGTCTCGACTCGCTGACCGAAGGCCGTCGCAACCGTGACGAGATTGCCGGCGAAGGGTTTCACGTTGACCTTGAAGCCGAGCGAGGGCACATCCTGCTTGTTGATGGTCAGACAATCGACGACCTCGTCGAAGGAATGCGCCAGCGGGTTCGCTTGAACCGGCGCGCAGTTGGCGGTTTGCTGATAGGAGTTGAGGACGCCCAGGCGAACGTTCTGCATCCCATAGGTCGCCCAGAACCAGGCGCGTCCTTTTTCGATCGGTCCTCCGATCTGACCGCCGTAGTCGTTCGTGTACACCAATGGGTTGCCTGAGTTGGCGCCCTGCTGCCGGAGCTCGTCGGTGACGTTGTTCGATCCGAGGTTGCGGTCGGTCCTGAGGAACCACGTGCTTCCGCGGAACGCATCCGATCCGCTCTTGGTGACGACGTTGACGAACACACCGGGCGTCTGCATCGTGACATCGGCGCCGCCCGTCGAGACCTGCACTTCGTCAACAGAGTTGAAGTCGACGACAAACGGACGCCCGTTGGCGATATCGTTTCGGTCAACGCCGTCAACGAACCACCTGCCCTGTCCGTCACCGGCGCCTCGAGAGAACATGCCGGTTTGCTGGCCGTTGTGGGTGCCACCGACGTTCTGTCGATCGCCCGCGATACCTGGTGTCTGGGTCAGCACCTGGAACACATCCCGGGCCGAGGGAATCGCCTGCAGTTCCTCGACGTTGAAGCGGGTCCCTTGCGTCGTGCTCCGGATATCGACGATCGGGCTCGCGCCGGTCACGAGCACGCTTTCTTCGAGGCTGGCAACCTGGAGTTCTATGTTGACCTGTGCGCTGAATCCGCTCTGCAAGCTGCAGGCCCTCGCGCACCTGTGTTCCGAAACCGGAGAGCTCGAACCTGACCGAATAGAGCCCAATCGGCAGACCCGGAAACTCGTAAGTACCCGTCGCGCTCGTCAACGCCACGCGCGGCTCGAGCAGCGCGGGACTGGAGAGGGTGACCGTCACGCCGGGCATCACCGCGCCGGACACGTCGGTGACTCTTCCAAAAACCTGACTGGTGTTCTGCGCCTCAGCGATTCCGCCGAGCGCGAGAGAGAGCGCCAGGCCCGAAAGAAGCAGTTTCATCGTCGTGGCTCCCTTGAAGCGCGTTTCTACTTCGGCGTCTCGAATGCGCCGACTATACGCCTGCACGGACGAGGGCGCCACAGCCCAACGCGATCGCTTTCACGCGAAGATCTCGCGGGACTACGCCGAACCTCTTTACGACGCGATCGTATTTTCTAGGTGTGCTGAAGTTTCTGCTGTGGTGCATCCTGCTGGTACTCTGTTGGCCGCTGGCCTTGGTGGCCCTGGTCCTCTATCCCCTCGTGTGGATTCTCCTCATCCCGTTTCGACTCCTGGGCATCGCGGTCGACGGCGTGCTCGAGGTGTTACGAAGCATCGTGATGCTTCCTGCTCGGCTCTTGGGCGGACATAAGACTGGATAGGCCCGAACGGCCAAGATACAGGGTGTCGTGAGAGCCGCCTGAGGCACCAAAGGTTACGGCGCCTAAGTTCGAGGAACGTGACGGGCCGGAGAAAAAGCCGGCTCAGTCGTGCCTCGGCAGCGTCACGTCGAACATCACGATGTCGGGCCAAAGGATGTCGAGGATTATACGGGCCGGGAGCGGATCGATCCCGATTCAACGCGGAAGGGTCATGCTGGCGGGTCGGCGAGCCGGCTGACGCCCGACCCGGCCCGCCGATCGGCCCTCGCCTGATATGATCGGTCCGTGATGAAGACGGTTGGCCATCGTCGGACCGACGGGCACGATCCGGCGGCCCTGCAGCGCACCGCTGGCCGCGGTGCGTCGGACCGGCACGCTGGTGCCTCGCGGCGTGTATCGATTCCGCAGCTTCGAGGAGGCCGACGCGTGGATGACGCGCATGATGGCTCGTACGCACGTGAGCCGCAGCTCGACGACCTCGTCCGCCTCGCCCGCGCGCTGAACGCCCACCACGTCAAGTACGTGCTGATCGGCGGATTCGCCGTGATCGCGCACGGCGGCGCGCGCACGACGAAGGACATCGATCTGCTGATCGACGCGGGGCCGGAGAATGTCGCTCGGGTGCGGGAGGCCCTCCAGATTCTCGAGGACAAGGCCGTCAACGACGTGGCCGACGACGACGTGGCGCGCTACTCGGTGGTGCGGGTCGCCGACGAGATCGTCGTCGACCTGATGGCGAAGGCGTGCGGTGTCGACTACGCCGACGCCAGCCGCGATGCGGTGAGATGCTGTTCGCCGACGTCCCGATTCCTGTGGCCAGCCCCCGCACGCTCATTCGGACCAAGAACACCATCCGCCCGTCCGACGCGGCGGACCGCCAGTTCCTGCAGGTGCTCATCGACGAAGCCGCACGCTAACCCATTCCGCCGTAGTTCTTGAGAAATCGAGGGCGAGCGAGCAGGTAGCTTGTCACGAGCGAGACCAGAATCAGGCGGAGTCGAATGGTCGCCAGCCGTAGCTCACGGCAGCGCTGAAGTCCTTCGACTCGCTCCCTTCGACTACGCTCAGGGAGCCCCGAGCAAAGTCGAGGGACTCAGGACATTCGACCTGATCGCGGGCTCGCCATGAGCGAACCTACGGTTCGCCGAAGGCGAGCCGTAGGTGAGTCGAATGGTGCGCCCGGAGGGAATCGAACCCCCGGCCTACAGGTTCGAAGCCTGTCGCTCTATCCATCTGAGCTACGGGCGCCCTGGAGACTCACGCTGCAATCGACTGCAGAATTGCAGAATGGCAGGATTGCAGGAAGTTAGAAGGACGTCAAGTCGGCGATGCCGCCCGTTGGCTGACACATGGCGTCTCCTTCGAAGAGGCCTCCGTCGCAGAAATCTGATCTTTGAATCACTCAACGAATTGATCTAATCTTTGCGACGTGTTCGCTGATCCCGTAGAGCGATTTCGTCAGCGCGGTATTCAAGTCACAGCCCAGCGGTTGGCGGTCTTTCGGGCAGTCGCGGGTCAGCCCCACATCTCGGCCGATGGCGTGGCCGAGGTCGTGAGGGCGGAAATCGGCGCCATCTCGCTCCAATCGGTGTACGACGCGCTCGGCGTCCTCGTCGCCGAAGGTCTCATCCGGCGCATCCAGCCATCCGGGTCACCGGCGCGATTCGAGGATCGCGTAGGCGACAACCATCACCATCTGATTTGCCGAATCTGCGGCCGTGTGGTCGACGTCGACTGTGCGGTCGGTTCGGCCCCGTGCCTCACCGCTGCCGACGACAGGGGCTACGAGATCGACGAGGCGGAAGTCGCCTACTGGGGCCGCTGTCCCGATTGTCTCGCCCAGTCGCGGGAGCCATCACATTCCGACGCGGCGCCTCGCCAGCGCAAGCGACCGCGGAACGGTGCACCGCCGCGAGGGCCCGACGATCCCGGTCGGAGGCCCCCGAAGAACATCTTCCGGACTGACGTCCGGACAGTCACTCAACACAGTAGAGGTCAACGTCACATGAGCAACGAAGAGAAGTGCCCGTTCTCGGGCAAGGCGCACAGCGGCACGTCGAATCGCGACTGGTGGCCGAATCAGTTGAATCTGAAGGTCCTCCACCCGAACCCGCCCGTGGGCAATCCCATGGGCAAGGAGTTCAACTACGCAGCGGAGTTCAAGACCCTCGATCTCGATGGGCTGAAGAAAGACATCGAGCAGGTCATGACGACGTCACAGGACTGGTGGCCTGCCGACTTCGGCCACTACGGACCGCTCTTCATTCGCATGGCGTGGCACAGTGCCGGCACGTATCGCATCCATGACGGCCGGGGTGGTGCGGGCTCCGGGGAGCAGCGATTCGCGCCGCTCAACAGCTGGCCCGACAACGGCAATCTCGACAAAGCGCGCCGCCTGCTGTGGCCCATCAAGAAGAAGTACGGCAAGAAGATCTCGTGGGCCGACCTGATGGTCTTTGCAGGCAACTGCGCGCTGGAGTCGATGGGGTTCAAGACGTTCGGCTTCGGCGGCGGGCGCGAGGATGTCTGGGAACCTACGGAGGTCAACTGGGGGACAGAAGGCACGTGGCTCGCTGACGCGCGCTACAGCGGCGACCGTCAGCTCGCGAATCCCCTCGGCGCCGTGCAGATGGGCCTGATCTACGTGAATCCCGAGGGACCGAACGGCAAGCCGGATCCCATCGCCGCCGCGAGGGACATTCGAGAGACATTCCGCCGCATGGCGATGAACGACGAAGAGACCGTCGCGCTCATCGCCGGCGGGCACACCTTCGGCAAAACCCATGGAGCCGGTCCCGCAACCCACGTGGGAGCTGACCCCGAAGCCGCAGGCATCGAGTTGCAGGGCATGGGTTGGAAGAGCAGCTACCTCACGGGCAAGGGCGCTCACGCGATCACCAGCGGCATTGAAGTCACATGGACGCAGACGCCGACGAAGTGGAGCAACAACTTCTTCACAAATCTCTTCGGCTACGAGTGGGAGCTGACGAAGAGCCCGGCCGGCGCGAATCAGTGGATCGCGAAGGGTGGCGCGGGCGCGGGCACGATTCCGGATGCGCACGACCCGTCGAAGAAACACGCGCCGACAATGCTCACGACGGACCTCTCGCTCAAGATGGACCCGGCATACGAGAAGATCTCGAGACGCTTCTACGAGAACCCGCAGGAATTCGCCGATGCGTTCGCGAAAGCCTGGTTCAAGCTGACGCACCGGGACATGGGACCCCGCGCGCGGTACGTGGGAAAGCTGGTGCCAGCGGAGCCGCAATTGTGGCAGGACCCGGTTCCGCCGGTCACGCATGATCTGATCGGCGCGACCGACATCGCGGCTCTCAAGCCGAAGCTCCTCGCATCGGGACTCTCCATCTCCCAACTGGTCTCGACTGCCTGGGCGTCGGCATCGTCGTTCCGCGGCACCGACAAACGCGGCGGCGCCAACGGGGCACGCATCCGTCTCGCGCCGCAGAAGGATTGGGCCGTCAACAATCCACCCGAGCTCGCGAAGGTGCTGCGAACTCTTGAGGGGATTCAGAAGGCGTTCAACGACGCGCAGGCCGGAGGAAAGAAGAAGGTCTCGCTTGCCGACCTGATCGTGCTGGGCGGGTGCGCAGCCGTCGAGCAGGCCGCAAAGAACGCCGGATACGACGTCAAGGTGCCGTTCAAGCCGGGACGAACCGATGCCCTGCAGGAGCAGACCGACGTGGAATCGTTCGCCGTGCTCGAGCCAACGGCCGACGGGTTCCGCAACTACGTCGGAAACGGGCACCAGGTGCCCGCCGAACAGCTGCTGATCGATCGGGCGGAGATGCTCACGCTGAGCGCGCCCGAGATGACCGTGCTCGTCGGCGGCATGCGCGTCCTGAACACGAACAGCGTGCCGTCGAACGCCGGCGTGTTCACCAAGCGGGCCGGGAGTTTGACCAACGACTTCTTTGTCAACCTCCTCGACCTGAACACGGAGTGGCAGCCAACGTCCGGCGCCGGAGAAACCTTCGTGCTTCGCGATCGCGAGAGTGGTGAGGTCAAGTGGACCGGCACTCGCGTCGACCTTGTCTTCGGTTCGAACTCAGAGCTGCGTGCTCTCGCGGAGGTTCATGCGTGTGACGATGCAGGCGAGAAATTCGTGCGCGACTTCGTCGCCGCGTGGGACAAGGTCATGAATCTCGATCGATTCGACGTGGCATGATCGCGCGAGCCCTGCGATTTCCTGGATGCGGTCGAGGTCCCGTCCCTCGGCCGCTCCACGGTCCATGAGATCACGCCGGCAGACCGACCGGTTGGCGATGCTCTTGCAGTCTCCTACCGTCGGAACAACAGCTCGACTGAGCTGTATGGAATTCGACTTCGGGAAGGAGAAGCGAGATGCCTATTCGCACCTTCGTGGTCATTCTTCCGGCGCTGATCGTTACACTCTCGGGCTGCAGCCAACCACCTACGGCCGAGGTGAATGCGGCGCGTGAGTCGATCGCTACTGCGTCGAGCGCAAGCGCGGACAAATATAGCCGCCGAGTCGTTCAACCAGGCGCAAGCGGCCGAGGCCGCTCTCGACGCCGAGTTGAAGGCGCAGGACGAGAAATTCGTCAAGTCCGTACGACCACGCGAAGGAACTCGCCGTCGCGGCCAAGACTGCTGCCGATAAGGCCGCGACCGATGCGAGCACCGAACGCGCGCGCGCGGAAGCAGAAGAGGCGAGAGTAGCGAAGGCCGCCGAGGCCCGGCGCGAGAAGCTCCTCGCTAACCCGCCGCTTCGCGTCGGCGGCCAGGTTCGTCCGCCGATCAGGGTCAAAGAGGTTGCGCCGGTGTACCCTGCCATCGCCAAATCCGCGCAGGTGCAGGGCGACGTAGTCATCGAAGCGACGATCGACGAGGCAGGCAAGGTCGCCGACGCGAGAGTCGTGAAGTCGGTGCCGATGCTCGATCAGGCGGCGCTCGATGCGGTCCGGCAGTGGGAGTATCGACCTTCCCTGCTGAACGGCGTTCCGACACCGGTGGTCATGACCGTGACGGTCAAGTTCACACGGTCCTAGTCCCAACAGAGCCTCAGACAACCGCGACATCTCGGGTGCCGCCGTTTCGGTGGCACCCGATCACTCCCCTTCAACCAGCTCTCACCAGGTCTCGCACACCTTCGGGTTTCGCACTACGATGAACACGTGCGTCCAAGGCACGTAGCTGCAGGCATCGTGGCGCTCGTGATCGGAACAGTCGTCGGCGGTGCTGCGCAATATCAGGGCTGGCTGATCCCGCCCGGCGGGATGGATGAGAAGAGTCCACTGTCTTCCGTCGCAGACGCCGCGACGCGAGGGAAGGCCATCTTCGGCGTGAACTGCGTGAGGTGCCATGGGCCTGAAGGCAAAGGCAACGGCCCCGACTCCGATTACGCAGCCGACCTCACCGACGATCTTCGCACTGAGCTCAACACGGAAGGCGTGCTGTTTTACAAAGTGTGGAACGGTCACGCCATCCAGCTGCGCACGCAGGTCGACGACATGCCGGCGTTCCAGGGAAAACTTTCGAAAGACGAAGTGTGGGCCGTCGTCGAGTACCTGAAGCTGCTTCGGACACCAAAACCGTAAGACTCGTTGGTCCGGGCTGCCCCTGCTGTCCTCTGTTTGAGCTGATACGGTGGACTTTAGTCTGCCAGAAGTAGCTCGAGTGTAGGTCGCACGCGAAGGGGAGGCTGGTGAGCCGTGTGAAAACGGCGCGTTTCCGCTTGCAGTCGGCCGTTCGCCTGGCAGATAGTGTGCTCCACCGCTCTCAGCTTAGTTCGTTGGGTCGTCGATTGACCCAAGCTCACGAAAATTGATGGCTCTGCGAATACTCATTACAAGTGCGTTCGCTTGCGCTGCCACGGCCGTGCTTTCAACGCCAGCCCGCGCGCAGGACGGAAAAGAGCTGGACGCGTACAACATCACGGGTTTCCAGACTCTGATTGATTCCTATTCAATTCAGAACGGTTTCAGTCCGCCGTGCCCGGTGATCAAGAAGCCCCCCTACAGGCCGCACTCCGGGCAGCCGAGGGAATCGTCGGTCGCCTCGAACGTGGATGCGTGGAATGAATGGACCGTGGACAACGTGCCCGCACACTGCAGGGAGGAGGCGGCCAACGTATTGATACCGCCCGATGGCGTGGCGCCGCGAACGCGTTTCCAGGTCAGGCAGTACCGGGATCCTGGCTGGTACGGCCATGACGACAACTACTCGAAACCGGTGCCGGCGCCGATCGGTCTTCACTTTTCATTCTTGCAGCTCGGCGAGAGCCGGTTCTATCTCGGAGCTGGCGGGGTTAACCTCAGTTTCAATCCGGTTGTCACCCGGCAGGGTGATGACGGTTACAGGACTTCGCTGCGTGTGACCGTCATCTCGGTAACCACACGCCTCGGGCACCTGGAGCTGATCGGAAAGGACGTCTTCTTCGGGCTGTCGGCCACACAAGAACTAGGCGAGGTCCCGCAGATGTACGGCAGCAGCGACCGGAATTTCAGCAACGTGTTCGCCGGGATTTCCTTCGAGCTTAGAAAGTAGCTCGCAGCCCGCCCAGACCAGAAGCCATCGCAGATCTAATGCGCAGTACCGTGTGACCGTGGTTCGAGTCGCAGCTGTCATGACCGATACCTACCGAGAAACACCTCGCGCATCCCGAACACAGCCAGGACGTAGACGTAACCAAGCCCAACGATCACTACAGCACCGAGTACGAACACCGCCGCAGCCATTCCCGCATTGCCGCTCCGCAGGCCAATCAACGTGGGAATCGGGATATACGCTGCGATCATCCACAGCGGTGTCCGCAGCGCCTGACGCCGGATGGCATCTTCGCGCCGGGAGCCAATCCACAACGTCCCCACGATCGCGACGACCGCATAAGGCAAGCCACCGTAGAGCAGCGATGCGAGAAGGAGTTGGAAGGGGAATACTGAGGGAACTCCTGCTCCGTGAACCGCCAACGCAACCAGAGAAGGCACGACGAGCGGCAGCCACAAGGTCAGCCGGTAGAAGGTCTGAACGGTCATCACTGCGTTGCAGCTACATGCGTGGCTCTTTTGAGCAGCCACAGCTGCCACCCACAGAATATGGCGCACGACGACATCAGTGCTGATAGGAGCCATCCTGCAGCAATCCGCAGATACGCACCGCCGGCCGCTCCACCGATCGCCATGAGAGTGGCGCTCAACAGCATCAACCAGGTCGGACGGCCTGCGCGACCGCCAGGTATTCGCGCGGCGGTTGACGGGCTGAAGATCGCTCGCGCGATACATTGCCCGTGGCAGGCCGCGTGCCAACCACCAGCGGAGGCCGAGCACTCCAACGGCCGCTGGCGGGAGCACCAACGCCCAACCCCACCGGCGCTGCGCGAAAACCAGTATCAACGTTGCTATCAGAAAGGCGCGGCGAAGTACCACCGGACGTCACCCTGAATGCGCGCCGCAGCTGCATCTGACACGAGATACAGCGGCCCTCGCGCGCCGACCGGCGCATAAATTCGCGCTCCGCCAACACTCATGCGGAACAGGTTTTCTTCGGTGTGAGTGCCGTCAAACCAACCCATGAATCCTCGCGGTCAAGCGATCACCGCTCGCCGGTGTCCGCCTCGGAATCCCCTAGCGGCTCGGCAGAATCGAGGAGCTCGGTAGCTCGATCGAGATCCTCTTCGCGGACAAGCACGCGCACACCGCCAACCAGTTGACCGTACAACGGCTGAACGCCCAGGGTCTGTTCGTTCGGGATCAACGCTTCTATGCCTGCCGCGTCCAGGACTGACTTGAAGAAGGCTGCCTCATGCAGCCAGGTGCAGCTCCGAACTTCAACCCAGTCGTTTGCCATTCGAGTTCCCGAGAAGAAGAATCGCACCTGCGCAGGCCACACCATGACCTTTGCGCCAGGGTGGTCCGAGGGTTGCTCCGAGCGCTTTCAATTGACGCTCGAGATCACGAGCGGTTTTCCGGCGCGCCTGCGCGGCGAGTTCGAGAACATTGTCCTTCTCGAAATAGAACACCCTCAGGTTGAGTTGTGCCGCAGCCAGCGTGAGAGCCTGGTGATAGATCATGCCGTCGGCGCGATTCCGGATCCACGCACTCGCGAGAGCCTCTGCAACAGTAGCAGGCAAGTCGGGAAGCGGAGGTACTCGGATCGCGATGCCGAGACACGTTGCCGGCGCGAGCTCGCCGATTAGCGACGAGAGGGCCGATTGGGCGCGCTCGTTGGCAGATGCCCTTACCTCTCGAACGAGCTTCTCGGCGCCTGAAAGCGGCATTCGGAGGGTGTCATGGTGATACGGGGAAGCCGGGAGTTCGCTGATCGAGCAACTCGACACGTCGCCTGTCCAGGAGAATTTCGTCGGCGCCAGATGTCGTGACGCTCACCAGATTGGCCCACGCGTAGTGGTCTTCGATGCCGATTGCGTATTCGCTCATGGGACTTGCGAGACTCTCGATCGTGGGCCGGGCTCAGCCGATCGTATGCGTGCCTGGGTCACTTTTACACATCTGGTGAAACTCTAGCGTCCAACACCGCCCGCACGCCCGCCGCGCAAGAGCTCATCTTCACAGCGATCGCGGCGTGCCGCACAAACCTCCCTGCACGAGATTGACAACGCGGACTCGCAATCCAAAGTTGTTGAACGCTCCTCCCGGCTCGCCGCTCGGCGATGCGTCGATATTGATGCGGTCTGCTCACCCGTTCAAGTTCACTCATTGTTCATGAATGAGGAGGCAGCATCATGGCATCACAAGGAGACGGAACCGGCGGAAACGATCGAAAGGGGAACGGCCGGGCTGAAATCCAAAGGAGGCGTTTTCTCAAACTGATGGGCGGGGCGAGCGGCGCCCTTGCTCTCGGCGCGGCGTACGCGCCATTCCCGTCGCAGACGGCAGCGCAGCAGCCGACGCGCCGCCACGTGCACCATGGCCATCACGGCCTCGGGACCGCGGGAGCGCTGACGAGGTTCGTGGACGCGCTGCCGATCCCGGCGACGATCGCGCCGAGCGGCATGCTCGGCACGATGCCGCTCTTCGACGTCAGCATGCGGGCGTTCCGGCGCAAGCTGCACCGCGACCTGGCCGCCACGACGCTCTGGGGCTACAACGGCGTCTATCCAGGACCGACGTTCGAAGCTCGACGTGGCAGACCGATCGCGGTCAGGTGGCGGAACAACCTGCCCGGCACACATCTCCTGCCCATGGACGACACGATCCACGGCGCGATGCCCCCGACGCCGGAAGTGCGTACGGTGGTGCACCTGCACGGACTGAAAGTCCTTCCCGAAAGCGATGGCTATCCTGAAGCGTGGTTCACCAACGGGTTCGGCCAGACCGGCCCGTTCTTCACGAACCGGACCTATCACTACCCGAACGATCAGCAGGCCGCCGGTCTCTGGTATCACGATCACGCGCTCGGCATCACGCGCCTCAATCTCTACACCGGCCTGGAAGGCTTCTACTTCGTCCGCGACCACGACGAAGACAGCCTGAATCTTCCCAGAGGCCGCTTCGAAGTGCCGCTGATGATCCAGGATCGCTCGTTGAACGTCGACGGATCGCTCTTCTACCCGGTTCAAACGCCCGGCGATCCGGAGGTGCCGCCGGTCTGGGTGCCCGAGTTCTTCGGCGACACGGTGCTCGTGAACGGCATGGTCACGCCGTTCCTCGAGGTCGAGCCGCGTAAGTATCGCTTCCGCCTGTTGAACGCCTCGAACGCGCGCTTCTATCACCTGACGCTCAATGAAGCCACGTCGGACGGCGCGAACATCGGACGCTCGGGGCCGCCATTCATCCAGATCGGCACCGACGGAGGGTTCCTGCCGTCGCCGGTCGTCCTGAACGATCTCACCGTGGCGCCGGCGGAGCGCTTCGACGTGATCATCGATTTCTCCGACGCGGCCGGACGATCCCTCGTGCTCAACAACGACGCCAAGGCGCCGTTTCCCGATGGAGACGACGTGATTCCCGCCGACGTCATGTTGTTCAAGGTGACGCGGCGGCTGAGCGGACGCGATACCAGCTCGGTGCCGTCGAGGCTTCCAGCGGCGCCTGTTTTGAATCCGTCCTCCGACGTCAGGGTGCGCGATCTGGTTCTCATCGAGAACGCTTCGGCGCAGGACAACCCCATCGAGGGGCTGATCAACACCCATTGGGACCAGCCTGTCACCGAGAACCCGCGGGCCGGAGCGACCGAGATCTGGCGTCTCATCAACACCACCGGCGACGCCCATCCAATCCACATCCACCTCGTGCAGTTCAACATCCTCGATCGGCAGCCGTTCGACGTCGATCAGTATCCGGGCCGGCTGGTGTTCACCGGACCGCGCGTGTCTCCACCGCCGAACGAGCGGCGCGCCGCCAAGGATACGGTCCAGGCGTTCCCGGGCGAGGTGACGCGGTTCGCCGCACGGTTCGATCTGCCCGCGGGCACCCACGTCGATCGCGGGCAGAGGTTCCGCTACGTCTTCCACTGCCACATCCTGGAGCACGAAGACAACGACATGATGCGTCCATACGACGTCGTCGGCTAGGCGGTGTACGCCGTTGTCGGTCAACCTACAACTGGGAGGAACAATGAACTACCGGAAGGCAGTGCTGCTTGTCGCAACCATCTCACTCCTCACGATTCCAGTCATCGCGGAAGCGATCAGCGCGACAGACCGGAGCGCGACTTCCGCGCGAGTTTGCGCGGCCGTAACGAAGTGCCTCTGACGCTCTCCGCCGGGCGGGGAACACTCGACCTCGAAGTGAACCAGGTCGACACGACTGGTGCACTTCGTTCTGCACTACGAGGGGCTGCAGACCCCGGTTGGGGCCGCCCATATCCATGTCGGGCAGACGACCGCCAACGGCGGCGTGACAGTGTTCTTCTGCGGCGGAGGCGGCAAGCCCGCGTGCCCGGCATCGCCGGCCACGATCGAAGGAGACTTTTCGGCAAACGATGTCCTCGGGATCGCGACGCAGCAACTCGAGGCCACCAACCTGGACAAGCTGCTTGCCGCAATTCGCTTAGGAAGAACCTACGCCAACGTGCACACGATGACGAGCCCAGGCGGCGAAATTCGCGGACAGATCGAGCCCCACCGGACGGATCACGACTAGCACACGCCGCGGGGCGCGACTGGCTGTCAGCGCGCCCCGCTCATTGTTCGCATGCTTAGCGACCGCGAAGAACGCTCAACTGATTCACCACGATGATCAGCGCCCAGGCGAGCGCGATGATCATGATCACGTTGCCAGCCGTCTGAACGGCACCCGCGATGGCGTGGTCGTAATGCGACACGCCCATTGCATTCAACAGATATTCCCAGTCATGGCCTTCGACCTCTGCGCCCGTCCGGCCGCCGAGCAGCACCAGCTGCAGGTTGCGCGCATCATTGATATAAGGTGCGAGATCGATGAGGTTCTGGCCGGCCCACCAGACGGCGATGGCGGCGCCGAAGGCGTCGCGCGTCTGCCACAGGAACGCGCCGGCGCACACGAGCGGCACGAGCAGCTGCGTGAGCGAGCCGCCCAGGACGGTCATGAAGCGCCCGAGCGGGGAAAACAGGATGTGGCCCGCCTCGTGGAAGACGAGATTCGGCAGATGCAGGAAGGAATCGATGCTTTCGACGCTCACCGCACGTGAGAGCATTATCGTCGTCCAGATGCCGAGCAGAAGAAGGAAGACTCCGCGGCCGGCGGCGATCGGCGCCGCGGCCGGCGACTCGACGCCGAGCAGAAGCGGAAGCAGGCCCCGCTTGTCATCGTCCCCATCCGAGGCCGGCGGCTGCAGCTGGCGTGGGAGCGGTTCTTCCCGTGCCAGATACTTGGCGAAGACGATGCCGCAACGCGGGCATGCCGCGTCCGAAGCCGGAACATCGCTACGGCATTTCGGGCATTCCACTGTCCCCGATGATACGGCTAGTACGCCTTGAGCCCGGCTCTTCGAAAAACCTCGCACGCTTGCTCGGCGGCCTCGGCCGTCGGAGGTTCCACATCTTTGAGCGTGTAGTCGAGGCCGAGCCGTTCCCATTTGTACCGGCCCAGTTGATGAAACGGCAGCACTTCAACGCGTTCGACGTTGCCAAGCCTGGCAGCGAACTCCGCCGTCTTCGCAAGGTCGATCAGATCGTCGGTCACCCCCGGCACCAGCACGAAGCGAATCCACATCGGCCGTCTGCGCGCCGCGAGCCGCCGGGCGAATTCGAGCGTTGGTCCGACCTCCTGCCCCGTGAGGGCGAGATGACGCGTGGGATCCCACATCTTGATCCCGAGCATCACAAGATCGATGGTGTCCAGTTCGGCGTCGGACAACCGGTCGCCGTAGAAGCCGTTTGTCTCGATCGTCGTGTGAATGCCCATCTTCTTCGCCGCCGCAAGCAGCTTGGCCGCGAAGCGATGCTGCATCAGTGGCTCACCGCCGCTCAGCGTGAAGCCACCCGACATGACCTTCAGGCCGTGGCGGTACTTACCGAGCTCCTCCGCCGCCCTCGCGACGGACACGGGCAGTCCGTTGGTCAGCGTCCAAGTGTCGGGGTTGTGGCAGTACTGGCAGCGCCACATGCAGCCTGTCGTCCACGCCACAACGCGGACACCTGGGCCATCGACGGTGGAGCCGGTCGTGTAGGAATGCAGGAAGCCCATGTCGCCGCTCGCCAGCGCTTCCCGAACGCTCTGCTCGGGAACGGTGTCGCCCAGATGAACCCGGAGTTCGAATGGGCTCCTGGCCTCCAGTGGGACAATCGGTGCGTCAGACATGGCTGTCGCCGTGGAAAGTACGGTTGATGACATCCATCTGCTGCTCGCGCGTGAGCCGGACGAAATTCACCGCGTAGCCCGAGACGCGAATCGTCAGGCTCGGATATTTCTCCGGATGATCCATCGCGTCGAGCAGCGTGTCCCGGTTCAGGACGTTGACGTTCATGTGGTAGCCGGTGGCACTGAAGAAGGCGTCCAGCATGCCGGTGAGGTTCGTGATCCGATCCTCGGCAACCCGCCCCAGTCCCGTCGGCACGAGCGTGGCCGTCAGCGAAATGCCGTCTGCCGCGTCGCGGTACGGAATCTTCGCCACCGACGCCGCCGCCGCGAGGATCCCGTGGCTGTCGCGGCCGTGCATCGGATTAGCGCCTGGCGCAAACGGCTCGCCCTGCCGGCGGCCGTCGGGCGTGTTCCCGGTCGCCTTCCCGTACACGACGTTCGACGTGATGGTCAGGATCGACTGCGTGTGGAGGGCGTTCCTGTACGTCGGATGCTTCCTCAGCTTGCCCATGAAGCTGCTCACGATATGGCTGGCGATCTGGTCGACGCGGTTGTCGTTGTTGCCGAACATCGGGAACTCACCGTCGGTCTGGTAGTCGGTGATCAGGCCCGTCTTGTCCCGGATCACCTTCACCTTCGCGTACTTGATCGCCGAGAGACTGTCGGCCACGACCGACAATCCAGCCATGCCGAACGCCATCGTCCGCAGCGGCGCATAGTCGTGCAGCGCCATTTCCACTCGCTCGTAGGCGTATTTGTCGTGCATGTAGTGAATGACGTTCATGGCGTTCACGTACACGCCTGCCAGCCAGTCCATCATCTTGTCGAAGCGAGTGACCACCTCGTCGAAGTCGAGGTACTCGCCCTGGATTGGCTCGGAGGCGGGACCGATCTGCTTGCCGCTCATCTCGTCGCGTCCGCCGTTGATGGCGTAGAGCAGGCACTTGGCCAGATTGGCTCGCGCGCCGAAGAACTGCATCTGCTTGCCGACCAGCATCGGCGACACGCAGCAGGCGATCGCGCCGTCGTCGCCCCAGGTCCGCCGCATGATCTCGTCGCTCTCGAACTGGAGCGAGCTCGTGTCGATGGCCACCTTCGCGGCGAACTGCTTGAAGCCGTCCGGCATCCGAGCGGAGTACCAGATCGTTAGATTGGGCTCCGGCGCGGGGCCCACGTTGTAGAGCGTCTGCAGCATGCGGAAGCTGGTCTTCGTCACGAGCGACCGGCCGTCGTCTCCCATCCCGCCGATGGACTCGGTTACCCACGTGGGGTCGCCGGCGAACAGCTCGTCGTATTCAGGCGTCCTGAGAAAGCGGACGATGCGCAGCTTGATGACGAAGTCGTCGACGATTTCCTGCGCCTGCTCTTCCGTCAGCCGGCCCGCCTTGAGATCGCGTTCGAAGTAGATGTCGAGGAAGGTCGAGCAGCGGCCGAGCGACATCGCCGCCCCGTTCTGCTCCTTCACGGCAGCGAGGTAGCCAAAGTACAGCCACTGGACGGCCTCCCGGGCGGTGCGGGCCGGGCCCGAGATGTCGAACCCGTAGCTCGCGGCCATCGCCTTCAATTCCTGGAGCGCCCGGATCTGCTCGGACAGTTCCTCGCGGTCGCGGATGATCTCCTCGGTGGACGGCTCGGCATCGAGGTCCAGCTTCTCCTGCTTCTTGCGCGTGATCAGCCGATCCACGCCGTAGAGCGTCACGCGCCGGTAGTCGCCGATGATGCGGCCGCGCCCGTAGGCGTCCGGCAGGCCCGTGAGCACGTGCGAGCTCCGGCAGGCGCGAATGTCGGCGGTGTACGCGTCGAACACGCCCTCGTTGTGCGTCTTCCGGTATTTGGTGAAGGCTTCCACCATGTGCGGATCCGGCGTATAGCCGTATGCCTTCAGCGCGCCCAGAACCATGCGAAGCCCGCCGTTCGGCATGATCGCGCGCTTCAACGGCGCATCGGTCTGGAGCCCGACGATGATTTCGCGAACGCGGTCGATGTATCCGGGCCCATGTGCGGTGATCGAACCGGGGATCTGTGAGATGTCGAGTACACCCTTCTTGCGTTCCTCGACGAACAGCACGGTCAGCTTGTCCCAGATCTGCTGCGTCCGTTCGGTCGCGGGAGCGAGAAAGGAGGCGTCGCCCTCGTACGGTGTGTAGTTGAGCTGGATGAAGGCGCGGACGTTGATTTCCTTCTGCCAGAGGGCTCCGTGGAACCCTTCCCACGGCGAATCGGTTGCGGCGTCCTTGCCTGGCTTGGATGCGGTCAAACTCATGTCAGACTCCAATGACGCCGCGCCTCACGCGCGGTTGAGCGCCGGCGCCGGAACTCCATGCTGAATCTTACCTTTCATCGCCCTGCGTGCTTAGCGAACGCGAAGGACGCTCAACTGATTCACCACGACGATCAACGCCAAGGCGAGGGCGCCCGTCCTGCCACCGAGCAGCACCAGCTGCAGGTTGCGCGCATCATTGATATAAGGTGCGAGATCGATGAGGTTCTGGCCCGCCTCGTGGAAGACAAGATTCGGCAGATGCAGGAAGGAATCGATGCTTTCGACGCTCACCGCACGTGAGAGCGTCGTCGTCGTCCAGACGCCGAGAAGAAGAAGGGCATTCCACTGTCGGCGGCTACGATTTTGACTTTGTGTCGGTTGAGCGGAAGTACACGTTCCAGACTCTTCCGTCTTCCGAGTACTCAGACACCCAGGTCAGGCTGTCGGTCCCTCGCCTCCCACTCGAGCATCGGCCGGGGCGATTGAGTCACGCGATGGTTACTTCACACGCCGGTACCTCTCGTACAGCTCCATGTCGTTGTCGCCCAATCCCAAGCTCTTCATTGGAAAGACGCCCGTTTGAATCCATTCGTCGCCCTCCCACCTGATCTTCCACGGAATCGACGTGCCAACGTAGTTGGGCGTATTTAAGAAGTCGATGTGTTCGGTGTACGTGTTGCCGTCCAATGTGTAGGTTCCACCGCCCGCGCCAAACGCCTTCGCCGCGGCGAGCAGCTCGGTGTCATTCGTCCAACTCGTCAGCTTCGGCGCCGCTCGTTTCTGAGAAAGAAAGACCCAATGAGTCTTTGTGAGAATCTTGATTTGACGCCAGTCGGCAAACTTGAAATCCGGATCCGGGGAGTGTATTTCGCTTCAACAAGGTCCCACGTTCCCTCCACGCTCGCCGCCTGCGAGCCGCAGCCCTGGCAACCAATCAAGAGCACAGCGACGATCGAGATCTGCACGACGCCTGCTCGCATAGAGTCTCCCCTCCGTTCCAGAACCACCCACGCCTTCTTCGCGTGTCGCCGAATTGATCGAAAGCAGCCTAACGTGATGTCGGGCGAGAGAATTGTTCATCCAGAAAGCGAGCTGCGGCCGCATTAAAGAGCTCAGAGCTCATGATGCCCGTCGCGCCTCCATGTGTGACCCCCGGCACGATGAAGAGGTGCGCGTGCGGTAAATTTCTGAGGATCTCGAGATAGTGCTTGGCCGAATCACGTCATCGTCGGCGCCAACCAATAGAGTCGGGGCCTGAATGGAGCGTATCTGCTGAAGCGAGATATGTGGTTCAAACAGGTCCAACTCGATCTGCCGCCTGCGCCTGACCCAATCACGGGTCGTATCGCCACTCGCGATCTTCGCCTCGGTCTCGGCAGCGTCCTTCTTCATCCCCGCGATAGCCGATGGCGGCAAGGCGGTGTCGTCGGGCCAAATGTTTGGCGCGGAGGCAATGACCTTCCGCACTCTGTCTGGATGCCGGCTAGCGATGACAAGAGCAATGATCCCGCCGTCGCTTTGACCAAGCACGTCTGCCTTGTCGATGCCTTCGTGGCACCATGCGACTTGCGCATGAGCGACGTCGATCGAACCGACCAGAGTCAATAAGCACGCAACGATGACGGCCAGGGCAGGTTGTTTCGGTTTCAGCTTCCCCGTTTCTCATCGAACGATTCGCTCGGCGGCTATGGCGTTGCGACTCGACTCGAATGAGTTGTGACTGCCTGCCAGCCACCGTTGCGGCGAACGAAGACATCGGTCCACCGCACCTGCTCGCTCAAAGCCTTTCCATCGCGGGCACCTTTATACGTGCTCCGGCCGGTCACAATCGCCGTGTCGCCAATGACGCTCACCTTGTAATCATCTTGAGTATATGTATTGAATGTCACTTGGCCAGATTTCCGTCGCATAAAGAACTGATCTCGCGTCGTGAGACGACCTTCCGAGTCCGTGGATACGAACTCTGGTGCCAGAATTCGCTCGAGTGCAGCTGTATCGTTCTTCGCGTTCGCTTGCTCCCAGTCACGTTCCAACTGGAGGAGTGTCTGCTGGACATTCCCAGTCTGCGCAGCAACCCCGAGCGAAAGGATCACACCCGCGACCATGCCGAATACGGCTACGTATACTCTGGATCTCATCTCGTGCCCCTTTCCACTATTGAGGTCTTGTTCGTAACAGACCGCGGCCTATTTGAGCAGCAACTCTCTGGCGGTCCGCACCCAGACAATCTGACGGACCTTCGACCGATCTTCATAGCCTTTCATCTGCACCTGATCATCGCCTTCCGTCTGGCGGACCAGCGCGTCGGATTTTTCCTCGTTGGCTTCCAACGCAGCGAGGTTTGTATATTCGCGAAGAATCAGCAGATTCCAGGTGTCGGCTCCGTCGTCGAGCGTCCTGAATATCCGATAGGACTTTTCAAAGCCGGCCTTGACGAGCGCGTCTTCGTTCTTCTTGAACTGTGTGTCGAGATACTGGAGATAGGCAGCGTCCATTCCGGCAGTCATGCGAACCGCCGTCAGTGTCCAGGCGGTTCCCGGACGATAGTAGCGGTAGATCTGAGCGTGCACGAGACCCGAGAACAGCAGCAGGAACAGAAGCGAACCGAGGGTAGTCCGGCGGCCAAATCGCTTCATGATGCGCCTCCTTCGGTGCTGAAATTAGTTTGACGAGGAGGAAATCAGTCGATGCGAGACCGCGCCCATTGGTGAAAGAAAGACGGCACACGCCAACCCCAGAATCCGGAGACGCCTGGCCATACGCTGCTCCTTTCGGTTTTCCGCGCGTGAATTCCCGCCCCCCGTGCAACTTGCCTGCCATGGATGAGTTGACGGATTTGGCTTGGATCCGGCGAGTGGACCTTCCGAGGAGACACCCTTGGTCACATCAAAAGGACAACAGTGGCCGCGAACGGGGCCGCCCCGCCGGGCGCGGAGCCGTGAGCCGTGACAAGTGCTCTTCGGCGAGCACCCGGTGGGGCTGTTCGCGGACCCCGCCTGAAGCTAATTTTGCAACGCGCTCTTAGAACCGAGCTTCTTACCGGCCGCTCTCTTCTTCGAACCGTCGAGGACGGCGATCATCCGCTTGAGTGCCACTACCCGATAGCTCTGTTCGAGAAGACGCTCGACCAGTCCCCAACTGAGGGAGCCATCTGCCCAGAGGCTGACCCAACGGCCCTGGCCGTACGGTGTAACAAAGAATCCCTTGCGTCGAAGCAACAGGTCGACATCGGTCGGATTCAGCCTGAACGCAATCGAAGGCCGCCCTTTGATCCACTCGTACGTGACAAAGGTTCGCTGACCTGCCCGGAAATTCGGATGGCCCCAGGAACCTGCCTCGCTGCTTTCCGGCAGCGAGAGGCATCGCTTGCGAACCTGTTTGAGTACTGGGTCTTCCTTCTTCATCGACTGATCAGGTCAGATCGATTGTCCCACTTCGCTGCTGTCCCACTTCGCTGCTTGACGCCGCCTCAACGGATGTTACTCTGGCTCTGAAATGGTGAAGCGATGAAGAAGACTCAAATGCTGTTCGCAGCGGTGATCGTGACCACAGGTGTCGGCGTTCTCTCGGCCCAGCGGCCCGCTGCACCGGCGCGAGCGCCGCGCCCTGGCATCGACTGGCCGGCCTTCCGCGGCATCGACGCGAGCGGCGTCGTCACCGAAGGGCGGCCGGCCCCAACCACCTTCACGCCATCGTCCGCCGCATGGCGGACGAAGATTCCCGGACTCGGCAACTCGAGCCCGATCGTCTGGGGCGACCTCCTGTGCGTCACGACGGCAATCAGCGAGAAGGACAATTCGTTCAAGCCGGGACTTTACGGCGACATTGAACCGGTGAACGACAGCAGCCCACACGAGTGGAAGGTGATCTGCCTGGACAAGCGGACCGGCGCGACGCGTTGGGAGCAGACGGTGCACAAAGGTGTGCCGGCCGTGAAACGGCACCCGAAAAGCACCCAGGCGAACGCGACGCTTGCGACGGACGGCACTTACCTGGCCGCGTTCTTCGGGTCGGAAGGCCTGCACGTCTTCGACCTCACCGGCAAGCGCCTCTGGAACAAGAGCTTCGGCGTTCTCGACTCCGGGTTCTTCACCGCGCCGGACGCCCAGTGGGGGTTCGCGAGCTCGCCGATCATCCACAACGGCGTCGTGATCGTTCAGGCCGACGTGCAGAAGAACTCGTTTCTCGCGGCGTTCGACGCCGCCACCGGCACAGAACTCTGGCGCGTAGCGCGCAACGACGTGCCGACCTGGGGGACGCCAGCCATCGTCGACGCCGGCGGGCGGAAGCAAGTCGTCGTCAACGGCTGGAAGCACACCGGCGGGTACGACTTCGAAACCGGCCGTGAGCTCTGGAAGCTGACCGGCGGCGGCGACATCCCGACGCCGACGCCAATCGCCGGGCACGGCCTGATCTTCATCACGAGTGCGCATGGCGACGAGTCGCCGGTGCACGCCATTCGAGCGACCGCCACCGGCGACATCTCGCTGAAACGAGACGAGACGAGCAACGCACACGTGGCCTGGAGCGTCCCGCGGGCTGGCGCGTACATGGCGACGCCGCTCCTCTACGGCGACTACCTGTACGTCATCAGGTGGAACGGCATCCTCGGCGTCTACGAGGCGCGAACCGGAACACGCGCGTATCAGCAGCGCCTGGGTGCCGGCGCGACCGCCTTCACCGCATCGCCTGTGGCGAGCGGCGGACATTTGTACTTCGCGACGGAGGATGGCGAGGTCTACGTGATCAAGGCCGGCCCGGCATACGAACTGGTGGCGACGAACAAGCTCGACGCCGCGATGCTGGCAACGCCGGCGATCTCGGACGGCCGGCTCTTCATCCGCACCAGAGACGAATTGCTCGCGTTCGGAAATTGAGCCAAGGAAGCCACCGCGCCGGTAGAAGGTCTGAACGCTCATTCTCGACGCGCGTCTGCCCCTTTGCGTAGTCAAGACTCTGCGCGGCGGCGATGTGTGCGATACCACAGAACGCGGACGCCAGGACCAATCGAAACCACGTGCTCATCGCTTGATCGCCTCCAGCTGTTTCGTCGCCACGTCTCTCACTTCATCGCATGGGAGAAGGACGAAGGGTTTCGTGCTATTTGGGCTTGACCATGTATTCGGCTTTGTCAATCAGCCAGGGACTTCTGGGGTCCGCTCGGAGCAACTGCAGTGTCGCAATTAATTCCTGGGTCTCTGGTTTTTCCGACTGAAAGGTGCCTACGAAGATGCGTTTCGTGTCGACCCGGATCTTCGCCGTCCCGTTGATTGCATCAAGCGCCATGTACGTCGGTTCCCCGATTGTGCATTGAACGGTCTTGTACCTTGACTTGTTCAACTGAAGCTCGAGTTGTCTCATGTTGACTTGTGGATACAGCTGCAGGACGGCGACCGGGTCGAGCGCCGCGTAGGCGGCACACCATCCCTTGAGCAATTCCTGAATCTTCCCCTTCGCAAACTCTTCATCCGTTGGAGGCCGCATAACTGGTCCCTGCGCGGCTTTGGCGGTATCGCCTGAAGGTCTCGAGCCAGCGATGACCGTTGTCGGAGGCGTAGCGGGCGTTGGTTGCGATGTGCCCGACCCACGCGCGGCTGTTGAAGTCGACGTTGAAGGGGCCGCGGCGACCAGCTCGGCCGTCGGCGAAAACGTGGCGCCGCAAGTGTGCGGCCCGGTCATCTGCGTGTGACCCAGTGGCGCGCAATCACCCGTAAAGCCCATGAACGTGTATCCGGAATCTGCGATTGGACGCAACTCGGTCGGAACTCCTTCGGGATAATTGGCCGAGCAGATAGATCCTTTCGTCCCGCAGATGATGTCCACTCCCTCCAGCGTTCCGCCGGTCGGCACGGGTGAAATCGTCAACGTTCGCGTCAGCGCGGCTGGCGCAGATTCAACTGGTCCGAACGCGACACTGCAGTTGCGAGGGCCTGTCATCAGCATCCGACCACCGGGGGCGCAGTCACCGATGTATCGCTCGAATGCGAAGCCCGCGTCTGCTTCGATGGTCAGTTCGACGATCTCGCCGGCCGGTATCCTCGTCGCGCAATCGTTCCCGTTCGTACCGCACTTGATGCCCGGCGCCGAAATCGTTCCGCCGGCAGGCCTGGCAATTGTCAGGAGCTCGCCCGGGGACATCTGTCGAAGCCAAAGAGCTGCAGAAACACCAAAGACGACGGTGAGCGCAGTGATGATGTACCTCGCGTGTCGCAATCGGCCCGATCACCGTCTTGCCCGGCGGGAAGACGGATCCACCCCCGACCACAGCACCGAGTGCGACCCCGACAGATCCATCAGCCGAGAGGGCGCGATCGATATCGTCGCGGAGCAGTCTCGCGTCGACATCGTGCTCTCGGCTCGAGAGAAAGTGCTCCACTTCGTACTTCAAACGGCGAAGCTCGCTCGGGGAACGAGCGGCGAGCATTCGCGTCCTGAACTCACCCACGGCGGAAGGTTGAGGGAAGGGCACAGAATCGCGTCGTCCACCGAGCGCAGTCAGACTTCCGGTAACGTTCGTCGCTGCCTGCCCGGCGGCTTCGATCGACGTGTCCACCAGGCGACTCCGCATTGCTTCGATCGCGGCTTTCAGCTCGCCGATGGTCTGATACCGATCGCCCGGGTCCTTTGCAAGTGTTCGATCGACAACCAGCTCTATCCCGGGAATCTGCGCGACGACGCTCTCGGGCAATGGCTGGTAATCTGCGTTCAGGACACGCTCCAACAATCCGCCGTCCGGAGACGATGGAAACGCCCGCGTTCCGGACACCAGTTCGTATAAAAGAGCGCCCATCGCAAAGATGTCGGAACGATGATCGGGTTTTCCGTATACCTGCTCCGGCGCCATGTAACACGGCGTGCCGTGCACCGACGTGAACGTGGACTCGTCCGAGATGCGGGCGATTCCAAAATCGAGGATCTTCGCAACCTGTCTCGAATCGACGATGACGTTGGACGGCTTGATGTCGAGATGCAGCACACGATGTTGATGCGCGTGCTCGAGACCGCTGCCGACATCACGGACGTAGTCGAGCTTCTGCAAGATGGTGAGAGCTTGCCCTTCTTCGATGACTGCTGCGAGCGTCGGACCTTCGACCAGCTCCATCACGATGAAGGGTTGTGTGTCGTCGTTGCCGAAATCATGGATCGTGACGATGTTGGGATGGTTGAGGGCGGCCGCCGATCGCGCTTCGCTCATGAAGCGCTGGCGCTGACGCCGGCCGACCATTGGCTGTCGAAGTGTCTTGATTGCGACTAAGCGCCCGAGAACGCGATCGCGCGCACGGTAGACGGTCCCCGCACCGCCCTCGCCGAGACGGCTGAGGACTTCATACCGGTTCGCGATCACCATCCCGGCGCTCATCAGGCGAGATTCGGTGGTGGCATTAGAGCGCTCGTTCGGCGATTCCGACTGTTCGCTACCAGGACGGAGAATGACGGAACGTAGCGGCGATTTAACGACCATCATTCGCGTCGTGTCAACCCAAAAACGGGCAAGATGACCCGCCTCCACTTCTTCCTGGCAGTTATCTTCATCGCCGTTCCTCGTGCCGGCCTGTCAGCAAGTGCGGTGCCGTGGGAGTGGGCACAAAGCCGAAGCCGCGCACCAAAAACGGCTCGATTTGCTGAAAATCGGTCGCCGATCAACAGGCAACCGACTGTCCGCCAGGGGTACGTCGCTATCTAGATAGATAGTGTCTCGCCAGTCGGATAGTCATGCGACGAGCAGCGCGGGGATCTGAACCAAGTCGTCGACGGACCAGGGTTGATCGGTGGGCTATCCCAGCGTCGCCGATTGCTTGAGCAGTTCCGAGACCAGTTTTGCGAGCGTGAGCCGCTCCGTAGCATTCGTCACTGTCTGGCCCTGACTGAATTGCTGTGCTCCAGCGTAGGAGATTCCGCATCTCTGCAATGACGACATCACCAGATGTGAATCGACAATCACACTGAGTAATTTGACGGCTGTCAGCGCGTCATTGGGCCCGGTTGAGGTGCCTGCAGGCATATGTCCCTCCCATTCGAACTGTTCCAGACATCTTAGATGACTCCGTTCGTGAAATGAATCAAGTGACGTCAACCACCAGGTCGTCGAAGCGCGCTGACGCCTCGCCGCGCGACGCATCCGCTTTGATAACACCTCGTAACCCTGCGTTATAGCTCCGCACCCTGATGCGCCTACCCCACCTCAGCCATTCGATGTTTCCCGAGGGAACATAGTTACCATGTTTATCGTATCCATGGATAGTTACTGATTCGACGAGGCTGAAGCGTTTAACCGACAAAAGGAACCCAGGAAACCAAACCACGCAACCGTAAGGAGAAAGTTAGATGACTGCGATCGGCCAGCTGCAACACCACTTCGGGGGATCCTACGCCGCCACCATCGTGCTCCGCTTCGAGAACGAGATGGATGCGTCCGTCGCCCTCGCGCACGCGTTCACCTCGCCGTCCTGGTGCCTGCACCCGGACCGTCCCAACGTGCTCGCCTTCCACGGCTCCGGCCCCGAGCTGGAACACGCCCTGCGCTTGCTCGCGCAGCACGGCGCAGACCGGAACAAGGTCCAGTCCGTGGCGAAGTCAATCGACTACGGCGAACAGTTCACGATCACGATGCACGGACTCTATCAGGCGTTTTTGGAAGCCTGCCGCCGGCAACCGAGCGCAGTCGAAGCGGCGTAGTTGTTGATTGCCCATCGTGCTCGACCTTCCCCGGTCGAGCACCTTGGGGAGACGACAACTCCGCACAACCAGGCACCAGAAGCCCGGTGTCGCACTGTCGTGTCCACACGCACGGCCCGTAACCACGAAAGAAAGCAAAGCAGCGGATGGCTCGCGCACCGCAACCGCACATCACAGCCGACTTCGCCGATTGCCCGTATATGTACATCGGCCGCCTGAACGCAATCGACATCGTGCTCGCCTATGGCATTGGGCATCCGTGGGAACGCTGGCGGCGCACCGACGCGCCGAACGTCAACAACAGCAGTTTCGTCATCCGCGTGGACGGGCGAACCTATCGGTTCGCCGGGCATATCCGGAAGAAGAATCCCGCCGCTCTCAAGTAGCCCCCTGCCGCTGGCTCGAGTTCTCTTCGGGCGCGCGTCGATTGAGTTTGTTTCGCAGAGCCTCTATCCTTGCGGGCACCCGTGCGGGAAACGACTCAGGCCATAGTCAGCCATGCGTTCCGGGACTTGCGCGATTCCTGGCGCGTGCTCGCCCAGACCGACCTCGTCTACAAGCTGATCTCGTTTGCGCTGCTCACGCCGGCGACGCTGCTCCTGCTGCGCTGGGCGATGTCGCGCACCGGAACGCTGGTCGTCGCCGATACCGAGATCGCGACGTTCTTCCTCACCACGCGACAGGGCATCCTGGCGCTCATCGTCGTCGGCGCGATTCTCACGGGCATCACGGCGCTCGAGATGACTTGTCTGATGGCGATCGGGCTTGCTGCCGCGAAGGGCCGGCGCCTGACCGCGAGAGATGCGCTCGCGTTTGGCGCATCGCGGGCGCTCGTCGTACTCCGCCTGGCGGCGAACATCGTCGCGCGTCTGCTCGTGGGCCTGCTGCCGTTCGCCGCAGCCGTCGGCGTCGTGTACTGGACCCTGCTGCGGTATCACGACATCAATTTCTATCTATCCCGACGGCCTCCCGAGTTCTGGACGGCGGTGTCGATCGCGGCCGTGATTGTGGCCGGGCTCGCTGTCATCCTGTTGCGGACGATCGCTCGCTGGACGATGGCGCTGCCGCTTGTCCTCTTCGAGGGCGTCTCGCCTCGGAGTGCGCTCGCCGAAAGCTCCGCGCGGTCGGAGGGCCATCGCTCCGTTGCCATTGCGGCGCTCGCCATGTGGGCCGCCCTCGCCTCAGCTCTCCTGGCGGTCGCCACGTGGGCGCCGGATTTCATCGGCCGCGCCCTGGCGCCGGATTTCAGCGGCTCGATGCAGACCCTTCTGGGGTTCATCACGGGCCTCGTGCTGCTGTGGGCCGTGCTCGGCCTGGCTACGGCCGTGGTGAACGTGTCCATGCTCTCGCTCGTGCTGCTCCGGTTGTACCTCCGCGTGTTTGATCTTCGTAAACCGGGTGCGCTCCCGGAGCTCGGCGCGGATACCTGGGGAGGCGCGCGCCGATTACCACGCGGCGTGAAGATCGGCGTGGCTATCGTCTCGATCCTCACGACGCTCGGCGCTGTGCTCGTCGTCGTGAGCGCCGCGAGGCAGAATCAACGAGTTCTGGTCATCGCGCACCGCGGCGCGTCGGCCGCGGCGCCCGAGAACACGCTGGCGGCGTTTCGATTGGGCGTCGATCTTGGCGCCGACTTCGTCGAGCTCGATGTGCAGGAGTCCGAGGACGGCGAGGTCGTGGTCGTCCACGACAGCGACCTGATGAAGGTGGGCCGATCGCCGCTCAAGATCTGGGAGGCGCCGGCTGCGGCGCTGCGCGCGGTGGACATCGGCAGCCGCAAGGGGCCGCAGTTTGCGGGCGAGCGCGTGCCCACGCTCGCCGAAGTGTTCGCGCTCACCAAAGGCCGCGGCCGCGTCGTCGTCGAGCTCAAGTCCTACGGGCACTCCCAGCGGCTCGAAGAGCGCGTCGTCGAGATCGTCGAAGCCGCCGGCGTGGAGAACGAGACCATTTTCATGTCGCTCGATCACGACATGATCCGCAGGCTCAAGCAGCTTCGACCTTCGTGGACAATCGGCGTGCTCGTGGCCAAGGCCATCGGCGACGTCACCACGCTCGGCGCCGATTTTCTCGCGGTCGAGGCCAGCCTGGCGACGCGGGCCTTCGTGCGGCGGGCGCATCGTGCCGGCCAGGACGTCTACGTGTGGACCGTCAACGACCCGGCCTGGATGTTTGCGTCGATGGCCAACGGCGTCGACGGGTTGATCACGGACCTTCCGGACGTCGCGCGCGAAGCGGTCGAACGCCGCGGCGCTATGAGCGATGCGCAGCGCGTTCTCGTGGCGCTTCTCGTTGCCATGGGCGCGAAGACCGAGTCGCTGATTGCCGAGGAGGCGGTGCAGCCGTACGCGCTCGCCGCCCGGGCCGTGCTGCCCGCTGGCATTTATCGTCAGGGCTCTCCGCCTTCAGGGGCGTTCTTCACCGCGGCAGAGCGCGCAACGGCGTCCGCCAATGGTGTAGGTGGGCCGGCCAGTGGTCCGTACCTGACCGGACAGCCCGTGCAGGGCGTGTCGAGCATGGTGCCGGCCGGCGACGGCACGTGGTGGGCGCTGGCCGACAATGGATATGGAGCCCGCGCGAATTCGGCGGATTTCCAGCTGGTCATCAACCGGCTCGATCCGCGCTGGGGCGATGCCGCCGGGCCGCGCGTCCTGGCCACCACGCTCCTCCGCGATCCCGATCGGCGAATCCCGTGGACCATCGTGTGCGATCAGAAGACGGGCACGCCGCTGCCGGCGTTCTCCTTCAACGTGCTGCCGGCCTCGCCGTCTGCGTGCGGCGGCGACGTGTCCGCGCGGATCCTGACCGGCTTCGATCTCGATCCGGAATCGTTCGTTCGCGCGCCCGATGGCACATTCTGGGTGAGCGAGGAATTCGGTCCGTTCCTGATTCACGTCGCGGACGATGGGAAGGTGCTGGCTCCGCCGGTTCAGATTCCGGGCGTGCGCTCGCCGCAGAACCCGTTCCTCAGGATTTCGGAACGCGCGCGCGCCGAACGGCCGACGCTGGCCACGAGCCGCGGTTTCGAAGGGCTGGCGATCAGCCCCGACGGCTCGACGCTCTACGCGCAGCTCGAAGGCGCCGTCTCGGGCGACGATCCAAGCGACCTGCGTCTGTACGTGTACGACATCAAGCAAGGTGCGCTCGCAACCAGCTTCTATACGGTGCGCCTCGGTGCCCCGAGCCAGATCGTGGATCTCGCGGGCCTCACCGACGACTCCGGTGCCAGGGTCTACCCGGGAATCGCCGCGCCACCATCAGGCCCGCTGGCGATCGGCGAGCTGAAGGCAGTGAACGATCATCAGTTGCTGCTCATCGAGCGCGACAACCTGGGCGACGGCGAGGCGCCGCCCCGCTTGAAGAAGATATTCCAGTTGACACTACCGCCCGCGCGCGGGGGGGCGGTTGCGAAGACTCAGCTCGTCGACCTGCTGGCGGTTCCCGATCCGTCGGGTCTCGGCGGGGAGATGAATTTCTTCCGGCTGCCCTTCTACACTATCGAGTCCGTGCACGTGGTGGACGAGCGCACGCTCCTCGTCGCCTCCGACAACAATTTTCCGTTTTCCAACGGGCGCTCTCGCAGCCGAAGCCTCGATCGGAAAGGACCGCTCGCGGCCGACGATACCGTCATCATCCTGATTCGCCTCGGCACGCCGCTCGACGTCGATCGCCGGCTGCTGCAGAGCAACAGGTGACCGGGTGGAACGGACTTATCGCGGACTGCGGGCCAGGTAACGCAGTGCCGCAAGTCCCGGCATGAAGAAATAGGCGCCGCCGCGCACGTGAACGAACTGCGCCAGCGGCGAGCGCCGCGGGCACAGTCCGCTCGCTTCCGGACGAGTGAACATCGCGGTCGGCCGCCCGGTGGCCAGGGGCGCGCGGCTGCCGAGGAGTGGATCCTGCTCGTCGAGCCCTTCGAATTTCGGATTGATGAGCCACGAGGCCTGGATGAATTCGAACTGACGGGAGATGTTGCCGTTGAGGCACATGAACCGCAGACCGCGCTCGATGACACGAGCGCCGTCCTTCCTCGTGGCTTCGAACGCGTACTCCCGTCCGCGGCGCAGGATCCTGTGAAAGCGTGTAGATGCGATCAGGTCGTCGTGCGGATTGGTGCGCCCGAAGCCGAGGATACGGAGCAGCCGTCCGAACAGACCACGAGTGCCTTCGGGGAGGTCGGCGCTGCGAGGATTGGCCCGGCGGATGTGCGCGCCGTACGGACAGGCGGTTCCGTTGACGTCGCCGTGGAAGGTGAACTGATTCTGGCGAATGTCGTCGGCCTCGGGTCCGACCCCTGGTATCGCGTCCCTTCGGAGGGCGACGATCGGATCCCCGGGCGTGCGCGATCGCTGATCGTAGGAACCGGAGGTCGTGTCGCTGGACATCATCGGTATTTCCGCGGGCACGCGCCCGACCATTTCGGCGGCAACACTGTGTCGGTCTTCACGGACCCGCGCCGCCTCGTCGTTGACGAATTGCCAGAAGGCCGGTGTGTCCTGCGCGAGATCGCGAAAGACGAGATAGGTGCCGTTGCGGCCGAGATCTTTCTTGCCGGGTGCATCCTCTGCCTTCGGCAGGATATCGTCGGGATCATCCGCCGGAGCAACCAGCGGACGGTCGGTGAATTTTCCGTACTCGTTCTGGTAACCGAGAAGCACTTCGCCAAGCGCAGCTATGTTGGTATACGACGTCGTAAGGTGTCGCGCCGGATTCACGCCCTCCCAGTCGAGCACCGGCTGGCTGATCCCGTCATTGAAGCCGAACGGCTCGATGTCGCCCCCATCGGCCGTCGTCAGGCTTGCCAGAGGGGCAAACGCTGTGACCCACGTCTTGCTCCTGATCTGTTGCTCCCACTCGTCGAGCCTCTGAGGCGTGACCGCATACAGCATCACGAGCACGTCCGGCACGTTGCCCGGTCCGCCCCACTGCCACTCATTCGGATCGTTGGTGCCGACATCGCCCAGACGGCGCGCCCGGCTCGGCTCGGTCATGCCGGACTTGAATTCGTACGGGAACTGCGCCAGGGTGTCGGGCCGGCCGCCGAGTTTGCGGAGACCCTCGTAGCTGAATGCCACGTTCAGCGCCGTGTCGGGCCGCTTGCCTTTCACGGCCGTCGTCACCGGCGCCTCAGACAACCAGGCGCGCGCGGCCGGGAGATCGACGAGCGTCAGCAGATGAAAGCGCGCGGATGCGAGATGCCCGTAGCCGAAGCGCACGAGCCCCTGGATGTCCCGGTAATCCTCGTCCGTCAGTTGCATCGGGTGGGTCCTCACAGATCGCGCAGCCACGCGCGAACCTCGGCATCCGTCATCGAACGGCGCTCGAAGCCCTCGCGAACCCGGGCGTTGCGCTCCAGATCGTAGACGGTCAGGCCGGGGTAGGCGCGGTACCACGTCTCGGACGGCTTCTGATGCCGCCGCTGCGTGTATTTGAACTTCAGCTCGTCGTCTGCTCCGTCCTTGATGATCCATCGCGTCCGCGGATATCCCAGTCCGCAGGTGAACGCCAGGTTGAGCGCCCACCCGACCTTGTTGATGAAATCGTCCATGTAGGCTTCGTGGCTGCCGTCGTAGTTGCTCGCGAAGAACACCCGCCTGCGCCCGTCGAGGAATACCCACCGGGCGAAGTGGATCGTGCGGATTCGCCCGAGATGACCGCGTCCATAGACATGCCGCGCGAAGTAGTCGATCACCCACAGGGTGACGACGAAGAGGCCGCGGCGGAACCGGCTCGGCTTGACGCTGCCCAGGGCGTTGAACTGGTTCGTCACGTCGTAGTCTTCCTGCGAGGAAAGCTGCACGATGTGGCTGACTTCGGGCCGATGGATGATCTCCGGTTCCGTCTTCTCGACATGACGGAGCACCCAGAGAAACACCGCGGCCACGATCAGCGTTGGCGCGATCAGAAGCGGGAACAGGATGAACAGCGGCACGAGCATCACGGCGAGCGCGACGACGAAGGCGAGCGCGGCGGGAATGTGGACGACCAGGAACACGAACAACAGAACGGCGAGCGCCTCGAAGAGGGCCACGACCGGGGGGAACAAAGACGGAAGCGGACTGAGCGCCGGAATGGCCAACAGCCACGGCAGCAGCAGTGCCGCGGGAACGATCGCGTAGTGAAGCAGATTGCGCACGCGCCAGCCGAGCGGTGTGGGCTCCTCTGGTGAAAGCCTGAGACGTCCGTCCTTCATCAGCGGCTGACAATGCTCCAGCAGCTTCGCTCGGATCTTCGGCGGATCATCCAGCCTGAATTCGTCCTGACGGCTCATGACGCACGCGACCAATTCGTCGCGAAGTCTGGCTTCCTCGCGAACCTGCCGGACGGTGCGGCCGATCCAATTCACGTAGTTCGCTGCGGGCGCCTGCGAATGGTCCTTCATCCAGGCGAGGAGGTCGGTGTTGCCGGTGAAGTCCCTGCAGAATGAAAAGATCTGTCGCAGTCCGGAGCCCGCGACGCGCGCCATCTCGGCGAGCATGTCGTCGGCGGGCCCGTCGCAGTCGCCCACGAATGCAAGCACCACGGAGAAGTCCGGAATCGGAGCGCCGGCCTCCTCGAAATCCTGCAGCGTCTGGTCGTCCAGAATCACGAAACGGGCGTAGTGGAGCGTCTCGAACCGGCCGAAGGGCACAATCGGGTTGTCCGGCCTCGCCGTGCCCGGGCGATCGTTCATCGAGCCGAGCAAGGTTCGCAGTTCGGTCAGGCGCGCCTCGACGATCGGCGCGACGACCATGAAGGGTGATTGTGGAATCACAGGGAAAGAGTACGTCGATCCGCCGCACTGTCAACCAGTCTTCGCCTGACTCGGCCCTGGACGATAACCGCCGAGGATTGGAGCGTCGCAATTTCCCTTGGGTGATACGCTTCGTCTGCGCTGGCGCCCAGCATGCGGCCGGCCTCTCGTCCATGCTCAACATCGTCGCGGTCATGGTGGTTCGCAACGAAGCGGACCTCCTGCCGATCAACATCCGCTATCACGCGGCACAAGGCATTGCCGCATTCCGCATCGTGGACAACGGTTCGTCCGATGCCACCGCGGACCGGCTGCGCGAGCTGGCCCAGACGGTGCCGATTCAGTGGACCCGAGACGAGGGCCCCTATCATCAGTCGGAGATGGTGACGCGGCTCGCCGCGGACGCGGCCCGCGCAGGCGCGGACTGGATCGTGCCAATCGACGCCGACGAGTTCTGGAGCGCCGGCGGACGCATTCTCGCAGAGGCGCTCGCACCTTCGCCGGCCGGCAGGATCCAGGCCCAGGTGCTCAACTTCGTGCAGCACCGCGGTAGCCGCGCGCGCGGCGATGCCGCGCTGCTCACCATGACGGCCCGGGTCGCGACGCCATATGCTTACGAGCAATCCCGCGAGCTGGTCGAGTCGCGGCAGATTGCATTCGTGGAGATGCAGTACCCGGCGAAGTGGCTGTTTCGCGCCTCTCCCGATCTGCGGATCCATCCGGGCGCGCACGGCGTGGACGGAATTCCCGGTGGCCCTGGCGTCTCGGCGGAAATCGTCTGCCTGCACGCGCCGATCCGATCCAGGGCCGTGCTCGATGCGCGGGCCGAGCACGGATGCCGGCTGATCGAAGCCGGCTATTCACCCGAGCACGGCTGGCAGAACCAGCGCTGGCACCGACTGCACGCTGAAGGAAAGCTCGAGGAGGAATGGCGCGCGAACTCGACCGAGGACGGATATCTCGAGCTCGGGCTACGTCGCACGCCGGTGATCTTTGATCCCAGGCTGAGAAATGCGGTGGGTCCCTGGATAGGCGATTGAGGGGCCGACGGTCATGAGGGGGCTTGGGCTGTTCAGCCGCGTCTTCGCGCGCAGGATTCCTCCGATTATCCACTACTGCTGGGTCGGCGGCCGCGCACCGTCGGACGAGATGGTCCGCTGCATCGACACCTGGCGCGCGCACCATCCGCGGTTCGAGATCAGGCGCTGGGACGAGAGCAACTTGCCCGCCGATCCATTCGTCGATCGCGCGCTCGCCGGGGGCCACTGGTCCCGCGCGTCCAACGCGATCCGTCTTCACGCGCTGTACGACCATGGCGGCATCTACCTGGATACCGATGTCGAGGTGCTGCGCAGCTTCGAGCCCCTGCGCCGCCACGCGTGCTTTCTCGGCTTTCAGTACATCCCGAACGGCACGCCTTACAAGCCGTTCGAGATGTGCGTCGCGAGCGGCGTGATGGGAGCGATTCCTCGACATCCGCTGGTTCGCGAGATGCTCGCCGAGATTCCGCGATCGATCGAAGGGCCGGCCGCCTTCGAAATACTCGGGCCGCAGATGGCTACGGCAGTTCTCATCCGCGGCGGCTTGCGAGGATACTCGCAGACGCCGGTGACGATCGCCGGCGCCACGATCCTGCCAAAGGACGCGTTCTATCCGTACTTCTACGGGGAAGCGTTCGATCCCACTCTCATCACGCCGTCGACCTTCTCGGTGCATCACTGGGCCAAGCGGTGGTGAGCGAACGCGTCCTCGCTCGTCTCGGTCTGTCATGGGAGTGGCACCATGGCCTCGGCGTGAGCCGGGCCGGTTGGTTCGCCAATGAGGTCAACAGCGCGCTGATCGTCCGTTGTGACCACGCTGGCGATGAGCCCACGCCGTTAGCGTCGACCGAACTGCGCGTTCGCTTCCTGGGCGGCTTCCTGCAGTATGCGCACACGGTCCGCGGGCATTTGTGTCAATTCAGGAAGGCCCACCGGTGACCGGCCGCTGATCTGCTGATAGATGACGAGCGCCGCTAGATAGGTGGCCGTGGCCGTGGGATGAAACCCGTCCGGCCCGTACAGCGGTACCTCGGAATCACGGCGCCATGCGCCGCGCCAGGCCTCCCCCACCGGGAGCAGCATGCCGCTGACGTCTTCTGCGGCTCGCGCATACGACCGGCTCACCGCATCGAATGCGTCACGGCGATTCGACTCCGGCCACACCATGTAGAGTGCCGTCCGGCCGCCACTCGCGCGAATGACGGTATCGAAGCGGGCCGTCCACTCCCGGAGCGCGGCCTGCGATTCCGGAAGCGACGATGGTCCCTGTTGCAGCACGACGATCGACCAGCCGCCCTCAGCGATGCGACGCGGCGCCGCGCCCTGATTCCAGTGATCTTCGAGGCTGAATCCGCCGAAGACTACGCTGGCGGTGCTGATTGGCGTTCCCCCGCCCTGGCGGGACAACGTTTCGACCATCGCGGCAAGCCCGTTCGCTTCCGTGAGACTGTTCCCGACGAACAGCACGCGGCCGGCGACTGACTCACGCGCGCGTGGTGTTTCGGTCTGGGACGGGACGACCGACGAGGAACTGCAGCTCGTCACGACAGCCGCAGCCAGGACGACGACGATAACGGCGTGCCTCATGCCGAGCGCGAGCGTCACTCTTCGAACCCCACCGGCCGCTTCGAACCGCGGCCTCCTAATGCCTGAGCTTGGCATGACTATCGTTGAGCTGCACTAAGAGTACTCCCGAGATGCTGAGCCGATTCGGTCTCCTTTTCCGCATTTCCAGAGGGGGTGGAAATGCTCGTTGTCGACTGGGCCGCGGCCGCCTATGTCATCTTCGTGGCGCTCGTCGCGGTCGTCTATGCCGCCGCGGTACCGGCGTGGCTCTACATTGTCGTCGCGCACGGCATCCTGGTCGTGTTCATCCTGGCGCTGCCGCCGCCAGGCGCCGCGTGGGAACGGCCGCGGCCTGAAGATTCGCCCTCGTTCGCCCGGTTGAGAATCGTCGCGCGTTTCCTGCGATACACCTATCCGGCACTCCTGCTGACGCCCTTCTTCGAAGAGGTCGCGCTCACCGTGAACGCGGCCGCGCCGGGATCTCCGTACTGGTTCGAGCGGATCCTGTATGCGGCCGACCGGACGCTCTTCGGCGCTATACCGGCGCTCGTGCTGTCGCAGGCGGGGAACCCTGTGCTCGACGAGCTCATGCACGCCTTCTACTTCGCGTACTTTCCGCTGATCATCGGCGGCATCTTCTTCGCGTGGAGCGGCGGCAGACGTGGCGGTGAAACGCCGGCGCCTGGATTTCACACGGCGTTCACCTGCATGATGCTCGGGTTCTACCTGTCGTACGTCTGGTACCCGTTCCTGCCCGCGCGAGGTCCATGGGAGAACGCGAACCTCATGGCGGGCCTGCGTCCCTTCGGGGGTTGGCTGTTCACCGACGCGATTCACCTGATCATCGGGAACGCGGCGGTTTCCGGTGGCTGCTTCCCGAGCGCTCACGTGTCCGGAACGTGGGCGCTCACGTTTGGACTCCACGCAGAGCATCCGAAGGCGGCGCGGTGGTTCGGTGTCGTGGCCGCCGGACTCAGTGTGTCCTGCGTCTACACGCGGTACCACCACGGCGTCGACGTGCTCGCCGGGCTGGCGGTCGCGGCGATCGCAGCGGCCATCGGCTACCGGCTCACGCGCGGCGCGCGATCCCGGAAATGGGTGGCAGCCGCCGCGCACGGACGCACGACGGCCCAGACGGGCGAATGATCGCTGGCATTGGTCAGGTCGCGCGCCTTGGCCGCGGCCGGCGGTCCGGCCGGGCAGAGCCCGCGAACGAGGATGTGGTCGAGATCGAAGGGCCCGAGCGTGTTGTGCACGTCCTCGGTCAGCCACGTAAAGCCGGCTTCGGTCAATTCTCGTGCGCCGGCGGTGCCGTTGAAGTCGCCTGCGACAACAACCGGCTCCGCGGTGTCCGCGGCATCGGCCGCAATGGTGCGCGCCTGGTCTCGCCGGACGCCGGACCCGGCGCCGAATGCGCTCTCGAAATGGACGGCGTACACACGTATGGCGCCCGCATGCGTGCGCACGGTCGCGACGACGGCGGCGCGCCGCATCTTCCGGAAGCGGTGAGGATGCGGAAGCAGGATCTTTCGCGTGTCCTCGAGGACCCAGGGCGACAGGATAGCCACGCCAAAGTCCTTTCGCGTCGAAGGATGCAGCGTGGCGGGTACGTAGACGTAGTTCAGGCCGAGCGTGCGCGCCAGCGTCTCGGCGGCAGACCCGTCCATCTCCTGCAGGACGAGCAGGTCGGCGCCGCTCAGCGGACCCGGGCGCGACAACAGGTCCGACGCGCGGTCGATGTGTTCACTGAATTTGAGATTGAAGGTCACGACCCGCAGATCATCCGAGGCCGGTCGCGCCGGCGGTGTCATCGGTCCCATGATGATCGGCCCGGCCGGGTCGTCGTAGTTCGCGAGCGTGGCGCAGCCGGTCGCGCATGCCACGCGCGATCGTGAGGGCCGCTGCGCGCGCGCCGGCCTTCAGCGTGCTGCCGTCAGAAGGGGAACGCCGCGTAGACCTTGACACCCGACACCACTTCGCCGAACTGATACCCGGCCGCGATCCACGGCAGCGTGATCTTCCAGACGCGGAGATCGGGCGCGGTGGCGAAGCTTCCGCCGACCTCGAACTGTCGACCAAGGACGACCAGGGGCTCGCCCTCACGCCGAATCTCCAACCCGTCGAACGCACGCGCGATTGTGTAGACGCCGCCGCGAGCCGCCCTCTTGCGGATCGAAAACCCCAGGGGAACCTGGGCGTCTGCTCCGGCCTCGAACATCGAGTAGTTGTCGTAGACGCGCAGGTGCGTGGCCGCTCTCTTGTGGGTCGCTGCACCGCCAACCGTCAGGTGCAGGCGCCCGATCGGCTGCACGATGCGGGCGCGCAGTCCTGCGCCGTACAGCACTTCCACGCCCCCGCCATCGCTGCCCTTGCCCACGCCCGCCTCGACGAACGGCCGGAGCAACGCGCGCTCGCCCACGGGCAGCTCCACGTCGATGCCCGGCACGAGGGCGGCGACGCCGAGCTTCTTCACGAAGCCGGCGACATCCTCGATTCGCAGGGAGCTCAGTGACACGGCCACGTTGACGCGCAGGCCCCAGGGGTGTGCGTCGAGGCTGCGCAGGTGGAAATAGAAGGGCAGACGATAGAGCAGGAAACCGTGCGCGTCCACACCGGAGACTTCGCCCGCGCGAACGGCGGGGCTGAAGATCAGCGGATCGAGCCCCTGGTCCTGCGCCACCACCGGGCCCGCGGCCAGGGTGAGCGAGGCGGTCATCAAGGAGCACAGAAGGCGATGTCCGGCGGTCACGCCACGATAGTGCCACAGCTCACAGCTCTTGATGTTCTGGTGCTGACTCAGTCCGTCCGTTATGATTCGCCCACCCTCGGTTCCCGACTCACTCCTGCTCGACCCGCTGCGACTCGATTCGCCGCGTGAAAAGAGCGCGAATGACAGAGTGAGACGAGGTTCCTCACCATTGGAGACAAGCATTGCTTGCGCGGAGATGGCGAAGTGCGTTCGTCGCGGTGCTCTTGCTCACATCGACGGCCTCATCGACGTCTGCCCAGAACTATAGCTTCGACGCCAGACGAATCGCATTAGGGGGTGCCGGAGGTACTCCGAATGTGGCGTCGAAGCTCGTCGAACGGCAGCGTCGGTACAAGTCGATCCTGATCCCGGTGGGGCTGGTGAAGGTCCTGAGCGATATCCGCGTGTTCTACCCGAGTCGTGAGGACTTCGATCTCTCTCGCGCCATAGAGTTCGGCACCAGCCCGCTTCATTTCGTCCTCGGGCGAAGCGAAGACATCACCGCTGCGTCGTTCTTCCGCGACATGATCCAGGCTCGGCTCCAGTCCGACCTGAATGCCTACCGCGAAGACGGATTCGACACTCCCCTCAAAACGTCCGAAGAAGGTCTCACGGCCATCACCTGGGGCCATACGTTCATGCTGCACGAGAGCGACCGGAGCTTTCAGGGTATTTACGTCGGCGCGGGTCCGTATCTCGCCGCGCAGGCGTATGGGGATTTCGATTCGGAGTTTGAGAAGCTGCTGAACAGCGCAACCAACAGGTACGTTCGATCGGCGAGTATGTACATCGGCGGAGGGGAGATAGACCAGCTTGCCCTCGATATCACCGGATCGTATCGCGCGCGCTTCCCCGTTTTCTCGCAGGACGGCCCTGGTGCCAGCCGCAACGGCATGTATGTCGTGGCGAATTACCATCACCTGCAGGGGTTACGCTTCGACGAGTTCAATGCAACGCTGCGGCTGGACACCGACCCGGGTGGCCTCCTTGTGCCCAACCCACCCGAGACGCCCTTTACGCTCGAATGGCAGACATCGTCGAAGGGCATCGGCCTGGCCCTCGATTTCGGCATGGCGTTCGTCGTCAACCGCTGGGACTTCGGCGCCGGTGTGAGCGGCGTCGCGAACCGGATCAAGTGGCGCGACATCACGCAACACGAGCTCGCCCTCGTGAGTCTTTTCAACGGCACCGAGTTCCTTCATGCCAAGCTGCCCGGCCCCAACCGCACGACTCAAATCGAGCTGCCGGTCACCTATACCGGCGACGTCTCGTATCACAGGGATGCGTGGTCCGCTTACACGGAATACTCGAACGGTCTAGGGGGAACCAATTTTCGCGCCGGTTTGGAGTACAGGTTTGGTGCCATTGAAGTGAGGGGTGCCGGCCGATACTCGGAAGGCAGCTGGTATCCGTCGGTCGGGGCCGGCTTCAACCTGACGCGCAACTTTGGCGTCGACACGGCGTTCTACGGCACCAAAACCTTCCTCGAGCCGCACCCCCATGTCGGACTAGCCATCTCCTTGCGCTACGACAGAAGGTAGCCACTCCAGAACCGTGAGCCGAGTGGGAATCGAGCATGTCGACATCCCGTCAGAGCGTTCACGACCGCCTGGGTGGTGCGTGGGGGTTCAAGGGCGCCAGATTGCCTGTAGCCACAGTCATCACGGCCGATCCAGAGCTGATCGATTCTGGTGGGAATTTTGTGGCGTACCGCGGGTCGGGGTTATAGTCCCCCGTGATGAGCGTGGCCATCAGAGCTGAAGCCGACGGCGAGCGTACTCGTTTGGTCCCGGCGGGCGCCTTCGACCTGGCGCACGCGTCGGCGGTGGCGCGGGCCGTGGATCAGGCCGAGCGGGACCTGATCGCCAGCGGTGATGTCGACCTCCACTTGTCGGCGCTCGAGCGCATCGACGGGTCGGGAGCCGTGTTGCTGGCGCGGCTGATGGACCGGCTCGAAGCGCGCGGGCTCCGCACGCGCCTCATCGAGGATCACAACCCCCACGCCCTCCGCCTGATCACGCTCTATCGCGAGCGGAAGGCAGAAGCCCGGCCGCAGCCGACCCGGAGGATGGGCCTGCTTGCCCGCCTCGGGTTCGTGGCCGCTGCGGTGCCAGGCAAGGTGACCGGCGCGCTGGACTTCCTCGGTCATGCCGTCGCGGCGGTTCCGAAGGCTTTCGTGTCTCCTCGCTCGGTCGATTGGTCATCGTTGCCACGGCTGATGCAGGCGATCGGCGCGGACGCATTGCCGGTCACGAGCGCCGCGAACCTGCTCGTCGGGGTCATCATCGGATTTCTCGGCGTCTCGCAGCTCGGGCGGTTCGGCGCGGTGGTGTTCGTCCCCGAGCTCGTCGTCGTCACACAGTTCCGCGAGCTCGGCCCCTTGGTCACCGCCATCGTCGTGGCGGGCCGCTCGGGTGCGGGCCTGGCTTCGGAGCTGGCCACGATGCAGGTATCGGAAGAGATCGACGCGCTGCGGTCGATGGGTTTCAAGCCGGTGAGTTGGCTGGTCGTTCCGCGTTGCCTTGCGCTCGTGGCCACCTTGCCGCTGCTGACCTGGATTGGCGACGTGCTGGCGCTCGGCGGCGGGCTCCTCGCCACGATCGCCGTCACCGACATGACGCCACGCGCCTACGTGCTCAGTACCGCGGACCACATCACGGGTGCGCACTTCCTCAGCGGGATGATCAAGACGCCCTTCCTCGGGCTGACCATCGGGCTCATCGCCTGCAGGCAGGGTCTGGCCGCGCGCGGAGGAGCAGCGGCCGTCGGGACGCACACCACCAGCGCCGTCGTGATGGCCATCTTCGGCGTGATCGTGATCAGCGCGCTCTTCACGCTGTTCTCCACGCTGCTGGGAGTCTGAACATGCCCACGTCCCGGGCGCACATCGTCGTCGAGGACCTTCGGATCGGGTGGGGCGCCCGCGTGCTGATGGAGCACGTCAGCTTCGAGGTCGAGCGCGGAACGACTCTGGCCATTCTCGGCGGGTCGGGCAGTGGCAAGAGCACGCTGCTCCGGTACCTGATCGGCCTGGAGCAGCCGATGGCCGGCCGCATCGAGATCGATGGCGTCGGCGAGCCGCACGTCTACAGCGGCATACCGCCGTTCGGCGTCCTCTTCCAGTCCGGCGCGCTCTTCAGCTCTCTGACGCTGGCCGAGAACCTCGCGCTCCCGCTGACGACCTGGACGAACGTGCGCGGCCCCCTCGTACAGGATTTCGTGCAGGCGAAGCTGAATCTGGTCGGCCTCGGCGCTTTCGCGGGGCACTTTCCGGGCGAAATTTCGGGAGGCATGAAGAAGCGCGCGGGCATCGCGCGCGCAATGATGATCGAGCCCGACTTGCTGTTCTTCGACGAGCCCTCCGCCGGGCTCGACCCGATCAGCGCGGTCGAGCTCGATCACCTGATCATCACGCTCAGCCGCGATCTCGGGATTACCATTGTCATCGTGACGCACGAGCTGCCGAGCATTTTCCTGGTCGCCGACAACTGCATCGTGCTCGACAAGGAGGCCAAGGGGATCGTCGCCCGAGGCGATCCTCGCCGGCTGCGGGACGAATCGGCCATCCCGTTCGTACACAACTTCTTCACGCGGTCCTCGCCGAGCGCGTCCGCGGCCCGGGAGAGATAAATCATGGCGGTCGAGAAGAGCTACGCGCGCCTCGGGTTATTCCTCGTCATCGCGATCGTCGTGGTCCTCGCGACCGGGCTGCTTTTCATCCAGCGGATGCGGAGCCGCGAGGTCATCGAGCTCGTCACCTATACGCAGGAGAACGTCGCCGGTCTCGACATCTCGAGCCCGGTGCGCTACCGCGGCGTCGCCGTGGGGCGGGTGTCGGACCTGCAAGTGGAGCCGGGCGGCCGCACGATCGAGATCGACTTCGAGCTGTTCACCGATCGCCTCACCACAGTCGGTGCCGATGTCACCAACCTCCAGGGACTCGCCGCGGCGGGCTTTTTCTTACGGCTGCGCGCTCAAGTGGTGGGCAACCCCGTGACCGGCGAGGCATACCTCTTTCTCGACATGCCGGAGAACCCCCCTCCGCCGATGACACTCGGCTTCACGCCGAGTCGGCCGTACATCCCGTCGATGCCGACCCCGCTTGCGGAGCTGCGGGACCGGTTGCCCGAAGTGCTGGAGCGCGTCGAGTCGACGCTCCAGGTTCTTCGGCAGATTGTCGCCCGGATGCCCGACAGCCTCGACCGGGCCGACCGGTTCTTCACCAACGTCGAACGCATCGTCAGCGAGAGCGATCTGCCGGCCTTGAGTGCCGACTCGCGGAGGTTCTTGTCGACGACCACCACGCAGATCGAGGCGATCGCCTCGAACCTCGACGGACTGGTCGGCAACGAGGGCACGCTGTCGAAGCTCGCCGACGAGTCACGCGCCGCCATCGACGCGGCAGACCTGCCCGCCTCCGGCCGCGCCACGCGCGAGGCCATGGACCAGGCCAGCCTGGCGGCGGAGGACCTGCGGCGCTCGCTGCCCGCGATACGCGAGTCGCTCGGGCAGCTGCGCGAGCTCGCGCGCCAGCTGCAGGAACAGCCGGAAGCAGTGGTCCACGGCATCCAGCAGGCAGGAGCGAAGCCGAAATGATTCGGCCCTCGAGATACGGAGTGCTCTTCGCGCTGGCAGTGGCCTGTCTGGGCGCTGGGTGCCGTGTTCGAATTGAACGCCCGGACACGGTTCCCGTCCGCATGATCGAGCCACGACTGATCGAACCAGAAGGTGTGGCCGCCGATGCCCCGAATGCCATGAGCGTCCGTCTGCTCGAGACGCAGGGCCGGGCACACATCGGGCGTCGCGTACTGCACCAGCAGCCCGGTGGTGAGCTGACCGAGGATCCAGTCTGGCTCTGGGCAACCACCCCCGATCGCTACCTGGATTCGGCGGTGCGATATGCCATTGCGTCGAATGCAGGTATTCGCCTCGTCGACGTCGGCAGCGCGCCGTCGCTGGCCGTCACGCTGGTGATATGGCAGATCGAGGCGGCGCCGAGCCCACGGCTGGTCGGGGCGGTCGAGGTCCAGGTGACGACCACCGAGCGGGCGGTCCATTCGGAGATCATCCGCGCGGAAGAACCGATCGCGGCCGACCTGCCCGGCGACTTGGCCGCAGCCGCCGGCCGACTGCTGGGGCGTCTCGCAACGGACTGCCTCTCGCGTGTCATGCGCTAGGGCTCATGACGCCGACCATCGCTGAGGCGAGGCGGCAGCCTCGAACCGCCGCCTCCTGCGCTTCCAGCCCGAGACCCGCGCGACCTCTACAGGTTCAGCGCCGCTCGACATGCATGTGCTTGTGGAGGATGCCCTCGCTCGGGATATCGGGCTTGTACGCGTCGTGGCAACCCTCGCACGCTGTCCACCAGCTGCGAATTGGCCGAGACGAGCGCCTTCAAGTCCTTCGCCTCGGTGGCCTTGAAGGCAGCCAGACCCGCGTCCGACATCGCGCGCGCCCATTTTTGCCAGTCGGCTTCGCGCGTCAGTCTCAAATCATTGGGGCCGGTGCCGGGGATTGTAATCAGGACGCCGGTGGCCGCGACCTGGATCGCGTGCTCCGCAATGATTTCCCAGTCCTCCGCGGTCTTTGGCGCCCGGCCTTCTCTCTCGGCATCCCACAGCCCATGACCGGCATGATCCACAAGGGAAACCATCACGGCATTGGTGCTGACAGGAAGACTCATCGGCGGTGGCGGTGCGGTGACAGCCGGTTGAGCCGTTTGTTCGGGTTGAGCCGGCGGCTGGCTTGCGGGGCCGCAGCCAACGAAGAGCAAGACACCTGCGCCAAGGGATGACACAACGATCACCGTTCTGACATTCATGAAAATACTCCTTCCGAAATCCTTGCGGCATGGTTGCCGCTCACTCAGACGGCCACAAACCCGTCAGCCTTCGACAGACCGCTTGAGATCGGCAAGATCGTGAGTCAGCACCTTTTCCACCTTGCCCGCGATCGCCCAGCCGAGCGGCGCGAGCAAACCAGGCGGAAGGCCTCCCGAGTCGAGGTCGAATTCCACCGTGACCTTGGTGCCGTCACCTGACGGCTCGAACCAAAACGTCGTGTCGATCCGCACGCCGGTCTTGTTGTGGGTGATGGTGTACATGCGATTGCGTTCGAACGCCGTGATCTCCATTTGGGCGGTGTCGAGGCTCCCCATCACCTCGCGCGTTTCCAGCCAGCGGGTCCCGACATGGACTGGTCCAGGCGTCATCATCTCGAGCTTCTTGATGCCCGAGACATGTGCGGGCCCATGCTCGATATCGGCAAAGGTCTCGAACACGCGGTCAACCGGGGCAGCGATCAGATTGGAAACGGCCACTGTCGTCATCACTTCCTCCTTACTCTCTTGACGATCGATCTACTCTGCGCCTGCAGGAAGGCGTCAGGCAAGATGCGGTCCATCTCCGCAGGCTACGTTCCTTTGGCGATCGACACGAAACTCCATACCGAAGGTCAGCCACATGCCGCCTCTCGTCTCCGATTGGCCCGCGATCTGCAGCCTTTTTGGCCATCCAGCCGTTGGATGCCCGAATGGACCGGCGGACGTGGCAGCGGACGCTCCGCGCCTGTTCGTGGTCGCGCCGTTCGATGCGGGAATTTCCCCACTGTCGCGAAGTTGTTCGCTCGATAGCGAAGCACAAATAGGAGGGAGACGCCATGGCAACGAGCGATGCTCAGACTCGGCTACTGGGGACGAGCTGCGCCAGATGCTGGCGCGCTGGCCGTGAGCTTTCGCGACGAAGGATGAAGCGGCGAGTCATCTGATGCGACGCTTTCTGTTCAGCCTCGTCCTTGCTTTGTCGGCCGGCGGCTTTTCTCCGCCGCCGCAGGGATTGCCGCCGGTTCCGGTCCCGTCGGACAACCCGCAGACGCCGACGAAGATCGCACTCGGCGCCCAGCTGTACTTCGACCCGCGCCTGTCGGCCGACAACACGATCAGCTGCGCCACCTGCCACGATCCATCGATGGCCTGGGCCAATCACAACCCGACGGACACCGGCATCAAGGGCCAAGTCGGCAATCGAAATTCGGGCACCATCCTGGACTCCGCGTACATGAAGTACCAATTCTGGGATGGACGCGCCGTCTCGCTGGAGGAGCAGGCGCTCGGCCCCATTCACAACCCGATCGAAATGGGCGAGACGCTCGACAACGTCGTGCGAAAGCTGAACGCGATTCCCGGCTACCGCACCCAGTTTCGGGTGGTCTTCGGCACCGACGTCACCGAAGACGGCATCGCCAAAGCCATCGCGGCGTTCGAGCGGACGGTTGTCACCGGACCGTCGCCATACGATCGATACATCGCCGGCGAGACTGCTGCGCTGTCGCCCGCAGCCCACCGCGGACTCGATGTCTTCATGGGCAAAGGACGCTGCGTGCTGTGCCACGCCGGTCCGATGCTGTCGGATCAGTCGTTCCACAACCTGGGCGTCGGCATGGATCGGCCGGATCCGGACGTCGGCCGTGAGGCGGTCACGAAGAACCGGCGCGATCGCGGCCGCTTCAAGACTCCGCCGCTGCGCAACGTCGCGCTCACCTGGCCCTACTTGCACGACGGATCGGCACGGTCGCTCGAGGATGTCCTCGACCTCTACGATCGCGGAGGTGTGCCGAACGCGACCCTCGATCCGATGGTGCGGCCGTTGGGATTCACCGACCAGGACAAGGCGGATCTGAAGGCGTTCCTGGAAGCGCTCACCGGGGCGAGCCCGTGATCGCCACGCCCACGTTGCCACCAGACGGACCGTGAGATGACGGCCGCATTCGATGCGGATGGCCCTCACCGTGGCTCGGCGCGATGCGACTGCGGCCACGACCGCGGCCGCCCACCGGCGCGAGCAGACAAAGAGGTCTACGAGTCGTCGTGCGCGGCCTGCCACGGCAGCGACGGGAGCGGCGCGCCGGCGGTCGACGCGGGCTACCCGTCGTGCCGCCGGACTTCGCCGAGTGCCGTTTCGCGTCGCGCGAGGCCAGCGCGGACTGGTTGGCGGTCGCCACGGCGGCGGACCCGTCCGCGGCTTCAGCCGGCTGATGCCGGCCTTTGGCGAGGCACTCGGAAAGGCGGACCTGGCCGAGGCGGTCGCACACATCCGCACCTTCTGCGCAGACGACGCCTGGCCGCGCGGCGAGCTGAATCTGCCGCGCGCGCTGGTGACGGGAAAGGCCTATCCCGAGGACGAAGCCGTTCTCACCGTTGTCGCCGAGGACGGCGCCGTGACGAACACGTTCATCTACGAGCGCCGCTTCGGCGCGCGCAATCAGATCGAGCTGATCGTGCCTCTCGCGTTCTCCGAACAGGCCACACCAGCCGGCGCTATTACCACCGGAGTACTGACGGCGACACGCTACGCGAAGGACAACCGGCTTCTTCCTCGAGGATTCGAGAAGCGCGCGGCGCCGGCGGATGTGGCGGTGCACGGCGCCGCGCTGGACGATCCCGACTTCAGCGGCGGCGAAGACCGCGTGCGCTATTCAATCGGCATCGCTGGCACAGGAGGGCCGCTTCTCGTCGAGACGCTGCTTTGGTATCAGCCGATCGCGTATCGCTGGGTCGAGAATCTTCGCACCTACAAGGCCGCCGAGCCGCAGCGCTTCGTCGGCTACTTCGACGAGATGTCGCCGGCCTCCGCGCTCATGCTCACGCGCGAAGCCCGGAGCATCACCGACTAGGGAGCCACCGGGCAGGAAAGCACTTGCGTGGCTTGACCTCGTCTCCTCTCTGCGAGAGAAGTTCTATGTTGCCACGCCCAGTTCCCGACGGCGGGGATGTTGTCGTCCGACAAAAGCGCGGTAATCCGTCCACCGTCTATCTGCTCGGCACATTGTCGGCTCCTGAGCAGTTCATACTCCGCATCCGGGATGAAGCCGTCTCGCAGGCCCTGGCCTTCGCCAGGCGGCAGCACGTGCGGGCATGGTTTGCCAACGAAGACGGCGAGTGCGTCTTGCTCGGCACGTTCCGAAGAACCGACGCGGAACGGTGACGTGGTGACGGCGGTCGAGGATGTTACGAGCTACCGAAGCTGCACGCTTTGCGAACCAGAGGCTCGAGGTCGTGCATCTCGAAGGGTTTGTGCAGCACCTGATAGGCGCCCAAGTCCAGTGCGCCTTTCGCGACCTCCGGCGTGCCGAAAGCCGTCATCAACACGACGGCACTTTCAGGCGACAGCCGCCGGATGGTGGCGAGCAGCGTCAGATCGTTCGAATCGGGAAGGCGGAAGTCCAACACGACGGCATCAATCGCGTCGGCGGCATTCTTCACCGCGAGGACTGCGCCAGCACCGTCTTCGGCTTCGATCACACTGTGTCCGGCCTGTGCGAGCGTTTCGGCGATTGCCCATCGAATGAGCAGCTCGTCCTCGACCACCAGCACTCGAAGCGCGCGGAAATTTTCAGCCATGTGGGAATAAACGCGCTCACCGGCCGCGCCCGCACAAGGCGTCTACCTTGCGGAGGGCACGCGTTGCAGGAGCCACGAATGTGGCATCTACAAGAATGGTTCCAGGTGAGGAAGGTCCCGGGTAGCTCACATCTTCGTGCGGGGCCCGTTGGAGTGCTGGCAGCGTTCGTGCTGTGGTCGTCGCGCGTGGTTCCACTGTCGGCGCGTCTCGCCTGAAACGCCGTGCGGGTATGTCTCTAAAGATGTTGACCATGATTCGAGCCAAACGATGACTAATCCTTCCGCTTCCAATCCAGACGACACGAATCTCGAGGTCGCAGTTTTTCATGGTGGTGGCGACCTTCTTGATGCTCTTTTTGTTCGCTCACTCGAGCCACGCGCAGAGTGCTGCCGCGCAGACGGCGTCTGGGACCGTGGTGTGTCTTTCACAGCCAGGGGAGCGGACACAATGCGCGGCTGATACGACCGGCGGCGTTGCGTTGACGCAATCGACTGGGAACGTCTTGTGTTTGCTCGGAAAATCATGGGGATACGACGACAAAGGCGTCTGGGTGTCGGACGGCTGCAGCGGCGAGTTTCAGTTGGGGCAGCACCCGGGCCAGGCCGGAGTACCGGGTTCGGCGTCACAGAGCCCCGCGGAAACGTATGTGCCCCTAGAGACATACGGAGAGTTCACGCCTGGTGACGGCTTCCTCGTTGGGCGGTCGAGCGCCGGGTCGCTGAGCATCAGCGGCTACGCGCTATTGCGTTACATGAACCAAGTCCCCGACGAGGACACGTTTACCGATCACCTCGGAAACGAACGTCCCGTTGACGGCCGCAACGACATCTACTCGCACCGGGTGATGATCTTCTTCAAGGGGTGGATGGGAACGCCGAAACTGGTGTACTCGGTTGTCTTCTGGACGGTCAACGCCACTGACCAACGTGCGATCTTCGGGGTCATCGGGTACCAGTTCAGCAGGAAGTTCAGCGTGTACGGCGGGCTGAATGGCAACCCGGGCACCCGGTCGCTGAGTGGATCACATCCCTACTGGCTTGGAAACGACCGCGTCATGGCTGACGAGTTCTTCCGACCGTTCTTCGGGTCCGGCGTCTGGGCGCAAGGCGAGATTCTCCCGGGCGTCTGGTACAACGCCGTGGTGACGAACAACAACAGTTCGCTCGGCGTCAAGACCAGCCAGCTGGACCGTAAATTCACGACCGGCGCATCCATGTGGTGGATGCCGACGACGAAGGAATTTGGACCGAGGGGGGCCTACGGAGATTGGGAGATGCACGAGAAGCTGGCGACTCGCTTCGGCTTTTCTACGACGAGAAGTCCCGAGCAGCGCTTCACCAACGCAACGGGCACGTCCGACAACACCACTCTCAGGTTAGCCGACAGCGTGAACGTGTTCGATACTGGCGCTCTCGCTCCCAACGTGACCGTCAATAACGTGGATTATCGGATCCTCTCGTTCGACGCGGGAATGAAATACCGGGGCATCTTCCTGCAGACAGAGATGTACACGCGGTGGCTCGACGGTTTCGACGCCGATGGGCCGCTGCCTGTTTCGTCGATTGTCGACAAGGGCTTTCATGTGCAAGGCGGATTTTACCCGGTCCCCAAAAAGCTCGAGCTGTACGCAGCGACCTCCCAGATCTTTGGCGATAAGGACGCTGGGTTCAGCAACAGCAGCGAATATCTGGGTGGGCTGAACTACTACATAGCGAACAGCCGCAATCACCGGCTCAACGTGCAGTACATTCGTGCGAACAATTCGCCCGTGAGCAGCGCGTTCGGTTACTACACCGGCGGCATCACGGGCAATATTATCGCGTCGGCTTTGTCAGTGTTCTTCTAGGAAGGCCGGAGTACCTCACGTAGGCTTCAATGAAAGCATGTCGAAGCACATCGCGCCCATAGTGATTCTCACAGTACTTGCGTGGGGCGTCACTGCGCCTGTCGGTGCCCAGGCCCGTCCGGCCGCGATAGTGGAAGCCGTTGCTGGCTGGGCCGGCTTCGTGGATGAGGACTGGATCGACCGGGCAATGATCGGCGTCGGCGGCAGAATGTTCGTGACGGAGCGCATTGCGGCGGGTGCCGAGTTCGTGTTCTTGAGCGGTTCCAACGATGAGTACGACTGGACACTCACTGGAAACGCGACGATCGATCTGGTGCACGACATGGGACCAACGCCTCGCAGGATCGTGCCCTACGCCGTCATGGGAGGCGGCTATCTGAGGCAGGTGACGCGGATCGGCCAGAGACGCTTCACGTCCGGGGAAGGCACGGTGTCCGGCGGCGCGGGCATGCGACTGGGGCTGGGTCAGCGCGTGTTTATCGCGCCGGAGATTCGGGTGGGGTATGAACCCGAGCTGCGGTTCGGTATAGCCGTGGGCTTTAGACCCGGTCGCTAGGGGTTGTCAATGCGCGAGAGATCTCGTCGGTCGGCCGCGCACACGATCCATCCGGCTTGACATAGAGAAATCCTTCCTCGACGAGTCCATCGAGTACTCGTTGGCACAGCGTTCTGTCGACACCGCACAGTCGCTGGGCTTGAAATTTCATCGAGTGACCGCAGGTCGCCTCGCGCTCCAGTAGTCTAGTGAGCCGAAGCGAGGCACTTACAGAGGAGAACCACATGAGCAACGATCAGAGCGGCGTCAGCAAGGCGTTTCAAGTGTTTCTCGAGCGCGCCCCGAAACATGCGGGCGCCTGGATGACCGCGGTTCAGGCGCTCGGCGAAGCCAGTTCACTCGACAGGAAGACATCGGCGCTTGCCTATCTCGCCGTGCTGGCGGCCCTTCGCTTGGACAGCGGTGTGCCGTTTCACGTGAAGCTCGCCAAGCAGGCCGGCGCATCGCGGGACGAAGTGATCAGCGCACTCCTCGTGGGACTGCCGGCGGCCGGGAATGGCATCACGCAGTCGCTCCCCGCGGCTATCGGGGCCTACGATGCGGAATAGTGTGAGGTGGAGTGACCCTGCGTGAGCGTCTCTGACACCACCGCACCGTACTGGAGTCTCGACGTCGGCAATCTCAGCACATCCCTTGGTTCGAGTTTGAACGGACTCACGGCGGCGCGCGCGGCCGAGCGACTGGCTGTGGTAGGCCCAAACAGCGTGGAGGACGCTCAGCGTCTCGGCCCGCTGCGCCTGCTCTGGAGGCAGGTCGAGAGCCCTCTCGTCCTCATCCTGATCTTCGCTGCCGCGGTCTCGCTCGGCCTCTCCCAGTGGGTCGACGCGGCGATCATCCTCGCGATCGTGATTGGCTCCACGCTGCTCGGCTTCTACCAGGAGTACGGCGCGTCCGCGGCGGTCGAGGAGCTGAAGAAGCGCCTCGCGCTCACCTGCCGCGTGGTGCGCGACGGCGTCGAAGCGACCGTGCGCGCCGACGCGCTCGTGCCGGGCGACGTCCTCGTGCTCTCGGCGGGCAACCTGATTCCCGCCGACGGGCGGATCCTCGAGGCGAGGGACTTCCTTGTCAGCGAGGCAAGCATGACCGGCGAGTCGTTCCCGGTGGAGAAGCAGCCCGGAGTCGTACCCGCCGACGCGCCGCCCCCCCAGCGGACCAACATCGTGTTTCTCGGGGCGTCGGTGCGCAGCGGCACGGCGAAGGTCCTCGTCGTCGAAACGGGGCGGCGCACGGCGTTCGGCGCGATCGCCGCACGGCTGCGCGCGCGGGAGCCCGAGACCAACTTCGCCCGAGGGTTGCGGCGGTTCGGCTACCTGTTGATCCGGTCCATGGTCGTCATCGTTCTCTCCGTCCTGACGGTGAACCTCTTGCTCCACCGTCCGCTCGTCGAGTCGCTGCTCTTCTCGGTCGCCCTCGCCGTCGGGCTCTCGCCGGAGCTCCTGCCCGCGATCGTGAGCGTGACGCTCTCGGCTGGCGCGCGAGCCATGAGCAAGCAGGGCGTCATCGTCCGCCGCCTGGATGCGATCGAAAACCTGGGAAGCATGAACGTCCTGTGCACCGACAAGACCGGCACACTGACCGAAGGGACGATCGTCCTCGCCGACGCCACGGATCCGAAAGGACGAACGTCGGCCGTTGTCCGGCAGCTCGCGTTCCTCAATGCATCCTTCGAGACCGGTATCGACAACCCGATCGATGCGGCGATCGTGACGGCGGGAGAACAGGCGGGGCTCTCCACCTCCGGCCACGAAAAGATCGATGAGATCCCCTACGACTTCCTGAGAAAGCGCCTGACGATCGTGATGGCCGAGGGCGGCGATGCCGAGCGACATCTCGTCGTCACGAAGGGCGCGTTCTCGAACGTGCTTTCGATCTGCACGCAGGTGGAGCAGGACGGCGCCGTGCTCCCGCTGACAAATGTCGTCACCGCCGAGCTCTCGGCATACTACGAGGCGAAAGGCAAGGCGGGCTTTCGCGTGCTCGCGCTCGCGACGCGTACTGTCGTGGCCAAGGGGGCCTACCAGCGCGACGACGAGGCGGAGATGGTCTTCGCCGGCTTCCTGCTCTTCCTCGACCCGCCCAAGGCCGACGCCGCACGCGTGCTCGGCGACCTCGCCGCGCTGCACGTCGAGGTCAAGGTCATCACGGGTGATAACCGCTTCGTGACGGGCCACCTCGCGGAGACCGTCGGGCTCGACCGGAGGTCGATGCTCACGGGGGACGCGCTGGCAAAGCTCGACGACGAGGCGCTCTGGCATGCGGCGCCCAACACGTCGCTCTTCGCCGAGATCGATCCGCAGCAGAAGGAGCGCATCGTACGTGCGCTCCAGCGCACGGGTCACTCGGTCGGCTACCTCGGCGACGGGATCAACGACGCCCCCGCGCTACACGCGGCCGACGTCGGCATCTCGGTCGACCAGGCCGTGGACGTCGCACGCGAGAGCGCCGACATCATCCTGTTGAAGCGCGATCTCGATGTCCTGCGCACGGGGGTGCGAGGACGGGCGCCGCACGTTTGCGAATACGCTCAAATACATCTCGATTACGACGAGCGCGAACTTCGGGAACATGGTGAGCATGGCGATCGCGGCGCCGCTCCTGCCGTTCCTGCCGCTGGTCGCGAAACAGATCCTGCTCAACAACTTCCTCTCCGACGTGCCGTCGATGGCGATCTCGACCGACCGGGTCGACCTCGAGCGCGTGACGCACCCGCAGCGCTGGGATATCAGCGCAGGTCCGGCGCTACATGATCGTCTTCGGGCTCGTCAGCTCCATCTTCGACCTCCTGACCTTCGCCGCGCTTCTCCTGCTGTTCCGTGCCGGTGAGGCCACATTCCAGACGACGTGGTTCGTGGTGTCGCTGTTGACCGAGCTCGGCGTCGTCCTCATTCTGCGCACACACGGGTCCGCGTGGCGCAGCCGGCCAAGTGCCCTGCTGCTGTGGACGACGGTCGCGGCCACGGTGTTCGCCCTCGCCGTTCCGTTCTTCGGGCCCGGGTCCAGGTTGTTCGGCTTTGTGCCGCTGTCGCCCATGGAGATGGGCACCGTCGTCGGGATCGTTACGACCTACCTGGCGGCCACCGAGGCGACGAAGCGTTGGTTCTTCCGCCCCAGAGGCCTGACGCCCGTCTGACGATTCGGAGCGCGGGCCTCGTTACCAGGAGCCGCCTGCCCGGTGCTGCTTCTTGTGTGGCACGCGATAGTGCAGATCGGGCGGTGTCTGCGTGTCGCGTCGGTGGCGCCGTTTGCCGCCGACGTGGTCGAGCAGATCTGCGAGGGTCACGATCCCCACCGCTCGTCTCTCGTCGACGACAATCACGCAGCCAATTGAGTGCCCTCGCATCATGTTGGCGGCTCGATGCACCGATGTGTCAGGCTTGACCGTCACGACGCGCGGCGTCATGAAGTCAGCCACCAGGAGCTTCTGTGCCGTGTTGCCACGCCGCCCGCTTCGCGCCAGGTCCCGGGCGGACAGGACGCCGAGCAATTCGGCCCCTTCCATCACCAGAAGATGATGGATCTTCTTCGTCCGCATCCGCTCCCGGGCCGTGGCCGCGGGGGTGCCCGGCCTGACTGTTTGCACGCCCACGCTCATGATCTCGGAGACCTTCATGGGAATCCCTTCGCGTTGACAGCCGCGGAGTGTCTGGCCCAGCGGCATACTGGAACGGAAACCCCCTGGCCTTGGCACGCGCGTTCACACCGGAGATTCGGTTAAGGTGTGAACCCGCCGCACACGTGTCCGATGAGTCAGGACGCTGTCTTCACGCGTTTGTCCGTCAGTTCTGCCTTCACGACACGAGCGCGCGAGATCTCATCGGTCGGCCGCGCATACGATCCATCCGGCTTGACGTAGAGAAATCCTTCTCCAACGAGTTGATCGAGTACTCGTTGGCACAGCGTTCTGTCGACACCGCACAGTCGCTGGGCCTGTTCAAGCGTCAGTCGTAGGCCGGGCATCTCGAGATACTCGCCGCGAATGCGCCGGATTGTGACGTGTGGCATATGTCACTCTCCCACAGCAATTGTTCCGCGAGTCCATTCCGACGGATCCATTTAGCCCCAGTGCTCCTCCGGTGCACAAGCACTTTGTTGCATCCGTTTGCGAAAGGCGTGCCCAACTGAAGCCTGGTTTCGCCTTTGGTGAGCGAGTCCGACGACGCTGGCACTGCCGGAATTTTTCCCCTGGCTCCGAAATATCACGCATTCGCCTCACGGTTTGAGGCTACCACGACTCAGAAAGCGCCGGACGCCGACCGGGCACTTCGCTTGCTGTGGCAGTGAGTCTGCGGCCGCGATCGCGGCCGCAATTCGGTTGCCGAGGGAGTGCGCCATGAACTGGATCCGGGCTTTCGATGATGTGGGCATGAACGACGTCGCCTCGGTCGGCGGAAAGAACGCGTCGCTCGGTGAGATGCGGCGGGCGCTGAGCCCGCTGGGGATCCGGACGCCGGACGGATTCGCCACGACCGCCGACGCCTACCGGGACTTCTTGCGGGGCGGCGACCTGGAACGAGTGCTCCGAGATGCCTCTGGCCGGTCTCGATATCGGCGATATCGACGCGCTGCAGGTCGCCGGCGCCAGGGTCCGGTCGGCGCTGCTGGCCGCGCCGCTCCCCACCGAGCTCACGCAGGCCGTTCGTGAAGGCTATCGACGGCTCGAGGAGCGGTATGGGCCCGAATGTGACGTTGCCGTGCGCAGCAGTGCCACGGCCGAGGATCTCCCCGACGCAAGCTTTGCCGGGCAGCAGGAGACGTTCCTGAACATACACGGCGAGGCGATGCTGCTCGACGCCGTGAGGCGCTGTTATGCGTCGCTCTTCACCGATCGGGCCATTGTCTACCGCGTGCACAACGGCTTCGACCACATGCAGGTGGCTCTGTCGGTGGGCGTGCAGAAGATGGTGCGGTCCGACCTGGCCAGCGCCGGCGTGATGTTTTCGATCGACACCGAAACGGGCTTCTCCGACGCGGTCCTGATTACCGGCGCCTATGGTCTTGGCGAGAGCGTCGTGCAGGGCACGGTGAATCCGGACGAGTTCTACGTGTTCAAGCCGACGCTGACCGGCGACCTTCGACCGATTCTTCAGAAGAAGCTCGGGGACGAAGGAGTTCAAGCTGGTCTACGACGAAGGCGGCACACGGCAGACCCGCAGCGTTCCTGTATCGACCGAGGACCGTGAACGGTTCGTGCTGTCGGACGATGACCTGCTGACGCTGGCCCGGTGGGCGGTGCTCGTCGAAGAGCACTACTCCCAGCTTCGAAACAGGCCGACGCCGATGGATATCGAATGGGCGAAGGACGGTCGCAGCGGCGAACTGTATCTCGTGCAGGCAAGACCAGAAACCGTCCACACCCGACGCGACGCGATGGTGCTGGAGCGCTACCACCTGGACTCGCGAGGAGAGCTGCTGGTGAAGGGCCGGAGCGTCGGCGAGAGGATCGGCCAGGGGCTCGCGCGCGTGATCCGATCGTCGGCGGACCTGGACCAACTGCAACCTGGCGAAGTGCTCGTCACCGAGATGACCGATCCCGATTGGGAGCCCATGATGAAGCGGGCGGCGGCGATCGTGACCGACCGCGGCGGCCGTACGTGCCACGCCGCCATCGTCAGCCGGGAAATCGGCATCCCCGCGATCGTCGGCACCGGAACGGGCACCTCGGCGATGAAGACCGGCGACGCTGTGACCGTGTCATGCGCCGCAGGAGACGAAGGGTTCGTCTATCGGGGTCTCCTGCCGGTCCGTGTGGAGAGGACGAACCTGGCGGACCTGCCGCGTCCACGCACCCAGATGATGATGAATGTGGCGAACCCCGCCGAAGCATTCTCCCTGTCGTTTCTGCCAAACGACGGCGTGGGCCTGGCCGATTGGAGTTCATCATCGGGACCCACGTGCGCGCTCATCCGATGGCACTGCTGCGCCTCGAACAGATCTCAGGATCCGAGGCAGCGACGAGGAGATCGATCGCCTCACGGCTGGACTACGCGGACAAAGGCCAGTACTTCGTCGATCGACTGGCCGAAGGCGTCGCCATGATCGCCGCCGCCTTCTGGCCGAAGGACGTCATCGTCCGGCTCTCCGACTTCAAGACCAACGAGTACGCCGGCCTACTGGGCGGCGCCGCCTTCGAGCCAAGAGAAGAGAACCCGATGATCGGCTTCCGGGGCGCCTCGCGCTACTACGACGAGCGGTACCGCGACGGCTTCGCGCTCGAATGCCGCGCCATGCGGAAGGTGCGCGAGGATATGGGACTGAACAACGTCAAGCTGATGGTGCCGTTCTGCCGCACGGTCGAGGAGGGCAGGCGGGTCCTCGCGGAGATGGCCGACCACGGATTGGTCCGCGGCGAGCACGGCCTCGAGATCTATGTCATGTGCGAGATTCCGAGCAACGTGATCCTGGCCGCAGGATTTGCCGAGGTGTTCGATGGCTTCTCCATCGGCACCAACGATCTGACCCAGCTGATCCTGGGCGTCGATCGCGATTCCGAGATCGTCGCCCACCTGTTCGACGAGCGCAACGACGCAGTCAAGCAGACGATCGCGCAGGTCATCCGTGCGGCTCATGCTGCGGGTCGCAAGATCGGAATCTGCGGCCAGGCGCCCAGCGACTATCCGGATTTCGCGCAGTTTCTGGTGGCGGAGGGCATCGACAGCATCTCGCTCAACCCGGATTCGGTCCTCAAGACGATGGTCGCGATCGTCGAGGCGGAGAAGGTGATGAAGGGGTACGAGCTCCGGGTGTGAGCCACACTCATGCGCATGTCGCGCGCGGTCCCTTCAAGTATGTCGTGCACCACCTGAGAGCGAGTTGCGAGATCAGTTCCAGCGCACCAGACTCCTCGAACAGGTGGGTGGCACCTGGCACGATCTCGAGCTGAACCGGCGCACGCATACGCCGCATGGCCGCCTGGTTGAGCTCGATGACCGGCTCGTCGTCGCCGCCGACGATGAGCAGCGTCGGGGCTTGCACGTGCGGCAACGCGAAGCCCGCAAGGTCTGGGCGACCTCCGCGCGAGATCACCGCGCGTCCTGTTTCTGGCCGTTCGGCCGCGGCGATCAAAGCGGCGGCCGCCCCCGTGCTGGCGCCGAAACAAGCCACAGGCAGCCGCGCAAGATGCGGACGGCCAGCGGCCCAGTCGATGGCGGCCACGACACGATGGCCAAGGCGATCGACATCGAACCGGTACTCGCGCGTCTGCTCGTCGATCGCTTCTTCCTCACGTGTCAGCAGATCGAGCAGCAGGGTTGCATAACCACCGCCTTGCAGCACATGCGCGACCGATCGGTTTCGTTTGCTGAAGCGGCTGCTCCCGCTCCCGTGCGCAAACACGACAAGCCCGGCGGCCGTGGGTGGAATCGTGAGATCCCCCTCGATGACGACTCGCCCGACCTCTATCTGCACCGCGGCAGGTTGCACCATGGCCGGCCTCATACGCCCGTCGGGTAGGTTTCCGGCAAGTCGATCTCATGGCGACCCCACCGTTCGAGTGGTTCCACCGCCCGTGTGCGATCGATATGCAGGACGAGATCGAACTGCTGCGGCAGCCGTGCCGCAAAATAGTGACTCGCCCGCTCCGTCTCTGGTCGATAGATCACGCCGATGGCGCGCTCGTGTCGCGGCCCGGCAAGGACGGAAGCCACCGCAGGCAATGACAGTGGGACAACGAACGCCGGAAGACCGACGTCGTGAAACACACGCTCGTAGCTTCCTGGCAGCGACGGACGCACAGTACGGAGGGCAGCGGGTTCGTCCCACTCATGCGCCGCCGTCACTTCGCCATCATGCGTCGTCATGCCGATCGCGAAGCACTCGGACCCGAAGCGCTCGCGGACGAGCTGGCCGAGGTTCAGTTCGCCGATGTCGGCCATGCTCGTGGCTCGCGCATCGCCGAGGTGTGAGTTGTGCGCCCACACGACGGCGCGCGGACTCCGATGAAGGCGGCCCACATGATCGAGCAGCGCTTGCAAGGTCGACATCATGTGGCGGTCGCGCAGGTTCCACGATTCCGCGCCGCCCCGGAACATCGCGCGGTAATAGCTTTCGGCGTTGCGCACGACCCGCGCGTTTTGCTCGGCGACGAAGTACTCGTCTGCGGCGACGCGCCCGTCTCGCTTTGCGTACTCCGCCGCTCGGCGTCGAAGCTCGACGAGCTGCTCGACGACCTCGTCTTGGCACGAGCGGTCGATGTTCAGGCTGGCGGCATAACCGTACCGCTGTACGTCCTCACCGAAGACATCGAAGCACGCGTACCCTTGACGAGCTCTCCTGGCTGCACTCGGGTCGACCTTGTCGAGGTCCTCGATGACGCTTGCGATGGAACGATGCAGGCTGTACAGATCGAGGCCGTAGAACCCCGTGCGCGCATCCTGATGCCGTTCTGAATTGTCGGAACGCAGCAAGCGGAGGAACCTCACGACCTCACGATTCCTCCACATCCAGCGAGGAAATCGCGTGAAATCCGCAAGCGCCTCCTCTGCAGTGCTGTCAGTCCCGAGCAGCCGCACCCATTGGTTGGCGCGGTAGGCATCTGGCCAGTCGGCCTCGACTGCGACCAGATTGAATCCGCGCTGTTGGATCAGGGCGCGGGTGAGGTCGGCGCGAATCCGATAGAACTCCAGCGTTCCGTGCGTGGCCTCACCAATGAGCACTATCGAGGCGCGTGGATCGACAGCCTCCAGCAGTCGCTGTGCGGCTGATTCAAGATCGACCGGAACCGCGTGCCGACGTACGGCGTCGATGACGCGCGGCGTCGTGCATCACGCGCTCCGCTTGCGGGTGGCATCCGCAGTTTGCGGGGACAGCAGGCGGCGCACTTCCTCGTCGGTCGTCTGCGAGAAGTCGATGTACCAGAGGCCGACGGCGGAGAACGGCTCCGGCATCAGCGGGCACACCACTTCATCCGCGATGTCGAGAAGCCCCTCGCACGTCTCCCGTGCACCAACCGGCACAGCCACGACAACACGAGCGGGCCGGAGGCGACGAACCGCGAGCACCGCCGCTCGCATCGTCAATCCAGTGGCGAGGCCGTCGTCGACGAGAATGACGATGCGCCCTTCGATGGGCACAGGCGGGCGGTCATCGCGATAGGCGCGCTCGCGGCGTTCCAGCTCTATGAGCTCTGCTCGGGTCACCGCCTCGATGGCCTCGGCCGACGGCCGGTACCAGGTGACGACATCTTCGTTCATCACGCGCACGCCGCCACTGGCGATCGCGCCCATGGCAAGCTCCGGATGCCCAGGCATTCCAAGCTTGCGAACCACGAACACGTCCATCGGACACCCAAGCGCCCGCGCGACCTCGTAAGCGACCGGTACGCCGCCCCGAGGAAGCGCCAGAACCACAGGCTCCCGTTCGGCGACGTGCTCGAGCTTGCTCGCGAGGACGGCGCCCGCGTGACGTCGATCGCGAAATCGTAGAGGCTCCGCGGACCGCCATGGGGTCGTCATGTGTCTCGCCTCTGCAATCACGGTGCCTTTGCCGAACAAGCGACGTACCAAGCATTCGCCACGGAAGATTTCCCATCGCGCGGGAAATTTCTCAGCCGAGGACACACGGCAATCGTTCTGCTGAGAGCGCGACGGTCAGAGTCGGCGGCGGTACATCGCTTGCTCTCGACGCCAGGCAGCACTGCACGAACATTGGAGGATGACACGATGACCCCGACACGCAGCCAGATCGAAGACCTCGTCATGCGAATCCAGACCGACTATCTCCAGCACCCGACACTGGCCCTGACGCTGCCTGCTGCGCAGACGCGATTCGGTCTCGACGAGGTCACATGCGCTGGGTTGATCGGAGCATTGGTGGACGCCCATGTGCTGACCGAGCGAGAAGGGGCGTATAGCCGGCATTTTCCACGAGTCACCGTGCGGCGGGCCGCCTGAAAGGTTGAGAGGTCTCCGGAGGGCTGTGATGATCGAGATTCGACGGATCCTGTGTCCCATCGACTTTTCGGACCATGCTCGACGAGCGCTCGATCACGCCATCGCAATCGCCCGATGGTACGAGTCGACGGTCACCGTCCTTCACGTCTTCCAGACGCCAGGCGCCGAGTTCGGATCCGGCCCGGCGCTCTCCGAACCGACTGTCTTGACGCCGGTCGATCGAGACCAGCTCCTCGCCGACACGAGCGCGTTTGCCGAGACGGAGCGCGCGTCCGATGTCACGATGGAGGCCGTCGTCTGCGAAGGCAACGCGGCCGGTGAAATCCTCAAACAGGCGACCAGCATGAAGGCCGATCTGCTCGTCATCGGCACGCATGGACGGTCGGGGTTCGAGCGCCTTCTTCTCGGATCCGTCGCTGAAAGGGTGCTCCGGAAGGCCAGCTGCCCGGTCATGACCGTTCCGGTACGACTTCCGGACGCAGTGCCCGCCGGTCCTGTTCTCTATAAACGAATTCTGTGCCCTGTGGACTTTTCAGAGTCTTCGTTGCAAGCGCTGAAATATGCGATGTCGATGGCGCAGGAAGCCGATGGGCAGCTCACCGCCCTCCACGTCGTCGAACCTGAGTTCGAGAACACGACCGACATGGCGAGCGTCGCGTTCAACGCGGGTATGGCGCTTGGAGATTTCCTGAAGGAGCGCGAAGAGGCTCTTCGCCGACGTCTTCAGGAAGCCGTTGCGGGTGCGTCAGAGTTCTGCACTGTGGAGTCCCTGATGACGCATGGAAAGCCCTGGCGCGAAGTTCTGCGCGTCGCCGCGGACCGCCAGAGCGAACTGATCGTCATGGGCGTGCAGGGGCGTGGTGCGGCCGATCTCTTGTTCTTTGGCTCGACGACACAGCACGTCGTAAGGGAAGCGTCGTGTCCGGTGCTGACGTTGCGGCGCAGCTGAGCGTCGACGGCAGCCCCAGACTGAAAGGAGCACACCATGACACACACACATGATCGCTCAGACCCGGACATCTTTGCGGCGGCAAGGAAAGCACTGGACGACAATCCGGTAGTTCCGCAGGGCGTGCGCGTGCACGTCGATCGCGGCACGGTGACCCTGACGGGCACGGTGCGATGGCCGCACGAAAGGTCCGAAGCTGAAACGATTGTTCGTCGAGTCGAGGGTGTGCGACACACAGTCAACGACATCACCATGGCGAATGTCGTGAATCCGGCGGGCTTCGAAGCCCCTGAGTCCCGCTAGCGATGTGCGGCGCGGGCCGCGGCGAATGCAGGAGGTGACTCATGACAAAACCAGTTCAGATCACATTCCGAAACATGGATGTTTCACCGGACCTCGAAGACGAGATCCGTTCGCGTGCGTCGTGGCTCGAATCGTTCCATCCAGGAATGGTCGGGTGCCGAGTAATGCTGGAGGTGCCGCACCGGCATCGACGGCGAGGCCGGCCTGTCCACGTTCGAATCGAGCTGTCGCTACCGGGTGAGGACGTGATCGTCAACCACGAACCCGCGCGGAGCACGACAGCTCGATCGACATCGCGCAAGAGCGACGAACTGGATGGCAGCCACACAGACGTTCACCGGGCGATCCACGAGGCGTTCGACACCGCTCGTCGGCGTCTTGAGGATGTGGCACGACGACAACGCGGCGATGTGAAGACACGCGCCGCCGTCTCCTGAACCAGCCGGCCATGGCCTCACAAGCAGTCGCGGAATTCGTTGATCACGGAATTGGCGGGACAATCGCGCTGATGGCTTCGAACGAACACGATGATGACGTCGAACCCGAAGTCGAGGATGGCGAAATCGAGGTCGAGGAATTTCCCATTGCGGATGAGGATGACGAAGATGGGGTAGAAGAAACACCTGACACAGATACGGATGAATCAGAGATCTAATCTTGGTCAAGCCTGATCGGCGCCTCCTCGGCACAAGGCGCATGCGACGGGAAGCCCGGCGTCAGGCAGGTGCCAATGCAGGGAGAGGGCGAGCGCTCGATCCGACTGAGCGACGTGGCCGAGGTCACCGATGGCGACTCGCCGCCCTTGTCGTACGTCCGTTTCTATTCACGAGCTGGTGGCTCGCATGCGGCGGTGACGCTGGCGGTGGCGAAGCGCAAGGGCGCGAACGCCATCGCGGTCGCGCACCAGCTCGAGGCCAAGCTGGCCACCGTGCGGCCGGTGCTCCTCCCCGGCAATCTCAACGTCACCCTGACGAGGAACTACGGTGAGACGGCCGCCGAGAAATCGAACGAGCTCCTCTATCACATGTTCCTCGCTGTTCTGTCCGTGTCACTGCTCATCGCGCTCGCCCTTGGCCTGCGCGAAGCCGTCGTGGTGCTTGTGGCCATTCCAGTCACCCTGGCGCTCACCCTGTTCGCATTCTCGGTGTACGGCTATACCCTGAACCGCATCACGCTGTTCGCCTTGATCTTCTCCATCGGGATCCTCGTCGACGACGCCATCGTCGTGGTGGAAAACATCGTGCGACACGTGCGGATGGGCGGCGACGGCGGCTCGAGTCTTGTCGCCACTGCGGTGCGGGCGGTTGACGAAGTCGGGAACCCCACCATCCTGGCGACGCTGACCGTGGTCGCGGCGATTCTGCCCATGGCGTTTGTCGGCGGCCTGATGGGTCCCTACATGCGGCCCATTCCCATGGGCGCATCAGCCGCGATGCTGTTCTCGCTGGCGGCGGCGTTCATCGTGACACCGTGGGCCGCCGTCCGCCTGCTGCGGGCAGAGTCCGCTCACGGTCCTGTCTCGGAAGGCGCGGCCACGCGCCTCTACCGCCGTGCAATGGCCAGTCTCACCGGCAATGGCCGTGTGCGCCTCGCGTTTCTTGCCGGGGTCTCCTTCCTGCTGCTGGCGTCTGCGGCCCTCGTGCCGCTCAAACTCGTCACCGTCAAGATGCTGCCGTTCGACAACAAGAGTGAGTTCCAGGTGATCGTCGACATGCCGGAAGGCACGGCGCTCGAACAGACGGCCAGGGTGTCGGCGGAACTCGCGCACGAAGTGCTGAAGGATCCAGGCGTCCCGCTGACCATCATGGCCGCGATCCCATTCTCGCTTGTAGGGATTCTTCCGGCGCATGCCGCGATGGGCGCGTTCTTCACTGCCACATCGATGATCGGCTTCATCGCTGGCGCCGGCATCGTCGTGCGGAACTCGATCATCCTCGTGGACTTCATCGAGATGCGCCTGCGGGAGGGGATGCCGCTCGCCGAAGCCGTCGTGGACGCCGGCGCGGTCCGCTTCCGTCCCATGGCGCTCACGGCGGCGGCGGTCATCGTCGGTTCGGCCGTCATTCTCTTCGATCCCATCTTTCAGGGTTTGGCGATTTCCTTGATGGCTGGAGAAGTCGCGTCGCTACTGCTCTCACGCGTCACCGTTCCGGTGCTCTACTTCATGAGCCATCGGAATCGACAGACAACGATCACGTCCGTGGTGCCATCGCCGGCAGGAGCGCTGTCATGACTCACGGCATCTCGTCAAATTCGTCTCGAAGGGAGTTCATCATGACCGTCGAACGTGCGCTTCGTTTGATAGCAGGCGGGTTCGTGGCTCTCAGCGTGGTGCTGGGGATCTACGTGAACGCCAACTTCCTCTGGTTCACGCTGTTCGTGGGCCTGAACTTGTTTCAGTCGGCGTTCACGAACTGGTGCCCCATGATGGCGATCTTGCGGAAAGCGGGCCTGCGCGACGCAGCCCCCACCTGCGCGCCGGTGACGGCTGGCCAATAGGAACACGAGAACCTTACCCGTTCTGAACCGGTGCCCGCTCCAGCTTGAACTTCTCGATGCGATACCGAATCTGATCGCGATTCAGCCCGAGGAGCGTGGCCGCCCGAGTCTGATTCCAGCCGCTTCGCTCGAGCGCCTGGATGACGAGCGATCGCTCGAGCTGCTCCAAATCGATGCCCTGCGTCGGAAGCTGAACGGCTTCGGTCAGTCTTGGCGCGGCGCCCGTCGTGAGCGGAAAATCACGGTCCGTCAGCTCATCGCCGTCGGCGAGGAGCATGGCGCGTTCGATGGCGTTTCGCAGTTCGCGAATGTTGCCGGGCCATCCGTAGGCTTGAAGCCGCTTCATGGTCTCGGGCGCCACCCGGCGAATGCGCTTACGGAACTCGGCGTTGAAGGTGTCGATGAAGTAGTGGACGAGCCTCGGAATGTCGTCGGCTCGCGTCCGCAACGGCGGGATCGCAATCGGCAGCACGTTCAGCCGGTAATAGAGGTCTTCGCGAAACTTCCCCTGCTTCACCTCTTCTTCGAGCCTGCGGTTGGTCGCGGCGATGACACGCACATCCACCTTGATGTCGGTCATGCCCCCGACGCGCTTGAACGTCTTCTCCTCGAGAAACCGGAGCAGCTTCGCCTGAAGTCCAGGCACCATCTCGCCGATTTCGTCGAGAAAGACCGTTCCACCGTCGGCGATCTCGAACAATCCCCGCTTCTGCTGGCGCGCGTCGGTGAAGGCGCCGCGCTCGTGGCCGAACAGCTCGCTTTCGAGCAGCGCCTCGGGCAGGGCCGAGCAGGTAATGTTCACGAACGGCTTCGTCGCGCGGTCGCTCGCATAGTGCAGCACCTTCGCCGCCAGGTCCTTGCCTGTCCCACTCTCACCCGTCAGCAGAACCGTCGAGGCAGGACTGCCGGCGATCTTCTGCAGCAGCGCTTTCAGTTGCACGATGGCTGCGCTGTCACCCACAATCCGGTCGAAACTGTACGGCTGTGCCTGGCTCGCCCGCAGCGCTCGCACTTCTCGGCGCAGGCGCGTCGTCTCGAGCGCCTTTTCCACAAGCAGCGCGATTTCATCCAGGTTGAACGGCTTGTTCGCGTAGTGGTAGGCGCCGCCCTTCATGGCCTCGACCGCCATGTCGACACTGGAAAACGCCGTCAGCAGAATAACCAGCGTCTCTGGATTCGCTTCTTTGATCTGCCGAAGGACTGTCAGGCCGTCAGAATCGGGCAACCGGTAATCCAGCAGGACGAGGTCGACCCCTTCACGGTGCTTCTCCAGCGCTTCGGCCGCGGTCTGCGCCTCGAGTACGCGATAGCCTTCGTGCGTGAGTCGATCGTTCAGCGACCAGCGAATCAGCTGCTCGTCGTCAACGACGAGAATCGTAGGTTTGGTCATAAGAGTTGTCGCCTACTGCTGCCATCGGCCGGCTCGGCCTGGGCCTGATTGACTAGCGCCGCCATGCTCTCGATTTCAAAAGGCTTGCTGACCACGCGATAGGCGCCCAGCGCTTCTGCTCCCTGTATAAGCTCAGGGCTGTTATGTGCGCTCATCATGATGATCCGCGTGTCAGGCGCCAAGCCCCGAATCCTCTCCAGCAATCGCAAGTCCGCCGAATCCGGAAGGCGAAAGTCGAGCAGGACGACGTCGAACGGCTCGTCAGCTCCTGCAATTGCCGCAAGCGCGCCGCGACCGTCCTCTGCTTCTTTCACCAGGTATCCGCGCTCCCCGAGCGTCTCCGTCAGGGTCCACCGGATTAGCGCCTCATCATCCACGATCAGCACCCTTGGTGGGAAATTTTTCATTGAGTGAGGGATATTTCCCATTCTTTGATCTGCCTTCACGCGACAACTCGCGATTTCGGCCACATTTGATAACATCTGCCGACTCCGCACATTCCATTTCAACTTTCAGGCCACATGGAACCGATCCTCGAAGCCATCTTCGCGTCCGCGGTGGACGGCATCGTCGTCATTGACGCCGGCGGGGTCATTCTTGCGTTCAACCCCGCCGCCGAGCGACTGTTCGGCTATGACGCCGCAGAGGTCTTGGGGCAGAACGTCCGCATGCTGATGCCGAGCCCCGACCGCGAGCAGCACGACCGCTATCTTGCGAACTATCTGGAAACCGGGATCCCCCGCATCATCGGGACCGGTCGCGAGGTGCGAGGCCGTCGGAAGGACGGCAGCACATTCCCCTTACATCTTTCTGTCGGCCGAACCGAAATCGAAGGACGGCCCGCCTTCACGGGCATCCTCCACGATCTGAGCCGCCGCGTCGAGATTGAGCAGTCGCTCCGCCAGAGCGAAGAGCGCCTGCGCTCCATCGTGGAATCAGCCGTCGACGCCATCATCGTGATCGACGAACGCGGCGCCGTTGAGGCGTTCAACCCATCAGCCGAGCGGCTCTTTGGGTACCGGCCCAGCGAAGTGCTTGGGCGCAACGTCAATATGCTGATGCCAAGTCCCGATCACGAACGGCACGACGGTTACCTGCGGCACTACCTCTCGACCGGCGAGCAGCGCATTATCGGAATCGGCCGAGAGGTCACGGCCCAACGCCGGGACGGGACGACATTTCCGGTTCACCTTTCGGTCGGCGAGATGCGATCGGAAAGCGGAAGACGCCGATTCACCGGCATCCTGCACGACTTGAGCGACCGCGTCGTACTCGAGCAGCGGCTTGCCGAGCAGAAGTCTCTCGCGAAGCTCGGCGAAATGGCGGCGGTCGTTGCGCATGAAGTGAAGAACCCTATCGCGGGAATCCGAGGCGCGCTTCAGGTGATCACGTCCAGGATGGCCCCCGAGCAGCGCGACCGCGGGATCCTGGTAGACATCATTGCCCGGCTCGACGCGCTGAATCGCATCGTGCAGGACATGCTGATGTTCGCCAGGCCGCGGCCGCTTCGAAAGGAATCCATCGCCCTGCAGACGTTGTTGAGCGATACCTCATCGATGATTCGAAGCGATCCGTCTCTGCGGGACCTCGATGTGGGCATCGAAGGGACGGCCAGCATCTCGGGCGACCGCGAGATGCTGCAGGTCGTGTTTCAGAACATTCTGATGAACGCCGCGCAGGCGATGGACGGGAAAGGCCGCATCCGGGTCGAGATCGTGCAGATCGACTCGCGTTGTCGCTTGACGATCACCGATCAGGGTCCAGGTATGCCTCAGGAGGTGCGCGACAAGGCCTTTGACGCGTTCTTCACGACCAAGCACCGCGGCACCGGTCTTGGCCTCCCAATCGCCAGGCGGGTGATCGAGGCGCACGGCGGCTCGATTGCCATCCATATTCCCGACTCCGGCGGCACGGCGATCTCCATCGATTTGCCGTCCTGACCGCGCGGCTGCGAAAGATCTCACATCAGCGCGAAATATTCAGAGCATGTAGCCCGCACGCGAGCGAGCGATCGCGTCTCGAGGCCCGGCGCACCATGGCACGCGGTGTGCTCGCTGTGGGGTCGAGAGGTGTCATCATGATCAGGATCGCCAACGTCCTTGTAGCCACCGACTTCGGACCGGCAGCGAAATCGGCGCTCGACTACGGACGAGACATCGCGCGCACGTTCGGAGCCAAGCTTCACGTGCTCCACGTCATCGAGAACCCCATGCTCTGGGCCGGGGCCGAGGCACCCACCGTCGACTTCATGGCGGTGCAGCGCGACCTGGAGGCCGGCGCCCACGCGGCGCTCGAGAGGGCGGTCACTACCGAGGATCGCAAGCAACTGGGAGCGGTGACAGCGGTTCGCTCGGGTCCGCCGGCGCTCGAGATAGTCAAGTACGCCAGCGACTCGGCTGCCGACATCATCATCATGGGCACCCACGGGCGAGGGTTCATCGGGCACCTGATGATGGGCAGCGTGGCCGAACGGGTCGTGCGAATCGCCGGCTGCCCCGTCCTGACGATTCGGCATCCGGAGCACGAGTTCCTGCTTCCTGACGCGCTTCAGACGGTCGTTTCGGCGAAACTCTGACGCCGATGGCATCCGTGGCAACTTCGTCGGCGGGCACCAGTCGTGTGTTGCTCCGCGACGGCTCTACCGCCGGATTTCGCCCGGCCTCGCCCGAGGATCGTGAGGCGGTCCGGCGGTTCTTTGCGGAGATGTCGCCCGAAACGCGGCGTCTGCGATTTCTCGGTATGGCGTCGCCGTCCGAAGATCTCGTCGAACGCCTCTGCGACAACTCAGAGCCCACCAAGTCCCTGACGCTGCTCGTGTGCCGACACACCGGAGACGCATCTCAGATTGCGGGCATGGGCTCTTACTTCAGAGTCTCCGACGACCTTGCCGAGGTCGCTTTCGCGGTTGGCGACAAGGTCCATGGAAAAGGGATCGCGACGGCGCTGCTGGAACTGCTGGCGCGGCGTGGCGCGGAGCAGGACTTCGAATCGTTCACGGCAAGCGTCCTGCCCGAGAACCACGAAATGCTCGACGTGTTCCACCACTCAGGCTTCACCGCGCATTCGACGAGTGACGCGGGAGCGATCGAGGTGCGCCTCGCCCTGAAGCTCTCGCCTGAAGGAGTCGCCGCAGCGGAAGAGCGCAGCCGCCTTGCCACGGTGGCTTCACTGAGATCCATCCTGCGTCCGAAGGCCGTCGCGGTGGTTGGCGCCGCTCGCGATGACACGAATCTGGGACGACGTGTGTTCGACTCACTGCTGGCTTCCGGGTATCGGGGCGAGGTCTACCCCGTGAACCCGTCGGTGACAGAGCTTGGCGGGCGGCGGTGCTACGCGCACGTGCGCGACTTGCCGACTGGTGTCGATCTCGCCGTCATCGCGGTGCCTCGCGAGGCCGTTCTCTCGACGGTGGATGAGTGCGCGGCGATCGGCGTAAAGGGACTCGTCGTAATTTCGGCGGGATTTGCCGAAACTGACGCGCGAGGCCGCGAGCTCCAGGCCGAGCTCGTCGAGCGCGTGCGCGGCTACGGCATGCGAATGGTCGGACCCAACTGCATGGGGGTGATCAACACGAACCCCGACACCAGGCTCAATGCCTCGTTTGCCGAAAGCCTCCCGCCGGGCGGCCGTGTGGCGCTGGCGTCACAGAGCGGCGGATTGGGTCTGGCAGTGCTCGCGCTTGCCGCGAGGCGCCGTCTCGGATTGTCGACGTTCATCAGCCTCGGCAACAAGGCAGACATCTCGGGAAACGATCTCCTTCAGTACGCCGAACGAGATCCCTCAACCTCGGTGGTGTTGCTCTATCTCGAGTCGTTCGGCAATCCCCGCCGCTTCGGACAAATTGCGCGGCGTGTCGCGCGGACAAAGCCGATCGTCGTCGTCAAATCGGGTCGCACGGCCGCCGGACTGCGCGCGGCGGCGAGCCACACCGCTGGACTGGCTGCCAGCGACCTGTCAGTAGGGGGCCTGTTCCGGCAGGCTGGAGTGATTCGCGCGGACACCATCGACGAGATGTTCGATATCGCCGCGTGTCTCGATGCGCAGCCGCTGCCCAGCGGTCCAAGACTCGCGATCGTCACAAACGCCGGGGGACCAGGGATCCTGGCCGCCGACGCCGCCGCAGCGATTGGACTGGAGGTGCCGGAAACCGCAGCGGGCCGGGCCAACCCCATCGATCTGCTCGCGTCTGCCGATGCCGCGACCTATGGCGACACCGTCGAACGGTTGCTCGCGGCAGACGACATCAACGCGGTGATTGCCATCTATACGACCATCGACAGACGGCGGACCACCGCCATCCTGGAGGCGATCGCCAAGGGAGTCGTGCGGGGACGGGCGAGAGGCGCCACGAACAAGCCGGTCCTCGTGTGCACGATGGCTTCGCCTGACTGCGTGCCGCTCATGGCGGGCAACGAGATCCTGCCGGTCTTCGAATTCCCAGAGCACGCCGCCCGTGCGCTCGGCAAAGTGTACGACTATGCGACCTGGCGCAATGCGCCCGCCGGTTCTTATCCCGCATTCGAGGATCTCAACCTTCGCGGTGCGCGGGCGCTGTGCCGCTCCATCGCGAGGGCACGCGGCGATTCGTGGCTGACGCCCGCAGAGCTTCAGCAGCTGCTTCGCGAGATCGATGTGCATCCCGCCCCCGCGGTCGTGGCACATTCGGCAGATGAAGCCGCCGGGCTCGCACGCGTGTTTGGCTATCCGGTCGCCGCGAAGATTGTCTCGCCAAAGGCGCTGCACAAGACTGAGCTCGGGGCCGTCCGCCTTCGTCTTGGCAACGAGCACGAGGTGCGGAGCGCCTATGCGGAGCTCAGCGAGATAGCCCGCCAGAAGCTGGCTGGGATATTCGACGGCGTGCTCATTCAGCCAATGATCGCCGATGCCGTCGAAGTGGTCGTGGGGCTGACGCAGGATCCGATGTTCGGCCCCCAGGTGGCATTCGGCCTGGGCGGCATCTACGTGGACCTGTTTCGCGACGTCGCCTTCCGCACCGCGCCGCTCACCGATCGCGAAGCCGACGATATGATGCGCAGCGTCCGCGGTTTCACTCTGTTGCAGGGATTCAGAAATCAGCCGCCATCGGATGTGCCCGCGCTCCACACGCTGGTGCTCGAGCTGGCCTTTCTAGGTGCCCACATTCCTGAGTTGCGCGAGCTCGAATTCAACCCGGTCATGGCCCTTCGGGCCGGCCGGGGATACCAGATCGTTGATGCGCGCGCGCGGGTAGCTCCGCTGGCGAGCTGACCGCGCAATATTCCCCATCCTGCGGAATTCCCTGCAGCCGCTCCATCAATCACACTCAAATACCCCGAGTTAGGCCGTCTTTTTTCGTGGATCGTCGGGCACGCCACTTGCCTCAACGCCTGTCATGACCTTCGACCGGATCCACGAAATCGCCACCGCAAACAACCTCAGCGTCCAGGTGGCGGGCGCGAACTCCCCAGTGAGCGTTGACGTCGAACGTACGGCCGACAGGACCTTCGTGGTCGAAGCAGCGTTCGACGTCAACGTGCCTGCGTCCATCGCCTGGGAGGTGTTGACGGTGGGGAGGGCGTGGATCGGATCGGTGCCGATGCATGTGGTGCTCGACGTGCATGAGCACGATCGACGGGTTCTGGAGTTTCGCGACCTCTCCGGCAGAAACTTTTCGGTCTTTGAAGGCGCGTGGGAGATCAGGAAGATGGGTGCTGACACGCGAGTGAACTATCGGCTGAAAGCAGAACTCGGCGGCCGGGAGCCAGTTGCGATGGCCGGTGAAGCGATTCGCGGACAGGTGACCAGGTTGCTCGACGACGTCAAAGACGAGATTCTCGCGCGCGCAGCACGATAGTGGAGAGAGACGATGTTCGACCTCAGCGCAGGCACGCTCGACAGGCCGTTTCGCGACAAGCACGCCACAGCCACGGCAGTCTCGGTACTCGTTCACGCAGTCGTACTGGGAAGTGTTGCGTGGCTGGTGCTCTTCGCGGTCACGGATAACCTGCCCGAAGTTCCGTCGATGATGGCCTTCGTGGCGGCGCCTGCGCCTGAGCCCCCGCCCCCCCCACCCGCGCCGTCCGCGCGGCCGGCCGCTGCGAACAAGCCTGCACGATTGGCTGAAGCGTCCGCACCGGCGTTCACGGCGCCCGCAGAGATCCCAGTCGGCATCCAACCGGAAACCTCGGTGGATTCCGGCGATGAAGGCGGGGTGGTGGGTGGAGTGGAGGGCGGACTTCCTGGAGGTGTTCTCGGCGGGCTGCCTGGCGGCGTGGTCGCGGAAGTGTTGCCACAGCCTCCACCGGCACCAGCGCCGGTTGTACCCAAGCGAGTGGGCGGGGATGTTCGCGCGCCCGCGCTCCGGCACCGCGTCGAACCAGTGTATCCCGCGTTCGCTGTGTCCAACCGCATCACCGGAATGGTGATTCTGGAAGCCACCGTGAACGAAGTCGGGGAAGTGATCGACGTGAAGGTACTGCGGTCGATCAACTTTCTGGATGAAGCGGCTATCAAGGCCGTCAAACAGTGGCGCTACGAGCCGTTGGTGCTGAACGGGCAGCCGTGGCCGTTCACGCTCACCGTGACTCTGACGTTCTCGCTCACCTGAGTCTTGGCAAACGCGGAGGGTCACATGCGCAAACTCATCGTCGTCGCTCTCGCGGTCAGTTCGATCGCTTCGATACCGCTTCCATTCGAAGAACAGCTGCTGCAGCAGGCGGCAACCGTTCTCACGCGCGTGCTCGACACGCCGAGGCCCGCCATTCCGCAGAGCGTGCTCGAACGCACGCGCGCCATCGTCGTCGTGCCCGGCGCGAGCACCCAGTGGTCGCTCGGCGATCGCGGATCGGCGATGACTGGCGTACTAAGCGCTCGCGGCGCGACACCCGACCACTGGTCTCCGCCTGCAATCGTCGGACTGCGCGGCGCGATCGCGGCGAAGCTCGACGTCGACAACTTCGACGTCATCCTCATCGCTCAGACGGCGCGCGGCCTCGATGCTCTCATGGCCGAGCGGCAGTGGCTGCCTGGATCGGTGGTGATCGCGCCTGGTCCGGTCATCGAGGGCGAAGCCATCGACGGGGATCTCGTGGCGTACGTCCGTTTCGAGAACTATGTTGCCGGGGTTGCCATCGACGAGTGGACGATCGAAAGCTTGAAGGATGCCAACGCCGTCCTCTACGGCAAGGGCTACTCGACAGAGTCCATTGTGCGAGGCCTGGGATTCTTCCAGTTACAGCCCGCGGCCCGTGCATGGCGCAACACGCTGGCCGAAGTCTTCGGTCGGATGAGCTGACATGAACCGTTTCTTTGCGCGGATGACCGGTGCGGCCCTATTGAATGTCGCGATCTACGAAGACATTGAGGCCGATCGATCGGCCACCAGGCAGGCCGCCTACGTGGTCGCGCTGTCGAGCCTGGCAGCCGGCATCGGAGCAATGGGGCCGCTGGCCTCCTTGCGTGCGCTCGTCACGTTCAGCTTGCTCGCGTTGGCGCTGTGGGCAATCTGGGCGATTCTCACCCTCCAGATCGGGGCGCGCCTCTTTCCCGGTCCGCGAACGCAGGCGGATGCGGGCCAGCTGCTGCGCACGATCGGATTTGCCACGGCCCCTGGCCTGCTCCGTATCGTCGGCGTCATCCCCGGAACCACAACGATCGTTTTCGGCGTCACCGCCGTCTGGATGCTGATGGCGATGATCGTCGCGGTGCGCCAGGCCCTCGACTACGACAGCACGGCCCGCGCGTTTGCGGTTTGCTTCGTGGGGTGGCTTCTGGCCGTCGGAATGGCGATCGTCATCGGTGTCATCGCTTCACCGGTGCTCCACTGATCCCGCGCGAACCAGCTTGAGGCCCTCGCCGAACGCAGCGGGAATGGCCCCGAACGAGACGGCCACGAGCCAGTCTCGACCGTCGAGTGGCACTGCGCCAAGGATGCCCGCCAGGGGCGCCAGATGGACAGCCATCACTTGGAGCGCGATGGAGAGCCCCATGGCCGCCAGCGCGTACGGATTGGAAAGGGCCCGGTCGACTGACAGCAGGCTCACGCCGCTCCGGGCGTTGCCGAGATGAAGAAGCTGTGCCACTGCGAGTGTCACGAACGTCATGGTCTGCGCCTTTGCAGCCGCGCCGTTCACGTACAGCAGGAACGCACCCATAGTCGCGCCAGTGATCAGCAAGCCATAGCCAAGCACGGACGCAACGAAGCGGCGCGAGAGCAGCGTGTCGGCCGGATCCCGCGGAGGTCTTGCCATCACATCGTCATCGGCGGGCTCGAGCGCCAGCGCCAGCGCGGGAAACGTGTCCGTGACCATGTTGAGCCACAGGATCTGCATCGGCAGGAGCGGCATGGGGAGGGCGGCCAGCGCCGCCAGCAGCAGGACGAGTACTTCCGCGACGTTGCAGGAGAACAGATAGAAGACGAACTTGCGGATGTTGTCGAAGATGACGCGCCCCTCTTCGACGGCCGCGACAATCGTGTCGAACCGGTCGTCTTGCAGGACGATGGCGGCGGCTTCTTTCGCGACGTCGGTGCCGCGAGTGCCCATCGCGACCCCGATGTCGGCCTGACGCAGCGCGGGCGCATCGTTGACGCCGTCGCCCAGCATCGCCACGATCTCGCCTTCGGCCTGCAGTGCACGCACGAGCCGCAGCTTGTGTTCCGGCGTGATGCGACTGAACGCGGTGGCCCGTCGCAGCGCGGCTGTCAGATCCTCGTCGGAGAGCGACTCCACCTCTCGTCCGTCGACGATGGTGTGTCCGGATTCCAGCAGGCCGAGCTCGCGTCCGACGGCGGCGGCCGTCGCGCGTTGATCTCCTGTGAGCATGATCGTCCGTAAGCCGGCGGTCCGAAGCCGTGCGATTGCTTCCTTGACGCCCTCCGCTGGTGGATCGGCAAAGCCGATGAGCCCGATGAAGGTCAATCCCCCGAGGCCTGCCTCTTCCGCGCTCGCCACGGAACCGCGCGCGAGCGCAAGCACCCTCAATCCTCCGCTCGCCATGGCATCGTTTGCCTGGAGCACGCCCTGCCGCTGCTCGTTATCGAGCGGTCGCTCGCCGTTCTGCGTCACCACGTGTTGGCTCATCTCGAGAACCCGCCGCGGCGCGCCCTTGATGTACGCAGCCACTCCATCGGATTCCCGGTGGAACGACGCCATGAACTGGCGACTGCTCGCAAACGGGATCGTGGCCTGCTGCGGACGCTGCGCCATGAGCGCGCTTCGATCCAAGCCAGCTCGCACCGCCGCGTCCAGAAGGGCTCGATCGACTGGATCGCCATCGTTCTTCCGGTCGCCCTCGGTGCGAGGCTGCGGTCGGCTTGCGAGGGCTCCCACTTCGAGCGCCTGTTTGGCGGGACCGTCCTTCGCGGGCGCCGCGTGCACGTCGAACATTTCTCCAGCGGTCCAGATGCGCATCAGCGTCATCTGTCCCGAGGTCAGGGTCTTGGTCTTGTCGGTGCACACGACGGTCGCCGATCCCAGCGCCTCGACGGCGGGGAGCCGGCGTACCAGAGCGCGGCGGCGCGCCATCCGATGAACGCCGACAGCAAGGGCAATCGTAGCCACGGCCGGCAGCGCTTCAGGGACCGCAGCGACGGCGAGAGCAATGCCGGTTTCAACAACGAGACCGAGCGGCGCACCCTGCCAGGCGCCGAGCGCCGCAACCAGCGCCGCCACCCCAAGGGCAAGCCACACGAGCCGCCGACCGAGCTGGTCGAGACGACGCTCGAGGGGCGTACGCTTCGTTTCGATCGTTCCGACCAGACGGCCGATGCGACCAATCTCGGTTGCGCCGCCGGTGGCCGTCACGACCGCAGTCGCCGTGCCCGACGCGGCTATCGTGCCCTTGTAGACCATGTTCGTGCGATCGGCGAGCGGGGTGCCGGGTTCGAGCTGCGCGTCAGGCTGTTTCTCCACCGGCATCGACTCTCCGGTGAGCGCCGACTCATCGGCCCGCAAGTCGCTCGTATCGAGCAGGCGGGCGTCAGCCGGAATCAAGAGGCCATGGTGCAGTTGAACCACGTCACCTGGAACGACGGTTGCGGCATCGACGCTATGCAGTTGACCGGATCGCATGACCGTGGCCTTGCTGACGTCGAACTGGAGCAGCGCCTCCATCGCCCGGCGCGCACGGAGCTCCGTGATGAAACCCACCAGTGTGTTGATGACGAGCACCGCTCCGATGGCGACCGACTCGACGCGATCGCCGAGCGCCAGCGAGATGAGCGAAGCGGCGATCAGGAGCAGCACCACCACACTCTTGAATTGATCCACGAGGATGACGAGTGCTGGCGTCGGCTTCGTCGGGCTGAGGCGGTTCGGGCCGACCCGCTCCAGGCGCTCTTTCGCGACGTTCTCGGTCAGGCCCGAGCGGCTGGTCTCAAGCAGCTGAATGACCTCGTCGAGGGGGCGTGCGTGCCACGAATTCATGGTCGCCCTTGCTTTGTCACTGCAATCTGCGTCATCACGATGGCTCGTGTCTTGCTCCTATTCTGATGCCAATGACTCAACACGACGAAACCAGTAGCGGCAGCGGCGCGCCAAGGCGCTGCTGATGAATCTCAAAGACGAGCTGAGCTGGGTTGTGACCGAGACGATCGTTCAGGGCGGCAAGCCCGGACGCGCAATCGCCGCCGCTCTTCGGCCGCGCAAAGGAGGTGCCCAATGACCGCACAATTTCGGACTGCACTTGTCTGCGCTGCGATAGCCGTGCTGAGCGTCACGGCGTCGGCGGATCAAGCTCCGCAGTTGAGCAAGGTGATGCGCGAGAAGCTCGTCCGCTCGCAGGCGATTCTCGGCGCGGTTGTCACCAGCAACTGGACGGTCCTGGATCGCGAGAGCCGTGCGCTTGCGCTCGCCGTGCGCGATCCGGCATGGGGTGCCGCGCTGACCGGGCCCGAATATCTTCGACAGAGCGACGCGTTCGCCCGGGCGCTTCAGGATCTGATCGAAGCGAGTGCGAAGCGCAATCTCGAGGCGGCCGGCAAAGCTCAGGTAAACCTGACCATCACGTGCATCCAGTGCCACCTCCTGATTTCGAGGCGGCGGCTGGCCAACAAATAGGGGCGCTGACGCTCCACTGTGGTCGCTGAATGGACCGCAGCGGCACCCACTGTCAGCACCCCACATCGAACCGCGTGTAAACGTCTCTCCCTGTGCGTCGGAGGAACCGCGACGCCTCCAGCCCATCGAAGAGGGCATCGGTAATCTCGGCGTCGAGGCTCCAGAGGCGTTGCGCCTGTCGCTTCGACAGCCGCAGGCCCGGCATCTCGGCGAACTCCGACCGGACGAGGCCGGCCCACTCACGCAACTTCTCGACATTGGACTGAGGCATGTGAATCTCCGCCTCCGGGATTGGCAAGCGCCGTGCCGCGTCGGACGAGCTTGATCGCGAGGAGTTCGCGTGGTTCTTTCATCAGACTGGGCGGCAAGGCTGGGGACTATTTCGCATCGCACCGCAAATTTACCCGGTCGGTTCGCGTCGGCATGGGCGTTCTCGACGGCACTCGTGTTGCTGACCTCCTCAGCGTGCCCAACGTCGTTCTCAACGGAAAACCTGTCGCGCTGCCCGAATCGCCGTCGTTGGTCGATGCCCTGCGATCGGCCGGCGTCCAGCTGCCGGCGCTCTGCCATGACGATCGCCTGGCTCCAACGGGAAGCTGCCGGTTGTGTCTCGTTCGAATCGACGGCCTGCCGCGGCCGGTGCCCGCCTGCTCGACGGCCGTTGCCGAGGGCATGCGCATCCAGACAGACACGCCCGAGCTCGAGGCCTGCCGGCAGGGCACGCTGCAGATGCTGGCCAGCCGCTACCCGTCGGGAGCGCTGCAGGCGGATCCGGACAAGCCCTTTCATCGCGAGATCGCGGCACGGGGCATCACCCCGGAGCCCGGGACTCTCGAACAGGCGACGATCGATCGATCGCACCCGTTCATCACGGTCGATATGTCCAGGTGCATTCTCTGCACGCGTTGCGTGCGCATCTGTGACGACGTGCAGGGGCAATTCGTCTGGCATATCCGAGATCGCGGGCTTGACACGCGGATCGAGCCGGACGGTCCCGATCTGCTCCACAGTTCCTGCGTGAGCTGCGGGGCCTGCGTCGATACATGTCCGACCGGCGCTCTGGAGGATGCGACGTTCGAGACGCTTGGAGCGGCAACAGATCGCACTCGGACCGTGTGCCCGTATTGCGGCACCGGATGCGAGCTGTCGGTGGGCACGCGGGACGGCCGTATCGTGTCGATGAAGCCCGTTGCGCACTCGCCGGTCAGCAAGGGGCACCTCTGCGTCAAGGGCCGTTACGCGTTTGAGTTCGTCAGCGCCGGGGATCGCGTGACCGAGCCCCTGATTCGCGAGGGCGACGGATGGCGACAGGTGGGATGGGACGAGGCGCTCGCGTTCACCGCCGACGGTCTGAGACGTGCGGTCGAACGTGGAGGCCCGGACGCCGTGGGCGTGCTGGGCTCGGCCCGGCAGACCAACGAAGAGAACTACCTGGCGCAGAAGTTCGCTCGTTGTGTCATCGGCACGAACAACGTCGACTCCTGCGCTCGCGTGTGCCACGCGCCGAGCTCGACGGCGTTGAAGCGGTCACTCGGCGCAGGCTTGTCCACGAACTCCTTCGACGACATCGAGCGCGCCGGCGTCATTTTGGTGTGCGGCGCGAACCCAACCGAGAACCATCCGATCGTCGGCGCACGCATCAAGCAGGCGGTCAGGCGGCGCAGCGCGAAGCTCATCGTCATCGATCCACGGCGGATCGAGCTCGCGTTGTACGCCGACTATCACCTGGCGCTGCGGCCGGGCACCAACATCCCGCTCCTCAATGCCATGGCCCACGTAATCCTCACCGAGGGCCTGATCGACCGCACGTTTGTCGAGACTCGTGTTGCCGACGTGCAGGCGTTCACCAACTTCGTGACGGAATGGACGCCCGAGCGCGCGGCCAGCATCTGCGGAATCGAGGCTGCTGACATCAGGGCCGCGGCGAGACTCTACGCCACCACGCGCCCAGGCCTGATCATCAACGGGCTCGGCCTTACCGAGCACGTGCAAGGCACAGAAGGCGTGGCCGCGCTGATCAATCTGGCGCTGCTCACGGGCAACATCGGGGTGCCTGGTGGGGGAGTGAACGCGCTGCGCGGCCAGAACAACGTGCAGGGCGCGGCGCACATGGGCTGCGAGCCGTCGCTGCTACCAGGATCGATCGGCCTCGACGCCGGCCGCGCCGCATTCGAGACGCTGTGGGATGCACCGGTTCCACCCCAGAAAGGACTGCACCAACTCCAGATGATGGACGCGGCCGTCGACGGGCGGCTGAAGGCGCTCTGGGTGATGGGTTACGACGTGCTGCTCAGCAACCCCAACGCGCGCGAGACGGCGCGTTCTCTGCGGTCGCTCGATTTCGTCGTCGTCCAAGATCTCTTTATGACAGAAACGGCTCGGCAGTTCGGCTCCGTGTTTCTGCCAGCCTGCTCGTCCTTCGAAAAAGACGGCACGTTCATGAACGCCGAGCGGCGCATACAGCGCGTGCGGGCCGCGCTGGCGCCGGTCGGCAACTCGAGGCCCGACTGGCGAATCATCTGCGACCTCGCCAAGGCCAGCGGCCACGCGCAGGGCTTTGCGTTCGCCTCGCCCGAAGAAATCTGGAATGAAATCCGCACCGGATGCGACGGCGCGCGCGGCATGACCTATCGGCGGCTCGACCGTGGAGGACTTCAATGGCCGTGCCTGGACGAGAGCCATCCGGGTACGCCGATCCTCCATGTCGGGTCGTTTGCCTCGGGCACGCGCGCGCCGCTACATCTGGCCCGGTATCACGCGACCGCCGAGCAGACGAGTGCCGAGTATCCATTTGTGCTGACAACCGGCCGGTCGCTCTACGAGTTCAATGCCGCGACGATGACCGGCAGGAGCTTGACGCGTCAATTTCGGCCGACGGATGTTCTCGACATGTTTCCCGGCGATGCCGATCGTATTGGCGCGGCGGACGGAGACTTCGTTTGTATCACCAGCCGGTACGGAACGGCGAAGTTACCCGTTCATCTCACTTCAGCGATGCGCTCCGGAGAGTTGTTCGCCACTTTCCACACAACCGCGGCATTTCTCAACAACGTGACCGGGCCGCACGCCGACGAGGTGACCGGCACACCCGAGTACAAAGTCACGGCGGTTCGGTCTGCAGAAGGACTGATCAGTTCTCGCACGTTCATCCCTCATCGTATCGTCCGAAGGTACGCAAGCAGATCGGCGAGCTGGCGTACGGTGATGACTCGACTGAAGTCGCCCATCGGCGAAGCTCCCTGCTTCCACATTCGTGCTTTGACCGCCTCGCTCGTTCGAACGCTCAGGGAATGAGAGGGCGCGATGATGGCCGCGGCCAGGTCGGATTTGGCCTGCAACTGAAGCAACGCGTTGAGGTCGGGCCCCTTGAGCTCGGCGAGCGGGGGCGGCAGGGTCGAGTCACCCGACACTCGATGACAGACATGACATTTGAGATCCTGGAATGCCTGACGACCCGCACGCGCGTCCCCCTTGGGAAGAACAACGGTTTCGACGACATCGTAGACGTTCGTCGACTGGGCGTGAACCGCAGCAGCGGCGACGAGGACCATCGCAACAACTAGTCTCATGACGCATGTCTCCTTGGCTGGGCGAAGGGCAAGAGCAGGCCGCGTCACGCAGCGACCCGACGGCGTACCACCTCGACCGAGCACGGCGAGTGCCGCACGACCGATTCGGCAACGCTGCCGAGCAGGAACCGGTCGACGCCCCGGCGGCCGTGTGAGCCGACCACGATCAAATCGGCCGGCCAGGCGGCCGCCGCCTCGATGACGGCATGCCGCGGGTCGGCGTCCGGGCAGGACACGCTGGTGCGGAAACCTTTGAGCTCCAGCCGACTCGCAACCCCATCGACCAGTTTCCGCGCACGCTCGAAGCTCTCCTCGCGGTATCGAGCGACGTCGGCGCCTGCGTCCGGGCCCTCCGCGAACCGGAAACACAGCGGCATCTCTTTCATCCATTCGACCGCGTGCAGCACCTTGACTTCGGTGTCGTCCGGCCGCAAGCGCATCATCACGTCGTCGACCGCGGCTTCTGAACAGCTCGACCCGTCGACAGCCAGCAGAACTCTCATCGCACACCTCGCAGCTGACGGGCGTGCAATTTTCTTGCTCGCCCACAACAGGCAGCCTTTACTGAGAATCACAACGAGGGCTGGCGGCATTTTTCGCAGAGCGCGAAATATTTCCCGCAGTCGACTCACGAACAGGTGCACTGGCGGCGGCCGCTGACCAAGAACCGCAGGCAGCGGACTTGCACTCGGTGCCTGCAGCCTGCGGTCCTTGCCTGGAGGCCAGCCATGAGAGTGATGATGTTGCTCCTCGTTCTCGGATTCTCGGCAATGGCGTGGGCTCAGACCCAGACGCCTGAACATGCCTGGTCGAGGTGTCGTTCCTGGTGAGGGAGGTGGCACGATGGCACGCAAACGACTGCTCGTCCGATCCGAGGCAAGAGAAAAGATTCTTCACGGGTGTCTGGCTTTGGCAGATGCGGTCCGCGTGACCCTCGGCCCGAAGTCCAAGTGCGTGCTCATCGAGAAGAAGTGGGGGCGTCCGCTCGTGTGCAACGACGGCGTCACGATCGCGAAGGAGTTCGAGATCGAGGATCCCGAGGAGAACCTCGGTGCCCAGGTCATGCGGCAGGCCGCCGAACGAACGGGGGACGACGTCGGGGATGGCACGACGACATCCACGTTACTCGCGGTAGCCATCTACGGCGAAGGCGTCCGGAACATCGCTGCCGGAGCCAGCGCCATCGAATTGAAGCGCGGCCTCGACCTCGGCCTCAAAGCCGTCGTGGCGCGGCTGCGCGAGTTGTCGAAGCCTGTGGCCGACCACAAACAGCGGGTTCAAGTCGCGACCGTGTCGGCGCACAACGACGAGACAATCGGCGAGCTCGTGGCCTCTGCGCTCGAGCGCGTCGGTCTGGAAGGCACGACTTCGGTCGAGGAAGCCAAGGGCACCGAGACGACGGTGGACGTTGTCGATGGGATGCGGTTCGATCGCGGCTACCTGTCGCCGTACTTCGTCACCGAGGCGGAAAAGATGCGGGCGGTGCTCGACGACGCACTCGTCATGGTGACAGACAAGAAGATCGCCACGACAACCGAATTGATCCCGATTCTCGAGCTCGTGGCCAAGAGCGGCAAGCCTCTTCTGATCATTGCGGAAGACATCGAAGGGGATGCGTTGGCAACACTCGTTCTCAACAAGCTGCGCGGCGTGCTGCCCTGCGTGGCAGTGAAAGCGCCGGGCTACGGCGATCGGCGTCGTGCGATGCTCGAAGACATTGCGACCCTCACGGGCGCGAAGCTGCTGTCGGGCGAGCTCGGCATCAAGCTGGCCAGCATCACGATCGCCGATCTCGGAGAGGCCAAACGCGTGATCGTCGACAAGGACTCCACGACCCTCGTCGGAGGCGCAGGCACGAAGGCCTCCATCGACGGGCGCGCCAATGAGATTCGTGAGCAGATACGGACGACGACCTCCGACTACGACAAGGAGAAGCTGCAGGAGCGGCTGGCGAAGCTCACGGGTGGGGTCGCCGTGATTCGCGTTGGAGCTCCATCCGAGGCCGAGATGAAGAACCGCCGCGAAGCATTCGAGGACGCCATTAGCGCTACGAAGGCGGCGATGGCCGAAGGTGTCGTCCCCGGCGGCAGCCTGGCGCTCCTGCGGTGCATCGAGACGGTGGAACAGAAAGCCACAGCGACCGCCGGCGATGAGCGAACGGGACTCCTTATTCTCCGGCGTGCGCTCGAAGCCCCGACACGCCAAATCGCCGAGAACTCCGGTGCGGACGGCGGCGTCGTAGTCGACCGCATGGTCGCCGGGACGGGTGCCTACGGGTTCGATGCCAGCAAGGGCGTCTACGTCGATCTCATCGAGGCGGGCATCATCGATCCCACGAAGGTTGTCCGTGTCGCGCTGGAGAACGCCGTGTCTGTGGCGGGAACGCTGTTGCTCACTGAGGCCACGCTCACCGAGATACCGGAACCCCGTACCGAACGGAGCCCGGCTCCCGAGATGCCATGAAGCTCTCCGCTGTCGCCATTGATTACGACGGCACGATTGCCGTCGATGGGGTGTTCGACGCCGCCGCGCGCGAAGCCATCGCACAGCTCCGCCTGCATGGCATCGCCGTCGTCCTTGTGACGGGCCGCCGTCTGGAAGACCTCAAGAAGGCGGCGGGCAGCCTGGCCTGCTTCAACGCCGTGGTCGCCGAAAACGGCGCGGTCCAGTACTTTCCGAAGAGCGATCGCCACGCGCTGATGGGCCATCCTCCCAATCCGCACCTCGTCGAGGCGATCCGAGGCAGGGGCATCCGAGCGGAAGTCGGCGAATCGGTGATCGAAACCGAGGCGGCCGCCGCGCCTGCAGTACTCGATCTGATCCGATCGCGCGAGCAGCCAGAGATTCTGTCGTTCAATCGCGGGCGTCTCATGGTGCTGCCGCCCGGGATTGCCAAGTCGATCGGGCTCATGCGCGTGCTGTCGGCGCTCCGGCTGTCAATTCACAACACGATCGGGATCGGCGATGCCGAGAACGACCACGACCTGCTCGACGCGTGCGAGGTCGGGGTCGCGGTGGCATGGGGCAGCCCTGCGCTGCGCAGCGTCGCCGACGAAGTCATCGCGGGCACTGGTCCGAGCGACGTGGCCGCCTACCTCCGCGGCCTTACGAAACGGGTGCGCCTCTCGGCCAGCCAGATGGGGCGGCGCCGCATGCTGCTTGGCCATCTGCACGACGGCAGTCCGCTGCATCTCGCCATCCGCGGCCGTACCGTGCTGATCGCCGGCGAGCCCGGTTCCGGCAAGTCGTGGCTCGCCGGGCTGCTGTGCGAGCAGCTCATCCTGCAGGGCTACTGCTTATGCATCATCGATCCGGAAGGCGACTATCGCTCGCTCGAGGCGCTCCCGGGCGTCGTGCTGTTGGGTCACGACGATCCACCGCCCCGCTCGCGGGAGCTCGCGCAGGCATTGCGTTATCCGGATACCAGCGTCGTGATCGACCTGTCGAAGCTCTCGCACCAGGAGAAGCAAGAATATCTCAGGGAACTGCTGCCGATGTTGGCGAGGGTGCGGCGGCAATCTGGCTTGCCGCACAAGATCCTGATAGACGAAGCGCACTATTATCTGCACGAACCCTTCGGCCGCGAGCTGGTCGACCCGGAACTGGCCGGCTACATACTGGTCACGTACCGGGTCTCCGGGATCGACCCGCACATCTGCGCCGAACAGGACATGGTCGTGATGATCACGCGCGAGACGGACATCCAGGAGCAGGCGTCCCTTCGCAGTATCTGTGGCGACAGGATCGGCGTCGTCACAGAGACCGCCTTCCGGGATCTCGGCCTCGGCGAAGCGGCGCTCCTACCAGGCGCCCAGGAGTCGCACGGCGCCGTGGTCCGTTTTCAGATTGCTCCCCGGCTGACCGAGCACGTGAGACATCGAACCAAGTACCTCGACATGCCGGTCCCGGAGGTGCAGGCCTTCGTGTTCACGTCCGACGGCCGCGAGGGACCCCGTGCGCGTTCGCTCAAGGATCTTGTCGATCTCCTGGAGCGGCTGCCGGACTCGACCCTTGCGCCTCACCTTCGACGCCACGACTTCTCGCGCTGGCTTGAGCTGGTGTTCCGCGACTGCCCGCTCGCCACGCACATTCATGGGCTCGAGAGCCGGCTCGCAGCCGACAGCCCCCGCGAGATCGTGGACGACATCTCACAGGCCGTGCGCGCGCGCTACGAGATGACGCCTGTCGCGGTATGACTTCGGCCGCGCGGTTCGCGGTCTTCGAGGCCCGTGGCCTGGCGAAGATCTACCGCATGGGCGACGTCGACGTTCACGCCCTGCGCGGCGTCGACGTCGACCTGTACGAATCCGAGTTCATCGTCATTCTGGGTCCGTCCGGCAGCGGAAAGTCGACGCTGCTCAATATCCTCGGTGGACTCGACGTCCCGACATCTGGCACCGTCCGGTACCGCGATCACGATCTGACCGCCGCAGACGAGCACGCACTGACGCTGTACCGGCGGGAGCACGTCGGCTTCGTCTTCCAGTTCTACAACCTCATTCCGAGCCTGACGGCACGCGAGAACGTCGAGCTCGTGACCGACATCGCCCGGGATCCCCTGCCGGCCGCCGAGGCGCTCCGTATGGTGGGGCTCGCCGAGCGGCTCGATCACTTTCCATCTCAGCTGTCGGGCGGCGAGCAGCAGCGCATCGCCATCGCCCGCGCCATTGCGAAGCGCCCCGACGTGCTGTTGTGCGATGAACCCACCGGCGCATTGGACATCTCCACCGGCATCGTGGTGCTCGAGGCGATCGAGCACATCAACCGCGAACTCGGGACGACCACGGCTGTCATCACACACAACTCCGCGGTGGCTGCGATGGCCGACCGTGTCGTGTCGCTCTCCGATGGCACCATCGTGTCGGTGCGGGAGAACCCAACGAAGTCGTCGCCGAGAGATCTGAAATGGTGATGCCAGCGCTGTGGAGGAAGCTGCTGCGCGATCTCTGGCACACGCGCGGGCAGGCGCTGGCCATCAGCGCCGTCATCGGTGCGGGCGTGGCGATGTTCGTCGCGTATTTCAGCACGTTCGACAGCCTGCGCCTGGCGCAGCAGACCTACTACGATCGATATCGATTCGCCGACGTCTTCGTCAGGCTCAAGCGCGCTCCGCTGGGTGCTGTCGATCGCTTGAGTGCGGTGTCGGGCGTGGCCAACGTCACGCATCGCGTGGTCATGGACGTCGCGCTCGATATTCCCGGCCTCCTCGAGCCCGCGACTGGCCGCCTCATCTCGATTCCCGCGCGCGAGCAGCCTGTGCTCAACGAGGCGTTTCTGCGGTTGGGCCGGCGGCCGGAAGCGGCCGACGAGGTGATGGTCAGCGAGGGGTTCGCCCTTGCGCACGAGTTCCTGCCCGGCGACACGATCGCCGCGACTATCAACGGGCGACGTCGCCAGCTGCGAATCGTGGGCCTGGCGCTGTCGCCTGAGTACATCTATTCGATCCGTCCTGGTGACATCATGCCGGACAACAGGAGATTCGCCATCCTGTGGATGGATCGCCAGGCTCTGGCCTCGGCGTTCGACATGGAGGGCGCGTTCAATGACGCGTCGTTCGGGCTGATGCGGGGCGCGTCGGAACCCGAAGTGATTGCCGCCGTCGATCGCATCCTGGAGCCCTACGGCAGCCTCGGTGCCGTTCCGCGGAGCAGACAGTTGTCGAATTGGTTCATCGAGAACGAGCTCACGCAGTTGCAGACCATGGGATTCGTCATCCCGACCATCTTCCTTGGTGTCTCGGCGTTCCTGCTGAACATCGTTCTCACGCGGCTGATCGCCGTGCAGCGCGAGCAGATCGCGGCGCTCAAGGCGCTTGGGTACACCAATCGCGAGCTCGGCACGCATTATGTGGCGTGGGCCGCCGCCATCGCGCTGGGAGGCTCGGCCATCGGAGCCGCCGGTGGAATCTGGCTTGGAAACGCGATGACCTCGCTCTACAACGACTTCTTCCGTTTCCCCGTGCTTCGCTACGTGCTCGCGCCGCCGATCCTCATCGAGGGCACAGCCATCAGCCTGTCGGTCGCCGCTCTGGGTGCGATTGGCGCCGTGGGCCGCGCGGTCCGCCTGCCACCCGCCGAGGCGATGCGGCCGGAGCCGCCGGCGCGCCACACCGTCACATGGCTCGAGCGCGTCCTGCCGCGACGGCTCGCTCCGCCGGTGGTCAGGATGATTCTGCGGAATCTCCTGCGCCAGCCAGCACGCGCGGGCGTTTCGGCGCTCGGCATCGCGTTCGCGTCGGCGATTCTGATCGTCGGCATGTTCTCGCTCGATTCGATCGAGGTGCTCCTGGACCTGCAGTTCAATGTCGCGCAGCGCCAGGACTATACGGTCTCCTTCGTCGAGCCGCGATCGGCCCGCGCGCTGCATGAGCTCACGCGTCTCCCTGGCGTGCTGGCAGTGGAGCCGATACGACTTGTCCCGGCCAGAATCCGGGCCGGCCACCGGAGCCGCGAAGAAACCATCACCGGGCTCATCGACTCGTCCCGACTCTACAGAGTCGTGAACACCTCACTCACGCAAGTGCGCCTCGATCAGGACGGGCTCGTCATGTCGGCGAAGCTCGGGGAGATTCTGGGCGTCCGGGCCGGCGACCGAGTGGAGGTGGAATTGCTCGAGGGCGGGAGGCCGATCAGAACGATCCCGGTGTCCGCCCTGGTCGACGAGTACATGGGAACGTCCGTCTACATGAACATCGACGCCCTGCACAAGTTCTTGCGAGAGGGACCAGCGGTATCAGGCGCCGCGCTCCTCGCCGACAAGGGAAGCGAGGCGGAGCTCTACAAGAGAGTCAAAGCGATGCCGTCGGTGGCCGGCGTCAGCTCGAAGCGGGCGGCCATCGACAACTTCCGCGACACCATCGCGCAGAACATGAACGTCATGATCTTTTTCAACGTGCTCTTTTCCAGCATCATCGCGTTCGGGGTCGTCTACAACGCCGCGCGCATTTCGCTCTCGGAACGGAGCCGCGAACTCGCCAGTCTCCGCGTGCTGGGCTTCACGCGGGCGGAGATTTCGCTGATTCTCCTGGGCGAGCTCGGGATCGTGGTGCTGGTTGCCGTTCCGGCCGGTCTCGTGCTCGGATATGTGCTTGGTTCGCTGGTTGTCTTGGCGTTCGACACCGAGCTGTTTCGGTTTCCGCTGGTGATCTCGCCGCGGACGTACGCCTTCGCGGCGGCAACCACCATTGCCGCGGCGGCGATCTCCGCCCTCGTCGTGAGACGGCAGCTCGATCGGTTGGACCTCATCGGTGTGCTCAAGACGCGGGAGTAGCGCATGAAGATTCGGCCGGGAAAATGGCTCTTGTGGGCCGGCGTGGCAGCGATCGTCGCCGTCATCGCGTGGTCGTTCAGGCCGCAGCCGGTCCCGGTCGATCTGGCGGAGGTGTCGCGCGGTCCGCTGCGCGTCACCATCGACGAAGAGGGCATGACGCGCGTGCGCGAACGCTACATCGTCTCGGCCCCCGTGGCCGGTCGACTTCAGCGGATCGAGCTGGAGCCAGGCGATCCGGTGACGGCCGGCCGCACGCGTGCTCGCCACATTTCTCCCGGCGACGCCGACTCTGCTCGACACGCGTACGCGCGCCGAGGCCGAAGCGAGGATCAAGACCGCCCAGGCAGAGCGCGAACAGGCGGCCGTGTCGCTGCAGCGCTCGCGCGACGAAGCGGCGTTCGCTCAGAGCGAGCTGAAACGGCAGCGCGAAGTATCGAAGTTCGGCGGCATCACCGACGAGCGTCTCGCCGCAGCGGAGCTCGAGGCGCGCACGAGGGAAGCTCAGATTCGCGCGGCCGAGCTCGCGCTGCAGGCCGCCGCGCACGAGCTCGAAGCGGCACGCGCGGTGCTTCAGCAGATCGTCGCACCCTCGGCATCGGGCTCGTCGGGCGTGTTGACGCTGCGATCGCCGATCAGCGGCGTCGTCTTGCGCCTGCACCAGAAGAGCGAAACGCTGGTGCCGGCCGGCGCAGCGCTCATCGAAGTCGGGAATCCGGCCGAACTCGAGGTGGTGGCCGATCTGCTCTCGGCCGATGCCGTCAAAGTGCGGCCCGGCTTCTCTGTTCTCCTCGCCGGATGGGGCGGCGATGGCGCGCTGCGCGGTCGCGTGCGGCTCGTCGAGCCCGCCGGCTTCACAAAGGTCTCGGCGCTCGGCGTGGAGGAACAGCGCGTCAACGTGATAGTCGATTTCGAGGATGAGCGCACCAGCTCGGTCAAGCTTGGCGACGGCTACCGGATCGAGGTCAGCGTGATCGTCTGGGAGCAGACGAGCGTTTTGAAAGTCCCGACCAGCGCGCTGTTCCGGGTCGGACGCGACTGGGCGGTCTTCACGGTCCGCGACGGCCGGGCGACGCAGGCGACCGTTCGGATCGGCCAGCGCAATGCGATCGAAGCTGAGCTGCTGTCGGGTCTTGCCGTGGGAGACCAGGTCCTCGTGCACCCCGGCGACACGGTGCAGGACGGCGTCGCGGTCGTACCCCGCTAAGGCTCCTAGGACAGAAACCTTTTCAGGTACGGATCGGTGGACTTCCGATACGCCGCGAGGTTTCCGGCGAAGTGGATCTGTCCCTCGTGCAGCATGATGAACTCCGCTTCGTCGGCCTTGCTCTGATCGGCCTCGACGATCCGAACTGCGCCGTTGTCGCGGACCGCTTCGTGGCTGGCGAGGTAGAACGCGTCCGGCATCTGATGGGTGACGACGATGGACGTCACGTGCTCCAGATCGCGGAGCTTGATAATCTCGCGGCCGACCGTCTTGGAGGTGATGGGATCCAGGCCCGACGTCGGATCGTCGATCAGCAGGTGGCGCGGCTTCGACGCGAATGCCCGCGCGAGCGCGACTCGGCGGCGCTGGCCACCGGAGAGCTCCGACGGCATCCGGCCGGCGTACTCGTCAAGGCCGACGAAGCCCAGCACTTCGAGCACGCGCTGGTTCACGTCGTCGGCAGGCATGTCCGTTTCCTCGGTACAGCCGGTAGCCGACATTGTCGGCAACAGTCAGCGAGTCGAAGAGCGCCGACTCCTGAAAGAGCATCCCGATGTCGCCCCGAACCTCGAGCATCTCCTGCTCAGAGATGTTGTCGATCCGCCGGCCTCTGATACGAATCGTGCCGGCATCCGGCCTGAGCAGGCCGAGTGTCAGCTTGAGTACGACGGACTTCCCCGAACCGCTGGCGCCCATCAGAACCGTCATGCGGCCCACGTCCACAGTGAAGCTGATGTCGCGCAAGACCACGTTGTCGTCAAAGGCCAGCGAGACGCCCTCGAAGGACACCGCCGGGACGTCCGATTCACCAGACATGCGTGCCATCATTTACCGAGTAGAGCAGCGGAGTCTAATCGTTCGCACTTGGGGCTAGAATCTCTTGTGATGAGACGACTCTCGGTGTGCGCCCTGACTCTCGCGGTCATATGTCAGTTCCAGTTCGATCGGACGCTGGCGGCACAGGCCTCCCTGGGGGGCCTGGCAGATCCGAAGCGTGACGCCTATCAGAAGCCCGAGGAGGTGATGCAGGCGCTCCGCCTCCGGCAAGGCGAGGTGGTCGCCGACATCGGCGCTGGCGCGGGTTACTTTTCGATCCGTCTGGCCGAGGGCGTCGGTCCGAATGGGCATGTGTACGCAGTCGATATCAGTGCAGATGCCATCAGGGCCTTGAACCAGCGGATTTACGAGGCTCGCCTGCAGAACATTTCCACGATTCTTGCGGTCCCCGCCAATCCTTTGCTTCCTCGTCCAGTCGATCGATTTGTCTTCGTCAACGTGTGGCACCACGTCGAGGACCAGTCTGGATATCTCAACCTGATGAAGAAGATGCTCCGGCCGGGCGGGCAAATCGTGATGATCGATTTCCACAAGAGAGACTTGCCGGTGGGCCCGCCTGTCGCCGAAAAGATCGCTCGTGAGGATCTGGTGACGCAGTTGCAGACCCACGGCTTCCGCATCCGGGAGGAGCACGCGTTCCTGCCGTATCAGTACTTCATCGTCTTCGAGCTGTCCTGACTTACCGACCAGCGACGGATCGCACCGACCTGGCCAGAATCGCCCCCGAGGCCGGCGCCATCGCCTCGTAGTACGTGACGAACCGTCTGGGCTCCGGCGCAGCATATTGACGGAGGTTGTCCGCCCAGCGGTACGCGATGGTCTGATACCAGAGTTGGGCCTCGACCGTGAGCGGACCTTTTGCTCCGGCGACGTCCACGACGTAGCGCACGCGATCTTCGCCGCCGGCAAAGTCCGGGTCATCGAACGCTGCGCCGCGCACCGCCACATCGTCCGGCGCCACGCGCTTGTCGAACCCGCGCGGCAGCAGACGGTTGTCCTTCAGGTACACCTCGGCGCTGAGCAGGCCGGTCGTCACTCGCCCCGTGCCCGTGCCCATGATCGCCTCATAGATCTGCACCTGATCCGGCGTGCGAATCTCGCGGTAGTGCGGCTCGTAGAGGGCGGCGTCCCGATCGTTGTCGTTGCCGGCAATCGCGCCGGTTTCGTCGAGCCCGCCCGACGAGAACCAGACGCGGCCGCTCCCGTCTCTGACAACCACCTGCAGCCACGTCCGTCGCGATGGATATCCGGATGGCAGCTTGTGCCCCGCGAGATTGCGTACGAGGATCTCTGCCTCCACCTGGTTGCCGGTCTGACGGGCCTCGGTTACTTCCAGGGACGCCGCCTCGGTCTGCAGGAACGACTTCGTGCGCAGCACTGCGGCGTCGAGCTCGGCCGGTCGCGCCACCACGCCAAGATCGCCGCGAAAGCGGTTCAGGAGGCTGAGCATGAAGAAGTTCGCACCCACAAAGTCGTGGCGCGACAGGCCTTCGCGCGGCTCGCCCAGCACCGAGGTGATCGGCGTTGGATCCTCGACCACCTTCATGTGGCACGATTGACAACTCTTGGTCGTCTTGAATTCGCTCTGCAGCCACTCGCGGTAGGGCATCTGCTCCGGAAACTCCGGCGAGACTTTCCCCTCCGGCGCCACTGCATGCGTGTAGAGCGTATGGCAGGTCGCGCACATCTCCGACTGCTGCACGTGGGCAGCTTCGGTCTGCTCGAAGCCAGTGGCCGAGCGCATCACAGCCGACCGGCCCTTGTCGACTTCGTACGGGCCGAACATTCGCCGCGGCTCGATGGAAGTCTTTGTGTCCACAGTGAAGCCGCCATTGAAGCTCGCTCGCTGGCCGAAGCCGTCTGGCGTGATTTGATGGCACACCGTGCACGACACGCCTTCCACGGCGAGCGGCTCGGGACGGCCCGGGGCCCCGGGCACGTTCTCGAAGATGCGCATCGGTCGCCCCTGAGTCTGCGCCTGCACGTGCGCCATCGGCATGTGGCAGCGGGAGCATTCGTTCTCGATGACGGCCTGTTCGCGAGGATGATCCATGACTTCTCGGCGAACACCAGCCTGCCAGTACGGATCGACGGCCGAGTGGGCCATCATCGAGGAACGCCAGGCCGTGCCGATCGACACGTCCTCTCCCGATGCGCTGCTCAGACCGTTGTGGCAGGCCATGCACTGCGTGCTCGACTGGAAGAGCGCGATTGGCTGACTCGGCGTCCTCGTCTGGGCGGCGCCGGTCGGCGACCAGAAGTTGACGGCGACCGCCACAAGACCTGCAGAGAGAACCAGTGAGTTCGATAGCGCTGATCGCATGGGCTCCTACCACCCCTCCAGAAAGCCGCCGTCGAACCAATCCCACAGCAGGTAGATCATTGTTTGGGTCGATCGGCCCTCCCGCTGATTGACGGGGATCCGCACCCCGGCGTTGAGCATGATGTGCTGCCGCTTGCTCAGCGTGACTTGCATCTGCGGCACCACATCCCACTTCGTCTTCTCGCCCGCGGTCAGTTCGCGGGCGGCGAGAAACTCGACCATAGGCGACCAGCTCCGGCCGAATGATCCCTGCGTGAAGCTTTGCCCAAGAGCGGTGCGCACGAATGCCTCGTTCGGATGACCGTGCTCCAGCGGAATCTCCCCGCCTGTCTGCAGTTGAACGAACGCGTCTCCCGGAAGGATCTGCCCGAACGTGACGAACGGCTCGAGCACGGTGGTGCCCCCACCGATACCCCGCTCTGTACTGCCGGTGGGAGTCACGACCTCGAGCGAACCGCTGAAGATGCTGCCGCTCTTCAGGCTGTGGAACAGCGCCCTCTTGACGGCAAACGCGAGGTCGCCGACACCGCCGGTCCATTCTCCGGGTGCACGCTCCGAGAAGGCGAGCGGGACGACGATTTCGAACTGATTTCGCGCACCAATCCTACGCTCGTAGACCAGCTTGTTCGTGACAGCGTCGTGCGCGGCGATGACGGTGATGACGGTCTCGTCTTCCGGGAACGCCTTCTCCGTAACGAGCGGGCGCGGAAGGTTGAGCTCGCCGCGAGGCCAGTTGGAATCCGTGCAGAACTGCCGGAGATGCGCCAGCGTTGAGGTGATTTCCTCGTTCGTGAGCACATCGCCAAACGCCGGCATCAGCCGGCTGAAGCTGCGTGCCGGGCCGCCATCGTGGGTCACCGCGAACCAGTCTGTATCAGGCTCCCGAGTCGCAAAGCGGCACTCGCGAAAGTCGACGGGGACGAGCGGGTAGTTCGATTCGGCTGCCGTCGACCCACTGCCGTCGCTGCCGTGGCACGCCGCACACGCCCGCTCGTAGGTGCGCCGCGCATCCGACTGAGCCGCGGCCGGTTCCGCTGCCGTGAGGGCCAACAAGGCGAGAGCCCAGTACGAGGATTGCCACCTAGGGTTTGCCACGTCGCGGCACGTGCACAAACCATTCCGGCACAATCATGGCAAACTGACCCCGCCGTGAAGGCGCCGACGGGGCAAATCATCCACCTGGCGGCGGGAATTTCAGCTGGAGTGTGAAAATTTCCCATGCCGCGAGAGTCTCGGCACGTCGAACCCACGGGTGCAGTCTCGATCGCCCGTCACTATGTTCGTGAGCTGATCTACGGCGCCAACGACGGAATCATCACGACCTTTGCCGTTGTCGCAGGGGTGTCGGGCGGTGGTCTCCCGCTCCAGGTCGTCTTGATTATCGGAGCGGCAAATCTGTTCGCGGACGGTTTGTCGATGGCGGTCGGTAACTACCTCGCGATACGATCCCATGAAAGCGTCCTCGAAGCGCAGAATCTGCCCGAAGAGGAATCCTCGCCGTTCCGTCACGGGCTCGCGACCTTTGCGGCTTTTGTCCTCGCTGGCGTGCTGCCGCTTGTCCCCTATACGATTCCCGACCTCCCGGCGGATCGGTTTGGCTCGTCGGTCGCTTTGACGCTGCTCGCGTTGTTCGCCGTCGGCGCATCGCGCTCGCTCATCGCCAACGTCCGGTGGTGGATTGGCGGCGCAGAGATGCTGGCGCTCGGCGGAGTTGTCGCGGCTATCGCGTACGCAAGCGGTGCGGCGGTGGCGGCGCTGGTAGGTGGGTAGCCTCGAAGCGGCGGCGACTCTTGACCGCGGCCGCGGCAATGATCGCGAACACCCCAAATGGCGCGGCGAGCAGAACCCAGATGCCGGAGCGCAGCGCCGCCGCTATTCGTTCGCCTTCAGGAGTGGCAAGCAGGGTCCTGCACATCGAGCACTGGGCCTCCAGCTCGACTGCAAGCCGAGACAATCAGCGCCGCCGCAACAGCCATTCCGACGACGCGTCTGGTCACGGTTGCCCCATCATGCGAAGGATCCGAAGCGCATCGGGGACGATCAGCACATAGAGGATCGCGGCGTTGATCGGCAGGCCCAGCGCGACGCCGAGAACGAGCCCCCAGCGTTCCAGGCGGAGATGCATGAAGACTGCTGCGATGACCGAGGCTTTCGCGATCATTGCCGCAAACATCACCACCATGTAGGCGCGGTGCGGCAGCTGCGCCTGGTCGAGCGCCACCATCGTCACCGTCAGAACCAGCAGGCAGCCCCAGGCAATCCAATATGTTCGATACATCGCCTTATACCAGGTAGAACAGCGTGAAGATGAACACCCAGACCAGGTCCACGAAGTGCCAGTACAGCCCGGCCATCTCGACGCCCTCAGCAGTCGATAATCCCCGTGCCATCCGAGTTGCAGTTGTCGAGAGCACGATCAGACCGGTGAGCACGTGAGACCCGTGAAAGCCCGTGAGCAGGAAGAAGTAGCTCCCGAATGCCGCGTCTCCCCACTCGTTGTGGGTCAACGACGCACCGTCCGCAATTAGATGTCCCCACTCGTAGGCCTGCATCCCGAGAAAGATCGCGCCGCCGACGAGTGTCAGCAACACGAACTTGACGGCAGGCTTCCATTGCCCCACGCGTGCACCTTCGACCGCCGAGGCCATCGTGGCGCTGCTGGAGATGAGCACGAACGTCATCACTGCGAGATAGCTGGTGCTGAAGACCTCTCTTGGCGCCGGCCAGCCCGTCGACATCAACCTGGCATAGCCATAGCTCGCGAGAAAGCCGGCGAACAACAGTCCGTCGGTGACAATGAAGGCCCACATCATCACCTTGCGCCAGCCGGCGCCAAGGGGATACGGGCGGTCGATGATCTCGGTCGCCATCAAAGAACCAGGAGCAGCAGATACACCCACACGGCAGTGAGAAAGTGCCAAAGCGATCCGACGACGCCCGCCAGGAGCGGCCATTCAGGGTCGAGTACCTGCCTCGACCTGACGAACAGATAACCGAGCGCGCCAATGGCAGCCACCAGGTGGACGGCATGCACACCGGTCAACACGTAGAGAAAGGAGGCGGCGGGCGTCGTCGGAACATAGATGCCTGCCAGCATCAGTTCTCTCCAGACTTCCACTTGTCCAGCGACGAAGATCAGGCCGAGCACGCAAGCGGCGGCAATATGGCGAGCCCTGTGGGCTGGCCTGGCCCTTTTCGCGGTCTCCAGCACGATGCCGCTCGCGAGGAGAAAGACGGTGTTCGCCCATGCCGTGGCGGGAAGGGGCAGGCGCTGCCAGTCGGCGCCGCTCCTGCGGACGATGAGTGCGCTCGTAAACGCCGCGAACAGCATCGCGACCGTGCCGAGAAACATCCACAGTCCCAACTCGCGCCGATGCCAGCGCGCGGCCACCTCCCGATCCAGCGCCACACTCATGCTCATACGGCTGCCACCTTCTGCAGGGGCGGCGCCGCCTGCGGGATGTAGTCGGTGCCTGGCCCTTCGACGGCGTACTCATAGGCCCATCGATGCACCGTCGGCAGTTCGGTGAAATTGCCGTGGGGAGGCGGCGAGCTCGTCTCCCACTCCAGCGTGGCGGACTGCCACGGGTTTGGCGACGCGACTCGTCCTGCAATGAGACTCCATACGAAGTTGACCGCGAACACGACCTGTCCCGCGATCAACAGAAACGCGATGTGGCTGATGGCCACGTTCTGCGCGAGCGTCTGCCGCAGGTACTCGTAGGTTGTGAAGGCGTAGTAGCGGCGCGGCGCACCTTGCAGCCCCAGAAAGTGCTGCATGAAGAAGACCGTGAAGAATGGCAGGAACGTGAGCCAGAAATGCACCTTGCCGAGGCGCTCGCTCATGAACCGCCCGAACATCTTGGGAAACCAGAAGTAGATGCCCGCGAACGTGCCCAGCAGCGTGACTCCGCCGATCATCAGATGGAAGTGCCCAACCACGAAGTACGTGTCGTGCAGCTGCATGTCCGCTGTGGCGTTGCCTAGAAACAGCCCGCCAAAGCCGCCGACGCCGAACAGCGCGATGATGCCGAGCGCGAACAGCATCGCCGTGGTCAGCGTGATGCGTCCTCCCCAGAGGGACCCGACCATGTTGACGCCGATGATCGTCATGGGAATCGTGATGAGCATGGTCGAGAGCGTGAAGTACTCGCCAGAAAACGGGCTCATCCCGCTGACGAACATGTGGTGGCCCCACACGACCATGCTCAGGAAGCCAACCGCGATCAGGCTGTAGACGGAGACGCGGTAGCCGAACACCGGCCGCCGGCTGAAGACAGGGAAAATGTCGAGCGCGATGCCCAGCGCCGGGAGGATGAGGACATACACCTCGGGATGCCCCAGAAACCAGAACAGGTGCTGCCATAGCAGCGGCGATCCGCCCTCGTTGGGCAGAAGCCTGCCCGAGACGATCATCCCCGCGGGCAGGAAGAAGCTGGTTCCGAAGTGCCGATCGAAGAGCAGCATGATGGCGGCCGCCGTGAGCGGCGGAAACGCCAGCAGACCCATGATTGCCGAAATGAAGTACGTCCAGACGGTGAGCGGCATGCGCATCATGGACATGCCTGGCGCCCGCACGCTGAACACGGTGGCGACGATGTTGAGGCCGCTCATGGTGAACGACGCGATGAACAGCGCCATCGCGAGCAGCCATAAGGTCTGGCCCATTCCGGAACCTGGCATCGCCGACGCCACCGCGCTCAGGGGCGGGTACGCGGTCCAGCCCGCAGCGGCGGCACCTCCCTGAACGAGAAACGACGCCAGAATCACCAGGGCGCCCAGGAGACCCACCCAGTACGACAGCATGTTGAGGAAGGGAAACGCCATGTCGTGCGCGCCGACCTGCAGCGGCACGAGGTAATTCCCGAAGCCGCTCACGAGCACGTAGGACATGAAGAAGAACACCATGATCGTGCCGTGCATCGTCACCAACGCCATGTAGAACTCGGGGGTCATCACCCCGCCAGGCATTCCGATTGGCATGAGCCTGCCGAGCGTGGGCCATTGCTGGGAAGGCCACCCGAGCTGCAGCCGGATCAGCGCGGCCAGCGTACCGCCGACGATGGCCATGAGCAGCCCGGTGACGATGTACTGGATGCCGATGACCTTGTGGTCCGTGCTGAAGATGTAGCGGCGGACGAAAGACTCGGAGTGGCTCACCGTGATGCCTCTTCCTTCAGCACGCGACGCGAAATCCGCTTGCGCGACGACGCGGAAAGTCCCCTGCATACGATAGTGACCCAGTCCGCACAGCTCCGCACACGCCAGCTCGTACGTCCCTTCGCGCGTCGGCACGAACGTGATTTCCGGCGTCATCCCCGGAATGACGTCCTGCTTCACGCGAAAATGTGGGAGGAAGAAGCTGTGGATCATGTCCTTCGAATGCAGCCGCACCCGCACTGGGCGATCGACGGGCACGATGAACACATTGACGAGATAGATGTCGTCCTTGCCCGTCACATCGGCCGGATCGAGGCCAAGCGGGTTCGTGACTTCGTCCACGAGATCCAGGCGCGTCCTCGCCAAACGCGCCGTCGGGGCCGGGATACCGTACGTTCCAGAAGAACTGCTGCGCGACGACGTCGAGCTCCACCACGTCGGCTGAACGGGATGCACCGAAATACTCCTGCCAGACCGGGAGGCCGATGGCAATGACTCCGCCCTCGGCGATGACAGCCATGGCCATGCCGAGCACCAACGGCACGGCCGCTTCGGTTCGTGCGGCCGTGAGCCGAGAGCTGACCCTGGCCCGACGACCGCCGCTCCAGACCAGCCAGGCGAGAATGGCAAACGCGACGACGAGAGCGATGCCCGTGGTCGTCATCAGGTAGTTCAACATCGCGTCGATGCCCCTGCCATGTCGAGAAGCCAGGGGAGGCAGCCACTGCCGCGAACCATAGAGGCCTATGCCGATGCCCACCATCAGGAACATGATTGAGACGAGCCACACTTCTGCTCCGCCTCTGGGTGAATGCTCGACGCCGTATTTGGGTTCTGACGTGGAAGTCAAGATCGCGGGAACAACCGGGCAGCAGTTGTGCAACGTCTGTGCCGGCAGTTACCGTGAGGTACGCCGCGTTCAGGGAACGGGCGGTGGGAAGTTTTCCCATTCGCTACGAACTTTCTCGCAGTGGCGTCACGTTGATCGGAAGGAGTTTCGCTGATGCGTCTGCCGGCGGCGTTCCAACAGAGCTATCCGGAGTACGAGGCCACGCGCGCGTTGGATGAGCTTCGGTCGCGCGACTTTCCGCTGCTCGACGCGCTACGCCAGGTGTACCTCGACTACACGGCAGCCAACCTCGTTCCGTTGTCGCTGCTCGAGCGCCACATGGCGCTGCTTCGGGATCATGTGCTCGGCAATCCTCACTCGACGAATCCCGCCTCGGCACTGACTTCGACATATCTCAGCCAGGCACGCCTGTCGGTGCTCGAGTTCCTGAATGCGGATCCCGACGAGTACGTCGTCATCTTCACCGCGAATGCGACTCAGGCGCTCAAGCTGGTCGGCGAAGCGTACCCGTTCAACGCGGACGGTGAGTACCTCCTGACATTCGACAACCACAACTCGGTCAATGGCATCCGCGAGTTTGCCAGGACGAGGGGCTGCGCGGCCACGTACGTGCCAGTCCTCCTGCCCGAGATGAGAGTGGATGGAGACATCCTCGTTTCGCATCTCGCCAGACCTTCGAGAGGCGGTCCGCGCTTGTTCGCCTATCCGGCGCAGTCGAACTTCTCCGGCGTGCAGCACCCGCTCGACTGGATTCCGCTGGCACAGAAGCACGGCTGGGACGTGCTGCTCGACGCGGCGGCATTCACGCCTACCAACAGGCTCGACCTCGACCGCTATCGACCCGACTTCGTGTCGCAGTCGTTTTACAAGATCTTCGGCTATCCGACCGGCATCGGCTGCCTTGTCGCACGGCGCGCGGCGCTCGCGAAACTGCGGCGGCCCTGGTTTGCGGGTGGCACGATCACGGTGGCATCGGTACAGGGTGACAAGTTCTACCTGGCCGAAGGGGAATCAGGGTTCGAAGACGGCACGCCCGACTATCTCGGACTTCCTGCTGTGACGTTTGGCCTGCAGTACATCACTTCAGTGGGCATCGAAACCATCCAGAAGCGGGTGAGGTGCTTGACGGGGTGGTTGCTGGATCGGCTCAGCACTCTGCAGCACGCAAACAACGCACCCTTGGCACGCATTTACGGGCCACACTCGACCAGGCGACGCGGCGGCACGGTAACGTTCAACTTCTACGATCCAAACGGCAGGCCCCTCGACCATCGCGTTGTCGAGGCGCGCGCAAACGACGCGAATATCTCGTTGCGCACGGGCTGCTTCTGTAATCCGGGTGGAGGAGAGATCGCATTGGGAATTACGGGAACTGAACTGGCGACGTGCTTCCAGCAGCCCGAGCATGAGACACGGCTGACCATCGACGATTTCAGGCTCTGCGTCGACGGCAAGAGCAGCGGGGCCGTCCGGGTCTCGCTGGGCCTCGCGAGCAACCTCACAGACGTCGACGCCTTCATCGAGTTCGCTCGGACGTTTCTCGCGTGACGTTACCGACGACCTGCTGCTAGCGACAGCAGGCCGGCAAACATGATTGCAGCAACTCGACGGCCCGCCTGGCCTTCTCGAGAAAGTCCTTCGTCGGTGGCACGACGGTGCGCTGGGGGTGGCCGCTCCAGATCTCGAGAAGGCGCGCGTCAATCTGAGCCGCTGTTTCGGCCGACTCGGTGCGCAACGGGTTGCCGTTGTTGTAGCCCTCCGGCGGCGGGGTCCGCAGGTGAATGACGGCGTCGTACCGGGCGATCTCCTGCTCTCTCGTTGTGCCGCAGGCCGTCCAGAAGCTATCGGACCCCGCCCAGTATGCAGCGCCGTCGACCGTTCCGCGATCGCACAGGACGATGGCAGCGTTCTCTTCTTCGCCTGTGCGTTCGAGCTCTCGTTGCACGAAGAAGATCGCCCGCTGAGCCGCGCATCTGGTGTGCACGGACCCCAGGCGGGGAAAGCCGCCTCCAAACACAATGCCGGCTGCCTCCGGCAGCACCCGCACATGCTCGCAGAACTCTTGACGAACCAGCTCGAGTACGGCCGTCTTGCCGGCGCCGGGCCCGCCGGTGAGCACGATTCGGCGCGGCCGATGAGGCGCGGTGCACGCACACGATCTCATTGGGCTGGCTTCATCGTGTTCATCATCTTCATCATCGCGGCGCAGCGCTCTTCCATCGCCATCTTCTGCTGCACCAGCAAGGTGATGACTTCGCTCATGGCCGCGACTTTGGCGTCGCCTGTCGCGGTCTTCATCTGAGCCATGAGCTCAGCAAGACGGTCGGCGGTGGCGGATTTCTGAGTCATCTTTTCGGCCATCATCTTGTTCATGTCGCCCATCTTCATGTCGCCGGTCTCCTTGCCGGCATCCGGCTGACTTTGAGACACAGCCTCGTGCTGATGAGGAACCGCCTGCGCGAAGACCGGGGTTGCCAGTCCCGTGACCGCCAAAACCATTGCCGCGGAACGCACGCATGCCAGCGACGCCAGCTTCTTGCCCATACCTCCTCCTCACCTCGGTTGCGATGTTGCTGCTTTGGCTTCGACCTTGACGTTTACAGGAATGCCCCGTCGCACGCTCTCCGTGACGGTGCAGAAGTCTTCGAACAGCCGGTCGCACCGTTCCAACCGATTGCGATCCATCTCCAGGAGCGACGGCGAGAGCGTCACGTCCACGCCGGTCACGCGCATTCGCCCCGATTCATTTCGCCCGACATGCGCCACGACATCGGCCGAGAGATCGCAAGGCTCCAGCCGAACCTTTCGGAGACAGAAGAGCAGGCTGGCAGACAGGCAGTTTCCGATGGCGGCCGCCAGCATCGCGGCGGCATTCGGGCCTTCAGACTCCCCGAGCGGCGGCGGCTCATCCAGCAGTAGCCTGGGGGTTCCGGCGATGTCCGGAAACTCTGCGGTGAACTCATAGCCTCCCGCAAATCGAAGTGTCACGTGATAGTCGTTGGTTTCTGACATGGCGCGTCTCCTCGAGTGCGGTGCCGATTCCGTTATCCTCACTGAGGCCTCGAGCAATTCCAACGCCAGCCCGTTGGCGCCTTCAGACCGGCGGATCACTCGACGCAGCAGCGGATTTTTTCCAATGCCGCTGATTTTTCACCCACCCGATCGGTTCGGGATCGGGCACGCGTGCTGCAGGGCAGCTATCATGGCGGTGCAAACCGATGAAGAGACGAGTCGCCATCCTCGGAACAGGCTGGGTAGGGTCGAGCGTGGCGATTTCCACGCTGCACTCGGGCATTGCGGATGAGTTGCTTCTCTGCGATCTGCGCGAAGCCGTTGCCGAAGGGGAGGCCATGGACCTGGCGCACGGCGGGTCGTTCTATCCGCAGACGCTGGTCCGCACCGCAGCGATCGAAGAAATGGTGGATGCGGACGTCGTCGTCATCGCGGCGGGGCGAGCGGGCGGGCCGGGCCAGTCGCGTCTGGATCTGCTCCGCGACAATGCGGCGCTGATCGGTGATGTCGGGCAGCGTCTCAGCGGCGCGCGCGGCGTCGTTGTGGTCGTTAGCAATCCGGTGGACGTCCTTACTCAGCGGATGGTCAGCGTCTCCGGCCTGCCGGCCTCACGCGTCATCGGCACCGGGACGATGCTGGACACCGCACGCCTCAGGCAGGTCGTCGGCCGCACCATTCACGTTGACCCGCACTCGATTCACGCCCAGGTCGTCGGCGAACATGGCGATTCGGAAGTGGTTCTCTGGACAGCAGCACGAGTCGGAGGGGTGCCGCTCAGGAGATGGCCTGGATGGACGCCGCAACATGAAACGGACATCGCCGACGAAGTTCGGCGCGCCGCATACGAGATCATCCGTCGCAAAGGCACAACCAATCACGCAATCGGGCTGGCGACGGCTGACCTGCTTCGATGCATTCTTCGAGACGAGCGACGGATACTGACGGTCTCGCGCCTGCAGACCGGCGCTTTGGGACTGAGCGGCGTCGCGTTGTCACTACCGGCCATTGTTGGCGCAGATGGTGCCGCCAAGGTTCTGGAGCCGGAAATCACCCCGGACGAGCAGCATCGTCTGGAACGGTCGGCCGACGTTCTCCGGAAGGCCGCTGCGGACGCCGGGCTTGTCTAGGGGGGCATCGCGAGGCCGGCGCACTGGAGAGATGTTTGCACTCTTCCCGTTCGAAGCGTACCCATGGTCATCGAACGGATGAGCAATCGGGAGTGCAGAAATCTCTTGGCGCGCACCAACGTGGCCCGCCTGGGTTGTTCCTTGGACAATCAACCTTACGTCGTGCCAATCCACGTGGACTACTACGACGGGTTTCTCTACGGCTTCTCGACGCTTGGCCAGAAGATCGATTGGATGCGGGCTAATCCACTAATCTGTGTGGAAGTGGACGAGCTCACCGCACGCCGCGACTGGGAGAGCGTCGTTGTCTTCGGGATCTATGAGGAACTCACGGATACTCCCGAGAACGCGCCCGCGCGAGGTGTCGCTCAGAGCCTTTTTCAGCGACACCCGCTCTGGTGGGAACCTGCACGTGTACCGGTTGCAGGGCAGCCACCACGCAATCCGGTCTTGTTCCGCGTCTTGATCCAGAGCCTGAGCGGCCGGCGTGCACGGCCCGAAGGCGAAGAAGCCTCTTACTTGTCGAAGGCTCCACGAAAAGGCTCCAGTTGGTTTCGCGCGGTCACGGTGGGTGTGCGACCGCCTGGAGCAGGGGGCTGAGGAGACCTTTCCAGAAGGTCAAGTTCAACAAGCCGATCGTAAAGCGCAATGACATTTTCGACTCGCGAGTTTTTCCACGGTAGACGGAAAAGTCCACGGCTGGCGGCGAACTTCGGCGGGGTACCAAGGCGTCGCTGGTGCCGACGTCCTGGTATCGGGCTTGCTCAATCCTCTCGCGCGAGAGGACCCGGTCCTCTGAAGGGGAGCAAACAATGAGATTTCTAACATTGGCGCTGGTCGCTTCGGCCTTGGCGAATACGGGGTGCACCGCCGCGACGCCTGCGGAAACAGGGCCGGCGGCGCCGATCGCTGTGTCCGGTTCGGCGGTTGAGGTTGAAAGGGTCATCGAGAAGTTGGAGCGCGAGTGGGTGGGTGCGATCGTGAAGAAGGACGTAACAGCGCTCGACAGGTTGCTGGCCGACGATTTCAGCGGCACGAGTGCAGATGCGCACAGCTATACGAAGACGATGGCCATGAACGAGCTCGGCTCGGGGAAGTTCGTCGTTGCCGAAATGAATCTAGACGAAATTTCAGTCAGTCAGTACGGCGACGTCGCAGTGGCCTTCACGAGTCAGCAGGAGAAGAGCACGTACGATGGGCGGGACACAAGCGGTCACTTTCACTTCACAGACGTGTGGGTCAAGAGGGACGGACGCTGGCAGGCAGTCGCCTCGCATGGCACCCGCTACAACACCGGTCACTAGTTTCTTGTCAGGACATGGGGCGTAGGAGGCAAGTCGCTACGCCCCGTTCTGTCCGCCCGGCGGCGGGTGCTTCGACGCGTCACCGCTGGCGGTACTCTCGCTGCAGTTCGCGCAGCAAATCCCGTGTGCCAGCGAGTTGATTGTTGAAGATGCGTCGAGCGATCTCGAGCAGGTTCCCGACCAAAGGATCGCGGACGGTATAGCGGACGGTGGTGCCTTCTTTTCGGCCCGCCACGATGTTGTTGGTGCGGAGTACGGCGAGCTGCTGAGACACCACCGGCTGGTCGAGCTTCAAGGCCTGCTGCAGCTCCTGGACAGTTCGTCCGCTGATCACGAGGAGCTCGAGGATGCGTATGCGAACCGGGTGCGCCAGGGCGCGAAAGAACGCCGACTTGAAGGCCTGCAGGTCCCCGTGGGAGACGTCATTCATAATATATAGATATTATAATATATAGTTGTAGACGTTGTGAAAGCAATCCCTGTCCCGGCGTTGATTCGTTGTGTGCGGCGCGGCTATACGACCGAAGCCCTGGTCAGCGATCTGATTGCAGGCGTCACGGTCGGGCTCGTCGCGCTTCCCCTGGCGATGGCGTTTGCCATTGCGTCGGGGGTTCCGCCCCAGAATGGCCTGTATTGCGCGGTGGTCGCAGGGTTCGTGATTTCGGCGTTCGGCGGATCGCGGACGCAGATCGGAGGACCGACTGGCGCGTTTGTGGTCGTGGTGGCCGGTATCGTCGCCACCTACGGGCTGGACGGCCTCTTCATGTGCACGTTCATGGCGGGCGTCATCCTTGTCGGCCTTGGGGTGACGGGGCTGGGGACCGCTGTCAGGTACATTCCGCGCCCGGTGGTCATCGGGTTCACGAACGGCATCGCGCTCCTCATTGTCAGCACTCAACTGCGAGACTTTTTCGGGATGCGTACGCCGACCCTTCCAGGAGATTTTCTGGGTCGTGCGGGGGTTCTGGTTGTTTCCGCGGGTACGTTCTCCGGCGCGGCCACGGCCTTGGCGGTGGGCACGGTCGTGACCGTTCTGCTACTCCGGCGCATATCGCGGATACCGGGGAGCATCGTCGCGCTGGTGGGTGGGACGTTGATAGCCCTGGGAGTGGGGCTGCCAGTCGAGACGATCGGCAGTCGTTTCGGGAGTGTCCCAAGTGGTCTGCCGGTCTTCCACATGCCGACATTCCGCCCCGATCTCATTCTTACGCTGCTGTCGCCCGCCTTGACGGTGGCCATGCTCGGGGCTATCGAGTCGCTGTTGTCGGCGGTCGTCGCCGATCGGATGTCGGGCGATCGCCATGATCCAAATGTGGAGCTGACCGCGCAAGGAGTCGCGAATCTACTCTCGCCCCTGTTCGGGGGATTGCCGGCGACTGGCGCGGTGGCGAGAACCGCCACGAACATCCGGTCCGGCGCCCGCACTCCAGTGGCTGGGATGGTTCACGCGGTGACGCTCCTGCTGGTGCTTCTGTTTGCCGCACCGCTGGCGCAACACATCCCGCTGGCGACCCTGGCCGGCATCCTGATGGTTGTCTCCTACGACATGGGAGAGTGGTCCGAAATCTCAGACGTCATCAAGCTGGGAACGGCAGAAACGGCAGTGTGGCTCATCACGCTCGTGTTGACCGTTTTTGCGGACCTGACCGTCGCTGTCGAAGCTGGTCTCATTCTGGCGGCATTGCTCTACATCCGCCGGGTGACGTCCACGACCACTATCGCCCGCGTAACGTCCGACTATATTGATCGGGGTCGAGCCCACAGTCTTCAATTGCAGCCCATTCCGCAGGGAGCCGTGATTTACAGGATTCATGGGCCGTTCTTGTTCGGCACCACTGACAAGCTGACCGAGCTCGAATCGCAGATCGCGGCTTTCCCGCCCGTCGTGATCTTGCGTCTTCGAAATATGACGGCCATCGACGGCACAGGTCTGCACGCCCTCGAGCATTTCGCCGATCGCCTCCACGAAAGCGGACGGGTGCTCCTGTTGTGCGGGATGCGCGATCAACCGAAACGGATGATGGCGCGAGCGGAGTTTCATCGACATGTCGGCCGTGAAAACATGCTGCCGAACGTGGAAGCCGCGCTCGCTCGGGCCCGCGAGGTGCTGGCCACGGACGGAGACGGTTTGACCCCGGCCGCTTGACGGGGTGCGGGGGTTTTTCAGCACCCGGTGCGCCATTTTCCTCGCGAGTCGTCCTCGAGGGCGCGTAGCGCCTGCGCCATTCCAGATCATCAAGCATGTCCGCGGTACGCGATGTGCGTCCACCCTCGTCATGCGGCACGACCTTTTCTCACCTCGGATACGGGCGACAAGACGCGAGCATGTGCTCATGCTGCCTGGAGACGAGATGATTCCGCACGCCGCCGGCAGTCTCACGCATGCCATTACCGTGCGGTGCACGCCGCGTGAGTTGTGGCCATGGCTCATTCAAATGGGCGCCGATCGCGCGGGCTGGTACAGCTACGATGCGGTCGATAACGGCAGCCGACCAAGCGCCGAGCACATCGTGCCCGAGCTGCAGAACCCGAAGGTTGGCACCGTGTTTCCAGCGCTGCCTGGCACCGACGACGGGTTCGTCCTCACCGAGAGCGACCCGCCGCACTCGATGGTGCTCGCGTGGCCCGGTCCCGAGGGTCAATACCTTGTGACCTGGGTCTTCATGCTCGTTGCGATCGACGAGCACCGCACCAGGCTGGTCGTGCGTGCGCGTGCGAGCGAGAGCTACAGGTTTCGCGGCTTGCCGAGAGTTATCGGGCTGTGGCTGGTGAGGATCGTCCATTTCATCATGGAGCGGAAGCAGCTGATCGAGATAGCCAGGAGGGCCGAAGCCGAACCCGATCGGAGGGTATCGTGAGACTGAGGCGTCGGATGGGACCGGCGACGGCATCTGACGAGGTGGATGGCCTGCTCGATCGCTTCATGCCTGAATACGATCTGGTAGAGCGCCACAGCATTCACATCGCGGCGCCCGCCCCCGTCACGTTCTTGGCGTTGTCGGATATGGACTTGAACGAGTCGCGGGTGATTCGCGCCATCTTCAAGGCACGCGAACTGCTCCTGGGTGCCGATCGAGAGCCGAAGTCGCGAGCGCACGGACTCGTGGCCATGACCAGGGAACTTGGGTGGGGCGTGCTTGCGGAAGTGCCTGGGCAGGAGATCGTGATGGGGGCGGTGACCCAACCGTGGAAGGCGAACGTCGAGTTCCGTAGCCTGCCACCCGACCTCTTCGCATCGTTCGCCGAGCCTGGCTACGTGAAAATTGTGTGGACCCTGCGGGCCGACCCGGTCAGCGGTCGTGAATCGATTGCCCGCACAGAGACGCGAGTTCTTGCCATTGGGGCCGAGGCGCGCGGCAGATTTCGGGCGTACTGGTATCGGGTCTCGCCGGGCATCATCCTCATTCGGAAGATTGCGTTGCGCCTTGCCAAGAGAGAGGCGGAGCGCCGAGTGCTCCGCTAGTGCGTGGCTTCGACGAGTGGCTGTGCCAAGCGAGATTCGCTGGCGTTTCTGAGGATCCGCAGCCTTGCCATCTGGCTCTCCAGCGTCGTCGGCTTCACGCCGAGACGCTGCGCAGCACCGCTGGCCCCGCGAATGCGCCAGTCGCAGCTGTCGAGCACCGATCTGATGTGCTCCGTCTGAACATCAAGGAGCCGAGTACTGGTGGTGGCGGACGATGGCTTAGCGAGATCCGGAACCATCGGTGTCAATGTCGAGTTCTGGGCGAGAATCATCGCGCGCTCGATCACATTACGCAGTTCACGTACGTTGCCAGGCCACGGATATTGTTTGAGCTCGTTCAGGCATTGGCTGGAGATCGACTCGACGGACTTGCCGAGGACGCCCGACAACTCCTCGACAAAGGTCCAGGCGAGATCGGTGATGTCTTCGGCACGCTCCCGAAGCGGCGGAACGGTGATGGGAAACACGTTCAAGCGGTAGAACAAGTCCTCGCGAAACCTGGAGTTCCTTACCGCCGCGTCCAAATCTCGATTCGTCGCGGCAATGATGCGGATGTCGACCTTGGTCGATCCAACACCGCCAAGACGCGCAATCGCCCGCTCCTGCAGCACGCGCAGCAGCTTGACCTGCATCTCGAGCGGCAACTCGCCGATCTCGTCGAGGAACAGCGTCGAGCCGTGCGCTGCCTCGAAGCGGCCGATCCGCCGGGAGGTGGCCCCGGTGAACGCGCCGCATTCGTGTCCAAAAAGCTCGCTCTCGATCAGCGTTGGAGGAATCGCGGCGCAGTTGACGCTGATCATCGGCCGGTGCCTTCGAGGGCTGGCCTCATGGATTGCTTGAGCGAACACTTCTTTCCCCACGCCCGTTTCGCCAAGCAGCAGCACGGTGGCCGGTGTGGGCGCGACAAGCTCCAGCTGGTCCACGACGCGCCGAATCGCCTCGCTCCGGCCGATGATCGAATGGCGCGCGTGATCACGATGTGACGCTTGCTGCATCTGGGTCCTCTATGGCTAGGGCTGCGGCTGAGCCAGGTCAGTCTCTTCGCATCTCGAGGAAGAGCTCCTTGCCACGCCGCCAGACGAGCAGGAAAATCGGCTGGTACCCTTCAACCGCGTCCAATTCGGCTTTTGCGTCAGACAGGCTCTGAACGGGGTGACGGTTGATCGCGCGAATGATGTCGCCGGCGCGCAAAGTCGCCTGGTCGGCGGCGCTGCCCGGAGCGACTTTCACTACGAGTGCTCCGTCGATGCCGTGCGGCATATCAGGCTGCCCAGGCCTGGATGGCGCGATGATGCCAAGCGTCAACCCGCCATCTCGGTTGGGCAGGCCGGGCGGGACCCGCGGCTCGGTTTCGTCGGCCAGCTCTTCAATCAGCATCGTGCACGTCTCCGCCTTTCCATCGCGAAAGAACTTGACCTTCACACGCGTTCCAGGTGTCGCGGTCGAAGCGCGTGCAAGCACGTCATGCGTATCAGCGACCGTGTGACCACCGAGCTCGACGATGACATCACCGGCTCGCAGGCCCGAGTGGGCGCCCGGCACTGCTCTGTCGACAGACATCACCAGCGCTCCCCTTGGCTCAGGCAGGCCAAGTGCTCTGGCCTCATCTTCGAGGATGGAACCTTCGTGGAACCGCACGCCGAGCTGCCCGCGCATCACTCTGCCATTCCGCAGCTGCGGCAGGAATGTCTTCACAGCGTTGATCGGCACGGCGAATCCGATGCCGTTACTGCCGTCCTCGGTATCGAGGATCGCCACGTTGATGCCGACGACCTCACCCTGAGCGTCAAACAAAGGACCGCCGGAATTACCCGGGTTGATAGAAACATCGGTTTGAATCATGTCCTGCCAATCTCCGTCGTGAACTTGAACCCGCCGTCGCTCGAAGCTCACGACGCCAACCGTCACGGTGTGGCTGAGGTGGAAGGGATTTCCGATGGCCATCACGAAGTCCCCCGCCGCGAGTGCGCTGGAATCGCCCAGCACCGCAAAAGGCAGGCCATGCGGAGGATTCTCGAGCCGGATCAAAGCCGTGTCCGTGAGCGGATCGACTCCAACCGCAAAGGCCCGGTATCGCCTTCGCTCGTCGCCGAACAGGGCGACATCGATCGCGTCGGCGCCCTCGACCACGTGATTGCTGGTGAGGATCTCGCCTGCCGCGCTGATGATGAATCCCGAGGCGACGCCCTGATGGACACGTTCACCGGGTGGAGGCGGCTTGACTCCCAACAACCTGAACACCTCCTCTTCCTCTTGACTCCAGGAACGAACGCGCGAGCGCGTTGTGATCGAGACCACCGTCGGATTCTGGCGCCCGGCGATGTCCCTGAAGACGCTGGCGGTGAGAGAAGCTGGGGGCCGCTCGACGCTCTGAGCTGCAACGCCGCCGACCAGACAGGCGCAGATCGCAAGCGTCAGAACCAGCCGCGAGCGGTAGGGGGCTTTCATAGTCTACAGGCGGGCAGGCAAACGCGCGAGAATCTTCTCGACACTCTCGTCGATCCGAGATTCCATCCACGCCTGATTGTCGATGACGCCGTCCATGCTGCCTTCGGCCCACCCACGCCAGATCACCTTGTTCGTGCGGGGCTCGACGAGATCAACGAACAGCGTTCCCTTGTCATAGATGAAGGGCTCGCAATCGTCCTCCTCACAGTCCGAGACATAGCGGTCGATGTCGCGGATGTCGACTTCTTGCGACACGTTTACGTGGTAATGAACCAGCAGGTCCGGCTGTTCCGACGCGGTCTTCTCGAACCCCCGCCGTGCCAGTTCCTTTTCAACCTGAGCGCGAACGCGCTCGTCGAAGAACCGGTTGTTGTCCAAGCGCGGATCTCCCGTCGTCCAGGTGTCGGGCGGGCCCCAGGTGTAGGTTCGATATTGCCGAAGATCGGCCCCGCGCTCGACGACGTATGAGCTCACGTTGATCGTGGCGCAACCAGATGCGAGCCACATGCTTGCCAGTGCGATGATCGACGTCACGGCACCGTGTTTCAGTCGTGCAGACATGATCTGCTCCTTCTCCATGTCAGCGAATCGGTGGCAGCTGCCGCAACATTTCTGAGACGGCTTGTTCGATTGTCGCGGCCATTCTGTCTCGGTTCCGGAGCATGTCCCCGACGCTGTTCTGCGCCCATCCGCGCCAGACCAACTTGTTCGTACGTGCATCCATGACGTCGAGGACTAATGTTCCGGCCTCGTACCGAATGGTCTCCGGTGGACAATCAGCCGTGCTGCAGTACCCGTACGCGCGGTCGGCTCTATTTACATCGAGTCGTTCGCTGATGTGTGCGTGGTAGTGAATTAGAAGGTCGGGTGTGCCCGATGAAGCGAGCGCCAACCCTCTGGTCGAGAGGCCACGTTCCACGGCTCCCTGAACGTGATCCTTGAAGAAGGAGTCGCGATCCAGTCTCGGGTCCCCGGTTGGCAGGGCATCAGCCGGCCCCCAATCAAACGTCCGATACTGTGCGAAGTTGAGACTCCGATCGACGTGCGAGCTGACTGACATCGTCGCACAGCCACTAGCGATCAGAATCGCAACCGAAACAACCGCCACTCGAAGCAGAAGATGTCTCATCACCTTGTCCTCAGTATTGCGGTGCAGTGCAAGAATCGGGGCACGTACCCTGGTTCCTCATCGGCCTGCGTCTGCGGATTCGTGCGCACCCAGGCGCTCGTTGCGCGCCTCGAGCTCTCGTCACGATCCCGATCCGTCAGTCCGAATAGGAGCGGGTCTCGTGCCCCTGCACAACACTAAGCACAGAACGGACCATCCGCTTGAATAGGAGAATCAGCGGCCCGCGGGCGGCGATGCGGCCTCAGACAAGTGTCGCCTGCGCAATTTTCCAGCCGGCTGCGGAATAGTCCGCAGCCAGTCGGCGTGTTGCGGCCCGCTTGCCGCAGTGCACCCGGCACTCCGATTGCTCCAAATGCCCGCATGCGACGGTCGCACCTGTTGGCCCTTTCGATCGGTTCCGCAGCCCTGGCCGGCCTGGTGGCCGTTCTGCCAGCCATGCTTCGCGCGCAAGGGGACGCACGCTACCGAATCGAGACGAGGACCGACCCAGCAGGATCCCTCCAGCGAGAGATTCAGCGAGTCTCAATTGGCGCTATTGGAAAAGCTGAATCGGGCCGACGTCGAGCACCTGGAACAACTGCGTGAGACTCGTCCTGCCGGAATCGTGGAGCGACGACGAATTGTCGTACAGCGTGTTGCCGATGCGATATCCGTCGAGCGCAGGCGTGGCCGACGTTCCTGGTTGTATACCTGCCAGGCCAGCTGTTCGGTGCCTACGAATTCGGAGACCTTGTGCGGTGGGGCCCAGTGAGCACAGGTAGCCGAAGCAGCCCAACGGGCTCAGGACGCTTCGCCTTGAACTGGCGCTCAACGGGACGCGCAAGCACAGTCGATCCGGACTGGTTCATGCGTTGGTACTTCAATTTCGGCAATCGCGAAGGTCTGGCGTTCCATGCGTACTCGCTGCCGGGATATCCCGCCAGTCACGGCTGCATTCGGCTTCTCGAACGAGACGCGCAGTGGCTCTATGAATGGGGACAGACCTGGGTGCTCGATCCCAGCGCGACGCGAGTGCTGACGCCGGGAACTCCCGTGTTCATCGTCGGGCGCTACGACTTCGACCGGCGCCACCCTTGGCGCTCGCTCGACGTGGCTCTCGAGCACGGTGGAACTGCCGTCCGCACCCATGACCGACACTGACACTCCCCTGACGACCATGATCACCGAAGACCAGACAGCCGTCATCGACTTCCTGGCTGCGCCATCCACACACGGCGGCGCGACGGTTGAGCGAATCGACACGCACGCATCCATCGTCTTTCTCGCGGGTGCGCGGGCGTACAAACTGAAGCGGGCCGTGCGGTTCGACTATCTCGATTTCTCAACGTCCGAGCGCCGCCGCACGCTGTGTGAGGCGGAAGTTCGCCTCAATCGCCGGACGGCGCCGACGCTCTATCGTGGAGTCGTCGCAGTCACCTGCCAGGACGACGGATCGTATGCGCTCGCGGGGAAGGGAAGGCCCGTTGACTGGCTCGTCGAGATGAATCGGTTCCCGCAGGAGGCGTTGTTCGATCGACTGGCATCGGTCGGTGCCCTTGGCATCGAGCTCATGTCGCCATTGGCGGCAGCAATCGCCGACTTTCACAAGGTCGCCGAGCATCGCTCGGATCACGGCGGCAAGGCAGGTATGTCCTGGGTCATCGAAGGGAACGCTGCCGGATTCGCCGAGTTCGGGCGATCGTGTCTGGATCCGTCGGCAGCGTATCGCGTGACTGACGACGCGTGCCGCGAGCTCGATCGCCGCGCGGAGATGCTCGAACGCCGGCGCCAATCCGGTTTCGTTCGGCAGTGTCACGGCGATCTCCATTTGCGCAACATCGTGCTGCTGGACGGGAGACCGACGCTGTTCGACGGCGTCGAGTTCAACGACGAGATTTCCTGCACTGACGTCTTCTACGATCTCGCGTTTCTCCTGATGGATCTCTGGCGGCGACGACTGCCGCACCATGCCAACACCGTGTGGAACCGTTACCTGCTCGAGACGGCAGACTTCGACGGCGTCTCTCTCCTGCCGCTGTTTCTGTCCTGCAGGGCGGCTGTTCGCGCCAAGACGAGCGCGACGGCAGCACAACTTCAACAGGACATGCAACGCCGCAGTGAGCTGGAGGAAATGGCGCGCGAGTATCTCGCCATGGCCGAACAACTACTGCATCCGCCGCATCCTTGCCTCGTGGCGGTTGGAGGTTTCTCGGGCTCGGGGAAGTCGACACTCGCGCTCGGTCTTGCACCGTCGGTCGGGGCGGTCCCTGGAGCGGTCGTGCTGCGCAGCGACGAAACACGGAAGCGTCTGTGCGGTGTTTCCCCGCTGCAGCGGCTCGGTCCGGAAGGATACTCGTCGCAGGTGTCCGAGCGCGTGTACTCCACCTTGGCAGATCAGGCCACACTCGTCCTTCGTGCAGGCCACAGCGTCGTCGTCGATGCGGTCTATGCGCGGGCAGCCGACCGGCACGTCATCGAACAGGCTGCTCATGCGGCTTCGGTCCCATTCGTCGGGCTGTGGCTCGACGCGCCAGAGTCACTGCTGATCGACCGCACTGCCCAGCGCCGCAACGATGCGTCCGATGCGGACGCCGACGTCGTTCGCATGCAACGCGCGCAAGACGCTGGCGCTATTCAGTGGTGTCGCCTTGACGCTTCGAGGCCGGCCTCCCTCGTGTGGTCGTCCGCCCTCGGCCGTGTCCGCGAGCGACTCCACAACGCCTTGAACGTCGCCGACGACGAGGCACGGCGACGACACTAACTGTCCTCCGGTTCGTCGATCTTCGAGTGGTTGGGCTGCACCGCGATCCGGTTGTCCACGTGGGCGATGCCGGGCGCATTCGCCGCCGCGCGTTCGGCGGAGTCCCGCTGCAGCCAGGTGCCAACCGTGCCTGTCAGCGTCGCCGTATTGCCCGACACCGTCACGGTGATGTGACGGGCATCCACGTCGGCGTTCTGATGCAGCGCTTTGACAATGCGGTGGCGGACGTCACGAACAGCGGCCGTGGGCGCTGACGGTGATGTGGTTCAACACCCCGCGCACGCCGCGAATGTGTCGAACGGCCCTCTCGGCGCTCTCCTTCTGATACAACCACTCCACTTTGCCCGTGAGCGTGAGATGGCCATTGTGGACGACCGCTTGAACGGTCTCCGGAATCATGCTGTGGAGCTCCAGCGCGCGGGCAGCGTCCTGGGCGATATCGGCATCCGTCCGCTCGAGGCGAAGGCGAACCTCGATGTCGTTCGCCACGGCTCGTACCCCGTGAACCCGCTTGGCGGCTCGCTCGGCCGCGAGCTTGCCGGAATACGTGTCGATGAAGCCAGTCAGCGTCACCGTCCCGTTCTTGGCCGCGACGCCCACCGCACTCGCGTCCACCTCGGGGTCCCAGTCGAGCTGCCTCATCACAGCGTCGCGCACTCGAACATCAGCCTCGGTAAGCGTTGCTGTTGTCACGGTGTCCTCCTTCATGCGTCTCTGGTGTCGCAGACATCGCCTGTTCGCCCACCGAGATCGCGATACGGTCATAGGGCAAGCGACGTACCGTCCGACCGTGAGGCCCGAGCGCTGCACTGGTCAGCGATCCTGTGTTGCCACGCGTGGCCGTGAGCAGTTCACCTGCGGAAATCTCCTCACCTCCTGGGAGTTTTTCCGCGAGGCTCTCATCCGCCTTGTGCGAGGCGGTGGCTGAAGCTCCGTGTCTCTGCTCCATCGGCTCGGAACCCTGGACTGTTTCTCGGGCATGCTTGTTGCCCTTCGCACCTTCTGCAACCACCAGCCCGCGTCTGCGGCTGATGCCACACAGGAGGGTCTATGTCTGAGAAGAAACAAACCACGCTCGTCCCAACCCGCGGCACCCGCGACCCATTTGCGTTGCTGCGGCAGATGACATCCGAGCTCGATCGGGCGTTCGAAGACTGGCCGTCGTTTCGCTGGCCGTCCTTCGGCCAGTTCGCGACGTCCGAGTCCGCCGCCTGGTCCCCGAAGATCGACGTCTTCGAGAGAGACAACCGCCTGGTCACACGAGTGGACCTGCCGGGCATGAAGAAGGAAGACGTGTCGGTCGAAGTGACGGATGGTCACCTCGCGCTGTCCGGTGAACGAAAGCGCGAGAAGGAAGAGAAGAAGGACAACTTCTATCGAAGCGAGCGCGAGTACGGCAGCTTCTACCGCGCTGTTCCGCTGCCGGAAGGCGTCAAGCTCGAAGACGTCAAGGCGACCTTCTCCGACGGCGTGCTCGAGGTCAGCGTCCCGTTGCCCGCGAAGCCCGAGGCGAACGTGAGAAAGGTCCAGATCGAGGAACCGAAGACGGCCGCCAAGAGCGCGGCGTAAGGGGGTCTGCAGTGAAAGTCAAAGACATCATGACTGGCGAGCCCCGCACCTGCTCGCTCGGCACCAACCTGGCGGCTGCGGCGGCGCTGATGCTGGACGGCGACTGCGGCATTCTGCCGGTGGTGGAAGACGGAAAGCTCGTCGGGGTCGTCACCGATCGGGACATGTACATTGCGCTGGCGACGCGCAACACGCGCGCGTCGGAGATCACGGTGGGTGAGGTCGTCCAGACGCCCGTGTACACCTGCGGTCCGGACGACGACGTTCAGGCCGCGCTCGAAACGATGAAGCAGCACTGCGTGAGGCGGCTGCCGGTCGAAGGGTTCGGCGGCACGATCATGGGGATCGTCTCCATGAACGACATCGTCCTCGCCTCGGGTCCACGAAAGCCGGTGCGCGACACCGAAGTGGTGAACACGCTGCAGGCGATCTGCGCGCACCACCATCCCGTCTCCCCACATCGCCGCGGCGTGAATCCCTCGAACCGCGTCCCACGGTCACTGATCCGGCATGGCCGGATCGGTGACCGCTCCAACAAATCCTTTGGCTATCCGGTAAGTGCCCGGTCGCCCGGACGCGCGAGTGGGGAAATTCTCGCGATGGTGCGGACTCCTACCACAAAGCAGAGTGCGCTCATGGTCAGCAAGCCACGGCACCCCGATTGCGTCGGTCAGTGCCATGAACCACGTCGCCATTCTCGTCTTGTGTACGGCCTTCCTGTCGGCGGCACTACCCGCGGCCGGACAAGACGAGGACACGGGCGTTGGTTGGGCTCTCGCTCAAAAAGTGTTGCTTGATCCAACCACCTATGCTCCGGCTCTGATTTCATACGAAGCCATGCGTCAGGACTGGAAGACCTCGCAACCTCTCTTTGCGAATGGGTGGCTGGAGACTAATCCTGCGTTCACGGCGAGCGGTAGACCGCCGGACGTGGCCATTGACTATCGTGCGGGTGAGCGAAAGATTCGTCGCACCGCGGCGGTGATCATGATCGACTCCGTGATCAACAACTTCGCTGCCGGTTTTGCGGAGCGCATGCTGATACAACGCTTTCCCAATCGACGGGGGCTCATTCAGACTCTTTCGTGGGTGGAGCGCATAGGATTTGCGGCCGTTCTTACCTATCGAAATTCGGCTGATCATTTCAGGCAGGCCTCGACCAATCGGCGTCTCGCCGACGCGTACGGCTACACAACGCCTTGACATGCGTGTGGTGGGAGCCTTCAACTGTTCCGGTTGCAGGTCAGCGCCGGAACAGCGCCCGAACGCGCCGGCACAGAGTTTGCCGATCAGTGTGGCGTGCTCCACCTTGACGATGTCGGACCTGACACGCCGCGCCTTCCGGAACGCCAGTGGGCCGCGCTGAGCCAACTCACGGCATCAGCCGTCGCGCATGCGGCCGCCGCAATGGCGATCGCATTCGTGTTCAACCTTCCGATGACGTCGGGATCGGATATGCCACCGGCTCGAACTGCCAAAGAACAACTGCGCGTAGACATGCGCCACATGGTGTTCCTGGCGCCTGACCCACGTCCTGGCGGCTCGGGCGGAGGAGGTGGCGGCAACCGGCAAGCGGCTCCCATCCGTCGAGCGGAGGCCGTCGGAGTTGACGCGATCACTCTGCGTGTCAAGAAGTCGTTGCCGGCGCAGGCCCCCACTGCGGCAACTGTCTCACCAGCACAAGAGGAAGTTCCACTGCTGCCTTCCGTCGTACTCGACGCAAAGCCGCTTGCTTCGGGTGCCTTCGCACATCTTGGATTCCCCACGGGTGGCGTGTTGACGGGTACATCGACCGGCTCTGGCGTGGGTGGCGGCGTTGGCACGGGGGTAGGGGAGGGCATCGGGCCAGGAGAAGGATCCGGAATCGGGCCCGGCTCCGGCGGCGGAACTGGCGGCGGCGTCTTTCGGCCAGGCGGAGCCGTGAGCGCGCCGAGGGTGATCGCCGAGGTAAAGCCGACGTATACGAGCGACGCACTGCTCCGTAAGATTCAGGGCGCTGTCGTGCTGGAGCTCGTCGTGACACACGAAGGTCGTCCTTCGCAAGTACGCGTCGTTCGATCGCTGGACCGGCAAGGTCTGGATGAGCAAGCGGTTGCTGCAGTCATGCAGTGGCGCTTCGAGCCTGGGCGTCTCGCGGGCGCACCCGTCAATGTGCTCGTCACGATCATGCTCGACTTCCGGATTCAGTAGACCGGCGCGATCGCCGCGCTTCATGCAGCTCGCTGCGTGTTCGGGATGGGTCGTTGTTCGAGCTGCCAGCCGTTACGCGCAGCGATCACTGCGACCACGACCCACACCGTCGCGGCGAGTGCGAAGGAAAAGATCTGAAGGCTTGTGCCTGATATGCCCAGGGGGTTGAGAATCAACAGGCTGGCAGTGAGGGTCACATGCATCAACATCCCGAGGAGAAGGCTCTGAGTACGGTCGTAGACCCAGACCATCAGGACCCTGAAAGCCGTCAGGTATCCGACGAAGATGGCGAGAGTAGTTCCAACCATGTAAACGGAGATCGGCAATCCGGCTGACGCCGCGCGGCTCGACCAGATGTTCGGAAGCAGGTGCCACGCGCTCCACCAAATGCCCACAATCAAGCCGGTGGCAAGCACGCCATAACGTCGTCTCAGCGTAGGTATCGCAAACCCGGTCCATCCCAGTTCCTCGAACAGGCCGGCCGACAGCCCCACTGCGAGGCTGACGAGCACCAGCGATCCCTTGTCCTGCGCGCTGACAATGCCAGGAAGGAATGCGGGCGAGGTGGACGACAACGCGAGCAGCGTCGCAGTCATCATGACCGGAGCAGTGAGGAGCGCGATCGCATACCAGCGCGCATTCACTCGCCAGGCAAGCAGACGCGAGAAGAGTGTACCCAGGCTGACGCGGCCATCGATGAGTCCTGTCAGCAGGATGCCGGTCGCGCTGGGGCCGACCAGCATGGCGATCAAGGCGTAGACAAATCGCGGGTCGCTTGTCGGCGTGGTTCCCTTCATTCCGCCGGATCCGCCAATGGCTACAAGGGCGCCGCCCCACGAAATCGTAAATGTCAACGCGAAGTAGACGAGCGCCGGGTGTTTCGCGACGAATCTCTTGACGGTCGACATGATGCCCTCATGAGATCTTGAGAGCGGAGTAGAGCGCCTGTCTGAGTGCGACATCCCTGGCGTCGCCGGTGAACGTCATGCCCATTTGGCTGGTCACGTATCCGTAGCCGACTTCCGCATCCGGATCCGCAAACCCAAGCGCCCCGCCGGTTCCCGGCGACCCGAACGAGCGCGCGCCGCCGAAGCGCCAGTTCTCACATGGTTTCATGAAGCCGAGCGAGAACTGCACCTCTCCCTTGAGGCATTCGTCATAGAACCCGCCCAACGGAGGAACCGCTGGCGCGGCCAGCAAGTCCAGCGTCTCCTGTCGCAGCCCGAGCTCGCGTCCTCCAGCGGCGAAGACGCCGTACGCGTGGGCAATACCGCGCGCCGTGGCGATGCCGTTGCCGGCCGGCACCTCCAGATTGCGCGCGTACACTCGCTGCTCGTCCAGGTACACCGACGTACCCGGGTTGACGGTCAGCGCACGAGAAATGTTCGAATGGGGATTCATTCCCTCGACCATGAGGCGGAGGGGGCGGAACCCGAACAACATCTCGATCCGACCTGGAGGTGAGAGTGTTGCCAGGCGAGCGTTCGGTATGTCTTCGGGGAGTCGGAGGTAGATCTCCTCTCCAAGAGGCGTTGCGATTTCGTCCTGAAAGAACTGACCGAGGCTGCGATGCCGCGGATCCACGCGTCGCATCAGCTCTCCTTCGTAGAACCCCAGGGTCAGCCCGTGATAGGCCTGCCGCGTGCCAGGCTCCCACGCGGGCTTGTGACGTGCCATCACCGCCGCCAGTTGGTCCAGGTTCGCGACCACGCTACGATCGACCGGCTCGTCGAAGGCGAAGAGACCGGCCTGATGCGCGAGGAGTTGGCGCACTGTGATCTTCTCCTTGCCGTTTTGCGCGAATTCAGGCCAGTACGTGGCCACCCGCTCCTCGTAATCGAGCCATCCGCGGGAGTGGGCGAGCGCCAGGGTCATGGCTGACAGGCCCTTCGTGGCCGAGTGCACCACGACCATCGTGTCCCGCTCCCACGGCTCGCCGGTCTGCTTGTGACGGATACCACCCCACAGATCGACGACCTTCTCGCCGTGTTGATAGACGGAGCAGGCGCCGCCCAACTCACCGCGTCGAGCGAAGTTTTCGGCGAACGCCAAGCGTACCGCCTCGAAGCCGCGACTGACGTGTCCCTCTATGGGGTGTGAGATCGAAGACACTGGAACAAGCAAGCGCTGCAACATGAGCGTACTTCCGCACGTTCTCACTCGAACGCACGAAGCTTGCCGACCTCCTCAGAGGCTATCGGCCGCCACATTTGTGCTGATCCGGCGACATCTTGCCGGCCGCGCGGACACGGCATGTGGTCTGCTTCGTGGTGAACGGGCGTGAAATCCGACTGCCATGCCATTCACGAGAGAGCAGTTCTTCGATCTGTTCGCCGCTTACAACGAGGCTTTGTGGCCGGCCGTCGTCGGGCTGTGGATTGCCTCGGCCGTAATCGTTGCCCTGCAGCTCTCGGCGCCACGCCCGCATGCTCGGTGGATTAGTGCTCTTCTAGTCTGGCACTGGGCATGGTCCGGATTGGCCTATCACGCGGCCTTCTTCACGCGCATCAACCCGGTGGCGTGGCTCTTCGCGGCTCTGTTCATCGGCCAGGCCGTTCTGTTCTTCCGTGTGGGCGTCGTACAGCAGCGTCTGTCGTTCGCCCGGTGGGGGAGCGCGTGGGCTCCACTAGCTTGGGGGCTGGTCGCGTACTCGCTGGCCTATCCCATCATCAACGCGGCCGCCCACTTCACCCTGCTGAGAATCCCGACGTTTGGCATTCCGTGCCCGACGACCATCTTTACTGCTGGCGTGTTGATGCTGGCGAGACCGCAGTCCTGGCGCGTCTCGGCCATTCCGGTGATCTGGGCGGCGATAGGAGGATCCGCTGCGTTCCTCCTGGGGGTGCACGCCGACCTCGCGCTGCCGATTGCAGGCGTGGCACTGGTGATCTCTTCGCTGCCGAGCGCAACGCGTGAGCACAGACGAGCCGATACGCCGCACGACGGCTAATCGTGAGGGTCTCGACATTCCGACCTCGTGCCCGCGATTGCGGGAATTTTCCCCCGATCGCGAAATATCCCATGGGACGTTGCTCATTCTGCGCTCTGAGTCCCACGGCGTTTCGGGTACACCGCTTGCTCAACGCTTGGGAGGAGGAGTCGATGAGTGCTCACATGTTTCTGCGCCGGCACTATTCACCGAATGCCGGTGAATCGCCCACTGGACACGCCGTGGCTGTCCTCGCAGGTCTCACGCTCATGGCGATCGGGGGTGGGCTCATCGCGTCCGTAGCGCTCGTCCAGGTTGGCGTGCCCATCGGCATGCTGGGTTTGCTGATTCTTGGTATGGGGATCTTCGGACACATACGGGGCCCGCTGAAATTCAGCGACTTGATGGACACGGTCATCGGCCTGACCGGTGCCGCGATTGCCGCAACGTTCACGATTGCGGTGACTGTAATGGCGGTCGTGTTTCTCCTGAGCGTGCTGGTCAGCGTGGTCCGATGGCTGGCGAATTAGGGGCGCGATACCCGGGAGGCCAAGTCATCTTCTGGCATCGAGAACTACCACCGCTCGATGCCGAACCGATGGCTGAGCACAGCATTGAGGCACTCAGTAAACGCGTGAAGGGCGATCTTGCGCATCGGGATGGGCTGTGGGATGAGTGCTACGACGACTTGATGGCTCGCCTTCGGGACAGACTGCACCAGGAGGTCCGCCGTCTCGGAGGGCACTACGCTCACGTCTTGACGGAATTTGTGGACAGCCGGCGTGACGACGCGCAGGGTGAGGCCTGGTTGCACGGCCGGTGTTCTTATCTGCTCTTGCGCCGCCCGTCTCCATCAACGCCCCCATCCCTAGCTGGATGAGCGAAGAGACCGCCGACAAAAATCGCGGCGCCGGCAAGGCCGACCACGATGCCAACCGGCAGCATGATCATCGTCACGCCCAGCGCCAATCCGACGACCATCATGACGAATCCGACGACGACGGCGGCAACGTGTCCGAGCAGGCTTTCAGTCGTTTTGATCCAACGATGGTTCCAGATGCTTGCATGTACCATGTGAACCTCCGCTACTCCACGAGCAAGGTCTGTGCCTGTGACAGGCTAGTGGGCTTCATGCCGCGGTGACGAGCCGGTTGCGAAACTCCCCGTCGCTAACTAGAGGCAGTCCAGGTTCGATGAATCAAAGGACGAACGAGCGCCATCGCGGCCAGCACGACCCCGAACGTGCAGACGATCGTCGCTCCCGTCGGCAGGTCGAAGAGCACTGAGAAATACATTCCGAGGATCGAGACAAGGATTCCCATTACCCAGCCGATCGCCAGACGGGACCCGATGGTCCGCGCAAATAGCATCGCCCCTACCGATGGCACGATGAGGTAGCAGAAGACGAGCAGCACGCCGGCGATCGCCACCGATCGAGTCACCACGAAACCGAACGACGCGTAAAAGAGAAAATCCCAAAAGCGCACCGAAATTCCTCGTGCCGCGACAGCCTGCGGGTCCACGGAAATCTCCAGGAAACGCCGCCGAAATACCCAATGAAAAATGCCGATGGCGGCGTAGATCGCCGCCGTCAGCCAGACTTCGGGCCACTGCACCGACAGAATATTCCCGACCAGCATGTCCCTGAGGTGCTCAGCTTCGCCTGTCGCCTTGCTCATCGCAACAATCACCGCCGCCGAGGCGACGGCGTAGGAGATCCCGATAATGGCCTCTTGCGGGATATTCGCCTCGTGACCTTTGATAACCGCGAAGATGAGGGCGCCGATGAGCGTAAACGCCAGGCTCATCCAGTAGATCGCGGGTTCGTGCGGATCGAAGCCCTGCCAGACCCCAATTGCGGCGCCCAGCGATGCGATCTGCGCGAGCGAGAGATCCACGAAGATCACGCCTCGTTCGACGACGTGCAGCCCGAGGTAGGCGTGGATTCCCGCGATGATGAGCGTGGCGGCGATCGCCGGAAGCAGGAACTGAAAGATCGTCCAGTCCATGCCGGCCCTACTTTCCGGCTGTCCGCTTGAGGGCGGCGATCATCATGTTGACGTCGTACTCGAAGAGACCAAGATAGTCGGCCGCCTCCTTGCTCCCTCCAACCGACGGAGCCAGCACCAGTACTTCGCCGCCGACCTGCTGGGCAATCGCCTTGGGTGTCTTCAGATCGAAATACGGCTCCACGACGATGACCTTCGTCTGCTGTCTCTTCATCTCCTCGATGAGCTGCACGGTATGCGAGGTCGTGGGGGGAATGCCGGGCTTCGGCTCGACGTAGCCGATCACGTTCAAGCCGAAACGCTCCATGAAGTTCGGCCACGAGCGGTGATAGGTCACGATCCTGGTGCCTTTGTAGGGGGCCATCGCGGCGTCCCATCGGCTTTCAGCGGCTGCCAGACGCTTGTCGAAATCGGAATAGCGCTGATCGAAGTAGGACCGGTCCGCCGGCGCAAGCTGGCTCAGCTTGTCCTTGATCGTCTGTGCGATGCGGCGACCGTTGCCCGGGTCGAGCCAGTAATGCGGGTTGCCTTGCGGGTGCACGTCGCCCATCGCACGGGTGATCTGTCCGGTGGGAATCTCCAGAATTCGAACGTTGGTCGACGCATCGAGGTAGCCGTTTGCGCCAGGCTGGATCTTCGCGTTGCGGCTGCTGTTGATGAGGGGAGACAGCCATCCGATTTCCAGTTCGCGACCGACGACGATGAGGAGATCCGCTCGGCTGACTTCGAGGATAAAGCTCGGTTTCGGATCGACGAAATGCGGATCCTGATATCCCTTGGCGAGCGCGACGACCGTGACGCGGTCGCCGCCGACTTCGCGCGCCAGAGAGGCCAGGTCTTCGGTTGTGGCAACGATGCGCACCGCGGCCGCGGCGGGCCGTGCTGCCGCCATGAGCGCCGCTGTCAGCAGGACGAGGCGAATGAGCGCTTGCATAATCGGTACTCCTTTTATCAGAACGGATGCGCGCCGTGCGCGCCAATCGCGAAGTTGAGCTGGAACAGCAGTTCGTTGGCGTCTGTGCCCTCGGCGTATCGAGTGCGCCGGTACTGCCCGCGGATCAGGCTGAATTCGGTGGGCTTGAACGTCAGATGGATCGATCCGCCCGAATCGTGCAGGTCGGCCTCGAGCGGGCGGCCCGATCGATCGCCGCGCATGCCCATGATCCAGCGCCGGGCGAACTGAAAGTCGCCGCTGGCGAAAAATCCCGAGGCGTCCTGCCGCTCGCCGGCCGGCATCGCCTGACGGCTCCAGATGATCTCGGTGCGGCCGACGAATTGACGATAGATGGCGCGTCTCAGCGGCCGATACCGGAACGTGACGTCGACGCCGATGCGCTGCGTGTCGAAATCCGGAACGAGCGCGCTCGGGCCGGAGGCATAGGTCGCGCCAACGTCGAGATTGGTCCCCTCGGTCAAATCGCGGTAGCCCCGAATCCGGCCCAGGTAGTTCAGGTCCGAACGCGTCTTGCCGCGAAACACGTCCGTGTCGCCCCTGTAGACCTCGCCGATGGCGTCGATGAACATGAAGCGGTTTGGCATCAGCTTCGACAGCGAGAACCCCGAGTCGGCAATGCCTTCATCGCCACCAAACAGGCTGTTCAAGACAAGCGGCCGATCGACCCAGGGAAGAACATGGGTATGCAACGTGTTGACCTTGCCAAACTGCGCGCGCATCTTGCCGGCTTTCATGAGCAGTCCCGCCGGGAGCGCTGTGAAGGTGACGTAGCCCTCCTCGACTTCGAGGCCTTCTGGCCCCGCCGAGAGAAAGAAATCCGCACGCGCGTACGGATCGACGATGGCCTGGAAGGCCGCCTCGACCTCGGTGAGCGAGAGCGACGGCTCTTCGCTGAATGGATTCTTGCCGGCAGCTCCGGCGAAGTTGCCGAGGACCGAGATGTCCGGGTTGAACACCTTCGAGGCACCGGCTGCCGCGGACGGCGCCGGGAGCGTGTCCGCTTGCACTGGCGGTACCTCACTGAGTGACGCCACGCGTGCCTCGAGCGCAGCCAACCGGTCGTCATATTGTCGGCGCAACGTCTCGAAGTCGGCCTTGAGCTGGTCGATTTCCTGACGCAGCGCCTGCGGATCAGCGCCTTGAGCGAACGCCGTCACAGGCGAGCATGCCAAGCCCGCACAAAGCAGGAAGAGCTGGACGAGGCGGATGGGCTGCACGTGACCCTCCCGAGCTGACCGCGTCGTACGCGCACAGCTCGAAAACATGGAGCGTTACCTGATCGTGTGATGTCTCGAGCCGATCCAGGTGGCTGGTGGGGCGCGTGCCGGGCGGTTGGAGACGACGAGCAGCGTCGATCCGGTGACGGTGGCCTTTTCGACCAGTCCTAAATCGGCGAGCTGTGTCAGGGTTGACTGAATGGGCGGTCCGCCGAATCGACCGGCCGACTGCCACCAGTGACAAATCGAACAGTGCGGCAACGTGGCCAATGACCGGGCCGCACCGATCTGGCGTGCGGCACCCTCGCGGTCGGCAACGCTCTGGCTGCATGGGTCGTCATCCAATCCATGCAGGAGCGGCAACGCGGGCATCGCCACCGCTGCAAGGAACCACAGCGATGCAGTAACCGCGACGATCAGGCGTGAGCCCCGAAGGGCCAGGGTCATTGTCTTTTCAGGATATATGCGACCGACTCGAAGCACAACACCTTAGGTGTGCCAAGGAGCTTCATGCCGCGGTGACGAGCCAGTTGCGAAAGTCGTCGCAGACACTCCGCCAACTCTTTCGCGTTCGGCTCACTCGTTGCCAGTTCCGGTCGTCATCCTGTTGGCCTGAGCGCGCATCTGCCACAGCACGCGGCCATACAGAGCCACGGTCATCAGCGGCAGGACTGAATTGATGCTGATGCGACCGCCGGACAGCGCATAGGCGCAGATTCCGATTGCGGCGATGGCGGTTCCCACCCCGCGCTTGTCCGGCACCAGCAGCGCCACGAGCAGATGGCGCGCGGCGTTCACGTTGAACGCCAGGAACAGGGCGAACGGCACGAGACCCCACCCAATCAGATCCTCAAGGTCGAATTCGGCAGCACGAAATAGGGAAGGATCAGACCTGCCAGCACGATAGCGGTCAACACCGCGCCCTGCCTGCGGCTCATCGACGTCACCTTCGTGAGGAAGAACAACGGCAGAAGCTTGATGTCGATGGCCACTCCGGTTAGCGCGATCGCCATCGATGGCCGACGCCTCGCGAGCAACAGCGCCGTCATGACCACGGCAAGAAAGATGAGATAGGTGCAGTCCTGAACGTACGCGAACCTCTGGCTGAAGAAGAGGCCGCAGAGGGCGACTAGCAGGAACACGTACCAGCGTGTGCGCAGGCAGTAGTAGAGCGCGGCGAGATGAAAGTATGCCGCGAGCAGCAGGATCGTTCCGTAGTAGCCGATTCCTGTCTTCGCCCCGATCCAATACAGGCCGGCGTCGATGAACAGCGCGGTGGGCGGATACGGGGCCGACGCCGCTTTCGACCACGCCCGGGCCTCCTCCGGCGTCTGGTCCACCAGCGTCTTCGTATACATGTCGCGCGGGCTGTTGAGCACCACCCGCGCTTCGTACATGTCCGCAATCGTGTCGCTTCCGTACTGTGCCGGCTGCGAGATGCGATGGAGCAGGGGGGAGGTCTGAAAAGTCGATGTACGCCTTCGGTACGAACAGCAGCCACGAGCCAAACACCGCCACTGCCGCGAACGCGGCTGCCGCCATCTGGAGGCGCCGAGGCACTGCGCACGACAGCGGCTTCAAGGTGGAGGGCTCGGCGATGGCGCTGCCGAAACTGCTGCAGGCGTATATTTCGGGGTCGAAGATCTTCGGCGAGTATGGCGACCCCTGGGACTTCAAGGGCGGCGTCAACTACTACCCGTTCCGAAATGAGCTCGTCCGGTGGAACGCCGAGTACCTGTACGTCAGGCGATCGCCGGTCGGCGCCCTGTCGCTGCCGATGCCGGTCGGCGCCAACGGCGGCATTGTCTTCAGCAGCTTCCTCGTCAACTTCTGAAGTGGACCGTCCGTCGGAACGTGAGACGCACTCGTCTTACTTGATCGGACGCTGACTCGATCGGTCGGCGACGATGGTCACCTGCATGTCGGCAGCCAGACCGACGATGCGCTGCACGAGCCCGCGGCGGAGGAACGACGTCAGCCCGTCGTCGTTCTGGCGCATCACGAAGATCTGGGTCACGCCGTTGGTGCGGGCAAAGTTCACCAGCGTGTCGGCCACGTCGTCGCCTTCGAGGATGCGCGTCTCGATCTGCAGGCCGCGGGCGAAGTTCAGCTGACGCTCTACCGTGTCACGCGCCTCTGGCGCGAGATCGCTCACGTCGGATCCTTCGCGACGTAGACCGCCAGGCAGTCGGCCTGGAGGTAGTCGGCCACGCGCCGGGCGCGCCGGATCAGCGCGGCGCTGGCCGGGATGGGTTCGATGAGGAGCAACAGCCGCTCGCCTGGCTTCGAGCATCGTCCGGCGGTCGTCGATGCTCGGCCGGCTCGTCCTGAGGATGGCGGCTCTCCGCCGCGTGCGCCGTCTGCCGCATCGCGAGCTCGCGCAGCGCTACCAGCGTCGGGTGCCGGAAGAAGTTCTCGAGCGCCGCCTTCGCGCGATCGGGAGGATAGACGACGCCGCGCTTCAGGCGGTTCAGCAGCGCGCTCGGCGTGAGGTCGACCATGACGACTTCGTCCGCCTGCCGCAGCACCCAGTCCGGGATCGTCTCGCGCACCCGCACGCCGGTGCTCTGCCAAATCTGATCGTTCAGGCTCTCGAGATGCTGCACGTTCATCGTCGTCAGCACGTCGATGCCGGCGTCGAGCAGCACGTGCACGTCTTCCCAGCGCTTCGGCCGATCCGGAGCCCGGCACATTGGTGTGCGGAAACTCGTCGACGACGGCGACCCTGGGCCGGCGGCGCAGGATGGCATCGGTGTCCATCTCTTCGAGCCTGGCGCCGCGGTACTCGACAATCTTTCGTGGAATCGCCTCGAGTCCCTCGGTGAGCGCCATCGTGTCCTTGCGCGCATGTGGCTCGAAGTAGCCAATCACGACATCGATGCCCGATTTCTTCATCTGCTGCGCTTCCGACAGCATCTGATAGGTCTTGCCGACGCCCGCGGCGTAGCCGAGAAAGACCTTCAGGCGTCCACGCGTCGGGCGTGGCATCGGCAGCCATCAGTGGGGGAACACGCGAACGTCGATGCCTTCGGCTCCGTCGATCAGGCGATCGAGCAGCGTGCCGGTAAGACGCGCCAGCAGGCCGCGACGCAGGTTGTGCCCGACGAAGAGCTGCGTGATGCCGTGCGAGCGCGCGTAGGCCAGAATCGTGGCGATGGGGTCCTTCGCAGTCGAGGACGTCGATCTGCGCCTGCTGCGCGCGGGCCAGCATGACGTTGCGGTCGAGGGCGCTGCGATCCTCCGCCGTCAGGTTCGGCTGGTTCACGTAGATCGCGAACAGCTCGCCGTGAAACCGGTCGGCATTCCGCCGGCCGCTGGCGAGCATGGCCGCGGCGTTGGCGCGCGGCGTCATGCAGACCAGAATCCGCTCCTGCGTGCCCCACGTCGGCTGGATGCCGTGCAGCTGCAGGTACGCTTCGAGCTGCTGATCGACGACGTCGGCTGTCAGCAGGAGGGCGCGCTGCCGGAGCTTCGACAGCCGCTCGGCCTGTTCGGTGGTTTCCGCTTCCGGCGGTGCATCGACGACGACGACTTCTTCCGCCTGGTCGATGAACGCCTGCGGCACCGTCTCGCGGCGGCGACGGCCGGTGACCCCTTCCACGAAATCCTGCTGCTCGTCGATGTACTCGATGTTGAGCGAGGTGACGACCGCGATGCCCGCGGCGAGCAGCTCGTCGACGTCCTGATAGCGCTTCGGGTGACGGCTGCCGGGAGGATTGTCGTACGCGAGGCCGTCCACCAGGCAGACCTGCGGGCGGCGTGCGAGGACCGCGGCCACGTCGATGACGGGGACGCCGGCGCTCGTCAGCGTCGGGATCACGTCCATAGTCCGGGCGATCTGTTCGACGTCAGGGTCCATGTCCGGCTGCATGGCGGCGACGACCACGTCTTCACCGCGCTCGCGCCGCCGCCGTCCTTCGTCGAACATGCGGAACGACTTGCCGACACCCGAGGCGTAGCCAAGGAAGATCTTCAGCGGGCCGCGCACGGCGGAGCGCTCGGCCGCCTGCACGTGCTTCAGCAGCGCTTCGGGATCGGGACGAGCGAACTTGTCGCGCTCGTGGAACGGCATCAGTCTTTCGTCCAACTGTGCGCCAGGATCAATGGCGTCGTCGGAGACGTGATCAACGACGAGGCGGTTTCCGGCAGGCGACGCGGCCTCTCGGAAGAAATGATTCACCACCGCACGCTCGGCGCGTTGGCGCCAGAACGCGCCGTCGGCCTTCAGGTCTCGCGCCCGTCACGCTTCGCCACTCGGCCACTTCGTTCGGATTGACGGTCGACGACCACTTCACCTTGCGGCCCGCGGGCCGCGTGGCGAATTTCGAACAAGTGCTCGTTGGCGAGGCGCCCCCGCTCGCCCCGGTACGCACGCGAATGAAGAACCCATTGACGGTCCAGACTTCGACCGGTGGAAGGTCGAGCGGCACCGGCGGATGGTGAACGCGGGCCGGCCTGCGCCAATTGAGGGGTCTTGGACAGGGCGGCGGCAAGGGCGCTCCTGAGGGCTTCAGGGGTGATCGGCTTTCGCAGGAAATCGGTTGCGCCCAACTTCATCGCGTCGACCGCCAGCTCGATCGATCCGAAGGCGGTGATCATGATGACGCGCGCGGTGGGGGCGCGCTCGCGAATCTGCTGAAGAGTCGCGATACCGTCCATCCCCGGCATCTTCTGATCGAGCAGCACGGCGTCGAACCGCGTCGCCGTCGCCGAACAGTGCGAGCGCCCTTGGCTCCGTCCTCGGCATCCTCGATCTCGTATCCCTCCGATTCCAGCGTGAGACGCATCATGCGCCGGATGTTCGTCTCGTCGTCGACGATCAGCACTCGCCTGCTCATGAGCGTGTTGTCTCCCGTGAGGGTTGGGACGCCGGACCGGCAGCCGGCAGTGTAAACGTGAACGTGGCGCCGCGACCGAGCTCGGAGTGTACGGTGATCTGGCCTCCATGGGCCTCGACGATGCGCTGCGAAATGGCGAGCCCGAGACCTGCGCTTCCCGGTGGCGCCGCCGGGCACCTGCACGAAACGGCTGAAGATGCGCGGCAGATACTCTCGCGGAATCCCGCGCCCGGTGTCGGTCACCGAAATCGCCACCTGATTGTCGAGGCGGTGGGCGTTGATCGTAATCTGCCCCGCCGGCTGGTGTGGCGCTGACGGCGTTGGTGATCAGATTCGAGATCACGCGGTCGATCTGCGACTGATCGGCCATCACCGGCGGCAGCGTGGGATCGACGTCGACGCGAAGCGTCAGTCCCTTGTTTTCGATCGGCGAGCCTGTGCGGCTCCACGGCGTCGCGGACGAGCGTCGAGACCGGCACAGAAACCGGCCGCGGCGCCATCTGACCCGACTCGATCTTCGACAGGTCGAGCAGATCGCGGACGAGCCGCTCGAGCCGGGCGGCGTCCTCACGGCACATGGCAAGAATCTCGCGCTGGCGTTCGGTGGCCTCGCCGGCCAGCTGCTCCTGAAGCAGCCCGATGCCCATCTGCAGCGTCGTCAGCGGCGTTCTCAACTCGTGCGAAGCGGTGGCGACGAATTCCGATTTCAGGCGATCGACTTCACGCAGGTGGGTCACGTCTTCCAGCAGTACCACTGCGCCGAGCAGATGCCGTTCCTCGTCGCGCATCGGCGTCGACCGCAGGTGGTACGAGCGCTCGACGCCGTCCACCCGGACCGGAAGGAGCGCCGACAGCTCGTTGCCGCGGACTGTCCCTTCGATTCGAGCACTTCGGCGACCGCCGTCGCGATGCGGCTCGTCGGAGACCGCCTCAGCGATCGGCCGGCCAATGAGCCTGCTCGCTCAGGGCCGAACAGCCGCTCGGCGGCGCGATTCAGCCTGCGTGACGTGTGCGGTATTGTCGGTGACGAGCACCGGGTCGTACATCCAGTCGATGGCCGCGGCTGTCGTCCGCTGCTCGACGACCAGCCTGCCGAGATCGGATTGCCGGAGCTCGCGCAGATGCCCAGCCATCGTGTTGAAGCTCTGCGCCAGCACGCCGAGCTCATCTCGAGACGCCACCGAGACGGTGCTGTCGAGGTCGCCGCCGGCGATGCGGCTGGTGGCCGTCGTCAGCTCGCGCACGGGCTCGGACGATGCGGGTGGCGAGCGTGAAGGCGAGCAGCAGGCCGGCCATGACCAGCGCTCCCGCGATCCCGACCGTCATGACCAGCGCGCGGCCTGGCCACTCGTTCGGCGTCCGCGGATTTTCTGAGCATCGCTTCCTGATTCAGGTGGAGCAGTCGATCGCATTCGGCGCGCAGATCGTTGAAACGCGGCTCGATGGTGCTGAAGTACGCAGCGGCTCCGGCTCGGTCGTCCGATCGGCGACGCCATGAAGCTATCGAGGGCACGGTAGTACTCGTCGCGATCGCGCCTGATGGCCGCGATGACGTCAGCCTCGCCCGGTTCGGTGATGTTGCTCGCCGCGCGCTCGAACGCGGCGTCGAAGCGCTGCCGATGTTCCTGCAGCTGCCGGACGGCCCGATCGGTCCGTCCCAGCAACGCGAAGAGCGCGGCCGAATCCTGTCGTTCCAGGCTCTCCTTCATGTTCTGGGCGGCGACGACCGATTCGTAGTTCTCCGACAGAATCCGGTGCGACGACCGCGCCGACCTCTTCGAGGCGCCAGGCGCTCCAGACGCCAAGCGCCGCCGAGGGCGCCGAGAAAAACCAGATAGCCGACGAGGAGCCTGGTTCGCAGCGACATTAGTTCCTGCGGAACACGATGATGTGCTGACGGGGCAGTCCGTGGAATGACGCGATCGAACGGAAGCCTTCCGCCGTCACTTCGGTGCGCGCGTCGGCCACGCTCATCTTGTGCGTGGCGGCGATCGGAATGGAAGGATCTTCCTTGCGATATTCCATCAGGACGAGCCTGCCGTCCGGGCTTCAGCGCGCGCCGAAGGCTTCCGAGCATCGCCTGCGGCTGCCAGAATTCGTGATACACGTCGACGAGCAGCACGAGATCCATCGTGTCCGGCGGCAGTCGGGCGTCGTCCTCGGTGCCGACGACCGACTCTGGATATTGGTCAGGTTCGCGACCCGTGGCCTTGTCCTGAAGGCGCGACAGCAAGGCCGGCTGGATGTCTTCGGCGTACACGCGTCCCGCGGCGCCCACGCGCCGCGCGATGCGCACGGTCATGTATCCGCTGCCGGCGCCGATGTCGGCGACGACCATCCCCGGTGTGATGCCGATCAGATCGAGCGCGCGTTCCGGATCCTCTTCCGATTCGCGCTCGCTCCGATCGAGCCAGTCGGCATCGGTGGCGATGCCGGCAATCTGCCGGCCGGTGAGCGGATGGATCGGCGGTGAACGGGCGGGCGGAGAAACTGCGTGCCGACGACAAGCGACGCCGTGCCGAGTATCAGCGTCAACGACGAGGAATCGCAGGCGTGCCGACTGTCATGCGGAGATTCTAGTCGCGGGGAATCGGGATGAAGCTCAGCGAGCCGGAAGCGGTCATGCGGACCGTCGTTCCGTGCGTGAGAGGATCCTGGGTGCTTTCCACCTCCAGTGTGCCGCCGTGCGCCTCGCGATCTCGCGCGCCAGAATCAGGGCGTAGCCGAGGCGGCGTTGGTAGGGCGCCGGCTGAAACAGCAGCGGCAGCTTATCGGCGCGGAATGCCTGGCCCGTTATCGGTTACCTCGATGATGAGGTGCCGGTGTCGGGCCTGTGGAGCCGCGCGCACGATGATCTCGCCGCCGGGATGAAAGAACGACCCCCGCGGCACGTGGCGAAGCGCGTTTCCGATCAGCGTGCCGAGCGCCCAGGCGATCTTGTCTTCGTCGATGCTGACGGTCGCCGGCAGGCCCGCGCTCGAGCTCGGTCTTCAGCTCGACGCCGACGTCCGCGGCGTACGGCTCCATGATGGCGACGATCGAGCGCACCATCGTCTCGAGAGATGCGGAGCTCGTTCGAAGTGGAATACCTTCCATCGTAACTCTCCTGTCCCCTGCGTGCGTCTTCTCGCTGCGCTACTTGCGCGGCAGCTCCTGATCGAGCGCGAGGTTGAGCTGCAGCACGTTCACGCGCGACTCGCCGACGAAGCCGAGCCACGGATCGCTCGGTGAATCGCTCGACCAGCGTCCGGACGGCGGCGACGTCGGCGCCGCGCGCCTTGGCCACGCGCGCGGCCTGAATGTCGGCGTTCGCGGGCGTGATGTGCGGGTCGAGGCCGCTCGCCGACGCGGTGACGGCGTCGGCGGGAATCGGACCGGTGTAGTCCGGGATTTTCCTGCCGGTACTGCTCGACCGACGCCTTCACGCGATCGATCAGCTTCTGGTTCGTCGGTCCGTAGTTCGAGCCGCTCGAGAGCGCGGCGTCGTAGCCGGCGCCCGCCGCCGACGGCCGCGGGTGGAAGTATTCCGGCTTGCGCGAAGTTCTGGCCGATGAGCTCCGACCCGACGACCTTGCCGTCCACGGTGACGAGCGAGCCGTGCGCCTGGTTCGGGAACATCACCTGGGCGACGCCGGTGACGACGGCCGGATAGATCAGTCCCGTCAGAATCGTCATGACGAGCGTGATTCTGAACGCCGGTGCAATCTGTGACCACATGATGAACCTCACGCAAGACGGAACAGGACGAGCAGCTGATCGATGACCCAGATGCCCGGGAACGGCGCGATGATGCCGCCGATGCCGTAGATCAGCAGGTTGCGCCGCAGCATCGCCGCGGCGCTCTGCGGGCGGTACTTCACGCCGCGCAGCGCCAGCGGCACCAGCGCGATGATGATCAGCGCGTTGAAGATGACGGCCGCCAGGATCGCGCTCTGCGGCGTGTGCAGCCCCATGATGTTCAGCGCGCCGAGCGCCGGATACGTCGTCATGAACATCGCCGGGATGATGGCGAAGTACTTCGCGACGTCGTTCGCGATCGAGAACGTCGTCAGCGCGCCGCGCGTGATCAGCAGCTGCTTGCCGATGGCGACGATCTCGATCAGCTTGGTCGGGTTGCTGTCGAGGTCGACCATGTTGCCGGCTTCCTTGGCGGCCATCGTGCCGGTGTTCATCGCCACGCCGACGTCGGCCTGCGCGAGCGCCGGCGCGTCGTTGGTGCCGTCGCCGGTCATCGCGACCAGCCGGCCCTGCCGCCTGCTCCTTCTTGATGTACTCGAGCTTGTCCTTCGGCGTCGCCTGCGCCAGGAAGTCGTCGACGCCGGCCTCGCTGGCGATGGCGGCCGCCGTCAGCGGGTTGTCGCCGGTGATCATCACCGAGCGGATGCCCATCAGCCGAAGCTGGGCGATGCGATCCTTCATGCCGCCCTTGACGACGTCCTTCAGGTGGATGAGGCCGAGCAGGCGTCGCGCCATCGGCGACGGCCAGCGGCGTGCCGCCGGTGCGCGCGATTCGCTCGGTCGCCTCGGTGAATCCCTGGCGGAACGTGCCGCCCTGCTCGTTGACGAAGGCGGCGATCGCGTCGGCCGCGCCCTTGCGCAGCTGCCGGCCGTCGAGATCGACGCCGCTCATGCGCGTGTAGGCCGAGAAGGGAATGAAGACGCGCCGACTTGTCGGACACCTCGCGCCCGCGCAGCTTGAAACTGCTCCTTCGCGAGCACGACGATCGATCGGCCTTCGGGCGTCTCGTCGGCGAGGCTCGAGAGCTGCGCGGCGTCGGCCAGCTCGTGCTGCCTCGACGCCCGGGAGCGGGATGAACTCCACCGCCTGCCGGTTGCCCAGCGTGATGGTGCCGGTCTTGTCGAGCAGCAGCGTGTGCACGTCGCCCGACGCCTCGACGGCCTTGCCGCTCATCGCCAGCACGTTGTGCTGCATCACGCGGTCCATGCCGGCGATGCCGATGGCCGACAGCAGGCCGCCGATGGTCGTCGGAATCAGGCAGACGAGCAGCGACACCAGCACGGCGACGCTCGGAATCGCTCCGGCGCCGGCCGCCGACACGGTGTAGGCCGCGTACGGCTGCAGCGTGGCGACGGCCAGCAGGAAGATCAGCGTCAGCCCGGCGATCAGGATGTTCAGCGCGATCTCGTTCGGCGTCTTCTGCCGCTGGGCGCCCTCGACGAGCGCGATCATGCGGTCGAGGAACGTCTCGCCGGGATTCGAGGTGATGCGCACCTTGATCCAGTCCGACAGCACGCGCGTGCCGCCGGTGACCGCGCTGCGATCGCCGCCGGACTCGCGAATGACCGGCGCGCTTTCGCCGGTGATCACCGACTCGTCGACCGACGCGACGCCCTCGATGACTTCGCCGTCGCCGGGGATGACGTCGCTGCGGCTCGCAGATGACGACGTCGCCCGCGCGCAGCGCCGATGCCAGGCACCTGTTCGGTGCGTCCGCCGGCAAGCACGCGTTTGCCGATCACGTCGGTCTTGGTCTTGCGCAGCGTGTCGGCCTGCGCCTTGCCGCGCGCCTCGGCCATCGCCTCGGCGAAGTTCGCGAAGAGCACGGTGAACCAGAGCCAGAGCGCGATCTGCACGCCGAAGCACGGCGCGATCCGCCGCCGGTGACGATGTCGCGCGCGACGAACACGGTCGTCAGCGCGGCGCCGACCTCGACGACGAACATCACCGGGTTCTTGAGGAGCGTCATCGGGTTCAGCTTGACGAACGACTCGCGCGATCGCCGCGGTGACGATCTCCGGGTCGAACAGCGGCCGCGCGCGCGCCAGCTTCTTCGGCAGCAGCGACGTCGAGCCTCGTTGCTGTCGTCCGTGGAGTCGCGCGCCGGCGTGGGTGTTTCGGGTGTCGTTACAGCCATGGCATCCACCAATGAAGGGATCGCCAGGGAGAACAGGCGCCCCTGGTGCATCAGGAAGTGTTCGACAATCGGTCCGAGCGACAGCGCCGGGAAGAACGTCAGCGCGCCGACGATGAGCACCGTGCCGACGAGCAGGCCGACGAACAGGCCGCCGTGCGTCGGCAACGTGCCGCTCGTCATCGGGAATCTGCTTCTTCGCCGCCAGGCTGCCGGCGGCCGCCAGCAGCGGCAGCAGGAACAGGAAGCGGCCGATCAGCATCGCCAGGCCGATCGTCAGGTTGTACCAGGGCGTGTTCGCGCTGATGCCGGCAAACGCGCTGCCGTTGTTGCCGGTGCCGCTCGTGTAGGCGTAGAGGATTTCGGCGAAGCCGTGCGGCCCGGCGTTGTTCAGGTTGCCGGTCGTCGGCCCCTGCGGATTCCAGTAGCCGTCCTTCGGGAACTGCACGACCGAGCTGAGATGGCCGTGAAGACGAGAATGCTGAAGGCGGTCGCGATGAGCGCGAGCATCGCCATCTTCACTTCCTTCTGCTCGATCTTCTTGCCGAGGTACTCGGGCGTGCGGCCGACCATCAGGCCGGCGATGAAGACCGCGAGGATCGCGTAGAGCAGGATGCCGTAGAGCCCCGCGCCGACGCCGCCGAAGATGACTTCGCCGGTCTGGATGTTGAAGAGCGGCACGAGCCCGCCGAGCGGCGTGAAGCTGTCGTGCATGCTGTTGACCGCGCCGCAGCTCGCGTCGGTCGTGACCGTGGCGAACAGCGCCGACTGCGCGATGCCGAACCGCACCTCCTTGCCTTCCATGTTGCCGCCCGGCTGCGTCGCGGTCGCGGCCGCTCTCGACGCCCAGCTGCGCCAGGATCGGGATTGCCCGCTCTGCTCGGACCCGTACGCCGACGAAGACGCCGATGAGGAACATCACGCTCATCGCCGCGAAGAGCGCCCAGCCCTGCCGCGGTCCGCACCATCGTGCCGAACGTGTAGGTCAGCGCCGCCGGAATCACGAAGATCAGGAGGATCTGCAGCGTCGTCGACAGCGGCGTCGGATTCTCGAACGGATGCGCCGAGTTCGCGTTGAAGAACCCGCCGCCGTTCGTGCCGAGCTGCTTGATGGCTTCCTGCGAGGCGACCGGCCCCTGCGCGATCGTCTGCGTCGCGCCTTCGACCGTCGTGACCTGCGTGTAGGCATCCCAGTTCTGAATGACGCCCTGCGACGCGAAGAGCAGCGCCGCCGACGAACGCGATCGGCAGCAGGACGTAGACCGTCGCGCGCGTGATGTCGACCCAGAAGTTGCCGATGGTCTTCGTCTCCTGGCGCGCAAAGCCGCGCACCAGCGCGATCGCGATGGCGATGCCGGCGGCCGCCGACGTGAAGTTCTGCACCGTCAGCGCCGTCATCTGCACGAAGTAGCTCATCGTCGTCTCGCCGACGTACGACTGCCAGTTCGTGTTGGTCATGAAGCTGACGGCCGTGTTGAACGCCAGATCCGGCGTCATCGGCGTCGCACCCGTCGCCGCGCTCGCGGTGCTGAACCCCTGCGGGTTCAGCGGCAGGAAGCCCTGCAGCCGCTGGATCAGGTAGGTGAAGACGAACTTCGCGATGCTGAACGCCAGCAGCGCCCCGGCGTACTGCGTCCAGTGCTGCTCGACGTCCTCCCGGACGCCGCTCAGCCGGTAGATCAGCCGCTCGAGCGGCCGCAGCACCGGGTGCAGGAACGTGCGCTCGCCCTCGAACACCCGCGCCATGAAGGCGCCGAGCGGCTTGGTCAGCGCGAGGATGATCAGCGAAGAAGAACAGAATCTGGTAGATCCCTATCGCCGTCATGGTGACCCTCAGAACCGCTCCGGTCGGAGCAGCGCGTAAATCAGGTAGCACGAACAAGAACACACGAGCGATGCCGGCGATGATGTAGTCCATGGAGTCGCTCAGTCACGATCACAGGCGATCGCACGCCTTGACGAACCACCAGCACCGCGACCAGGAACAGCGTGCCGACCGACGAGATAGAACAGATCAAGCAGCATGTGCGCCTCACTGACGTCACGTGACGAACGTGCCACTGTAGCCGGAGCGTTAAGAAGTCATAAGGCTCGGATCAGGAACGTCAGCTTCTGAGCAGGCGTGGACAGCAAGTATCAACCGGCGGTAGTGCCTGAAGGCTGGAGTTACGCGCAGTCTCTGAGGGCTCTCGCGGAAGGGCGGTATCCCCGGATCCGGGTCGGCATGGGGAGACAGCCGGTAGCCGACCCAGGGCTCGGTCAGCAGAGTACACGGGCTTGGAAGGGTTGCGCTTCGATCTTCTTTCGGAGCTGATTGACGACGACGCGCAGGTAGTCGACCTGGTCGCCGTAGTCCGGTCCCCAGACCGCCTGCAGCAGCTCGCGATGGGTCACGACCTTGTTGGCGTGGCGCCACCAGGTACCGCAGCACGTCGAATTCCTTCGGCGTCAGGCGCACATGCGACCATCGCGCCGTCGTACCTGGCGCGTGTCGAAGTCGATCTCGACGCCGCCAAGCGCGATCGTGAGCGCCCGCTCGGACCCTGCGATCAACGGCGTGCGCCGCAGCGCCGCGCGAATGCGCGCGAGCAGCTCGGACGAGCTGAACGGCTTGGTGACGTAGTCGTCGGCGCCGGCGTCGAGCGCGGCGACCTTGTCGGCCTCGGTGTCGCGGACGGTCAGCATGATGATGGCGATCTCCGAGCTGGCGCGGATCGCGCGGCAGGCCTCGAGGCCGCCCATGCCGGGCATGTTCATGTCGAGCAGCACCAGATCGAAGCGCTCGCTCGCGAATCTTCTCGAGCGCGTCCTCGCCGCTCTTCGCGTCGTCGACCTCGTAGCCCTGGCCCGTCAGCGTGACGCGCATCACGCGCCGGATCTGCGGATCGTCGTCGACGACCAGAATGCGGCCGGCGCTCATGACGCGGGGCCCGCCTGCGGCAGCGACAGCGTGAACGTCGGTGCCGCCTGCGGGCGTGCTCGACACCGTCAGCGTGCCGCCGTGCGCCCGCGCGATCTGCTGGACGATCGCCAGCCCCATGCCGGTGCCGGGGACGTGCGCGCGCCTGCTCGCCGCGATAGAAGCGCTCGAAAATCTGCTGCTGCTCGCGCTCGGGAATGGCCGAACCGGAGTTGCGCACGGCGATCTCGACCGTCGTCGTTCGCCGTGGCGCGCATCGTCGATGGTCGAGTCCGGCGGAGAGTACTTCACCGCGTTGTCGAGCAGCTGCCGCAGCGCCAGCCGCAGCAGGTCCCGGTCGGCGTCGACGGTGAGATCGGCCGGGAACACGTCGTCGTCACGGTGTGCCCTTGAAGGCGCGCTGTCGAGCTCCCGCAGCGCCGTCGTGACGATGTCGCCGACGCGGCTGGCGATCGCGGCGCACGACGAAGTCGCCGGCATCGATGCGAAGCATCTGAATGGCGTCGGTGACGAGCGCCTGCAGACGCATCGAGATCCTCGTCGACGATCTCGACCAGCTCGCGGTCGCGGGGTCCGTTTCGGGAATGCTCGAGCTGCAGCGCCGATGCGGCGACCTTCATCGACGTCAGCGGCGTCTTGAACTCGTGCGCCAGCGCGTCGAGCACGGCGGCGCGCAGCTCGCCGCTCTGGCGCGCCGCCTCAGCGCGCGTCGTGGCTGCCTGGCCGCGCGCGCGCTCGAGCCCGATCGCCGCCAGATTCGCCACCGATTGCAGCACCGTGTCGCTCAGCGGGCCGTCCGATGATCGCCAGGCTGCCGATGGGCGCGCCTCCGAGCCTGATGGCGGTGACCATGGCATCGCGACGGTCCGATAACGACGTCGCCTGCCTGGCCACGTCGCGCAGGTGACTCTCGAGCTCGGGCCGCTCCACCGGGCCGGCCCAGACCGTCGAGCCGGACTGATGATCGTAGAGGGCGACACGCCGGCAGCTCGAACGCTTCGGCAATGACACGCGCGATCTCCGACGGGAGCGGCCGCGTCGCTTTGCGACAGCAGCAGCGAACGGCTGAGCGCGTAGAGCCGTTCGAGATCGCCTTGTCGGGACAGCGCCTCGAGCGTTCGCTGGCGCGCGCGGCCGGAAAGCTGGCTGACGACGACCGCGGTGATCATGAACGCGACCAGCGCGATCCAGTTCTGCGGGATCGGCGATGGTCAAGGTGCCGACTGGGGGCAGGAAGAAGAAGTTGAAACAGAGGACGGCGGTCAGCGCAGCCACGGTCGATTCCACGATTCCCCAGCTGCCGGCAATGACGAGAACGACGACGAGATAGCTCAGTGCGATAGTGGTCGGATTGGTGACATCAAGCTGAAGATGGAGAAAGGTGACGGTGCCGGCTGCCGCCAGGGAGGCGGCGATTGTCCCGACTGACCACACGGGGCGCATCCGCACTTGAGCCTATCGTACCGCTCGACACATGACACGCATCAGCCGCGCCGGCATGCGACACCGACCGGGACCGGCCCCGGGCGGCCATTTATCCGCCTCCTCCATCGCCTTGTGAGGCAGCCAGCGGAATGATACATTTCGCATTGTGAAGAATGTCCGCGAGTACTACAGACAGTGCTTCGAGGCCGAGAAGCCGACGTTCATCAAAGTCATGAAGGCCGTGCCTCTGGACAGGGGGGCGTACACGCCACACCCTCGATCCACGTCGGCGGGTGACTTGGTCTGGCTGCTGGCGACCGAGCTTCATGACGCATGTGAGCTGATCGACCGCGGCGAGGTGAACTACGTTTACAAGCCGGCACCGGGCATCGCGGAATCGATTGCCGCCTACGAGAAACACGCCGCCGCGCTCGAGGCTCGGCTTGCCACTGTGGATGATGCCAAGTGGGACGGTCCGGCGCGCCTGTTGATGGAGGGCAAGCCAGTCTGGGAAACCACGCTCGGAGACATGCTGTTCGGATTTCTCTTCGACGCCGTGCACCACCGTGGCCAGCTCTCGAGTTATCTGCGGCCTATGGGTGCCAAGGTGCCGTCGATCTACGGCCCTTCAGGCGACGATCCCGGCATGTCAGTTCCCTAGCCTCTTCCCCAGCCAAACTTCTGCATGTTCTTGCAGGCTGCCATCGCGTCGCCGCCTTCGACGTAGCACAGCGGATCTTTTATCAGTTGCGTGACCTTGAAGATCTCGGGCCAGTCGAACACGCCTTCGCCGGCGGTCGTCACGGCGCCATCCTTGAAGTCGCGCATGTGGAGAAGGCCGATCCGGTTGGCGTGATTCCGGATGAGCGAGACGACGTCGGCGCCGCCCCAGGCCGCCCAGCCAATGTCTATCTGGGCCTTGATCGCCGAGTCCGTGTTCTGCAGCACCAGGTCGAGGCCCATGCGCCCATCGTTGGGGACAGGCCAGAGTTCCCACTCGTGCGTGTGATACGAGAGGTTCACGCCGACCGCGCGTAGGATCTTGTGGGCCTGGTTGTACGCGTCGGCCATCCGCTTGAGGCCGTCGACGGTGGAGTAGCTCGTGATCGACGTCGCGCCGAGCACGCCGTACGTGACGCCAAGGTCTCTGAGAATGGGGGCCTGTGCCTTGACGATGTTGATGATGCCTTCGTTGTTATAGGTCGTGTCCTGCCGCAAGACAACGGCGCTGTGGAGGAGGCGACCGTTCTTCGCGTAAACGCTGGCTGGCGCGCCGCCGCCCGCCGCGCCTCCCTGCTGACCGCCCCCAGGCGCCGCGGCTTGCTGAACACCGCGTCCGCCATTTCCGCCTGCGACGCCTGGCTGACCGCCCGCCGCGCCTGCGCCCTGGCCGCGCGGAGCCGTGTTGGCGTTCGAGATGTGAATCGAGTGGAGCCCAAGGCCCACTTCATCGGCCTGCTTGCGGAAGAGCGTCGGATCGGAGCCGACGTTGGTCGGTTCGATCAAGTCGTAGCCCATCTGCTTGAACATCTCCATCTTCATCTTGTTGGCGTCGGGAGTCGCACCCGCCCCGCCATACTGGATTCCCAACGGAATCCGACGCCCGGCGTTTTGCGCGAACAGCTGGTTCGGCGCCAGCGCCGCTCCAGCCGCGATCACAGGCAGAGTTTTCAGAACGTCACGTCGGTTCATGGCAGGTTCCTCCTCCAGTTCTAATTCCGCGTCGCGTTGCTCAGCAGTGGCTTTAGCGCGGCCGTCCAGATCTCATACCCGGCCGACGTCATATGCAGGCCGTCTTGCACGAACAGCTCAGGCCTCGGCTTTCCATCGGTGCCCAGCATCGGCTGCACGACATCCAGGTAGGTGATGTCGCGGCGTGTGCCGATATGGCTCTTCACCAGGGCGTTCGCCTGAGTCATCTTGTCCTGGAAAGCCCAGCGCCGCAGGCTCGGCTTGATCGAGATGTACACAATCCTCGTACTGGGCAAGACCTTGTGCACCTTTCGCTCGAACTCGATGAATGCAGTCGCGATCTGTTCAGGTGTGATGGGCGACTCGACGTCGTTGTCTCCGGAGTAATACACAACAGTGCGCGGTTTGTAGGGGATGACGATGCGATCGGCGTAGTAGACGGTATCGGCTGCCACAGAACCGCCGAAGCCTCGGTTGATCGCGCTGGGCCCGAATTCCGGCAAGTACTTCGTCAGGTCCCAGCGGACAATGCTCGACGAACCGACGAAGACAATTCCGTTCTGGGGCGGCGCGGTCTGCGTGTCGGCAGCCTCGAATTTCTTGATGTCGGGTTCCCAGCTTTCCGGCGGGCGAACCTCGCGATTAGCCACCGTCGGCCACGGCTGCTGCGGAGTCTGCGCTGCCGCTACCTGTTGAGCCCCGAGCCGCGCCTCGATCACCAACGGCCCGGTCAGGGCCAGCGCCGCCACTCCGACAACTGCCGCCACGCGCCTTAAGTAGTTGCTCATGTGTACCTCACCACGCCGAAGAGGATAGCCTACCGGATTGCCGATGGGCTACCCTTGAGCCCGACGTGGATTACGCATCATTCGAGCGTTCGCTCGCCGATAGTGCCCCGCCCGAAGAAAGCGAGCCCTTGCTCCAGGCAATGTGGTTCGAGCGCAAGGGCAACTGGAAACGCGCTCATGAGATCGCGCAGGACATCAACAGCGCTGATGCCGCATGGGTGCACGCGCACCTCCATCGACGCGAAGGTGACCTACCGAACGCGGGCTACTGGTATCGCCAAGCGAAACGGCCGGTCGAGCGCGGCGACATGGACGAGGAGTGGCGCGCCATCGTGACTGCGCTGCTCGAGCCCTGATTCGGCGGCACATTACCCTTCAAAAGCAGCTCTTTCGCCGCGTCGATGCTATGCTGCCGCCGACGTGAAAACCTTCCCCAGCCCCGCCAATTCAGCGCGAGTCGGCTCGAACCTCACCAACCCGCCGAGAGTCGGGGATCAACTGTTGGGTATCGCCGAACGGCGTCTGAACGCCCGTCGTCAGGCGGGTGTCGAGCTGCGACGTCAGCGTGACCGGTGGATTGGCAAGGCAGCAGCAAAGAAGGCCGCACAAATCATCACGGACGGCCGGACACAGTTCGACCGAGTGTTCTTGGATGCCAAAGGCGATCGTGCCGCGATTGCAGCTGCGAAAGACCGGACCCGTCTCTCGATTCATCGCGCGCTCTCGAAGAATGTTCCGGGATACGCAAAGTATCGCGCCGCCCAGAAGGCGTATCTGAAGCGCTACGGCCCGCTCTCGGAGGACGCGACGGGTCCGCTGTACCAGCAAGGCGACGTTCACCTTGGGGATCTCCAACTCACGACTGACCCGGACGTTCAGGAATTCGCGGCTCCGTATGAACTCTTTGGCGTCGAGATGTGGGGCGATCCGCTGGCAATTGCCGACACGTCGTTCGCGGATCCTGACTTGGGCCTGCTGGCGCAGAGCGTTCGGTTCGAGCACAGCGACGATGGCTGGTCGGTCCCGGTCGAATACAACCCGGCTCTCTATTGCCATGCAGTGACCGTGCTCGGCGTCAACTATGTCGTGCCCCGCACCGGTCGCCTCAGTTGTGCCGCGGTATTCCAGAATCTCTACAATCAGGTCACCAGCGGCGTCAACGACAGGTACGGGTTCTCCCACGCCGAACTTCGCGCCGATCACGGCATCCTTCTCCGAGTCATCCGCTCTGGAGAGTGGACCGTGTTCAACCGGCTGATGATCCAGGCTGGACTGACCTCGTTCGGCAGCGACCTCAGCTATACCCAGTCAGGGATTCAGTCGACGGCACCCTACACACTGAGCCTTACGACGCAAGACGTCTTCCTCCAGGGTGAGCGGATTCAGATTCTTGCCGGTGCAGACATCGTGATCGACAGCGATCTGGACGACATGTCGATGCATGTGGACTCAGTGCTGCTGTGGCAGCTGCGGCGGCTTCGGATCGGAGTGCACGACTGACGAGGCGCCCGCCGTCGACCTTGACACACCGGAAAGGCGCCAAAACCGAGTCGCGCGCGCCTGCGCACGCAGGTGTATGATTCCCGTTCGAATCCAACCATGACCCGCGACGAGATCGAGCGCTTCTTCGAGCGTCGGCGTGACGCGTGGTTGCGGCACGATGCGGAAGCCCTGACGCGCGACTATACGGACGACGCCGTTGTCGACAGTCCCATGGGCGGTGGCGACGTGCGCGGACGGGCCGCTATCGAGGCGCTCTACAGCGCGTTTCTGGCCAGCTTTCCAGACGTCACGATGGAGGCCCAGGAGCGGATCGTCGAGGGCGATCACGTCGTCCAGCTCGCGACCTTCTGTGGAACGAACAGCGGCGGCTTCATGGGCTTGCCGCCGACCGGGAAGCGCTTCAACTTCTCAGCCGTCGTCGTCTTCACATTTCGCAACAGCCAGGTTGTTCACGAGAAGCGCGTCTACGATTTCACCAGGTTCCTGATTGAAGTCGGCGTGCTCAAGGCGAAACCCGTTTGATTCCCCCGATCTTTCTTCCGGCACGCCGCCGCGCCTCCAAATCGATGACGCGTACGGTCGCCGCACCGTGCTTATTGACAAGCCGGTATTCCGCATCGGGCGCAAGAGCGAAAGCGACCTGCGCGCAACCGGGCCCGACGTCTCGCGCGAGCATGCGGAGATCGTTCAGCAAGACGACGGCCGCTATGTCTTGAGGGATCGAGGATCGCGCGCTGGCACGTTCGTCAACGACGAGCAGGTGACCGAGCGCGCGCTCCGCAATCGCGATCGAATTCGGCTTGGCAGAAGCGGCAGTGCCGAGATGGTGTTCTTCGCCGACGAACGCGAGGATTCGCAGGCCAGTGGCATATCAGCGGTGACCGACTTTCGACCGCTGACGGCGCTCCTCGATCGGCTGCGCGCGCTGGGATCGGCCAGAGTGCTGGACGAAGTGCTGGTGCTCGTGATGGATTCTGCCATCGATGCAACCGGCGCCGAGCGGGGCTTCATCATGCTCGCGAACGACAAGGGGGAACTCGAGTTCAAGATCGGGCGCGCTCGCGGACGGGTCACCCTTTCGGGACACTCGTTCGAGACGAGCCAGAAGATTCCTCAGGAAGTCTTTGAGACCGGACAGGCGCGCATGGAGCTCGATCTGATGGACGGGACGACGGCCGGCCAGCATCTCGGCACTGTGGCGCTCGGCATCCGCAACGTGCTGTGCGCGCCGCTCTGCGTCGTGCGGTATCTCGAACGATGCGAACGAATCGATCAGCGGCCGATTGGCGTCATGTACCTCGATAGCCGCGAGAAGGGCAAGCTGCTGTCGGAGCCGGCGCGCCGCGCGCTCGAGGGGGTGGCGGGCGAAGCGGCGTCGGCCATCGAGAGCGCGAGGCTGTATCGCGAAGCGACGGAGAAGACGCGGATCGACCAAGAACTGCTGCTGGCGGCCGAGATCCAGCGTTCGCTGCTGCCGGACGCGCTGCAATCGGGCGCACATTTCGAAGTGGCCGCCGCGTCGGTGCCCTGCCGGTCGATCGGCGGCGATTTCTTCGACTATTTCAATCTGCCTGACGGCCAGTTCGCGTTTGCGCTCGGTGACGTCTCCGGCAAGGGGCCGCCCGCGGCGCTTCTGACGGCCATGACACAGGGCGCATTTGCTTCACAGGTGATGAACGGCAGTTCTCCAGCCGCGCTCATGACGCACGTCAACAAGACGCTGATCCGCCGGGCGATTCAGTCGCGGTTCTGCACGGTCGTCTACGGGGCGCTGTCGGTGGATGGGCGGTTTTCGTACAGCAACGCCGGCCACAATCCGCCAGTGTTGATTGGCGCGAACGGCGTGCGGCGGCTCGAAACGGGGGGGCTGATTCTCGGGCTGTTTCCGCACGCGATATACGAAGAGGAGGAGATTCAGCTCTCCGACGGCGACACACTCGTCGTCTTCAGCGATGGCGTCACCGAGGCTGTGAACGGCGCAGACGAGGACTTCGGCGAAGAGCGGCTTTTGCAGTGTCTGCACGAGAACCGCACGCGTGGACCGGAAGAGTTGCTCGAGCGCGTGTTTGCAGCCGTGCGGATGTTTGCGGCCGGCGCCCCCCAAAGCGATGACGTGACCGCGCTCGTGCTCCGCTATCGCAGGCGTCCTACTTGAAGCTGGCCAGCGCTTCCTGCTCTGAGTCGTACGCGTCGAACACCGTGAGCAGCTTCGTGATGCTGAGCAGATCCTCCAGCCGCTTGGTGAGGTTGACCAGCTTCATGCTCCCGCCCGCTCGAGTCACCGTGGTGTAGGCGCCCACCAGCTCACCCAGTCCGGCGCTGTCCATCATCGTGACGCCGCCCAGGTTGACGAGGATGTGCGTGTCTCCCTGATGGACGAGGCTGTGCACCTTATCCTTCAGGAGCTGGTCGGTCCCTTTCGTCAGCGTGATCGGGCCGGAAAGGTCGAGAATCTTGACGGCACCCACCGAGCGCTCGGCAATTTGCATGGCCCGATGCTAATCAAACGGTGGGCGATGGTCAATGCGGCGCCGCGAGAGACCTATCTTCGTTGCGACCAAGTCGGTCCGGTCCGTTCAGGTACATTAAGTGCCGTGAAGATTCCCAGCGGCTCGACCGAGTGTAGAAGCGTCGCACTGCGCTCCTCAAGGGAAGCGACTGCGGTCGCGCGTGACGCCCGGTGCTGCTCATATACGAGCATCTCGCTCCAGTATTCGATCACGATGTACCGCGCCGGGCGGTTCTGGTCATGAAGGAAGGAACTGCCGAGATAGGACCGCGTGTGACGGTTTATCGCAGTCCATTCTCCATCGGCGCCGTACAACCGCTCGAATTCGGTCTCGCGTCCGGTCTTGACGTCGAATTGCCACATGATCGCGATCATCGTGATGTTCCTCCCGCGGAGCAAGGAGCCTGTCGTCAGATAGCATCGCCGCGTGGTTTCGCCTCGAAGGACGCCTTGAACAGCTGGCGCGAGGTCACGTCGTAGTCAACAAATCGATCGAACACGTGAGGGACGAGCACGAATCGACTGACGCCAAGTGCGACGAGGGCGTACGCGGATCCGATCACCAGGTCGATGATGTAGTGATGATTGAGATACACCGCCGAGAACCAGGCCAGCAAGGGATAGCAGACCCACAGCCATGCCCGCCCTCGCAGGCGCCACCACAAACTGATTGCAATGGTCGTCGGATATCCCGCATGGAGAGAGGGAATCGCGGCGAAGAGATTCGAGTTGAAGGTGTTGTAGAAGCTCACGAACATCCGTCGCCCGACGATTTTGTCGAAGTTCACCAGCGAGCCGGCCGAGTCGAGCATGGTATCTGGTGGCTGGCCAAAACCGTGGCGGTAGACGTACCAGGGCGGCGCCGCCGGATACACCATGAATGTGACGAGCGCGAGGATATTCAAAACGGTGAGCGCATACACGAAGATGTAGAACGTGCGTCGTTCATTCAACGTATTCCAGAAGAACCATCCCAGAATCAGCGGGCTGACGAAGTGCAACGCATACATGAACGTCGACGTCAGATCCAGTACCGTCCGAATCCACGTTCCGTCGTGAATGATTTGAAACTCTTGAAAATAGAAGGCGGGAACGGCGGCCGGCGTCAACCAGCCGAACAGCGATGCTTCGAGGTTGAATGGCCCTTCGATGTTGATGGTTCCTCGTATGGAATCGGCCACGCCTCTCATCATGTCGTAGGCGACCCAGAACAGAATGAATGGCGACCAATCGATGAGGAACAGCTTCCCCCACGCTCGGCCGTAGAACAGGAACACGAAGATGATCAGCGACAGAAACGCATGATCAGGGCGAATGCCAATGGTTCTGGATATCGTGTACAGGTAGACGAATACCCAAGCTACTCCAGCAAGCTTGACGTTGGCGCCGCTCGGCCATCGGCCTTTCATTCACAGAGATAATACCTGTCCAACCCGCTCGGCTGGTGACCAAGCGGAAGGACGGCCGTGCCCGGCGTGTGGCCGGTAATCCCGAAGCCGTGCGTCATGCCAGTCGTCTGCTCGCACAATTGGGTCGCCTGCGAGGTGGCGGTGGCCGTTACTTCGTGACGGCGGAGCACCGCCCTTCAATGTTTTTCACGGCCGACACGCGAATCCGCTGGGCGCCGTTCCTGGCGGAAAACGACATGATTTTGAACATCAGACGCTCCTGCCCCGCAGTTGCAACAGACGCGCCAGCGTCCTAGCGGATTCGGAAGCCGAGCCTCACGCCAAGCTCGTTGGTCGTGTTTCGCGGTTCGTAGAAGCCGAGCTGTTGTTCCGCAGCGATGCCGTTGACCGTGAACGTCGCGGTCGCGTAGCTGACCGTCGAATCCCCCACGTGCCAGCGAATCCAATACGGCTCCACCGACCAGCGCCGGTTCATCTGGTACTTCGCGCTGGCGCGCAGCGCCCGCCCACTATGTTGATCGAACGAGAGGTCGGTGAAGCCATTGATGGTGAACGCCGGCGCGGTCGAAGTGGCGGCCACATCGCCGCCGCCCAATTTCGAGTGGTACGTTGTCTGCCAGCCGCGGATCAGCTGATCGTATTCGAGGTTGAGACTGAGCACGCCTTGCGACCCGATCGTCGTCCGAGCCGTCAGGCCCAGAGGCAGATACAGATAGTTGTCCGTGCGGTATCCGGCAAGGTCGTAGATGCCATTCGATAGATGACGGACACCAAGTCCGGCTTCTGGTGACCACGTCCATCGCTGCGCCGACGAAATCTTTGCCGGCGAGCGCGCGACCTTCCAGGTACCAGTCCTGGTTACCAGCGTCTTCGCACGGCGAGTAATCGCCAATGCCCAGCTGATAGCCGTTTGGCGAGCTGCTGTTCGGAGTGATCAGCCAGGGGCCACACCAGCCGTCGTAGTTCGTGCGGCCGATGTGCGCTCTGATGTTGGTCCGGGCAAACCAATGCCTGCGCGCGTCGATTAAGAAGATGCCGGTGTATTCGCCGACGAACTTCGCGCCGTGGATGGAGATGCTGTGGTCACCCGGCTCGACATAGTTGTAGCCGCCCAGGCCCGCACGTCAGTTCCTGGCTCGGCACAGTGGCCGGCGGCGCGGCCGCTGGCGCGCCCGATGTCTGCGCGAACGCAGGAAGAGGCATCAATGCGATCACGCCTGCACATACGAGTCTCTTCAGTGTGTCCTCACTTGCCCAGCTTCTCCATCTCTTTCTGCAGCGCGGCGAGCTCCGCTTCGTGCTCGAGCATGAACTTCACATTGGCGGGATTGACCTCCTTCAGATCTTTGGGCATCTCGTTGAGCATCCCGGATTTCTGAAAGCCCGCGACCATCCCCGCCATCAACGACGCAAGCATGTACTTCGAATAGTCGCGGGGGGTGAGGCCAGCCTTGTTCAGCCCTGCCATCAATGACCGGTTTGCCTTGATCGCGGCCTCCATCTCGTTGAGGCTCCGCGCATCGTCCAGGTTCAAGCCAGCGGTGGCTTGCTGCAGCGCGTCTTCCTGCTGCTCGGCCTGCGCCTCCAGCTTCTCGAGCCGACGGGATTCAGCGTCAGTGAGTTCGTCTTTTTTTGAGAGTGCCTCAATCTCCGCCTTCGTCTTTTGGAGTGACTGGGCCCTGGGATCGCTGGCCATCTCCTCCGCCACGGCGCGCATCATCGCGTAGACCCTCTTCGTGGTTTCCATCGTGAGCTGGTACGACGCGAGCTCCTTGCTGTCAGCAGCAGAAAATCCTGGACTCTGAGCGTTCGGAGTCGAAATGAGCGACACAATCATCGATGCGGTGAGAACGACTCGGATGGATGTGTTCATTGACTCCTCCAGACGCACTGCTTGCAGCGCGCAAACGCTCCAATGGGATCGTGCGCGTCCCACCTACCCTATCAGGATCGGCGCGAGCCCGTCGTGCGCCACTCTTCGCGCGCCAGTGCGAAGTGTTCAAGATCCATATCGTAATAGCGCTGGGTTAGGCCTGTATGGCGCATGCCGATCTTCTCGGCGATGCGTTGCGATGCGATGTTCGCCGATTGAACGACAGCGTGCAGTTCATCCAGATCGAGAGACTCGAAGCCGCGCCGCAAGAGTGCACGGCCCATTTCGGTAGCGATACCGCGGCCCCAGTGACGTTTGGCGACATGCCATCCGATTTCGACGTCGTCGCTCAAAACAGCGAGCTGACTGTTTGATACAGGCAATGGCTTGAGGAGCGCCGCACCAACCAGCTCGCCAGACGCTTTCTCGAGCACCGCCCAGGAACCGTAGCGGCCGCTTGAGAAATCCCAACGGTCGAGGGCGCGTTGAAGGCGTGCGCGCTGGTCCTCCACATCAACGACCAGAGAGTTGCCAATGTAGCGGACGACGTCTGGATCGCCATAGATCCGCAGTGCGGCTTCTGAGTCTTGCGCCGGGCACCATCGGCGCGCCCACAACCGTTCGGTGGAAAAGATTGTCTCCACGCACGCTATTGTAAGCAACGGCTAGGGCTAGAATCGTCCCTTCACGGAGGTCACATGAGATCCATGCCAGCGACGAGACGAATGATCGGCGTGTTCGCGTTCCTGTTGGCACTGGGCTGGGCCGGTCTGGCCCACGCACAACTCGGTGTCGGCACCACGTGGCTGAGGACTGACGCAAAAGGGAAGGGCATCACTATGACCCTGGAGGCCTGTTGCAACGGGGGCCTGCGTTTCATCTGGCAGATACCATCGATGGGTGGTCAGCCGGCGGTGACCATGACCGTCGATTCGCCGATGAATGGGGCGGAAGCGCCGACGTTGGTTGGTGGTAAGCCGACTGGTCAGACCATGGCGGTCAAGCGGGTGGATGATCACCACTACAGCGCGGTCGTGATGATGAACGGCAAACCGTTTGGCACCTCCAACGGCACGGTCTCGGCGGACAACAAGACGATGACCGTCGAAAGCGCCTTTGGAATGGGCGGTCAGACTGAGAAAACCATCGAGACGTGGGTGCGGAAGTAACGTCGGACTGCGTTGGTCGATGGTGAGGACGTGGAGACAGGCAGCGTCACCGCACTCGGCTCGCGTATGCCCGAGTTGTGAGCGCGTTCAACGCGCCTGCTCCACAGCGCAGACGAGGGCTGGCTCTGCTCGACGCTAGGGCCGAGCCGACCGAAGCCATCAGGTTCAAACGCCAGCGATTCTCTCAGCAAGTGGACACGCCATCGCTGTTCGGTGACGTGTCGATGAGTTCGAGCGGCATTGTCGGCCACACGGCCGACTTTGCTCTACAACGCTGCGGATTCGGTGATTGTTCGGGACGGACGGGGCCCAACTTCGGGCGCACGCTGAACCTCGAACGACTCACCGCGCAACCTTCCGAAGTGTTCGGTCTACGCGACCGTCGCGGGCGCGGCGGGCGACAGAACCACGGTCGACGGCCGCGGGATGAGGAACCACGCCAGCAGATACGCGATGAATCCGAACACGATCGCCAACAAGAAGATCGACACCAGGCACCAGGCGAGGCGAACGAGCGTGGCGTCGACGCCGAAGTATTCGGCGATGCCGCCGCAAACGCCAGCGAGTTTCTTGTCGGTTTCCGACAGCGTCAGGCGGCGCCGGCTCGGCACCGGCTCGGGTTCGGCCGAGTCGGGCATCAACACCCATGCTGCCAGATACGCGATGACCCCCCCGACAAAGGCGCCCAGAATCGCCAAAACGACCCAGGCGAGCCGGACAAGGACAACGTCGACGTCGAAGTAGTCGGCCATCCCGGCGCAGACGCCGGCGATCTTGCCCCGAGTGCTCGAACGCGTCAGTCGGCGTACGGTCATAGACACCTCGCTACCTGTAATACGGGCTCTCGGCGCGCGTGGTTCCAGCCCGCGCGCTGCCAGCTTCGCCACCTCGGCTCCGCGACTACGGTGCCTTCCGATAAGTCGTTTTGGCGCCTGGGTACCAGTACTCGAGGTGACATGCCTCGCACGCCGTGTCGAGGTCGGCGCCCGCTTTGAAGAGTTGGTCCACGTCCTTCCTTTTGACGATGTCGATGACTTCGAGGCCCACGTTGCGGAGCGCCTGAATCTTGGCGAGCCATAGCACCGGGTCTCTGTCGATCTTCTCTTTGATCTGAGCGGGCGACAGCTCAGGTGGGTTGGAACCGGTGCTGTTGTTGACGTCCCCCGGCGGCGCGAACGGGCGCGGCACCTTGAGCAGTTCGATGCCCTCGATGATCGTGATGGCGCCGGTCTCGACCCGTTCCCAGTCTTCCTCGGTGACCGGCTTGTGCTCGACGATGCCCTTCGCGGTGGAGTCCCACCACACGGCGTCGAAGATGTAGTTCGCCGCGGGGTCGATCATGTGAGCCATCAGCTCCTTGACCGACACCACCGGGGTGATCTCGCCGATGAGGGGAGTACTGCCGGGCGTGCTGGCGGCAGGCTTCGACGTGTCGGGTGCGGGTCTACAGGCGCTCGTGGCCAGCAAAGCGAGAAAAAGAAGAGCGCAAACGAGGACTTTCATGCTGCGCTCCAGCCTGGTATCGCAGCGGCTTGCTTCACCCACGCCACCAACTGCGCCTCGTCGAAATCGTCCTCGTGGATGTCGATCCAGCGCGCCTCCTGGCTCTTGCCACCAGGTGGAACCGGTCGCAGCGACGTGCCTTTGAAGAAGGTCACCTTGACGTAGCGGGCGAAGACGTGGACCGCCAGGAACCAGCCTCGACCCTCCACGCCATAGAAGGGGGAGTTCCACTTCACGGCCTTTTGGACGTTGGGCACCATGCGCACGACGAGGGTGTCGATGCGGCGTCCGACATCGCGTTTCCAGTCTGGCATCGCCGCGATGTAGGCCTGCACGGGGCGGTCGCCGTCCGCCTTTGCGACTTGAGGGTTACCGCCTGAAAGCAGGACCGGCTTCGCGGCCTTCGAGCGCGACGTGCCCTTCTGGTTCAGCGCAACGGCCGATCGGATCAGATCTGCGAGGGCCAGCTCGTCGACCTGCTCGCCCTCACGAATGTCGATCGCGCGCCTGACGTTTCCCTCGAGGCTGGAATTGAACAGGTGTGAAGGATCTTTGAGTGACGCTCCCTTGGCGAACGTCATCTTGACGACGCTCTTGTAGGTCTCGCCTGTGCAAACGATACCATCGTGGGACCAGACGGGCGTTCCCATCCATTTCCACTCCTCGACGATCGCCGGGTCTGCTTTCTTGATGATCGCGCGTATGCGCTGGAGCGTTTTCCCGCGCCAGTCGCCCAGCTCTTTGATTCTCTTGTCGATCAACTTTGATGCGGGCGCTGCGCCGGTTTTCTTTGCGACCGTCGATTGTGTGGACGGCTTGCGGGCCACGGCATTCACTCTAGCTGATCGGCTAATCGCGAATCCAGCCTCGAGTCAGAGCTGGAACTGAATGCGCGACTGAAAGTAGTGAGTCTTTCCCACGACATCGAAACGATCGAGCGAGCTGTAGCCGTAGACGAACTCGAGCCGCACATTGGCCGACAGGTGCCAGTTGACCATCGGCGTAAACCGCCAGAACGTGCCGCCGCGGATCGGGCCGCTGTCCAAGTCGCTGTAGGAGAATCGTCCGACCAGCTCCCACGCGCCTGGACCGCCGTTGACAACCGACCGCGCAGGCGTTACGCGCTCGAAGTACGCGCCGCGGGCGTTGTACGACCTCGTTTCGCCAGTCAGAAGGTAAGTGGCGATCGTTTCGCCGCCGTGGAAGAACGGATCGCTCGAATCCGGCGCTTTGACGTTCGTGAAGAAGTACTCCGTGCCCAGAATCAGCGGTCCGCGCCGATAGTAGGTCTCGAAACCGTAGCTATTGGCGTAGTCGGCCTTCATCTGGCCGCTATCGATCGCATACTCCTGGGCCTGGAACGATTCCGGCTTGGATCGGTACTGCAGCAGGCCGTCATCGGGCAGGGCATGTCGAGCCTGAACGGCGACGTGGAGTAGATCGGTGCGATTGCGCACGCGCGGCAGCCATACGGCTCGCGCCGTGTAGTGACGGTCGTGCCTGTTGAACGATTCGGACTCGGATTTCGTGTCGCCAAAGAACCCGAGGCTGTAGACGAACTTGCCATTGGGAATCGTCCCACTCCACTTAATGCCGTCGGCGAGGACGGGAATCAAGGAGTCGTTCATGGTGGCGCGTTCGTTCGTGAATCCTTGGTAGCCCACCATGATCTTGTTGGTGGAGAAGCCCTCCTTGGTGCGCCCCACGAAGACATTGCTCCACAGCTTTGGGATGTCGACCATGATGCCCGTCTGGCGAAAACGCCAGTCGTCCTTGGACTTGTCGTACATGTACCCGAGCGTGTACGTGACGTGTGGGATGGGGAGTCGGCCCTTCGCGATCAGCCGGAAGTCGCGCAGATCGCCCTTGGGCGAGAGTGCCATTTGCGCTTCGCTTTCCTCGTTCTGGTCGTAGGTGGCGTAGTCCCACAGAAGGCCCCCGCCCCATCGAAGGCTGAAGCGCTTGAATTCGTACGTGTTGAGATTCCTGACGATCTCGCGCGGCATGTCGCCGTCGGATTCTGCGGCGTCGATGGTGTCGTTGATGGTGGGATCCTGTGCCCACACAGGGGCTGCGAACGCAACGGCCGCACTCGCGGCGAGAACCGCGAGCGTGCGGCCGCGACGTCCCCAGCTGAGCATCAGTAGGTCATGAAGAGCGTCTGCAGTTCCTTCGGCGTTCGCTTGCCCAGAAGCGCCAGCGACAGAAGGATCCGCGCTTTCTGCGGGTTCAACTCATCCGACGCGATGAATCCCAGCTCGTCGTCATTCAGCTCGACGTTGCGTCCGACGAGGCCAGTGACCACGCGAGAGCTCCGTACGACCACGACGCCCTTCTTGACGGCGTTGGCCGCTGCCGTGACCGAGGCTTTGTTCATGTTGCCGTTGCCGACGCCGGCGATGACGATACCCCTCGCGCCGGAGGCGGAAGCGTCGATGAGAGCCGGCGACGTGTCCATGCCGGCGAAGATGATGTCGACTCTGGGCAGGGCGGTGACCGTCGAGATATCGAATTCGCTCTGCGTGGTGTGCTTCCAGGGCGGAGTGCTGTAGAAGTCGTTCTTGCCGTAACTGGCGATGCCGACGACACCGCGCACCGGCGACAAGAAGGTCTGGACGGCGGTCGTGCTGGTTTTGGTGAGTGAATGAGCTGCGTGAATCTGGTCGTTCATCACGACGAGCACGCCGCGCCCCCTGGCGCTGGGATCGGCAGCGACGCCGACGGCGTTGTACAGGTTGAGCGGTCCGTCCGCGCTGACCGCGGTTGACGGCCGCATCGAGCCGACCATCACCACCGGCTTGTCCGTCTTGACGGTGAGATTGAGAAAGAACGCCGACTCTTCCATCGTGTCGGTGCCGTGAGTGATGACGATGCCGTCGACGTCGTTCGATTTCGTCAGCTCATTGATGCGCTTCGCCAGCCTGAGCAGGATCTCGTAGCTCATGTCCTGCGACCCGACGTTCGAGATCTGCTCGCCCTTGATGTTGGCAAGGGTCGTGATCCCCGGGACTGCGGCGATCATGGTGTCGATGCCGACCGCTCCGGACGTGTAGCCCGATTGCGTGCCGGTTGCGGCCGCTCCGGCGATGGTTCCGCCGGTGGCCAGGATAGTGATGTTCCGCTTGCTGCCCTGTGCCGACGCGACCTGCGCCACGAACAAGCATGCCAGAGCGGCGACGACGATCCGTGTCCTGTGAGAGTGGGTCATGGCACACGTTCCCTTTCTTGAATCGCGCTCTTGACTCGACGCGCTACATGCGGTTGAGCACTCTGTGTGCCATAAGATAACGCGTCGGCCTCGAGAGCGACGCCCTTAAGGGCACTCTCGACACAGACCGCAAAGCATTGGTTTCGTACGCCTTTATCTGTCGTGGTTGCCCTTGTGGATCGCAATGGACGGTGAGGCAGATGGACTCGGCCGCCTCCGACGGAATGGGGGAGGAGCGGTTTTTCGGAGCGCCGTCCAAGCGTGTGTTCGCTAGCGCGCGGGACTGCCTTCGATGTCAGCAATCGCGATCGCCGCGATGCCGGTTGCGCGCAACGGCGCCTCGATGTCGCTTCGATTACCGACGATCACAATCGACAGGTGGTCCAGGTCGACATACTGGCGCGCCACCCGTACCACGTCCTCGCGAGTCACTCCTGCGATGTTGGCGGCGTATCGCTGGTAGTAGTCATCGGGCAGCCCATCGGTCCACAGTCCGACGATGGCTTGGTTGATGCTGCGAACCGACGCAAACGTGGCAGGCAGGCGTTGGATGAGCGAGTCCTTCGCGGTCGCCAGCTCTTCATCGGTGATGGGGCGATCGCCGCGAATGCCGCGCAGCTCCTTCATGAACTCGACGAGCGCGGCGTCCGACTTCGCCGAGACGATATCGCCGCCTGTGCGGAAGGCGCCCGGACCTTTGCCGAAGGCGAACGAGGAGTTGACGCCGTAGCTGTACCCTTTCTCTTCGCGGATGTTCGCGTTCAGGCGCGACTGAAACATGCCGCCGAGCATCGTGTTCATCACCTGCAGCGCGTAGTAGTCGGGCGTGCTGCGCGGCGGCCCGGGATGGCCGATGGCGAACGTCGACTGAGCCGCCGCTGGCTTGTCGATTAGATAGATGGTTGACGGGCGCGGCGCCGGCACAGTTGGATAATCGAACGTCGGCCGGTCACCTCCGCGCGACCACGCGGCGAGCGCCTTGTCGATCGATGCCCTCGCCTCGCCCGCCCTTACGTCGCCGACCACGGAAATCAGTGCCCGCCCAGGCCGAAAGTACGCCGCATGGAATCCGACAACGTCCTCGCGCGTAATGGACTTGAGCGACGCTTCGGTGACGTTCTGCCCGTAGGGATGGGCATTGCCAAAGACGATTCTCGGAAAGGCCCGCGATGCGATGAGTCTGGTCTGGTCCCTTCCCTGGACCAAAGCGACCAGCCGCTGCGCGCGCAGCCGCTCGAGCGCCTCCGGTGGAAACGTCGGTGCGACGACCATCTCCGCCAGAAGATCGAGCGTCTGCCGAAATCTGGCTGAAGTCGACTGGAATCCGATCGTCCCGCTCTCGCCCGCGATGTCCACGGTCACGCTCGTGCCGAGCAGCTGCAGCGCATTGGAGAGCGCCTCGCCGTCGCGGGCCTTCGTTCCCTCGCTCATCATTGCGGCGGTGATACCGGCCAGGCCGCGACTCGCCGTGGATTCCGCCTGGCTCGCGCCTCCCTGGAAGGTGATCTGAAAGGAGACGAGCGGGAGATCGTGTTTTTCGGACACCACCAGCTCCGCGCCGTTGCTGAGCGTTGCGCGGGTCCAGGCTGGCACTTGAAGTGTCGGCACCGGTCCCGGCGCTGGAGTCTTGGTTCGATCGATCGCACTCTGCGCAAACGCGCTCAAGCCGGCGAAAACAACAAGCAGCAGGCAATTGGAAACGCGTTGGTGGCGGCCAATCATTGTGCGGGCCTCGCCACTCGAGTGCTTTGTGCCGCGTGAGCCGCCATGTCGGAGCGCCCTTCGGGCACCACGCTCAAAACCACCCGGCCCTTGGTGAGGTATGTGTTGGCGGTTCGCCTCACATCGGCCGCCGTGACCGCCATCATTTGGCGATAGTCAGTCTGAAAGTGATTGGCGTCATTGTGATAGCCGAGGCCGTCGGCCAGCGTCATCGACTTGCCAAAGTTGGACTCGAGCCCGCTGATGAAGTCGAACTCCAGACCCGCCGTCGCGCGTTGAATCTCGGCCGCGGTCGGCCCTTCTGCCTTGAGCCGATCGAGGACGGCGTCAGCGGCGGCCTCGAGATCGGTCAGGCTGTTGCCAGGTCGCGGGGTGATCGTCAATCTCCATTCGCCGACCGCCTCGTTGGTGGTCTGCTCGGTGTCGACGGCCGAGGCGATCTGGCGATCGTAGACGAGCGCTTTCGTGAGTCGCGCCGTGCGGGAACCCGTCGTGATGGCCTCGAGCACGGCGAGCGCAAATCGATCGTCGCTCTGCATCCCCACCGTGGGCCACGTGATGTAGAGCCGAGGCACCTGCACTCGGTCCTCGAGGACGAGCCGCCTTTCGGCGCCCAACGTGACTGGTGGTGCCGCAGGATGGACGATCGCCTTTCCTCGTGGGAACTCGCCAAAATATCTGGCAACGAACGCCTTCGCTCGAGCAGCGTCGAAGTCGCCGGCAATGGACAGGATGGCGTTCGTCGGCGCGTAGTAAACCCGAAAGAAATCTCGCACGTCGGTGTCCGAGGCAGCGGCGAGGTCGGTCATCCGGCCAATCACCGGCCATGAATAGGGATGCGACGGCGGATAGATCGCGCCCGCGATGATCTCGTCGGTGAGGCCGTATGGCTGGTTGTCGACATACTGCCGCCGCTCGTTCATGACGATGTCGCGCTGAGCATTGAGCTTGGCGAGGTCGAGCGTCTCGAGCAGATACCCCATGCGATCGGACTCGAGCCAGAGCGCGGTCTCGAGGTAGTTCGACGGCACGGTCTCGTAGTAGTTGGTGCGATCGTTGGTGGTCGAGCCGTTGTTGGAGCCGCCGACGCCTTCCGTCAGCCGATCGTGGGTGCCGTACGGAACGTGCGCAGACCCGGTGAACATCACGTGTTCGAAGAGGTGCGCGAAGCCGGTCTTGCCGGCGGCCTCGTTCTTTGACCCGACGTGATACCACACCGTCACCGCGACGGTGGGCGTGGAACGGTTGGGAGCAAGGACGACACGAAGACCGTTCGGAAGCGTGAACGTCTCGTTGGGAATCCGGATAGAAGCGGGGCTGATCTGCTGAGCCTTCAGCGCGGCGAGGGCGATGCCAACGCACACTGCCAGCACGAAGGCCGCACGGGACAGGTTCGTTCGCATGAGACGAACCGGTCGTCAGCTGACGGCCGGCTTGATGTTCTGGTTCACCTTGAACAGGTTCTTGGGATCGTAGGCGGCCTTGACGCGCGCCAGTCGCGCGTAGTTCTCGCCGTAGCGTGGCCTCAACACGGTTGCTCGCCTCGTCGTCCATCATGAAGTTCACGTACGCGCCTTCGAGATTGAAGGGATGCACGGCCTTCCAGTATGCGCGCCCCCACTTCTTCAGCGCATCGGCATTCTTCGGATCCGAATCGATGCCGGCGATCACCATGTTGAACGTCGCGTCGCGCGTGCTCCACGCGGTGGCATTGCTCGCGACGCGCCGGACGGCGCCGTCGATGGGGTAAAGGTGCATCAGCGAGAAGTCGCTCGGTGCCGCAGCCGCCTGCGCGATGTGCGTGTCGATGGCTTCGTCGGGCAGCGATTTCACGAAGTCGCCCTTCCAGTACCACTGCAGGCCTTTCGGAAAGAACGGGTCGAAGAGCGCGTTGATGGCGGGGAATGGCATGTCGCCCATCCAGTTGAAGATCGGCGGCGGCAGAGCCTTGAGGAGCGGAGCCATCGCGCGCTCGCCATCGGCCGCAGGATCCGTTGTACGCGCCGATGATCGCGCAGGCGCGCTTGCCCCAGTAGTCTTTCGGAAAGGGATCCGTCGGCGGCACCGTCTTCAGGCCGACGAAGATACCGAGCTCTTCTGGCGCGGTAGGAAGAAAATCACGGTAGGCGCGCATCACCGTCTTTGCGTGCGGCGACGCTTCCCAGAAAATAGGGCCCGCGTACACCATGTTGACCGGATGAGCTTGGAACAGAAAGCTCGTCACCACGCCGAAGTTGCCGCCGCCGCCGCGCAGCGCCCAGAAGAGATCAGGATGCTGGTCTTTGCTCGCGGTCACGAATCGGCCATCGGCCAGAACGACATCTGCTTCGAGCAGGTTGTCGATGGTCAGGCCGAACTTGCGCGTCAGATAGCCAGTGCCGCCGCCGAGTGTGAGGCCGGCGATGCCGGTGGTCGAGACGATGCCAAAGGGAACGGCGAGGCCGAACGCGTGTGTGGCGTGGTCCACGTCGCCGGAGGTGCAGCCAGGACCCACGCGCACCGTTGTGTTTGCCGGATCAACGCGGACGCTCTTCATCAGCGACAGATCGATCACGAGACCGTCGTTGACGCTGCCGAGCCCTGGTCCGTTGTGCCCGCCTCCGCGAATCGCAATCAGAAGACCCTGCTCGCGGCCAAAGTTGACAGTCGCAATGACGTCGGCCACATCGACGCACCGCGCGATCATGCGCGGCCGCTTGTCGATCATTCCGTTGTAGAGGGCGCGCACTTCGTCATACTGCGCGTCGCCAGGCTGAATGAGCCCACCACGAAGGTTCTTTTGGAAGGTCGAGATGGCGTCGTTCGTCATGGGGTTCTCCGGATGGAACAGTGGTCGCTGACGGGAGGCAGGGATTCTAGCGCAGGCCGACACCACTCCCCAACAAGCGTTTTGCGCAAGGTGTTCGGCCTGTGCTCGAATCTCCGATAACGGCCAGCACTTCCCACAGAACACCCCTCATTGTCGACCCGAGCGTGTAGAGGAGGCTCGGACGCCGCGCCATCGCCACCGATGATCGCGCCGTCCGGACGCGCGTCGATGCCAAGAAACGCAGGGCCTGGACGGATCCATCCGCGCCTCAAGAGGTTCGTGACCAGCGGCTGTTCGACTCGGCGATAGTCCGACTCGGGGCCTATACAGTTGATGACGACGGCCGCTCTTTGTGATGTCGTCGGTGTATCGACCCCGCAGCGTGTAGCGAACCTCCATCGCCCCGTCCTTTTCAACGAGACCCCGGACACGGCCGGCCACTACCTCGAGCTGCCCTGAGGCGCGCATCGCGCTGAGGATGACGTGATGCTCTGGAGGAATTCTGCTGCGAACGATCTCCCAATATCGGAACAGGTGACGAAGAAACCTGAGCTTTTCTTCAACGGATCAGGCGGAGCCACAGCGCCTGCGTGTCTGGACGCAGCGAATCGATCACCGAGCGTTCGTCCAGCGCCATGGCCCTGGCGAGGCCGACATGCCGGCGCACAATCCTGAAGATCTCGCGGACACGCTTCAATTCCTTGATCTCATCAAAGAAGGACGGATAGGGCTCGAAGCCGCCGTGGGGGAGCGGCAGGCGGCCGTGCCGCGACACTGCGACGATCCGCCCTTCGTGCCCCCGCTCGTGGAGTGCCACCGCGAGATCGACGGTCGTCTGTCCGGTGCCAATGAAAAGCACGGTGTCGCTCTTCTCAATCCCATCGAGCACTCGAAGACTCCACGGATTTTGAACGTATCGACTGCTCGCGAGCGTCGCCTTGTCTTCGATCGACGGATTCCGTGGAGGGAGATTTCCCAGGGCGAGCACCACTTTGTCCGCCGCAACAGACCGGTTCTGCATGCGAATCGTGATGCCGCGCTGTGCAGTCTCGATGTCGGTGACGTCTCCTGAAACGTGCTCCAACGACATGCCGCGCGCGTTGGCCAGCTCGCCATTGATCAAGTCAAAGACGTAGTCCCGGTACAGTCTGCGCGGCAGGAAGTCGAGATGGGCTGCAGGTATTCCGCGGTCGCGAAGCCATTTCAGGAAGTGCTCCGGATCCTGCGAGTAGGCACCCATCCGTCCGGCCGGGACATTCAGCAGGAGGAAGTCCGCCTCCTCGGAGTAGGCCGGCCCCATGTATCGAGCATCGCCGCGATCGATCAAAGTGATGCTGATGTCGCCAGGCGCATGCTTCAAGAGATTCAGCGCAAGAAGCCGTCCAGAGAGTCCTGCGCCCACGATTGCGATGCGCGTCATCGGGGCGGACGGTTAGTTCGGCAACTGGAGAGCCGTCCGCCCGTCTGGTCCGATGGCCGTGAAGCGCCCACTCTGAATCTCCAAAGCCGAAGGTGTGCCGCCTGAGAAGACCATTCCCGTATCAATGAGGAATACCGAGTTGGAGAATCGTGCCGTGATGCGGCGCGTCTCGGTGACGGTGTGGCCGGCAACGAAATGAGCGATCTTGTAGCGTTCGAGCAACGTCTTCATCTGAGCGGGACCTTCGTCAGCCGACCAGTTCGTGAATCCGCGAAACCACATCGGTCCTTCGGCATCAAACAGCGACCATGTGTCGATCTGTCCCAGGTCGCCGAAGTTCTGCCGGTCGAGCTGTGCGGCCAGTAGAACCTCCTTGATCTCGAACCACGGGAGAATCAGCTGCTGATCGGCCATCCGGCGCCGATACTCGTCCAGCTTGCGGATATCGGCAGCCACTTGTGTGTTGATGTCGTCCAGGCGCCGCGGAGCGGTCGCCGGGTTGATGCCCGCGTGCACGAACGCGATGTCTCCGAGTTGCACCACGACAGGCTTCGCGCGCAGCCAGCGACCATAGACGCCGCGCGGACTGAAGGCGTTGCGGTACTCGATGGAGCCCAGTGGATGCGCCGCCATCCATTCGTCGCGACTTACGGCCTGAAAGGCGGCCGGCAGTCTGCCCGCGAAGGACTCTGCGCGAGATTCGCAGAGCCTTACATAGGCAGCGTATGCCTCGCGGCGGCGGTCTTCCGATTGCTCATCGACGAACGACGCGTAGGCCTCGGGCGACACGTCGCGCCAGTCGCTGGCCAGATTCATTACCTCGTGATTGCCCAGGAGAACGACCAGCCGGCCACCGGCCGCGCTGGCCTGCTGCTCGAGGCTTATCAGCAGGTCGAGACCAGCGCGCACGCGAGCGCCACGGTCGGTGATGTCGCCGGTCTGCACGACGATGGTGTTTTTGGCCGTCCAGCGGCCCTTCGCGTCAGTGATGCCGGCCTGCTGGAGAATAGCGGTGAGTCCCTCCAAATCGCCGTGGACGTCGCCGATGGCGACGATGCGGCGGGGGTCAATGCGCTGGGCGTGGCCTGGCGTGGCGGGGAAGCCGGCCCCGAGGACACACGCCAGAATCGGCACGCAAGCGAACGCGCGAAAGCTACTCACCATTCAGAACGTACCGATGAATCGGATTATATGTCGTGCTAGACTCCGCGCCGATCGATGCTTTTCGCACGAGTCCTCGCTATTGCGCTGGCGTTGTCGCCAGGTCTGCTGCTGGCGCAGGGGGTGGCGCTCCCCGAGAAATCCTCGCTGACGCCAGAGCAGATCGAGCAATTTCTCCTTACGGCCAAAATCATCAGAACGCGGGAGATCGGAAAGGGCACTACCGGTTCAGAAATCGCGACGCTCTCCGATGGGACGCTGACGCACGATGCACACGTGCAGAACGTCAACGTCGAAATGCCGATATTCACGTCGAACAGACGCACCGAAATCAACTTCAAGGACGAGTACCGATACAACATCGCCGCGTACCGGCTGTCGCGGCTGCTCGGGCTCACGAACATTCCCGTCTCGGTGGAACGCCGCGTGGAGGGTGCCAACTCGGCAGTCACCTGGTGGATTGACGATGTGCTGATGGACGAACTCGGGCGGCTGAAAGCCGAAAAGGCGAAGACCCTGCCCGCGGGATGGCAGGCGGAGAAGGCCGCCGGCTATATCCATCTGATGCGCGCCTTCGACGAGTTGATTGCGAACACCGATAGAAACGTGGGCAATCAGATCTGGACGCGCGATGGCAGACTGTGGCTCATCGATCACACGCGCGCGTTCCGCCTGCAGCACAAACTGGCGAACCCGCAAATACTGTTGCGCTGCGATGGTGGGTTCCTCAAGGGCTTGCGAGACTTGACTGTAGAGTCGGTGACCGCCGCCGCTGGTCGCTCTCTCACCAAGGACGAAATCACCGCCGTGATTGCCCGGCGCGACCTGCTCGTCCAACACTTCGACGGCCTGATCGAAGCTCGCACCGAAGCCGCCGTCGTCTATAGCCTGATGCGCTAGCTACGACACGATGCGAACGCTCGTCATTCCCGGCGTGCGCGTCGTTTCTGCGGTCGCGCTTCTGGTGCTTGCGGGCTGCTCCCGCGCGGCCTCTGTGCCGCCGTACGAACCGCGGGATGCGCTGCAGACGTTCACCATCGAGCCTGGATTTCGCATCGAGCCGTTCGCGGCCGAGCCCGACATCCGCAGCCCGGTTGCGATGGAGGTCGACGAGAGCGGCCGCATCTACGTGGTCGAGAATCCGGGGTATCCACTCAACATCGACGGCAAAGTCGGACGCGTGATCTTGCTGGAGGACACCGACGGAAACGGCAGGCCCGACCGCCGCTCGGTCTTTGCCGAGAAGCTCACCATGCCGACCGGCGTGATGCGGTGGAAGAAGGGCGTGCTGGTGACGGACGCGCCCGACCTGCTGTATTTCGAAGACACGGACGGCAATGGCAGCGCCGATGTTCGACGCGTGGTGCTCACCGGCTTTGCCTTTACCAATCCCCAACACACGGTCAACAGTCCCATCTACGGCCTCGACAACTGGATCTATCTGGCGCACGAAGGTCCGTCGACGGCCATCATCTTTCAGAAGGAGTTCGGCGACCGCGGTGGCGCCGTGCGATTCGCAGATCGCGCCGGCGCGGCGTCGCTTCCGCCGGCCCGCCGCATGGTGCGGTTCCGGCCTGACAGCGGGCAGATGGAGTACCTGTCGACGAGCACGCAGTTCGGCCATACCTTCGACACGTGGGGGCGCCACTTCACCGTCAGCAACCAGGACCACATCCGTCAGGAAGTGGTCCCGGCGGCGTATCTGACTCGCAACCCGGACCTGCCCGTCAGCTCGGCGATGGAGCGGATCTCCGACCACGGGCCGGCCGCCAATGTCTATCCAGTTGCTCGCGGCGTCCGTGTCGAGATGCTGAGCGGCGTCGGTTCCTTCACGTCGGCCTGCGGTCTCACACTGAATCTGGGCGGCGCGTTTCCAGCATCGCTGGGCCTCTTTTCGCTTGTTGCGGAACCCGCCCATAGCCTCGTTCACCGCGACGTCCTCACGCCGTCGGGCGCGACCTACGTGGCGAGACGTGCGCGTGAGAACGTAGAGTTCCTGGCATCGACTGATTCGTGGTTTCGCCCCGTCAACTTCTATATCGGACCGGACGGCGCCATCTACCTGGTCGACTACTACCGGCTGATGATCGAGCATCCAGAATGGACGTCCACGCATACGCATCACTCGCCCGACATGTACAGAGGGGACGACCGCGGACGCATCTACCGCATCACCCCAGAGTCGCCGTTGCCGCTTCCCAGGGAGAATCCGTCTTGGCGAGGCGCCAACGGCGGAGCTCGTCACGCTCCTGGGTCATTCGAACATCTGGTGGCGCCGTACGGCGCAGCGTCTGCTGGTTGATCGTGGTGGCACCGACACGGTGGCGTTGCTGACGCGAGTCCTCGAGACCAGCCAATCGTCTGTCGCGCGGCTGCACGCGCTGTGGACCCTCGACGGCCTCAACCGGCTCGACGGGCGGCAGATCGAGCGGGCGCTGCAGGATCCAGAAGCCGGCGTGCGCGAAAACGCCATCGTCCTGGCCGAGCCCCGCCTCCGGGAACAACCGGCGCTCGTCGCCGCGCTTCTGAAGATGGAAGGTGAGACCGACGGACGAGTGCGGTTCCGGCTGCTGGCGGTACTCGGCGGTGTGGCCTCTGCGCCGTCGCGCGCCGTTCAACAACGCCTGCTCGCCGCGAACATCGACGATCCGTGGATGCAAGTGGCGGCGCTCAGCGCATCTTCGGATCGGGCGGCGGAGCTGTTTCGCGGCGCGTCGGCGTTCACCGGGCAACGTACGGATGCGCGCGTCGGTTTCTTCCAACAGATCGGCGCCGTGATTGGCACGCGGCGGAGGAGCGCCGAGATCCGGCAGGTCCTGACAACGCTAGTCAGCGCGTCCGGGCCTGACACCTCATGGTGGCGGGCCGCCACGCTCGATGGGCTCGCTCAGGGGCTCGGCGTGCCGACCCAGACACCCGCGCCCGGTACACCGACGAATACGAACGCGACAGCCGGCGTCGCACCTGGCGCCGACCTTCTGCTGACGTTGTTCGATCGGTCGGATGGAGAGGTGCGTCGCGCCGCGCTCCGCACGCTCGCGTCAACCGGCCTGCCGGCGCGTGCGGGCCCCTCCCTCCAGAGAGCTGCGGCGACCGCGCAGGCAACCGACAGCGATCCGACGCTGCGAGCCGACTCGATCGGATTGCTTGCTCTCGCCGATCCGTCGGCACATGAAGCGCTCTTCAAGGAGCTGCTCGACGCGAAGCAGCCGGAGGCCGTGCAGGTTGCGGCAGCGCGTGCGCTGGGCAGAGTGAGGGGGGCCGCCATCGGCACCTATCTGCTGGACCGCTGGAAATCGATGACGCCGGCCGTGCGCACGGAAGCGGCCGACGCCATGTTTCTCGACCCTGACCGTCCCAGGCTGCTGCTCGAAGCGATTCGCACCAGGACGGTCCAGCCCTGGACGCTTCAGTTCCGGCATCGACGCCAGCTGTTGATGCACCGAGACGTCGCCCTGCGCGACACCGCTCGGTCGCTTCTCGACGAAAGTGAAGGAGTTCGGAACGAGGTCTTGAAGCGCTATCAGGCTTCGCTGGACCGAGCCGGCGATGCCGCACGAGGCCGCGAGGTGTTCGATCGAGTGTGCGCGAAGTGCCACATGCTGAACGGTGCCGGCCGTGAGGTGGGTCCGGACCTGGCTGCGATTCGAAACCGAACGCCGGAACAGATTCTGCCCGAGATCCTGATTCCCAACAGGACCATCGCACAGAACTACGAGTCGTATGTGGTTGATACCCGCTCTAGCGGCATCATCGTCGGCGTGCTTGGCGAGCAGACGCCGACAACGATCACGATACGGCACGAGGGCGCCGATCCCGACGTGATCCGCCGCGAAGACATCCGCGAGATGCGGATGACGGAACTCTCGGCGATGCCCGCGGATCTCGAGCAACAGATCTCGATCGAGCAGATGGCCGATCTGCTCGCATTCCTGAAAGCCGCGCCTCGATAGCGCGAGCTCCTTCTACCCCTCGTCCGGCTTCAGTACGCTCAAGTGCTTTCGGTGGGCGAGTCGCACCGCAATGTAGTCGGCGTGCTCGATGCGCAGCTCTCGGGAGATACGCCGGATCTCGTTGTCTTCGACCACCTCGATCGACTCGTCGGCCGACGACACCGCGAACAGGCAGTGGAGCAGCGCGAGCTTCTCGTCATGGGTGGCGCGGCTCGCGAATTCGCGCGTGACGAGAAAATCCTCGATGCCGCCGAACAGCACGCTCTGCGCCTTGGCGATCTCCACGACGAGCCTGCTCTGATCGGCGGAGAGGTGCCCTTCCTCTGCCAGGATGCGCTCGATGGCCGCCGTCTCCTGCGGACGCACACGTTGATCCACGTGAGCGATGCGGCTGAGGATGTACGCGAATGCCGCCAGGTGGCGAGCCCGGGCGGGCTCCATGGCGCTCAGGGCGTTGACGATCGTACGAACGCCCTCGATGTCTCCCTCCGCCTTCGGACTGCCGCCGCCAAGACCAAGAAAGTCGAGTAGTGACACCGCAACATCCTGGCGCAGGCTGGACAACGGAGTCAAAGAGACATCGGGATCCGCCAGCACGAATGGTGTTGAACCATGCCGATGTGCGGGTAGTACGTCTCTGCTTTCGGCGCGGCCAGAAGGATGAGAGCGGTGTGGAGACCCGCAGCGAGATGCGTCTGCCGAATCAGCTCGCGTCCGATGCCGCGGCGTTGAAAGGCGACGTCAACAGCGAGGTCGGACAGGTACGTGCAGTAGTGGAAGTCCGAAATCGCCCGGGAGATGCCAACGAGAACGCCATCCTCTGCCCGCGCTGTCGCGATGACGTCGGCATGGGCGAGCATTCCCGCCATTCTCGCCGTGTCGTCTATCGGCCGGCGCTCGGCGAGCGTGGAGCGCCGCAGTACGTCGACGAACTCGCTGACCTCGAGATTTGGTTCGGTCGCGAACGTTATGCCCTGGACCATGCGGTCACTCCGCCTGCTTGGTTTGCTGTTCCGGCCATCGCAGCGCCGGCAAATCATCGACGCTGGTCCGGTTGTGCGTCTTCTGGTACTCGGCGAGTCCTTCCGCGCCCTTCCGTTCGGCCCAATCCGAAAGGTGAGAGCGATCGTTCTCGAAGGCCAGGCGCGGCACGCCGTAGCCGCACGAATCGGAGATGCGTTCGATCCCGACCCGAATGATCGCCCGCCCAGCCGGTTCCGGGGAAAACAGCTTGCGCACGTGATTGAAGTCGCGATCCTGCGGCTCGAGTACTTCGCCACGGCCGTGAAGCCGGACGATGCGCGGTGAGCCTTCAAATGCGCACAGCATGATGACGATGCGCCCGTTTTCTCTCAGATGTGCGATGGTCTCGGCGCCGCTCCCGACGTAGTCAAGATACGCCAGGGTCTGCGGTCCGAGGATCCGCAGCGTGTCCAGCCCCTTCGGCGAGAGATTGATATGGCCGTCGGCACCGAGCGGCGCAGTGGCGACGAAAAAGACGTGCTGCGAGCGGATGAAGTGTTCGAGGGAGGAATCGATCTGATCGAAGACTTTGCCCATGTTAGTCGAGGGAGTCGCCAGTCGCCAGTGATCAGTCGTCAGTCAACAGTCGATTGGACTGCCGACCGTTGCCTATGACTGTCGACTGACGACTCCTAAAACTGACGACTCGCTGTCGCTATCCGCCCGGCCCATCGTTGGCCATGTACTGTTCAAGCGAATCGACCGCGCGACTCAAGTCCTGCACCTTCTCTTCGAGAAGCGCCCGAATGGAGAGCATGCCCAGAATTCGCCCTGTGCCATCGAGCACGGGAAGGTGGCGGAGGTGCCCGTCCAGCATCACGTCGATGGCATTCTCGAGGGACGATCCATCGGCAACCGTCTTCACTTCGGCGGTCATCACGTCGCGCACCAGCGTGGCTCCGGGGTCGCGCCCCAGATTCACCACACGGAGCATGACGTCCCGTTCGGTAAAGATCCCGCGCAGAATCGTTTTCTCCACAACCGCGAGCGCGCCGACGCGATCGCGGGCCATCACGCCGACGGCGTCCAGAACGCTGGCGCCCGGGTCGATGAGCGGTGGAGGAACGTGCGCGATTCTCAGCAGCGCCATAGGGAACCTCCTGATTTAACTACCAGCCACCTGGGCTGGGCCGGGGCGGAGACTGGTTTACACCGCCTCTTATACACGATCGGGCGGCTTTTTCCATTGCGATCCGCAGCCGACCTGCTAAGAATCGGACATGCCGTCCGACACGTCCACCGACCTCACCCGGATCATCCTGTTCGTTCTTGTGATCGGCACCCTTCTGGTGGGGAGCCTGTGGACACTGCTGCCGTTTCTGAGCGGGATGATTTGGGCCACGACGATTGCCGTCGCCACCTGGCCGACGCTGCTCCGAATCCAACAACTCACGTGGGGACGCCGCGGGCCCGCCGTCGCGGTCATGACCGTCGTCGTCCTTCTGGTGTTTGTCGTGCCTTTTGCGCTTGCCGTCAGCGCTCTGCTCGATGCCGCCTATCGCAGCCCTGCGGTGATGAGCGACTTCCTCACTCATGGACTTGGTCCGCCGCCCCAGTGGATTGCGAGCCTCCCGATACTTGGCGAGCCCGTAGTCGAGCGGTGGCAGGCCATTGCTGCTGGCGGGCCGGGCGCGCTCACCGCCGCTGTTCAGCCCTACGCCGGTTCGGCAGCGGCCTGGGCGATTGCGGCGACAGGTGGGATCGGGAGCACCATCGTCCTCATGTTGCTGACGCTCGTGCTCCTGTCGATTCTCTATGCGCGCGGAGAGATCGCCGCACGTGGCGCACTCGCATTTGCGCATCGGCTGGGCGGCGACACGGGAGAGCGGACGCTGCGGCTTGCCGGACAGGCGATCCGGAGCGTCGCATTGGGTGTCGTTGCGACAGCGTTGATACAGGCGCTGCTCGCCGGCGCGGGTCTCTGGTTCTGCGGTGTCCCACATTCCGGCTTGCTGATGGCCGCCGCCTTTATCCTCGGCATCGCACAAATCGGGCCGATGCCGGTGCTGCTGCCATCTGTGGGCTGGCTGTACTGGACGGGAAGCACCGGGTGGGCAGTCGCGCTGTTGATCTGGAGCCTGCCGGTGTCGGCGCTCGACAACATCGTACGCCCGATCCTGATTCGGCGGGGTGTGCAATTGCCGCTGCTGCTCATCATTGCCGGCGTCATTGGCGGCCTGCTTAGCTTTGGCGTCGTTGGACTGTTCGTCGGCCCGGTGTTGCTGGCGGCGACCTACACGCTTGCCAAGGATTGGGTCGTGCGAGGGCAATTGGAATCAGTCGATTCCGTTCCGAAATAGTTACCCCGGCCCACCCGCCCTTGCAGACTGATCGCCGACGAGCGGGATGCGAACGCCCACTCGCGTCCCGCCACCAGGAACGGCGTCGATGGCCAGCAGGCCGTTGAGGATGGCGACGCGTTCCCGCATGTTGGCGAGCCCGAGTCCAGACGGCGAGATCCGCCGTGGATCGAAGCCCACGCCGGAGTCGGCAATCTGCAGCGCGATGTGGCCGTCGTCTGTGATGACGCTGACCTGCGCGTTGCGCGCTTGACTGTGCCGTGCGACGTTGTGCAGCGCCTCCTGGACGATGCGATAGAGGCACAGCGAGACATCGGCATCCAACGATGGAGGAATCTCGCGATGTGAAAACGCCACCTCGAGGTTGCGCTGCTTCGAGATGTCGCGGCACAGCGACTGAAGCGCGACGACGAGGCCAAGAGTCCGCAGCTTCGACGACGGATGCAGCTCGTACGACATGTGGTGCACGTCGCTCGCCAGCTCGCTGGCCTGCACCGACAGATTGCGCAGGCGCGCGCGCACCGGCTCCGAGGCGATATCCCTGCCCATCTCTTCGATCTCGAGGTTCAGGAGCGCGAGTCGTTGACCCACGTCATCGTGTAGATCGCGCGCGATGCGCTGCCGCTCGACCTCCTGTCGGGAGATGAGCCGTTGAGCGAGCTCGTGGTTAAGTGCCGCGGCGCGCTTCGACTCTGTGACATCGCGCACGACGCTCAGGAGGCGCTCGGCGTCCACATCCACGATGCGCGCCTCATAGAAGCGACGCTCATCGAACACCAGCTCATATTCGACGACGACCGGGTCGTCGTGCGGCCGGATGCGTTCGAACCCCTCCATCAGGGCCTCGGCCACAGTCGGCGGCATCACATCGCGGATCGTCCGTCCCAGGAAGGCGTCTGGCGGCACCAGTAGCATCTTCGGGTCGCGCGCGTAGTAGTCGATGAAGGTGCCATCGCGCAGGAGGACGAACAGCAGGTCGGGAATGGCCTTGAGCATCGCGCTTCCTCGCGCCTCGGCGTTGGCGACCACGGCCCGCAGCTCGGCGGCCTGTCGCTCTTGTGCCTCCCTCGCGCGGTCGCCAGCCCACGCGAGCTCGCCGACAAGGACATTGATGCCGTGGGCAATAGCGTCGAGAGTATCGTGGTGCGCGGAAATCGGGACGCGGAGCTCGACCTTTCCGGCCGCGATGCGCTCGAGCGTGCTCAGGAAGACGGCGACGCGGTCGCCTTCGAAGCGAATATTCTCGGGGTCTGGTTCTACTGGCGGTGTCCGATCAGCCATTCAGCAGCTCGTGATTCATCGTCGAACAGTTGGGTGGGAATGCCCGGACGCGCGATGCGCAGGTAGACGTTGCCGACCATCCAGGAGCGGCCGGCGGCGACCCGCTGTTTCCCGAATGGCCGCGGCCAGGTTTTTCCTGGCGTCGTCCAGCGATTGACGGCACCGTCGCGGATCTTCACAATCACGAACCCATCCTCGCTCAGACGGATGAGCGCGGTTTCGGTATCAGGCATCGTCTCGAAGCGGGCCTGCCAAGTATACGCGGGGTACGGATAACGAATATCTCAAGCGGAGGGGAGATCGCGGCCGAACTGACGAGCCAACGGGCCAGACGGTCTGAGGAATAGACACCACACGACGAGCGCTGCCGTCGGCACCAGCATCGCTCACCTAGCGGGGTCGCGCGGTACTCGTTTCCGTGGCACAGGTCGCATCCGCAATCTTGCGAATGAAACCCGTGACCAGCGATGACAACGGCAGCACTTCCTCCGCCTCCAGGACGAAGACTCGATTCTGCCTCACTGCGGAGATGCCGCGCAGGTGCTGATCCTTTTCCATCCAGCGTAGACGCTCATTCTCGGCTTGACCATCAGCCGCCCAGGTAAAGACCCAGTCCGGATTCCACTTGGCGATCGTTGCGGAATCGACACGCTGATACGTATGCATGCCGTTCTGAGCCGCCACATTCGTGGCTCCGACGAGTCGCATGATGTCCTGGAACAACGTCTGATCGCCATAGCTGAATCCAGACATCGAGACGGCATAGATACGGGGCTCGCCGTGGGGTTTCTTGCATTGCTGGCGAACCTTTTCAACTTCTCCCTGGAACCGGTCGAGTTCCACCCTCGCCCTCGCGTCCTCCCCCGTGACGTACCCCAGGGCAACGATGTTCGCCGCAACCTCATTCAGAGTCAGGGGCGTCGTGTTGACGGCAAACACGGGTATCCCAGCTACGCGCAATTGCGTGGAGGCATCAATCGACAAAGAGTCCGAGGCCAGTACGAGATCGGGCTTCAGCCGCAGGATACTTTCGGCATCGTTGACGATATATGGCTGGAATACATTGACCTGGTCCAAGACCGCACTGAATGACTCATCGTAAGCGTCTTTGCTGACCCCCAGGATGCGCTCACCCGGAAGGAACTGGTACAGGTACTCATCTAGATGGCTGGACAGACTGACGACACGCAGCGCAGGCCCGTTGATTTGCACGGTGCTGCCGTGGAAATCAACGGCGCCCCGCGGGTATGTAGGCCCACTGAGGCGGATATTGGCGGCATCCATGTTGGGAGCCGTCTGGGCGCTCAGTGCGGAGAGGGCGGAGGCCACGAAGATAAGGCTGAATCGCATGCGGTGAAGTCGTTCCAGACTCTCACAGAGTCGGGTACCGCCGCCAGACCCTGCACCTGTTGCTATACTCGCGTCCCCGACCCGATGAGACTTGGGAATCTGGCGACAAGCATAGAGAAGGTACGAGGCGCCGGCTCCAGCCGTGACGCCTTTGCCGGACGCCCCTCAGCACGCCCGACGGGCGAAACCTGGAAGGACATCAGAGCGCTCGCTCTGGCCCACCGTGGCCGCCTGCTCGTTGGCCTCGGCCTGGCTATCATCAGTCGTACGGCGGGCCTGGTGCTGCCCGCGAGTACCAAGTGGTTTGTAGACGACGTAGTGGGTCTACACCGCTGGGATCTCCTGCCGTGGCTCGCTGGCGCTGTCGCGGCCGCCACTCTCGTCGCAGCGGGGACCTCGTTTCTCTTGTCTCAGGTGCTGGGCGTCGCAGCCCAGCGCATCATTACCGACATTAGAAAGGAATTGCACGGCCGCGTCATCCGCCTGCCTATCCACGACTTCGATCGCACCAAGACGGGAGTGCTGATCTCCCGGATCATGCACGAGGCCGAGGGCCTGCGCGTGCTCATCGGAACCGGACTGGTGCAGCTGATGGGTTCGCTTGTGATGGGGGTGCTTGCGCTGGCGGCGCTGGTGTATTTGAACTGGGCTCTCACGGCGACCATCGTGCTCGTGCTCGCGGCGTTTGGTGGTGGAGTGGTGCTGATGATCATGCGCCTGCGGCCGGTGTACCGCGAGCGTGGCGAGATCGTCGCCCACATGACTGGTCGCCTGACGGAGGCGATGGGCGGTATCCGTGTCGTCAAGGCGTTTGCGGCGGAAGGGCGCGAGGGTGCTGCGTTTGCCAGGGATGCGCAGCGGCTCTATCAGAACGTCGCCTCCTCGATTACTGCGACCTCGGCCGCCACGTCGTTCGCAACGGCTGTGCTCGGCGTCGCGATCGTCATCATCATGATCTTCGGCGGGATGTCTATTCGCGCCGGCGCGATGACGGTCGGCGACGTCGCGATGTACGTCTCATTCCTCGCCGTGCTGACGCTGCCGATCGTGCAGCTCGCCTCCGTTGGCACGCAGTTGGGAGAGGCATTCGCGGCACTCGATCGGGTGCGCGAAGTACGCACCTGGACCACCGAGGACCAAGGCGACGAGGCACGCGCTCCGCTCGCATCCGTGCGCGGCGACATCGAGCTTCAGAACGTGAGCTTCGAGTACGTCGAAGGGAGCGCCGTGCTGAGGGATGTGTCGCTTCGCGTGGCTGCAGGATCGACCGTGGCGCTGGTCGGTTCGAGCGGCGCGGGCAAGACGACGCTGATAGGACTGGTCATGGGCTTTCACCGGCCGACCGCCGGGCGCGTGCTTGTGGACGGGCAGGATCTGACATCCGTACGGCTTTCAGACTACAGAACCTTCCTCGGCGCGGTCCTGCAGGACGACGTCCTGTTTGACGGTACGGTGGCGGAAGCGATCGCCTACGGGTCGGCTGGCGCCGATCGCGCGGCCATTCTCGAGGCTGGCCGCAGCGCACACTGCGAGGAGTTCGTCCGCACTTTCAAGGACGGCTACGACACGGTGATCGGCGAGCGGGGCGTCAGGCTGTCCGGCGGTCAGCGGCAGCGCGTGGCCATCGCCCGCGCTCTCCTCGCCGATCCGAGCATCCTCGTGCTCGACGAGGCCACCTCGCACCTCGACAGTGAAAGCGAGGCCCTCATTCAAGACGCCTTGAAAGTGCTTCGGCAGGGACGCACAACCCTTGTCATCGCGCATCGTATGGCGACCGTGCAGTCCGCCGACGAGATCGTCGTCCTCGAGCGAGGGCAGATCGTCGAGCGCGGCCCGCACCGTGAGTTGTTCGAAGCGGGCGGACGGTACCGGCAGATCTACGACAGTCAGTTCCGGTTCAGGCAGCAGGCGGCCTCGCGATGACGGCGCGACCACGTAGGCGGCCTCGAGGCGTCGCGGACGTAAGATCCATCTCAGGGCATCAGGCGAGTAGAGGAGCCGGTATGGTCAGGCAGGCGATTGTCGCGTGTGTGTTATTGGCAATTGGGGTGGCTGTCGGAGCGCAGCAAACCAGAGTGCTCAACATGCGCGGCGACCGATTCCGGCCGCTCACGTGGGAAGAGCTCAACCCGGAACAGCGGGCGATGGTGAATGACCTTCTCTCAGGATCGCGCACGTCCCTCGACGGCCCGTTCAACGCGTGGCTGCGAAGCCCCGAGATGGGAGACCTTGCGCAGGAGCTGGGCGAGTACCTGCGTTTCCGTTCGGCGCTGCCGAGGCGGCTGAACGAGCTGGCCATTCTGCTGACGGCCAAGGCCTGGACATCGCAGTTCGAGTGGCACCTTCACAAAGCGGCCGCGCTCAACGCAGGACTAAACCCATCCGTCATCGACGACATTCAAGCCGGGCGCCGGCCGGCCGCGATGCAGGCCGATGAAGCGGTCATCTATGCGTTTTCGACCGAACTGCGGGAGCGGCATCGCGTGTCTGACGCGACGTTTCAGGCGGCCGTCAAGCTGTTTGGCGAGAAAGGCGTGATGGATCTCGTCGCGGTGATGGGCTACTACGACCTGGTATCGATGACCCTTAACGTCGATCGCTATCCGCTGCCTGCAGGCGTTGCGCTGCCGTTTCCCGAACCGCGATAGGGATCCGATCCTATTCTTACGTAAAACGTAAAACCGGGGTCTGACCCCGAAATCACTGCGTGTGGCAGTACTCGCAGTCGGCGCTGATCGTCGATCCGTCCGACGCGGCGTGCGAGTCGTCGTGGCAGCGGAAGCACCCCGTCGACGTCACGTGCCCGCGATTGTCTGGATAGCTGCCCCACGCGACCTTCATCGCGGGAAACACGTTCTGCCCAAAGACCGTCTGCAGTGCCGTGATACTCCGCGACAACTGGGCTTGATCGGTCGGCCGTCCGAGCGACCCGTAGAACTTGCGCAGTCCCGCGTCAATGGCGCGATCCGCGTCTTCCTTCGAAGTGTGTGATGCCGACAGCAGACGGACGGCTTCGCGGCGAACGAACGGCAGCTCTCGGTTCACGTGACCAGCGGCGATGGCGTTGTCGACGGCCCGTTCCGGCGCTGAGGCGATGGGATGCCCGACAGTGTTATGGCAGTCGACGCAGTCCATCACTCGACGCGTCCCCTCCTTGATCACCTGCGGGGCAGTGTCTGGAGCGACATATTCCTTCACGCGTCCGTTCGCGTCGGTGACCCGCACGTAGGGAATCGTCTCGCGTGCGGCGTCGGTGGCGACGTACTCGATCCTGATCGCCGGGTTCGCGTGCCAGTGAATCGAACGCGACGACGACACGGGGCCAGCTCCCAGGTGCATCTGGAGATTCGTGGCAGTTTCGGTGTTGGCCTCGTCGTCCGCGTACTCGCGAATGACGCGAAGCCGGTCGCCAACGGCGCGCTCCGGCTGATGACAGGCACGACACGTCTCGGCTTGCGCTCCCGGGCGCATCTTGGCACCGGGCGGAATCGGTCGCGGGTACGAGTTGGTCGCGACCAGCGCGAGCTGGCGGACGCCGTTGAGCTTGGCTTCGACGAAGCCCTCGGCGCCGTCGCCGATGTGGCACGCGACGCAGGGAATCCGGGAGTGCGGCGCGGCACGCCACGCCATGTACTGCGGCTCCATGGGAGCGTGGCACGCCTGCCCGCAGAAGGTGGGCGTCTCCATCCAGTGGAGCGTGCTATAGCCACCCAGCAGCACGCCGACGCTTGCGACGGGCGCGAGTACGGCGAGCATCAGCACCGATCGCCGGACGCCGACGCTGCGGAAGTCGACGACGGGCCACTCGCCGAGGCTCGGGTCGCGCGCGAGGGCTCGCTTGCGGAGCCTCACGCCGATTGCGACCATCCCGAGACCGATCACAAAGAACGCGGGAAGCGCCACCAGCACCACGATGCCGATGTACGGATTGGTGAGCAGTCCGGCGAATACGGCGATCACCAGCGTGATGAACACCGCCAGCGATCCGACCGTGACGAGTACGCCTGCTATGGCAACGGGGTGAGACAGCGCCTCGCGCTTCATGCCGGCGGCCGTTACTTCAGGCTTTGCATGTAAGCGACGAGGGCGTCGAGGTCGGCAGCCGGCAACTTGTTGTACTTCGCGACCATCGGCGGTTTCTTGGTCGATTTCGTCTTGGCCGTCATTTCGGTGGGATTCACGATCCAGTTGCGGATATCCTCGGCCGACAACTTGGCCCCGACGCCGTCAAGCGGACTGGCCTTGCTGCCCTTGCCGGCAACGGAGTGGCACACCTGGCACTTCTGGGCGTTGTAGAGCTCCTGACCGCGCTTGACCGCAGCAGCGTCTTGCGCAGCCGCCGTGCGCGCGGAGAGAGCAAGCGATGCCAGCGCCAGAATCGCGATCAGGAACACGCGCGTTGTCGATGAATGCCTCATTGATTGATCCTCCCGAGCGGTGTAGCCGTTGTCACCAGAAATAACGCAGACCGAACGTGAACGCATTTGCCGTGTACGGACGGTAGACGTAGCCCAACACCAGCGAGCTGGGCTGGACGATGCCGTTGACCACGCTGGGATCGAACGCGTAGTCGTAAACCCGGAACGGCTCGTACAGATACGAGAACGTCGCGGCGAGCCGGCCCGAGAGGCGATGGCGCGCGTCGATGTGCAGCTGCTGCAGCTTGTTGAACACCTCCGGCAGCTGATTGGGTGTCGTAATCGGGCTACCCGCCGGAATCGTGTAGAGGTTATTGGCTGCCGCGTGGCTGAAATCGTACGAGAACCGCACCTCGGTGTTGCGGCCGATGCGGGGAGGCGTCGCGTAAATGGAAAAGTAGTGGACCGTCTCGGTTGAGTCGGACGTCCAGTTGCGAAGCGGGTCGTTGAACTGGGCGTCCGACGAATCCCCCTCGTGCGATTGCTGCAGTCCGGTATACCGCTCGAAGTTGTAAGTGGCGCCGGCGCCCAGGCCGCTCGGCTGCTGGTAGTCGGCGCCGAGCGAGAAGGTGTTCCCGTTCGATTTCTGCAGTCCGAAGACGGTGTCGCCGTAGTCGTCGTTCAGGAGTCCGCCTGAGACGCTGAACATCCAGGCGTCCGACGGGACGATGTCGACCTGCCCCGAGAAGCGGTTCCTGGTCCGATCGGCCAGGTCGTAGTGCCGCATTTCCGCGTGTTCACCGATATCGATCAGGGCCTGCTCGTCGAGGCCCGATCCCGTGCGGCTGCCGACCTCATATTGCACGCGGAAGGTGGCCCAGGAGGTTCCCACCGCGTCGGCTGACACGCGGAACACGTCCTCGCCGCTCGACTGAAAGATCCGCGCATCGTAGCCGCTGCCGTTGTGCGTGTAGCCGACAGTCAGCGCGAGCGGCGTCAGCCTGCTCCAGGTCGCGTCGGCGTCGAACGTGGTCCGGTCGTGAGCATAGAGGTCGGGACCGCCGGTGGGAGTCGTCGAGGCGCTCGCATCGTAGGCGACGTAATCCGTGATGCTCGTCGCCGGCATGTGATTGGCGTAGGTGTAATTGCGGAAGCGGGCGCCAAATCGCCAGTCTTGCGTAGGGCGCGACGTCAGATTCACGTTCGTCGAGAACACGTGCGCCTCGGCACCTACGTTGGCGCGCGGCAGCGCGATCGGCGCCAGTGCCGAATTGATGGTGAACGGCTGCAGCGGCTCGTCGTTGCTCCACAGACCATAGGAGAAGAAGCCCGTGACCTGCGTCCTGTGCGCCAGCTTGGTGTAGCCGCCGAAGCTGATGGTCTGCGCGGAGTTCGACGGCCAGAGGGACATGCGCCCGCGTCCGGGCGTGCCAGAGATGTCGTCCAGGCGGAGCGGGCTGTCCCAGACGAGCGGGTCTGCGAGGTTGTCGAACCACGATCCGGTGTAGGCAACGCGCAGCATGTTCTTCGTGTTGGTCCACTCGGTGCCGATCGTGAAGTCGTTGGCCCGCGATTCGTAGGGCAGCGGCACCTCGACGTCGTTGCTGAAGCCGAAACTGGCTCCCCACGGCAGTTCGCCGCCGTGTTTCTGCGTCGTGAAGCTGGCCGTCACGTCGAGTTGCGGTGTCGGAGTGGCGACGACGTCGACCCGACCGATGTCTCGCCGCTCGCGTAATTCGAACTGCGGCGCGAGCGGGACGTAGGCGTTGAGATTGGCCTGGCCGTTCTGGATCGCGCGCTGCGTCGCGTCATCGAGCACCAGCGTACCGCCGCTTCCGGTATAGGGCGTCATCGTGTCGACGCTGTAGAACTGCGGGATCTGCTGGTAGGCCCCGGTGACCGACAGCTTCCCGGCGCGGTTGTAGTCGGCGAAGTACTCCTGATCGCGCCATCCGAGATTGTTCGCGCGCGCGCGGAAGGTGTAGGCGCCGTCGGGCGGCGCGAACGAGTAGCGGAGGCCGGAGAAGAGCAGCCCGTCGCGGAGGTCCTGGTAGCGCTGAAAGCGCGCCGGGTCACCGTCGATGCCGGTCACGCGGCCGCCGATGAAGAGCTCACGGTCGGTGAGCTCGAACAGGCTGCGCGACGTATCGTCGACCGCAGTGGGAGAGGCTGCGGCTGGTTGTGCCGGCGTCGCCGGCGGCGGCGCTCCGGCCTGGGCCAGCGCCCGCTGCGGCGGGCCGGCGGCGCCAACGAGGAGGATCAGCGAAATGAACGACAGGCGTCGCATCTCGTGTCTCCCGTCACCGCATGTAGAACTGGCCCGACGGATGGTTCGAGCCATGAACGTTGGAGTGACAGTTCACGCAAGACCGGCCGAACATCCGGTTGCTCTTGTTGGTGGTGATCTGGTCCTTGTCGTAGAGCGTCGCCGGATGCTTGCTGGCGATGTGGCAGCGCTGGCAGAGCATCGGCATGCGGACGGTCAGCATGCGATCGTTCGAGGAGCCGTGCGGGTCGTGGCACGTGGCGCAGTTCTCGCGCACGGGCGCGTGCTCGAAGAGCATTGGTCCGCGCATTTCCGTATGACAGCTCGTGCACAGCTCGGCAACCGAGCTGCCCGTCTTGAGATTCTTGACGTTGCTGATCGAGCCGTGCGGGTTATGGCACGACGAGCACGACATCTTGCCCTCGCGGACCGGCATATGCGCGACGGCGCGTTCGGTCTTCGCCACCTGCAGGCGATGACAGCTCGCACAGACCTGCGTCTCAGTCGCTTTGGCGAGCTGATGTTCCGTCGATCGAAAACTGTGAACGCTGTGGCACGTCGTGCACGAGAGATTCCGGCCATCGTGCGCGCTGCCCTCCCACCCTGCATGAGCGCCGCGGTTGTGACACGAGAGGCACGTTTGACTGACCTCGGCGGCGGGCAGCGCCCCGAACCTCCTTATGTGTCCCTTCGCCTCGTCGTCTACATGCGCCTGGCCGGGACCGTGGCAGCTTTCGCACCCCTGCATGGCCGCCGGCGCGCGCGGGTTCATGGCCTGCGCATGCTGCGTGCCCTTGAGGGAGTTTCCTGCGGCTTCGTGGCAGACGACGCATGTGTCCGATCCGACATAGCCGGAGGCCGGCGCGGGTGGGTTCTGGGCGCGGCCCGCGACGGGGCTACCGCCACCGCCAGCGGCGATCAGAACCGTGACGCGAATACAGATGGTTAGGACCAGCAGACATGTGGCGGCCAGCCACAGACGGCGAGTCTTGAACACCGTGCCGGCCGTCACCGAAGCGCCATTCTGAAGTTCGCGCGCTCGTAGGCGGCGGGATCCGGAATCCGTCCTAGGCTCATGTTGCCGCGCATCTCATCGAGCGATGTCCATTCGTGCTCCGTCATCCACGACTCGATCTCGCTACGGACAGTGCGAAGGTGCTGCGGACCGTTCCGGAGCAGCGCCGACACCAGTTGCGTCACGTGCGCGCCGGCCATTGTAGCTTTGATCACGTCGAGGCCGGAATGGACGCCGCCCGAAAGTGCGATGGACGCGTTGATTCGGCCCGACAGCGCCGCCGCCCCTCGGAGCCGCATCGGCAACTCCGACGAGTCGGAGAGCGGGAGGGAGCGCACGATTTCGAGATTCTCGACGTCGATATCGGCGCGATGAAAGCGCGTGAACAGAACGAGCGCATCGGCTCCAGCGTTGTCGAGCGTCTGCGCAAAGTGAGCGAACGCGGTGAACAGCGGCGGCAACTTGACGGCGACCGGGATCTTCACGCTGCGCTTCACTTCCATGACCACGTCGACGATCTGCCGTTCGACGTCGGCCGCGCTCGTCGTAACGTCGCTGGCGGCGTGAAAGATCTGCAGCTCCAAGCCGTCGGCACCCGCCTCCTCGAGTTGTTTCGCGTAGGCCAACCAGCCGCCACGCGTGACGCCGTTGAGGGACGCCATCACGGGGATCCGCAGCACGTGCTTCAGGGCGTGAAGGTGCTCCAGATATTCATCCGGTCCCAACGCGGAGGTTGGATCCGGGCTGAAGCTTCCAGCCTCGGGAAACGACTCCGCATAGCCCTCGATGTTGTGGAATGCGTCCATCTGCTCGCCGGTGATTTCCTCTTCGTAGAGGGAACGCAGTACCACCATGGCGGCACCGGCGTCCTCGAGCGCCCGGGCGGTGTCGAGGTCGTCGCCGAGTGGCCCCGCACCGACGACGAGAGGGTGCGGCAACCGGAGTCCGAGAAAGGTTGTGCCGAGGTTCATCAGGCCTCCTTCTTGCCGTCGCCATCGGGGCCGTTGCCGGGGACTGTCGCGTCGAACGCCGGCACCTTGATGCCGGCCAGTTGCGAGTAGACCGAAAAACGCCGTTCGGCGGCCGCCTGCGACTCGGCGACGAACGCCCTGTAGCGCGCGGGATCGGCGCGCTCCACCATCCGGAAGCGGGACTCGTTGCGAAGATAGTCTTCGACCTTCGCCTTGGGAGGTCCGTAGTCGAGGTGAAGCGGCGGCTCGCCATTGGCAATCCGCCGAGGATCAAAGCGATACAGCGGCCACACACCTGAGTCGACGGCGAGCTTCTGCTGCGCTGCTCCGTTCGCCATGTCGTAGCCGTGCGCGATGCAGTGGCTGTACGCGATGATGAGCGAGGGCCCGTGGTAGGACTCGGCCTCGAGCATCGCTTGCGTGGTCTGCACCATCTTGGCGCCGAACGCCACGCGCGCGACGTACACATGGCCGTACATGTTCGCCAGCAGCCCGAGGTCTTTCTTGCCAACCGTCTTGCCCGCCGCGGCGAACTTGGCGGCAGCTCCAAGCGGTGTCGCCTTGGACTGCTGACCGCCGGTGTTCGAATAGACCTCGGTGTCGAGGACCAGGACGTTGACGTCGCGCCGGTTGGCGAGGACGTGGTCGAGCCCGCCGTACCCGATGTCGTACGCCCATCCGTCGCCGCCGACCAGCCATACGCTCTTCTTCACCAGATAGTCGGCGAGCGTTTCGAGCCGACGGGCCTCGGCCGACTTCAGCGTATCCAGCTTCTTGCGAAGGGCGACCACGCGTTCGCGCTGAGCGAGCGATTCCTGCTTCGTTCGACTGATCCGCGTCGAGGAGTGCAGTGGCGAGGCCGTCGCCAATCTCGGACGCAAGGCGTTGCACGAGCCCTCGCGCCGCGGTGACGTGCCCGTCGAGCGCCATGCGAAATCCGAAGCCGAACTCCGCGTTGTCTTCGAAGAGCGAGTTGGACCACGCGGGACCCCGGCCGTCTCGATTGGTGGTGTACGGCGTCGTCGGGAGATTGCCGCCGTAGATCGACGAGCAGCCGGTCGCGTTGGCGATGAGGAGTCGATCGCCGAAGAGCTGTGTCAGCAGCTTCAGGTAGGGCGTTTCGCCGCAGCCGGCGCACGCGCCCGAATACTCGAACAGCGGCTCCATGAACTGCGAGCTCTTGTGATCGATCTTCACGAACTCGGTGCGCGGGACTTCGGGAATATCGAGGAAGAAGTCGTAGTTGGCGCGCTCGGGCTCGCGGAGCGGCGCCTGAGGGTGCATGTCGATCGCCTTGTGTTTCGGGTTCGTCCGATCCTTGGCGGGGCAGACGTTGACGCACAGATTGCACCCCGTGCAGTCCTCCGGGCGCCACCTGAATGGTGAAGTGCTGCCCCTTGTGCTCGTTCCCCCTGTAGAGCGTGGACTTGAAGGTCGAGGGCGCGCTCGTCAGCACGCCGCCGTCGTAGACCTTCGCGCGTATGGCGGCGTGCGGACATACCATCGCGCACTGGTTGCACTGGATGCAGATCTTCGAGTCCCACACGGGAATCTCGAGCGCGATGTTCCGCTTCTCCCACTTTGCGGTCGCGGTCGGCCAGGTGCCGTCGACGGGAAACGCGCTCACCGGGAGCAGATCGCCCTTGCCGGCCAGGATGCACCGCCGTCACCTTCTGAACGAAGTCCGGGGCCTTCTCGGAGACGAGGGGCGGGCGGCCGCGCGTCGCGCTCACCGCCGTGGCACTTGCACGGGATGCAGCTGCGCGAGCGCCTGATCGACGACCTCGCAGTTGCGGCGTACGACCTCCGGACCGCGCTTGCCGTACGTCTTCTCGATGGCCTTCTTGATGTAGGCGATCGCCTTCTCCTGCGGAAGGACGCCCACGATCGCGAAGTAGCACGTCTGCATGATGGTGTTGATGCGCGTGCCCATGCCGCATCGCTTTGCGAGGTCGTAGGCATCGATGGCGAAGAATCGAATCTTCTTGTCCAGGATCTGCTGCTGCATCTCGCTCGGCAGCTGGTCCCACACCTCGTCGGTCGGAAACGGCGCGTTGAGCAGGAACGCAGCGCCCGTTGGCGCGCATGCTCGAGCACGTCAATCTTGTCGACGAACTCGAACTGGTGGCAGGCGACGAAGCTCGCCCGGTCGACAAGATACGCCGACCGAATCGGCGTCTTGCTGCGTGCGCAAGTGCGAGACGGTGATCGCGCCCGACTTCTTGGAGTCGTAGACGAAGTATCCCTGCGCGAAGAGGTCGGTCGTCTCGCCGATGATCTTGATCGAGTTCTTGTTGGCGCCGACGGTGCCGTCCGAGCCCAACCCGTAGAACACGGCCGACGACACGTCCGCTTTCTCGGTGCGGAACGACGGATCCCACTTCAGCGACTTGTGCGTCACGTCGTCGACGATCCCGACGGTGAAGTGGCGCTTCGGGGCAGTCCTTGGCGATCTCGTCGAACACCGTCTTGACCATCGCCGGCGTGAATTCCTTCGACGACAGACCGTAGCGGCCCGGAATCACCCGTGGCTGCGCGAAACGGTGAGGCGCCCTTCGGCCGGGCTTCGGCGAGCGTCGTCGTGACGTCGAGATAGAGGGGATCGCCCGGTGCGCCAGGCTCCTTCGTGCGATCGAGCACCGCCAGGTGCCGAGTGCTCTTCGGCAGGGCGGCCAGGAACGCCTCTGCGTGAGAACGGGCGATAGAGCCGGACCTTGAGCATCCCGACCCGCTCGCCCGCGTCCACCAGTTGGCTCGATCGCTTCGTGCGCGGTCTCGGCGCCCGATCCCATGAGCACGATCACCCGTTCGGCTTCGGGGTGTCCGACATAGTCGAACAACCGGTAGCGGCGGCCGGTGAGGTCGCCAAACTTCTTCATCTCCGTTTCGACGATCTGCGGGCATGCGTCGTAGAAGAGGTTGGCGGCTTCACGGGCCTGGAAGAACACGTCCGGGTTCTGGGCCGTCCCCCGCAGCACGGGACGGTCGGGCGTGAGGCCGCGCTTCCGGTGCGCGTGGACCGCGGCCTCCGAGATCATCGCGCGCAGGTCGTCGTCGGTGAGCTCCTCGATCTTGGCGAGTTCGTGAGACGTCCTGAAGCCGTCGAAGAAATGCAGAAACGGGATGCGCGACTCGAGCGACGCCGCGTGGGCGATGGCCGCCATGTCGTGCGCTTCCTGCACCGAGTTCGAGCACAACAGCGCAAAGCCGGTCTGCCGGCACGCCATCACGTCGGAGTGATCGCCGAAGATCGAGAGCGCGTGCGTCGCCAGGGTCCGCGCCGCCACGTGCATCGTGAACGGCGTGAGTTCGCCGGCGATCTTGTACATGTTCGGGGATCATCAGGAGCAGGCCCTGAGATGCCGTAAAGGTGGTGGCCAGCGACCCGGCCTGGAGTGCGCCGTGCACCGCGCCTGCGGCGCCGGCCTCCGACTGCATTTGCGCAATTTCGGGGATGACGTTCCACAGGTTCGGTTTGTGCTGGGTCGACCACTCGTCGCAGACCTCGGCCATCGGGCTGCTCGGCGTGATCGGATAGATCGCGATCGTCTCACTTGCCCGGTACGCCACCGAAGCCGCAGCCTCGTTGCCGTCCATCGTCACTTGACGTCTGACCGCCATGGCAGATCTCCCGTTGTTGGAACTCGTCAGCTGTTGAGCCGGCTGTTGGACCGCGCAGGGAGCGCGGCACAGCCGGCTCCGCAAGGTGTGTGCCGTCTCAACCGGGTTCGGAATGGACAGGGAACCGTAGAATTTCGCCTACAAAGGGTCGGGTTGTCTCCGGCCCGTCGGAGATCGTCCGGACGATCGATATCGCTGTGGGTTACGGGATGAGGAAGCTAATCGAGGGGGGCTGGGGGCCGGCTACTCGGAGCCGCCTGCCTCGTCCTGGCCATCGGGCCCGGTCGGGTCATCGTGCCCGACCTCCCACGCGTGAGCACACGCGGGTGCAGCGGTAGGCCGTTCTGAGGACGGTGCCGCCGTGCGAAACCGCCGCGTAGGGACGAGCCAAGGCTCGCTCGCAAGCCGGGCAGTTCTCCCAGACATCGTGGTTGGACACCAAGACCAGCGACATGATTTCTTTTTCGCGATTAGTGATAGCACCAATCACGGCTTGCTTCAAGACGGTTTCAGTCGTTTTTTCACGTCCACCACGAATTATTTTCTGTGCAACACGAGCAAAGGAAGGGCGAATCCCGACAGTTGGGAGTCTGTATGGCAACACAGCCAGAATCGCCGATGACAGATATTCCCGCAGCGAGGTGACTTCTGCCGCGGCACCGTGTACCAGCGTCGATTGCCCCTGATTCGTTGACTTCCTGGGTTGTTGGGCGTACTTCGGTACCAGCTCGAGCGCCGAGTTCCGGCGGCGGGTTCCCAGACAACCTCACATTTCAGACGGGCGAGAGCAGTAGAGCTATGGTCAGATTTCGTCGTCGCCCCTTCTTCATCGCAGTCACCATTGGCGTCGGATCGCTGTGCTTTGCGCTTGGCGCGTTGTCCTCGCAGACACGACTCGAGAAGCAGATCGCCGACAGCGACGCGCACATCGCCGAGCTGCGGGGACAGATGGCAAACGCCATATTGGAGACGCGCCGTGCTCGCGCCCCGCGCCCCACCGGCATGTCGGGCGACTCCTCGCCAGCGTCGAGCGCCTCGCGCCTCGCGCTCGTCGAAGACATCAAACGCCAGCTCCAAAGCGAGATGGGGCTGCTGCCGATTCGCGTCCTGCGCGAGAGGCGCAAGAGCTTTGTCGAGGTCCACGCGTACGACGAAGCCGGCAAGATGAGCTACAGCACAGCCGGCTACCTCGGCAATGGGTACTTCATCACCGTCAAGCACGGCGTGATCGCGCTCAGCGGCGACGACCGCAAGATCACGACAGTGAAAGTGATCGTCGACGGCAAGGCGCTGTCGGCACGCGTCGTTGATTCTGGCAAAGCCAAAGGCGAGGTCGATCCTGGCGACTGGGCCATTTTGAGAGTCCGCACCAAGATCGATCTGCCGGCGCTGCATGTCGATACGAGCTACCCCTTTGAGTTCGCAGAGCCGATCTTTCGATTCGGCAACGACTATTCGCAGGGCATTCTGCTGAGCACCGGTTACATCGGACAGCGAATGGATACGGGTCTCATCAGCGCGCTCACGGACGGCCATCCAGGTGTGTCGGGAGGCGGCGTTCTCGACGAGAAGGGGAACTTCGTCGGGATCCCGGTGGGTCGGATGAACGGTGATTTCCGTTTCTCATTCATCTTGCCGCTTCGGCCCGAGATGTTCGCGAAGGTCACCGGCGGCTCACCAGCCGCAAGTCCTCAGAGCTAGGCCCGACCCCGAGCCTCTCGCCTGTACACCGTGCCGGCGCCGATCAGTGTTTACGGTGCCCACGGACGAACACGCCTGGTAAAAATTTCTTCACCCCGCTTGGGCTGCTGTGCCGATCTGGCAGCGGAATCGCCAATTTCAAACGCGTAAGTGGTGGCACCCCTTCTGCACGGTGAACGACGACGTAAATCAGTAAAAGCAATTCCAAGGAGGATCTGATGCTTCGTTCGTTCACTCTTCTGACGGTCATCGTGTGGGCTGGAGCTAACATCGCCGCCCAGTCTCCGCAACCCCAGGCACCAACACCCGGCGGCGCTGCGCAGCAAGCACCTGCAGCGCCTCGTCCCGATCCCGGACCGTCCTCAACTCCGTCGGCGCAGCGCAGTAGCGATACAGCCAAGGTGACGTACATCGGTTGCGTCCGGCCGGGAACGGGTGCGGACAGCTTCGTGCTCGAGAGCGCGTCGATCGCTCCGGCCGCCGGTGCTTCGTCGAGCGCGCCGAGCGCAGTCGGGACGTCGGGCGCTGGAAAGGGCACGAGCCTCAACCTGTCGCCTCGTGCAGGCACCGATCTGAAGGCGCACCTCAATCACCAGGTCGAAGTGACGGGGACGATGGCAGCGAAGACTGGCGCCTCTGCCAGTGCATCCGCGAGTGCGGGCGAGGCTTCGGCGAGTGCCGGTGCCAAGCCGGCGATGAACTTCAACGTCGAAACGGTGAAGATGGTCGCGGCAACCTGCTCGTAGGGTTAGAGGGTTCAGCGGGGATTCGCGGGTTCGTCGGTTCGGAGTCTCGAACCGAACCGAACCTGCGAACCTGATACTCGAACTTGTCTTTCTTTATCTTGGGTAGCGCGAACGCGACGATTCCGATTGGTCCTGGCGGCGATGCTGGTAGGGGGTTTGCTGCGGGCGTGGTCGGGGTTGCCGGAGGCGTTGCCGTCACAAGCAAGCATTTGTCGTGCCGTCGATTTCGAACATCGACGGCGATCCGACAGTATCCCACCGAGCTGGGCTTCCCACAACTGTTTGCCGCTCTCGACTGTCGTACGCGTGGACTTTCCGATCGGCCGCCGTGGCGAATACGAGACCGCCTGCCGTCGGGATGATGCCGCCCTTCATAGTCGACGCAGAGCCTGTGCCGGTGATGCCCTGGCCGACCAGACGCAGATCGTCGCCCAGTCCGATCTGCCAGCGAATCGACGCCATTGTTCAAATCGTACGCGGTCAGGGTCGTGTACGGAGGATTGATGATCGTGGGGAACAGGCCGAACCCGTCGGTCACGTACTGAGCGCCTCCGCCTGGAAGCTCAATCGAGGGTGGCACCGCCACGGCCCTGCGTTGCGGGGTTCACCCGGCCTCAACAGCCGCAGGATTGTCGGCACGTTGAACCCGATCACGTAGACACTGCCGTCTCGCGGATTCGCCGCCGTGCTGCCCCAGTTCGACCCACCCTGATTGCCGGGCATGTGGATCACTTCCTCGAAGCCGATCGGCGTGAACGGCCCTTCGTTGCGCGCCTTGAGGATGCGCTGCCGGAACTCTTCGCGCTGCGTGGGCGTGAGGATGTACGGATTCAGGTCGTTCACCGTGAACGACTGGCGCGAGAACGGTGGAGGAGCCGTCGGAAACGGCTGCGTGGGCCACAGCGTCTCGCCGGCCACGTCCGTCTTGGTCGGAACCGGCCGCTCCTCGATCGGCCAGATCGGTTCGCCTGTTACTCGATCGAAGACGTAGAGGTAGCCGGTCTTGCTCGGCAACGGCGACGACATCGATGCTGCGTCCATTGCGTCGGATGGTGGTGAGTTGTGGCGCCGACACGTTGTCGAGATCCCAGATGTCGTGATGGACCATCTGGAAGTGCCAGAGCCGCTTTCCGGTTCTGGCGTCCAGCGCAAGGATGCAGTCGCTGAACAGATTGGTACCCGCGCGGTTGGCCCCGTAGAAATTGAACTTCGGGCTGCTCGTCGGCACGTAGACGATACCGCGGCGTTCGTCGATCGAGAGCTCGCCCCAGTTGTTGGCGCCGCCCACGGTCTTCCAGGCGTCGGCCGGCCATGTTTCGTAGCCGAACTCGCCGGGGCGTGGCACCGTGTGAAACGTCCAGACAAGCGCGCCGGTGAGGACATTGAACGCTCGGATGTCGCCAGGCGCCGACCCGTACTCCTCGTTGGTGGCCGGATCCGAGAAGCAGCAGGTTTTCGAAGACGCGCCCGGGCGTTCCGACTGGACGTTGATGGTCAGCGGATCGCGATCGAGGCCTCGCCTCAGATCGACGCGGCCGTCGACGCCAAACGAAAGAATCGTTTCGCCCGTGCGCGCGTCGACTTGCTGCAGATAGTTGGCGATGCTGAAGATGAGCCGGCGATCCTTGCCGTCCTTGCTCTCCCAGTAGTTCAGGCCGCGCGCCGTCGCGCCCTGGAAGCCCTCTTTCCGCCAGAGTTGCTTGCCGGTCGATGCGTCGAGCGCCACGAGCGAGTTGTTGAGGGCGCGGGCGTAGATGATGCCATTGACGACGAGCGGGTTCGAGCCGGTCTGGCCGTCCGGGTAGGTCCAGGCGACCTGGAGCTGGCTGACGTTGGCCTTGTTGATTTGCGTGGCGTTGACGAATCGGGAGCCGTCGAGGCCGCCGGCGTAGTCACGCCAGTCGCGCGGGCCTTGACCAGAAACCGGAACGATTACCAGAGCCAGGACGACAACAACGACTGCTACGACGAACGCTGCCGCTCAGCCATCGCAGTGCGCCTCCAGTGCGCTCACGAGCTTACATTGCGATTCAGCGCCTTCGCTGCCGACGCCAATCAGTCGCAACGCGGAACGGAGAGCCCGAGGCTCGTACTCCGGCGCAGTGATAGAAAGAATATTGAGCGCGGAGCGGGCAAGATGACGAGTGAGGAGCTGAGCCGCCGCCGGGGCGTCTCGCCGGATGCAGGCCTCGGTAATCGAGACATGGTCTTGCTGGCCGACCTCCCACGAGTCGGGGCACTTGGGAATAGAGCCGAATGTACCGCTGACTGCGTTGGCGACCGGCGGTGATTTTGGGCACCAGGTGTGCACCGGCGTGACTAACCAGCACTTCGTGGAAGTGATTGTGGGACACCTGCCATTGATCGAACTCCTGGCGGGCGAGGAAGCCTGACATCGCGGCCAGCGCTGCCTGCAAGGCGTCCAGATCGGCGGCTCGCAACAGGGGCACGGTGAGCGTGATGCCGAGCGCCTCTGTCAGAATTCGGTCGGCGTAGAGGGCATCGATGGCCGCTGGCTCGACTGGTGTGATGCGGGGGCGTCGCCTCTGCTCGGCTTCGATGAGGCCTTCGTGCTGCAGCAACCGAAGCGCTTCGCGGAGCGGTGTTCTGCTCACCCCCAGACGTCGTGCCAATGACACCTGCGACACAATGACGCCAGGCGCCAGGGATCCGTCAAGAATCAACGTGCGGAGCGCTTGATGGACGTGCTCGACGGTGTCGGTCTGAGCTAAGCTGGCTTCCGATCGCGCGTCTTTCACTCGTTTGCTCCTGCTACCAGGGAAATCTGTCGACACATTGTTGCATAAATGGCCTGGAAACATACTTCTTTGTTGACACAGGCACTGTTCTGGATACACTTTCAGGTCGTCGGCTGTAACAACAACTCAGGAGATCGGTGTGCTTCTTCGGACATTCAACTCCACAAAGGAAGCCGTAGCGGCTCTTCAGGAGGACGGCGCCTCGTTTCTCGGAGGGGGAACCTTGGTCGTGCGTTCCCTGAACTATGCCGACCCCTCGATCAAGTCGCTTGTCCGCGTTCTCCATCACCGAGAAGGCAAGCGGCTCTGTCGAGGTGAGCGGCGGCGAAGTATCGATCGACGCAGCCGCCACCATGTCCGACGTGATTGCTCATCCCGATCTGGCCTGGCTTGCTTCTGCGGCTCATAGCGTTGGCACTCCGGCCGTGAGGAACATGGCGACGGTTGGAGGGAACCTTTATGCGCGATCGCCGTACGGCGATTTTGCCGTCGCACTTCTGGCGCTCGGCGCCTCGGTGCTCGCGGTGGGAACGGGTGGAGCCCAGACGTGGCCGTTGGAGGAGTTTTTCGAGAAACGGGAGAGTGCGTTCAAGGGGTGCATCGTGACGGGCGTGAAATTCACGGCGCCGCCCAACGCCGCTGATTTTTGTTTTCGAAAGGTAAGCAGGGTGAAACCAGGCGGGTTATCCGTGCTCTCGATTGGCGCAGTAATTCGGGAAGGCGCTGACGCATTGATTACCGAGGCACGGGTGGCGTATGGGGCGATGGCACCGACGCCGATCCGAGCGAAGGCGGTGGAGGCCGCGTTGATTGGGCGCCCACGGACCGCCGCAGGAATCGCCGAAGCACTCGCGCGCGCCGCCGACGGCACTTCGCCGGCGGACGATGCGGTGGCCAGTGCGTGGTACAGGCGGGCTGTTATACCGGTGCACCTGAGACGTCTTCTGCTCGAGGCAGAGCGGTGAAGAAAGTACCAGTGCGCTTCGTCCTGAACGGGATGGAGAAAGCCGAGTTCGTCGAATCGTGCTCGACGCTGCTGTCGGTTCTTCGCGACAAGGTCGGGGATACCTCTCCCAAGGACGGGTGCTATCAAGGCACCTGCGGCGCTTGCACGGTGATCGTCAACGGCGAGACGCGTCTTTCCTGCCTCACGCTCGCGGAAACCTGCGAGGGTGCGACGATCGAGACGGTCAAAGGCCTTTCGAGCCCCGGCGCTCTTCACGCCTTGCAGGAGGCGTTTGTCAGCGGGTTTGCCGCTCAGTGCGGTTTCTGCACTCCGGGCATGATCATGGCGGCGAAGGCTCTGCTGGACCGGAATTCGAACCCGACGCGTGAAGAAGTCGTCGAGGCGATCTCGGGCAACGTTTGTCGCTGCACCGGCTACGCGCCGATTGTGACGGCGATCCTGTCGGCGGCGGCCGCCTCTCGACGGCCGTAAGGGTGCGTGCTGTGGAACTACGCAAAGACTATTTTTCCGACGAGCGCAAGGACGACCTGAAGGAGATCGGCAAGGGTCGAACGCGTACCGACGCATACGGCCACGTGTCCGGACGCACGTCGTTCTTTGCCGACCGAACCTTCGACGGGATGCTTCACCTCAAGATGGTGCGAAGTCCTCACCATCATGCCCGGATCGTCTCCATCGACACGCACGAAGCGGAGCGCAGCGAAGGGGTTCGACGCGTCATCACCGCGAAGGATGTCCCGCACAACGTCTATACCATCCTTACGCTGATCGGCATCGGGCCTGAAGACGAACCCGTTCTTGCGTTCGACAAAGTGCGTTGGCAAGGCGAGGCTGTGGTTGCGGTGGTTGCCGACACCGAACGCGAGGCATATGAGGCCTGCGCAAAAGTCAGAGTGGAGTACGAACCCCTGCCCCCCGTGTTTGATGTGGAGGAGGCGCTCGAGCCCGGCGCGCCGCTCGTCAATGAGTATCACGGGGCGAACTTCTACAAATACGACAGTGGCCCGTCGCGCAAGGTTCGGCTGGGTGATGTGGAAGAGGGATTTCGCGCCGCGGATCACTTGCTCGAGGCGCGCTACGAGTCGGCCCCCATCGAGCACGCGCCCGTGGAGACGACCGGCTGCATCGCGGTTCCCGAGGAGAACGGCCGCTACGCCTGCTACACGAACACGCAGGCCATGTTCTTTACACTCGACAACACGTCCATCATTCTCGAGGTGCCCGGCCACAAGCTGCACCTGATTGGCGGTACGGTTGGGGGAGGGTTCGGAGGAAAAGTCGACGTCATCGTCGAACCGATCACGATCCTGGCGTCGATGCTCACACATCGGCCGGTGAAGTTTGCCTATACGCGCGAAGAAGAAATGCAAATCTCATCGCCAAGGGCTGCGGAACGGATCTATATCAAGGATGGCGTCATGAACGACGGGCGCATCGTCGCCCGACAGGTCCGGTGCTATATCGACAGCGGCGCATACTCGCGAAACTCCACCTACGGCACCCAGAAAAGTGCGGCGCATTTCCCTGGACCCTACACGATCCCCAACGTCTCGATCGACACGTATTGCGTGTACACCAACCGCACGCCGTCCAGCGCCATGCGAGGCTTCGGGGTCACCATTGGCGACTTTGCGCTCGAAGTCCAGATGGACAAGCTGGCCCGTCTCATCGGGATGGACCCGCTCGAGTTCCGCTTCATCAATGCCTATCGGGACGGCGACATGAAGGCCCATCACCAACCGACGGAAGGCGCGGCCTTGATCGAGTGCATGCAGGAGGCGTCGAGAATCGTTCGATTGGCCGGTAGCCCCGCGTTTCATGGAGATGTCGTCTCGTCGCAGGGAGGGCGAGCGGTGAAAAAGCGAGGGCGGGGTGTATCGGCTGTCAACTATCCGACCGGGATGAACCTGGGCGGCGACCCGACGCAGGCGCTCGTGCACGCGACGCCGACCGGTGGTTTCATGGTGACGTTGTCGAGCGTCGACTTGGGTCAGGGATTGCGACAAGTCGTCGCGCAAATTTGCGCGGAAACGCTGGGCGTGCCGGTGGAGACCGTGACCGTCGACACGGCCGATACCGACACAGGCCCGCACTGCATGGGGACATTCGCCTCCCGAGGGACGCATCGAGTCGGCAATGCCGTCATGGCGGCGGCGACAGAGGCGCGGCAGGTGATGCTGGCAGCGGCCGCCGACGCGCTCGAGGTGGCCGCGGAAGACCTGGACACCGACGGGAAAGGCAACATCCACGTGAAGGGCGCGCCGATGAAGTCCATCTCCGTGATGGACACGGCGCTGGCCGCTCACTTCAAGCAGGGCAAATCGATCTCGGGACGCGGTATGTTTCTCGTGCCTCGCTCGGTCCCCGATCCGGTCACCGGCGCGATGAAGCCGGCAACCTGCTACGCGCATGCCTGCACGGTGGCCGAAGTCGAGGTGGATACCGAGACCGGAGAAGTCGACGTTCTCTCCATCAAGAACGTGTTCGAAGTTGGTCGTGCGCTCAATCCAAAGATGGTGGAGCAGCAGCTCGTCGGAGGGTCGGCGATGGGGATCAGTCATGCCCTCTACGAGACGACAGAGCCGTACTACCCGAATCGCGCGAATAGGCCAGTCGGACTTCCTCGGCTATCTGATGCCGGGCCCTGGCGACATTCCCGAGATGGAGACCATTGTGCTGGAGCGACCGGCACAAGACGGCCCGTATGGTGGCAAGGGCGTGGGAGAAATGTGCGCCAATCCCCAGATTCCAGCCATCGCGAACGCCATATTCGACGCCGTCGGCGTCCGGATCGACATCATGCCGATCACGCCGGAGCGCATTTTGCGCGCCTTGAGAGAAACGGGCGCTTAGATCAGCAGGAGATCAGTCAATGCTAAAGGTCATGTCTCTTTTGAAGCGGCGCGAAGGGCTCAGCCTCGAAGACTTCAAACGATGGGCGGAGATTGAACATCCCAAGTTCGCTGTGAAGATTCCCGGGCTCGAAGCCTACAGAATGAACGTCTCCATCGCAGAGAATCCGAACGCTCCTTGCGACGCGGTCAGCGAGATGTGGTTTGCAGACGAAGCCGCGCGTGCCAACGGGTTTGCGACGGAGTTCGGCAAGGCCGCCGCGGCTGATGCCGCCTCGCACTGTGCGAGCCGGTACTCACTCTGATGCTGCACGAAACGATCATCAGGTGACCACGCCCGTGTCGAGGAAAACACGCGATCCCCGGAGCGACTCGAGGACGTCGCTCATGGGCGAAGCCTACATCGCGGACGAAGAGCTTGCGACCGCCATCTTCCTCGCGCTCAAGCTGCGGAAGCCGCTCCTGCTCGAGGGGAAGCCAGGAGTCGGGAAGACAGAGGCCGCCAAGGCGATCGCGGCTATCACCGATCGGCGGATGTTGAGACTGCAGTGCTACGAGGGCATTGATGCGTCGCAAGCCCTCTACGAGTGGAACTATCCGAGGCAGTTGTTGGCGCTCCGCCAGGCGAAACATGCCCAGGTCGATCTCTATTCCCGGGAGTTTCTGATAGAGCGGCCTCTGCTGAAGGCGCTCGAACGATGCCGGCCACACGCTGCTGCTGATCGACGAGATCGACCGGTCCGATCACGAGTTCGAGGCATTTCTGTCTGGAATTTCTTGTCGGAGTTCCAGATTTCGATCCCGGAGATCGGCACCCAGCGCGCCTCCGAACCTCCAGTCGTCGTACTGACGAGCAATCGGACTCGCGAGTTGCACGATGCCCTTCGGCGGCGTTGCGTCTATCACTCGATCGCGTATCCCGATCCCGCGAGGGAGGCAGAAATCATCATGTTCGCGCGCCGCTCGTGGCTCGCGCGACGGCGAAGCGCGGTGGCCAAGGCCGTCTGGCGGTCTTCGCCAGATGTCGCTCGCGAAGACGCCAGGTATCGCGGAAGCCGTCGAGTGGGCGAATGCCGCGACGCTGCTCGAAGTCGGCGGCGGAGCGTGGCCGCGAGCGTTTCTCCAGGTCCATCGGCACGGTCATCAAGGACGAAGATGACTATCTGGCGGTCCGGGACCAGCTTGAAGCGGTCGTGCAGGACGCCTGCAGGTGAGCGCGTTGCTGGTTGATGCGCATCATCATGTCTGGCGCCGCGCCGACCTTCCGTGGCTGTCGGGCCCGATGATCCCGCGAATTTTCGGCCCCTATGAATCAGTTCGCCGAGACTACTTGATTGACGAGTACATCGCCGACGCGGCCCCTTGCGGGATCGCGCAGATCGGTATACGTGCAGACCAACTGGCCCGTCGACCGAGCTCTCGACGAGGTGCGATGGGTCGAGCCGGTCGCCCAGGAGGTCGGGCTGGCCTCACGCGATTGTCGGGACTGCGGATTTCATGCAGCGAGAATGTGCGGATGTTCTACGCGCGCAGTCGACAGCCTCATCGAGAGTGTGCGGTTCGCGGATGCAGCTGCACTGGCACGAGAAGCCGGATTTCCGGTTCGCGTCGGCGCCGGACGTGGCGAACGACCCGCAGTTTCCGTCGCAACTTGTCGCGGTTGCAGGACTTCGGATGGCTGTTCGAGCTTCAGGTGTTCTCGGCCCAGATGCCGACGCGGCTCGACTCGTCGCGGACTTTCCCGGCATACCGTTCGTGCTGATTCATGCGGGCATGTTGGAGGGCAACACGCCGCGCGAGCGAGAGCCGTGGCTCGAAGGCATGAAGCGACTCGCGGAGTGCCCCAACGCTGTTCGTCAAGTTGTCGGGGCAGGGAACGTTCGTTCACACGGTCGACGATGGAGTTCATCGCCGATGTCGTACGGGAGTGCTTGCGACTGTTTGGGTCGACGCGCTGTATGTTCGGCAGCAATTTTCCGGTAGAGAAAATCTGGACCGACTACGAAAGCCTCTTCGGCACGCGTATCAGCAGACGCTGGCCGAGCTATCCGGTTGAGGTCCGCGAAGATGTGTTTGGAAGGACGGCGACCAGACTCTATCAGTTGACTTGAGGCCGGCGGCAGGAGGCGTGGATGAGACTCGTGCGATATGGACCGAAAGGGGAGGAACGCCCCGGCAGTTCTCGACGCGCAGGGCAGGGTTCGCAGATCTGTCGGCTCACGTGAACGAGCTCGACGGCGCTGAGCTGTCGCCCTCGCCATTGCGCGCCTTGGCCGACATCGACCCGGAGAGTCTACCGCTCGTGAAGGATGAGCCGAGGCTGGGTCCTGCCGATTGCCAATGTCGGCAAATTCATCGCCGTGGGTCTCAATTACCGAGAGCACGTCACCGAGTCGAACGCGCAGCTGCCATCCGAGCCAGTGGTCTTCATGAAGGCGACCAGCTGCATTTCCGGACCATACGACGACGTCGTTATTCCCCGTGGATCCACGAAGACCGACTGGGAAGTTGAGCTCGGTGTCGTCATCGGCACGGAGGCGAGCTACGTGCCTCGCGATCGTGCACTCGAGCACGTGGCGGGGTACGTAGTCGTCCATGATGTCTCCGAGCGTTCGTTCAGCTGGAACGGCAGGGAACCTGGGACAAGGGCAAGGGATGCGACACGTTCGGACCGATCGGGCCGTGGCTCGTGACCGCCGACGAGATTCCCGACGTGCAGCAACTGCGACTGTGGCTGGATGTAAACGGCGAGCGCAAGCAGACGGGGTCCACCGCCGAGATGATTTTCGATGTGGCGACGCTCGTCAGCTATCTCAGCGAGTTCATGTCACTGCAGCCAGGGGACGTGATTGCCACCGGCACGCCGCCCGGAGTGGGACTCGGCCAGAAGCCAACTGCCCAGTACCTCAAACCAGGCGACGTCGTGCGCCTTGGCATCGACACGTTGGGATTGCAGGAGCAGCGGTTCGTTGCGTGGGAAGACTACTACGAAGGCATTCTCAGGCGGCCTCACCTGTGATCGCGGCAATTCGCTAGGAGGCGCTCACCGTCCATCCTCACGGAGCGCCTTCTCGAGATCGTCCGGCGTGTCGATGTCGGTCAGCACACCGGCTGAGTCCACGTGGACGGTGGCCACCAGATCAGCGTGTTTGCTCAGCAGGGAACGGGCACCCTCGTCGCCTTGCAGGGTACGGAGCTCTTCCAGATACGCGGCACTCCACAAAACCGGATTGCCTCGATGACCTCGAAACGCCGCCTGCCAAGCGGCCAATCCCAGCGCCGGATCGAACGCGGCGATCAGTTGATTAATCATCTCCGGTGAGACGAGCGGCATGTCCCCCAGGCAGAAAACGATCGCCTCGGACTGGGCGTCCACGGCCGATGCCCCTGCGCGAACAGACGCGGCGATCCCTTCACGAAATTCCGGATTGACCACGAACTCGACAGGGAGATCCGACAACGCTTCCTGGACTCTCTCGGCATCGTGCCCGATGACGACGACCACCCGGTTGCATCGGGACTCCACCACTGCCTGGACCACCCGGCGCACGATCGGAACGTCGCCGAACGGCAGAAGCAACTTGTTGAGGCCACCACCCATGCGCCTGCTCATGCCGGCCGCAAGGATGATTCCCGTTACTCGGGACGCCGGATTCAAGGGCTCGTCACTTCGACTGCGCGATAGCCGCCCCTTGACCGCAGATACATGTACATCAAGCCGAACACGACAGCGAGAATTGGTCCAAGTGTTGCGATGTACTGGAGAGCAGCGCCAGGGCCGAACTGGTCCATGCGCGCCCCCATCAACGGAAGCGCGACCGCAGCCGACAGCATGCCGGCGCCGCCTACCAACGAGATGAGCAGCGCTCCGCCGCGCGGGAATAGCTCGGCCGTCACGCCGATCATCGTCGGCCAGAAGAAGCTCTTGCCGATTCCGAAGATGGTCGCTGCGGCGAAAGCAACGGCCGGGCTGCTGCCCGGTTGAAGTCCGCCGAGCCAGTAGAGCCCCAATCCTGTGAGGATGGAGCTCAGAAACAAGGTCGGAACCGGAGCCTTGTGCGGAATGTCGCCTCCGTAGAGTCTGATCAGGAAGACGAGACCCGCCGTATACACGAGAAACAGCACTCCTTGCAGCTGCGGCACCAGCGCGCCCATCACGGCAGGGAACCATTGATCGGGCCCGAGCTCGATGGCGGCGGTCATCCACATGCTGACGAAGAGCACCAGGAACAGCGGATGTGCGGTTTGGCGCCACATGTCGCCGGTCGAGACGTTGGCGGCCACTCTCTCCGTGACTGGATATTTGAGCGACACGGCCATCGCCAGATAAATGAACGCTGGGATCGCAATGCAGCTCAGCTTGACTTGCCACGACGCAGCAAACAAATTCGTCAGTGCGATCGCGAGCAGACCGCCGATAATCAGGCCTCCCGGCCACCAGGCGTGCAGGATGCTCAAGCGCCGCGTCTTCTCTTGAGGAAAGATCGTGGCCACGAGAGGGTTGATGACTCCTTCAACCAGTCCCTGGGAGAGCCCCATGATCAAGAAGCCAACGTAGAGGAGCAGCGTGCCGTTGTCTTCGAAGATAGAAGCGACAGGAGCAGACGGATGAGGAGCCAGTATGACCAAGGCCACGCCGACAACGTATCCGAGGGCTGAGATGATGTGAAGCGCGCGCATCCCGACGCGCATCGACAAGCGCACCACTGATGAAGATGGCCACGGTCGATGCCCAGAACGCCGGGCTGAAGATCAATCCGAGTTGCTCGTTGGTCAGATGGAATACGCGAGAGAGGTCGCCGGCGATATCGCCGCGGATCGCAAACACCATCGACGTGGTGACCAGCGAAATGCAACTGGCCACGAAGAGCTGCTGTGTTTTGGGTGCGTTGATTGTCATGACCAGCGGAGCCTAGGCGCGGTCTCAATAACTGTCAAGACTTTTCATGTATCCAGTAACAGACCCAGATCCTATCAGGCCTAGAGAAACGGCCTGTTTTTGCCTTAGTTGTTGACGACAAGCATATTATTGGATACACTTTTTAACATCATGAAAACATCTGTCGTCCTTTTTCTGGCAATCGCACTGGCCGCCGCCACCGTCCTGACGCAGGCGCAGGCACCTCAAGGTGGAGGAGGGCAGGCGACCGGCGATCAACCGGCCAGAGGGCGTGGCGGACGCGGCCCGCAAGCCCCGCCTCTGATCATGACGTCAACGGCCTGGGAAGACGGCGGGGTGATCCCAGTCAAGTACACCAGCGCGGCACCAGACAAGATGACCGTCAATCCGGAGCTGAAGTGGTCGCAGGTGCCGACGGGGACGCAGACGTTTGTGCTGCTCTTTCGCGATCCTGAGTTCGGCTACAACCGCGGAGCAAAGACAGACTACACGCACTGGATGCTGTGGAATATTCCCGGGACGTCCACGGGCATTCCCGAGGGCGTGCCCGCAGGTGATTTGCCTGATGGCACTCAGCAGATCAGCGCACGATCGACCGGCTATCTCGGTCCAGGCGCCGGTCCGGGTCCTTATCACCACTACACGTTCGATCTTTTTGCCTTGGATACAAAGATCGACGTTCCGACGGGCACGCCGGCGCAGGCGGCGGCCACGCGCGCCGCGGTGATCGAAGCCATGGAAGGGCACGTCATCGGCAAGGCCATGCTCGTCGCCCGCTATCGCCGCGAGCAATAGTCGATCGGGCGGCCGAAGTGGTCGCCCTTCGTGAAGGCCCGCTCCCGGCTTGGCGACCTTCGGCGTTCGCCTGGCGCTTTGCGTCGACACTTTCCTCGCATCCTGCCGCGCTCGCAGTCGGTCCTGTTCGCCAGTGGCGCCGATGAGGCCTAACGCGCAGCGAAGCGCTCGCGGTTCATATTCAGGGGCGCTGATCGAGAGGATATTGAGAGCGGAGCGCGCGAGGTGGCGAGCAAGACGCTCGGCTGCCAGGGACGCATCTCCTCGCACCCAGGCCTCCGCAATCGACACGTGTTCGGGCTGTCCGACTTCCCAGATTTGGGGAATCTGCGCGTACAGGCGTATGTAGCGCTGGCTACGTTGCCGCCCCGCCGCGATCTTCGCAACGAGGTGCTTGCCGGCGTGGCTGACGAGCAGATGATGAAACTGCACGTGAGACACCTGCCACGCGTCAAACTCCTTTCGTCGAAGAAAGTTCGACATTGCGGCAAGGGTCTTTTCAAGCGCATCGATGTCTGTCGCGCGCAGCTGCGGCACGGTCAGAGTGACCCCTAGCGCCTCGGTCAAGATGCGGTCGGCATAGAGCGCATCGATTGCGGAGGGCTCAACGGGAGCAATCCTCGGTCTCCGTCTCTGATTGACCTCGATCAAGCCCTCATGCTGGAGAAGCCGTAACGCTTCGCGGAGCGGCGTCCTGCTGACCCCCAGCTCTCTTGCCAGGTACACCTGGGAGACCACGGCTCCAGGTAGCAGCGACCCATCGAGAATCATGTTGCGAAGAACTTGGTGAACATGCTCGACCGTGTCAGCAGTTTGCCCCGACTCGGACGGATGAGCAGACTTGTCGACTCCAGAAGGTCGGCGCACGGGCGTCAGTGTACCGCCGCGGAATCCGCCGTGCGAAGCCGGGCACGTTGACCTTCACACCTGCATGATGCGAATCGTTTCGGTCAAGTTGGCAATGGGATCCTTGCCTGGGGAAGGCGTCCAGTCGTGCGTGACAAACCCGGTGTAATTCAGGTCCGCGATTGCGCTGGCGATGAACCTGTAGTTGAGCTCCTGCGTGTCGTTCAGCTCGTGACGGCCTGGAACGCCGCCGGTCTTGAAGTGGGCGATCAGCTGGATGTGATCTCGAATCGTCTGGACGATGTAGCCGTCCATGAGCTGCGCGTGGTAGATGTCGTAGAGAATCTTGACGCGCGGCGAATTCACCCTCTTGACGACATCGACGCCCCAGGGCATGTGGTCGAACAGCTGCATTTCGCCGGACCGAGAGTTGAGCAGTTGGAGACAGAGCGTGACGCCTTTGCTTTCCGCGTGGGCTTTCACGGCATTGCAGAACGCCACCGCGTTGTCAGCGCCTTGTTCGCTCGATAGCGTGCTGCTTCGCACCGCACCTGCAAGGAGCAGGATGTTCGGCACTCCCTCTGCGGCGGCTACGTCAATCGCCTCGTGCATGCCGGTCAGGTACGCACCCATGGCCTCCTTCCTCCCGGCCTGTTCCCAGCCTGGAGGTCCGATGGGACCGCCCGCAACCGGTAACGTGGGCGGAGGCGGGCGATACAACGAGCACACCAATCCGTGCTTCCTCAGGACGGGCCACTCGGCGGGCAAGATGAAGTCGAAACCCTTGACACCCAATGGCGCGATACTTCGACATGCGTCTTCAAGAGCTTGACCACCGGGAGTCCAATACGTCCAGCTTGGGTTGCGGCCAAAAGGCATGCGCGTGACACCTTGCTTGAGGCGGCCGGTGTTCGAGGCAGCGGCTCCCTGGGCAGCGGTCTGCTGCGGTCGCCTGGTCAAAGGCAGGCTGCCCACTGCGGTCATGGCAGCCAGGAACTGTCGCCGGTTCGTGCTCATGTGCCCTCCCTTAAACCCTGACCAACTGTCAGGCCGGTTGCCGGCTGTGCTCGAAGGCGTCCTCGAAATGCCGCGATAACCTGGGCCACGATAGAAATGGCGATTTCGGCCGCCCCGAGGGCACCGATATCGAGTCCAGCCGGTGCGTGGATTTGGGCGATGTCGCCCTCGGCCACGCCAGTCTCCTTCAATCGCTTCACTCGTGCCGCATGACTCTTTCGGCTGCCTAGTGCGCCCACATAGAACGCATTCGACTGGATCGCTTTGATCAGCGCCGGATCGTCGACTTCCGGATTGTGTGTCAGCGCCACGACTGCCGTTCGCTCATCCAAGCCAATCTCGCGCAGGGCTTCTTCAGGACGCTGGACCCTCAGCTGCGTATCCGGGAAGCGCTCTTCCGTCGCGAACAGCTCCCGGTGATCGATGACGGTCACGTCGAATCCCGCCAATCTTGCAATCGGGGCGACGATCTGTGCGATATGAACCGCACCGAGCAGGAGCAGCTGATAGGGCGGATTGAAGACCTGAAAGAAAATTCTCTCTCCGTCAACTTCCGCAACGCCTGACTGATCCCGACGAGAGGCCCTCACCGCCTCTTCCTCCAAAGCGGTCGCCGTAGGGATCGCGGGATCAACCAACTGATGAAAGCCGTCTCGCAGCCGGGTCGCGACGACGAGTGGGTGACGGCTCGACGTGGCTGACGCGACCCGTCGGAAGGACGGTAGGAGGTTCGTCGCGTCCTCGGATAGCGGTTCGATGCGAACGTCGATCGTGCCACCGCACGCGAGACCGACGGCCCAGGCCGTCTCCTCAGACACCTCGAAATGGAGAAGGCGAGGATGCCCGTCACTCAATGACTTGAGCGATGAGTCGATGACGCTCGACTCGACACACCCGCCGGAGACCGATCCACAAAAGTCGCCGTTGGCATTGACTGCGATGAGACTCCCGGCTTTTTGAGGCGCGCTACCCCATGTCTGCACCACGGTACCGATGGCACTGCCGATCCCTTGGTCAAACCACGCGAGGGCCTGCAGCAACGGCGTGATTGGTCGTGCGGCGTTGAACTGCGTCACAGAGCACCGACCCTTTCGACAATGTCGAGTCGCCTGCCTGATTCTTCGGTCTCGAGGTAGGAACGATCCAGGAGATTGACCGCGGAGCACCCGAGCAGTTTCATCGTGCGGAGGATGTCCGAACGAAGGATCTCGATGGCGCGCGTGACGGCGATACGCGCATCAGCTCGACTCTGAATTCCCTTGATCACGAGCGGCCCTTTCCACACACGGCGAATCCACGATAGATCATTCCAGCACACAACGGATTGCTCGAGCATCCTGCCTACTTCGGAGTACAGTCATGGGGCCGGTTGGCAGCACCAAGTCTGGAAATTGCATCATTCCGGAGCGCTGCCGTGCCCACGACGCGGGGCGGCCTTAGCTGGCTCACCTTGATATTGTATCCAGAAATACAGTTCTAGGCCATGCCTTTTGAGGTCTGGCGCTTTCATAGGCAGGGTATGTGGCGCAATGCTTGACTTCATCAGGTTTAAGTGGATACACTTTGCCGCCAGATTATCCAACCGGGTTGCGAGTTCGTGATCCGATGGCGTGTGGAGGACACATGAGACTGCGCGTGAATGTCGTCGTCGCCTTGGTTCTGGTCGGCACCTCGTTTGCGATCTCCGCGCAGCAAGGGCCACCTCCCGCCGCGCCCGCGGGGCCTGGGACGCCTGGACAGGCCGCGCCCGCGCGCCGCGGGGGCGGACCGCCTCCCGCCATCGCGCCGGTGGGCAAGCCTGTGGCCGTGCTCGATCTGATGACCCCGGAAGGCGTGAGTGCTCTAGGGGCGCAGTGGAAGATGATGGATGTCAAGATAGTGGAAGCGCCCGCCGGGTTTACGCAGGGGCCGGCGAAGGCGTCGCCGCACTACAAGTCGACCTATGACATTGAGCCGCATGCCAACGTGGAGAAGTTTGACGACTCGTCGTGGCCGACGGTCGAACCTCAGACGCTGGGGGAGCACAGGGGTGCCGGGAGAGTCGCGTTCATGTGGTACCGCACCAACGTCACGCTGCCGGCCATGGTCGGAACGGTGAACGTTGCGGGCAGGCGGGCGGTGCTCGTGGTGAACGTGGACGACTACGCGGAAGTCTGGGTGAACGGTCAGATGCCTCGCGCGGTTGGACTCCCAAGCCCGGCAACCGTTCAGGGCTTCAACATGCCGCAGCGGATTCTGCTCGCCGACAACACGGCGAAACCGGGAGACCGGTTCGAGGTCGCCATCTTCGCCATCAATGGACCGATTTCGCTCGCGCCGGCGAACGGCCTATTCTTTCGTGAAGCCAGAATCGAATTTTTCTGAGGAGCGCCATGGATGAGACGTTTCGACCCACCGACAAAACCCGTCGTGATTTCCTGAGCGAGCTTCTCGCGTGCGGCGCTGGCGCCGCTGCGCTCAACTGGGTAGGGGGAGGAGTTGCTGCCCAGGCGCGGCCAGACTGGAAATCCCAAATCGGCCTCCAGCTCTACACGGTACCAGAATCTGTTGACCGACGGCTCCAAGTTCGACGGTGTCCTCGCCAAGGCATCGGCCATCGGCTTCAAGGAAATCGAGCCGACGGGCTACGGCAACATCGCGCCGAAGGAGTTTCGCGCGATGCTCGATCGGCATGGGCTGAGGATGCCCAGCACGCACGCTGGTCTCACTGGCGCACCTGCCGAAATGGAGAAGCAGTTCGAGGGTCTCCAGATCATGGGAGCGAAATACAGCACAGTCGGTGCCGAGGTGGCACCCGGCGCGGCCCGCGGCGGGAGAGCGGCTGGGCCCGCTGGTGGAGGGCGAGGTGGCGCCGCGCCCGGCGCTCCGGCGTCGGTCCTCGTTCGCAACGGGTTCACGCAGGCTGAGAATTCCGGACCTAACCAACCGAAGGTGACGCTGGACACCGCCAAGCGCCGCGCCGACCGACTCAACGCGAGCGGCAAGGTTGGACAGAAGTTCGGCATCAAGGTCTTCCATCACAACCACACAATCGAATGGGAGAAGCTGCTGGACAGCGACCGGACCCTCTATGACGTGCTGCTGGCAGAGACAGACCCCTCGCTGGTGACCATGCAGCTCGACATCGGTTGGGCGCGCGTAGCAGGGGCCGATCCCATTGGGTTGTTTCAGCAACATCCAGGACGCTTCGAGTTGTGGCACGTCAAGGATGTGTTCGGCCTCAAAACCATCAATCCCGCGCTCTCACCGAACGAGCGAATCAGCAGCACGTCGTTGGTCCCCATCGGTGCCGGTCACGTGGACTACGAGGCGCATCTTTCAGTACACCAAGGTTGCGGGCTTGAAGCACTTCAGCCTGGATCATGGCAACGCGGCATCCTGGGGGGATTCGCTCACCGCGGCGCGGGTGTCGTATGAGGCTCTCGTGAAGATCGTGTCGCAGGCAGCGTAGCGCTACGCTGCCTGCGCGAAAGAGTCAGCACGAAGCTGACGAGGCTCGCGAGGTCTCCGCCATTCGCGAGATCGTCGAGGTCCGGGAGGATCGCCTTCAGGGCGGCGGTTTCGGGGCGAAACGCGGGATCGGCCGCAAGCGGGGTCGCCCACGACAGACGCCACGCGAGCCGTCGCAAGCGACGGACCGACTGCTGTAATTCCTTCGAATCGCCCGTCTCCAGGGCGTCAGAGAGAACAAGAACGGCGGCGCCGCGCAGGACGTTGACGTAGCGCGGCGTCGCCAACAACGCGGCGAAGGCGGGACCAAGCCGTGTGCCGCCATCCCAGTCCGGAACACGCGCAGAGACGTTGGCCAGGGCCACCTGTTGATTCGGTGTCTCCAGACAGGCGCTGACGCAGGTCAACCGCGTGCCGAGCGTAAAGACTGCCAGCTCTCGAGCGTTCCTCTTGAGGGTGTAGGCAAACCTCAGATAGTCGTCCGTGTATTGCTTCATCGACCCGGAGACGTCGATCAGGAGCACCAAGCGCCTCGAGCGCGTCTGACGAACGCTGTAGAAGGGACGAGGCAAATCGCCGTCGTTGCGCGTGATGGACGTGAGAGAGCGGCGCAGGTCGACCACCACTCCGCGTCGGCGGGGCGTACGTCGGAACGAATGGCGGCGCGGCAGGCGTTTCTCCAGTCCGCGTGTGAGCCTCTTGAGGCTCTCCGGCGCGTTTTCATCGAACCGCCTGGCGAAGAACGCCTCATCGCGGGTCGCGGCACGGCCCGATTCGAGTGAACTGCCATCCGCGACAGTCGCGTCGATGCGATCGGCAGGCAGCCGCGTTGGTTCGTTCTGTTCGTCGGATGTCTCACGCAGGGCAACAATCTCGCCGTGGAAATGCGCTCGAAACAGCGCGTCGAACTCGCCTCGACGCTCAGGGGCCGGTCCAAACATCGCATGCGCGGCTCGGTGCACCGATTCCATGGAGGCAGGGCCAAGCAGCTCAGTAGCCCTCAAGAAGCCCATGGTCTGATCGATGGAGACATCAAAGTCGTGCTGGCGGAGTAGCGTCCCAAATGCCACCAATACTTGCGCCGCTCCGGGTAACGGGGGAATCATCGACCTAGTATCTCTCGGTCCTATAATGCCTCCATGAAAAAGCTGATTGCGGGATTTTCGATCGGCGTGGTGATAGGGGTAATCCTTGGCGGTGCGCTCTCCGGTCGCTTCGTGACTACGGTCATCGCACAAGGGAGCAGTGCTACCGAGAATGGCGTCCGAATCGTCCTCGAGAACGCCCGCGTCCGGGTGCGGGAAGTGACGTTCCCTCCGAAGCAGACTGCCGCGATGCACACTCATGCCTTGGCGCACGTGGGCATCGTGATTCAGGGGGGCACGCTCTCGTTCAGGTATCCGGACGGACGGACCGAAACCGAGATGCTGAGTGCAGGGGGCGTCGGTTATCGAGACGCGAACGTCACCCATGAACCAACCAATGTTGGTTCGGCGCCAGTGAGGGTGATTGAGGTCGAGCTGAAATAGCGCGTGCGCGCGCGTCAGCGTCCCAGGTCTATCGCTGACGCGTCGCTGCCCACTTACTCTGCTTGCCGGCGGTGGTGGAAGTGCCCTCAATCCGGTCGCCGTTCACGCGACCTCGATACTCGGTTTCGCCAGCCCTGAAGGTGATGTCCTCACCGTTCATGCGGCCGCCAGCGATAGGCGTGGCGCCGAGGGTGCCGGTGACGAACTGAACCTCCTGTGTCAACGTGAGGGTGTCCGTTCCGAGCTGCCACGTGCCCGCGACGCGTGCAGGAACGATGTTCAGCAGCGCCGTGCACCAGCTCGTGCAGTTGCCGCCGACCTGCTCGCTGGTGTCGGCCTCCCAGCCTGTCGCGTTGAAGGTGTTGTTGACGATGCGCGTGCCGGGCTTGAGCGAAAGGAACTTGGGCGCCAGTTTGTCGAGGTTGCTCGGCAGCAGGAAGAGCGCGAGCACCGTCGCCTTCGATATATCCGCCTCGTACATGTCGCCTTCGATGAAGGTGGCGCGGTCCGACACGCCCGCTTCCTTCGCAAGGCGGCGCGACAACTCCACCATCTTGGGGTTGTATTCCACGCCGATCGCTCGAGCCCCTCGCTTGGCTGCGGCGATCACGTTGCGGCCATCTCCGGATCCGAGATCCATGACGATGTCCTGTGGCGTCACCTTGGCCATATCGAGCATCTTCTCGACCAGCTCGGGCGGCGTTGGCACCCAGACCACGTCTTTGCCGGCCTGTCCGGATTGCGGAACGAAGGGTTCTTGTGCAGCCGCGACCGCAGGGGCGAGAGTGAACGACGAGCGCGACCAGAAAGCAGCAGAGTAGGTTCATCATGGGAGACCGAATGATAGATCAAATCATCTCGAGTCGCACCTTCCTCTTCGGGGGCGGGAAGGCCGCGTCGATGGCGTTCAGCTGTTCCGTGTCGAGCCGGATGTCGAGAGCCGCGCGGTTTTCTTGTACGCCGTTTATCCGGCCGGACTTGGGAATGGCGATGACCCCTGTCCTCCGCACCACCCATGCGAGCGCCACCTGGGCGGGCGTCGCGCCCAGCCGCTCTGCGAGTGACTGCAAGGCGTGATGGCCCACGAGCTTTGCCTGCTCGAGAGGGGAATAGGCCATAAGGGGGACGCGGTTCCGCTCGCACCAGGGAAGCAAGTCGTGTTCGATGCCCTCGCCGCGTCAGGTTGTAGAGCACTTGATTACAGGTGACCGGCGAGGGCAACGCGCCGCTCAGGCGCACGAGCTCTTCCATGTCTTCAGTATCGAAGTTGCTGACGCCCCAGTAGCGGATCTTGCCCTCGCGAAGCAGCGCGTCGAATGACGCCAGGGTGTCGGCCAGCGGGACGCTGCCGCGCCAATGCAGCAAGTACAGATCGAGGCGGTCGGTGTTCAGCCGCCGCAAGCTTGCTTCGCAGGCGGCAATCGTCCCGCGCTTCGACGCATGGTGCGGCATGACCTTGCTGACGAGAAAGATCTCGCGCCGGCGATCGCCCAGAGCGTCGGCGACCAGCTCCTCTGCCGCGCCGTCGCCATACATCTCGGCGGTGTCGATCACCGTCATGCCGAGTTCGACGCCAAGGCGCAGCGCCGCGATCTCGTCGGCGCGCTTCTTCCGGCGCGTCGCCATCATCCAGGTGCCCTGCCCGAGGGCCGGCACCGTCTCGCCCCCTGGCAACACGACGGTCGGCATGACGGAGTGGCTGCGCATGTGCCTCCTTTTATAGCGTTTTCGGGCGGCTGCACGGTAGAATCCGCCTATGAAAATCTGTCGCGTTGCGCTGTGCGCCGCTTTGCTGGCAATCACTCCGCTGATCGGATGCGAGCGGCGGTCGGGCACATCGGAGCAGTCGGGCACGGGCGAGATTCTGGTCGGCATGTACGGTTCGCTCACTGGCGACGGAGCGTCGTTCGGCCAGTCCTCGGTAGAGGGCGCGCAGCTGGCGGTAGAAGAGATCAATAACGGCGGAGGAGTATTGGGCGGCCGGCGGATCCGGCTGCTCGTCGAAGACGATCAGAGCCGGCCGGAAGAAGCGTCGAACGCCGTCACGAAACTGATAACTCAGGACAGGGTGGTGGCGGTGCTGGGCGAAGTGGCGAGCCGCCGAACGCTGGCCGCCGCGCCGGTGTCGCAGAAATATCAGATTCCGATGATCTCGCCCGCCTCCACCAACGAGCGTGTGACGCAGGTCGGCGACTACGTCTTTCGCGTCTGCTTCATCGACCCGTTCCAGGGCGAAGTGCTTGCGAAGTTTGCCTACAACGATCTCAAGGCGCGCACCGTCGCAGTTCTCAAGGACGTCAGTCAGGACTACTCGGTCGGGCTGACCGACGCCATTCAGAAGACATTCACGGCGCTGGGGGGGAAGGTGCTCGAGCCGGTGAGCTACAGCTCGGGCGACGCAGACTTCCGGGCCATTCTGACGCAGGTGCGCGCGCAGAAGCCGGACGCGATCTTCGCGCCGGGCTACTACCCGGAAGCGGCCATCATCGCCCGCCAGGCCAGGGAGCTTGGAATGAAGATGCCCATCCTGGGCGGCGACGGATGGGTCGGCGACGCGCTCAAGAACGGGCGCGAGGCGCTGGCGAACACGTTCATCTCGAACCACTACTCGGGCGACAATCCGGATTCGGTCGTGCAGAACTTCCGCAAGGCCTACCGCACCAAGTTCAACCGCGAGCCCGATTCGATTGCCGCGCTCGGGTACGATTCGGCCAAAGTGCTCGCCGACTCGCTCAACCGTGCGAAGGCGACCGATGGCCCTGCATTGCGCGCCGCCATTGCTGCGGCCGATGTGGCCGGCGTGACCGGCCGCCTGCGGATGAACGCGAACCGTAACGTCGACAAGCCGGCGGTGATCCAGGAGCTGCAATTTGCCGACGGCGACGTGAGGTACGTCTACAAGACGACGATCAACCCGAATTAGTGGATACCGTCCTTCAGCAGCTCATCAACGGCCTGTCCCTCGGCGCCATTTACGCACTGATCGCGCTCGGGTACACGATGGTGTACGGCGTGCTCCGCCTCATCAACTTCGCGCATGGCGACGTGTACATGCTCGGGGCGTTCGCGGGCTACTACCTCGCCAACGCGCTGTCGATGGACGAGCATCCCTCGATGTTTGGAGGCGCACTCGTCACAGTGGGGGCAATGGCCATCTGCGCCGTCGTCGGAGTCCTCATCGAGCGGCTGGCCTACCGGCCGGTGCGCCAACACTCCCGCCTGACGTCCCTGATTACGGCCATCGGCGTGTCGCTGTTGCTGGAATACGGCGGTCAGGTTGTGTTCGGCGCTACGCCACGGTTCTTTCCCCAAATGATCCGGTCGCAGACCTATTCGTTCGGTGGCGTACAGATCACCAACCAGTCGCTGCTGATCATCGTGGTCGCTGTCTTGTTGATGTTTGGCCTCCAGTTCATCGTCCAACGGACGAAGATCGGCAAGGCCATGCGTGCGGTGTCGTACAACCTGCCCGTCGCCCGCCTGATGGGGATCAACACCGACTTCGTCATCGCGTTCACGTTTGCGTTGGGTTCGGCGCTGGCGGCCGTCGGCGGCGTGCTGGTGGCGCTGTCCATTCCACGCATCGATCCGCTGATGGGACTGATGACGGGCCTCAAGGCGTTCGTCGCGGCCGTGTTGGGCGGCATTGGCAACATCCCGGGCGCCATGCTCGGCGGAATGATCATCGGGCTGATGGAAACCTGGATTTCCGCGACGGCGTACTCGACGTTCCGCGATGCCGTTGCCTTCGCCGTGCTCATCGTGATCTTGCTCCTTCGCCCCGCCGGCATCCTCGGGAGCTCCGTCGTCGAGAAGGTCTAGCGTCGCATGAGCCTTGCGCGCAAGCTGCTCGTTGTGATCGTCACGCTCGCAGCGCTCCTGGCGTTGAACGCGCTGTTCGAATACGGGTTCGGCGATTTCCAGATCAATCCCTACTACGCGCGCATCATCAATCTAATCGGCATCAACATCACACTCGCGGTCAGCCTCAATCTCATCAACGGCCTGGCCGGGCAGTTTTCGATCGGCCACGCCGGGTTCATGGCCGTGGGTGGATATACGGCGACCTATCTGACTGTGTACCACGGGGCGCCAATGGCCGCGCTGATCGGCGCCGGCCCGCGCGATCCGATCGCCGCGTGGGTGTTGATGATCCCGAGCCTGCTGGCCGGGGCGGTGGCGGCCGCGATTGCGGGGTTGTTGGTGGGCGTGCCGTCGCTGCGCCTCAAGGGCGACTATCTGGCGATTGTGACGCTCGGCTTCAGCGAGATCATCCGCGTCATCATCCTCAACATTCCGGCTGTCGGCGGCGCCACCGGATTCACCGATGCCATCCCGATCACCAATTTCTTCTGGATCTTCTCGATGGCGCTGCTCACGATCGCCATTACACGCAACATCGCCACGTCGACCTTTGGCCGGGCGCTCTTTGCCATTCGGAGCGACGAGATTGCCGCCGAGGCGATGGGCATCAACACGACGCGCTACAAGGTGCTTGCCTTCGTGATCAGCGCGGCCCTGGCCGGTGTCGCAGGCGGCTTGTCGGGGCAGTTGTTCGCCAATCCGCTGAGTCCGCAGAATCTCAACTTCGTGAAGTCGATCGAGGTGATCGTGATGATCGTGCTCGGCGGCATCGGGTCGATCACCGGCGCCGTCCTCGGCGCGACCGTGCTCACCATTCTTCCCGGAGGCGCTGCGCACATTCGATCAGCAGTTTCCCGGCCTGCGCATGGTCATCTACGCGCTCCTGCTGATCCTGTTCATGATCTTCCGTCCGCAGGGGCTGCTCGGCCGCCGCGAGCTCTCGCTGCGCGTGGCTGCGCCGCCCGCCGAGAGCGGAGCGCTCTCCTTCATGACCGTGGACACAAACGCCCGGCAGCCGCTCCTCGACGATGCGGGACGTGACGATGCGGTTTGGCGGGCTCACCGCCGTCAAGTCGCTCGAACATGACGATCGCGCCGCGGACGCTGTACGGCCTCATCGGCCCGAACGGCGCGGGCAAGACGACGGTGTTCAACGTCCTGACCGGCGTGTACAGCCCCACGGAGGGGGAGATCGCATTTGACGGCGTCTCTGTTCAAGGGACGGAAGCCTTACGAGATCACGAAGCTCGGCGCGGCGCGAACGTTCCAGAACATCCGACTGTTTTCTGATATGACGGTGCTCCAGAACGTGATGACCGCGCGCCACCTTCGCTCGCGGCAGGCGCTGGGCGATGCGGTGCTCGGCACGCCCCGCCATCATCAGGAAGAACGCCAGACGCGCGACCGTGCGATGGCGTTGTTGAAGATCTTCAATCTCGAGCGATTCGCGGACGAGCCGGCGACCAGCCTTCCGTACGGAAGCCAGCGGCGGCTCGAGATTGCGCGCGCGCTCGCCACCGAGCCCAAGCTGCTGCTGCTCGATGAGCCCGCTGCGGGCATGAATCCGCAAGAGGCCGTCGAGTTGATGCGGCTGATCCGGTGGCTCCGCGACGAGATGCAGCTCACGATTCTGCTGGTCGAGCACAACATGAAAGTGGTCATGGGCATCTGCGAGACCGTTCAGGTGATCGACCACGGCGAGCAGATCGCCATAGGCAGCCCCGCCGAAATCCAATGTCACCCCAAAGTGATCGAGGCGTACCTTGGCGGCGGATAGCGCTCCGCTGCTCGTGCTCGAGAGCGTGAATGTCTTCTACGGAGGGATTCATGCCCTGCGCGACGTTTCACTTCGTGTCGGTACCGGCGAGGTCGTCACGTTGCTTGGCGCCAACGGCGCCGGCAAGTCGACCACGCTGCGTGCCATCACCGGTCTGGTGCCGCCGCGGAGCGGCCGCGTGATGTTTGGCGGCGCCGATATTACGGGCGCGGCGCCTCATCGGCTCGTCGCCCAGGGCATTTCGATGTCTCCGGAGGGTCGCGGCGTCTTCGCCAACCTGACGGTGCTCGAAAACCTGGAGATGGGGGCGTATCTCGTGCGCGACAAAGCCGTCGTTCAGCGTCAGCTCGATCGCGGGTTCGCGTTGTTCCCGCGCCTGAAGGAGCGCGTCCGGCAGCCGGCGGGCACGCTGTCCGGCGGCGAGCAGCAGATGCTGGCGATGGCGCGCGCGCTCATGTCGCGGCCGAAGCTGCTCCTGCTCGACGAGCCCTCACTCGGCCTGGCGCCGATCGTGTCCCAGGCGATTTTCGCGACGATTGACGACATTCGGGCAGAAGGCACGACCGTGCTGCTCGTCGAGCAGAACGCCAATGCCGCGCTGAAGCATTCGGATCGCGGCTACGTCCTCGAGACCGGCCAGGTGATTCTGGAAGGCACCGCCGCCGAGATTGCCGGCAATCCTCGCGTGCGGGAAGCCTACCTCGGCGAGTAGGGCGGGTTTTGCGCGCGGCGGTGCTTCACCACCTCGTAGACCATCGGCAAAATCGACACGAAGACGATGCCGATGGTGACCAGCGTGAAGTTGTCCTTCACAATCGGCACGTTTCCGAAGACGAAGCCGGCCCCCATGCAGATGGTGACCCAGGCGATGCCGCCGATGACGTTGTAGGACAGGAACGCGCCGGGCGACATCTCCGCCGCGCCGGCGACAAAGGGAAGGAACGTCCGGACGATGGGGACGAACCGGGCGAGAACGACGGCCTTTCCCCCGTGGAGCTCGAAGAACTCATGCGCGCGCTTGACGTGCTGCGGGTTGATCAACCGGTGCGAGAACGCGGGACCGTCGCCGATGCCGAGAAGCCGCGGCCCGATGCGCCGGCCGAAAGAGTAGTTGACCGCGTCGCCCAGAATGGCCGCCGCGATCAGCAGGACGTAGCAGATCCACGGGTTCAGCACGCCTGTTGCGGCAAGCGCGCCGACGGCGAAGAGCAGCGAGTCGCCCGGCAGAAACGGCGTCACGACCAGGCCCGTCTCGGCAAAGACGATCGCGAACAGGAAGCCGTACACCCAGGACCCATACTGCTGAACGAACTCAAGCAGATGCCTGTCGAAGTGAAGGACGAAGTCGATGAGCGACGACATGAACGCTGGCGCGGATTATCTCGAGGCGGGCGGGTCGATGTCTTTGATGATGAACAATTGCTCTCCAGGGCTCATCAAGCCGAGCTCGCGGCGGGCGATCTCTTCGATCGCCGCCGGGTCTTCCTTCAGGCGGCGCGCTTCTTCCCTCAACCCTGCGTTCTCGCCGCGAAGCCGCGCGAGATCGGCCGCAAGCTGATCATACCGCTTGCGGGCCCTCATTGTTGCGACAAGCCCCTGGTCGCCGACGAGCGCATCGACGACGAGCACGCAGATGATGAAGAAGAACAGTCCTCCCAGCAGGCGGCGGCCGCGGCGCTGGGTCTGAGTCGACGACGAAGCGGGATCTGGTGGACGAGACGCCATGGCAACGTGGGCTAGTGTTTAGTACAGCATTTTCGGCAAAAGTACAAGCGAGAAATAGGGAGAATCGCATGGCAGCGGACTGTGTGCTCGTCTGGACGACTGTGTCGGCTGAGGCTGACTGGCGACGGTTGGCCTCAATTCTGGTCACCGAGCGACTCGCCGCCTGCGTCAGCGCATCGGCGGAGATCGAGTCGACGTATCGGTGGGAGGGCCAGGTGGAAACGAGCCGGGAGCGGCAGATCGTCATGAAGACGACTGCGGCGAGAGTGGCGGCCCTCGAGGCACGCATACATGCGCTCCACGACTACGCCTTGCCCGAATTCATCGTCGTTCCGGTCATCGGGGGAAGCAAGGCCTATCTGAACTGGATCAGAGAGTCGGCGGCCGGGTGATATCATTCGCGCCATCGCTGCTCTCTGGATCGCCGCGATCGCGCTCAAGGCGCTGCTTTGGCTGGCAGCGCCCAATCTGGTCGTCCTTGACCGTGCCGTCAATGTCGCCCTGATCGCTCTCGCCGCGTTGTCGGTCTACCGGCTGACCAGGACTCCGCGCAACGGGTTGCTCTGGCGGGTCAGCGGAAAGCTGATCCTGTCGTACATCCTCGTCGGCGCCGTTCCCATCCTGCTGCTCGTCACGTTCTCGCTGCTGGCATTCCTGCTCATCTTCTTCGACGTCGGGTCCTATCTCGTGCAAAGCCGCATGACCGCGATGGCCGAGCAGGCGAACACGATGGCGAGGACGACGCTCTATGAGGTGGAGCGCTCGAAGGAGCCCCGCGACGAGATTCTGGCGCGCCGCCAGAACGCCATCGCCACGCGGTATGCCGACGTATCGATTCGGGTGGTTCCGGCGGCCGAGATGCCCCCGTGGCTCAAGAGCCCGTCGTTCAGCGGACTCGTCATGGCCGGCGGACGCTTCGTCGTGAGGGCTGCCTCGGTCCAGGGGACCGGGCGGGGCTCTCATCGCGGTGCGTCGTCGACCTTCCGGTCGATCTCTCGACGGCTGACAGGACGCTCGGTCCTGCGGGCATCGTTCTCGGGGAGGATCCGCAGGCGCTCGCGTTCTCAACACGGCGACATTCATCACCCATACGAACTGGGACACCGGCGAATCGATCAGAACGGCGCAGCCGATCGGAGTCGATTTGCCGATGCTGTACCGCTATATCAGCGGTCGACAGCAAGGTGAGGAGCGCCCCAGTTTCAACAGGCTGCTGCTGAATGTGCTGATCGGGATCGGAGTGTTGTTGCTCGTGATCGAAGTCGTGGCCCTCGGTAACGGCGTCGCGCTGGCTCGGTCGATCACGGCCGCTGTCGACGATCTCTTTCAGGGCACCGAGCGCGTCACCCGAGGAGAGTTCGGGCATCCGATCGCCGTGCGATCGCACGATCAGCTCGGGCGGCTGGCGGCGTCGTTCAATCACATGACGAGCCGCATCGGGGAATTGCTCGTCGAGCAGGGCGAGAAGCGCCGGCTTGCCGAAGAGCTTCGCATCGCGCGCGAGATCCAGATGTCGTTGCTGCCACAGGGCCGTTTCGCGGCGCCGGGGATGGCTCTTTCGGCCATGTGTGTGCCCGCGCGCGAGGTTGGCGGCGATTACTACGACATTTTCCCTCTCGCCGACGGTCGATTCGGCATGCTCATCGGCGATGTCTCGGGCAAGGGCACCTCGGCTGCGCTCTATATGGCCGAGCTGAAGGGCTTGATGCTGTCGCTCACCCAGATTCACTTGTCGCCGCGCACGCTGCTAATCGAAGCGGATCGCATCATCGGGCCGCATCTGGACAGCCGGAGCTTCATTACCGTGACGTACGTCCTCGTCGATCCTGCCGGCCGAAAGATGGCGTATGCCCGCGCGGGCCACTGTCCGATCCTGAGAGTTCCGGCGGGGTCGAGCCGCGCGGAAATGCTGACCCCCGACGGCATGGTTCTGGGCTTGAACCTCGATCGCGGAGAACGCTTCGAGCGATCCCTCGAGGAGATGACGATCCCGCTCAATCGGGGTGACGTCTTCCTCTTCTACACCGATGGCGCGAGCGACGCGATGAACTCGTCCGGCGATCACTTCGGCGATGAGCGGCTCATGGCGGCGCTGGCTACATACGCCGAACAGCCGGCAGAGGTGATTCGTGACCAGCTCGCCGCAGACATCGCCGCCTTCGTGCGCGAACAACCGCAGCACGACGACATCACGATGATCGTTCTGAAGATCGATGGATGAGCTGACGGTCGTCTTTCGCAGTCGATCGGATATCGAGGTACGCGTCGTCCGCGGGCTGTTGGAAAGCCACGGCATCCTGTCGGTCGTCTCTGCGGGGTTGCCCCGGTCGATTTTTCCAATGGCCTTCGACGGCAATGCCGACATCACGATCACGGTGCGGCCCGAGGATGCCCGCGAAGCCGAGCGCCTGATCGAGAGCCATCGAGTCGACCAGCCCGGCGGACGGGTTGTCCCGCTGCGCAACGAGTTCGCCGATCTGGTGGATCGGATTGACTACACCTTCCGGGATCCGGGTTTGCTGGAGCACGCACTGACGCACACGTCGCGGGCCAACGAGGATGCGAGCGGGGGAGTGGTCGACAACGAGTCGCTCGAGTTCCTCGGCGACGCGGTGCTGGGCTTTGTCATCGCCGATCTGCTCTTCCGGCGGTTTCCGGAACACGATGAAGGCTGGAAATCCAAGGTCAAGGCGGCGCTCGTGTCGACGGCATCGCTGGCGCGGCTGGCCGAAGGGCTGCACCTGGGCGACCACCTGCTGCTGGGACGCGGCGAGGAGAAGACAGGTGGGCGCCGCAAGCAGGCGCTGCTGGCCGACGGGTACGAGGCGCTGATTGCCGCCGTGTACCTCGATGGGGGAGTCGACGCCGCAACGGCGTTCATCGCGCGTCAATTCGACGCGCTGATTGATGAAGCCCGCGTCTCGGCTGCGCCGTTCCGCGACTTCAAATCAACACTGCAGGAGCGCGTCCAGTCGGTCGGCGGGCTCCCGCCCGAGTATCTCGTTACCGGAGAGCTTGGCCCCGATCACCACAAGACGTTTCTCGTCGAAGTGCGGGTGAACGGGCGGGCGCTGGCCGAAGGGTCCGGACCATCGAAGAAAGCAGCGGAGCAGGAAGCGGCGCGCCTGGCGCTCGGAAAGTTGTAGAGGAACGTCAGTCGATTTCGATGATGCCCCACGGCTTGCGATCGTCGGCCGCGAGCACCCCTTCGCCGCCGCCGGCGATCACCATCGCGGGCTCCGCTTGCGGGAGGCGGGAAAGCGCGTAGGACTGCACCTCGCGCGCGACGTCTTCGTCGGCAGGACTCGACGGCCGGCAGTAGAGCCGGACCCACACGCGAAGCAGCGGATCGCTGAAGCTGTATCGCTTGCGCTGCGCCACAACGAGGTCGACGTCCTCCAGCCACGACAAGTAATCCTTGGTCGATCCAGGCGTGCGATGCAGCCGCTGCGCGATTTCGGTCAGCGTCAGCGGTTCTTCCTGGGCGAGGATTTCGAGAATCGCCTTCAACGCGCCGTACCCACGCGCGCGGTGCAGACGCAGCTCGTAGCAGCTCGCGCACGCGGCCGCCAGTCTGCCATCGTGCGACATCAGCGATGTGAGCGCGCTGACGGGATCGCCGACGCCTTGCGCGTCGACCATGCGGCTCAACGCCTCGCCGATCGACTGCGCGTAGCCGACCCGGCCATCCGAGAGCGCAAACACCGCCCGCGCGAGCCCTTCGGCGCCCGCTTCGTCGCGCAGGACGGTTTGGCCGCCGTCGATTGACAGCAGCAGGTCGCGAATCTCCGAGGCCGACAGCGGCGGTACGTGAATGACCTCGAACCGTGACGTGGCGTCCTTCAGAAGTCTATGAGTGCGCGAAAGATAGCGCGATGTCAGCACGAACCGGTTGGCGCTCGCCGCTGAGGGCTTTCACCAGATCGCGTATCGCCGAGCGAAGCCCCGGGAAGCTCTCGAACGTTCTCAGCTCGAGGGTTTCGTCGAGCAAGAATGTGGCTGGCTCGTTGCCGCCGCCGGCACGGGCCTGGTCGAAAAATGCAAGCGTGGCATCGAACGCCTCTCGCGCCGATGCGGGCTGAGGATGCGGCGGCACGCGAAACGGCGATGCGGCGGTGATAGCCGAATAGAAACGCTCCGGTGTGGTCGCCGCACGTTCGACGTCGATGATCTGGCACTGCGTCCGGCCGAGCCGATCGCGAAGCCGACAGAGCAGCTGGGTGCGGCCGGTGCGGAAGTCGCCGAGTACGACGGGAATGCGCGACGGCGTGGCGTCGATCGCGGCGAGGATCCGTCGCTCGAGGGCTGGTCTGGATGCCGTCATGCTTCGTCTACGTGTGGCACACGTGAGTGCGCCGCCGCACAAAACGAAAGACAGACGTTAGGACGCGGACGCGGCGTTGTCAATTTGAAAAGCAAAAATATTTTGTTTGACATCGTTGTCGCAATGTCTGTCGCAGTTTCATCCCGCCCGAAGCGACGCGCGCGGGCGAACATTGTAGAATGTGGCGTCCATGAACATCGCAGTGCTTGGCGCGCAATGGGGAGATGAAGGCAAAGGCAAGGTCGTCGACCTGCTGACGCCGCGCTTTGCCGTGGTCGCACGATATCAGGGCGGACACAACGCGGGTCACACGGTCTACGTCGACCGGCAGAAGATCATCCTGCGCCTGCTTCCCTCTGGAATCCTGCACCCGCACGTGACGTGCGCCATCGGCAACGGCGTGGTCGTCGATCCGCAGGCCTTGTTCACCGAGATCGACGAGTTGTCGACGTTCGGCTACGACGTCAGCACCCGCCTGATCGTGAGCGAACGGGCACATTTAATCCTGCCGTACCACCGCGAGCTCGATCTGCTGGCCGAGGCGCGGCGCGGGGAGCGGAAGATCGGCACGACCTCCCGCGGGATCGGCCCGGCGTACGAAGACAAGATTGGCCGCCGCGGCATCCGCGTGTGCGACTTGTTCGACGCCGGCGGGCTCGAGCAGGAGATCCGCGAGAACGTGCAGGCGCGCAATCGGCTGATCCGCGAATCGACGCTCGACTGGCGGCCGTTGTTCGACCAAATGCTGGCGTACGCGGAGCGGCTCCGGCCGTGGGTCGCGGACGTGTCGGTGTTTCTCGCGCGCACGAACGCAGCGGGGCAGTCGATCCTCTTCGAAGGCGCGCAGGGAACCCTCCTCGACATCGACCACGGCACGTATCCCTTTGTGACCTCCTCCAATTCGACGATCGGAGGCGTTTGCACCGGACTCGGTGTGAGCCCGAAGATGATCGATAGCGTCCTCGGGGTCGTGAAGGCGTATGCCACACGGGTCGGCGAGGGGCCGATGCCGACCGAACTGACCGGGCCGGCCGGCGATCGGCTTCGGGACAGCGGGAAGGAGTTCGGATCGGTGACGGGCCGGCCGCGGCGCTGCGGCTGGTACGACGCCGTCGTCGCGCGCTATGCGGTCCGAATCAACGGACTGGACAGCGTCGCCCTCACGAAGCTCGACGTGCTCGATGGCCTCGACTCGATTCAGGTGTGCACCGGCTACAAACACGGCGCGGAGGTCCTGACCGAGTGGCCGGCCGACATCAACGTGCTCGCGAAGTGCGAGCCGGTGTACGAGACGCTGCCTGGCTGGTCGCGTCCGAGCTCGGGCATTACGCGGTACGACGATCTTCCGCGCGAAGCGCAGCGATACGTGACGTTTCTCGAGGAAGTCTCAGGCGTGCCCGTGTCGATCGTCTCGACGGGCTCTGGACGGGGCGACACGATCATCCGCGACACGTCGGCAGCGGTCGAGTGGCTCGGCGCCTATTCCCGTTGATGGCGTTTGCAGAACGCGTCGACGGGTGCGGGCTCCGGATCCCGGAACTCCACCCCCGCGCGATAACGCGGCGTTGACTGCGGAATCTCGAACCGGACCCACGCAACTTCCCCGCTCAGTTTCACCACACCCGACTCATCCGTCAACACCACGCGAATCCGCTGCTTCGGCCGCAGCGCCGCGCGGACGAGCAGCTGGGCCCCAATGACCGACAAATCCACAATCTCCGCTTCTGCGCCATCGACGAGGGCGGCGGCGCCCAGGGTGATGCGATACCGCGCCGCGCGTCGAGTTCCCCTGTAGTCGATCGAGGGCGCCGCAGCGGCCGGCGCCACCTCGCCAGCGGGGGCGGCGGCCGCTGGCGTGGCCGCGCGGCGTCGCGCCGAGACGCGGAGTACGAGCCGTCATGGGCGACGATACGAATCTCCGCAAACGTCAGGTCGGGATCGGCTTTGATGCGGTTGATGAGCGCCGCGCCGCGCGATGTGGCGGCGAACAGACGCTCGAGAACGACGGCTGCGGGACGGCGCGTGGTGATGGCCTCGAGCGCCTTGGCCACTTCACGATCCGCAAACCCCAGGATCTCCCCATCGGCGCCAGCGCGTTTCCGAAGCGCATCCAGGTGCTCCGGAGCGCCAATAACCACCGTGCACGACTCGGACATGAACCCCGAAGTTTACTGTAAAATCTCGACTTGCCATGAAGCTCATCAAGTGCATCATCCGCCCCAGCAAAGTCGAGGACGTGCGCGAAGCGCTCGAGAAGGCGTCGCTGACGGGCATGACCGTGACGGAAGTGCGGGGTCATGGTCGACAGAAAGGTCACAAGGCGGTCTATCGCGGACGGGAGGTACGAGGTGAACCTGCTTCCGAAGACGATGATCGAGATGGCGGTGCCCGACGAGATCGTGGACGAGGTGATCCGTATCGTGATGACGTCGGCGCGCACGGGCGACATCGGCGACGGCCGGATCTTTGTGTTGAATATCGACGACGGCTACAACATCAGAACCGCCGCCCGAGACACCTAAATTACCTTCTCCCCATTTCAACTTCTCTCTGAGCACCTGGAAATATCCGCGTGCCGAGGCGCGGACCAGACGCAGGGGCTTCTCCGCTCGGCGCACGGAGACGACGTGGTCATTGCGAAGCGGCACGAGTGTCTGGCCGTCGAATGTGGCAAAGACGTCGATGTGCTCCCCATGCATGATGGGCTGGACCTGGATGAGGCTCGAGCCGGGAACGATGACAGGCCGGTTCGTCAGGGTGTGGGGCGCGATCGGCGTAATCGCGAGTCCATCCACCTGCGGATGGACGATCGGTCCGCCGGCGGACAGATTGTAGGCGGTCGTGCCTGTCGGGCTCGCGATGATCAGCCCGTCGGCCTTCACCCGCATCATGAACTCGTCATCGACGGACACCGACAGCTCGATGATGCGCGACAGCGCGCCTTGGTTGACGACGACGTCGTTGAGCGCGATGCGCTCGATCACGCGCTGATTGGCGACGTCGACCGAGACGCGGAGCATCATGCGATCTTCGGTCTGCGCCGTGCCGTCGATGGCCGATTGGAGTGACGAGAACATCTCGGGCAGCGTCACCTCCGTCAGAAAGCCGAGGCTGCCGAAGTTGACGCCAAGAATGGGGATGTCGGATCCAGCCTGCGCAATCCGGCCGGCGGTGCCGAGCAAGGTGCCATCACCGCCGAGCACGACGATCAACTCGACCTGGCGCGGCAGTTCGTCGGGAGCGGCCACGTCGTAGCCGGCGCGCGCGCCGGCCGATCGAGCCAGCTCCGCCGTCTCCGGATCGAAGACGAGCTGGACCTTTCGTGCCTGAAGCCACGACGCGATGTCGGCCAGATGGCCGGCGGCTCGCTCGAGCCCAGCCTTCGCGATGACGCCAACGCGCGCGGTCATGCCGTATCGCGGGGCAGCAATGCCCGCACCTCCCCGCTCGCTTGCGGCTTCCGCAAGTGCAGGAAGAACTCCCGGTTGCCCATGTCGCCTGTGATGGGAGATTCAATCATCTGCCGGCGGACCAATCCTACCTCAGCGGCAGCGGCCGTGACCTCCTGGACGACACGCTCCTGAACGTCGGCATTGCGCACGACGCCCTTTCTTTCCGACTTCACCTCGGCCCGCTTCGAACTGCGGCTTGACGAGCGCGATCACATCGGCCCCGCTGCATAGAAGCGAAGGCACGCGCGGCAGGATGTGGCGCAAAGAAATGAACGAGACATCGATGGTGACCACGTCGACGGGCCCGGGAAGCTGCGCCAGTTCGAGCGATCGCGCGTTGGCCCGCTCGACAACGACCACGCGTGGATCGTTGCGGAGACCCCAGTCGAGTTGCCCGTGGCCCACATCGAACGCTACGACACGGGTGGCGCCTCGCTTGAGGAGCACGTCGGTGAAGCCTCCAGTCGACGCTCCGATGTCGAGCGCCTGACGACCCGCGATCGGCACATCGAAGGCATCGAGCGCGTGCGCGAGCTTGACGCCCCCGCGGCCGACGTACGGATGATCCGGCTCCTTGAGCACGACGTCCGCATCGTCTGGCACGTCCGTGCCGGGCTTGCCGGCAGGTCGGCCGTTCACCAGGACCACGCCTGACAGAACCAACGCGCTCGCGCGCTCGCGCGACTGGGCAAGCTTGCGCTCGACTAAAAGCTGATCGAGCCTCTTCTTTCTCACCATTGAAAGATCGTTGGATGGTTAGATTGTGAGAATGTCGGCAGATTGTGGAGTGTAGATGGGAGAGTGATGCCCACTTCCTACTTCGCCCTTCTGACAACACTCGAGCACTCTAACCATCTGACAATCTGACCATGGTGGATTGTGATTCAGGTGCTTCGCTGTATTGCCCACGCGGCGATGTCGGCGAGGCGGCTGTGGCGGAGGTCCGCCGCGTCGAGTGCGGCGAGCGCGCGCTCGTGTTGCTCGACGGAGAGTTGGCGCGCTGCGTCGAGCCCGTAGATCGCCGGATAGGTAGGTTTGCCCGCCTTGGCGTCTTTCCCAGCCGTCTTGCCGAGCTGGCGGGCATCGCCTTCCACGTCGAGGACGTCGTCCACGATCTGAAACGCCATGCCAAGGTGATCGCCGTACGCGGTCACCGCGGCGATCGCGGTCTCGGCCGCGCCTGCCATCACGGCTCCGGACACGGCGGCCGCCCGAATGAGCGCACCGGTCTTGCGTGCGTGCATTTCTCGCAGCGATTCCCGGGTGAACGTAGACGCCGAGCCGACGGCGAGCAGATCGATGGCCTGACCGCCCACCATGCCGCACGCGCCTGCAGCGGCCGCGATGGTGTGGAGCGCACGAAGCCTGCGCGGCGCAAGGTGGGGATCCCGCGGCTCGGCCGACAGCAGTGCGAAGGCTTCGGTCAGCAGGCCGTCGCCGGCGAGAATCGCGATCCCTTCGCCGTACACCACGTGGTTCGTCGGCTGCCCCCTGCGCATTGAATCGTCATCCATCGCAGGCAGGTCGTCGTGAATGAGCGAGTAGGTGTGAATCAGCTCGATCGCGCAGGCCGCAGGCATGGCCAGCTCCATCGCGCGATCGACCGACGCGGGCTCCGCCACGGCTTCGGCGGCGGCAAGGGTGAGGATCGGGCGAAGGCGTTTACCGCCGGCTTCGAGGCTGTACCGCATTGCCGCCAGCAGGCCCGGCGGACAGGCCGGCGAGGCGGGAAGAAACCGTCTCAGCGCCTCCTCGACCTGCTGTCGACGTGTGCCGAGATACTCCGTTAGCGACGCGACCTGCGCCATTATTTCAGGTCGCCGCTGGCCTGCCGTAGCTCGCCGCGCTCGTTGAGAATCTCGATACGCTTCTCGGCGGCTTCGAGCCTGGCATGACAGAAGCGCGAGAGCTGCACCCCTCGTTCGTAGAGCTCCAACGACTTCTCGAGCGGAAGATCCCCGTCTTCGAGCTTCTTGACGATCCCTTCCAGCTCGGCGATGGCGCCTTCGAAGTCCTTGATCGTTGGGTCGTCACTCATCGGTAGAAGTCACCGAGCATTGTAGCTCCCCTTGCGAGAGAGTGACGCGTATGCGATCGCCGGGCTTGGTCTCCGTCGAGCGTCGCAACACGCGGGTGCGCGTCTCGTCCCAGACTACGGAGTAGCCTCGCCCGAGCACCGAAAGCGGGCTGAGGCTCTCGAGCCGCGCGGCGCAGGTGTGAAGCCGAGTTCCGGCGCGGTGCTGCGTCTGCACGGCTGCCACGCGAAGCGCGCTGTCGACGGCGGCCAATTTCGATCGCACGACACCGAGGCGCCGGCGGATATCGAATTGTTCCAACTGGAGCCGCCGCGCTTGCGCTGCGCGCATCCGCCGATGGAGCTGCGCGCGAGCGGCCTGATGCAGCGCGTGCGTCGTTTCGGCGCAGTGCCGGCCGCGCATCGCGAGCCTCGCGGTATAGCCGGCCATTCCCGGCCGGCGCTGCAATTGATGCAGCCGCGATTCGAGGCCGGACAGCGAGGTGCGAATCGAGCCGCCGAGCCGCTCTTCAAGCCGATCGATGCGGGAGCAGAAATCCTCTTTTCGAGAGACGACGATTTCGGCTGCCGCCGACGGCGTCGGCGCGCGCACATCTGCCGCGAAGTCGGCGATGGTGACGTCGCTTTCATGTCCAACCGCCGAGATCACCGGCACGGGCGAGGCCACGATCGCCCTGGCCACGACTTCTTCGTTGAACGCCCACAGATCTTCGATCGAGCCGCCGCCGCGGCCGACGATGATCACGTCGATCCCCGGAACCTTCGAGATGTCCGCCAGACCTCGGGCCAGATCCGCAGCAGCACCCTCCCCCTGCACCCGCGACGGACGGATCACCAGATGGGCGCCAGGGTAGCGCCGATCCAGCACCTTAATCATGTCGCGTATGGCGGCGCCATCGAGCGACGTGACGATGCCGATCTTGCGCGGGAGAGCGGGCAAGGCGCGCTTCCGCGCGGCCTCGAACACGCCCTCTGACTGGAGCCGGCGCTTGAGCTGATCGAAGGCCAGCTGCAACGCGCCTAGTCCCTGCGGCTCCATCTGCTCGCAGACGAGCTGGTATTCCCCCTTGGGCTCGTACACGCTCACGCGCCCGCAGATGATCACGTGCAATCCGTCTTCGGGTTTGAACTTGAGCGATCGGACGGCCGACCTGAACATTACCGCCCGGATCTGCGCGCCCGAGTCCTTCAGGGTGAAGTAGAGATGCCCCGTGTTCCAGAGCTTGCAGTTGGAGATTTCTGCTTCAATCCACACATCGACGTACGTGGTTTCGAGCACATCACGGATACGGGCGGTCAGCTCGCTGACGCTCAGCACCACACGCGTGTCGGCCGGGCGTTCGGTTCGCGGCGCGGCAGGCGGCCGTCGTTCGCGCGCTTCTGCAGGCGCGTCTGTGCGTGACGGCTCCGGATCGTCGGAGAAGAGATCAAATTGCGAGCTCATGCTCGAGTTCCGCGGCTGACAAGCTGAGACGACGAACCGATGTCGCCTTGCCGGTGGCTTCGTCGGCAGCAATCAAGATGCCGTTGAGACGCGGCTGGCCGGAGGCGGTCTCCATGCGAACCGGCATCCCACGCAGGAACTTGTCGATGACGGCCGCCTTCTCTACGCCGATGACCCCGTCGTGCGGGCCGGTCATCCCGACATCTGTCATATAGGCGGTGCCGCCGGGAAGGATGTGTTCGTCAGCCGTCTGCACATGCGTGTGCGTCCCGACAACGGCAGTGACTTTTCCATCCAGGTGCCACCCCATGGCGATCTTCTCCGAGGTCGCTTCGGCGTGGAAATCGACAAGGATGACGCGCGTGCGCTGATGCAGCGCATCGATTTCTTCGAGCACGCGGACGAAGGGGTTGTCGAGCTCCTGCATGAAGACGCGGCCCATGGCGTTGATCACGCCGATCGGCCGGCCCTTTGCCGTCCGAGCCAGATAGCTCCCGTTGCCGGGCACGCCGGCGGGGAAGTTGGCAGGCCGCAAGAGGCGGGCCTCTGCGCCAATGTAGTCGATCGCTTCCCGCTGCGCCCAGATGTGGTTTCCGGACGTCATGACGTCGACGCCCCAGCTGAGAAGGTGATCGCCAATCTCCCGCGTGATTCCCCGTCCGGCCGCCGCATTCTCGGCGTTGGCGATAACGAGATCGACCTCGAGGTGATCTATCAGGGCGGGCAGCCCTCGCTTGACCAGGTCGCGGCCCGGCTTGCCCACGATGTCGCCCAGAAAGAGCAGGCGTAGCTCGCTCACGGCCTAAATATACGGCAAACCATTGAAAGTTGGGTGGTTGGCGATTGGCCGCGTTATAGTGAGTGTATATGACTCATATAAACTGCTTTACAAACACTAAATCATGGGCTAGACTACCTCCATGACATCGACACCCAGCAAGAAGGTTATTGGTATCGACCTCGGGACAACGAACTCCGTCGTGGCCGTAATGGAGGGCGGACAACCCGCCGTCCTCGTCAACCAGGAGGGTTCCCGAATCACCCCGTCTGTGGTCGCGTTCACCAAAGAAGGTGAGCGGCTCGTGGGGCAGGTGGCCAAGCGCCAGGCGGTTACGAATCCTGAGAACACCGTGTTCTCGGCGAAGCGCTTCATGGGCCACAAGTTTTCAGAAGTGTCAGGCGAACAGCAGCGCGTGCCTTATCGCATCGTGTCGGCCGGCAACGGCGACGCGTGGGTCGAAGCGCGCGGCAGGAAATACTCGCCGCCGGAGATCTCGGCGATGGTGCTCCAGAAGCTGAAGCAGGCTGCTGAGGACTACCTCGGCGAAAGCGTGACCGATGCGGTCGTCACTGTTCCGGCCTATTTCAACGACTCGCAGCGCCAGGCCACCAAGGACGCGGGCAAGATCGCGGGCCTCAACGTGCTCCGCATCATCAACGAGCCCACGGCGGCGGCACTGGCCTACGGCCTGGACAAGAAGAAGGACGAGACGATCGCCGTTTACGACTTCGGCGGCGGCACCTTCGACATCTCGATCCTCGAGGTGGGTGAGGGCATCGTCGAGGTCAAGTCGACCAACGGCGACACGCACCTGGGCGGCGACGATCTTGACCAGCGCCTCATCGAATGGATGGCGGCCGAGTTCAAGAAGACCGACGGCATCGACCTCGCGAAGGATCGTGTGGCCGTGCAGCGCCTGAAGGAGGCCGCTGAGAAGGCCAAGATCGAACTGTCTTCGGTGCTCGAGACAGACATCAATCTGCCCTTCATCACGGCCGATCAGAACGGCCCGCGTCATCTGGCGATGAAGCTGACCCGCGCGAAGTTGGAGCAGCTCGTCGACGACCTCCTGCACCGGACCATGGAGCCAGTGCGCAAGGCGGTGGCAGATGCCGGACTGGATCCCTCGAAGATCGACGAGGTGGTCCTCGTCGGCGGTTCGACCCGCATGCCGAAGGTGCAGCAGCTGGTGAAGGACTACTTCGGCAAGGAGCCGCACAAGGGGGTCAATCCGGATGAGGTCGTCGCTGTTGGCGCCGCCATCCAGGGCGGCGTGCTGGCCGGCGACGTGAAGGACGTGCTCCTGCTCGACGTCACACCGCTCTCGCTGGGGCTCGAAACGCTCGGCGGGGTGATGACGACGCTGATCACCCGGAATACGACGATCCCGACGCGGAAGAGCGAGATCTTCTCGACCGCGACCGACAACCAGCCGAACGTCGAGGTGCACGTGCTGCAAGGCGAACGGCCGCTGGCACGCGACAACCGCACGCTGGGACGGTTCCAGTTGATCGGACTGCCGCCGGCGCCGCGCGGTGTACCGCAGATCGAAGTCGCCTTCGACATCGACGCCAACGGCATCGTGAATGTGTCCGCCAAGGACACCGCGACCGGCAAGGAACAGAAGATCACGATCACCGGTTCATCGGGCCTGAGCAAAGACGACGTCGCGCGCATGGTGACCGACGCCGAGAGTCACGCCGCGGACGACAAGGCCAGGCGCGAGGTGATCGACGCGCGCAACCAGGGCGACACGCTGGCGTACTCCGTGGAGCGGACGCTTCAGGACCATCGCGAGAAGCTGTCGGCCGAGGACGCCATGCGAGTGGAGCAGGGCATCACCGATCTGCGAGAGACGCTGAAGGGCGAGGACGTGGCCGCGATCAAGCGGGCCACGGAGGCCCTGCAGCAGGCGTCGCACGCGATGGCCGAGCAGATGTACAAGCAGAAGCAAGACGGTCCGTCGAGTCAGGGACCGAAGGACAGCGAGGTGGTAGATGCGGAAGTCGTCGAGGCCTAACGGGCAGCTCACAGCTCACAGCTCAAGGAGGAGATAGCAATGGCAATCGTACGTTGGGATCCATTTCGTGAATTCGGCGGGGCGTGGATGCCGCCGGTCGACATCTACAGCACGGGCGAGCATGCGTTGGTGATCAAGGCGGAGATTCCGGGCATGAGCCGCGAGGACCTGGACATCACCGTCGAGAACTTCGCGCTGACGATCCGCGGCGAGAAGAAGACCGAGCAGACCATCAAGGACGAGCAGTTTCACCGCGTCGAGCGGAGCTATGGCACGTTCTCGCGGTCGTTCGCGCTGCCGCACACGGTCGATTCGAGCCGGGTGGCAGCCGAGTACAAGGACGGCGTGCTCACCGTGACGCTGCCGCTTCGCGAAGAGGCGAAGCCCAAGCAGATCAAGGTGAACGTCGCGGCGTAAGGGGAACTGGCTCCGGGCCAAAGGCCCGGAGCCAGTTCCAGCTCAGCTCCCAGCTTTCAGACACCGGCCCCCTAGCCCCTAATCCCTAATCCCCAGTTGCAGTTAGTGCCTTCGCCCGTATAATCTAGGATGTTATGGAACTTGAAACGCAGGAGACAGACATTAAGCCCGAAGAGCCGATTGAGCCGGCGCCGCCGGTTTCTAACCGCTTTCTTTTTGTTGACATAGCGGCTCTCAGGGCCAAGCAGTTGCGCCGTGGCGCGCGGGTTCGCATCGACCAGACCCCTCATGACGGCCATCCTCAGCCACATAAGGCCGAGCGCGTGGCGATGGAGGAAGTGAAGCAGCGACTCGTGCAGTTCGATCTGCCGCTGGCGAAGAAACCCGCACAAGCGCAGGAAACCGGTATTTGACGTTTGCCGACCTCATCAGTCTCGGCGTGGGTGCTCTGACGGCGATCATCACGAGCTCCGTCTTCATCCTCGCGCTCTTCCTGGGCTTCTGCATCATTTTTGGATTTCCCAAGCTGCGCCAGACCGCTGGCAGGAAGTCGAAGACCGTGAAGAGCCTCGAAGAGTTGGTGGGGCAGGCTTCCTACGTCGAATACATGCCGCCAGATCGGCCCCGCGGGCCCATCGACGTACTCAAAACTCCGGAGCTACTGGAGCGCGCGTCGAAGGTCGCGGGCCGGTAGCGGCTCCTCTCAAACCGCCGGACATTCCTTCCACCAGTTCGCGTCGCGTTCGTAGCTGTCGCCAATCCTCAGCAGCGTCGCTTCCTCGAACGGCCGTCCGGTTAACTGGAGGCCGATCGGCAGGCGCGTCGGCGTGAACCCGCACGGCACCGACAATGCGGGGAGCCCGGCGAGATTCGCGCTCACGGTGAAGACGTCCGTGAGATACAGCGACAACGGGTCCTCGATCCGCTCGCCGATCTTGAACGCCGGTGTCGGACTCGTCGGCATCACGACCGCATCGACGCTCCGAAACGCCTGCTCGTAATCGCGTCGAATGAGGGTGCGCACTTGCTGCGCCTTCAGGTAGTAGGCGTCGTAATACCCGGCACTCAGGACGTAGGTGCCGAGCATGATGCGCCTTTTCACTTCGGCGCCGAATGCCTGGCGGCGTGTCTTTTCATACATCGAGCGCAGGTCTTCTGCGTCGCCTGTTCGAAATCCGTAGCGCACGCCGTCGTATCGCGCGAGATTCGAGCTCGCTTCGGCGGTCGCGACGATGTAGTACGTGGCGATGGCGAACGGCGCATGCGGCAGCTCGATGTCGACAAGCGTCGCGCCGCGCGAGCGCAGGAGCTCGAGTGCGCCGTTGAAACAGCGGCTGACCGCTGGATCGACGCCCTGCTCCAGCATCTTGCGCGGGACGCCAAGCGTCAGACCTTTCACGTCTCCGGTGAGTGCTGCGACGTAGTCGGCGAGCGGCTCTTGCGACGCCGTTGAGTCGCAGGGATCCGGGCCGGCCAGCACAGACAACGTCAGCGCGGCATCGGCCGCCGTCCGGCCGAACGGGCCGATCTGATCCAACGACGACGCGAAGGCAATCAACCCGTATCGCGACACGCGGCCGTAGGTCGGTTTCAGTCCCGTGATGCCGCACAGCGACGCCGGCTGCCTGATAGAACCGCCGGTGTCGGAGCCGAGCGCCACTGGTGCCATCCCCGCCGCGACCGCGACAGCCGACCCGCCACTCGAACCCCCGGCGATGTGATCGGGATTCCACGGATTTCTCGACGGTCCGAACGCGGAGTTCTCGGTGGACGACCCCATGGCGAACTCGTCGCAGTTCGTCTTGCCCAGAATGACCGCGCCAGCCTCCCGGAGCCTCGTCACAACCGTGGCGTCGTATGGGGGGACAAACGCCGCGAGCATTTTCGAAGCGGCCGTCGTTGTCAGGCCCTTGGTGAGAATGTTGTCCTTGACCGCGACAGGCACTCCAGCGAGCGGTGCGGCTCGGCGCTCACGATCGACGCGGCGCGCCTGCTCGAGCGCATGGTCGCGGTCGACGGCGAGAAATGCGTTGAGCGAGCCGTTGAGCGCGTCGATGCGGGCGAGCGCATGCTGGCAGACCTCGACCGCCGACGCGCGCCCGCTGGCGATCGCATCGCGCACGTCGCGCGCGGTCTGAAAAGGAGGAACCGCCATCGGCTCGAGCTATCCCAGCACGCGCGGCACCCGGAAGAGGCCGCGTTCGTGGGACGCGTCGGGTGCGTTGGCAAGCGCGGCGTCGTTCGGGAGTCCCGGTCGCACCTCGTCGGCCCTCATTGCCGGCGCGCCCGCCAGCACCTGCGAAGTGGGGGGGATGTCGTGGGTATCGAGGCGCTGTATCTGCTCGGCGTACTCGAGGACATGAGAGAGCTGGTCGAGAAACAGCTCCTTCTCCCGTCTCGTTCAACTCGAGTCGTGCGAGCGTGGCGATGCGATCGACGTCTTCGCGCGTCAGCCGCCCTGGCATGCCAAATGCTACCATGCGGTCGAAGTGACCTTGCGCCGTGCAGCCGTGGCCGGGTCGTGGTATCCCGCGAATCCCGAGGTGCTCGCGCGAGAAGTCGACGGGTACCTCGACGCGGTCGAGGGTTCGCTCGCCGGCGACATTAACGCGATCGTCGCGCCGCACGCGGGGTTGATGTTCTCCGGACCGATTGCCGCCCACGCATACAGTCCACTTCGCGGGCGGGCGATCGATGTGGCTGTCGTCGTGGGACCCTCGCACTACCTCGGCTTCGACGGCGTGGCGCTTCACGATCGAGGGGCCTTCCAAACTCCCTTTGGCCCGATCTGGGTGGCGGAAGACTGCGCCGCGGACCTCGTTCGGGCCTGCCGCGTCGTGAAATCGGTGCCCGCCGCGCATGCCCGCGAGCATTCTTTGGAAATGCAGTTGCCGTTTCTGGCGCGCGTGCTTCCGAACGTCTCTATCGTTCCCCTCGTGATGGGCTTTCAGCGACGCGAGACGGCATTCGCGCTTGGCGATGCCATTGCCGGGATCCTGAAGGGACGGCAGGCGGTCGTCATCGCCAGTTCCGATCTATCGCACTATCAGAACGCGCGCGTCGCGGCTCAACTCGACGGCCAGGTCGTTGAGCAGGTGTCGCGGCTGGCGCCCGAGGGGCTGATGTCGCTGCTGGAGGCGCGCCCGGAACATGCGTGCGGTGGCGGCCCCATAGTGTCCGCGATGCGCGCCGCTCAGGCGCTTGGCGCAACCGAGGCGAGAATCTTGAAGTATGGCGATTCGGGCGACGTGTCCGGCGACAAGGAGGCGGTCGTCGGGTATTTGGCCGCAGCCATCGGGACCTTCGCTCGAGTGACTGGGTGATGCTGGACCCCGCGGCGCGTCGAGGCCTCCTGCGCCGAGCGCGAGCGGCGATCGAGCGCGCCATCGGGGCTCCCCTCACGCAGCCGTCAGGCTCGGATTTCTCCACAGGCGCGAAGGCAGGCGCTTTCGTTACGCTTCGCGCAGGCGACGCGCTTCGGGGGTGCATCGGCTATCTCGAGGCCGACCTTCCGCTGCTCGAGGTCGTGGAGCGGTGCGCAGTCTCGGCTGCGACCCGCGATCCACGCTTCGCGCCAGTGACGATCGCCGAATGGGACGCCTTGTTGGTGGAGATCTCAGTGCTCGGCCCGGTCGAGCCAATTGCGGATCCGTCGGAGATCGAGATCGGCAGGCACGGCGTGATCATCGAGCACGACTACCTGCGCGGTTTGCTTCTCCCGCAGGTAGCGATTGAACAGGGATGGAATGCGGCGGAACTCGTCTTACACGTTTGCCTCAAAGCCGGGTTGCCTCGCGACGCCTGGCAAGCCGGCGCGGAGTTGTTTCGATTCGAAGCCGAGGTATTTGGTGAGGGCGAGCCTACGCCGGAGCGTTGAGCAGTCGCCGCAAGGTTGACAGATTCATTTCGTCGAGCGGATCGATCTCGATCTTGCCTCGATCCCGCGACTCGGTCTTTTCCGTCTCGAGAATCATCGGAAGATTCGCGAATCTCTGGTCGTTCAGCAAGCGCTTGAAGGGTTCAAGTCCGATACAGCCCTTGCCGATGTGCTCGTGACGATCGACGCGGCTCATGCACGGCTTCTTCGAGTCGTTGACGTGGAAGACCTTCAGCCGTTCAAGGCCGATGAGCCGCTCGAAAGACTCGAACGTGGACCTGTAGCCGGCCTCGCTGCACAGGTCGTAGCCCGACGCCAGCAGATGGCACGTGTCGAGGCACACGCCCATTCGCGCCGCGAGCTTCGTGCCGTCGAGCATCGCCGCGATTTCTTCGAACGTCGACCCCATCGTGCTTCCCTGACCGGCGGTGTGTTCCAGCAGGATCATCGTCTTGCCCGACGTTCTGGCGCTCAGCACCTGCGTGAGGGCTTCAACGATCAACGAGATCGCGTCGGCGGCCGGGGCGCTTATCCGTGCGCCCGGATGCAGCACGACACCCAGGAGGCCCAGTGCCTCGGCGCGATCCACCTCTTCGCCGAGTGCCGCGATCGATTGCGTCCGAATTGCCGCATTGGTTGTCGCGAGATTGATGAGGTAGCTGGCATGCGCGACGATGGGGCTGATGTGCGTGTCGTGGGCCGCCTGTTTGAACGCGTCGATCTCGGCAGTCGCCAGCGGGCGGGCTCGCCACTGGCTCGCGTTCTTGGTGAAGATCTGGAGTGTGTCGCACCGGTGAAGGTGGGCCCGGGCGATCGCCAATGGCAGCCCACCAGCCACCGACATGTGGGCGCCGAGGCGAGGCATTCGGTGATAATACGGTATGCGCGTCACCGTCGCCGTCGTGGCCGTTGCGATCCTGGCCGTGCCCGCGCCTGCGCGAGCGTGGGGGTTTGAAGCGCACAAGTTCATCGTCTCTCGTGCGATCGATATTCTTCCCGAACCGATTCGACCGTTCTTCGAGGCCAACCGCGCGTTCATCGTCGAGCGAGCCATCGATCCCGATCTCTGGCGCAATGCCGGTTTCACCGAAGAGCCGCCGAACCATTTCCTCGATCTGGACGCCTACGGCCCCTATCCTTTCAAGGATCTGCCGCGAAACTACGACGAGGCGGTCAAGAAACACGGCATAGACAAACTGCGCGATAACGGACTCCTTCCGTGGCGGACACACGAAATGGCGGGCCGTCTGGTCCGCGGCTTCGAGGCGCTGCACAAGAACGGCCCCTATGCGCGCAGCGACATCACGTACTTTTCGGCGATCATCGGGCACTACGTCGCCGATTCGCACGTACCGCTGCACGCGGTCCTCAACTACAACGGTCAGCAGACGGGGCAGACCGGCGTGCACAATCGCTGGGAAGACGAGCTGTTCGTGCGATATCAGGCGAAGCTGACGATTGCGCCCGGACGGTTGCAACGGATTCAGAACGAGCGCGACTTCGTGTTCGATACGCTGCTCGAGAGCTCGCAGCTCGTGCCAGCCGTGCTCGCGGCCGACAAGGAAGCGATCGGCAACCGTGACGCGTACGACGCGCAGTACTTCGACGCGTTCCTTGCCCGCACGCGTCCGGTCCTCGAGAAGCGTCTGAACGATGCGATCACCGCGGTGGCCTCGATCATTTCCAGCGCGTGGGAGCAGGCGGGCAAGCCGGCGCTGCCCGTGAAGGCTCCACCCCGTCCCGATCAGCGTCGGCGGACGGGCGCTGGATCTGCGTCGAACCCCTGATGGACGTGTACTTCCTTCCGGTTGGTCCCGACCGCTACGAGCTCTATTGCGACGAAGCCGGCGATCCTGAAGAGCTCGCGGGAGGCGAACAGCCAACGGGGCGGTTTGCCGCCCTCTATGAGCGATTCAAAGCGACACTGGCGGAGGCCGAAGAGCGGCGCCTCGGCGCTGAAGATCGCCCGGTCGATCACCATCGTTCCTGGATGGAGCGGCTCAAGGACCGCCTGTTCGCGTGGCTCGCGGAGCGAATTGCCGAACAGCGGCTCCTGTGGCGACTGCGGAATGTGTCGGAAGTGACGCTGCACGTTCCGGACGACCTGTCGAGCGACGCCGCGCTGGCGCGAGCCCATCAGGAGCTGCAGCGCGAGGCCGATCGGCACTTGAAGTGGCTCGTCATCGACGGCACGCTGCTCGTGGCGTCCGGTGCGTTCTTCTTCGTGCCCGGGCCGAACGTGCTGGCGTACTACTTCGGCTTCCGCGCCGTCGGACATTACCTATCTCGCCGAGGCGCGCGGCACGCGTTGTCTGAGGTGGTCTGGCACTGCCGCCCAAGCGCGGACCTGTCAAGACTGCGGCAGGCGATGTCGCTCGATGGCGCGGCTCGCGACGCGGAAGTACACCAGGTTGCGACGGCGCTGCATCTGCCGCACCTGGCGAGGTTCTTCGAACGAGTCTCTCCCAAGACCGCGTGATATTCTCGGTCCCGCGCGCATGGCCACCATGAGGCTCAGCGAACTGGCCGAACGCCTGGGCTGCCGGCTCGACGGCGATGGCAGCGTCGAGATTCGGCGCGTGGCCAGCCTTGATCAGGCCGGCACCGGAGACCTCACATTCTTCGCGAATCCAAAGTACGCCCACGCGCTGCGCCGGACACGCGCGTCGGCCGTCATCTTGAGCGAGAGTGCGGAGGCCGCGCCGTGTCCGATGCTGCGCACGAAGAACCCGTATCTCGCGCTGGCTGCTGCGCTGCCGCTCTTCGCGCCGTCGGCCACTCCTTCCCCGGGCGTCAGCGAATTCAGCGTCGTGGCGTCCGACGCAGAACTCGGCCGAGATGTGTCGATCGGCCACTTCGTCACGATTGGTGCGGGCACGAGGGTTGGCGATCGGACAGTCGTGCACCCGCACGTCTACATCGGGGACGGCGTGACGATTGGCGACGACTGCGTGATCCACGCGCACGTGTCCCTTCGCGAGCGTTCGGTGCTGGGCCATCGCGTGGTCTTGCAGAACGGCGCGGTGATTGGGGGCGATGGATACGGTTTCGTCAGGCGTCCCGATGGCACGCATCAGAAAATTCCTCAAACCAGCATCGTGGTGTTGGAGGACGACGTCGAAATCGGCGCGAACACGACCATCGACCGCCCGGCTGTCGGGGAAACGCGCATACAGGCTGGAGCGAAGATCGACAACCTTGTCCAGATTGGGCACGGCGTCACGGTTGGCAAGAACGCGCTACTTGCTGCTCAGGTCGGCATTGCGGGTAGCACGTCCATCGGCGAGAACGTCACGTTCGGCGGGCAGGTCGGCGTGGCCGGCCACGTGACGGTTGGTGACGGCGCGAGCGCCGTCGGTCAGAGTGGCATCACCAACTCGGTGCCAGCCGGTGCGTTCGTCTCGGGCTACCCTGCGATCGACAACCGGGAGTGGCTCAAGGCCTCGGCCGTGTTTCGCAAGCTTCCCGCCCTGAGGAAGCGGATTGCCGAATTGGAACAGCGCATCCTCGAACTGGAATCCACGCTAAGATCGAAGCAGACCCTATGAAGCCATTCCTTGCCGCCGTCGCGCTTGTCGCTGTGCTCGCGCTGGTGCCACTGGGCGCCGCCGTCCGCCCGCCCCGCATGGAGTACGAGCTGATGAAGCTCCCGAACGGGCTCACGGTCGTGTTGTCCCCAGATCGTTCAACCCCGATCGTCCAGGTCGAGGTCTGGTATCACGTGGGGTCGAAGGACGAAAAGCCCGGGCGCACCGGCTTCGCGCATCTGTTCGAGCACATGATGTTCAAGGGCTCGAAGAACGTCGATCCAGAGGAGCATTCGTCGATGCTGGCCAGCATTGGCGGACAGAGCAACGCCTACACCAGCGACGACGCCACGGTGTTCTGGCAGACGGTGCCGTCACAGTACCTCCCGATGGTGTTGTGGATGGAAGCCGATCGCATGGCCACGCTGCGCATCGACAAGGAGACGCTGGACAACGAACGGCAAGTCGTCAAGGAGGAGCGCCGCCTCCGTGTGGACAACCAGCCGTTCGGGCGGCTGTCGGAGATCCTCTACGACAACTTCTTCACGGTCAGTCCCTACAAGCACACCACGATTGGCAGCATGGCAGACCTCGACGCGGCGTCCGTCGAAGACGTGCGCGATTTTCACAGCAATTTTTATGTGCCGGGCAACGCGACCATCGCCATTGTTGGCGACTTCGACATGGCTCAGGCCAAGGAGTTCGTGACGCGCTATTTCGCCCGAGTGCCAGGGTCCACCAGACCGATCTCGCGCGACTATCCTCGAGAAAAACCCTCGAAGGCGGAGCGGCGCGTGGTGGTTCGCGAGAACTGGCCGCTGCCCGCGGTGATCGTCGCCTATCCCATCACGTTTGACGGCCACCCCGACTCGTATCCGCTGCACCTGACGTCGAAGATTCTGTCCGACGGCGACAGCTCGCGCATCTACCGGTCCCTCGTCTACGAAAAGGAGATTGCGTTGTCAGCGTTCGGAGGCGGCAACATCATCGAGGAACCGAATCTGTTTTACGCCGTGGGGCTTGTCGCGCCAGGTCACACGCCCGACGAAGTCGAGAAGGCGCTCATCGCGGAGTTCGACAAGCTCCGCGAGCAGCCGATCACGGAGCGAGAGCTGCAGCGGGCGAAGAATCAGTTCTTCCGCGACTACATCATCGACCGCGAGTCCATTCGGGGAAAGGCGAGCCAGCTGGCGCACGCCGTCGTCATCCACGACGACGTCACCACGGCGGACGGCGAGGTCGAGATCTTCACGAACATGACGGTGGGGGACCTCCACCGCGTGGCGAAGACGTACTTCACTCCTGAGAGCCGGATGGTGCTAACGGTGTTGCCAAAAGCCGCGGGGGCGCGGTGATGCGGCGCGCGGCCACCTGGCTCCTGGTTCTTGGGTTGCCCGCATTCGTCGGCGCGCAGGCTGCGAGTTGGCCGTCGGAAGCGCCGCCGCGTCCGTTGCCCGCACGACCGATCAACTTTCCAGACTACGAGCTGAGAACGCTCCCCAACGGGATGCAAGTGATCGTGGTGATGCATCACGAGCAGCCAGAAGTGACGATGCGCATCCTCGTCCGCGCCGGTGCGGCGTACGACCCGCCGGGCAAGGCGGGGACGGCCGCGCTCGTCGGGTCGCTCCTGGATCAGGGGAGCACGACGCGCTCGGCGCAACAGCTGGCCGAGGCCATCGACTTCATCGGCGGGGCAATGGATGCGAGCGCCGGCGGCGACCACACGTCAGCCAGCGTGCTGGTGATGAAGGACAGCTTCGGCGTGGGCATGGACATGCTGGCGGAGCTCGTGCGGCGGCCAGCATTTGCCCCGGACGAAATCGAGCGGCAGCGCCGGCAGACGATTCAAAGCCTCGCAGTCAGCCTCGAGGACCCCGGCTTCATCGCCGCGGCGGTCATCAGCCGGCTCATCTACGGGTTCCATCCGTACGGCGTTCCTGGAACGGGAACGCCCGAGACGATTGCCAAGATCACGCGAGACGATCTGCGCGAATTTCACCGCCGCTACTTCACGCCGAACAACAGCATTCTGGCGATCGTCGGCGATATCACGGCCGACGAAGCCATGGCGGCCGCGACACGGGTGTTCGGCGACTGGCCGCAGCAGGCCGTGCAGCCTCCGACGCTGCCTGAGCCGCCGCCACCAACGCGGCGCGTGATTGTGGTCGACAAGCCAGATTCCGTACAGACCGCTATCCGCGTGGGACAGCTCGCGGTGCCGCGAAAGACACCCGACTTCATGAGCATCGAGCAGGCCATTCGCGTCCTCGGCGGGGAAGGCAGCAATCGCTTGTTCCGAGTCCTGCGATCCGAGCGGGGCCTCACGTATGCCGCATCGGCCGATCTCAATCCGATGCTGTTGGCGGGCGATCTCATCGCCGAAACCGACACGCGCACGGAAGCGACGGCAGAAGCCGTGCGGTTGATCGCGGACGAATTCACCCGGCTGCAGCGCGAGCGGGTGGGCGACGGCGAGCTGGCCGGCGTGCAGGCCTACATGACCGGCAGCTTCCCGCTGTCCGTAGAGACGCCTGGCGCGATCGCGCGGCAGGTCGTCAACGCTGTCTTCTACGAGCTCGCGCTCGACGAGCTCCGGACGTACCGACAGCGAGCGAACGCCGTGACGCCTGATCACGTGCAGCGCGTCGCCCGGACTTACATCCAACCAGAGCGCCTCTCCATCGTGATGGTCGGCAACGCCGCGGCCTTCAGGAATCAGCTCGTGAAGGCCGGCATCGCGTCGTTCGAGACGATTCCGCTCACGGAGCTCGACCTGTCGGCTGCGTCACTCAGAAAACGTTGAGCAAGATCATGATCTCATGCGGGGAGGCCTCCGGCGATCTCTACGCCGGGGCCCTCGCGGTGGAGATCCGGCGCCGGGAGCCTGCCGCGGCGATCTTCGGTCTCGGCGGCCAGCGCCTCATGGCGGGAGGCGGCGAGCTGCTCGCCGACTACCGCGGATTGAGCGTCACGGGACTTCTGGAAGCGGTGCGCGTCGTACCTCGCTCGTTGTCGCTTCTGAATCGCCTCGTTGAGGCCGCACGGGTCGAGAGGCCCGATACGTTTGTCGCGATCGACTTTCCGGATTTCAACTTCCGTCTTGCCGCGGCGGTCAAGCGGCTCGGTATTCCGGTCGTCTACTACATCAGCCCACAGCTCTGGGCGTGGCGGAGAAACCGGCTCGACGTCGTCAAGCGGATCGCCGATCGCGTGCTCGTCATCTTTCCATTCGAGGAGCAGATCTACCGAGACGCCGGTGTGCCGGTGCAGTTCGTCGGCCATCCGTTGGTCGACTTGGCCCGCGCCAAGGAACCGCGAAACGAGTTCCTGAACGAGATCGGCCTCGATTCATCCAAACCGATCGTGGCGCTGCTGCCGGGCAGCCGCCCAAACGAAGTCGAGCAATTGCTGCCCATCATGCGCGATGCCGCCGCCCATATCGCCGCGCGACACCGATCCGGCGCGCAGTTCGTGATCGCCCGCGCCCCCGGGCTCGACGATCGGCTCTTTGCCGGACTCCAATGGACGCCTGTCGATCCCGCGATTGTGCTGGCTCGCACCGACGACGTGCTTTCCATCGCAGACGTCGTGATTGCGGCCTCGGGGACGGCAACCGTGCAGGCCGCGCTGCACAATTGCCCCATGGTGGTGGTCTACCGGATCTCGCCAGTCAGTTATCGTCTCATCCGCGGCTTAGTGCATGTCGAGAACGCGGCGATGGTCAACCTGATCGCCGGCCGTCGAATTGTCCCCGAGCTGATCCAGGACGAGTGTACGGCTGAGAGCGTCGCCGACGAGACGCTGTCGTTGCTGAGAGATCCAAGCCGCGTGGCGGTGATGCGCGCCGGCCTCGCCGAGGTGTGCGCAAAGCTGGGCCAACCTGGCGCGAGCGGGCGCGCGGCTGAGGCCGTGCTGCAAGTGGCGCATTCGCAGGCGGCGCGATAAGATTGCGCTGATGGGCCGCGTCAATTCGTTCAATACCCGTACGTCGTGCACGCTCGCCGGCGAGGCCGTCGAGATTTTTTCCCTCACACAGCTCGAACGCACGTTTCCCGGCGTTTCGAAGCTTCCGTACTCGTTGAAGATCCTGCTCGAAAATCTTCTGCGGCACGAAGACGCGCGGTTCGTCCATCCGCGCGACATCGAAGCGCTTGCCGGCTGGGTGCCTGGCTCGCCGCTTCAGAAGGAAATCTCGTTCGCGCCGGCGCGCGTGCTGCTGCAGGATTTCACGGGCGTTCCGTGCGTGGTCGATCTTGCAGCCATGCGAGACGGCATGATCCGGCTCGGCGGCAATCCCGACCGCGTCAATCCGCTGCAGCCTGTCGAGCTGGTCATCGATCACTCGGTGCAGGTGGACTACTTCGCGCGCTCGGACGCGTTCCGGCTGAACGCGGAGCTCGAGTTCGCGCGCAACCGCGAACGATACGCGTTCCTGCGGTGGGGCCAGAACGCGTTCCGCAATTTCCGCGTCGTGCCGCCCGACACGGGGATCGTTCACCAGGTCAACATCGAGTACCTCGCGCGAGTCGTCTTCAAGGACGTCGTTGACGGACGCGTCGTCGCGTATCCCGACACCCTCGTGGGCACCGATTCCCATACGACGATGGTGAATGGGCTCGGCGTGCTCGGATGGGGCGTGGGCGGGATCGAAGCAGAAGCGGCAATGCTGGGCCAGCCGATGTCGATGCTCATCCCGTCTGTATTGGGGTTCAAGCTGACTGGCGCGATGCCCGAAGGCGCGACCGCGACCGATCTGGTACTGATGGTGACCGAGCGGCTGCGCAAACACGGAGTCGTCGGCAAGTTCGTGGAATTCTTCGGGCCCGGGCTGGCGAACCTGACTATTGCCGATCGGGCGACGCTGGGCAACATGTGTCCCGAGTACGGCGCGACGGCGGCCATGTTCCCGATCGACGAGATGACGCTCGACTACCTCACCCTCACCGGACGGCCGGCATCGCAGGTGAAGCTGGTCGAGGCCTATGCAAAGGCGCAGGGGCTGTTCCGCGAGAGCGGCGCCGACGCCGCGTACGACGAGACGATAGAGCTCGACCTCCAGCTCGTCGAGCCCAGTCTCGCCGGTCCGAAGCGTCCGCAGGATCGCGTTGCGCTCTCGAAGGCCAAGCTCGGATTCCAGACGGCGCTCCCGGGGATGATGGTCGCCAAGAAACCGAAGGCCGGATCGTCAATCTCGGGAGGCGTGGCGGTACTCGAAGCGCCTCCGGCTGTCGCCGAGGGGCTCGATCATGGCTCAGTCGTGGTGGCGGCGATCACGAGCTGCACGAACACCTCCAATCCGAGTGTGATGATCGGCGCTGGCTTGGTCGCGAGGAACGCCGTCGCGCGCGGGCTGACGACCAAACCCTGGGTGAAGACGAGCCTGGCGCCGGGATCGAAGGTCGTCACCGACTACCTCGACAAGGCCGGCTTGACGGCCTCGCTGGACGCACTCGGGTTCAATCTGGTCGGCTACGGCTGCACGACGTGCATTGGCAACAGCGGCCCGCTGCCCGAAGACGTCGCGGCTATCGTTGCGGACCGCAATCTCGTGGTGTGCTCGGTGCTGAGCGGCAACCGCAACTTCGAAGGGCGTATTCAGTCGCTCGTTCGAGCCAATTATCTCGCCTCGCCGCCGCTGGTGGTTGCGTACGCGCTGGCGGGCCGGATGACGCTGGATCTCACGAGCGAACCGATCGGCAAGGACAAGGACGGCAAAGACGTCTACCTCCGCGAGATCTGGCCGACAGAGCGCGAGATTCAGACTGCGATGCTGGGCGCGGTGAAATCCGAGATGTTCCAGCGGCAGTACGCCAACGTGTTCGACGGCGACGAGCGGTGGCGGGAGCTGACCGTGCCGACCGGCGATCTGTTTGAGTGGCATCAGGACTCCACCTACGTCCGCAAGCCGCCGTTTGTGGAGGGAATCAGCCGCGAGGCGCAGCCGCTCCGTGATATTGCGAAGGCACGCGTCCTGGCCGTGCTCGGCGACAGCGTCACCACCGACCACATCTCACCGGCGGGATCGATTCCGGCCGACAGCCCCGCAGGGACGTATCTGATCTCGCTCGGCGTGAAGCCGTCCGACTTCAATTCGTACGGTGCTCGCCGCGGCAATCACGAAGTGATGATGCGCGGCACGTTTGCGAACACGCGGCTTCGCAATCAGCTGGCGCCAGGCACAGAAGGCGGATGGACAACCTACCAGCCCGGCGGCGAACAGCTGACGATCTACGAGGCGTCGGTGCGATATCAGGCGGCTGGTGTGCCGCTGCTGGTGCTGGCCGGCAAGGAGTATGGCTCGGGTTCGTCCCGAGACTGGGCCGCGAAGGGCACCGCACTGCTCGGCGTACGAGTCGTCATCGCTGAGAGCTTCGAGCGCATTCACCGCAGCAACCTCGTGAACATGGGCGTGCTGCCCCTGCAGTTCCTCGCTGGGCACAACGCCGCGTCCCTCAACATCACTGGCCTCGAGAGCTTCGACGTCGCGGTGGCGCACCTCGAGCCTCGCGCGACCGTCACCGTTCGTGTGCAGCCGCCTGATGGGCCTGCAAGAGAGATCAGCGCGTTGGTCCGGATCGACACACCGGAAGAGCTGACCGCGTTCCGGCACGGCGGCATCCTTCCTTACGTGCTGCGGCAGCTGGTCGACAAGACGAGTTAGTGCTCACCAGCGCAGGCGTCAAGGCGCGAGCGCGCGAGCTGGGTTTCGATCTGTGCGGCGTCGCTCCGGTCGAGGCGTTTCCCGAGCTCAGCTTCTTCCAAACGTGGCTCGAGCGCGGCTATGCGGGGAAGATGGGATATCTCCCGCGATCGGCCGAACGGCGATCGGACGTCCGCCGCGTGTTGCCATCGGCCCGTTCCGTGATCATGGTTGGCGCGGTCTACAACGCGGGCCAACCCTATTCGACCGAGCGCAGCGATCCGAACACTGGAGAAATCGCTCGCTATGCCTGGAGCGAGGACTACCACGTTGTGCTCGGCCAACGGCTCGAGTCGCTCGTTGCCTGGATGCAGCAGAGCAGCCCTGTTCCGTTCGAGGCGCGCGCGTACGTCGATACCGGCCCAGTGCAGGAACGGGTCTACGCGCAGTACGCCGGGCTCGGCTGGATCGGCAAGAACAGCTGCCTCATCAATCAGGAAGTCGGATCCTGGGTGTTGCTGGGCGCCGTCCTCTGCAGTCTGCCGCTCGACGCCGATGCGCCGGGCGTCGATCAGTGCGGCACGTGCACGCTGTGCCTCGAGGCGTGTCCGACTCAGGCGCTGGTCGAACCGCACGTGCTCGATGCGACGCGTTGCGTGTCGTACCTCACGATCGAGTACCGCGGCTCAATTCCAGAAGCGCACCGCCCGGCGATCGGCAATCACATTTTCGGGTGCGATGTCTGCCAGGAGGTCTGCCCGTGGAATGGCTTTCCTGTGACGACGGCCGATCCTTCGTGGTCGTCGCGTGAGGACGTGAATGTCGCGAGCCTTGTTGACCTTTGGAGGCGCAGCGACCGGGAGCTGGAGGAACTCATCGGCAGCACCCCGATGACTCGCACCGGCGTCAGAGGGCTGCGCCGGAATCTGGCCGTCGCTCTTGGCAACTCCGGCGATGCGTCGGCGCTTGACGCCCTCCGGTCGACTGCCGACGCAAGTACCGGAGACCCGGTCGTGGCCGAGCATGTGGCTTGGGCTCAAAAGGTTCTCAGTTCTGGGTTCTAGGTTCTGGGTTCGGTCGTAATCACGTATTCGTCCACCGTTCCGCGTCGGCCGGGCTTGGAGTTGATCGCGCGCCGCGCCGGCACTCTCACGGACCGAAGCCCTGCGCGGCTGACAGCTTTGTCCCGCCCATAGAGCGCGGTGATCTCCGGCGCAGTCGAATTGCTCAGCAGCACATGGCACCCGCGTGCGGCAAGCTCCACAACGAGCTCTTTGAGGCGTTGCTGGTCCGCGTTGGTGAAACCAGAGGCGGTGTAGCTCGTGAAGCGGGCCGTCGAGCTCAGTGGGGCATAGGGTGGATCGAAGTACACGAAGTCCCCTTTGTGCACGTCCTGGAGGGTTGCGTCGAAGCCCTCACACGCTAGCGAGAAGTGGCTTCGCCTCAGCGCAGCCGCCACGCTCCGGATGTTCTCTGCATCGCAGATCCGGGGAGAGGTGTAGCGCCCAGCAGGCACGTTGAAGTTGCCGCTGGCGTTCAAACGAAAGAGCCCGTTGTACCCGGTCCGATTCAAGTAGATCAGCATCGCTGCCAGCGCTGGCGTGTAGATGAAGCTGCTCGAAGATGCCAGCACGCGACGTTGCGGGTTGAAGAGCTCGTCGCGAATCTCGTAGTAGTGCGTGGCTCCGCGCCGAGCGTGTCCGTCTGCGAGCTTGACGAGCTCCTCGATCACCTCTTCGGGGCGATCGCGAACCGTCGTGTAGCAGGCGATGAGATCCGGATTCGTGTCGGAGAGCCTCGCGGGGCGGTCTTCCAGCCGTCCACGGTTGTAGAGGTCGAAGAAGACCGCGGCGCTGCCGAGGAACGGCTCGCGGTACCGGCCAAAGTGCGCAGGATAGAAACGCCGAAGGGCAGGCAGGAGCTGGCGCTTGCCCCCAGCCCATTTCAGCAGGGGACGCGTCACCTAATGGCGGCGCCCTTCCGCGAGTCGAAGACCGACCGCCATCCCCAGATGAAACGCGGCTTCCTGGTTGACCCAAACCTGGCGCGCGAGGTTGTCGACGAGCTCCTCGATGAGCGCATGATCCTCTTCGTCCACCAGCTCCTTGAGACGCTCGACGATTTCCTCCTGCCGTTGAACATCGGCCGGCGCGAACAGCTCGTCCTCGTGCAGAGCTCCGAGCAGGTCGTCATACTCGCTCGCGCATTGCTCTTCGACGTCGGCAAAGCTGGGGTAGCGGACATGGCTGTCGGGCATGTTGATGCGTTCTGCGCCAGCCCGCGCGAGGTCCATGAGGTCGTCGGATGTGGCCATAAGAGTCGTCAGTCGGTAGTCGTCAGTGATCAGTCAGAGTCGCCAGTCTCAGTCTAAAGTCCTAGTCATAGCCCACCATCCAAGTCTTCAGTCCCAGTCATCAGTCCGGGCCCCCATGTCTTTCGACGTCGACTGACGCCTGACGCCTGCGGACTGTGACTGCAGACTGACGCCTGCGACTGACGACTTAGACTATCGACTGCGACTGATCACTGACAACTACCGACTGTCGACTTACCCGAGTGCCTCCGCAAAAAAGGTACTACAAGATAGGTCTAAGATTCACTCACGGGCTGCGACGTGAAAGCACGGATCCTTGCTTCGATACTGCTGGCGGGTGTTTCGTCGGCCCTGACAGCGCCTGCCTTGCTGCAGCGCCAGGCCTCGGCGGGCGCTCCTCGCGAGCTGCAGACGATGCGCGTGGACTACGTGCATCGAGGCGGGCCGGGCGGCGAATCGATCCGATTGGATCGCGTACAAGCCGACGGGCCCTGGGCGGGAAGCACCACGCAGTTGATCGATGAGACGGGCCTGGGCGACTACCTTTTCGAGGTGACCGACGCTGCTTCGGCACGGCCGCTGTTCTCGCGAGGGTTCTCCTCGATCTATGCCGAATGGGAGACGATCCCCGAGGCCAAGAGGACGAATCGGTCGTTCCACGAATCGGTGCGGTTTCCCTGGCCGGCGGCCCAGGTGCGGCTGACGCTGAAGAAACGCGATGGCGAGAACATCTTTCGCGATCTGTGGTCGACCTCCGTCGATCCTCGCTTGGTGACAGCGCGCGCCCCCAGCCACCGCGGGCGTGTGATCACGCTGCTCGAGAATGGCGCACCTCGAGAGAAAGTGGACCTGCTGCTCATCAGCGACAGGTATTCCGCGAACGAGCTGCCGAACTTTCGACTCGCCGCCGAGCGTCTCTTGCGCGCCCTCTTTGCGCTGGCGCCGTTTCAATCGCGCCAATCCGACTTCAACGTGAGGCTGCTCGAACTTGCCGGGTCGCCGACGGAGGTCGGTCTACAACGTCTTCGGCATCGAACGCTACGCGCTCTCCTACGACAATCGGGCGCTTCGGAATCTCGCCTCCGTCGCTCCCTACGATGTCGTCGGCATCCTTATGAATGAAGAACGGTACGGAGGAGGGGGGATTTTCAACCAGCAGTTCACGGTAGCCGCGGGCAGCAGGGAAGCGGAGTATGTGTTCGTCCACGAGCTGGCGCATCACCTCGCCGGCCTCGCCGACGAATACGTCGGGAACGTCACCTACGCGACGGGGTTGCCACAGAAAGTCGAGCCGTGGGAACCGAACCTCACCGCGTTGCTTCGGCCGGCAGCGCTGAAGTGGCGCGATCTGGTCGAGGCTGGAACGCCCATCCCGACGCCGATTGACTATGCTGGCAGGGTCGGCGCGTTCGAGGGCGGCGGCTACGAGTCGCGAGGCGTGTATCGACCTGAGGCCGAGTGCCTGATGGGCTCACGAACTGCCGTGCCGTTCTGTCGCGTCTGTCAGCGAGCGATTTCCGACGCGATCGATCTCAATATTCGATAGCGGGCCGACTGAACCTGGCTTGGTTCTTGCCGATTGTTCTAAGGCGCCCTCGGAAGATGTCGCTGCGAGTTGCACGAGTACTTCGTCGAACGTGCTGATTCGGCCACGTCACTACCGGCCCGGAAATTCTTCTATCTTCTGACCTGCGAGTATTGCTTCAGCCACTACGTCTCAGCCGCGATGCTGGCGCTGACCGGATTCACACTTCTCTTCGACGATTGGCGGGGATACCTGATTGCGTGGCTGTCGCTCGTCTGGGTGGCCAATCACGACATCAGTCTCTATGGGCGGCTGCGGCTCGGCATCCGAAGCGAGCGGCTCGAGATCGGCCTGAAGGAAGCGGTCTCGGAGCGAGCTGGCGCGGCGAAGCTGGACCGGCCGCCGGGCCGCGATCGTCGAGCCAGCTGACCGATCTGTGACGTCCCCCCTTTCCGCCAGAGGTTCATCCGCGCGTCCTGTGATAGAGTCTCGCCGATTCCCATTGTGAGCTAACCGCGTCCTCGAGGGAGATATGTGGCAACACAATTATGAGCCCCTAGGCGGAAGTCTGGGCCTCTCGGCTCTGGCGGCTGCCGTACCCATCTTTGTGCTCTTCATCATGTTGGGCGTTTTGCGGAAACCGGCCTGGATGGCGGCGATGACGGCGCTCGGCTCGGCATTCGTGGTCGCCATCCTCGTGTATGGCATGCCGGTGCAGATGGCCGTCCTGTCCACGCTGCTCGGCGCCGCATTCGGCCTCTTCCCGATCGCGTGGATTGTCTTCAGCTCGATCATGCTGTACCGCCTGGCCGTCGACACCGGGAAGTTCGAGATCATCAAGGACTCGGTTGGCGGTCTGACCAATGATCGCCGGTTGCAGGCGCTGTTTATCGCCTTCTCTTTCGGGGCGTTCATCGAAGGCGCCGCCGGGTTTGGCGCGCCGGTCGCCGTCTCGGGAGCCATGCTCGCGGGCCTCGGCTTTTCGCCGTTCTATGCCGCGGGCATCTGTCTGCTCGCGAATACGGCGCCCGTGGCGTTCGGTTCCATCGGCATTCCAGTGACGACGCTGGCGAACGTCACCGGCATACCGTCCATGCCGTTGAGCATGATGGTGGGCCGGCTCTGCGCGATGATCTCGATCATCATTCCTGGCGTACCTCGTGTGCATCATGGCCGGAGGAAAGCGGGCCCTCGAAGTGTGGCCGGCGATTCTGATCTGCGGGGTGTCGTTTGCGGGCGCGCAGTTCTACGTGTCCAACTACATCGGCCACGAGCTTACCGACATCATCAGCTCGCTGGTGTGCATCGGCGCGATGATTCTCGTGCTGAAGCTGTGGAAGCCGCCGACAATCATGCGCCTCGAGGGAGACAAGGAAGCGACTATCGCGCCGAAGCGACATTCAGGGGGCGAGCTCTTCATGGCGTGGCTCCCGTACCTCTTGTTGGTCGTCTTCGTCCTCCTGTGGGGTGAGGCCGACATCAGGGCGGCGATCGACCGGGCGACGACGAGGATCTTCGCGGTGCCAGGGTTGCACAACATGATCACCCGCATACCGCCGGTGACACCGAAGCCGGCGCCGTATGCGGCCAACTATGCGTTCAACTGGCTGAGCGCCGCCGGGACCGCCTGTTTCCTCGCGAGCGTGACGGCTGCGATCATCCTTCGCGTGTCGCCGCAGCGGTTTCTCGGCACCTATCTCGCCACGTTCAAGCAGCTCAAGCTCTCGATGGTGACGATCGCGTCCATGCTCGGGCTCGCGTACCTCATGAACTACTCGGGCATGACATCGACATTGGGGCTGGCTCTGGCGGCAACCGGGTTCTTCTTCCCGTTCTTCAGCGCGGTGCTTGGATGGCTCGGCGTGTTCCTGACGGGCAGCGACACGTCAGCCAACGCGCTGTTCGGCAACCTGCAGGTCGTCACCGCGAACGCGCTGGGGATGAACCCCGTGCTGACCGCGTCGGTGAATTCCGCGGCGGGCGTCATGGGCAAGATGATCTCACTCACGAGCATCGCCGTCGCGGTCGCCGCAACCGGCATGACCACCGCCGACGAGAGCCGGCTCTTCCGGTTCACGATCAAGCACAGCATTCTTCTGATGATCGTGATGGGCATCATCTCGATGCTGTACGCGTACGTGTTCCCGGCATATGTACCGGTCGCGGGAGTGAAGTAATACTGACGCGAGTCGACAGTCTCAGAGTCGTCAGTCGACTCGTTTTCGTTGTTATTGCATGAACAGCGGCAGCAGCGTGATGACTGACGCGCCGATCGAGAGTGCGGTGGCGGCCAGACACACGAGCGCGATGACGATGTGGTCGATGCGCTCCGGCCGCAGCGGGTCGAGCACCCGCGCAATGAGATAGCCTCCGAAAAAGCCGCCGGCGTGCGCGAAGTTGTCGATGCCCGGCATGATCAACCCGAACACCCCGAGAATAATGGCGTAGCGCACGGCTTGACCGTGCACCAGTGAGCTCCCCGTTCGCCGGCCGTAGTACACCAGCGATCCGAGCAACCCGAAGATCGAGGCAGACGCCCCGAGCGTGAGCTGCGCGCCGCGCAGCAGCGGCAGGGGCGGCATGTAGACCGCTGCAAGTGAGCTCAGCAAGAATCCCGAGGCTCCGGCTACGGTGTAGATGATCACCATGCGGCCGGCGCCGAACACATCGGCGACGGCTGGTCCGAGATCGCGCACCCACATCATGTTGAACACGATGTGCAGGAGGCTGCCGTGGAGCCAGCTCGCGCTGAGGATCGTCCACCACCGCCCGAATCCGAATACCGGCAGCCCGCCGCTGGCGCCGAGTATCAACACAGACTGCGTGCTTGGGGCCAGGATGTTGAGGAGGCTGCCGCCGCCCATTCCGATGTCACGCCCCGACAGAAGCAACGACAGCAGGTACAACGCGCCGCTGCCCCAGACGACCAGCGCCACGAAGCCCATGTCGGTGCCAAGGCGCCGCAAGACCGGAGCGAAACCCCACAAGCCCGGATTGCGCCGGCCGCATGTGTAGCACTTCTCGTCGCGGACGCCGACAAGCGATCCGCACGACACGCAGACAACCGAACCGCTGGTTTGTCGGGAGAGCAAAGGCATCCTAGGGAGTCAAGGGCGACTGCCGACTGGGACTAATGGCTGAGACTGACGACTGCTGACCATGACTGTCGGCTGACGACTCTCTGACTGACGACTCTCTGACTGACGACTCGATGGGCGTCGACTCGCTTCAACTATACTGTCTTGATGCCCTCGCCGAGAAATTCGCGCCATGTTGCCAATCCCAACCGCCGGAACGTCGCCATCGTCGCGCACGTCGATCACGGCAAGACCACGCTCGTCGACGCGATGCTGCACCAGGGCGGCGCGTTCCGAGCGAACGAGCGCGTGGCTGAGCGCGCGATGGACAGCAACGAGCTGGAACGTGAACGGGGCATCACCATCCTTGCCAAGAACACAGCCGTCCACTACCAGGACCTCCTGATCAACATCGTCGATACGCCCGGGCACGCAGACTTCGGCGGGGAAGTCGAGCGCACCCTGTCGATGGTCGATGGAGTTGTGCTCCTGGTGGACGCATCCGAGGGACCGCTGCCGCAAACACGGTTCGTTCTCGCCAAGGCCTTCTCGCGCGGGTTGCCACCGCTCGTCGTGATCAACAAGATCGACCGTCCGGATGCGCGCGCGGCCGAAGTGCTGAACGAGATCTTCGATTTGTTCATCGACCTGGATGCATCGGAGGCTCAGCTCGAATTTCCAGTCATCTACACCAATGGCAAGCGCGGCACCGCCACCCGCGATCTGGCCACGCCCGGCGTCGACCTCCGTCCGCTCTTCGACGCGATCGTCGCGCACGTTCCACCGCCGATGGGCTCTGCCGAAGACCCGCTCCAGATTCTGGTCGCAAACCTCGACTCGAGCGATTACCTGGGACGAATCGCCATCGGGCGAATCTTCAACGGCCGCGTGAAAATCGGCGACGAGGTGGCGATTGGATCGCCAGCGGTCTCCGACTTCCGCCGGGCGAAGATCACGAAGCTGTATGCATTCGACGGGTTGAAGCGGATCGACATCGACAACGCCGCGGCAGGCGACATCGTGTGCCTCGCCGGAATGCCCGACATCACCATCGGCGAAACAGTGACCGAAGTCGAACGACAGGCAATCGTTCCAGTCGTGGCAGTCGACGAGCCGACGGTGTCGATCATCTTTGGCGTCAACACCTCGTCCCTCGCCGGCAAGGAAGGACAGTTCGTGACGTCGCGCCAGGTGCGCGATCGGCTGGAGCGCGAGCTCATCGGCAACGTCTCAATCCGCCTCGAAAACACCGACAGCCCCGAGTCGGTGAAGGTCGTCGGCCGCGGCGAGCTGCAGTTGTCGATTCTCATCGAGATGATGCGCCGTGAGGGCTTCGAGGTGCAGGTCTCGAGGCCCGAGATCGTCACCAAGGAGATGAACGGGCAGAAGGTGGAGCCGGTCGAAGACCTCGTCATCGACGTGCCCGAGGACTTTCAGGGAGTGGTCATTGCCCAAACCGGCGGCCGCAAGGGGACGATGACCAAAATGGTGAACCACGGCAGCGGGCGGGTGCGCATGGAATTCCGGATTCCCGCGCGTGGGCTCATCGGCTTTCGATCGCAGTTCCTCACGGATACCCGCGGGACCGGCATCATGAACCACTTGTTCGCGGGATGGGAGCCTTGGCACGGGGCAATCCCCTCGCGGGTGACCGGCGCGCTGGTCTCTGACAGGGCCGGGGTGGCCACGGCCTACGCCATCGCCAACCTCCAGGAGCGCGGCGAGATCTTCATTTCGCCAGGCCAGCAGGTCTATGAGGGGATGATCATCGGCGAGAACGCTCGCCCAAGCGACATGGACGTGAACGTCTGTCGCGAAAAGAAACAGACCAACATGCGGGCGTCGTCAGCCGACGAGGCGATCCGCCTGATTCCGCCTCGGATTCTTGGCCTGGAGCAAGCCATCGAGTTCATTAACGACGATGAGCTCGTGGAGATCACGCCGAAGAGCATCCGGCTGAGGAAGCGAGTCCTGGCGGCAAATCAGCGACCCAGGCGGGCCGACCGGGACGACTAATCCGGACCATTCTTGTCGGCATTCGCGCGGACGATTTTGAGGCGACTTTCCACCTTAGGTTTCCCCGAGTTTCTGATACGATACGGTCGCTTAAGCCGCCAGGAGTCTGTTGTTCGGTTTGCTGCGACCCTTGCGGGTTTCATGACGAGGTGATGACCCCATGAACGCTCCACTGCAACCTCAGCCCGATTTACACTCCGGCGTCAGTCGCCGCACGTTCATCAAAGGCGTGATTGCGGCGGGCGCTGCCGTCTCCGCGTCGAGTTACCTCTTCAGAGGCCCGGAGCGCCTCTTCGGTCAGAGCTCGCTTCCGGGCTCCGTCGAAAGGCTGATGACGCTCAACGTCAATGGCCAGGCGCGCCGCGTCGACGTGATGAAGCAAGAAACGCTGGCGATGACGCTGCGCTACAAGCTGGGCCTCACTGGCACCAAGCTCGGGTGCGATCGCGCCGAGTGCGGGGCCTGCACCGTGCTCATCGACGACGTTCCGCATTACTCCTGCTCGATCCTGACGCACACGGTTCGCGGGAAACGGATCGTCACCATCGAAGGACTCGAAGCGGCCGATGGCACGCTGCATCCCGTGCAGCAGGCTGTGGTCGACGAGCAGGGATTCCAGTGCGCGTTCTGCATGTCAGGATTCATGATGGCCGCGGTGGGTTTCCTGAAGGTCAATCCGAACCCGACGCGCGAACAGCTCGCGCACGGCATTTCCGGCAACCTCTGCCGCTGTACGGATTACAACAAGATCCTCAACGCGATGATGCGCGGCGCGGAGAATCTGCGGAATGCTTAGGCAACGATGATTGTGGCTTCGCTCGACGCGGGTAGACGTGTCGATGAAGGCCTCGTGACCCACGTGTAAAGGGAGGCTGTGAGATGGCAACGATTCACGATGTAATGCCGGCCTTCGAGTTGTTTCAGCCTGCAAGTATCGACGATGCCTTGGGGCTGCTCGAGCGGCACCGCCGCAGCGTCTGGGTGCTGGCTGGCGGGCTCGATACGTTCGACTGGCTGAAGGATCGCAACAAGCGGCCTCAGGTGGTCATTGACCTCAGCGGCATCGACGCGCTGCGCGGTATTAAGGCGCTGCCCGACGGCGGCCTTGAGATTGGCGCGACGACCACGCTGACCACGATCGCCAACGACCCGGTCGTCAAAGAGAAGTTCAGGCTCCTGGCCGACGCCGCGGGGCTCGTGGCCTCGCCCCAGATCAGGAACCAGGGCACCCTGGGCGGGAACGTGTCGCAGGACACGCGCTGCTGGTACTACCGCAGCGGGTGGACGTGCTACCGCGCCGGCGGCAATATCTGCTACGCAGATACGCCGACCGCGCTCAACCGCGAGCACGCCATCTTCGATGCGAACCGCTGCGTCGCGGTCAACCCGTCCGACACGGCGCCTGCCCTCGTCGCGCTCGACGCACAGATGGTCGTCCGGAACTCGAGCGGCGAGCGCGTAGTGCCGGCCGAGGAGTTCTTCATCGGTCCGTCGATCGATATCATGCGGATGACGGTCCTCCAGCCGGGCGACTTGCTGACGGCCATTCGCATCCCGGGTACGTGGGCGGGCGCGAAGTTCTACTTCGAGAAGATTCGCGATCGCCAGGTCTGGGATTTCCCGCTGGTGAATGTGGCCTCGGCGGTGAAAGTGTCGGGCGGCAACATTCAGCAGGCGCGGGTCGTGGTCAACGGGGTGGCGGCGCACCCCGTGAGGCTGACGGCCGTTGAGACGCAAGTGGCCGGCAAGGCACAGAACGAAGAGACCGCGACGATGGCCGGCGAGCTCGCCGTTGCCGGCGCTCAGCCACTGGCCCACAACGCGTACAAGATCCCCTTGATGCGGAACCTCGTGAAGCGGGCGCTCCGGGCGGAGGCGACGTCATGAACTGGTTGGTTCAGCAGGGTGTCAATCCCTGGGGCGAAGACATCCTGACACACGCGCAGTGGACCTTGGTCTATATCGCGCTGGGCCTAGGTGTGTTGTTCATGCTCGGCCACACGCTCTTTGTGATGTTCTGGCCGAAGCCGAAGGGTGGACACACGGCCCCGGTCGATCCCGTGGCCGCTGCGAAAGTGCCGGAGCGCGTGAAGCGCCACACCGGCGCCGCGCGCGCGTTCCACTGGGTGATGGCCGCCTCGATGCTCACCTTGCTGTTCACGTCGTTCGCGCCCATTCTCGGTTTCAGATTCGACTGGGTGCAGATCCACTGGATAGCCGGCCTCGTGCTGACCGCGTCGATCATTTATCACATCATCCACGCCAGCTTCTGGCTCGATTTCTGGTCGATCTGGCTGAATAAAGAGGACGTGAACGAGGCGATGACGCGCTTCAGCCGCGCGATGGGCGGTAACGCGGCCCCGCCCCGCAAGGCCGCGAAGTATCCGTACGACAACAAGATGTATCACACGGCCATCGTCCTGTCGGCGCTGGCTGTCGTTCCGACCGGGCTCTTCATGATGGTGCGCGTGCGCAACCCGTTTTTCACGCGCGACCCGTACCTGTTCGCTGACAGCACGTGGGGCATGATGTACGTGCTGCACGGCCTCGCCGGCATCGGCTTGGTGTTTCTGACGATGGCTCACATCTACTTCGCCATCAGGCCGGAGAAGTTGTGGATCACGAAGGGGATGGTCTTCGGCGACATCAGCAGACAGGAATTCCTCGAGCACCACGACCCGCAGCGCTGGGTGGCTGAGAACTCGTCGTCGCCGCGTCCCTGATGGAAAACCTGCGGGACGAGCTAAGAGACCGCTGCGCGCGGATCGAAGAATCGTACGAGTTCATGCTGGCGTACGCAGCCCAAGGGCTGCGTACGGAGCCCGGCTCTGGTGCGGGTTCCCAGATCCGCACGACCCTCGGCGTCTGCGAAAAGGCGCTGAGCGGGCTTGGCGACCTGTTCACGAAAATCGTGCAGGCCGACAACCTCCAGCCCACTGCGGCCTACGATCGATTCATCGCACTTTTGGAACGCGATGCCAACGACGCCCAGGCGAGCCTCCAGCTCGTCCTCGCGCAACGGTCGGTCAGCTCGCAGATGGTTGACAACCTCAACGCCTCCATCCACCTGCGCGCGCTACTCACCGATCTGTTCCTGATCGACGAGATCGTGAGGCCCGGGGCCGCGAGCGTGCCGTCGGCGAACGCGCCACAAGAGTAGCTTTTGAGCTATGAGCTTTCAGCTCTCAGCTATGAGTAGCTGTGAGTTGGTAGCTCATTGCTACTCATAGCTCATGGCTCACAGCCCATAGCTATAATGCCCCCCATGCAGTTCGTTCGATCCGTGGCGGTGCTAGTCGCCATTCTGACGGGCGCGTCTTCCGTTGAAGCCCAGCGGGGCGCCAAGCCTGCGCCAAAGCCTCCCGCAGGTCCGCAGTTCTTCACGACAACGCTGACCCTCGCCGAGATGAGCGGCAAGCAAGCGGTCGTCGAGACGGATCTCGGGACCATCATCATCGATCTCCTGCCGGAAGCCGCGCCGAACCATGTGGGCTATTTCATCAAGAACGCGCAGGAAGGCGTCTACAACGGCACGATGTTCCACCGCGTGGTGCGTCAGGGAATCGTCCAGGGTGGCGATCCGCTCACCAAGGATCCCGCCAAGGGCGACGCGTACGGCACGGGCGGGCTCGGGGTGCTACGAGCTGAGCGCAGTGCGGAGAAAAACACGCGCGGCGCCGTGTCGGCCGTTACCGGTGCGGGAAATCCCGACAGCGGCGGAACGCAGTTCTTCATCTGCGTGTCCGATCAACCCGGGCTCGACGGTGTGCACGACGTGTTCGGCCGAGTGAGCGACGGTATTTTCATCGCGCAGAAGATTTCCGAGGTTGCGGCCGACGAGCGCGGCCGCCCGAAAGAGCGTGTGGCGATCCGGTCGGTCGTGATTCGCGACAAGCCGACAGCAGGCCCCGAGCCCTTCTCATCGGAGAGCGCGGCGGATCTGCGGAGCTATCGTGCGGTGATCGACACCAGCATGGGCACCATCACGCTGGAGTTCACGCCGGACAAGGCGCCGGGACACGTCAGGAACTTTCTGCGGCTGGCGCAGGCAGGCGTTTACGACGGCATGGCGTTCCACCGGGTCGCGAAAGGCTTTGTGATTCAGAGCGGCTATCTGCCGTCGCGGCGCGAGCCGCTGTCGGAATCGCAGCAGCGGTTAGTCCGCACGCTCCAGCCCGAGTTCAACGACACCCTCCACGTGAAGGGCACCATTTCGATGGCGCGCGGTGACAACCCTGCGAGCGCCGACACGTCGTTCTTCATCGTCCTTGGCCCAAGCCAGATGCTGGACGGCAAGTACACTGCGTTCGGCCGCGTGGCCGACGGACTGGCAGTTGTCGAGGCGATTGAGCAGGTGCCCGTCAACGGCGAAGCGCCGCAGACGCGCGTCGAGATCAAGCAGGTCCGGGTCGAAAAGCGCTGAGCCCTTCGCTTCTCCTAGCGTTCTGACATTCCGTCTCTTCGCGGCGCGCGCGGCTGTCGTGGCGGTGGCGGGCATCCGCTCGCGCGTCCGTCCGGACAGCGGCAGAACGTGCCGGGTGTCGGACGCGCAAGATCGGCAAAGTCACCGTAGTGCATGCGGATCGCATCGGTATGCGTGCCGGCGTTGAAGACCATTTCTGGCTCGCCCACCAGACACTGCTCGACGAAGACACGCTGTCCGTACACGGCGCCGAACGGCGGCATCGCACCGACTTCGGAGTCAGGGTAGAGCGCGGCGAGCTCTTCTTCCTTCGCAAGGCGCAGCGTCTTCGCTCCCGCCAGCTCGCACAGCTGATCCAGATCGACCTGATAGTGTGCCGGCACCACTGCCTGCACCGCTACGCCGTCCGCAATACACACCACCACCTTGGTCCACGACCGGCCTCGAATGTGAGAGACGGCCGCTTCTTCCTGCGCGGTATAGGTGAGCTTGTGGCGAAACCAGGTGTAGGGAATCCGCTCCCGCTTGAGCAATTCGACGATGGCCGGCGAAATTCCCATCGCAGTCCTCCACGCGTGTGCGATCGTGCGACCCGCGATTGATGGCGGCTCAGCCTAGGGGAACGACGTGGTGATACTCCCGAGTGTGTGCTGGAATGAATAACACGAGAAGGCCCGTCCGTCCACTAATCTTTGGCCGCTTCAGGGATCCCGGGTATAGAATGCGGGTACTTGCCAAACTAATCGCCCTGAGACACCTCATCGCGCGCGGGGTGCCCAAGGACGGAGGGATGCGTCATGCGGAGCAGACCCCGGTATCCTGGGATTCGCGTCACGGCTAACGGCAACCAGCTCGTTTCCTATCACACGGAAACGCGCATCGCGGATGCCGGTATCTTCTACCCCATCACACCTTCGACTGAAGGTGGCGAGCTCTATCAGCAGGCCTTTGCCGAGGGCAAGCTCAACGTCTTCGGCGGCAACACCATCGCCGTGGAGGCGGAGGGGGAGCACGCCGCGCAGGGCGGCGCCATCGCCCATTCCGTGTGCGGCAAGCGGGTCGTCAACTACACCTCCGGACAGGGTGTGGTGTACGGCGTGGAACAGTACTACCACGCGCCGGGCAAGTGCTCGACGATGGTGCTCGAGGTGGCCGCGCGGGCGCTCACCAAGCACGCCCTCAACGTGCATTGCGGACACGACGACGTGTACGGCGCGCTCGATACCGGGTGGATCATCTTGTTCGGCAAAGACGCGCAGCAGGCCGCGGATCAGGCGCTGGTGCTTCGGCGAGTCACCGAGCTCAGCCTCACGCCGGGCATGAACGTGATGGACGGCTTCCTCACGTCGCACCTGGAGCGGACGTTCTACAAGCACGAGTCGGCGCTCATCCGCGAATATCTCGGCGCGCCGGACGATGTCATCGAGTGTCCGACCGAGAGCCAGCGCGTGCTGTTCGGGCCGAAGCGGCGCCGCGTGCCTCGGATGATCGATCTCACGAATCCCGTGCTTCTTGGTCCGGTGCAGAACCAGGAGCACTACATGCAGGGCGTCGTCGCCCGCCGCAACAACTTCGTCGAGCCAATCCTCGCGTTTCTCGAGGCGGCGTGGGAAGACTTCGGCCGGCTCACCGGCCGTCACTACGGGCTCGTCACCCAGTACAAGACGGAAGACGCCGATACCGTGTTCGTCTCGCTGGGCTCGGCCGCAGAGAACATCGAAGCGGCTGTGGACTACATGCGGGCCACGCGCGGGGCGCGCGTTGGCTCCATCCACCCGAACGTGTTCCGCCCGTTCCCGGAAGCCGCCATCGTCAACGCGCTGGCCGGGAAGAAGAACGTCATCATCCTCGAACGCACGGACGAGCCGCTGGCCGGGGACAACCCGATGGGGCGCGACGTTCGCACGGCGCTGAACAAAGCGCTCATGGGCGAAGCGGGGATTCCGAAGATCACGATCGACCAGATGCCGCGATTGATTGCCGGCGTCTATGGCCTGGGTTCTCGCGACTTCCGCCCCGAACACACCATCGGTGCGTACGAGTTCGCGATCGGAGAGCGTCGCCGCAAAGACGGCAAGGGCGTCGATGACGGTGTGCGGTTCATCGCACTGGGCATCGATCACCCCTACGAAGTGAAGTCAGACGATGCTCCGTCGCTTCTGCCCGAGGGCAACATCGCGGTCCGGTTCCACTCAGTGGGCGGGTGGGGCGCCATCACGACCGGAAAGAACCTCGGCGCGATCATTGGCGACCTTAACGACCTGCTCTACGAGCGTGACAAGGTGGTCGACGAGTTCGGTAATCCCAAGGAAATCATCCACGTCAGCGCGAACCCGAAGTACGGATCAGAAAAGAAGGGGGCGCCGACGGCCTACTTCATGGTTGCCGCACCAGAGCGTATTCGGGTGAACTGCGACCTGCGTCATGCGAACGTGGTGCTGTGCTGCGATCCGAAAGCGTTCACTCACTGCAATCCGCTCGACGGCATGCAGGAGGGCGGCTCTCTCGTGTGGGAGTCCGAGGAGGAAGGCGAACAGGCGTGGGAGCGGCTGCCCATGTGGGCACGGCAGCAGATCATCGAGAAGAAGATCCGCGTCTTCACGCTGCCGGGGTTCGATATTGCGCGTAAGGCGACCGACCGTGCCGACCTGCAGCTGCGCATGCAGGGCAACGCGTTTCTGGGCGCGTTTTTCTCGGTGTCGCCACTTCTTCAGGAGTTCGGCATTACGCAGGAGCAGTTCCACGAGGTCGTCCACAAGCAGTACGTCAAGAAGTTCGGGCGGCTCGGCGAAGGAGTCGTGAAGTCCAACATGGAAGTCATGACCCAGGGCTTCGGTCGCGTACGCGAGATCCCCGTGGGCGAGCTCAACGCGGCCGATCGCTCGACGATGCGCGGAAAGGCCCTGCTGCCTGTGGTCGACGAGGACCACAACGGCGACGGATGCGGTTCGGGCTGCCGTTCGCACCCCGTGCCGGAAGGTCAGGAGGAGCGTACGCCGCTCACGCGAATCGCGGAGTTCGACAACCTGTTCCGAGGGAAGTTCGGGTACAACCAGCCGGCGAACGCGTACTCGTCGCTCGGAATCATGGCCGCGGGCAGCGGCGACACGGCGTCGAAGTACGTGGCGCGCCGCGAAACGCCGCTCTACATTCCGGAGAACTGCACGCAGTGCATGGAATGCATTGCGGTGTGTCCGGACACGGCGCTGCCGAACTGCTCGCAGGATCTCGAAACGGTGCTTCGGACGGCTGTGACCAATTACGTCTCCGATGCCGGCGAGCGGCAGAAGATGTACCGGTCGCTGCCGGAAATCGAAAAACGCACGCGCGAATTGATGCGCGACGCAGTGGCCAAGAACGCCAAGACTCCGCTCCAGGACATCATCCGCGACGTGACCAATGTCGTCGACGGGTTCTCGTCAGAGGCGAAGAGAGAGTTCTTCGAAGTGCTCGACAAAGTGCCGCTGGCGTTTCAGAAGACCAACGCCATTTTCGCCACCCCGGAAAAGAAGACTCCTGGCGCGGGAGGCGTGTTCTCCATCTTCGTGTCCGACCTGTGTAAAGGATGCGCAGCGTGTGTCACGGCGTGCGGCGAGCACCAGGCGCTACGGATGGTGCAGGAGACCGAACAGGTCAATGCGGAGCACGAGACCGGCACCGCGTTTCTGGACCTGCTGCCGGATACCTCGCAGAAGTACCTCGGCTTGTACAACGACACGCGTCCGCAGGACTCGAAGACCGCCACACTGCGCAACATGCTCATGGTGCGCAGGAACTACGACGCGCTGGTGTCTGGAGACGGCGCTTGTGCAGGCTGCGGCGAGAAGAGCATCCTGAAGGCAATCACGTCGGTGACCGAGGCGTACATGCGGCCGGTCTTCCACGCCAAGGCCGATCGCTTCAGAGCCAAAGCCGACCAGCTCGACCGCGAAGGCGAGGCGAAGCTCGAGGCGCTTCGTCAGCGGAATCCCGAGGAGTACGAGCTGTTCCGGCAGGCGGTTGCGCACCTGCTGATGGGCATGGGAGGCGAGGACGACAACGACACGCGCGCGAGGATGGCTGCGCACGGCCCGATTAGCGATCGCGATGTCGTCGCCGCCATCGCGGCGGTGATGAGGCAGGAGGCCTTCAATCACAAGAATCTGCAGGCGATAGACGGACGACTCGCCAACGGCATGTCGGTGATGGCGATGGCGGCGCATACCGGCTGCAACACCGTGTACGGATCGACTCCGTCCAACAATCCGCACCCGTATCCGTGGATGAACTCGCTCTTCCAGGATGGAATCACGGTGGGCTGGCTGCTCGGCGAGAGCTTCATCGTGGATCACGGGCGGCGGTCTGTGGTGCCCGAGCGCCTGGCCGATGCGTTGATACAACGCGAACAGGGCGTTATCAACGCGCGCGAATACTACGAGTACCTGCACTTCAGCGACGCGCTGATGACCGATCAGGAAATCCTCGAGCTGCCGAAGGCCTGGGTCGTGGGCGGTGACGGCGGCATGGGCGACATCGGGTATCAGAACACCTCCAAGGTGATCCTCCAGAATCGGCCGAACGTGAAGGCTGTGATGCTGGACACGCAGGTCTACTCGAATACCGGCGGCCAGAATTCGGACTCGACGCCGATGCTGGGCGGCAACGACATGAACGTGTTCGGGGCCGCGACCCAGGGCAAGAACGTCGAGAAGAAGACGGTGGCCGAGACGTTCCTCGCGGGCCATGGCTCGCCGTTCATCGCCCAGGTCTCGATCGCCAATGCCCCCAAGCTCTACAAGTCGATTCTGGAGGGGATCGAGTACCGAGGCACCGCGTTCTTCCAGTGCTTCACGACGTGTCAACCGGAACACGGTGTGGCCGACGACATGGCGCTGACCCAGGCGCAGCGGGTACGCGACTCGCGCGGAGCGCCCGAGTTCGTCTTCAATCCGCGGATGGGCGAGACCTACCAGGAAGCGCTCGATCTGAAGGGCAACCCATCGCCAGAGTTGGATTGGTACGAGACCAAGTTCAAGGCGACCAACGAATCGTACCGCTACACGGTCGCCCACTGGTGCGCGACCGAAGCTCGATTCCGCAATCACCTGAAGAAGATCAAGAAGGAAGACGCGGACAAGCTGATTCCGCTCGAGAACATGCTCGTCCGCATTACGCAGCAGGATGTTGTCTACAGGCGGCACCTGCTGCCCGATCATCGCTCGTACGTGCCCGATTTCGGCGTCTACATCAAAGTGCAGGGTGCCAACGGGGTCTGCGAGTACCGATCGATCTCGCGGCAGCTGGTGCTGTTCTGCGTCGAGCGCCGCAAGGCCTGGCGCATGCTTCAGAGCAAGGCCGGCATCGAGAACCGCGAGTACAAGGCGCAGCGCTCGATCCTGTCGGACGTCGAGGCGGGGAAGATCACCAAGGAAGAGCTTTTCGCCCGTGGTGAGGAGCTGCTTCGAGATCGCGCGAAGGCGGCGACTCTCGTGACTCACGCGCCTGCGCCCAAATCGCCTGCGGCACCCACGGTGCCGGGTCCGATGGTGTCTCCCGACGCCAAAGCTGGAGCCGGAGGCGCCGCGCATTCTTGAGCTGTGAGCTGTCAGCTCACAGCTCATAGCTCACAGCTTCTTCCCTCCGACGGAGTACAATCGCAGGTCGCGAGCGAGTGTCGCTGCCCCTTTGTCTCTGCGCTAAACATGCCTCAGTTCATTTACACGATGAAAGGCCTGGGAAAGGTGTATCCACCCGATGCCCAGGTGCTGAAAGACATCTGGTTGTCGTTCCTGCCCGGCGCGAAGATCGGCGTGCTCGGCTCGAACGGGTCGGGCAAGAGCACGCTCCTCAAGATCATGGCGGGGCTCGATCATGACTTCGTCGGCGAGGCATTTCCCGCCGACGGCATCAGCGTGGGACACCTCGCGCAGGAGCCGCAGCTCGATCCTGCCAAGACGGTGCGCGACGTGGTCGAGGAGGGTGTCTCGGAGGTGCGTGCGCTGTTGCAGCGCTTCGACGAGATCAACGAGAAGTTCGCGCAGGACCTGTCGCCCGAGGAGATGGACAAAGTACTCTCCGAGCAGGCGCGCGTGCAGGATCGGATCGATGCCGCTGGCGCCTGGGAGCTCGACTCGAAGCTCGAGCTCGCGATGGACGCATTGCGCCTGCCGCCTCCGGATGTCTCGGTGAAAACGCTGTCCGGCGGTGAGCGCCGGCGTGTTGCGCTATGCCGCCTGCTGCTGCAGTCGCCGGATTTGCTGCTGCTCGACGAGCCGACGAACCACCTCGACGCCGAGTCGGTCGCCTGGCTCGAGCGGTTTCTCAAGGACTATCAGGGCACCGTCGTCGCCGTGACGCACGACCGCTACTTTCTCGACAACGTCGCCGGCTGGATCCTGGAGCTGGATCGCGGATCCGGCATTCCCTGGGAAGGCAACTACTCGTCGTGGCTCGAGCAGAAGCAGAAACGGCTACAGCTCGAGGAGAAGACTGAGTCGAAACGGCAGCGCACGCTCGCCAGAGAGCTCGAGTGGGTGCGCATGGCTCCGCGAGCCCGGCAAGCGAAGGGCAAGGCCCGCCTCAAGGCGTACGAAGACCTGCTCGGACAGGACACGGCCAAGCAGATCGAGAACGTGGAGATCTACATCCAGCCCGGTCCTCGTCTTGGCGACGTGGTTGTCGAAGCCAGGGACGTTCGAAAGTCCTACGGTGAGAACCTGCTGATCGAGGGATTGTCGTTCACGCTGCCGCGCGGGGGCATCGTCGGCGTCATCGGACCGAATGGAGCGGGCAAGACGACACTGTTCCGGATGATCACTGGTGAGGAGAAGCCGGATGACGGCTCGCTGCGTCTCGGGGATACCGTGCGGCTGGGCTATGTCGACCAGAGCCGCGACTCCCTGGGGGCGAACAAGACGGTGCACGACGAGATTAGCGGCGGCGATGAAGAGATCGCGCTCGGCAAGCGCACAGTGGCGTCGAGAGCGTATGTGTCTTGGTTCAACTTCCGCGGCCGCGACCAGCAGCGCCTCGTCGGCGAGTTGTCGGGAGGAGAGCGGAACCGAGTCCATCTCGCGAAGCTGCTCAAGAAGGGCAGCAACGTGCTTCTGCTCGACGAGCCGACGAACGACCTGGACGTCGATACGCTCCGGGCGCTGGAGGACGCGCTGTTGAGCTTCGCGGGATGCGTGGTCGTGATCAGCCACGATCGCTGGTTTCTCGATCGAATCGCCACGCACATGTTGGCGTTCGAGGGAGACAGCCAGGTTGTCTGGTTCGAAGGCAACTATCAGGACTACGAAGCGGACCGCCATCGACGGCTGGGTACCGCAGCCGACCAGCCGCATCGCATCAAGTACAGGAAGCTGACGCGGTAGGCCCAACCAGTGCCTCCAAAGCGGCCGACCAACTTCAAGAACGCGTGGGTGGAGGCGCGGGAGCTCGTCTGGGCCCATCGCGCGCGGCTGGCGCTCGGTCTCGTCCTGATGCTCGCCAACCGGTTGGCCGGACTCGTGCTGCCTGCGACGTCGAAGTTCCTCATCGACGATGTGATTGGCCGCGGGCGGGCCGACCTGCTGATGCCACTGGCGTTCGCGGCCGGCGCTGCGACGCTCATCGATGCCGCCACCGCTTTTTCCCTGTCGCAGATTCTTGGCGTTGCCGCACAGCGCGCGATTGCGGACATGCGGATCAGCCTGCAGCGGCACATTACCCGATTGCCGACGAGCTACTTCGACTCGACGCAGACAGGCGTTCTGATCTCCCGCGTCATGAACGACGCCGACGGCATCCGGAACCTCGTGGGATCCGGACTCGTGCAGCTGGTCGGCGGGCTCGTGACTGCCTCCGTGGCGCTCGGCGTGCTGTTCTACCTCAACTGGCGCCTCACGCTCATCAGCATCATGGTGCTCGCGGCCTTTGCGATCGGCATGATCGTGGCGTTTCGACGTCTCCGGCCGCTGTTCCGGGAGCGGGGCAAGATCACCGCCGACATTTCCGGCAGGCTGGCGGAGTCGTTTGGGGGGATTCGCATCGTGAAGGCCTACATCGCCGAAGAACGCGAGGATCGGGTGTTCTCGAGCGGTATTCAAGGGCTGTTCACGAACGTTCGAACGACGCTGACCGCTATTTCCGCCGTCACCTCGTTTGGCGGGGTCGTTATAGGCGTGATCGGCGTCGTGATGATGATCGTCGGTGGCCGCGCGATCCTGAGCGGCACCATGACCCTTGGCGACTTCGTGATGTACATCTTCTTCGTCGGGATGCTCGCGGCGCCGTTGATCCAGATGTCATCGATCGGCACGCAGCTGTCCGAGGCGTTGGCCGGACTCGACCGCATCCGCGAGATCAAGGCGATGGCGACGGAGGACGACGAAGACGCGTCGCGCGAACCGCTCGAGACCGTGCGGGGCGATGTCACGTTCGAGAATGTGTCGTTCGAGTACGAGCCAAACGTGCCTGTTCTGACGAACGTCTCGTTTGCCGCACCCGCGGGAACGACGACCGCGCTGGTGGGCTCCAGCGGTTCTGGCAAAAGCACGCTGATCAGCCTCGTGATGGCATTCAGCCGTCCCCGCGCCGGCCGGGTCCTGGTCGACGGCCACGATCTCGCCGCCGTGAGGCTGCGCGACTATCGGTCCGTGCTGGGCGTTGTGCTGCAGGACAACTTCATGTTCGATGGGACCGTTGCCGACAACATCCGCTTCTCACGTCCCAATGCGACGCTGGAGGAGGTGAGAGCGGTGAGCCGCATCGCGCACTGCGACGAGTTCGTCGAGCGTTTCCCCACCGGGTTCGACACGATCGTCGGGGAGCGAGGCGTGAAGCTGTCTGGCGGGCAGCGCCAGCGCGTGGCGATTGCGCGGGCGATTCTCGCCGATCCGAAGATTCTGATCCTGGACGAGGCGACGTCGAGCCTCGACAGCGAGAGCGAGGCGCTCATCCAGGATGGGCTGCATGCCTTGCGCAGAGGGCGAACCACGTTCGTCATCGCGCACAGGCTGTCGACCATCCGCAGCGCCGATCAGATCCTCGTGTTAGAGGGCGGCAGAATCGTGGAGCTGGGCACGCACGCGGAACTGCTTGCCGCGGGTGGCCGCTATAGGCAGCTCCACGACAGGCAATATAAAATTGAAGAAGACCGCTTCGTGAACCCGGGGGAGGATTTCACTCCCGAGCCTCCGAAGGCGATCCCGGAGACCACTGGGGCAAGCCGGCGGTCGGCACTGTAGTATTGAGATGTCGATGAACAAGAGGGTCCTAAGCGGAATTCTGGTGTTCGTTGCCCTCGGTCTCGGAGGGTTCATGGCCGTCCAGTACATAGGGCGGGAGGTGGCATCCGAGACAGAGTCGCACACTGATGGGCCCCCGCTCGTACGGTTTTTCAAGAACCCCGCCACGCTTCCCGAATTGAAGGTCTCGACGCTGGATGGCCGCACGATCACCAGCAAGGACCTCGCGGGAAAGGTGACCCTCGTGAATTTCTGGGCGACATGGTGCCCGCCGTGCCGCGCCGAAATCCCTGATCTGGTCAAACTTCAGGAGCAGTACAAGGATCAGCTGATTGTGATCGGCGTGTCGTCCGATGAAGGACCGACGGAAATGGTGTCGAGGTTTGCCGCCGACTACAAGATCAACTACCCGATCGTGATGGAGACAGATGAGCTGTCTGCGGCGTTCCCGGGCGTGATGGCGCTGCCAACCAGCTTCGTCGTCGGTCCGGACTTGAAGGTGATGTCGAAGCATGTGGGGCAGATCCGGCCGGCGCAGATCGAGCTCGAGACCCGTGTGCTCTCGAACCTGCCCAATGACGCCAAGGTGGAATATGCCGACGCCGGGCAGGCCGTGTTGGCGGCGAATGCTCAGGCGACCGACGTCCCTGGGCTGGATCTCGCATCACTCACTCCGGCGCAGCGAATTGCCGCGCTGAAACGCCTTAACGCAGAGCCGTGCGGCTGCGGGTGCGGGATGTCGATTGCGGCATGCCGCATCAACGACTCGACGTGCGCGGTCAGCCCTCCGCTGGCGCAGAAGATCGTCGACGAGGTGAAGGCCTCTTTGCCGGCTCAGCCATAGCTGGCCGGTCTGGGCCGGTGGACGCCTATCGCTACAAGCCAGAAGTCCTTGCCATGCTCGCCGCTCACGGCGTGGTCCCGAAAGCCGACCACGCCGCCCGACGAAGGCGAGAGCGGCGGTCAACGACATCTATCGCTACGAACTGAGGTTATTGCGCGACCGCTATCTGGTGGGGGAGTTCTCGAAGAAGGCCTACTACGACAAGGTGGTCGAGACGCGGAACCGCTACCCAGTGATGGCCATCCTCACGCGCTACTGGACCGACTAATCGGGGTCTGACCCCGGTTTTACGTAAAACGCAGAAATAGGATCGGATCCCGCTACAGCATGCCGAGCGTCAGCTTGGCGGCGTCAGACATGCGGTCGCGCGTCCATGGCGGATCCCACACAACCTCGACCTTCACGTCCTTGACGTCGGGGACCTCGCGGGCCCGGCGCTCGACATCGACGGGAATGGTCTGCGCCGCGGGACAAGCCGGGGCGGTCAGCGTCATACGGATCCGCACATTCGAGTCGGTGTCCACGTCTATGTCGTAGACCAGGCCCAGCTCGTAGATGTTCACGGGAATCTCGGGATCGAAGACTTTGGACAGTGCGTCGATCAACTGGGGCTGAAACTTGAGAGAGTTCAGCGGATCGCGTACGAACGCATCTGGAGGGCCAACAGGTTGGTCGTCGTTTCTCGGAGTCGGGGCCGGTGCGTCAGCGAGCGGGATGATCCGCTCGGACAATGAGTCGCTACTCGGTTGAGACGACATGGGCTTCTGCGTGCATCGCAGCCTTGAGCGTGTGCCACGCGAGGCTCGCGCACTTCACGCGCATGGGGTACTCGCGAACGCCGGACAACACGCCAAGCTTGCCGAGACCCTCGATGTTGGTCTCCGCGGCGGCGGGCACCGTCAGCATCGAATGAAATTTCTCGAAGAACGCATCCGCCTCGGCCAGCGTCTTGCCCTTGAGCGCATCGGTCATCATCGAGGCCGAGGCCTTGGAGATCGCGCAGCCCGTTCCCTGAAACCCTAAATCCTTGATGACGTCGCCGTCGACGTACAGGAAGACGGTGATCTTATCGCCGCACAGAGGGTTGTAGCCCTCGGCCTTGCGATTCACCGGATCAGGCACGCGGAAGTTTCGCGGGCGCTTGTTGTGGTCCAGGATCACTTCCTGGTACAGCTCTCTCAAATCCATGGTCTTGTCGCCGCTCACGAGAAAATCTCCTGCACCTTGGCGAGCGCACCGACGAGCGCGTCGATCTCGTCCTTCGTATTGTACAGCGCCAGCGAGGCCCGAGCCGTCGCGGGCACGCACAGCCGCTCCATCAGAGGCTGGGCGCAGTGATGGCCGGTGCGAATGGCCACGCCCTGACGATCGAGGATCGTCCCGATGTCGTGCGGATGCACGTCCTCCATCACAAATGATAGGACGCTCGCCTTCTGACGCGCGGTTCCAACAATCCGCACACCAGGGACGCTGGTGAGGGCCGCGGTGCCGTACGTCAGCAGCTCGTGTTCGTACGCCTGCATCGCCCTGACATCGAGCCCTGCGAGGTAGTCGATGGCAGCGCCGAGGCCTACTGACCCGGCGATGTTCGGCGTCCCAGCCTCGAACTTGTTAGGCACGACGTTGTAGGTGGTTTTCGCGAACGAGACGGCGCTGATCATGTCGCCGCCGCCTTGGTAGGGCGGCATGGCGTCCAGAAGCGGCAATCGACCCCACAGCACGCCGATACCGGTCGGCCCAAACAGCTTGTGGCCCGAAAACGCGTAGAAATCGGCGCCCAGCGCCTGCACGTCGACCGGCATGTGCGCCACGGCCTGTGCGCCGTCGACCAGGACGGGAATTCCGCGCGCATGGGCCCGTTCGATAATCGTCGCGACGGGATTGACGGTGCCGAGCGCGTTCGACACATGGGCGACGGCGACGATCTTGGTTCGACTGGTGATCAGGCTGTCGAGCAGATCCAGCTTGAGCTCGCCCTCGTTGGTGATCGGCAGCACCTTCAGCTGGGCGCCCTTTTCGCCGCAGATCATCTGCCACGGGACGATGTTGGAATGGTGCTCCATCTCCGTGATGAGCACCTCGTCGCCAGCGGACAGGTTTGCGCGGCCGAACGTCTGGGCGACGAGATTGATGCCCTTCCGTCGTCCCGCGCACGAAGATGATCTCGCGCGCGTTTGGTGCGTTGAGGAATCGTCGCACCTTCTCGCGGGCCTCTTCGTAGGCCTGGGTCGCCCGCTCGCTCAGCAAGTGCACGCCTCGATGAATGTTGGCGTTGTCCTCCGCATAGCTGCGGACCATCGCGTCGATCACCGACTGAGGTTTTTGCGTGGTGGCCGCGTTGTCGAGGTAGACCAGCGCCTTGCCGTGGACGCGCTGCCGGAGAATGGGGAAGTCCTGGCGGACCTGCAGCACATCAAAGGCCGAGGCCACCCCCGCCGCGGCGCTACGCGTGTCAATCGACATGGGGCAGGCGGGCCGTGATGAGCCCCTCCAGGTAGTCGCGCACCGAATCGATCCTCACGCGGTTGAGGATGTCGCCGGCAAACGCATGGACGAGCATCGCGCGAGACTCGCGCACGCTCAGGCCGCGCGAGCGCAGATAGAACATCGCCGCGTCGTCCAGCTGACCGATCGCCGCGCCGTGCGTGCACTTGACGTCGTTGGCGAAGATCTCGAGCTCCGGCTTGGTATTGATCGTGGCGTCGTCTGACAGCAGCAGCGCCTTGTTGGTCTGCTTGGCGTCTGTCTTCTGCGCATCCGGACGAACGATGATCTTGCCGTTGAACACCGCTCGAGACTGTTCTCCAAGGATACCCTTGTAGATCTCATGGCTGCCGCAATGGGGCATCGCGTGATCGATCGTAGTGTGGTTGTCGATCAACTGCTTGCCGCGGCCCAGATACAGGCCGTTGAGCGTGCAATCGATTCCTTCGCCATCCAGGGTGGCGACAACGTCGTTTCGCACAAGACTGCCGCCAAACGTCAGGGAGTGCGATGAGAAGTTGGCGCTGCGGGCGCAGTGCAGGAACATGCCGGCGATATGAAAGGAATCCGCGGCTTCTTCCTGCAGCTTGTAGTGATCGACGACCGCGTCGGCTTCCACCCACACCTCTGTCACCGCGTTCGTGAAGGCGTTACCCGATCCGACATAGCGCTCGAGCACAGTGGACTGCGAATGCTTGCCGGCGACGACCAGCAGCCGTGGATGCGACACGCTGCCCGTACCTTCGGTGACGGAGGTGAACACGATCTCGATCGGCCGATCGACGATCACCTCGGGATCGATGATCACGACGACGCCGTCGCGAAGGAACGCCGTGTTCAGTGCCGTGAATGCGCTGTGCGATGTCGCGCCGATCTTGCCGAGGTACGGTTCGATCGAACCGGGATCCGACGTCAGGACGGCTTCGAGCGATACGACGCGCACGCCCTTGGGCAGCGCGTTCGTGAGCGAAAGGTGGGGGAGGAAGCTGCCGTTGACGCACACCGCCTCTGCGACGGGCGCGCTGAGCGGCGCTGTCGACTGCAAATGGACGACGCCCTTGCCATGCGAGGCCAGGGCAAAAGGACGCTCCGCGATCGGGGCGACGCTCGTGAAGCGCCACTGCTCCTGGCGGGTGGTCGGGAAGCCGAGGCGCTCGAACTGCGCCATCGCGCTGTCGCGCGCCTGCGACACCCAGCGAGGTTGCGACGGCGCTTGGCCGCTCACACGGCGGAATTCCGCCGCGTAGTGCGCGATCTGCGTGCCGACGGGCTTCTCTTGTTCGACGACTTGGGACATGTCCGCGCGCTCCCGCCTACATCAACTGCGGCTGGGCTTCGAGCCAGCCGTAGCCCTTGTTTTCCAGCTCCAGGGCCAGTTCCTTGCCGCCCGAACGGACGATGCGGCCGTCCTGAAGCACGTGGACGAAATCGGGGACGATGTAGTTGAGCAGTCGCTGGTAGTGGGTGCACGACAACGATGGCGCGATCGGGCGAACGCATGGCGTTGACGCCCTCTGCCACGGTACGGAGCGCGTCAATGTCGAGTCCGGAGTCCGTCTCGTCGAGCACTGCGAGCCTTGGCTCGAGGACGGCCATTTGGAAGATCTCATTGCGCTTCTTCTCGCCGCCCGAGAAGCCTTCGTTGACCGGCCTGCGCAGCAAGTCTTCGTCGAGGTGCAGGATCTTCGTCTTTTCCCTGACGATCGACATGAACTCCATGGCGTCGAGCTCGGGAAGGCCCTGATGCTTTCGCTTGGCGTTGACCGCCGCCTTCAGGAAGTAGGCGTTGTTGACGCCTGGAATCTCGACCGGATACTGAAAGGCCATGAAGACGCCTTCGCGTGCGCGATCTTCCGGCGCCAGCTCGAGCAGGTCCTTCCCGTCGTAGGTCACCGATCCGCCAACGACCTCATACTCGGGATGTCCGGCAAGAATGCGCGCGAGGGTGCTCTTTCCGGATCCGTTGGGGCCCATGATGGCATGGACCTCGCCCGTCTTGACCGTCAGATTGATGCCGCGCAGGATGTCCTTGTTCCGCCGCGAACCTGCAGATTCTTGATCTCTAGCATTCTTATCCCACCGATCCTTTCGAGGCTGACGCCGAGGAGCTTCTGCGCTTCGACCGCGAACTCCATGGGCAGCTCGCGGAAGACGTCTTTGCAGAAGCCGCTGACGATGATGTTGACCGCGTCCTCCGCCGAGAGGCCGCGCTGACGACAGTAGAAAATCTGATCTTCGCCGATTTTCGACGTGGACGCTTCGTGTTCCACCTTCGCGTCGATGTTGCCGATCTCGAAGTACGGGAACGTGTGAGCGCCGCACTTGTCCCCGATCAGTAGCGAGTCGCACTGCGAGTAGTTGCGGGCGCTGAGCGCCTTCTTGGCTATCCGCACCTGGCCGCGGTAGGTGTTCTGGCCGCGCCCGGCGGAGATGCCCTTCGAGACGATCGTGCTGCGCGTGTTGCGGCCGAGGTGAATCATCTTCGTGCCCGTGTCGGCCTGCTGCATGTTGTTGGTCGTCGCGACCGAATAGAACTCGCCTATCGAGTTGTCGCCCTGCAGGATGCAGCTCGGATATTTCCAGGTGATCGCCGATCCGGTTTCTACCTGCGTCCAGGTGATCTTCGAGTTGATGCCCAGGCAGTTGCCGCGCTTGGTCACGAAGTTGTAGATGCCGCCGCGCCCTTCCTTGTCGCCCGGGTACCAGTTCTGGATCGTCGAGTACTTGATGACGGCATTGTCGAGCGCCACAAGCTCGACCACCGCCGCATGCAATTGATGCTCGTCGCGCATCGGCGCGGTGCAGCCCTCGAGGTAGCTCACGTACGCGCCCTCTTCGGCCACGATCAGCGTGCGCTCGAACTGTCCCGATCCCTTGGCGTTGATCCGGAAGTAGGTCGACAGCTCCATCGGGCAGCGCACGCCCTTCGGGATGTACGCAAACGACCCGTCGGAGAAGACCGCGGAGTTGAGCGCTGCGAAGAAGTTGTCGGTGTGCGGCACCACCGAGCCGAGGTACTTCTTCACGAGGTCGGGATGGTGCTGCACCGCTTCAGAAAACGAGCAGAAGATCACACCCGCTTCGGCGAGCTTGGCCTTGAACGTCGTTGCCACCGACACGCTGTCGAAGACCGCATCGACCGCGACACCCGAAAACAGTTTCTGCTCGTCGATGGGGATGCCCAGCTTGTCGAACGTCTTGCGGACCTCTGGGTCGACTTCGTCCAGGCTCTTCAGGCTCGGCTTCTGCTTGGGCGCCGAGTAGTAGATGATGTCCTGGTAGTCGATCGGCGCAATCTTGAGGTTGTGCCAGCTCGGCTGCTTCATCTTCTGCCAAACGCGGAACGCGCGTAGCCGCCACTCGAGCAGCCACTCCGGCTCGTTCTTCTTCGCCGAGATCACGCGGACGACATCCTCGTTGAGCCCCTTCGGGATTTCTTCGGCTTCAACGTCCGTTACGAACCCGTACTTGTATTCACGGGTTGCAAGTTCTTCGATGGTGTCTGTCGATGTAGACATAACTCACACTAAGGGACTAGGGGCTAGGGACTAGGGGTTGGGGAAAATTTCCCCAACCTTCACGCGTTGAACGACAGGCCGCACCCGCAGGTGCTCTTGGCGTTCGGGTTGTTGAACAAGAACCCCCGGCTCATCAAGCTGATGTCGTAGTCGAGCTCGGTGCCATGCAGCAGGGCATAGCTCTTGGGATCGATGAAGATTCGCGCATCGCCGGGCCCAACGAAGACTCCGTCGGTTGGCCGCGGCTCCTGCTCCCAGGCGAACGTGTATTCGTAGCCCGAACAGCCGCCGGCCTTGATGCCTACGCGCAAGCCGCCTCCTTCGAGGCCGTTCTTGGCCAGCATTTTCCGAATTTGGGTGGCGGCGTTCTGGCTGATCGTAATCATCGATGCGGAGGTCTTAATATCCGACCTATTTAGTCCTAGATTAACACTCGACGGCATCTCGGTCAAACGTGTTACACTCCTGACCCATGTTCGGGCGAAGCACCAAGCCGACGACTCGAAAGCGGGTTCCGACTACCGGAACCGGCAGAGTTGGCGGTATGTGTGCGCTCGGCGCATAAGTAGCAACTAACCGAGCTTCAGCAACCCGCCGACGCCTAGACGCCGGCGGGTTTTTTTTTGTTCAGAAAGGAGATTCTCGTGGTTTCCCGGAGAGTAGACGTCGGAATTCTCGGTGCGACAGGCATGGTAGGGCAGCAGTTCATCATGCAGCTCGCCAACCATCCGTGGTTTCGCATCGCCTGGCTGGGCGCCAGCGAGCGGTCCGAAGGGAAGAAATACCGCGATCTGGCGTGGCGCCTGTCGGTGCCTCGCCCGGCGGAAGTCGACGACATGGTGGTCGAGGCCGCGGCGCCGGGCCGGGCTCCGCGGGTGATGTTCTCGGGCCTCGATTCGAAGGTCGCCGGCGACATCGAGCGGGAGTTTGCGGCGGCGGGTCATATCGTGGTGTCCAACGCCCGGAACTACCGGATGGAGCAGTTCGTGCCGCTGCTGGTCCCCGAGGTTAATCCCGATCACTTGGCGCTTCTGCCGCTGCAACAGCAGGCAAAGGGCTGGAAGGGGGCCATCGTGACCAATCCGAACTGCGCCACGGTGCCGTTGGTGATGGCGCTTGCCGCCGCGCGGCAGTTCGAACCCGAGCGCGTGATGATTTCGACAATGCAGGCCGTGTCGGGTGCGGGTTATCCGGGCGTGGCCTCGCTCGACATCCTGGGAAACCTGATTCCGTTCATCGACGGCGAAGAGGAGAAGATTCAGACAGAGTCCCTCAAGATCCTGGGGACGCTTCAGACCGATCGCGTGGTGCCACACCCAATGGTCGTGAGTGCGCAGACGACTCGCGTGCCGGTGATCAACGGCCACACAGAAACGATCAGCGTGCAGTTCAAGAGAAAGCCATCCCTCGACGAACTGACAGCCGCGTTTCGGCAGTTCACGGCGAGGCCTCAGGAGCTCGATTGCCCGTCGGCACCCAAGCAGCCGTTGCAAGTGATGAGCGAAGTGAATCGTCCGCAGCCGAGGCTCGATGTGGAGCGCGAAGGCGGCATGGCCGTGTTTCTCGGACGTGTGCGTCCGTGCCAGGTTTTCCATTACAAGTTCGTGGCCTTGGGACACAATACGGTCCGCGGCGCGGCGGGTGCGGCGGTCCTGAACGCGGAGCTGATGCTGGCGGAGAAGCTGCTTGACTGATCGCGCGAATCCTGAAGCCCGAAGCCCGGAGCCTGAAGCCTGATCATGCGTCTTCTCTTGGTGGGCTACGGACGAATGGGAAAGATCGTCGAGCGTCTCGCGCCCGAACACGGCTTCGACGTGGTGGGGCGCCTCGATGACACGAATAACATCGGCGGCGTCGGTATTCCCGCCGCGCCCGATGCGGACGTAGCCATCGAGTTTTCCGTGCCGTCGGCCGTCGCCGAGAACCTGCCGAAGCTTGCGGCGAGACGGATGAACGTCGTGATCGGCACGACCGGATGGCACGATCAGGAGGATCGCATGCGGAGGATCGCGAGCGACGCAGGCATCGGCGTGGTCGCCGCTTCCAACTTCTCGCTCGGAGTGGCGCTGTTCGAGGCGCTCGCCGAACGAGCGGCACAATTGTTTGCGCCGTATCCGGAATATGGGGCGTGGATCCACGAGATCCATCATGCAGCGAAGAAGGACGCGCCATCGGGCACTGCGATCACTCTGCAGCGCGCAATGGAACGGGCTGGCTATCGAAACCGGATCGATATGGCGTCGAGCCGCGCTGGTTCGGTTCCCGGCACGCACACGGTGGGGTTCGATGGGCCATGCGAGACGATCACGATGACCCATACGAACAGAGATCGCTCGGCGTTTGCACTGGGAGCCTTGCAGGCCGCGCGCTGGGTGCAGGGCCGAAGCGGCTGGTTTGGAGTAAGAGACGGTACTGGGACTGTAGCCTGTAGCCTGAATCAGAGGTATCTATGAGAACCCCATTCACTGGCGTCGGCACTGCGATTGTGACGCCGTTTACCACATCGGGCGCCCTGGACGAGGCCGCCGTTCGTCGCCTGGCGCGGCGGCAGATCGACGGTGGAGTCCACTTTCTCGTGCCGTGGGTACCACCGGCGAGAGCCCGACGCTTTCCGACACGGAGCGGACGCGCGTCGTCGAGATCTGCGTCGACGAAGCGCGCGGCCGCGTGCCGGTACTTGCCGGCGCCGGCGGGTACAACACTACGGAGGTCATCCACGCCGCGCGCGCCATGCAGCGCGCGGGCGCGGATGGCCTGCTCTCGGTAACCCCGTACTACAACAAGCCCACGCCAGACGGCCTCCTTCAGCACTACACCGCCATCGCCAACGCGACGCCGCTCCCCGTGATCGTCTACAACGTTCCGGGACGTACGGGCTGCAACATCGATCCGGCGACCCTGATGAAGCTCGCCGCGATTCCCACCGTGATCGGCGTCAAGGAAGCCTCCGGCAACATTCAGCAGATGTGCGAAATCTGCCGCGGTGTGCCCAGGGACTTCATCGTATTGTCTGGAGACGATGCGATCGCGCTGCCGCTGATGGCGGTTGGAGGGCAGGGGCGTGATTTCGGTGGCATCGAATGAAGTGCCGCGACAGATGGCCGACCTGGTCGAGGCGGCCGAGCGAGGCGATTTCCCCGCTGCGCGCGCGATTCACGACTCGCTGCTCCCGTTGATGCTCGTGAACTTCGTGGAGTCGAATCCGATTCCCGTGAAGGCGGCGATGGCCGCCATGGGACTGCTGGAAGAAGTGCTACCGGCTGCCCATGGTTCCACCTCGAGCCGAATCGCGCGCGAAGATCCTGAAGGTGCTGGGCGACCTGCGCCTGTTGAACGCCGCGGCCCGGGTGAGCGCGTGACGGTTTCGGCGACCCTCGCAGCCGACATCGAACGGTTGTTCCAACAGGGCGCGTCGGCCGACAAGCAGGAAAGCCGAGTGGTCTTCGCGCGCCTTCGCGAGGAGTTGTCTGCCGGGCGCGTGCGTTCAGCAGAGCCGGACCCCTTGATGCCTTCGGGGTGGCGCGTCAACACGTGGGTGAAGCAGGGCATTCTTGTCGGGTTCCGCTGCGGCGATCTCGTGGATGTTTCCGTCGACAACGGACGCTGGTTCTTCGGCGACAAGGACACGCTTCCACTCAAGCGCATGGACGCCGGCATGGGCGTTCGGGTTGTCCCAGGAGGATCGTCGATTCGCGACGGCGCCTACGTGGCCCGCGGCGTCATCTGCGTGCCGCCGATGTACATCAACATCGGTGCCTACGTCGACGAGTCGAGCCTCGTCGACTCCCACGCGCTCGTCGGATCGTGCGCGCAGATCGGCAAGCGGGTACACATCAGCGCGGGCGCGCAGATCGGCGGCGTGATCGAGCCGGTCGGCGCGATCCCGGTGATCGTCGAGGACGAAGTGCTCGTCGGAGGCAATACCGGCATCTACGAAGGCGCGGTCATCAAGACGCCGCGCGGTGATCGGCGCCGGAACGATTCTCACGGGCTCCACCCCAATCTACGATCTCGCCACGTGGCCGCATCATCAGACCCGAAGGGGACTGCGCCGCTGGTCGTCCCCGAAGGCGCAGTCGTGGTTCCCGGATCTCGCGCGGTGACACAGGGCTCGGGCCCGCAGTGGGGACTGAGCCTTTCGACTCCTGTCATCGTGAAATATCGCGACGAGAAGACCGACGCGCGCGCCGGCCTTGAAGAATGGGTCAGATAGACCTCACCGATCTCCTCTCCGTCGCCCGCGCGCTCGTCGACATTGACTCGACGACCGGACGCGAAAGCGAGTGCACGGCGTGGATGGCGTGCGCGCTGCGGGATGCCGGATACGCGGTGTTCGAGCAGGCGGTCGACGGCTCAGCGTCGCAATGTGTACGCCGCGTTGGGCTGCCCGGACGTTGTCCTGTCGACACATTTGGACTGCGTGCCGCCGTTCTTTCCAAGCCGTCTCGAAGGCGATCGGCTCTTCGGCCGCGGCTCGTGCGACGCCAAGGGCATTGCCGCGGCTCAGGTCGCTGCGGTCGAGTCATTGAGGCGGCAGGGCCGCACAAACCTCGGACTACTCTTCCTCGTCGGGGAAGAACGCGGAAGCGATGGCGCCAAAGCCGCTCAGAGTTTGGCACCCGGCTCGAAATTTCTCATCAACGGCGAACCAACCGACAACCGGCTTGGGATCGCCACGAGAGGAGCGCTGCGTTACAACCTGCGCGCACGCGGCAAAGGCTGCACACTCGTCCTTCCCAGAGCTCGGCGAATCTGCCATCGAAAAGCTACTCGACGCATTGGTGATGCTCCGCGGAATGCAGTTCCCGGAGGACGCCGTGCTGGGCCGGTACGCACTACACGGTCGGACTGATCGGCGGCGGCGTCGCGCCGAACGTCGTCCCGCCGCACGCCGAGGCCGAGATCATGTTTCGCACGGTGTCCGACGTTCCCGCCATCCGAACGTTGATGGGTCAGCTTGCTCCGCTCGTCAGCGTCGACGAGATTCTCGACGTCCCGCCTGTGATGCTGCGCACGGTCTCCCGGCTTCGAGACCGCGACGTTTCCCTATACAACGGACATCCCGTTCCTCTCGGCGTGGGGTACGCCGCTGCTGTACGGACCAGGCTCGATCCACGTCGCACACACGGACCGACGAGCACGTGCGGATTGGCGATTTCGAGCGGGCGGCGAAGGACTATCAGACGCTGGCAGTTCAGTTGCTCGCGCAGTAGTCGGCTTTAGGCAGGCCGAAAGCCTAGAGTCCAAGACCGAAACCAACCCATTCGATCTGCTCATCCTCCAGCGAGGATCCATTCCCATCAGTTATCATTCAGTCAATGGATCTACGTCAGCTCGAGATCGTGCAGGCGGTAGCCGAGACCGGGTCGTTCACCGGCGCCGGGCGGAAGCTGAACGTGTCGCAGTCGGCGATCAGCCGCCAGATTCTGCTGCTCGAAGAGGAGCTCAACGAGAACATCTTCCTCAGAGTGGGGCGGCGCATCCGCATCACCCCGGCGGGAGATGCGCTGGTGCAGCTGAGCCATCGCGTGTTCGGCGACATCAAGGAAACGGTCACGGTCATCGGCGACAGCCAGCAGACGCTCAGCGGCACGCTCCGGCTGGCAGGCGGCATGACCGTCTGCATGTACGTGTTCCCGATGCTGCTGCAGGAGTATCGCCGGCAGCATTCCGTCCATCGAAGTGAAGCTGATCACCGGCACGTCGCAGCGCCTGCTGCACGACATTCGAACCGGCGCCGCCGATCTGGGGTTCATCACGCTGCCGGTGAGCGAGTCCGAGCTCGTCACCGTGCCGGCGATGGAAGAGGAGATGCTGCTGGTGACGCACGCTGTCGCATCCGCTCGCGAAGAAGAAGCGGATCGTGCCGCAGGATCTTGCGCAGCAGCCGTTCGTGCTGTTCGAGGCGGCGTCGAACTCGCGCCGGGTCGTCGACGCCTTCTTCGTCAAAGAACGGCTCGAGCCGCGCATCGTGATGGAGACCGAAAACGTCGAGATCCTGAAGGCGCTCGTCCGATCCGAAATGGGGATTACGATCATTCCGTACCAGGCGGTGGCCCGCGAGGTGCGGAGCCGACAGCTGTTCTGCTCGCGGATTTCCGGTGTCTCGTTGGTCCGCCACACGGGATGGGTCTACCAGCGTTCCAACAAGGTCCCGAGGATGCTCGAAGAGATGTTCAAGGCCTACCAGCGTGTGCTCCCGAAGCTCAGATTGAGTCCTGATGGCCAGCCTGGGGGTCTAAATACTGACGCTGTCTAGGGGCGAGGGGCGAGGGGCGAGGGATTAGGATGACTGACGAAACCGTGAACCGTACCCAGATCGCTGCCTTGGCCCAGCGGGCCGAACCGATGTCGCCACAGGACGTCCTGCAAGCTGGCGCTGGAGCACGTTTGGCCGCAAGGCGGCCCTGTCGTCCAGCTTCGGCGCCGAAGACATGGTGCTGATCGACATGCTGATGAAGCTCGATCGCACGGCGCGCATCTTCACGCTCGACACCGGCCGGCTTCCGCAGGAGACCTACAACGTGATCGACGCGACGCGCGCCAAGTACGGCGCGGTGATCGAGGTGTTCTTTCCTCAGGCGGAGGCCGTGCAGACGATGGTGGCCGAGCACGGCATGAACCTGTTCTATCAGTCAGTCGAGAACCGCAAGCTCTGCTGCGGCGTGCGCAAGATGGAGCCGCTGCGCCGCGCGCTGTCTGGCCTCGACGCCTGGATCACAGGGTTGCGCCGCGAGCAGTCGGTTACCCGAACGGCGGTCCACAAAATCGAGTGGGACGAGGGCAACGCTCTTATGAAAGTGAACCCGCTCGTCGACTGGACGCACGACGACGTGTGGAAGTACATCCGCGAGAACAACGTGCCGTATAACGCGCTGCACGACCGCGGTTATCCGAGCATCGGATGCGGCCCGTGCACGCGCGCCGTCCAACCCGGCGAACACGAGCGTGCGGGGCGGTGGTGGTGGGAACACCCCGAAACCAAAGAGTGCGGCCTCCACGTATCGACCACCGACAGCCACTGATGGCGCTATTTCCTATCTTCGTGAAGCTCGAGGACCGGCCGGTGCTGCTGGTCGGCGCGGGTCCCGTCGCCGAGTCCAAGGCTGCGGGATTGCTCGCGGCGGGCGCCCGCGTTGTCGTGGTGGCGCCTGACGCGACACCGGGCATCGCCGGGTTTGCCGCCGATGGAACGCTGACATGGCATCGGCGCAGGTTTCGACCGAGCGACGTCGACGGCATGACGCTCGTCGTCGCTGCCGTGCCGCAGGACGTGGCGGCGTCGGTGTTCGCGGCCGCCACCGAGCAGGGCACCTTGTGTAATTCGGTCGACGACATCGAGAACTGCGACTTCTACTACCCCGCAGTCGTGACGCGCGGCGATTTACAGATAGCGATCTCGACAGCCGGGCATAGTCCCGCGCTGGCGCAACGTCTTCGCCTTCAACTCGAGCGGCAGTTCGGCCCCGAATACGCCGACTGGGTTCGCCAGCTTGGCGAGGCGCGGCGCGAACTATTTGCGACGCACATGGATCCCGATGCGCGCAAGCAGGAACTGCACCGGTTGGCTGCCGACGGACCGAACGACGGCGACGCCGGAGCACCGGCGAGGGGCCACGTGTACCTCGTCGGCGCGGGACCCGGCGATCCGGAGTTGCTCACGCTCAAGGCGTTGCGCATCCTCGGCCAAGCCGACGTCGTGCTTCATGACGATCTCCTCACGCCCGACATTCTCGAGCTGATTCCTCCGAGCGCGCGTGTCGAATGCGTCGGCAAGCGGCACGGCGAAAGACAGATGACGCAGCAGGAAATCAATCGGCGACTCTGCGAGTACGGCGCGGCGGGCGAGATGGTGGTGCGCCTCAAAGGGGGCGATGGCGCCATCTTCGGCCGAGCGACGGAAGAGATGGAAGCGCTGCGCGCCGCGGGTGTCGCGTTCTCGATTGTGCCTGGGGTGACGGCCGCGAGCGGGGCCGCAGCCGCGGCCGGCGTTTCGCTCACGGATCGGCGGCTAGGGTCGGCGCTGGTGTTCCTCACTGCGCAACGCTGCGCAGGGAATCCGCCGCCGAACTGGAAAGCTGTGGCCGATCTGGGAGGGACAGCGGCCATCTACATGCCTGGCGGGCACGAAGCAGATCTCGCGCGCCAGTTAATGGACTCTGGCCTGCCTTCGGACACGCCGTGCGTGATTGTCGCGAGTGCCTCCAGGGCCGATGAGCAGGCCGTCGCAACCACGCTTGGTGGAATCGCGGGCCTGCCCCAGCTCCCCGCACCGACGATTCTGCTGATTGGGGTGATCCCCCCAAACGCCGAGGTGCCCTCCGCCGCCGTAAAAAAGCAAGGTCGTCGCCGCGAGGAACATTAGGCGTTGTTATTAAGTCGTAATCACAATTCATTTGACATTATGTACCTGAGGCGCCAGAATACCTCCCAATCATGACGTTCGGCTCCATCTTCAGCTTTACGACCACCACCGTCGTCGTTACGGTGACCGGCACCATGGTGCCGGTCCTGCCTGACGAAAAGCTGCGGATGTTTTAGGCCGAGTGTAGAAACGCTTGTACAGAGGCCATCATCCGCAGCCGCGGGTGGTGGCTTTTTTTTTGAGTCGCGAAGCGGCGCAGGGCGGCAGGGACCCCGCGACTAAACATGAAAATTGCTTACCAGGGCGAACCGGGCGCGTACAGCGAAGCTGCGGCGCTGCGCTTCAATCCGAACGCGCAGACTGTGCCGTGCGAAAGCTTCGAGGAGGTGTTTGCGTCCGTCAGCGGAGGCAAGACGACGCACGGCATTCTGCCGATCGAGAACTCGATTGGCGGCAGCATTCATCGCAACTACGACCTGCTGCTCGAACACGAGTTGCCGGTCGTGGCCGAAGTGCTGCTCCAGGTGTCGCACAACCTGCTGGCGTTTCCCGGTGCGAAGCTCGAGCAGATTCGGAAGGTCTACTCGCATCCGCAAGGGCTCGCGCAGTGCGAGGGTTTCCTGTCGAGCCTGAAGAACGTGGAGATCGTCGCCACGTACGACACGGCGGGCAGCGCGAAGATGATTCGTGACCAGCAGCTGAAGAACGTGGCGGCGATTGCCTCGGCGCGCGCGGCGCAGGTGTTCGGTCTCGAATCGCTTGCCGAGGGCGTTCAGGACTTCAAGGAGAACATCACGCGGTTCATCCTGATCAGCCGCAACGCCGCCGATCCGGAGACGGCCGACAAGACGATGATCGTGTTTACGCTGCCGAATACACCCGGGCGCGCTGTTCAAGGCGCTCAGCGTGTTCGCGCTGCGCGACATCGATCTCACGAAGCTCGAGTCGAGGCCCGTGCGCGGGCGGGCGTTCGAGTATCTGTTTTACGCCGACATCGCGGTGCCGCGACAGGATCTGCAGTGCACGCGGGCGCTGGTGCATCTGGCCGAGTTTGCGAAGTCGATGCGGACGCTCGGCTCTTACTCGTCGTGGAAAGAAAAATAGTGATGCCAGAGAACCCGCTCAAGCCCCGCAGCGGCGCGATCACCGACGGACCGAGCCGTGCGCCCGCTCGCGCCATGCTCAAGGCCGTGGGCTTCACCGATTCCGATCTACGCAAAGCCGATCATCGGCGTGGCCAACACGTGGATCGAGATCGGCCCATGCAACTACCATCTGCGGACGCTGGCCGAGCACGTCAAGGACGGCATTCGCGCGGCCGGCGGGACGCCGATGGAGTTCAACACGGTGTCGATCTCCGACGGCATCACGATGGGCAGCCAGGGGATGAAGACCTCGCTGATCAGCCGCGACTTGATTGCCGATTCCATCGAACTCGTGGCCCGCGGCAATCTGTTCGATGGCCTCGTGGCGTTGTCGGGATGCGACAAGACGATTCCCGGGCACCATCATGGCGCTGGCGCGGCTCGATATTCCGGGCGTGATGCTCTACGGCGGCTCGATTGCGCCGGGACAGTTCCACGGGCGCGACGTGACGATCCAGGACGTCTTCGAGGCCGTCGGCGCGCACGCCGCCGGCAAGATGTCCGATGCCGATCTGCTGGCCGTCGAGAATCAGGCGTGCCCTGGAGCGGGCGCGTGCGGCGGACAGTTCACGGCGAACACCATGTCGACGGTCGGCGAGTTCCTCGGGATCTCGGCGATGGGCTTCAACGACGTGCCGGCGCTCGATGCCGACAAGGCGCGCGTCGGCCGTGAGGCCGGCGCGTTGGTGCTCGACCTGCTGAAGCGCAACGTGCGGCCCCGGCAACTGATCACCCGTGAGGCGATCGAGAACGCCATCGCCTCGGTGGCCGCCACTGGCGGATCGACCAACGCGGTGCTCCACCTGCTCGCGATTGCTCGTGAAGCCGGCGTCGAGCTGAACATCGACGACTTCGATCGCATCAGCGCGAGAGTGCCGCTGCTGGCCGACTCTGAAGCCGAGCGGGCGATTCGTGGCGACGGACATGTACCGCGCCGGCGGGGCGCGCGGTGATCGCCAAGCGGCTGAAGGACGCCGGCGTGCTCCACGTCAGTGCCGCGACCGTGACGGGGCGGACGATCGGCGAAGAAGCGGATCGCGCGACGGAGCCGGCGGGGCAGGAGGTCATCCGCCCGCTGTCGAATCCCGATGAGCCCGAACGGCGGACTGGCGATCGTTCGCGGCAATCTCGCGCCGGAGGGCGCGGTGGTGAAGATCGCCGGCAAGAAAGTGCTGACGTTCCGAGGCGCGGCGAAGGTGTTCGACGCCGAGGAAGCGGCGTTCGACGCCGTGGAGCACGGCCGCATCAAGCCGGGCGATGTCGTCATCATCCGATACGAAGGTCCGAAGGGCGGACCCGGCATGCGCGAGATGCTCGGCGTGACGGGCGCGCTGCAGGGAGCGGGCCTCGGCGAGACCGTGGCGCTGCTCACAGACGGACGGTTCTCTGGTGCGACGCATGGCTTGATGGCCGGACACGTGGCGCCGGAGGCCGCGGTCGGCGGCCCGATCGCCGCGGTGCAGGACGGCGACATCGTGGTGTTCGACATCCCGGCGCGAGAGCTGAGGGTCGAGCTGAGCGATCAGGAGATCGCGTCGCGGTTGGCGACGTGGAAGGCGCCAACGCCGCGATTCCAGAGCGGCGTCATGGCGAAATACGCGAAGTTGGTGTCGTCGGCTTCGCAAGGGGCAGTGACGTAGCGGTTCTAGGTTCTGAGTTCTCAGTTCTCGGTTCAACCGGACTCAGTACCAGAACTGAGAACTGAGAACCGCGAGCGAAGGGATCAGTTATGAAACGTACAGGTGCACAGATCGTGTGGGAATGTCTGGTGCCGGCAGGGAGTGACCGACGTGTTCGGCTATCCCGGCGGCGCCATCCTTCCGACCTACGACGCCATGCTCGACTATCCGATCCGGCACGTGCTGGTTCGGCACGAGCAGGGTGCCACGCATATGGCCGATGGCTATGCGCGTGCGAGCGGCCGGGTCGGCGTCGCGATCGCGACGTCGGGTACCGGGCGCGACCAACATGGTGACGGGCATTGCCACTGCGATGATGGACTCGTCGCCGATCGTCTGCATCACGGGCCAGGTGGGCAGCAAGCTGGTCGGCTCCGACGCGTTCCAGGAATCGGATGTCACCGGCGTGACGTTGCCGATCACCAAACACAACTATCTGGTGACTCGCGCCGAGGACATCGCGCCGGCGTTTCGCGAGGCGTTCGAAATCGCGGCGTCCGGCCGTCCTGGTCCGGTGCACATCGACATCACGAAGGACGCGCAGCAGTCGTCGTGCGAGTTCGATTGGGACGCGGCCGCGCCGAAGCCGCCGGAGTTCCGGCCCGACTGGAGCGCGCGTCCCGAGGAATTCCAGCGCGCGCTCGAGCTGATCAACGCCGCCGAGCGGCCGCTGATTCTCGCGGGCCACGGCATCATCCTGTCGGGGGCCATGGACATCGTCCGGCAGTTCGCTGAGAAGGCGAACATTCCGGTGTCGCAGACGCTGCTGGGCATCGGCGGCTTCCCGGCGTCGCATCCGCTGAGCCTCGGCATGATGGGGATGCACGGAGAAGCCTGGGTGAACTCGGCGATTCAGCAGGCCGATCTGCTGCTCGCGTTCGGCATGCGGTTCGACGACCGCGTCACGGGCAACCTCAAGACGTACGCGCTGAACGCGAAGAAGATTCACTTCGATATCGACGCAGCCGAGATCAACAAGAACGTTCGCGTCGACGTGGGCATTGTCGGCGATCTCAAGGAGTCGCTGGCGGCGCTGCTGCCGGGCCTCACGGCGGGCGATCGCGCGCCGTGGATCGCGAAGATCCAGGAGCTCAAGGGCGACTCCGCGGTTCGCGATATTCAGAACCTGCCTGATAGCGGACACCTCTATGCCGCGCACGTGATCAACGACCTGTGGCGCGCCACGAAGGGGGACGCCATCATCGTGACCGACGTGGGCCAGCACCAGATGTGGGAGGCGCAGTACTACCACCACGACAAGCCGCGCTCGCTCATCACCTCGGGCGGCCTCGGCACGATGGGCTTCGCGCTGCCCGCGGCCGTCGGGGCGAAGCTGGCGTGCCCCGACAAGGAAGTGTGGGTGGTCGTCGGCGACGGCGGCTTCCAGATGACGATGTGCGAGCTGGCGACGATCGTGCAGGAGCAGATCGACATCAACGTCGCGATCATCAACAACGGGTATCTGGGGATGGTCCGCCAGTGGCAGGAGTTCTTCTACGAGCGCCGCTACGCCGCGACGCCGCTGATCAACCCCGACTTCCAGAAGCTGGCGGAGGCGTTCGGCCTGCCGGCGCAGACGGTGACCAAGCGGTCGGAGGTCGATTCCGGCGGTGGAGGCGGCGCGCAGGAACCGCCAGACGGTCGTCATCGACTTCAAGGTGGAGCAGGAAGACACCGTGTATCCGATGGTGCCGGCCGGCGCCGACCTCGATGCGATGATCAGGCGTCCGAGCCCGTCGCCGATCATCGAAACCGGCGCAGACGTGCTCTAAGGCAAGCGGGAGCGAGCCGAGAAGAGGAAACAATGATTACGACCTTTGCGATTCTCGTTGAGAACAAACCCGGCGTGCTGACGCGGGTGTCCTCGCTGTTCCGGCGCCGCGCGTTCAACATCGAATCGCTCACCGTCGGGCATACCGACCGGCCGGGCGTGTCGCGGATGACCGTGGTCGTCGACACCGACGAGTTCGGCGCGCGGCGCATTGAAGCGCACATCTATAAGCTGGTGAACGTGCTGCGCGTCGAGAACATCACGCGGTCGCCGGCCGTGTTCCGCGACCTCGCGATGATTAAGGTGGCGGCATCGGCAGAATCGCGCACGCATGTCATGCAACTGGTCGATGTGTTCCGCGCGCGCGTGGTCGACGTGGCGCCCGATTCGCTCATCATCGAGATCACCGGCACCGAAGACAAGATCGACGGGCTGGTCGAAGTGCTCCGGCCGTACGGCGTACTGGAGATGGTACGTACCGGACGCGTGGCGATGTCGCGCGGACTGCGAAGCAGCACGCCGCAAGGCGAGACGCCTGCCGGGCCCGCCGAGGACGAGAACGTATTTCATTCGGTATGAAAACAGGGATTGGGGATTGACCCCTAGTTCCCAATCCCCGACGAGGATCACCAATGGCAGCCAAGATGTACTACGACAAGGATGCGGACCTCGAGCTGATTCGCGCGAAGAAGGTCGCCATCATCGGTTATGGATCGCAGGGACACGCGCATGCGCTGAACCTCAAGGACAGTGGCGTGCAGGTGAAAGTTGGCCTGGCGGCGGGCAGCAAGTCGAAGGCGAAGGCCGAGTCGCACGGACTGTCGGTGCTGACGCCGGCCGAAGCCGCGAAATGGGCCGACGTGGTGATGATTCTCGTGCCCGACACGACGGCGCCGGCCGTGTACGCCGAGATCGAACCGCAGATGACCAAGGGCAAGATGCTGATGTTCGCCCACGGCTTCAACATTCGATTCGGGACCGTGACGCCGTCGAAGGACATCGACGTGACGATGATCGCGCCGAAAGCGCCGGGACACCGCGTGCGAGAGCTCTATGTCGAAGGTGGCGGAACGCCCGCGCTGATCGCGGTGGAGCAGGACGCGACTGGTCAGGCGAGGGCGCTGGCGCTGTCGTACGCCAAGGGGATCGGCGTGACACGCGCCGGTGTGATCGAGACGACCTTCACCGAAGAGACCGAGACGGACCTCTTCGGCGAACAGGCCATCCTCTGCGGCGGAACGAGTGCCCTGGTGAAGGCCGGTTTCGAGACGCTGGTGAAAGCGGGCTATCAGCCGGAAGTCGCCTACTTCGAGTGCCTCCACGAGCTGAAGCTGATCGTCGACTTGATGTATCGCGGCGGCATCAACTACATGCGCTATTCCGTCAGCGACACGGCGGAACACGGCGACTACGTTGCCGGCCCGCGGATCGTCACGGACGATACGCGGAAGGCAATGCAGAAGCTGCTCGACGAGATCAAGGACGGCACGTTTGCCAACAACTGGATCCGCGAGAACAAGACTGGACGCCCGACGTTCAATAAGACGCGGGCGGCCGAACAGGATCATCAGATCGAACGCGTGGGCGCCGAGCTGCGCGGCATGATGCCGTTCTTGGATCCAGTGACGATCAAGCCAGGACAATAGAAAGTAGAAAGTAAAAAGTAAGAAGTGAAAAGTAAGACGTAAAAAACAAATGAGTGTGCAGAAAGTCGGATCTGAGTCGCGCCGGCGAGCAGCCGGTGGCAGCGGGCGTGATCCGCTCAAAGTGGCGATCGTCGGATTCGGCACGGTCGGCCGGTCCGTGGCCAAGCTGCTGTCGAGCGGCATTCATCCGTCGCTGCGCCTTACGACGATCTGCAATCGCGGAATCGAGCGAAAGAAGGTGGACTGGGTGCCGCCTGGCGTCGAGTGGACCGAGAGCATCGACGCCGTCATCGCCTCTGATGCCGACATCGTGGTCGAGCTGATGGGCGGACTCGAGCCAGCCGGCGATCTCATCCGGCGGGCGCTGCTTGCCAGGAAATCGGTTGTCACCGCCAACAAGCAGCTCCTCTCGACCAGAGGGATCGAACTGCTCGCCCTGGCCAGAGCCCAGCAGCGCGAGCTGTTGTTTGAGGCGTCGGTGGCGGGTGGTATTCCGATCGTGCGCGCGGTGCGCGAGGGGCTGGCTGGCGATCGTCTGCTTCGCATCGCCGGCATTCTCAACGGCACGTGCAACTACATCCTGACGCGGATGGACAGCGCCGGGCTGTCGTTCGCGGAGGCGCTGAAGGAGGCCCAGGCGGCCGGGTACGCCGAGGCCGATCCGACCGCCGACGTCGACGGGTACGACGCACGCGCCAAGATCGCCATCCTGATCGCCGTCGGCCTCGGATGTCAGGTCGACCCCGAGCACATCCCCTGCCGCACCATCTCCGCCATCGAACACATCGACTTTACCTACGCCCGCAAACTCGACTGCACGATCCGTCAGATCTCATGGGCCGAGCGCGCGCCCGGGCCCGAGTCCCAGCTCTTCGCCTCGGTGCGACCGGCGCTGGTGTCGCTGTCGTCTCCGCTGGCTCGCGCGCAGGGCAGTCAGAACCTGGTGACGGTGCAGGGTGAGTTCGGCGGCGAGACCACGTATTCGGGCTTTGGCGCGGGCGGCGATCCGACCGCAGTGGCCGTGGTGTCAGATCTGATGTCGATTGCTCGCGCCGGACTAGGCGCCGAGATACACCAGCCCGAGAGTCTCGAGGGGTTGGCGGGCATCGGCACCGACTTCACTGCGGCGCACTATGTCCGCTTCACGGTGGCCGACCGTCCGGGTATCATTGCTTCTTTGGCTGCGCCGCTCTCGGCCCACGGAATCAACATCGACGCGGTGCTGCAGCTGCCCGGGCACGACAAGGCCGCGCTGCCGTTCGTGATGACGCTGGACGCGTGTCCGGTGTCGGTTCTCGATGCGGCGCTCGCGGAAATCAACGGCCTGTCGTGTCATGTGAAGCGTCCGTTGGCGGTCCCCATTCTGTAGGACAGGCAGAGGATATGACTCACGTAACCGGTCTGCAGTGCCATCTGTGCAAGGCGACGTTTCCTGCGCAGGCGCTGTGGGTGTGCGACAAGTGCCTGGGTCCGCTCGAAGTCGTGTACGACTACGACCAGGTGAAGAAGAGCATCAGCCGCGCGAAGATCGAATCGCGGCCCAGGAACCTGTGGCGCTATCGCGAGCTGCTGCCCATTGAGGGAGAGCCGCGCACGGGTCACTACTCGGGATATACGCCGCTCGTCAAAGCCGATCGGCTCGCCAAGACGCTCGGCGTCCGCGAGTTGTACCTGAAGGACGACTCGGTCAACCATCCAACGTTCTCGTACAAGGATCGCGTCGTGTCGGTGGCCGCCACTCGCGCGGTCGAGCTGGGCTTCAAGGTGTTCGGGTGCGCTTCGACGGGCAACCTGGCCAACAGCGTGTCGGCTCACGCGGCGCGCCTGGGCCTTCGGTGCTTCGTGTTCATTCCGCACGACCTCGAGGCCAGCAAGATTCTCGGCTCGGCGATCTACGACCCTCAGATCGTGGCCATCCGCGGCAATTACGACGATGTGAACCGACTGTGTACGCAGGTTGCCGAGAAGTACGGGTGGGGATTCGCGAACATCAACCTGCGAAGCTACTACGCCGAAGGCGCGAAGACCTACGGCTTCGAAATCGCGGAGCAGCTGGGCTGGAAGTTCCCTCGCCACGTCGTCTCGCCGGTCGCCGGAGGCACGCTGCTGCCGCGCATCGCACGGGGGTTTCGCGAGCTTCGGGAGGTTGGGCTGGTTGACGGCGACTTGCCGACGATCCACGCGGCACAGGCTGCCGGCTGCGCGCCCGTCATCAACGCGTTGAAGGAAGGCCTCGAGTTCCCGGATCCCGTGAAGCCGAACACCATCGCCCGCTCGATTGCCATCGGCAACCCCGCCGACGGGTTCCAGGTGCTCAGTGCCATCCGCGCGAGCGGGGGATCCGGAGCGGCGGCGACCGACAGCGAGATCCTCGACGCCGTGCGGCTCATCGCGCAGACGGAAGGCATCTTCACCGAGCCTGCGGGCGGCACGACGCTGGCTTGCGCGATCAAGCTCATCGAGAACGGCTCGATTCCGCGCGACGAGTCGGTCGTGATCTGCATTACCGGCAACGGCTACAAGACCGCCGAGGTGATGGCCTCCAGCGTCCGAAGGCCTGTCACGCTAGGCCGCGCGCTGAGCGAATTCGACGCGTTCATGTCGGACGGTGAGAAGACGCCGGTTGCACAGGCTTAGCCGACACCCCTTATGACGCTGGGACCCATAGTTGTTCAGAAGTACGGCGGCAGCTCTGTCGCCACGGCGGAGAAGATCCTCGCGATTGCCGACCGCGTGAAGACGTATCTCGAGACGACGCCACATCTCGTGGTGGCGGTGTCGGCGATGGGCAAAACGACCGATCAGCTCGTTGCGCTCGCACGTCAGGTTTCGAGCAACCCACACGGACGTGACTACGATCTCCTGCTTGCGTCGGGCGAGCAGGTGGCCGTCGCGACGCTGGCTCTCGCGCTTCAGGCGAAGGGCGTGCCCGCCATTGCGCTCACCGGCGCGCAGTGCAACATCCGTACGGACGGGTCGTTCAATCGTGCCCGCATTCAGTCGATCGACACGGTTCGCATCGAAGAGGAGCTTGCCAAAGGCAAGGTCGTGATCGTGGCGGGCTTCCAGGGCGTCACCGAGAACGACGAAGTGACCACGTTGGGGCGTGGCGGAGGCGACATCACCGGCGCCGCAGTCGCGGCCGCGCTCAATGCGTCGGTCTGCGAGATCTGCACGGATGTCGACGGCGTGCTGTCGGCCGATCCCAACGTCGTCCCCGACGCGCGGTTCTGGCCCCAACTCACCTATGAAGAAGCGATCGAGATGGCGTCCAGTGGTGCCAAGGTGCTCCACCCGCGCGCCGCTGAGATCTGCATGTCGTACAGCATTCCTATCCACATCCGTTCGAGCTTTCACCTGAACGAGGGGACGTGGATTCGCGAAGGAGCCAATTCGATGGAAGCGGCAGAAATTGTCGGTGTCACCAGCGATAAGAAGATTGCGAAGGTCACCTTGCTGCAGGTGCCGGACGAGCCGGGCATCGCGGCGCAGATCTTCCAGGACGTCGCCGCCAAGGACATCAACATTCGTCTGATCATTCAGAGCGCCGCGGCCGATCACCGCGCAGGCATCACCTTCATCATCGAAGACGAGTTCGCCGACATCGCCCGCAAGCTGGTGGCCGAATGGACGCAGAAGGGCCTCGCCAAGGAAGGCATGGTCGAGAAAGGCGTCGCGACGATCGCCATCATCGGTTCGCGCCTGGCGGCGACGCCAGGATTGTCGGGCCGCATGCTGGCGGCGCTCGCGCGCCAGGGAATCAATGTCGACTGTATCAGCTCATCGGAAATGACGATGTCGTGCATCATCGCGCTCGACCAGATCGAGCGGGGCGTGAAGGCTGTGCATGATGAGTTCTTCGCGAGCGAAACAGCCAAGAAGACGCCTGCGGGAGTGAAGTAGAAAGTAAGAAGTAGGAAGGCGAGCGCGATGTTTCGTCCATACTGGGCCGCGGCCACGACGACGGTCATCGGCGCCGCGCTGTGGGTGTACATTGCGTGGACCACCGACCGCGTGGAAGCGTGGGATAGCGATCTCTACTTTCCGTTTGCGTTCCCAGCCATCGCTCTGGTGGCAGCGGTGGTGTCGTTCTTCGTGCCGCAGCGATCTTGGCGTTGGGCAATGCTGCCGTTTGCCGGCCAGGCCCTCGTCGCATTCATCGAAAATCCGACGGCCAACCTTCTACCACTGGGTCTGGTCATGTTCGCCGTTCTTGGTGCGGTGTGCATGATTCCAGCCGCGGTGGGTGCGGCGATCGGCAGGTGGGCCGGGCGATGACTCCCCGCGAGGCGGCGGCGCTCCTCGACTATCACTACTGGGCGCTGGACAGAGTGTTGAAGGCGGTCGATGAGCTGAGCGACGAGCAGTACACGCGCGATCTCGGCAGCAGCTTCAAGTCGGTCAAGGACACCCTCGTCCATACGTACTCGGCAGAGTGGGTCTGGCACTGCCGATGGACGGGACAGTCGCCCTCGAGCCTGCTCGACCCGGCCACCTTCCCTGATCGGCTAAGCCTCAAGCACACGTGGGCCGACCACGAAACGAAGATGCGAGCGTTGGTCGGTGGTTTGGATCAGGCGGGCCTGGACCGCGTGCACCAGTATCGGCTCATGAACGGGGATCCCGGAGAGACGGCCTTCTGGCAGATGTTGCAGCACGTGGTCAATCACGCGTCGTATCACCGCGGCCAGGTCACCACGATGCTGCGGCAGCTTGGAGTGGCCCAGCCGCCCTCGCAGGATCTGATCCGTTACTACCGCGAGAAACCTCTCGTCCCTGACCCCTAATCCCTAGCCCCTACGAGATTTTCACGTCCGCCGATCCTAGGTCGCCGAAATCGGCACGAAACCGGTCCCCCGGCTTGATCGGGGTTGGTGGAACGCAGGCGCCCGTCGTGACGAACTGACCGGCCTCAATCCCGTTGGCGTACGTGCTCAGCTCGTTCGCGAGCCAGGTGAGCGCGATTCGTGGATCGCCGAGCACGTTTGCGCCGGATCCTGAACCCGCCTTCGTGTCGTTCACGTACGTGGCCACCTGATGGGCGGCGAGATCCCGTGCGCGCCAGTCGGCCTTTGTCGCGGGACCAAGAATGAAGTAGTAGGAACAGGCGGTATCCGCGATGAGCTGGTTGGCTCCAACCTTGGTGAAGTCGCTGTACCGCGAGTCCGGTACTTCGATGGCCGTGTGCAGCGACTCCACCGCGTCGAATACCTCGCTCTGGGTGTACGGCACCTCTCGACGCGGAAGCGGTTTACCAAACTTGAAGGCGAACTCCGCCTCGGCCACCCTCATGATGTTGCCGTCGAGCGGAATCGTGGCGCCGTTGCCGAGCACGATGTTCCGCACCAGCGGGCCGGCGAGCGGGCCATCGACGTTGATGTGTTTCTGTCCAGCGGCACTGGTGGCCGCGATCTTCCAGCCAACGATGGGCTGCCCAGCGAGCGCGACCACGTCGCGCTGCATCACGTAAGCTGAAGCACGGTCGGCAGGGCGGACATTCGCCGGCAAGCCATCGATGCGCGTGCGTTGCTGCCAGTTCTGCCAGAGAATCGCCCCTGCGCCCGCCGCTTGCGTCGTCATTTTGATCTCCCTCCGAGAATGTCGCCCAGCAGGCGAATCTCTTCGCCGTACAACGCCCAGTTGCCCTCGCGCTGCGCCTGCATCGCGCGATCGTAGTGCTGGCGCGCGCGTGCGACAAGCGCCTCATCCGTGAGCGGCGTCAATGGCGGCGGCGCAACAGGAGGAGAGCGCAGCGTCGAGGGTGATCCCGCAGGGGACGACGGTGGCTGTCGTGCCGGGCCTTTGCCGCCGCCGAAAATCTGATCGAGCGCGGCGTCGAGCGTCTCGGCCATCACGATCTGATCGCGGTACGCCACAATCACGCGGTTGAGCTCGGGAATCTTGCCGCCGGATGCCCTGAGATAGAGGGGCCGCACGTAGAGCAGCGCTTCCTCTATGGGAATCACGAGAAGCGTCCCTTGAATCACCTGCGATCCCTGCTGGTTCCACAGCGTGATCTGCGGCGAGATCACCTGGTCCTGGTTAATGCGCGCGATGATCTGCCGCGGGCCGTACACGATCGTCTGCCTCGGGAACTCGTACACCTCGAGCTCGCCGTAGCGATCGCCATCGGAGCGGGCGATCAGCCAGGCGGCGAGATTGTCCTTGCGCGCCGGCGTAAACGGCAGCATCTGGATGAACTCGGCGCGCGATTCGCCCGGCAGACGCATCACCGTGTAGTACGGTTGCATCAGCTGCGAGTTGCCGTCGATGTCGATCGCCGGTATCTCCCACTGATCTTCCTTGTTGTAGAAGATGCCGGGATCCGTCATGTGATATGTGGCATAGATCGCCGACTGGATGGCGAAGATCGTTTCCGGGTAGCGGAGGTGGCTTCGGAGGCTGACCGGCATGGCGTCGAGCGGCTTCAGCAGGCCCGGAAAGGCGCTGTCGAGCGTCTTCGCGAGCGGATCCGCCGGATCGGCCAGATAGAACTCGGTGGTTCCGTTGTAGGCATCGGTAACGACCTTGACCGAATTGCGGATGTAGTTGAGGCCGTTGGCCGCGGGTGTCGAATACGGGTAGCGGCTGGTGATCGTGTAGGCGTCGCGGATCCAGAACAGCCGTCCGTCGGCCGCAACCACCAGGTACGGATCTTCGTCATATCGCAAGAACGGCGCGATCGTCGTGACGCGATCAGTGATGTTGCGGTGATAGATGATCCGCGTCTCGGGTGTGACGTCGTTGCTGAAGAGAATCTGCAGCGACTGGAACCCGAGACTGAACAGCATCTTTTTCGCGAAGCTGTCGATACGAACCCCGTCGGCCCCGGCGTAGGTCGTCTCGATGTTCTGCTCGCCCTGTGAATAATGGAATTCCTTCGCTCTCGTGTTGACCAGCACGTAGTTGTTCGTCACCTCGCCAAAATAGATGCTTGGCTCCTTGACGTCGATATCGGCCGCGACCGACGACTGCGGCGGGATGTCCTTGACGAAGAGGATCGGTAGCCCCTCGCCCGTCACCTCGTTGACCGGCCCAAGCGTGATGCCGTAGCCGTGGGTGAAGGTGAGGTGCTCGTTGATCCAGGTGCGGTTCGGGAGGCTCGCGGGATTCAGCTCGCGGGCCGAGAGCATCACCTGCCTTAACTCACCATTGACCACGTAGCGATCGTTGTCGACTGAGACGAAGTCGTAGTACGTGCGCAGCTCTTGAATCTGACCGAACGTATCGAGCAGCGGCTGGTGATCCCACAGCCGGACGTTCTTGATCGTGTCGGCATTCCGATCGATATCGGCTCGCGTGAGCTCGGCGTCGCCGGATACCTGTCGCGTTCGCACCGATTGCAGGTTGAACGCGTCGCGGGTGGCCCGGATGTTGTGAACCATGTAGGGCGTCTCGGCGGCCTGCTCGTTCGGCGAGACGATGAACCGCTGAATGCCCGCAGCGAAGAGTGTGCCGCCGACGGACGTCAACAGGTAGAGACCCAGCGCCAGCGGAATAGGCCAGATGGTTCGCGAGAACGCGTGGAAGACGGCCAACGCGGCGCCGATTCCCGCCACCACCATGAGGATTCGCGCCGCTGGAATACGTGCGTTGACATCGGCGTATGACGCTCCGTGAACGATTCCGGTGTTCGTGACGTCTGTGAGCAGGTGCGGCACCTCAAGGTAGGCGCTCGTAGCGAGCAGCACAAGAAAGACGGCGGCCAGCAGCGACAGGTGGATGCGTGCTTTCCCCGCGACCGAGACGCCGCCTCGTTTCGTGAAGTTCAACGCACCCGCGAGCGCGTATGCCGCGCCGGTGCCGAGGATGGCCACAACAACGACGGCAAACGCGACCTGCTGCGCCAGATCGAACAGCGGCAGCCGGAACGCGTAGAACGCGATGTCATGGCCCAGGATCGGATCGGTCACGCCGAACGGCACCGCGTGCTGGAACTGCAGCCAGCGCATCCACTCGGCGCTCGCCGCAAGGGCGATGAGCAGCGAAACTCCCAGGCAGCCCATTCCCAGCATCCGACGCAGCTGTTCGCTTCGTACGACCGCCGGCTGCACGGTGCCGGTCCGTCCGCCAATCACAACGTACGGCCCCGTAATGGACGAGGCGGCGATCCAAAGGTTGCCGTAGAGGACGAGGAACGACGACAGCAGGATGAAGCCGCCCATCGACGCCCGCGTGCGCAGGCTCGTCACGAAGATGCCTCGATAGCCGGCGGCCCCAAACCACAACCACTCCATAAGGAAGTCGACGAGGTTGGGCAGGACGATAAAGGCAACGAGCGCCACGAGGGCCAAGAGACCACGCCATGTCATCGCGGCAAGCATATCAAGCCTTCGTCGCGGGGGCCTCACATAGACCCGCCATTGAGCCGGGTCCAACAGGCCCCGGCCTACGGCCCTGGCAACCCCCTAAGGTTGCACAGGAATTCACCGAAAAGAGGGCAGGGAATCTGTTGAGTCTGCGGGGCGGCGGGTGTATTCTCACAAGCGCCCACAGCGCGTCGGGTTCCAAAGCCACCCAATCGGACCGCACACGTGTATCAAGACGCACTTGGTTTGCTTCTCGAGCATCGGCGCGCCACCGCCGTGCTCCCGCACGTCCGCGGCAGGCTTCTCGACGTCGGTTGCGGATCCAACCAGCTCGTTCGACGTTATGGCAACGGGATGGGCGTCGACGTTCACCCCTGGAAGGACGTCGACATGCTCGTCAGCGACAGTTCGTCGCTCGAGGTGAAGTCGGAGACCTACGACACCGTCACGTTTGTCGCGTGCCTCAACCACATCATCAATCGGGACTCGGTCATTGAAGAATGCAAGCGCGTGCTCCGACCGGGCGGCCGCATCGTCGTGACGATGCTGACGCCGGGCATTTCCCGTGTCTGGCACCTGGCTCGGCGCCCGTGGGATCCGGATCAGCGCGAGCGAGGCATGCAGCCGGGAGAGGTCTATGGCTTCACGCCGCGCGAGATGATCGAGCTCTTCCGTGAGCACGGTTTCCGGCTCGAGTCGATGCAGCGCTTCATGCTGGGCATGAACTGTCTCTATGTCTTCAAGCGAGACGGCGACCAGCCGCGGGCTGTCACTGCCGCGCGCTATCGGGAGTCGGCCTGATGCGCCTCCAGACACTGCTGCGAGGGGCCGTGTTCGTGCTGACTCTGGGCGTTCTGGTGGGGTTGTTCTTCCGCGACGGGGCGGCCCAGCAGGAGCCTCGGCCGCCGATGCCGCCGAATCTGTTCACAGTCCACAAGTTGACCGATCGTCTGTCGATCATCTCGCCGTACGGACCGGACCAGAGCATGCTTGGCGGAAACGTCGGTGTGTTCATCACGGACGAAGGCGTTCTCGTGGTCGACGACAACTACTACACGCAGCTGCGCGGCGGGCAGACCGTGGCACTCGCGCAGGCGGTGCTGGATCAGATTCGCAAGATGACGGATCGGCCGATCCGCTACGTCGTGAACACGCACCATCATGGGGATCATGCCGGCGGCAACCCGGTGTTCTCCCGGCTGTCGACGATCTACGCGCAGAAGAACGTGAGAGAGCGCATTCTGGCGGGCTTCAGCGCGCTCAAGGAGCCGCCGCCGTTCGACCCGCTCACCGCCGCGCCGACCGTCACATACGAGGGCGAGCTCATCTTCCACATCGGCGGTGAGGAAGTTCACTTGTACCATCCCGGCCGCGCGCATACCGACGGCGACACGATCGTCCATTTCAAGAACGCCAACATTGCCCATTGGGGAGATGCCTTCGCCAACAACTGGGTTCCCGTCATCGATGCCGCTTCGGGCGGCAGCTCCATCGAGTGGCTCCAGTTCATCGATCGCGGGATTCAGCTCGTCGGTGAGAACGCGACCATGGTGCCGGGGCATGGCGCCGTCGGGAAGGCGGCTGACGTGAGGCGGCTGAGGAGCTACTTTGCCAGCCTGCAGGAGCGTGTGCGTAAAGCGATCGCCGATGGCCTCACCCGCGATCAAGCGATGGACGCGCTCACGGTGCCGGCCTATGCAAACCTCCCAGGCGGTGCCGCCCGTATCCGGATGAACGTCGCCGCGATGTACGACGAGCTCAGGTCTACTCGGTAGCGAGAATTCCCTTCAGGAAAGCCTCCACGGCGGTCGTGTTGTCGATGACGAACGACGCCCCGGCCGCGCGACGTGTCACCGCGATGGTCATTCCATGGCTGCCGATCGTCTCGAATGCGTCTTCGTCGGTCTTGTCGTCGCCGATGTAGACCGGCCACACGGTTTCCTTCGTGTGCACTTCGACGTGGCGCATGATGGCTTGCACCGCGTCTCCCTTGGCCCAATCGATGTTTGGGAGCAGCTCCAGCACCTGGTCCCCCGTCAGCAGGCGCAAAGTGCCTTCGCTGAGAAAGGGCTCGGCGAGTGCCGTGAACCTCGTGGTCGCGTGCAGCTTGTCCGCCTGCGAGGCGCCGCGAGTGTGCAGCACGACCGAGAGGGTCTTGTCTTCGACGAAGACGCCGGGAAGAGGTTTGACGGCACGGCGCAAGTCTTTGGCGAGGATGCTGACAGCCGGCGCAGCGAACGACGCGGCGTTATGCATGAACCGCAAGTCGGGGCCTTCGATCTCCAATCCGTGCAGGCCCGCAAAGAACATCGTCGCCGTCCCGGGTACGCGTTCGCGCAGCTCGGTAATGCGTCTGCCGCTGACGATGCCTGCTGAGAAGTCGGTCCGGCGTCCCAGGGTTTGCAGCAGCCGCTGACGGGCCGCCGATAACTCGACGACCGCCGGATCGATCTCAAAATCCGCGAGCGTCCCGTCGAAGTCCATCAGTACCAAGGGGCGAGTCTCGTGAGGCCGCGCCTGCCACGCGGCCAGAACGCGATCAACTCCAGGCACGGAACCTCGAGTCCCTGGCTTCGATGAGCTCGCTGATCGTCACGGCCGTATTGATGAGCCCGACGTGCGTGTAAGCCTGGGGAAAGTTGCCCAACAGCATTCCAGTATGCGGTTCGATGTCTTCCGAGAACAGGCCGACGCTGTTCGCATAGCCCTGCAATCGATAGAAGAGCTTCACGGCATCGTCCAGGCGACCCACCATGGCCAGCGCTTCCGCCCACCAGAATGAACAGATGGAGAAGGCGCTCGTGGTGTCGCCGAAGTCGTCCTTGTGTCGATAGCGCAGCATCAGGCCGTTGTCCACGAGCAGCCGCTCGTACGCGTCGACGGTCGACACGAATCTCGGATCGTGCGGGTCGATGATGCCGAGCGTGGGGAGGAGCAGGTTGGCGGCATCCGGGAAGCGGCCGTCGAGCACCTGAGTGAAGAAGCCCAGCTTCTTGTTGTACGACCGCTCGAGGATGATCTCGCGATAGACGTCGGCCCACCGCTCCCAGTCAGCCGCCAGCGACGCCCGTCCGAGACGGCGGGCCACTTTCGCGCCCCGGCTCGCCGCGACCCAGCAGAGGACGTGTGAGAAGGTGTACTTGTTGGGAAAAGTTCGATATTCCCAGAGGCCGGTGTCGTCGGACTCGACGGCGATGATCGCATCGGTGACGAACCGTTCGACCATCCGCAGCAGCGGCGCGGCGTCCTCGATCACTATCCGCGGATCGGCCGTCAACGTATCAAGACACAGGATCATCTCGCCCATCAGGTCGTGCTGTTTCTGAAGGTAGGCGGCGTTGCCGATCCGCACCGGCCGCGAACCGCAGAATCCCTCGAGATGATCGAGGTGCTCCTCGACGAGCTCGCGCTCGAGCCCGATGCCGTAGAGCGGTTGAAGGGGACCGGCTTCAGCCACGTCGCGCAGGAACGAGACAAAGGCTTCGCCCTCGGCTAGGTGACCCACTCGGCGCAGCGCTTCGACCACGAAGGCGGCATCGCGGAGCCAGCAATAGCGGTAGTCCCATGTCCGCTCAGATCCAATGGCCTCCGGCACGCTCGTGGTCGCCGCGGCGATGATGGCGCCGGTCGCCGTGTAGGCGTGCAACTTCAAGCAGAGCGCAGACCGCAGCACAGGCAGGCTGGCGAACGACGGCAGCGCGCACGACTTGGCCCACGCGCGCCAGCCGGCAATGGTGAGATCGCGAACGTGCTGCGCCGATTCAACGGAGTGGGTATCCGACGGCTTGCCGTAGCTCAGGGCGAAGTACAACGGCGCGTCCACTCGAATAGGCTGGCCGCTTTCCAGGTATGGCAGGCTGGCATTGGTATTCAGGTAGAGTGCGGACGGTCCCTCACCGACCCGCAGTCCGCCAGACACCTGCACGATTGGGGGCTGCTGGCAGCGCGCGTAGTCGGGCTTCGGATCGAAGATCACCCGCAGCCGCGGTGCTCCCTCTCGCGGGACGACGAGCCGCTGAATCTCGACTGGAGCCTCCACGCCGAGCCCAGCGGGGATCCGCGGGGCGTAGTCGTAGACCTCGCAGCGCCCGCCGCCCCCCACGATTTCGGTGCGGAGCACGTTGGTGTTGATGACGTACTCCATGTGGGTACTCAGCAACCCGGAATCGGGCTGCAGCACGAACGTGCCGCCTTTCGCGAGATCGAGCAGGCGAGCGAACACGGAGGGGCTGTCGAAGCGCGGCATGCACAGCCAGTCGATGTGCGTGCTGGGCGCAACGAGCGCCAGCACGCTGCCGTTGCCGATGACGCCGTGATCAAGCTTGATGCTGCATGGCGTGCTCACGTAGCCGACTCCGCGAGGCGGAATGTCTCGGTGAGCAGGAGCCCGGCCCATCGAAAGATGTTGTGCTCGGCCACCTGGGTCCGAAGGCGCTGCATCCGCCGTTGCTGTTCATCGGGCGGCATGGTCAGAGCCTGATGCAGCGCGTCTGCGAACGCGTCGGTCGCGTAGGGGTTGACGAGGAGTGCATCCGGCAGCTCGCGGGCGGCTCCGGTGAAGAGTGACAGAATCAGCACCCCCTGCCGATCGTCGCGCGCGGCGACGAACTCCTTAGCGACCAGGTTCATTCCGTCGTGCAGCGACGACACCACGCAGACATTGGCCGCGCGATACCCCGCGAAGATGTCCTCGACGCCGTGATGCGCGCGTGCGAGGTAGATGGGCTTCCATTCGCCTTCGCTGTGTTTCGCGTTGATCTGCGCGGCAAGGCGGTCGACTTCGTCGTTCAGATCGCGATACTCGCGAATCTCGACACGGCTTGGCGCGCCCATTTGCAGGAACACGAACCGGTTCCGCCACTCTGGATACCGTTCCAGGAAACGATCGACGGCCCGGAAGCGCTCGGGTATGCCCTTGGTGTAGTCCATCCGGTCGACGCCAAGGGCGATCACCCAGTCGTCACGGAGTCCGAGACTGCGCCGGAAGGCCTGCACGTCGCTGCGAGCATGCCCGTCGCGCGAGATGCCTTCCATGTCGATGCTGATGGGAAATGGGCGCACCTTGGTTTCGTGCGCGGCGCGGGTTACCGAAAATCGCTCATAGTCGACCCTCGACTCCACCAGCCGATCGACCGTCTCGAGGAAGTTGTTGCAGTGCAGCTGCACGTGGAAGCCGAGCAGATCGCTGCCAAGCAGGCCGTCGAGGATTTCCTCCTGCCACGGACAGATGCGGAAGGCTTCACGATGCGGCCAGGGGATGTGCCAGAAATGCGAGATGACGACGTCGGGTCTGCGACGCTTCACAAGTCTGGGGAGCAGGGCGAAATGGTAATCCTGAACGAGGACAATGGCCGGAGTGCCCTCGATCTCTTTGAGGACGGCCTCGGCGAACCGTGCGTTGACGTTCGAGGACTGTTCCCAATCTGATTTGTCGAACACCGGCCGTGTGTAGGCGATATGGCAGAGCGGCCACAAGGCGCGGTTGGCGAAGCCGTAGTAGTAGCCCTCTTCCTCTTCTTGCGTCAGCCAGATGCGGCGGAGCGAATAGGACGGCTTGCCGGGAGGCACGCGAAGGCGGCCATCTGCGTCGGCGGTCTGGCGATTGGCGCTGCCGCTGCCGTGCGCGACCCATGTGCCGCCGGTCGCCCGCATGATGGGATCGAGAGCGGTCACGAGTCCGCTGGCCGGCCGAATCCACCGCACGTCGTTGCCGACGAGGTTGTGGATATAGGGCTCTCGGTTGGCGACGACCACCACGCGGACGCCAGCGAGCTGCTCCGTCAGCAGCGTGGCGAGTCGGTCGCGGGACCATTCCGCTGACTCGCGCCGACTAGCATCTGCAGGAAGCCACTTGGCGATCGCGTGCCGCAGCGAGCGGGCAATCCACTCCCGTTTTGACACAGCGGACCGTCAGGTGCAAAAGATGGTCCGCACTATTCGGCCCAGCTTCGACTGATTTCGACGATGACCTCCACGGCCTTGTCCATATCTTGGACAGATGTCCATTCCAGCCGGGAATGAATGTTGTGCTGTCCGGCAAAGAGGTTCGGGGTCGGCAAGCCCATGAACGACAGCCGGGCGCCGTCGGTGCCGCCGCGGATCCGGCGCATGCGCGGCTCGAGGCCCGCACGGCGGATCGCGTTTATCGCATGCTCGACCACGGAAGGATGGCGATCGAGCACTTCTTTCATGTTGCGATACGACTCCTGGCGATCGACGCTCACCGAGGCCGACGGATAGGGACGCACGATTTCGCCGGCCAGGTCTGTGAGCATGCGCGCCTTCTCGTCAAGTCCCTTTGTCGCGAAGTCGCGGAGCAGCAACTTCACGAACGCGCGCTCGACGCCGCCGTTCACGCCGTGCGGATGGACGAACCCATCTCCGCCGTCGGTGGTCTCGGGCGACATCCCGTGATGGGGCAGTCGATGAACGAACTCGGCGGCCAGCTTGAGCGCATTGACCATGCGTCCCTTCGCGTAGCCGGGGTGAGCGTTGAAGCCTTGAAACACAAGCGTCATGGCATCGGCGGAGAAGTTTTCCATCTCGAGGTCGCCTCGCGTCGGACCGTCGAGCGTGTATGCGTAGGTTGCGCCGAACCGGGCCACCTCGAAATGCTGGGTGCCGCGCCCGATTTCTTCGTCGGGCGTGAAACCGATCTTGATCGCGCCATGCGGGATCTCCGGGTGTGCGAGAAGGTACTCCGCGGCGGCCATGATTTCTGCGACGCCGCACTTGTCGTCGGCGCCCAGCAGCGTCGTACCCGAGGCCGTAATGATGTCGTTGCCATGCTGGGCAAGCAGTTCGGGATTGTCCGCTTCGCGCAGCACGAGGGTGGGGTCGTCAGGCAGCGCGAGATCCTCGCCGTTGTAATTTCTGTGCACGATCGGCCGGACGCCGGCTCCGCTCAGCTCCGGCGAGGTATCGACATGAGCGAGAAACCCGATGGCAGGAATCCCTTCTTTCCCAGGCGTGGGAGGCACCGTCGCCATCACGTAACCGAACTCGTCGATCGATGCGTCGGCGACGCCCATCGCTTCGAGCTCTGCAACCAGCTGGCGAAGCAGCACGAGCTGCTTGGCGGTACTCGGGTAGGTCTTCGATTGCTCGTCGGATTGGGTATCAACGGCGACGTAGCGGAGGAATCGCGAGGCAGCGCTCGACGTAAAGGTGTTGGGCATAGGGCTAGTTTCCGACAACGATCTCGAGTCGCCTCATGATGTCCTGCTTGGGTTGCACGCCGACAAGACGGTCGATCTCGTGGCCGTTCCGAAGCACCAGAAGGGTGGGGATGCTGCGCACACCGAAGCGAGCGGCCGTCTGCGGATTCTCGTCGATGTTGAGTTTGGCCACTTTCACGCGTCCCGCCAACTCGGCAGCCAGTTGCTCGACGACGGGCGCCAGCATGTGGCAGGGCCCGCACCACTCGGCCCACATATCCAGCAGCACCGGAATCGGGCTTTGCTCGATATCCTGCTCGAAGCTGGCATCACTGACCGCCAGCGGGGCAGCGGCGGGCAGGGGAGTCTTGCACCTTCCGCACACAACTTTTCTGCCGGGCCGCGCCGGAGGCAGCCGGTTCGTGGCGCCGCACTCAGGGCACTTGATGAGGAGGTCGCTCATGACCGGTCGCCTCTCGTCCACGGCCTCACTTCGACGCAACCTCGCAGTGTGGGCCGGCGAGCCTCGCCGTCGTAGTAGACGCGCTCGAGAAAGAGACCAGAGGCCGGCGCGGTCAATCGCGCGGGCACCCCTGATTCCCGAACGAGAAAGTCGGCGGCGTCGCCTACAGCTAGCTGACCCGAGCCGACGTTCACCATGACGCCGACAATGCGGCGTACCATCTTCCAGAGGAAGTGAGAACCCTCGACCCGTATCAGAATCAAGTCGCCGTCCTCGGCTATCTCGATTTGCTGAATCGCGACCACGGTGGACTTCTCCTCGGCGCTGTCGTCGGTGAACGATCGGAAGTCGTTCATGCCTGAAAAGCGGGCTGCGACCTCTCGCATGCGGTCGAGATCGAGATCGTCGCGCACCCACCATACGAAGGTCTTGGCGAACGCCGTCCGCCGTCGCGCGATCTGATACAGATAACTGCGGCTCACCGCATCGTGGCGGGCGTGAAACTTCCGGCGCATCAGCTCGACGTGCAGGACGTTGATGTCGCTGGGCAGCCCGTCGTTGATGCGGCGGCGCAGCGCCTCCGAGGGCAGGCTGGTAATGACGTCGAGGTGTGCCGACTGCTCGAGCGCGTGCACGCCGGCGTCCGTTCTGCCCGATCCGTAAAGTTCGAACTGCCGTTGCCCGGTGACGTCGGCGATGACCCGGGTCAACTCACCCTGAACCGTTCTGGCGTTCTGCTGAATCTGCCAGCCGCTGTATCGCGTGCCTGCGTATTCGATCAGCAACTTGAACCGAGCCATGCGCCGATGCATTTTACTTTTTACTTCATACTTTTCCCTTTTTACTTTCCCGAATCCAGGCGAGAAGCGCCAGGCACGTGGACTCGGTGGCGTCGTACGCCAGCTTCAAACGGGGGACTCGTTGGGTGGAACGAGGCCCGCTCGATCGAAGGCCGGCGTGCGCAGCAGCGCCCCAACGCGATGCTGGTCGAGGCCCCGCCGCAGGGCCCGCGCGAGGTCATCATTCGACGCCACTTCGTACTCACTGAAGGCGACGCTGACACGACGTTTGGTGAGCTCGATGGCCAGCGGCGCCGCGACCGGCAGGCGATCGGCAGGAACGTAGATCAAGAAGAGATCGCGAGGCTCGCTCGATAGCCCCGTCTCGCGGATTCGCGCGAGCGAGACCCGGCTGTGCGCTCTCACGCCCTCCACGTCAAACCGCAGCGGAATGCGCGCGATGGCGGCGTCAAACGCCTCAGTCAACCACGCGGCCTCGTCGGCAGGGGCGCGCATGTCTCGGGCGAGTGCAACGAGCTCGTCGGAGAGTTGCTTCAGCGCCTCGGTGATTGAGTCAGAAGTGTCGTCGGCAGGAAGCGAACGAAGCCGATTTGTCAGGAGCAGTGTGGCCGCGTGTCTCAGACCATGAGGCATTGCGCTCGATCGCTTGCAGGCTACGGGTTGGCGAGGATGTCGAAGATGGCTGCAGAGTCCCACTTTGCGCCCCCTCGGTCCTGCAAGGTGTCGAACACCGCGGCGGACGCGGCGGTGGCAGGCAGGGAGAGGCCGAGCGCCCTCGCCAGTTCCAGCACGATGTGAATATCCTTGTGATGCAGACGCGACTCGACGCGTCCCTCGAAGTCGCGCGTAATCATCTTCGGCGCTTGGAGCTCGAGCATGCGGCTCGCGCCGAAGCCGGTTGCGATGACATCCTTCACCGCTGCCGGATCGAGCCCGGCGCGCTCGGCCAATAGCAGCGCTTCGGCGGCGCCGAGCATGTTGACGACCGTGCAGATCTGGTTGCAGGCCTTGGTGATCTGTCCCGCACCAGAGGGGCCGACGTGAAACACGTGAGCGCCGTAACAGTCGAGCACGGAGCGGCAGCGATCGAACACATGTGTCTCGCCGCCGGCCATGATTGTGAGTGCGCCTCGTTCGGCCACGGCGGCCCCACCTGAAACCGGGGCATCAAGCATGTCGATGCCGCGCGCCGCGAGCGCCGCCGCGATCCGCCTCGCGCCGTCGGGATGGATGGTGCTGTGGTCGATCACGGTTGTAGCAGTTTGTGCGCTCGATGCGATGCCGTCTGGTCCCAGTGTCACCGATTCAACGGCGGCGGTGTCGGTGACGACGACGACCGTCACGTCGCTGGACGCCGCCACTTCGGCAGGTGAAGCCGCGGTACGAGCACCCAACCTCGCGAGCGGAGCCATCTGCTCGGGGCGGCGTGCGTGGACGGTGAGGGCGTGACCGGCTTTGAGAATGTTCCGCGCGATAGGGGCTCCCATCGCGCCCAGACCGACGACACCGACCTTCATTTCATCTGTCCCGGATAGAGGGGAAGGGCTACAATCACGGCGAATTGTCGTACGGGGGGTACGCAATGAGCAATCAGAAAGTCAGTAGACGCCGCTTGCTCGGTACGGCCGGCGCCGTTGTCGCCGGCTCGAAGCTGGCCGCGGGCCAAAGTCCGTCGCGCGGGCGCGGTCCGTGGGATGCCGCGCCGGTTGCGCGCCTGGCGCCGCGCGACGAGCTCGTCAACCTGCTCGAGTTCGAAGAAGAGGCCAAGAAGAAGCTGAGCCCGGCCGCGTTCGGACTGATCGCGGGCGGCGATCGCGCGTTATTCGAGCGAATTACGCTGCGACCACGCATGAACGTGCCCGTGCTCGATCTGGACCTGAGCGTCAACCTCTTCGGCGAGATCCACTTCGCGCCGATTCTGGTCGCGCCCATGGCCGATCAGAAGCGTTTTCACGAAGATGCCGAACTAGCGACGGCCAAGGGCGCGGCTGCGGGCAGAGCGCTGATGATCGTCAGCAGCCGATCGAGCGTGCCGCTCGCGGAGATTTCGGCCGCCGCGAAACCATCGTTTTGGTACCAGGTCTATGCGTCGGATTCCGCGGCCAAGGCTCAGGTGCAGGACGGCGTAAAGGCCGGCGCGAAGGCGATTGTGATTACGGTGGGCGCTTCCCACTCCACGAATGGACGCGCCGCGACATCAACCGCGATCAATTGGTCCGCTGTCCAAAGCATCAAGCAGGGGCTGACGGTTCCGGTGCTCGTCAAGGGCATCACGACGCCGGCCGAAGCCAATCAGGCGCTTCAGCAGAACGTCCAGGGAATCATCGCATCGAACTTCGGGGGCTTGCTCGCGAACAAGGATGCGATGGTGCTCGCGCTGCCGGCGATCGTCGACGCTGTGGGCGGCAAGGTGCCGGTGCTGACCGACGGTGCGTTTCGGCGTGGCACCGACATTCTCAAGGCGCTGGCGTTTGGTGCGCAGGCCGTTCTGCTTGGACGGCCGGTGATGTGGGGACTCGCCGCGTACGGCGACGCCGGAGTACGCAGCGTCATCGAGATGGCTCAGACCGAGCTCGCGCGCTATATGGGCATGTGTGGCAAGCTCAACCTTAAGGTGCTCGATCGCACGTTGGTGAAGGTCCACGCCCCGATTCCGGTGCGTGCGGGCACCAACAACTGAGGGGGCAGGGGAGGCGCTGTGAGCAAGACGGAACGTCAGTGGCAGCAATCGATCTCACGACGGAAGGCCTTGGCCAGCCTGGCGGGATTGGTTGCCGGCTCGCCTCTCCTTCGGGCTCAGATGGATCCGCGACCTATCAGCCAGCATCGGCGCACGCTGGGCCTGAACGAGATGTTCTCGGCGTTCGACTTCGAGCCGGTGATGTTCGCCAATGTGCCGCAATCGATCTACGACTACACGGCTCACGGCGACGGTGGCGAATCGAATCTTCGCCGGAACCGCCAGGCTTTTGACTGGGTAGATCTCGTGCCCGGACGGCCAGTCGATCCAGCGAGCGTCGATCTGTCCACCGAGATTCTCGGTCTCAAGATGAAATACCCAATCATGATCGCGCCCACGGCTACGCAGGTGCCCTTGCATCCCGAAGGGGAAGCCGGCATGTACCGAGCGGCGACGATGGCTGGCACGCCGGTGTGCCTTAGCAACAACTCGAGTCAGACACTCGAGGAGGTTGCGAAGGGCGCGCAGGGTCAGTTGTGGTGGCAGTTTTATCCGCGGCAGGATTTGCAGGCTTCGCGCGAGTTCCTTGAACGGGCACAGGCAGCCGGCTATAAGGCGATCGTGGTGACGGTTGATCAGCAATCGTCCTACTACGAGCGAAGCCAGCGCGACCGCAACCTTGGCGGGCGCGGCCGTGGAGGCGGGGGCGGCGGTGGAGCGGCCGCCGCCGGACGCGGGGCGGGCGCTGGCGGCCCAGCCGCGGCCCAGTTGAAAGGCCCGCAGTTGTATCGCCTGGGCGTGGGGCGGCTTTGGTACAACTGGCAGTACCTGGACGACATCAGAAAATTCATGAAGGTGCCGCTGATCGTCAAGGGCATCGTCACGCAGGAAGACGCCAAGCTCTGCCTTGAGCGCGGGGTCGACGGCATCATCGTTTCGAATCACGGCGGCCGGTCGATGGATTACGGGCCGGCCACGCTCGAAGCGTTGCCGGAAGTCGTGGCGGCGGTGAACGGCCGCATCCCGGTGATGATTGACAGCGGCTTCCGACGCGGCAGCGATGTGCTGAAAGCCCTCGCTCTTGGCGCCGACGCGGTGTTCCTGGGACGGGCCTCGCGGTGGGCGCTTGGCGCGTTCGGCCCGGCTGGCGTGCAGCGGCTGCTCAACGAGATCATCTTCAAGGAGCTTGTCGAAGCGACGGCTGCCACCGGCCGCACGACGCTCGCTTCGATCGACGCGAGCATCATCAAACCGAATTGGCCGTAGCCGAACCCCGCCAGACTTCAGCGGATTCGCAGCTCGTGCGCGCCATCGGCGTGCGCGAGTTGACCGCCAGCATTGTCAACGTCACGATCGCGTCTTCGATCTTTCTGATGCCGGCCACGGTGGCCGGCGGACTCGGGGCGGCGGCGCCGGTTGCCTACATCGTCTGCGCCGCGCTGATGGCGCTGATCGCTGTTTGCTTCGCGGCCGCCGGCAGCCGGGTCTCGCTGACCGGGGGACTCTACGCGTACGTCGAAACGGCATTCGGAGGGCTCGCGGGCTTTCTCGGCGGCATTCTCTACAGTCTGACGGCCTGTTTGGGGGTGGCTTCGGTGGCGACTGCATTCGCCGGATCGCTCGGCGTGTTGTGGCCGCCGCTGGCGGGCAGCCTCCCGCGCGCGCTGCTGCTCGCCATGCTGTTTGCCGCGCTCGCCTGGGTCAACGTTCGCGGCATCAAGCCCGGGATCCGTCTCGTGGAGACCATCACCGCTGCGAAGCTCGCGCCGCTGTTGTTTCTGGTTCTGGTGGGTGCGTGGCACGTGCGAACAGAGTTTCTGCAGATGTCGATGCCGACACTGACCCAGGTTGGCCAGACGTCGATCGTGCTGCTATTCGCTTTTGTTGGAACCGAGGTGGCACTGGCACCCTCCGGTGAAATCCGTGAGCCTGCGAGGACAGTGCCTCGGGCGATCATCTCGGCGTTGACGATCGCCACGCTGGTGTATCTCGGCGTGCAGACCGTGGCGCAAGGCGTGTTAGGCCCAGAGCTTCCGAGTTTTCGGGACGCACCTCTTGCAGAGACGGCGCGCAGATTTTCCGGCGGCGCAGGGGAACTGTTCCTGTTAATAGGTGCCACTGTCTCGATTTTTGGTTACATCGCCGGAGACATGCTGGGAACGCCGAGAGGTCTCTTTGCAATGGCGCGCGATGGAGTGCTGCCGGCGAGATTTGCGCAAGTGCACCCGCGCTTTCGTACGCCGGCGGTCGCGATCGTGGTCTATGCGGTGATCGTGGCAGCGCTCGCGATTTCGAGCAGCTTCGAAGCCCTCGTCGTGATGGCGAACGTGACGGCCCTGGCGCTGTACCTGCTGTGTGTCGGCGCGTCGTACGAACTTCAGCGCCGAGACGTTCGGATGGCCGGGACGCCGTTCAACCTGCCGGGAGGTCTGGCGGTGCCAGTGCTGGCGGCCGTCGGCATCGTCTGGCTGCTCGCGCAGGCTACGGCGCGCGAGTATCTCGTTGCGGGCGGCGCAGTGGCGGCGGCGTCTGTCTACTACCTCCTTAGGCGCCGGTACGCGGGGACGGCTTCCGGCGCTTCGGTTTCTCGGCCTCGAGGCCGGTGACAGCGCCCGTTCCGGGTTTCAACTGCCGCTCTGCTTCCAGCCAGTCGTCGAGATCGGCGCCGTCGTACGCGCCGCGGCCCTGGTAGATCTTGTACGCTCGGCGAGCGATGGCCTCGGGATCGCTGTGCTTCGCGTCGCCGTTACCAGATTTCTTTGCTCGTGGCATCGCAGCCTCCGTTCAGAACGAATATAGTCAGCGGCCAAGTGGCGATCAAGCGAATCACGACGGCATGTCGCTGCTGGTGCCGCCGGCGGCGGGGACGTACGACTTCAGGACGTAGTCGGTCACCATGCGATCGGCGCTGAAGCGCCAACCGAGCGTCCGGACGGCGCGCTTCATCCGGGCAATCCAGGCGCGCGGCAGGCCGTCCGCATCGCGGTCGTAGTAGAGCGGGATGACCTCGCGGGAAAGGACGTCGAGCAATGCTTCCGCGTCCCGTTCGTCGTGGAGCTCCGTCGAGGTGTGCGTATCGCCGCGGCCAATGGCAAACCCGTTGAGGCCGTCGTACGCCTCGGCCCACCACCCGTCCAGGATGGACAGGTTGAGGCCGCCGTTGAGCACGACCTTCTGCCCGCTGGTACCGGACGCCTCCAGCGGCCGGCGCGGCGTGTTGAGCCAGACGTCGACTCCCTGGACAAGAAACCGTCCCACATTGATATCGTAGTCCTCGATAAACAGCACCTTCCCCGCGAACCGCGTGTCGCGCAGCAGCCAGACGATTTGCTGCAGCACGTCCTTACCCGGGAGGTCGCGAGGGTGCGCTTTGCCGGCGAACACGAACTGCACCGGCAGCTTGGCGTCGTTGATGAGCGATGCGAGGCGCTCGAAGTCGCGGAGCAGCAGGTTCGCGCGCTTGTAGGTCGCGAAGCGCCGGGCGAAACCGATGGTGAGCGCGTCGAGGCTGAGCGATTCGCGCATCTGAGCGACGAACGCCGCCGATTCACCCCGCTGCTCGGCGCAGCGGGCAGCGCGGCGTCGCGCCATCTGAATCAACTGCGCTTTGAGCGTTTGGCGGGTTTCCCAGATTTCCCCGTCATCGATGCTTTCGATGGCATCCCAACAGTCCGGCTCCGAACACCGCTGCGGCCAGTCCACGCCAAGGTGGCGATCGTAGAGCGCATGCATCTGGTGGGAGAGCCAGGTGCGCACGTGGATGCCGTTGGTGATATGACCGATCGGGACCTGTTCCTCTGAGCGTCCGGGATAGAGCGGCGTCCACATGGCGCGCGACACCTGGCCGTGGAGCGAGGAGACCGCATTCGCGCGCCGCGAGAGCTTGAGCGCCAGCACCGTCATACAGAACGTCTCCTGGCGGTCATGCGGATCGACGCGGGCCAATCCCAGCATCTCGTCCCGGCCGAGCCCGATCGCGTCGCGAAGCGGTCCCGAGGTGCTCTTCCACGAGCTCGGATGGAAACCGATCGTGACCCGCCGGCACCGGGGTGTGCGTCGTGAACACCACCTGGGCAGCCGTGCGCCTCAAGGCTTCGGATGCGGGGATGCCTTCGCTGACCATTCGCATTCGAGCGAGCTCGAGCGGGGCAAATGCGCTATGGCCTTCGTTGAGATGAGCGACGCCGGCACGATGCCCATCGCTGCGAGGGCACGGACACCGCCGACGCCGAGCAGCAGTTCCTGCCTGATGCGGACGCGTTCGTCTCCGCCGTAGAGCCGCGATGTCAGCTCGCGGTCTTCGGGCTGATTGCCGTCGACGTCCGAGTCGAGGAGCAGCAGCATGTTGCGGCCGACGTCCAGCCGCCAGACGCGCGCGGCGATCGTGCCGCGTGCGCGTCTCGATCCAGATGCTGAGGGGTATGCCGTTCGCGTCGAGCGCTGGCTGGATCGGCAGGAGGGCGCTGTCGACATGGCGATAGTCTTCGATCTGATGGCCGTCGCGATCGAGCCGTTGGCGGAAGTATCCCTGGTCGTAATACAGGCCGATGCCCACGAGAGGAATGCCCAGGTCCGAGGCCGATTTGATGTGGTCGCCGGCCAGAATACCGAGCCGCCCGGAGTAGATCGGCACTGACTCGTGCAGACCAAACTCGGCCGAGAAGTACGCAACCGGCCGGGCCCACAACACACCGGCGTGGCGTTCGCCCCACGTGCGCGTGGACGTCAGGTGCTCCTGCATGCGGCGGTAGGCGTGGTTGATCCGGCTGTGGAGCGCAAGCGCGGACACCCGCTCTTCGAACTGGAATCGGGGAATCTGCTGCAGAAGCGCGATCGGGTTGTGATCGAGCTCCCGCCAGAGCTCCGGGTCGAGGTCGCGGAATAGGCTCGACGTTTCACGGTCCCAGCTCCACCACAGGTTCTGCGCAAGCGCTTCGAGCCGCTGATGCGCCGGCGCCACAAACTGCCCGTGCGTGCGCGCCTGGCTGACGATGGGAGCCAGCTGCGCGCCGGCTGTCGCGATTGTGCGGACAAAGCGGTGATCGAACGCCCGCGGTTCGATCGTCTGGACGACGAGAACGCCTTGAAGTAGTCCGCGATCGATCAGCGGCACGCCGAGGAAGGAGTGGTAGGGATCTTCGCCCGCTTCGCTGAAATACTTGAAGCGCGGATGCCGCGAGGCGTCCTCCACCACCTGCGGGCGCAGTTGCTCGCCCACGAGGCCGGCCAGTCCTTCTGTGAGCTTCATTCGAATCCGGCCGACGCTTTCCGGCCGCAGTCCGATCGTCGCGGCCAGGACGAGCGTCGATCGGTCTGCTTCGAGCAGATAGACCGAGCACACATCGGTCTTGAACGTGCGCTGAATCAGCGTCGACGATGTTGCTGAGCGTCTCTGCCGCGTGGCCGCTGTGCGAGATCGTGCCGGCCGATTTCTTCGAGCGTCCACAGCAGGGAGTCTTCGTGGGACGAAGGGACGACGGATTGGGGAGTGGTGGTCACGGCCGATCGCGAAGCAAGAACCGTGCTTCGCGATCACGCAATTTGCTGAGCATTTCACGCCGGTCGTCGACACGCCGTTCGCAGATTTGCCACAACGTTGTCGCTTCTTGGGCCATCCACCGACAATTGTGTTCACGATGTGCTGCGAGCCTCGGCGTTGCCGTAGGATTGCGCTGTGATGCTCTCCGACGGTTCGCTGAGCGCGCGATCGGATCTCTTCTCGGAGTACCGGCTGGACCATTGCTTCGACGAGATGTTCGAGGATCGAGGGGTGCCACGCGCCGCCGTACGACGCGCTCTACAAGCGGCTGCTCGAGCTATCGGCCGGCGACTTGCGTCAGCGGCAGCAGGACGCCGACAGCGCGTTTCTGCACCAGGGCGTCACCTTCACCGTCTACGGCGACGAACAGGGAACCGAGCGGATCTTCCCGTACGACTTGCTGCCGCGCATCATCACTGCGGCCGAGTGGGACACGATCGAGCGCGGCCTCGTGCAGCGTCTCACCGCGCTGAACCTGTTCCTCAAGGACATCTATCAAGAGGGGCGGATTCTCAAAGAGGGAATCGTGCCCAGGCAGTTGGTCTACAGTGCGCAGCACTATAGGCCGGAGGTGGTCGGCATTCGTCCGTATCGCGACACGTACGTGTCGATCGCCGGATCGGATCTCGTGCGGCTGCCCGATGGCCAGTTCGCCGTGCTCGAGGACAACCTGCGCGTGCCGAGCGGCGTGTCCTACATGCTGACCAACCGCCAGATTATCAAGCGCGTGTTTCCGGAGTTGTTCACCAACTACGCCGTCAGGCCGATCGATCACTACGGACTCGCGCTGCTGGCCACGCTGCGCTCGCTCGCGCCGAGCGGACGCTCCGATCCGACGATCGTCCTCCTGTCGCCAGGCGTCTTCAACTCGGCATACTTCGAGCACACGTTTCTGGCGCGCCAGATGGGCATCGAGCTGGTCGAAGGTCGCGACCTCATGGTGCACGACAACGTCGTCTACATGAAGACGACGGCTGGCCTTCGGCGCGTGGACGTGATCTACCGGCGCGTGGACGACGACTTCATCGATCCGCTGGCGTTCCGACGGGATTCGCGTCTGGGAGTGGCCGGCCTGCTCAACGCATTTCGTGCAGGTACCGTGTCGATCGTCAATGCGATCGGCACGGGCGTCGCGGACGACAAGGCGGTGTACGCGTATGTGCCGGCGATGATCAGGTTCTATCTGAGCGAAGATCCTGTGCTGCCCAACGTGCCCACGTACATGCTGTCGAACCCGTCGGACTACAAATACGTGCTCGAGCACCTCGACGAGCTGGTCGTGAAGGCAGTCGGGGAGTCGGGCGGGTACAACATGCTGGTCGGCCCTCATAGCACGGCCGGCCAGCGCGAAGACTTCCGCCGGAAGATCGTGGCCGAGCCGCGAAACTTTATCGCGCAGCCGACGCTCGCGTTATCGCGCGCGCCGAGCTTCATCGGCGAAGAGATCGCCCCCCGCCACGTCGATCTTCGACCGTATGTGCTCTGCGGAGAGTCCGTAACCGTCGTCCCTGGCGGACTCACGCGTGTGGCACTGCGCCCAGGCTCGCTCGTCGTGAACTCGTCGCAGGGGGGCGGAAGCAAGGACACATGGGTGCTTGCGGATTGACGACATGCTCTCGCGCGTAGCCGACTGCGCGTACTGGCTGAGCCGATATCTCGAGCGCGCCGAACACACCGCGCGGCTGGGCGACGTCTGCCTCGGGCTCACGCTCGATCGATCGTCAGACGCCGTCCGATGCCTCATGTGTTCGGTCGGCGGACCGCCTGGTGGATACGGCGCCGCGGCCGGGCCTGAGGAGGAGCTGTCGCCCGAGCAGCGGTTCAACTTGACGATCGAAGGCTGCGTGATTGCGGCTCGCGAGAACGCCCGTCAGGTGCGAGAGCAGATTAGCACCGAGATGTGGGAGCAGTTGAACCGCCTCTACCTGCATGTACGCCGGCAACGAGCGGTGGGCGGCTCGGCGTTCTACGCGCATGTGAAGGAGGCCGCGCACCTGTTTCAGGGCGTCACGGACTCCACGATGACGCATGGAGAAGGCTGGCACTTCATTCAGATCGGACGATCGATCGAGCGGGCGGCCGCGACGGCCGGGATGCTTGGCCTGCACTTCGAAGACAGCGTCGATCGCGACGGCGGCATTGGCGCCTACGTGTCGTGGGCCGCGTTGCTGCGATCGTGCGCCGGTTTCGAGGCGTACTGTCAACGCTACACCGCCGACCTCAAGACCGGAGCGCGTCGCAGAGTTCCTGCTCCTGAACGCAGACTTTCCGCGGTCGGTGCGGTTTGCGATCGATACCGTCGAGGCGTCGCTCCGATCGATCGCGCGAACGGCCGGGCGAAGCTCCACTGCCCGCGTCGATCGACTGGCGGGCCGCTTGCGTGCGTCGCTCGACTACAGCCAGATCGACGAGATTATGGCCGACAGTCTCCAAAGCTACGTCGTCGGTATTCGCCGGCAGTGCGAACAGGTCCACACCGCGCTGTATCAGACCTACATCAGCTATTCCATCGAATCGGCGATAGGCGCATGAGCGACATCCAGTACGTCGTCAGGCAGTCGAATCGGTTCGTCTACAGCGCGCCGATCAGCGAAAGCGTGCTCGAAGTACGAATGCAGCCCAGGTCAGATGGCCGGCAGCGTTGCTTGCGCTTCGAGCTGACGCCGCAGCCCAGGGCTCGCGTCTTTGCCTATCAGGACGCGCTCGGCAACGTCGTGCATCACTTCGACATTCCCAGCCGCCACGCGCGGCTGTCGATTACAGCCGATGCCATTGTCGACGTGCTGCCCGTGCCGCCGATTCCGGAGAGCCTGCCGATGGAGGCCTGGGACGAGCTTGATGCGGACGCAGCGGCAGGCGAGCGGTGGCACATGCTGCACCCAAGCCGTTTTGCCCGCGAGACGACGCTGCTGGGGGAGTTGGCCGAGGAACTGAGCTGGCGGCGGGAATCCGATCCGCTCACGATGATGCGGCGCCTCAACTTCGCACTCTTTCGTGCGTTCACGTACGCGCCTCGCCAGACCCACGTCGACTCACCTATCGATGACGCGTTGAAGGCGCGCGCCGGGGTCTGTCAGGACCTTGCGCACATCATGATCGCCATGGCTCGCCGCGCTGGCATTCCATGCCGCTATGTCAGCGGCTATCTTTCGCCGAGCCGTGACGGACACGATCGCTCTGCAGAGGGAGCCACGCACGCGTGGGCGGAGGCCTACTTGCCGACCCTCGGGTGGGTGGGATTCGACCCGACCAACGATGTACTTGCGGGAGATCGTCACCTGCGCGTCGCCGTCGGTCGCGACTACGGAGATGTGCCGCCGACTCGCGGCGTGTTTCGCGGTGAAGCCGCAAGCGAGTTGTCGGTGCTCGTGACTGTGTCGCTCTCAGATGCGCCCTTGAAGCTCGAGCGTGTGATGCCGGTGACGACGTGGGTGTCCGCGGAACCGGCAGGGCAGGCGGATTCGTTCGATCAGGCGCAGCAGCAACAGCAGCAGTGAAGTGGTTCGACTGAGCGGCTATGGCCTGACGATCCTCAGGCCTGCAGGCGCGGGCGGAGTGACGGGCGCGCCGAACACGCGGACGATGCTGCCGGCCGTGTAGTTCACGATGTAGAGCTCGCCGTCGGAATCGACGCCGAATGAGCTGACGCTCCCGAGCACGGTCCTCCCGCCCAACTCCGCCGTGTGGTCGCGACGATCCGAAGCGACGGCTTCGCCGCTTCCGTTCACCGCGAGCGCGATCGACCACACGCGCCCTGAGACGAAGTCTCCAAAGAAGTACCGGCCGCGGTACTGCGAGCCGAGACTGCTGCCGCGATAGACGAATCCTCCAGTGACGGATCCGCCGTCGCTTCTGCCGTATTCGAAAATCGGATCGGTCGCCGGAAGATAGGCGAGAGGCTTCGAGACCACGTTGTCGTGCGCGCCCTCGCGATTGCGCCAGCCGTAATTTCGCCCGCTTCGGCCGGCCGGCTCGTAGTCGATTTCCTCGAAGCGCCGTTGTCCGACGTCGCCAATCACGAGCGCGCCCGTGCCACCGCGCGCCACATCGTCGAAGTTGTATCGCCAGGGATTTCTCAAGCCAAACGCCCAGATCTCATCGCGCGCCGGATGACCGCCGACAAATGGGTTGTCTGGCGGGATCCGGTAGCCCACCGGATCGTTGTCGGGAACGGCCGACATCGATTCGCAGCATCTTGCCAAGGAGCTCGTTTGGATTCTGCGCGCGATGATCGGGATCGTTCCCCGATCCACCGTCGCCGAGTCCGATGTAGAGATAGCCGTCCGGCCCGAACGCCAGGTGGCCGCCATTGTGATTCGAGAACGGCTGCGCTACGTACCGTCGGTCGCCATCCAACAGAAGGTCGAAGCGCGACGACGAATCGGCGATCAGCGGATTCTGCGGAGCGCCTGAAACGCGCGACGACCGTGTCGCCAGACCTGTTCGTGAAGTTGACGAAGAACCTGCCGCTGCTCGCGTAGTCCGGCGCAAACACCAACCCGAGGAGACCGCGCTCGCCACCTGACAGGACGCTGCTCGTGAGATCCAAAAAATCGGTTGCTGCTAGTGTTCCATCCTGGGCCACGCGAATGCGTCCAGCTTGCTGGACAACGAATCTCACGGCTCGATTCGTGGGGTCTTGCACGAAGGCGACAGGATTCTGCAGGCCAGTGACAACCGTCTGACTACGGAGCTGCGCGTGCGCGTCGGTGGAGATCGTCAGGAATATCCCGTACGCCAACACGCCACACGTCATGCGCACGCAATTATCGTAACGCACGACCGACGCTGCGCTATCATTCGAACGGATGTTCCGCTCCCTCGTTGCGGCGATAGCCGCGGCCATCCTCCTGGCCGGGTGCGACCAGAACGAGCCGCAGCCGCCGGACACGGGCGATCCTGGTCCTGGCGGAGTCGTCACGATTACTGGAAGCGAGCGCATTGGCTGGAATCAAGCCGCCGCCGATGCGGTTCAACTGGCGCTGTTTCAGTACGTGATGTACGTGGACGGGGCACGCACTTCGCTGGCGGAGGTCCGGTGCGGCTCGGAAATCGCGGCGGCGACCTTCGAGTGCAGTGCTGCGCTCCCGCTCATGACGCCAGGCACTCATACATTGGAGATCACGGCGGTTGTGCAGGACACGTCGGGGCTCGTCGAAAGCGAGCGCTCGTCTCCGCTGCAGGTCAGGGTGGCTGGCGGTGGGTTGACGAGCTCGTCTCCGCCAACGCAAATCACCACGCGCGATGGCGTGCCGCTGACGCTGGCGCGCCTGGCTGGCGACCTGCAAATGCCAACCGACATGGCGTTCGCGGAAGACGGCACCGTCTTCATCGCCGAACGCGGCGGTCTGGTCCGGCGCCTCAGGCCAAGCACTGCGATCTTCGAGCCCGCGCTCGATCTCTCGGAGAGCGTGGCGCTGCCGAACGGGGGTCTGCTCGCCATCGCCCTCGACTCGAAGTACGCAGAGAACGGCTTTCTCTATACCCTGACAGCGGGCGCGGCCCCCGACGGCAGCCTCGAGCTGATGCTGGCTCGCTTTCGTGGCGTGCAACACGACTTCGCGGATCGCGCGGTGCTGTTTGATCGCGTTCCGGCGTCCACCTCCGGCGCTCGAGGGGCACTGCGCGTGGCCAGCGACAACAAGCTGTTTGTGGCTGTAGATGGCTCCGAAGACGATCGACAGGCGGCCAATCTCGGCTCCTACAGCGGCAAGGTGCTTCGCCTCAACGTGGACGCGACGACGCCGACACGATCAATCGAGCCCGATTTACGCCGCCGATTATCCGAAGCCGGTTGCGATGGACTGGGATCCGGCCACCGGTGCGCTCTGGCTCGTCGAGGCGGAGCAGACGTCCGCGGGCCGCCTCACGCGCGTGCGGCCACTCAACGGGCGCCTCGGATTTCGCGTCGAGGAGCAGACCACCTATCGGCTTCCGCAGGGCACCTTCCCTTCGTCCGCGGTGTTCTACCGCAGCGACCGGATTCCGGGCTTCAAGGGGAGTCTCTTCATCGCGGCGGAAGGCGGCCGCGAGCTCATCAGGCTGCAATTCGACCGAGTCGGTTTCGCACGGATTCCTTCGGTCGAGCGCCTCCTGACCGACCAGGTAGGCCCCATCCGCGTCGTCGGCGAGGGGCGCGACGGCGCGCTCTACATCGCCACCGACACATCGCTGTTCAGGCTCGGTGCTTTGCCGTAGCTGAGGGATGGCGTGTAGAGCGGCGGTCCGGACAGGGTAAAATCGCGGCGGATGCACTCTCTTGGCTGCACAGCCGGCCGGCGTTCGCTGGCGCTCATCCTTTGCACAATTCTTCTCGTCGGCTCAGCATGCCGTCGGCGAGCGGCAGACGCGGTTGAGTATTCCGATCCCCATCCGCTCCCGGCCGAGCCTGTACGTGGTCGAGGCGCCTTCAATTGGGCGCCATGGCGGACGCATCGTCCTCGGCCAAACCAATAATCCCAAGACGTTCAACGCGCTCATGGTCAACGAGGCGTCATCGTCGGACATCACCGAGCGCGCGTTCGGGAAGCTGGTTGGTTACGACAACGCGACTCAGAAGATTGTTCCCGACCTGGCGAGTTCATGGGAGTCGTCACCCGACGGCCTGACCTGGACCTTTCATCTGCGCAGAGGCGCCGCGTTCTCGGATGGTCATCCCATCACCGCCGGGGACGTGCTCTTCAGCTTTCAAGTCGCGTACGACGACACTCTTCATCCGCCGGTGCAGGACTTGCTGAAGATCGGCGGCAAACCCTTCGACGTGACGTCTCCAGATCCGCAGACGGTCGTCATCACGTCGCCGGCGCCGTTCGCGACGCTGTTGTATTCGGCCGGGTCGGTGCCGATCATGCCGAAGCACGTGCTCGAGAAGGCGTTTCGCGAGGGCAGCTTCGCGTCGGCGTACAACGTCAGCACCGCGCCCGATCAGATCGTGACGAGCGGACCCTGGCGCGTGAAGCAGTTTCTGCCGGGCGAGCGCACCGTCCTGGGGCGCAACCCGTATTGGTTCGGCGTCGATGCGCAGAAGCGCCGTTTGCCATACCTCGATGAGATTGTCTTCCTCCAGGTGCCCGATCAGGACGCGGCCGACCTGAAGTTTCGTGCGGGCGAGCTCGATGGCATGGATGACGTGAAGCCCGAGAACTATCGGTGGTATCAGGACAACCAGCAGAAAGGGAACTTCACCCTCTACGATCTCGGGGCCGACATGAACACGAACATGTTCTGGTTCAACTTGAACAAGGTTCAGAAGCCGGCGGCGGGCAGGCGGCTGGGCGATCCGTTCGTGGGATCGATGAAATATTCCTGGTTCAGCAACCCGGTGTTCCGGCGCGCGGTCTCGCTGGCGGTCGACAGACAGGCCATGATCCCGAGCGTTTTCTTTGGGGAGGGCACGAAGAATTGGGCGATCGCGACGCCGAGCAATAAGGTGTGGCACTCGTCCGACTTGGTCCGGGCCGACTACAACCCCGATGAGTCCAAGCGGTTGCTTGCCAGCCTGGGCTGGAAGGACGGCAACGGAGACGGAGTCATCGAGGACACGCGCGGCAATCCGGTCACGTTCACGTTGAAGACAAACAGCAGCAATACGACCCGGATTGCGATGCTCAACTTCATCAAGGAAGATCTCGCCAAGGTCGGTATCAACGCAGTGCCGACACCCGTCGACTTCAATACCTTGATTACGAATCTTCAGGCCGATTTCTCGTACGACGCGATCCTCCTCGGTCTGCAGAGCGGTGTGCCGCCCGATCCCGCGATGATGGGAAACGTGTGGCGCTCATCGGGTCTGACGCATTTCTGGTTTGTTGGTCAGACCAAGCCCGATACGCCAGAAGAGGCGCGGATCGATCAGCTCATGGACGTCATGGTCGGCGAACAGGATCAGGCGATACGTCAGAAGTCCTATCGGGAAATTGAGACCATCAACAACGAACAGAACTGGATGATCTGGCTGCCCATCAAGGTGCAGAAGATTCCTGTGAGCAACCGCTTCGGTAACCTGCAGCCCAGCGTGCTGCGTCATCGCATCCTCTGGAACGCACACACGATCTACGTCAAATGAGCGCGCGATTTATTCGGGCGATGTGGTGTGTGGCGCTGGGTATCTGCGCGCTGACTGATGGCGGCTGTCGCCGGCGGGCGGCGGACGCCGTCGAATACTCCGATCCTCATCCGTTGCCGGAAGAGCCGCTGGTCGTCGAGGCCGAGAGCGTCGGCGGCTATGGCGGCCGCTTCGTGCTGCCGCAGACTGGAAGTCCGCGGACGTTCAACGGCCTGATGGCGAACGAGACGTCGTCAACCGACATCACCGTGCGAAATCTGTTCATCACGCTGGTGGACTACGACCAGGGAGCTCAGAAGGTCGTCCCCATGTTGGCGAAGTCGTGGGAGGTGTCGCCTGACGGGCTCACTTGGACGTTCCATCTGCGACAGGGCGCGAAGTTCTCCGATGGGTACCCCATCACATCCGCAGATGTGCTGTTCAGTGCTCAAGTGGCGCTCGACGAGACACTGCATCCTCCGATTCAGGACCAGCTGAAACTGAACGGCAAGCCGTTCGAGTTCTCCGCGCCTGATGCGTCCACGGTTGTGGTTCGCAGCCCGACGCCGGTCGCGACCATGCTGATCTCGATCGGTTCGCTCGAGATACTACCGAAGCACGTGCTCGAAGGCGCGTTCAAGAACGGCACGTTTGCTTCTGCCTACAACTTGGCGACGCCACCCGATCAGATCGTCACGAGCGGACCCTGGCGTATCGAGCAGTACGTGCCTCGGCGGAACGCACGGTCCTCTCCCGCAATCCGTACTGGTTTGGCGTCGACAAGGCGAACAAGCGGCTGCCGTATCTGAACGAGTTGGTGTTTGTCGATCGTGCCGGACCAGGACGCTGCGGACCTGAAGTTTCGTACCGGCGAGCTCGACGGGCTGGACAATATCAAGCCTGAGAACTACCACTGGTACGAGGAGAATCAGAAGAGACGGGAACTTCACGCTCCACAGCCTCGGACCAGAGATGAGCAGTCGGTTTCTTCTGGTTCAACCTCAACAAGGTGCAGCTGCCGCGTGCCGGAGAGAAGCTTCCGGCGGGGCAGAAGGTCGGCGACCCGTTCGTGGATCCGGTCAAGTACGCCTGGTTCAGCAACCCGGTGTTCCGACAGCGCGGTATCGATGGCGATCGATCGCGACGCGATGATCCGGAGCGTCTTCTTCGGCGAAGGCACGAAGAACTGGTCGCATCTACGTCGCCGAGCAACAAGGAGTGGTACATCCCGGACCTGGTGCAGTACGACTACAACGTCGCCGAGTCGAAGCAGCTGCTGGCGAGCCTGGGGTTCGAAGGACGGCAACGGCGACGGCGTGCTCGAGGATACGCGCGGCAACCCCATCAGCTTTCACGCTGAAGACCAACGCCGACAACACCCTGCGGGTCGCGATGGCGAACTTCATCAGGGACGACCTCGCCAAAGTCGGCATCCAGTGTCGTCCTGGGGCCGCTCGACTTCAACACGATCATCACGCAATCTGCGAAACGACTTCCAGTACGACGCGATCCTGCTCGGGATCCAGAGCGGCGTGCCGCCGAATCCCGTCAATGGCGCAGAACGTCGTGGCGCTCGGCGGGCATCTCCCACTATTGGTTCATCAGACAGCAGAAGCCCGTCGACGCCCGAGGAGACGCGCATCGACCAGCTGATGGACGGGATGGTGACGACACTGGACCCAGCCGCAGCAGAAGGGCCTGTGGCGTGACATTCAGAACATCATCAACGAGCAGGCATGGCTCATCTGGCTGCCCATTCTCAACGTCAAGATGCCGATCAGCAATCGCTTCGGCAACGTGCAGCCCAGCGTCATGGCGCATCGTCTCCTCTGGAACATCGATCGCGTGTTCGTGAAGCCGCGCGAGAGCTTAGCACATCCCGCCATGCGCACCTACGTGCTGCGGCGGGTGCTGCAGACCATCCCGCTGCTGTTCGGCATCTCGCTGCTGACGTTCCTGCTGCTGCAGCTGGCGCCCGGCGATTTCCTGAACCAGATGGCGGAGAACCCGGCGATCTCCGCCGAGACCATCGAGGCGATGCGCGTCCGCTTCGGCCTCGACAAGCCCTGGTACGTGCAGTACGGCATTTATCTGCAGAACGTGCTGCTGCACTTCGATTTCGGGCAGTCGTTCTCGCGCCATCAACCGGTGTTCGAGGTCCTGAGCGACGGCTTCACCAACACGCTGCTGCTCGCCGGGGCCGCGGCGTCGTCACGTGGGGCCTGGCGATTCCGCTCGGCATGCTGGCCGCCGTGAGGCAGCACTCGTGGGTCGATCGGGTGCTGTCGCTCATCGCGTTCGTCTGGCTGTCGATTCCGGAGATTCTCTCGGGCCTGCTGCTGCTGATGTTCGCCGCGCGCACCGGATGGTTCCCGGTGGGCGGCATGCGCTCGCTCGACTACGACGAGCTCGATGGCATCGGCCAGTTCTTCGACATCGCGCATCATCTCGTGCTTCCGGCGCTGGTGGTCGGCCTCATCCCGCTCGCCAGCCGGATGCGCCAGATGCGGGGAAGCCTGCTCGACGTGCTGCGGCTCGACTACGTCACCACGGCGCGCGCGAAAGGGCTGAGCGAGCGGACGGTCATCATGAAGCACGCGCTGCGCAATGCGCTGAACCCGATGATCACGCTGTTCGGGTACACGCTCGGCGCGCTCGTGTCCGGCTCGTTCATCGCCGAGATCATTTTTTCGTGGCCGGGGCTCGGGCGGCTCACGCTCGACGCCATCCTCACGCAGGATCAGTATCTCGTGATGGGCGCCGTGCTGATGGCGTCGCTGGTGCTGATCGCCGGCAACCTGATCGCCGATCTGCTGCTGGCGGTCGCCGATCCGCGGATCAGCTATGACTGAGCGCGTGCGACCCGACGATCGTGTCGCCGCAGTCGCCGGGGTGGTCTTCTGGACGCAGATGAAGAAGAGCCCGCTCGCGATCGCCGGCGGCGCATTCTCGCCAGTCTTCTACCTGCTGGCATTCTTGGCGCCGTTCGTCGCGCCGTATCCGCAGGAGGAGATGGATCGCGCAGAGGTACTTTCCATCCTCCGCAGTCGCTTCACTGGTTGGGCCGTGCGACGGCACGCTCGAGCCTTCGCCCGTTCGTGCGCGAGATGCGCCTGGCTGACGTCGGCAGCTTCGAGTACGCAGAGGACGGACGCAGGAGCTGCCGCTGCGGTTCTTCGTGCGCGGTTACGAGCTACCAGCTGTTCGGCCTGATCCCGACCAGCGTCCACCTGTTCGGCGTCGATGCCCCGGATCGCGTCTCCTCTTCGGCTCCGATTCGTTCGGCCGCGACGTGCTCTCGCGCCTGCTGTACGGCGCGCAGATTTCGCTCACCGTGGGGTCGTCGGCATTGTGATTTCCTTCACGCTGGGCTTGCTGCTCGGCGGCGTGGCCGGCTATTTCGGCGGGGTCGTCGGACACGGTCATCATGCGCGTCACGGAGCTGCTCCTCAGCATCCCGTCGCTCTATCTGATCATCGCGCTCGCGGGCGGTGTTTCCGGTGGACCTGCCCAGCCGTCAGGTCTACCTCGGCATCGTCGCGATTCTGGCGTTTATCGGCTGGGCCGGGCTTGCGCGCGTCATTCGCGGCCTGGTGCTCTCGATGCGCAAGAAGCGACTTCGTGACGGCCGCCGAGGCGCTCGGGTTCAGCCGGCTGCGCGTCATCGCACGGCACGTGCTGCCCAATACGATGTCGTACGTGATTGTGGCCGCGACGCTGTCGATCCCGGGCTACATCCTTGGCGAGGTCGTGCTGTCGTTTCTCGGCGTCGGCGTGCAGGAACCCAGCGCGTCGTGGGGCAACATGCTGAACCAGGCCCGCAGCATCCGCGCGCTCACGAGCGTTCCCGTGGCTGCTGCTCGTGCCCGGCACCGCGATCTTCCTGACGGTGATGGCGTTCAACTTTCTCGGCGACGGCCTCCGGGACGCGCTCGATCCGCGCCGGGTGACCGGAGGCAGGCGTAGTGGCGCGAGCCGCGCCCTCCTGCCGTGTCGAGAATCTCAAGACCTACTTCTACACCGACACGGCCGTCGATCCGCGCGGTTGACGGTGTGTCGTTCGAGGTGAATGCCGGCGAGACGCTGGCCGTGGTGGGGGAGTCGGGCAGCGGGAAGAGCGTCACCGCGCTGTCGATTCTGAAGCTCGTGCCGCAGCCGCCAGGGCGGATCGTCGACGGGCGGATTCTGTTTCAAGGGCCGCGACCTGGTGCCGCTGACCAACGCAGAGATGCGCGCGATTCGCGGCAAGGAGATCTCGATGATCTTCCAGGAGCCGATGACCTCGCTCAATCCCGTCTACACCTGCGGCGAGCAGATCATCGAGACGCTGGTGCTTCACGAGCAGCTCGACCGGCGCGCGGCTCGAGCGCGCGCGATCGAGATGCTGGAGCGCGTCGGCATTCCCGCAGCCGCCCAGCGAGTCGACGAGTATCCGCACCAGATGTCCGGCGGCATGCGCCAGCGGGTGATGATCGCGATGGCGCTCGCGTGTCATCCCGCCGTGCTGATCGCCGACGAGCCGACGACCGCGCTCGACGTGACGATCCAGGCGCAGATCCTCGAGCTGCTCAAGGAACTGCAGCGCGAGCTGGGCATGGCGGTCATTCTGATCACGCACGATCTCGGCGTCGTGGCCGAGACGGCCGATCGCGTCGCGGTGATGTACGGCGGCCAGGTTGTGGAGTATGCGCAGGTGCGCGAGACCTTCCGCAGAGCCGCTGCATCCGTATACCGCCGGCTTGCAGGCCTCGCTGCCGAAGCTCGGCGAAGTCGTCGATCGGCTGCGCGTGATTCCGGGCACCGTGCCGAATCCGGCGCGGTTTCCTGACGGCTGCCGCTTTCATCCCCGATGTCCGGTGATGGTCGAGAAGTGTCTCGACGGATCCGGCGCTCGAGGCGATCGCCGGCGAGCACCTGGCCCGCTGCTGGCGTGCGCGGCGAGATCGCCGCGGGCACGCTCGATCCCGTGCCTCCGGTGAGACCGCGCATGAGCGAGCACGCCCCTGCTCGAGGTCATCGAATCTCAAGAAGCACTTTCCGATCAGGAAAGGGCTCTTCTCGCGAACCGTCGGCCACGTGCGGGCGGTCGACGGCGTGTCCTTCTCCGTCAAACAGGGCGAGGTGCTTGGTTGGTGGGGGAGAGCGGCTGCGGCAAGACGACCACGGGCCGGTGCGTGCTCCGACTGATCGAGCCGACCGAGGGCAGCATCAAGTTCGACGGCCAGGAAATCATTGGCCTCCCGTTCGGCGAGATGCGCCGTCTGCGGCGCCAGATGCAGATCATCTTTCAGGATCCGTACTCGAGCCTCAATCCGCGGCTGAGCGTGCGCACGATGCTCGCGGAGGTGTTGACCGTGCACGGCATCGCGCGCGGCGAGGCTGCCCGAGAGCGCGTCGGAGAGCTCCTGCGCATGGTGGGTCTCTCGCCGAGCCAGGCGTCGCGCTATCCGCACGAGTTCTCCGGCGGACAGCGTCAGCGCATCGGCATCGCGCGCGCGCTCGCGCTGCAGCCCCGGCTGATCGTCGCCGACGAGCCGGTGTCGGCGCTCGACGTCTCGATTCAGGCGCAGATCGTCAATCTGCTGCGCGATCTGCAGAAGGAGATGTCGCTCACCTATCTCTTCATCGCGCACGACCTGTCGGTGGTCGAGCACATCAGCAATCGCGTCGCCGTGATGTACCTCGGGAAGCATCGTGGAACTGGCGGCGAGCGTCGATCTGTATCGCGATCCGCGGCATCCGTACACGGTGTCGCTGCTCTCCGCGATTCCGTCGCACGATCCCGACAGCAGGAAGACACGCATCGTGCTCAAGGGCGACGTGCCGAACCCCGCGAATCCGCCCTGCGGGATGCCGCTTCCACCCGCGCTGCTTCATGGCGCAGCCGATCTGTTCCGTCGAAGAGCCGCCGCTGCGCGAAGTGCAGCCGGGCCATTGGTCAGCCTGCCACTTTGCCGAGAGCGTTGCGCCGCCCGCGACGATCGACTGACAGTTCATGAGGCCGAACACCGAGTCGGGCTCGCATCTCGCCAGACGCAGTTCGCTACATGTCGGGCTGGAGTACACGCACGCAAATATATGCGCGCGCCCGCGCCGTATTCTTGCTAGCATCAATTCGGTGCCCTCGGACAAATGAAGGTCAGGATCATTCGCGAGCCGCTGGGAACATTGAACGGATCTGCGTTGAGCGGCTATCGCATTGGCGAGGTGTACGATCTGCCGGTGATCGTTGCAGACTATCTGGTTGTCGAAGGGTTCGCGATTGTCGAGATGCGGCAAAGGCACGTAAAGGTGCCGGTGGCCGCGGAGCGGCGGCAATCAGGCCGGCGAACCTGATAGTTCCTCGTACGTGCCCTTGAAGTCGACGAATGTTCCCGCCGTCGAACTGCCACACGCGAGTCCCGACTTCTTCCAGCAAGATCCTGATCGTGCGTGACCAGAAAAGTCGTGCCCTCGAATTTCTGAAGCGCGATGTTCAGCGCGTTGATCGATTCGAGGTCGAGGTGATTGGTCGGCTCGTCGAGGATCAAGCACGTTCGGTTTCTGCAGCATCATCCGGCAGAACAGCAGGCGCGCCGTCTCTCCTCCTGACAGCGCATCGGTCGGCTTGAGTCCTTCCTCGCCGCTGAACAGCATCTGTCCCAGGAGCCCGTGAATATCCTGGCGGGAAGCGTCTGGATCGAACCGGTGGAGCCACTCAGCGACAGTGAGTCCCTTCTCGATCGCGCCCGTGTGGTCCTGCGGAAAGTAGCCGATCGACACCTCGTGCCCCCACGTGAGCTTGCCGGCATCTCTGTCGCCGGGCGCCACGGGCATGCCCGGGGCATCGCTCAGCAAAGCCTTCAGCATCGTCGTTTTGCCGACGCCGTTCCGGCCAACCAGCACGATCTTCTCGCCGCGGTTGACGATCGCGTCGAACGGGCGAATCACCTTCAAAGAGCCGAACGCCTTTGCGAGCCCTTTTGCGTCGAGGGCGACCTTGCCGGACGGCCGCTTCATCGTGAACTTGATGTAGGGGCGCTGGATGTTCGAACGAGCGAGATCGGTCGTCTGGAGCCGCTCGACCTCCTTGCGCCGTGAGGTCACCTGGCTGGCGCGCGTGCCGGCGCCGAACCGCTGGATGAATTCGGTGAGCTGCGCGATCTTCTTCTCGCGCTGAGCGTTTTCGGACTCGATGCGCGAGCGGATCTGCGTTTTCGCCAGCACCATCTCGTCGTAGCCGCCGGTGTACGTGATGATGGTCTGGTAGTCGATGTCGGCTGTGTGCGTGCACACCGCGTTCAGGAAGTGCCGATCGTGCGAAATCACGATCAGCGTGCCATCGTAGCGCTCCAGAAACTGCTCGAGCCAATGGATGGAGTCGAGGTCGAGGTGGTTGGTCGGTTCGTCCAGCAGGAGCGCCTGAGGATGGCCGAAGAGCGCCTGCGCAAGCAGCACGCGGACCTTCTGACCACCCTGCAGCTCGGCCATCTTGCGCGAATGCAAAGCGTCCGGAATATCCAAACCCTGGAGCACCACCGCCGCATCGCTTTCCGCCGAGTAGCCATCTTCTTCGCCGACGATCCCCTCGAGCTCGCCGAGCCTCATGCCGGCCTCATGCGTCATCTCGGGCTGGGCGTAGAGCCGATCGCGCTCGACGAGCGCCGACCACAACCGTTGATTGCCCATGATGACGGCGTCGATCACCCGGTGGGCGTCGAAGGCGTACTGATCCTGGCGCAGCACTCCCAGCTTCGCCGGCCGCACGACGGTGCCTTGCTGCGGGTCGAGCTCGCCGGTCAGCAGCTTCATGAACGTCGACTTCCCAGAGCCATTGGGGCCGGTGAGGCCGTACCTCCTCCCGGCGGAGAACGTGGTCGTGACGTCCTCGAACAGCACCTTGGAGCCAAACCGCATGGAGACGCCGCTGACTGAGATCATGAACTGACCATTGTAACAAACTCCCAATGGAGTCGTCAGTCGTCAGTCGCAGTCAGCAGTCGTTGGCCCACGCTGTGAAGGGGCGAGCGGTGCTGTCGGCTGCGACAGCGATCGCAGCTTTCCTGGTCCAAGCGGGGATCGAACACGAATCGGTAATAGGCTGGTGCGTTTCAATCGACAGGGACGAGGACGGCTTCTTAAGACTGCCGGGCGAGGCGAAGTCACACTGAGACGCCATCGTTAGCAGAGACTGCCGACTCCCGACTGAGACTATCGACTGAGACTGCTGACTATGACTAACGACTAACGACTCTCAGACTGTCGACTCGGCGTCCGCGTCTTATCGCCCGAAGATCCTTCCGATGCTTCGTCCCAGCCGTGAGAACACTCCGCCGATCACTTCAGCGGCCGAAGGACCGCGATGGATGTCGCATTGATCGGCCGGCCGCAGGTCGCCGTTCTTGAAGTACTCGGTGTAGGTGGGGCAGGCCTCACGAGGAAGGAGATGGCTGGCGCGGCAGAGACGTACGCTCTCGACGGTCGTCGGCACGCGGAACGGATCCGGCGTGCGAAGGCGGGCCGCCCGCGACATGAACGCGGCCCAGATCGGCAGGGCGTACTGCGCGCCATACCCATCCTGGCCGATTGGCATCGGCTGGTCGAACCCGACCCATACCCCGGCGACCAGCGACGAGGAGAACCCGACGAACCACGCATCCTTGAAGTCGTTTGTGGTGCCGGTCTTGCCAGCGACCGGGAAACGAACCCCGAGCGAGCGCGCCCCGGCGCCCGTGCCGACGTCGACGACATCCGCAAGCATCGAGACCATCTGATAGGCGACCCCTTCGGAGATCACTGGGCGGCGCTCGACGCTGCGAGTGAGCACGGCATAGCCATCCCCGTCGACGACCTGCACGATTGATTGAGGCGCCACGGAGAAACCACCGTTGGGAAACACCGCAAACGCGGAGGTGAGCTCGAGTGGCGTCGCTTCGCCGACGCCGAGTGCGAGCGACGGCACATCCGGCATGCGGGGCAGTCCCACCGAGTTCGCCAGCTGAAGGACGAGACGCGAGCCGATTCTGTGTTTGCAACCGAACCGCCGCCTGGTTGTTGGACTCTGCCAGCGCATCGCGGAGCGTCAACTCGTCGCGTTCATCCGTACCTGGCGTTCCTCACCTGCCATTCGTCGTGCCCTTCGACGCGCAAGCCGTTCAACCCAGACAACAGCGAAATCGGCGACAACCCACTCTGAAGCGCTGCGGCGTACACGAACGGTTTGAATGCCGACCCCGGTTGTCGTCGGGCTTTGACGGCACGGTTGAACGTGCTGGCGCGAAAGTCGCGGCCGCCGACGAGCGCCAGCACGTCACCGGTCTCCGGGTCTACGGCCACGAGGGCGGCCTGTAGCCGCCCTTGGGGGAACCGGCGCAGCCCATCGAGGACCGCGCGTTCGGCTTCCCGCTGCAGTTCGGGAACGAAGCTGGACCGCACCTTCCAGTCGGGCGGGTTGTCGTCGGAAAACTCAGCGCGGAACTGCTCGCGGAGGTAGTCCTGAGCGTATCCAGATGCGCCGGGGTTGAGCCCCGGCGACGGAAGAACTCGCGGCGGGACCGCACGCGCTGCCCGTTCATCCTGCGGGGTGATGAGTCCCTCCTCGCGCATTCGAGTCAGCACGACGCGACTCCGCTGAAGCGCGCGATCGTAGTGTGACCACGGAGAGAGGGCCGATGGCATGCGGATCAGTCCGGCGATGAAGGCCGACTCGGCGAGCGACAGTTCGGCTGCCGGTTTGCCGAAGACGTTGCGCGACATCGCCTCCACGCCGTACACGCGGCCCCCTAGATAGATCCTGTTCAGATAGAGCTCGAGGATTTGTGTCTTGGTCAACCGCCTCTCGATCATGAGCGCCAGGATCGCTTCCTTGCCCTTCCGCGCGAAGTCGCGCGAGCCCGTCAAAAAGAGCGTGCGCGCCAGTTGCTGGGTCAGCGTGCTGCCGCCCTCCTCCAGCGAGCCCGCCCTGATGTCGCGGACGATGGCGCGCGCGATGCCGATGGGGTCGAGTCCGGCGTGTGAATGGAATCGATGATCTTCGACGGCGACCACCGCGTCTTGAAGGTACGCCGAGATGCGGGTCAGGGGCACATCGTGCCGGTGCTCTTCGAGCGGGAACCACGGTTTGCCGTCGGCGCCGTAGAACATGGTCTGGCCGATGCCGCGCGAGAGCTTGTTGACCGCGACTGAATACCGCAGAACGAGGACGATCGTGACGACGGAGAAACCGACGAGCACCAGCAGCGTCAGGAGGACGACAACCTCCCGCAGCGTGCGTGGATGGCGGAGGGACATCGGCCTCAGGCCTGCTTGATGGGCACCGCCGATGTGATGTTGTCCGGCAAGTCGTCGAGGCCGATGAGCGATCCCTGCGTGAGGATCACGGCGCGCTCGATGACGTGCTGCAGTTCACGGACGTTGCCCGGCCACGCGAAGTCGACCATCGCTCGGATGGCGTCTGGATGGATCGACATCACGGCCTTGCTGTGCTGCGCTGAAAACTTGCGAAGGAAGTACTCGGCGAGCAGTGGGATATCCGTCGAGCGCTCGCGCAGCGACGGCACCGGCAGCATGAGCGTGTTGATCCGGAAATACAGGTCCTCGCGCAGCCGGCCTTCCTTGAGCGCCGCGTCGACGTCGACGTTGGTGGCCGAGATCAGACGAAAGTTGGGCTTGAGAATTTTGGTGCTGCCGACCGGCCGGAACTCGCGATCCTGGAGCACCCGCAGCAGCTTCACCTGCAGATTCGGAGTCAGGTCGCCGATCTCGTCGAGCAGCAGCGTGCCATTGTTGGCGAGCTCCATCAGTCCCTGCTTGTCGGCGACGGCGCCCGTGAACGCTCCTCGCTTGTGACCGAACAGCTCAGACTCGATCAGCTCGGTGGGGATGGCGGCGCAGTTGACCTTGATGAACGGTCCGGCGCCGCGCTTGCTCGACTCGTGAATCGCCGTCGCGATGACTTCTTTGCCCGTTCCGTTCTCGCCGGTGATAAGGACGTTGGCGTCGGTGGGAGCGACCGATTTTATCAACTGGTAGAGCTGGCGCATCGGCTTGCTCTTGCCGACCACGCCGGCGTAGGTCGAAGTCTCGTCGAGCTCCGCCCGCAGGCGGCGGTTTTCGCTGGTCAGCGCCAGCTTCTCGGCGGCCTTGTGGAGCTGCGCCATCAGCACGCTGGGATTGAGCGGCTTCTCGATGAAACTGAGCGCGCCGTTTTCCATCGCTTCGACAGCCACTGAAATGCTGCCGTGTCCGCTGACGACGATGATGCAGGTGTCTGGGCTGAGGCTGCGGAGCTCGCGAAGCAGATCGAGCCCCTCCACGTCGGGCAGCATCAAATCCATCAGGATGATGTCCGGCTTCGAGGTCTTCAGCTGATTGCGCGCCTCTTGCCCCGATCCGGCGACCCGCACGACAAACCCTTCGGGCTCGAGCAGTAACCGAAGGTACTCCGCGCTGTCGGCGTGATCTTCGATGATCAGTACACGTGTCGTGATCGGCATACGGCAGTCCGTAGCATATCACCGCCCTGTGCGCCGCCTTTGGCGTTCAGCCGATCGTAAACGGCGCTGTCGCGCTGACGGTGCCCCATTCAATCCGCAGCACTGCGCCGCTGGCCGGCGCGTCGTCGATGTGGATGGTCACGTTCTCGACGAGCTTTGGCGTCTTACCGACCTTCATCGGCGTGCGACCGATCTCCAACGCCTTTTGATACGGAATGCCCCATTGGCCCGGCTTCTCGCGGCGGCCGAGAACGAGCTGCCATTCTTTCTGGCCAGGCACAGTGTTGATCGTGTACGTGCCGGGCGCGAGGCTCACCGAGCCGAACGTGAGCGGCCTGTTGCTCGTGATGATGGTGGCTTCATCGGCACCCGTGCGCCATTCCTGGCCGGGCGGCATCATCTGCGACTCTGGCCGACCTTTGAGAAACGGCCGGCCGTACTCGATCGAGAGCGTGGCGCCGTCGATGCTCCAATCCGTGCGGACGTGTGGGCTGCCGCCGCCTCCGGTTTTGAGCTCGGTGGTCTTCTGGGCGTGCAGGAATGCCGAGCTGGCGAGCAATACAACAAGAGTGATCGCGGAATGCAGTTTGCGCACGAGGTCCTCCTCAGGACATAGAATCACCAGCTATTCTAAGATAGAGCGAAACTGAAGGGAGACGTACGATGCATCGACGTTCGCTGTTGTTTGGGATCCTGATGAGCATGTCGGCCGTTGCACTCGACGCTCAGCAGGCGCCGGTGCCGCCACCGGGGCCGGGCGGCCGGGCGGGAGCGCCCGCAGGCCCACCGATGGTGCTCTCCAGTACCTGCGTTCGCTGATGCTACGGTGATCCCGGATCGGCATACTCAAGTACAACAGGCCGAGCGAGGCATCTCGCCAGCACTGTCGTGGACCAACGCGCCAGCCGCAACGGAGACCCGGCGCAATTTGTTCAAGGCCATGGATGGCCACGTCATCGGGAAGGCCGTGATGGTCGGCCTTTTCAAGCGGTCGAAGTAGATGCCAAGACTCCAGTTCGATCGTTTGCCGCCGGATGCCCGGTTGTGGATCTTCGCCGCCGAGCGTCCGCTCACGTCCGATGAAAGCCGGAGGGTGTTGGGCGAAACCGACGACTTCATCGATCAGTGGACGGCGCACGGCGTGCCCCTGACCGCCGGCCGCGACCTGCGCCACGAGCGCTTCGTGCTCGTCGGCGTCGACGAGCGTGCCGCTGGAGTATCGGGGTGTTCGATTGACGCGCTGGTTCGCAGGATGCAGACGCTCGAGCGCGAGCTGGGGCTGGAGTTGGTCAACAACGGCCCGGTGCTGTATCGCGAGGGCGGCGAGATTCAGCGCGTGCCGCGCGAGCGCTTTGCCGAGCTGGCGGCGTCGGGGACGGTGGGGCCGTCGACGCTCGTCTTCGACAACACGCTCACGCGCGTGGGCGATCTAACGGCGGGGAAGTGGGAAGTGAAAGCGGCTGACGCCTGGCACGGACGGGCGTTCTTCTGACCTTCTCGCAGTTCGCGGCATCGCTTCTGCTTGGTGCTCTGGCGATGCTGATCCCGCTGCTGCTGTTCTTTTCGCTGGCGGCGTTGCTGGTCTGGATCGCCCGCCGTTGGATCGATCGGCGCAGGGAGTAGCTAGGCTCCTACGAGAGGACGGCGACGGCGAGCGCAATTCCGGACAGGAGAAGCGCGAGAGCGGCGATGACCAACGCAGCGGCGCCGGCGCGCAAGTGCCCGGTGCCGAGCATGGTCTGAGGGGCATCCGCCGTGTCGAACAGCGACTGCTTCATCACGCGCTTTCCAGCAATGACGTCGCGAATGCCCTCGTCGAGGTGACGCTGATGGATGAGCTTCGTCAGCTTCCCTCCGGGCTCTCCAGCTGCGGCAAGCGCCGCTTTCAAGACGGCGTTGCGAATATCGCCACCTGATACTTCAAAGCGCTCCGCCAGTTCCCGGAAATTCACGTCGTCGGCGAGCGGCGTGAGCGTCGGGTGCATCTGCACGCGCCAGATCTGTTCGCGTTCGTCGACGCCGGGCATCTCGAAGAGCACGTGCGTCCGGATGCGCCGCTCGAAGGCGCGATCGAAGTTCGCCGCCAGATTCGTCGCGAAGATGACGACGCCGTTGAACGATTCCAGCTCCTGAAGCAGCACGTTGACCACGAGGTTGGTTTCTCGTTGGAGGCCGTGATCGACCGACGTCGATCGGCGAGATGCGATGGCGTCGGCTTCGTCGAAGAAGAGCACCGCCTGCTCCTCGCGCGCCATCTTGAAGACCGACGCCACGTTCTTGGGCGTCTCGCCCATCCACATGGACTCGAGCTCCGCGTAGCGGACGACCATGAGCCGGCGGCCAAGCTTGTGCGCGATCGCTTCGGCGCAGATCGTCTTGCCGGTGCCCGAAGGCCCAGCGAAGTTGAATGCGAGTGCGAGGCCCGTCTGGTGGCGCTGGCCGAGCCCCCAGCGATTGAAAATCAGATCGTGGTTGGTCACCTGTGCGAGCGCTTGATCGAGCGCTCGCCGCGTAGCAGGCGGCAGGATGACATCCTGGAACGTCTTGCGCGGGACGATCGATTCGGCCGATCGGTTGACGCCGACCAGGCCGTCCCACAGGCGGTTGAGGGGAAATGGTGCCAAGATAGCGATTATGACATCCGAGTCGATTCTCGGGATCGGCGTCGGCTTGGCCCTGGCGGCTGCGGCCGGGCTTCGCGTGTTCGTTCCGCTGCTGGCGCTCAGCCTCGCCGCTCGAGCTGAGTGGGTGCAGTTGGCGCCCTCCTTCGACTGGCTCGGCTCGTCGCCGGCGATCGTCGCATTGGCGACCGCCACGGTGCTCGAGATCGCCGCCTACTACGTGCCGCTGTTCGACAACATGCTGGACGCGCTAGGCGCGCCTGTGGCCGTTGCCGCTGGCGTGGTCGCAAGCGCAGCGATCGTCACCGATCTGCCGCCGTGGCTGCAGTACACGATCGCCATTGTCGGGGCTGGCGGCACGGCGGGACTCGTGCACGCGTCGACGTCACTCCTGCGGTTGAAAAGCTCGGCGGCGACGGCGGGTTTCGGAAATCCCGTCCTGGCCACCTTGGAACTGATGGGCTCGATCCTGATCGCGGTGCTGGCCCTTCTCGCGCCAGCGATCGCATTGATCGCGACAGTGGCGCTCGTGGTGGTCGTCACGAAGCGCTTCAGCGCGAGGCGTCTTCAGAGCGCCCGCGGTGCTGTTGGATCCAGTACTCGCTGACGGCCCCGGCGTCGTACTTCCGGCGACGCCTAAAAACGGGGCGGATCAGCTTGTAGATGATCAACGCGCCACCGAGACCGATCGCCGCCAGAACCATCCATTGCATGGGCAGATATTCTCACACTTTAGTCTTCCGTTTGCCTGCTTCTACCGCGGGACTGCTTGACAGCCGCGCGCTTCTTCTTGTGCGCCAGGCGCGCTTCGCGCGCACCCGCGGTCGGCCTGGTTCGCTTCCGCCTCTTGGGCTTGCGCGACGCCTGCTCGATGAGCGCCTCGAGGCGGGCGCGGGCGGCCTCGCGATTCTGCGCCTGGGTCCGATGCTCGCGGCTGTCGATCAGCAGAATGTCGTCGGCGATAAGCCGCTGGCCCGCCAGGTGCCGCAGCCGCTGCTTGACGTCGGCCGGAAGCGACGATGCGCCGACGGCGAAGCGCAGCTCGACGGCGGTCGCGACTTTGTTGACGTTCTGCCCGCCGGGACCGGATGAACGGACAAAACGTTCTTCGTACTTCACCATTCTCAGATTGCTAGATTGTCAGATTGTCAGAATCTTGTCGATTGGCGATTGCCGATTGGACTCCGAGAACTGAGAACGGAGAACTCCGCACCCACCCAGAACCCAGAACCACGAAGTACAATGTCCTCCCGTGTCCGATTCAACCACCGGCGCTGGCCCGGTGTCCGCCTCCCTGCAGAGTGAGCTGGAGCGTGAAGTTGCGCGCCGGCGCACGTTCGCCATCATCTCGCACCCCGACGCCGGAAAGACGACCCTCACGGAAAAGCTGCTGTTGTATGCCGGCGCCATCGAGCTTGCCGGTGCCGTGCGCGGCCGCAAGGATCGCAAGGCGGCTACGTCGGATTGGATGGAGCTCGAGCAGCAGCGCGGCATTTCCATCACATCTGCGGCTCTCGAGTTCGAGTTGCAGGGGCGCCGCATCTCGCTGCTGGACACCCCCGGCCACAAGGACTTCAGCGAAGACACCTATCGCGCGCTGATTGCGGCAGACAGCGTCGTGATGGTGATCGACGCGGCCAACGGCGTCGAATCGCAGACCCGCAAGCTGTTCGAGGTCTGCCGACGCCACAGGCTGCCGATCCTCACCTTCGTCAACAAGTTCGATCGTCCGTCCCGCGATCCCCTCGCGCTGATGGACGACATCGAAACCACGCTGGGAATTGCCGCGGCGCCCGTGAACTGGCCGGTTGGAGATGCCGAGCAGTTTCGAGGCGTCTATGACATTCAGGGGCAGAAGCTTCATCTCTACGAACGGGAGGCGCAGGGCCAGTACCGCGCGCCGGTGGATATCGCCGATCTCGACGACCGCGATGCGCGACAGGCGATCGGCGAGGGGCTCTACGCCCATTTCCGCGAGTCGCTCGACGTCATCCGATCGGCAGGCACGCATTTCGACGCCGACGAGTATCTGGCCGGACTCCAGACGCCGGTCTTCTTCGGCAGCGCGCTCACGAATTTCGGTCTCGAGCCGTTCCTCCAGGCGCTGGTCGAATACGCACCGCCGCCCGCGCCGCGAACGAGCACGTCTGGAGAGGTCAGCCCCACCGACGATCGGTTCAGCGGGTTCGTGTTCAAGATCCAGGCGAACATGGACCCACGCCATCGCGATCGCATTGCGTTCGTGCGCGTCTGTTCGGGTCGCTTCGAGAAGGACATGACGCTTCTTAACAGCCGTGTCGGAAAGCCGCTCCGGGCGTCGCGCGCCTATCGGTTCTTCGGGCGCGATCGCGAGACGATCGAAACGGCCTACGCCGGCGACATTCTCGGGCTCGTCAATCCAGGCCAGTTCGCCATCGGCGACACGGTGCATACCGGCGCGGCGCTGAGCTTCCTCGGCGTTCCGAGATTTCCGGCCGAGCATTTCGGCCGCGTTCGGTTGAAAGACACGCGCTACAAGCAGTTCGACGAAGGCCTGCGACAGCTCGAGGAGGAAGGGCTGATGCAGGTGTTCTACACCGCTTCAGGCCGCCGGGAGCCGATCGTCGGCGTCGTTGGACAGCTTCAGCTCGATGTCATTACTCATCGGCTGCGCGGAGAGTACAACGTCGAAGTCGTCATCGAGCCCGCCACGTTCACTGCCGCGCGATGGTTGTCGGACCCCTCGGCACAGTTCACGCTGGGCGGCCAGGGCGCGATTGCTACCGATCGACTGGATCGAAAAGTGATTCTCTTCAGCTCACCGTGGGAGCTTCAATACTTCGAGCGGCAGTACCCCGGTGTGGAGCTTCTCGCCGAGTCGCCGCAGCCGATGTCGTGATTCCCGCGTCTTCATGATTGCGTTCTCCAAAATCAGCAAGCAGTACGGCAAGCAGGTGCTGTTTGTCGATGCGTCGTTTCAGCTCAACGACGGCGAGAAGGTGGGGCTCGTCGGCCCGAATGGCTCGGGCAAGACGACGCTGTTCCGCATGATCGTCGGAGAAGAGCACGCGGACGACGGGGACGTGTCGGTTCCACGCAAGGTGACCATCGGATACTTCAGGCAGGACGTCGAAGAGATGTCGGGGCGTTCGGTTCTCGACGAAGCCATTGCCGGTAGTGGGCGCCTCGGCGCGCTTCACCACGAGCTGGAAGATCTGCAGCACGCGATGTCGGATCCCGCCAAAGCCGGAGAGATGGACGCGATTCTCGAGAGATTCGGCGTCGTGCAGGAAGAGTATGAGCACCTTGGCGGATACGCGCTCGAGAGCCGGACCCGCGAAATCCTGCACGGCCTGGGATTCGATGACGAGCGGATTGACGGCGACGTGGGCGCGCTGTCGGGCGGCTGGAAGATGCGGGTGGCGATGGCGCGCGTGCTGCTGGGCAATCCCGACGTGCTGCTGATGGACGAGCCCACCAACCACCTCGACATCGAATCGATCATCTGGCTCGAGGAGTTTCTGAAGGCGCGAACCGGCAGCCTGTTGATGACCTCGCACGACCGCGAGTTCATGAACCGCGTCGTCTCGGCGATCGCGGAGATCGACGGCGGCGAGATCACGGCGTATTCAGGCAACTACGAGTTCTACGAACGCGAGCGCGCCATCCGCGAGGCGAACCGCGAGGCTGCGTACGCACGCCAACAGGCGATGCTCGCGAAGGAACAGCGGTTCATCGAGCGCTTCTCGGCTCACGCAGCCAAGGCCGCGCAGGTGCAGAGCCGCGTCAAGGCACTCGAGAAGATCGAGAAGATCGAGCTGCCGAAGAAACGCCGCGTGGTGAAGTTCGATTTCCGGCAGCCGCCCCGCTCGGGCGAGCAGGTGGCGATGCTGGAGCATCTGACCAAGCAGTACGGCAAGCGGGCCGTCCACCAGGACCTCAGCCTGACCATCAGGCGCGGTGAGCGCTGGTGCGTGATGGGGAAGAACGGCGCCGGCAAATCCACGCTGTTGAAGATGGTGGCCGGCGCAATCCAGCCCGACGCAGGCGCGGTCACGTTGGGCGCAAGCCTGCAGATGGGATACTTCTCGCAGCAGGCGCTCGACGTCCTGAATCCTGACCTCACGATCGAAGAGCAGCTGCAGCGCGATTTCCCTCACGAATCCATCGGGGTACTGCGCAATCTCGCCGGGGCGTTTCAGTTTTCAGGCGAAGACGTGGACAAGAAGATTCGGATGCTCTCGGGCGGCGAGAAGACGCGTCTCGTGATGGCCCGGATGCTCCTGAATCCGCCGAACTTCCTCGTGCTCGACGAGCCGACCAACCATCTCGATCTCGCGACCAAGGAAATGCTGCTCGAATCGTTGGGCGGCTTTGACGGCACCATGCTGTTCGTCTCTCACGATCGCGCGTTTCTGCGCGCGCTGAGCAATCGTGTCCTCGAGCTGGGAGGGGAGAGCGGCACCGAAACCGTCCCGCGCGTCTATCCCGGCTCGTATGTCGATTACGTCGCACGAACCGGACACGAGGCGCCGGGGGTGCATAGGTAGGGACGAGGGGTTAGGGGCTAGGGCTGGGGCTAGGGCTTGGGGGTTGGGACGGCTCCATCTCGAACGTCAGCCGATCGTTTGATAACCCGATCGTCACCGTCCCCCCGTGCTCCAGCTTTCCGAACAGGATCTCGTCGGTCAGCGGATCGCGCACCTCGCGTTGGATCACACGGCCCAGCGGACGAGCACCCATTGTCGGGTCGTAGCCCTTCTTTGCCAGCCATGCGCGGGCTTCGGGCGTCAACGTAATCGCGACCTTTCGGTCTTTCAGCTGGCTTTCGAGCTGCATCACAAACTTCTCGACGATCGTTTCCATTGCTTCCGGCGTCAACGCCTGGAATGTGACGATCGCATCCAGCCGGTTGCGAAACTCTGGGCTGAAGACACGCTCGACGGCAGTCTTGGCCTTGCTCGCGGTTCCTCCGTCAGCGAATCCGACTGATGCAGCGCTCATCTCGCGCGAGCCTGCGTTTGACGTCAGAATCAGGACCGCATTTCTGAAGTCTGCCCGGCGCCCGGTGTTGTCCGTCAACGTGGCGTGATCCATCACCTGCAACAGGATGTTGTAGATGTCGGCGTGAGCCTTCTCGATCTCGTCCAGCAGGACGACAGAGTAGGGATGGCTGCGAACGGCGTCGACAAGCTGCCCGCCTTGTTCGAAACCGACATACCCCGGCGGGGCGCCGATGAGCCTCGCAACCGCATGCTTCTCCATGTACTCGCTCATGTCGAACCGGATGAACTCGTTGCCCAGGAGCAAGGCGAGCTGCTTGGCGAGCTCTGTCTTTCCGACGCCAGTCGGCCCGGTGAACAGAAAGCATCCCGCCGGGCGTTCCGGTGCCGCAAGCCCCGCCCGCGATCGCTTGATCGCTTGTGCCACGAGATGCACCGCTTCGTGCTGGCCGAACACTACGCGCTCGAGCGACCCTTCCAGCGTTCTGAGCCGCTCGCGATCGGACGCCGATGCTTGACGCGCCGGAATCCGCGCCATTCGAGCCACGATCGGCTCCAGGTCTGGCGCGTCGACGATCGGAGCGGCATCAGTCGCGCCGGCCGATCCCGCCTTCAGCCGCGCGACCGCGCCGGTCTCGTCGATCAAGTCGATGGCGCTGTCGGGCAAGCGGTAGTCGCGGAGATGGCGGGCGGCCAGTTTGGCGGCGGCTTCGAGGGCGGCATCGGTGTAGGTGACTCGATGGTGTGCCTCGTAGCGGCTCTTGAGACCGGCCAGAATGCGAACCGTCTCCTCGATGGACGGCTCGTCGATGGCGATCTTCTGCAGACGCCGGGCGAGTGCGCGATCTTTCTCGATGTGCTTGAACTCCTCGAACGTGGTCGATCCGATGACGCGAATCTCGCCCGCCGTCAACAACGGTTTGAGCATGGTGGCGAGATCCATCGTCCCGCCAGTGACCGCGCCCGCGCCGACCGTGGCGTGAATCTCGTCGATGAACAGGATGGCCTTGGGCTTCCCGCTCAGCGCCTTGACGACCGCTTTGAAGCGCTCCTCGAAGTCGCCGCGAAAGCGCGAGCCTGCCAGCAGCGCGCCTGTGTCGAGCGCGAAGATCTCCGCATCCTTGAGAATGTCCAGCACGTCATCGGAGAGGAGGCGAAGAGCCAGTCCCTCGGCCATCGCCGTTTTGCCGACGCCGGCGTCGCCGACAAAGACCGGGTTGTTCTTCCGACGGCGGCAGAGCACTTCGATAGTCCGCTGCAGTTCATCGGCGCGGCCGATGAGCGGGTCCAGCAGTCCCTGACGTGCGCGCGCCGAGAGGTTGATGCAGTATGCCGAAAGCGGATCTCTGGCAGTGGCGGATCCAGGATCCCCCGCTCCGGCGAGTCCCTCGCCCGTCTCCGATCCGGCTGACGAGCGTTCCCCGCCCTCGATTGTCGCTTTGCTGATGCCGTGCGCGAGGTACTCCAGTACGTCGAGCCGCGTGATGCCGTGTTCGGCCAGAAGCGCCGCCGCTCGCGTCTGCGGCTGTTGAAGGATGGCCGCGAGGAGATCGCCCACCTGCGCCTCCTGACGCTGGGCGCTCTGTACGTGCAGCACTGCTGCCTGCAGCGCCCGGCGGAACGCCGCTGTCTGTTCGGGCTCGCGCTCCTGTCCGCGCGGCAGCGCCTCGACGGAATCGTCGAGGCTCTCGCTCAGCTTCCGGCGAAGCGCCGACAAATCGGCGCCGCAGGCGTGCAGAATGCGCTCGCCGTCGGGATCGTGCGCGAGCGCGTAGAGCAGGTGCTCGAGCGTGAGGTAGGCGTGGCGCCTGGCGACCGCTTCGCGAAAGGCGATGTGGAGGACGACCTCGACCGATGTGGAAAACATCAAGCTTCCTCGATGGCGGCGCGAAGCGGGAAGCCGGCACCCTTTGCGAGAGACGCAACCTGTTCGGCCTTCGTCTCGGCAACTTCGAAGGGATAGACGCCAGCCAAGCCGCGGCCGTTGCGGTGGACGTGCATCATGATGCGATACGCCTCGGCCGGCGACTTCTGAAACAAGGTCTCCAGTATCTCCATGACGAACTCCATCGTCGTGTAGTCGTCGTTGAGCAGGATGACATTGTAGAGAGCCGGCTCGCGCGGCGCCTGATCGGCGCGTTCCTTCACCGCGCCCTCCGACTGGCCGTGGTGCTGCTCCGACATCCGTTGCATGGTACCGCGAAGCTTCAGGCGAGCCTAACAGCTCAGAAAAAGTCGTGTCTTACAGCTTCGTAACGATTCCGTCGGTCTGGCTCCACACTGAGACGTTGTGCGCCTCTGCCCATCGTTTGGCGATCTCCAGAGCGGCCTTGTACTCGGCCAGGCTGAGCCGATGCGGGTGCGGAACTACGCTGAGAAAGTAGCGGCCGCTCTCGTTCGAAATCAACACATCGCCGGGCGCAGGTGACTCCACAACGGGCGCGTTCGCAATATCGATGCCGGGACAGTCGATTCGGGGATTAAAGGTTGGTCAACTCGGCCGGCAGGATGACCTTGCAATTTGGGCAGGTGACGACCCGGCCGCGGCGGGGGAGTGTCGAGGTGAAATTTACCTGGTCACGCAAGAGCCGCACTGCGTGCAGTGAGTTGATCGTTTCCTCGCAGGACGGGCACCGGACCGCGGACTCCAGCCGATAGACCGCGTCGAACTTCTGTTGCTGGCTCACGTGCCGTTGTTTCGGTCGATGCAAGCTCCGCCTTTACTTGGGGTTACAGTGTCAGGCACAATGGCCAACCTGTGAAGGCTCCGGCGATTCACGCGCTGCTCGAGCGTCTGTATCGTCAGGCGAACGCCGATCAGTGGAAGCTGCCCAGGCTGGCGTTCGCCAAGGCCCTCGAAGCCAGCTGCACGAAAGCCTTTCCCCAGGGCGAGGCGAGCTCCAAGGAGCTGGCTCGGTTTCTCGACTCCCTGCATCTGGAAGATCTCGCGCTGGCCTGCGCCTGTGCGGAGGGGCATGCCGATGCGTGGGATCACTTCATCCTGGAGATGCGTCCGGCGCTGTATCGCGCCGCCGATGCGCTCGACCGCACAGGCGCCTCGCGCGACCTCGCCGACTCGCTCTACGGGGATCTCTATGGGGTCGACGAGCGCGGGGAGGCCCGGCCGTCTCTGCTGCGATACTTCCATGGCCGGAGCAGCCTCGCCACCTGGCTGCGAGCCGTACTGGCCCAGCGCTACGTCGATCGGATTCGCGCGTCGCGCCGCACGGTGCCGTTGGAGCCGGCGACCGACGAAGGGTTTTCGCCGGCTGACACTTCAGCGCAACCGGATCCGGAATGTCCCCAGTTGGTAGACCTGTTGAGGGCTGCGCTCGCGGAGGCCTTGGCGTCCCTCGCCGACCGCGATCGGCTTCGACTCCGGTGCTACTACGCCGAGCAACTGACGCTCGCGCAAACCGGTAAACTGCTCAAGGAACACGAGGCCACCGTCTCGCGCCAGCTGGCGCGCACGCGAAAGGCGATTCGAGAGGAAGTCCAGCGTCGTCTGCGCGCGCGTGGAATGGACGACGCGCAGGTGGCTCGCTGTTTCGAATGTGCCAGCGCGGACGTCGGCGATATGGATTTGGACGACTTGATAGCGCCGCGCAAGGAATTGGCGCCGGATCGTTCTACATGAGAGGGCGACCTGTGGACGGCGAGCCTGATTCGGACAAGTGGCTTCACCGCCTCATGCGGCGAGACGCGGCGGAACGGACTCCCGCCGAGTCACTCCTGGTGTGCCCGGACGCAGAAGTCCTTGCGTCGTGGGTCGAGGGTCGGTTGACTCGAGATCAGCAGGCGGCGGCCGAGCGCCATGTCGCCGATTGCGCGCGATGTCTGAGCGTTGTCGCCGCGCTGGAGCGAGCGGCGCCTGTCGAGGCACCACCGCCCCAGCCGCGGCGCGTCTGGGCGCGCTGGCTCGTGCCCGTCACAGCGGCCGCCACAGCGGTTGCGATCTGGGTGGCGATTCCCGATCAGCAAGAGGTACCTGAATCCAAGCAGGCTGCGTCAGCGCCACCAGCGGCTGGCACGAGCCAGCCGCGGCGGCGCCGGAGCAACAACCGACGCCGCAGGCGGTTGCGCCGTCTGCGGCGCCTGCCGAACCGGCGCGCCGTCCAGTGGCGCGCGCCGACTCAGTCGACGAGGCTGCGCAGAACCGCCTGCGCGAAGAGCGGGCTTCCTCCGACCGCGCCTCGCTCGAACAGCAGACCGCGCGCGAGCTCGACGCCGCCGCGCCGAGCCTCGCGCGCGATGCTGCCGTGCCTGCGGCGCCGTCGCCTGCGGCGGCGGCACCGCAGGCGGCAAACGAGGCGGGGCTGCGGAGCGAAGCCGCCGGCGCACTGGGCGCGCAGCGAGCCAACGCGCCGCCGACGATTGTCGAAGCGGCTTCGGCCAGCGACCCGGCGATTCGCTGGCGCATCGTCGACCGAACCGACGTCGAGCGGTCGCTCGACGGCGGCCAGACGTGGACGCGGACGGCCAGACCGCCTCTGGCGGTCTGGACCATCCGCGTCGCCGACGCCCTCTCCGCCACCGTCACAACTGCCTCAGGCGCAAGCTTTTCCACGACAGACGGGGGCCAGACCTGGGCCCCCGTGCAAGAAAATCCCGCGGCTCCGTTCTAAGGACAGATGGGCACGAATGCCCGCTATCCAAGGAGTCGATCCATGTCTTCACGTCTCGCTCTCGCGCTTGCAGGCATCATCTGTCTGATCCTGGCCGGCTACTCCGGTACGACAAAGCCGACGGTCGCCGTTGCGGCGGCTGCACAGCAGGGCCGGTCCACACTCGACGATCAGGTGGACCTCGCTGTGACGGTCTACAACTCCGACATCGCGCTCGTGCGCGACGTGCGCAACCTCCAGCTGCCACGAGGAACGTTCGACCTCAGCTTCATGGACATTGCCGCCACGGTAAACCCGGCGACGGTCAACTTCCGTTCACTCACTGAACCCACGCGCGTGAGCGTGCTCGAGCAGAACTACGAATACGATCTCCTCGAGCCGGACAAGCTGCTGCGCAAGTACGTGGGGCGCGACGTGACGCTGGTGCGCACGCGCCAGGTCGACGGCAGCACGCGCGAGGAAGAGGTGACGGCGCGGCTGCTGAGCTACAACAACCAGCCGGTGTGGCAGATCGGCAGCGAGATTGTTACGGGCCTGCACGCCGACCACATCCGCTTTCCGGAGCTTCCTTCGAGTCTCTTCACGCGGCCGACGCTCATCTGGACGCTCGACAACGGTGGAGCGGCGCGTCATCGCGTGGAAGCGAAGTACCTCGCCAGCAAACTCTCGTGGAACGCCGACTACGTGCTGACCGTCGACCGCGATGACAAGACGGCCGACATCGACGGATGGGTGACGCTGACCAATGGCAGCGGCACCGCGTTTCGGAATGCCAAGCTGCAGCTCGTGGCGGGCGACCTCAATCGCGTGCGCCAGCGGCTCAACGGGATGCTCGCGGTGGACGAGGCTCGCGCCGAGCGGGCAATGCCCGCGTCGGCGCCCATGTCGCAAGAGGCGTTTTCCGACTATCACCTCTATACGCTTGGCCGGAAGACCACCATCAACAACAACGAGACCAAGCAGGTGAGCATGCTGGCAGGCACCGATTTCCCGGTGCTCAAGCGCTACGTCGTCAACGGCCAGAGCTTCTACTACCACAATGCCCAGCGGCCTGGCTCGCCGATCAAGGACCAGGTCGAGGTGTTCTACCAGTTCAAGAACGAAGCAAAGGGCGGGCTCGGCATGCCGATGCCGTCGGGGACCGTTCGCGTGTATCAGGCCGACTCCAGCGGCGGCGTGCAGTTCGTTGGGGAAGACCGCATCGGCCACACGCCCAAGGACGAAATGCTGAACCTGAAGATCGGGAACGCCTTCGATGTGGTCTGCGAGCGCAACCAGGTCGACTTCGACAAGATTGCGTCGAATGTCTACGAGGTCGAGTATGCGATCTCGTTGCGCAACCGCAAGACCACGCCGATTACCGTCGAAGTGAACGAGCCGATTGGCGCCGCCTCGTGGAGGATGCTGCAAGCCTCGCACAAGTGGACGAAGACGGCGGCGTTTGCGGCGCAGTTCATTGTTCCGATCGAGGCCGGCGCCGAAGCGACACTCACGTTCCGCGTGCGAGTGACGGTCTAGCCGGTCGGCACGCAGGGCGGAGGGCCAAGGCAGGGGGTTATGATATCGGGCGTATCCCGATGGTCCGTGGGTGGCAGCTGAGGTTCGCGCGATGATCGCGGCGAGGCGATGGGCCGTGTCGGCGGCGGCAGCCGTCTGCCTCGCCCTCGCCGCGCCGGCTTCGGCCCACCCCGTTCCTTTCAGCTATATCGTCATCCGGGCACAATCCGACGCCCTCGATCTGACGCTCGTGGCCCATGCCTACGATGTGGCCTACGAGCTCGGGATGAAGCCGGAGACGAACCTCCCAAATCTTTCGGCCATCATGGCGCGAAGCAGCGACGTGGAGGCAGTCCTCGCCCAGCGCGTGGTGATAGCTGCGGATGGCCAGACTCTGCAGGCCACCTGGGCTGCTCCCGAGTCGATGCCCGAGCGCGACTCGGTGAGGCTGCGGGCGCGCTACGTCCTCTCGCGCCTGCCTGGACGGGTAGACATCGCCACGGTCATGTTCCCGTACGATCCCGTGCACAAGACCTTCGTAAACATCTACGAAGGCGACACGGTGACGGCACAGGCGATCCTCGACAAAGACAGGACTCGCTTTGAGTATTTCACCGGCACCAGGCAAGGGGCCCTGGCGGTCCTCCAGAAGTTCGTCCCGTCGGGGGTGCACCATATCCTGATTGGCCCGGACCACCTGCTGTTTCTTGTCGGGCTGATGCTGCTGGGCGGGACGATTCGGCAGTTGCTGCTGGTCGTGACCGCGTTTACTATTGCGCATAGCATCACCCTGTCGCTCGCGGCGTTAAACGTGGTGATGCCCCCGGCCGGGCTCATCGAGCCGGCTATCGCGTTGAGCGTGGTCTACGTGGGCGCCGACAACCTGCTGATGCAGGGCGGCCGCGACATGCGGGCCTGGACGGCGTTCGCGTTCGGATTGATCCACGGGTTCGGCTTTGCGAACGTCCTGCGCGACATGGATCTGCCGAGCCGGGCCCTTGGGTGGAGCCTGTTCGGGTTCAACGTCGGCGTCGAAATCGGGCAGTTGTTCGTCGTCGTGCTCGTCGCTGCAGCGCTCGCATGGATTCGATCGCGAAGCGCCGTGGCCGGACGACGCCTTGTGCTGGTCGGGTCGGTGGTCGTGATGCTGGCCGGCGCATTTTGGTTCGTGCAGCGGGTTTTCTTTTCTGGAGGCACCGCATGAAGCGCATTGTGGTTCTCATCATCCTCGTTGCGGCTGGGGCACTGGCGTACGTGAACGCACAGCAGCCAGCCTGCCGCCCCTCGCGTCGTCGAAGTCGAGAAGCTCAGGGACAACCTGTTCGTCCTGCGAGGCGGGGGCGGCAACACCACCGTGTTCGTGCAGGCGAATGGGATCACCGTGGTGGACACGAAGAACCCGGGTTGGGGCGCGCCGATTCTCGAGAAGATCAAGGAGCTGAGTCCGAAGCCGGTCACCACCATCATCAACACGCACACGCACGGCGACCACGTGAGCGGCAACGTCGAGTTTCCCGCGACGGTCGACATCGTGGTGCAGGAGAACACCGCCGCCAACATGAAGCAGATGCGGGGCGCCGCGGGCACTGGCAAGCCGGGTGCACCGCCGCCGCCGAACATCTTCGAAGCGAACAAGGGTGCGGGCCTGCCCGAAGCGAACGTTCGCTGACCGGATGGCGCTTTTCAGCGGGCCCGACATGGTGGAGCTTGCATTACTTCGGCCGCGGCCACACGAACGGCGACGCGTGGGTGCTCTTCCCGGCGGTCCGCGTCCTGACGGCCGGCGACATCGTCTCTGGCAAGAACATTCCGCTGCTCGACGCCAACAACGGCGGCAGCGGTGTTGAGATCGGCGAAACCATCGCCAAGGCGCACAGCGCGTTCGCCAAGCGGGCCGACACGGTGGTCACCGGGCACAGCACCAACATGACCTTGCCCGAGCTGCTCGAATACGCGACGTTCAACCGAGAGTTCGCAGCGGCTGTTGGCGAAGCGAAGAAGGCGGGCCGCAGCATAGACGAGATCGCGAAGAGCTGGACGATCCCGGCGAAGTATCAGGGCTATGCGGCGCCGCAGGAGAATCGTCTGCGCCTCAACGTGCAGTTCACGTACGACGAAACAAAATAAGAGTCGTCAGTCGTTGAGTCGTCGGTCGACAGTCATAGTCAACAGGCGCAGTCCAAGTCGCGAGTCGTCAGTCGTAGTCGCCAGTCAGTCAATCCTTCAGCTGACGACTGCAACTGCTGACTATGACTATCGACTTTGACTTGGACTGCTGACTCAGACTGTCGACTGCTGACTATGACTGACGACTGTCGACTCAACGACTGTCGACTCGTGTGTCCCTCCCACCACCGACTATGAGAAGAATCCTCGTCATTGATGTCGGTGGGACCAACATCAAGGTCGGCTTGGCAGGAAAGCCGAGGATCAAGATTCCGTCGGGGAAGAAGATGACGGCGGCGCGTATGGCCGCTGCGGTCCTGAAATCTATCCGTGGATGGAAGTACGACGCGGTCTCTCTTGGCCTTCCTGCGGCTGTGAAGAACGGGCGGCCGCTGCACGAACCGCTCAACCTGAGCGGCGGCTGGATGCGTTTTGACTATCGAAAGGCCTTTCGCAAACCGGTCAGGATCTTCAACGACGCGGCGATGCAGGCGCTCGGAGCGTATAGAGGCGGCCGCATGTTGTTCCTGGGTCTTGGCACCGGTATGGGAGCGGCGCTGATTGTCGATGGGACCATCATGCCGCTCGAAGTCGCGCACTTGCCGTATCGACGGGGCCGGACCTTTGAGGACTACGTGGGGGTGCGTGGATTCGAGCGGCTTGGACGTCGAAGGTGGGCGCGCCATGTCGAAAAGGTTGTTGCGTTGTTGTCAGCCGCATTGGAAGCCGACTATGTCGTGCTCGGAGGCGGTCAAACAAAGAAACTGAAAAGGCTCCCACCAAACGCGCGGCTGAGTGGCAACGCCAACGCCATTCGCGGAGGTGTGAAATTGTGGGATCGCCGATAGTCCGATCGCTGGATTGAAGCTTGTCCTTCAACCGATCGCCGCAGAAGGAGGGCGAGACCAGGAAGGGCATCCTGCCTGGTTGTCGCGATTCATGCGGTCGCAATTGCAGCTCTGCTGGCATTGAGTTGGCGCAAGTGGCCTGATCCTCTGGTCGATTTCGGTCGTGAGTTGTACCTGCCATGGCAGATCAATGAGGGCCGGGTCCTCGATCGGGATCTCGAGTCGCTCTTTCGGGCCGTTGTCGCCCTACATCAACGCCCTCTGGTTTCGCCTGTTCGGCACGTCGTTGATGACCCTCGCGCTGTGCAACACCGCAATCTTCGCTGCGATAGTCGCGGGAATCCAGGGCTGGACGCTCCCATCCGCAACGCTGGCACGACGGTCTTGACCTTTGTCGGCTATCTTGCGTTCGTGGGGAGCGCGATCGCGATATCCGCTATTGGGGCGAGCAGTACGGGACGTCAGCGAGCTCTCCGGGCCGGGCTGCTGATCGTTGTCTTTGTTGCGCTGCGCGGCGGGATGTTTCCCAAGGCTCTGCCTCTGATCGTACTTACGTTGCTTGTTGCTGCGATAGCGCTCGTCATCCGGAATCGGACCGATCGCGAGGACGTGTTTCAGGAACTCCCGGTGCTGATGTGGTCGGCGTTTGCGCTCGTGCTGCTCGGCAAGATGGGACTCAACGCGCGTTTCGGTCATTACGGCTTCTACCTGGCACTTCCGGCAACCGTTGCCGCCATCACGCTGACGATTGGGCTCGTCGCACGGATGCTCGCGCTCTGGAAATCGGACGCTGTGGCTCGCGGCTTCAGGCAGCTGGCCCTCTTGGCCCTTGTGGCGGTCATCGCGCCATATTTGGGCTTCTCTTACGGGCGGCACCGCGCGAAGACGCTCAGTATCGGGTCTGGGCCGGATCGTTTTTACGCGTCGACGGACGAGCCCCTTCGGTCCGCTCGTAGAGGCTACGCTCAGCGCGCTGGGGCAGACGGCAACTCGAGGCACGACAGTTGCCGTCCTGCCGGAAGGCGTCATGCTGAACTACCTCCTGCGACTTGATTCACCGCTCCGCGTCGTCACGCTGATGCCGCCAGAGCTGATGGCATTCGGCGAGGACGGCGTGTTGGCTGCGATCGCATCGAAGCCTCCGGATCTCGTGGTGCTGATCGACAGGGACGTTGCGGAGTATGGCTATCCCGCGTTTGGCAGCGACGCCCGCTATGGACTCCGCACCGTGAGCTGGATCAACGAACGCTATGAGACGGATCGTACCTGGTGGGTGCGCGGATTCTTCGCCGGCGGGTGCGCTAGGATTTTCTGTCTTCCAGGTAGGTGTACCCGTGCAGTCCTTCTTCGAAGTACTGCAGGACCCGGCCTGATTCCTCGTAGTTCAGGCGCCCGGCGCGGACGGCGCCTTCGACGTCTGATCGTAACTTCGTGATCAACGACTCGCCGTCGAACTGCACGTACTTCAGCACTTCGCGCACGGTGTCGCCCTTGATGACCGTGTCGAGCACGACCTGCCGTCGTCCGTCGAGGCTGACGTGCACGGCGTGGGTGTCGCCGTAGAGATTGTGCAGGTCGCCGAGGATCTCCTGATAGGCGCCGACCAGAAAAGACGCCGAGGTAGTAGGGCTCGCCGTTGATGGCGTGCAGCGGCAGCGTCCGCCGCACGTCGCGCCGGTCGATGAACTGATCGATCTTGCCGTCGGAGTCGCACGTGATGTCGCCGAGCACCGCGTGCCGCGTCGGCCGCTCGTTCAGCCGGTGGATCGGCATGACGGGAAACAGCTGTTTGATCGCCCAGCTGTCGGGCATGGACTGGAAGAGCGAGAAGTTGCAGAAGTAGGTGTCCGAGAGCGATCTCGTCGAGGTGCTGCCAGGTCTTCCGGCACCTCGTCCATCGTCTTCACCAGCTTCTGGAGCTTCAGGCAGATCGCCCAGTAGAGCTTCTCGGCCTGCGACCGCTGATCGAGCGGCAGGTAGCCGGTCGAGAACAGATTGATCGCCATGTCCAGCGCCTGCTGGGCGTCGTGATAGCTCTCGAGCGCGTTCGCGCGTCGTGAGCCCCGCGTGCGTCTCGATGAGGTCGACCAGCGGCTGCTCCATCTCGGGCGTCGCCGCCTGGCAGGACCTCGCCGTTGTCGAAGCCCGACGACCCCAGCACGTTGAACACCAGCAGGCTGTGATGCGCGACGACGGCCCGGCCGCTCTCCGAGATGATCGTCGGATGCGGCACCTTGGCTTCGTCGCAGACCGTCTGCAGGTGATAGACGACGTCGTTGGCGTATTCCTGGAGCGTGTAGTTGACGCTCGACTCGAAGTTGGTCTGCGAGCCGTCGTAGTCGACGCCCAGCCCGCCGCCGACGTCCATGTACTTGAGGCCCGGCGCCGGCCTGCGCCAGCTCGACGTACACGCGGGCCGCTTCGTTGAGCGCCCCCTTCACGATGCGGATGTTGGGGATCTGGCTGCCGAGGTGGAAGTGCAGCAGCTGGAAGCAGTCTTCCATGCCGCGCGTCTTGCAGTTCCTGCAGCCCTGGAGGATTTCGGCGACCGTCAGGCCGAACTTCGAGCGGTAGCCGCCCGACGACTGCCAGCGGCCGCCGCCGCGGGCGGCGAGCTTGACGCGCATGCCGATCTTCGGCCGCACGCCGATCTTCTCGGCGTGCTCGAGAATCAGGTCGAGCTCGGTGTACTTCTCGACCACCGGGATGATGTTGCGCCCGACCTTCTGCGCGAGCATCGCCAGCTCGATGAACTCGGCGTCCTTGAAGCCGTTGCAGATGATCGGCGTGTCGTTGTCGGCCAGGGCCGCCACGGCGATCAGCTCCGGCTTCGATCCTGCTTCCAGGCCGAAATTGAACGGCTTGCCGAACTTCAGCACCTCTTCGACGACCTGCCGCTGCTGGTTCACCTTGATCGGGTACACGCAGATGTATTTGCCGCTGGTACTCGTGCTGAGTGATGGCGGCTTGAAACGCGTCGTGGATGTCCTTGAGCCGGTGCTTGAAGAATGTCGCGGAAGCGGATCAGCGTCGGCAGGCTGATGCCGCGAAGCTGCAGGTGATCGATCAGCTGCTTGAGGTCGATCGACCGGTGCAGGCTCTTTCGTGGGGTGAATCCTGACATTGCCGTTGTCGCCGATGCGAGAAGTAGCCCTGGCCCCACCGCGCAGATCTCGTACATCTCGGTGGCATCGACCGTCGTCCAGGCGTCTCCGACATCGTGAGCGGCACGCCCCGCAATCGGTTGAGACATTCGTCGGTTCACATGATACGCGACATTACAAGTACTTACGATGGAAGATTGCAGTGGTAGCATCGGCGGCTGAGATGCGGGTGGCCATCGTCGGCGGTCCGGGAATCGGCAAGAGCACTTTGCTGAGGCAGCTGGGCGACCTCTACCACAACGGGACGTACGGCGAAGGGGAGGAGGGCGTCTGGGACCCTCGCATGCTCGAGGACATCGCGGCTGGACGCAACGCCGTCGCGGTCACCGAATACTTCGCCCGCATCTACGACGCCAACTACCGCGATGCTGAAGACCACGACCGCCCCGGGCGAGTGCTCTTCTTCGAGGGGGCCGTCATCACCCTGGAGGCGCACATGGTGGAGTATCCCGCCGAGGACCATCCGGCGCTTCGAGAAGGTGCTCGAGTTGGGCGCGCGCTGGAAACCGGACAAAGTGATCGTGCTCACGTCGAGTGTCGATACCGTGGAGAAGCACATCCGGCTGAGGAAGCGGCCGCACGAAGATGCCGAGAACATGGTCCGCCGGTTCCGGCTGATCGACGCCGAGTTCCGTCGTCTCGCGCCGCGCTATCCAAATACGGTGCTCGTCAACCGCGACGGGATGGAGTTCCACACGCGGAGGGGCCTGCTCGACGTCATTGCGCTTGCCGGGCTGCCGGCGTTCCCCGAAATCGCCTACGAGCCGCCCGAGAGTCGGTGAGTCCCGACTATCTGGTTGGCCTTGGTTTCCGGGCCACCTCGGCGCCGGGTGGTTCGACAAAGGGCTCCACCGCGATGCGCTCGTAGCGCACCTCGATGAGCTGCAGCCGCTCCGTGCTCCCGGGTGCGTGGAGAACGACCCAATCGCCAGGGCCAGACTTCATCAATGCTCGCGCCAGGGGCGATTTCCAGCTGACGTAGTTGCGGTCGAGATTGACCTCATCCTGGCCGACGATACTCACCTCGCGCTCGGTTCCCGCCGCCGTCGCGTAACGGACCGTCGCTCCAAAGAAGGCCTTCCGTGCGGCTTGCCCGCTTCTCGGGGTTTCCGGATCGACCACCTCGGCGGCGTCGATTCGCTTCGTGAGGAACCGGATGCGCCGGTCGATCTCCCGGAGCCGCCGCTTGCCGTACTGATAGTCGGCGTTTTCGCTTCGGTCGCCGTTGCCCGCTGCCCAGGCCACGACCTCCGTCACTGCGGGTCGCTCGCGGGTCAGCAGAAAGCGGTGCTCGTCTCTGAGCCGCTGCAGACCGCTCGGCGTGATGTAGTTCTTGACGTCCGCTTTCGACGTCATCGCTTTTGTTGGGAGCTGAATGCCGGTCGAAATCCCCTGCGCACGCCTAGAAACCCGTTCCACGGCGGAATCACCAGCGAGACGTTCCCCGCCGCCATCGCCGAGCAGGCGAGCCTGATGATCGGCTTCGGCTCGGCGGTGTTGATGTAGCCGAACTCCTTGAGACGCCTCGCCTCCATCGGCTCGACGTCCGACAGCCGTTCGCTGCCTGCGAGGACGCCGACCCAGCACGTGCCGCACGATGCCGTCCGGCACTCCACCGGAATCGGTCCCGCTACGCAAGGCCGGGGACCTTCGGGAGACGGGCCTTGCTGCCTCGGCCGATGCCGTCGTGAGGTGCTGTTGGTTGATGACGCTGAACCGGGCCTCGCGGCGGCCTTCGTCGAACGTGACGGTGTATTGGCTTCTGATGCCTCGCCAGAGACCCGCTATCCCTTGGCTGTCATTCCGCCTTCGCGCTTCCATGATCTGGTCGGGTGTCTTCGCCGCCAAGCCTGCCGGTGGGCGGATCGATCCCGAGGAGTCACGGAAAGCCGACACCCCGACCTGTTGAACCGTCATCAAGCCAATAGCACTGATACCGAGCACCAGGGGGTTATCGCCACCCGCCGAGGCTGCTGTCTCTCGGATGACGGCGGCCAGGTCGAGGCTCGCAAGAGCCGCTCCCGATTCGGCGCGCTTCAGGATCGCCGCCTTCACCTTCGGCCAATAGCGATGTCCGTAGAGAAAGGTGTGGCTCGTGTCGATCTGATCGGCCAGGCGGTACGCGCCATCGAGCCTGAGCGTGCGCTCGAGCTCGACACGATCGGGAAGCTCGGCGATCGCCTGCGCAAGCGCCAGCGGAAAGAAATGAAACCAGATGCGGGTCGCGTTGCGATCGACCTCGTGCATGTCGGGCAGCAGAGACGCCACTGCTCGCATCCATGCTGCTTCGTCGTGTTGTCTGAGAAACGCCTCGAACATGGCTGCGAATCATATCGCAGCAGTAGGCGGGCGTAGGGAGGGTCTTGTTCTCTAGACCCGCCTCGCGTTCGATCGCCGCTCGCGATCGGGGATGAAGTCGCGCCCCCGGCCTACCTCTGCGATGTTCTTGAGCGATCCGACGACTGGTGTGAAATCGAGCGCTACGTCCGCGGTCCCACCGAAGAATCCCTTGCGGCGAATGGCGCTGCCCAGCGTGGCAAGCGCGATCAGCCCGCCGAGCCACGGAATCGCGCGCGTCAGGCGGCGGGTGATGCGTCGCGCGGCGTACTGCCGAACTTGTCTCGTCACAGCCATGCGCCTCTCCTGAGCAAGAGCCATTCCGAAGAACGTAAAACCGGGGTCTGACCCCGGTTTTACGCTTTTCGTAAACTTAGCGAATGACCTGAATGGCGAGCGGAACAACGACGGCCGCGGCTCCGCGTTCGACCCGGTACCGGACACTGACGCGGCTCGAGGGACAGCAGAGCGCGTCCTTTTCGGTGTAGCGCGCGAACTCGGCCGTGATGGTTCCCTCAGGAGCGAGCCGCACAGCACCAACGGAGCCGTCTTCGCGCGAAGACATAGGCACAGGGGACAGCGTGCCGGCCAACCGGCCGCCGACGAACACGAAGAGGTTGAATCCCGTTGGTCGGCACATGCCGTCCGCGCCGCTCATGCCGGCGATGATTTCCACGTCGCCTTGCACGAGCTGGCGGTCTACATGGAGATAGGGAAGCCAGCCAGCCTCAGCCAGCGCCCGCTCACCGACCGACGTACGATCGCAGATCGAACTTGCAGCGTGCGGCGAAGTTCTGTACGGCCTGGTCCCCGCTCGGCGGACGCGGAACCCCGGTGAGTGATTGATTCCAGCCGGTCAGCGGGCGATCGAGCCAGCTCGGCCCGCTGGTCTGCGCGAGCAGCGGGGTGAATGCAAGCGTGACAGCGGCAACCAACAGAGTGTTCCGCATGGTTGTAGCTTACTCGCCCAGCGGAGGCGCGATGTAGTCATTCTGTGCCGGATGCGCGTTCTCAGCGTCGATGTGTATCGCCATCCGTACGCATTAGTCCCGAAACTTTTCGGCACGCAGGTTGCTGTGTATATGGGCAGCTCCGCTCGTTGCCAAATCTTGGCGACGGCACAACCCATCCCTAAACGACGGGAGGCGTAGTTTGCCTCCCCGCTCGCCACTCTCAGAACGCGATTCGCACGCCACCGTTGATGACGCGGCCATCGAGAGGCGCCCATGCGTCAACCGTCCAACGTCCGTCTGGACGGGGTGTCTGCAGAATCAACGGGTCGTACTTCGTCTGTCGAATGTCGAACAGGTTCTCGGCGTTGATGAACAGTCGAAGGCGGCCGAAGACACGTTCGCCCAAGGCGCCTACGAGTACAGTGCGGGGAGGCCGGTCGATCGATAAGGGTTCTCTTCGAGCGGCTGACGCCCGGTGAGATAGACCTCGAGGCCGAAGCGTCCCCAGTCTGTTCCTTCCCACATGGCGTTCAGCGAACCCGAGTGCTCGGGCGTGAGGGGCACGTCGCGCCGTGCCAGCGAGGTCAGGGTCCAGCTCCGTCGAGCGCGTCCAGCCGTACGTCGCCAGGCCGACGAAGCCCTCGCGGCGGTACCGGACGAGGAGCTCGGCGCCGCCGGTGCGCGTGCTCTCGCTCGCATTGACCAACTCCACCATCCCGTCTTCTGCGATCCGCTCCTGGACGGGCCACCTGACGATCGAGCCGAAAATGGTGCCGGTCACCTCGATCGGGCCCGCCAAACGAGTTACATCGAACGAAGCCCCTCGAGCCCGCTCCGCTCGGAGATCGTGCAGAGGCTTCACGCGGGAGAGCCCCGTCTCTTCGGTTTCTTCGGTGAACGGAGTCGGCGCGAATGAGCCGGCGCCGGCCGACAGGCGGATCACCCAGCCGGCGGCCGGGCGTGCGAGCAGCGACACCCGCGGCGTCGCGAGCACGCCGTACTCGGAATGAGCGTCGACCCGCCCGCTGAGTGCCAGCGTCCATTTCGGTCCGAACGTCATCTCGTCTTGCCCGAAGACCGATGGCGTCGTGAACCGGTAGTCGAACTCCGGCAACTCTCGAAGATCGAATCGCTCCTGCTGCAGCGCGGCCCCGAGCACCCAGGTGTGGCGGCCGGACGCGCCTTGCAGCGATCCCTCGCCGAACCACGTGCGGAGAACGCCGTGCTCGCGAGACGCGCCAAAGAGGCGGTCCTGGGAGCGGCGCATGGCAGACCCACGAACGGCCAGCACACGATTGCCCATGACGAGCCACCGCCCGGAGAATCCGCCGTCGACGTGACGGCTCGCGAGCTCGTTCCGGAAACGGCTGACCATCGGCCATCGTCACGCCGGAGGCGGTTCCACCGCGACGGTCTTCCGCCATCACGCCGACGGTGGCGAACATCGAGCGGCCTTGCCTGTTGTCGAAGAAGAAGCGGGGACGGGCGACAAATCGATCGAACGATGGCAGGTCGAGCCATCCATCTGCGTCGAGATCCTGGTCGGACTGACGGTGGAATCCTCCCAGGAGCGTCCACGAGGTAGAGTCGCCGACAGGTTGAGCGAGCCACGACGTCAAATCGAGTCCCGCTTGTGAGGTCGTGTTGAACAGCACCTCGCGCTCTGCTGCCATCGGACGCCTCGACACGAGGTTGACGACACCACCGAGGGCCGACGCGCCGTAGAGGGCCGACGCGGCCCCCTTGATGATCTCGACCTGGCCGAGGTCGAGAGGCGGCACCTGCAAGAGCGAGAACGAATCGCCTTGCGCGCCATAGAGCGGCAGGCCATCGGCGACGAGCTGCGAGTAACGGCCGCGCAGCCCCTGGATGCGCACGTTCGCTGCACCGAGCGCAGGGGAGGTCGTCTGCACTCGAAGGCCCGTCGTTTCGGCGAGCAGCATCGCGACGCTGCCCGGCGTCATCAGCGCCTTCTCTTCAATCTCCTCGTGGTCGATCACTTCGACCCGGACTGGTTGATCCTGCAACCGCGTGTTCGTTCTGGTGGCCGTGACGACCACCGTCTCTTCGATTTCAGGGACGGATTCGCCCTGCGACTCTTGCTTGCCTAAGTCAGGCGCCGGCTCGGGAGCCTGGGCGAACAGCGCAGACGCCATCCACAGCCAGAGGCAGCCGAGCATCACTGCTATGCGCAGGGTTGACATGTGAACGGCGTCGACGAGAGCGACGCTCCAAGAATACGATGAGTTGTACCGCGATGGGGTGGTTTCGTTGGAAGGAAAGGAGAGGAACCGATGCTCTGGGATCTCTACCAGCAATATCAGATTCGACAGCTCGACGCGAAAATCGATCGAGCGCATGGCGCCGTATCGTCGGACGACGTTGCTCGCGACGCGGTGTTCCGCCTCGAGGAGAAACTGGATCGGCTCGCGCTGATCAGCCGTGCGATGTTCGAGCTGCTGCAGGAATCGGGCGGGCTGTCCGAGGACAAGCTGAACGCGAAGGTCATCGAAATCGACCTCCGCGATGGGCAGAAGGACGGGAAGCTCACCCCGCAGCCGAAGCGGTGTCCCAAGTGCGAGGCCATGATGTCGCCGAAGTTCGGACGATGTCTGTTCTGCGGTTACGAAGGCACGACGACGTAGGGCCGCGCGCTAGCAGCCCTTCGAATGGAACCACGCCGTGGTCTGCCCATCCGCGCGATGAGCGGGTACCCACCCTTCGATTGCCTTCAGAGCTGTGGCCGATTTGTCGCCGCACCGCTCCGTGACAAGCCGGACGCGGATCCAGTCGTCGTTGTCTTCCCGACTGAACCGCAGCACCTGGATTCCGATTTCACCGGAAAGGCGCTCGTTCCATCCCGCCGGCAGGGGCAGGGCAGGAGCCTTGGCGTTGGCAGACCGTCGAAGCAGTCCATCCCAATCCTTCCTGAGATAGCTCAACCGCTGGACGAGGATCTGCGGATACGGGCGAAAGCTGTCGGCGTTCTCGCGTTCGATCCACGCGCTGCCTCGGGGAACGGCGATGCGGAACCATCGATCGCGTCGCTCGTACACAACCGCCGCGGGGATCTCATAGACGCTTTCCTGAGATGGCAGCTCTTCGTCGACTGAATACCCTCGCCGCCTCAACACCAGTTCACATCCTTGATTCTGCCGCTCGGCCAGTCGGATGGCGCCCGTGGCAGGCGCTGTCTCGGATGGCTCGCGGAGAGTCGGGATACTCGCCAGCTCCGTCGACTTGCATCCGGCCTCTCTGTAGTTGCTTGTGATATCGGGCAGGTCCAGAAGACCGGCGACCCGTTCGCTGGGCTGGTGCTCGGTGACGAAATGGCGCTGCGCACCAAGTGTTGCGCAGAAGCAGACGAGCGCGAGCGCGGTCGGCAAGGTTCGCATTGCCGATCAAGATATCGGATGGAAGCGGGAAAGTCTTGCTTAGATCACCTGCAGACGCTCAACCTCGAGAACCGTCGTGGCCATGACCGCCGCGCTTTGCAGGCAGCGGAACTCTGCCTCGGTGGGAACGTGGTTCGGTTCGAACGTCACTTGAAGGACCGCCCGCGAACCGGAAGTTCCGGGAACGGTGAAATAGATCGACTCGGCGCCTGCATCCGAAGCTGGGGAGTCCACGATCGCAATCTGGCGCGCCCGGACGAGCTTGCGAACGCCCTCGGCGAACGTCTCTTTCAACTCCCGGACATCCCCGGCCCCGCTCCCGCAGGCATCTGCCAGCACGTCGTTCAGGAGGCTCGCCAGCATGTGAAGTGCGGCAGACAACTCATCGGGTCCCAGATTGAGCGGAAGCTCTTTGGTGAACGAGACAGCCGCGTGATATTTCACTCCTAGCGAACTGACCGGGCCGATCTCGGTGCGGACCACTCGCGTCGACACAGAGAGATCTCGTCTCGGTCCGGAGATCGAGAACTCTGCGCTGCTCCCAGGCGCGATCTTCGATGGCGTCTCGATCAGCATGCCCGTCTTCGAGATGTTCAACAGCTTCACTTCGGGTCCCCACGCCAACCGGACGCTCGATAGCCACGGGAGCTGGTCGCGAGTCAATCGGGGGTCGCGCTCGTGTCGCTCGTCGGTCTGGCGCAGGAAGGGCGCGAGCGCTCCGTCTTTCAGACCAATGTGGCCCGGGCCGAGCATGGAGTCGAATTCGAACCCCCCTCTGAATGCGAATGCGCCGACGTACGGGAACTCCCGAGCATCTGACGAGGGCTGCCAGCGGATGACCCGGAACGGCACCTTCGAATCACCGTCTGGCCCGATGAGCTCGAGCAAACCTTCGGCGTCGCGTCTGAGCCGGGCGTCCGACTGCACGAGCGCTCCACCGGCTGACAGATCCAGCAGCCTGATCTTGGTCCCTCCGCGCAGGCGAGCCGCCCGCAGCCATGGCAGCTCATTGCCGGTGAACCGCTGGTGCACACGTCTGTTCTGTGGAGCGCCGATCGAAAAGTCGTGAAACAGCTGAAAGCGCTCCGCGCGCTCCAGGCGTGCCTCCTGAGCGCATTGCAGCGCCCACTCGATACGCTCGCCAAAGGTGCGAATACTGCACCCGACGGTTTTCGTGCGCTGCGGCGTCTTCCTCAGCAGACGGCGCCAGCCACCGGGAACATCGGGGTCCTCACGATCGGATGGGTCGTCCGCGATCTCGTAGGGGGTAACGAGCACCTCGAGATGATGGGTGTCGGACGCGGCCCGAAGGGCGTCGAACAGCTGCTCTTCATCTCCCCACGGAAGCAGCGCCGGCAGCAAGACGAGGTCGGGGAAGCCATCGTGAAGTGTGTCGAGAAGATGATGCGTGGTTGTCACCACGGTCAGCGCGGCGCCATCGATGGCCGACACCACGTGCCTGATGGCCCGGGCCTTTTCGGGTTCGGGTTCCAGTGCGAGCACTGTCAGATTCGAAATCGGCGATGCGACGGCTGTAGACACGCCGCTTCTCAAGGCAAAGATCCTTCCATCGATCCGGCCATCGGGAACGGTCGCGCAACTCGCTGCAACTGCGGGGGTTTGACGTGTCAGTTACAGAACGGTTGGTGTTGTCGGTTCTGCACTCGGGGCGAGTTTCGGAACACGCGTTGCCCGGCGGGATACGTTGTCGTCCTTGCAACCCTCTTCATTGCAGCAGGATAGGGCCTTTCGCTGCAAAGTGCACCACGGTGTCCCATTCTCGAGAAGAACAGGCGTGGCTCCAGCAGCCGTTACTTGCCGCTGTCCAACTTCTGTTCGAGGAAGGCGGCTCGTTCCTTGTCGAATGGATCACACCGCTCCACGGGACGCGGCTCGTATTCCTTTTCAGCGCGCCGATAACGGAACTCGTAGGTGTGCGGCGTCTGAAACACCGACGGATCGGTCCAGGTGAATCGCACCGAGAGCATGGCGCCGTTTTGCAGCAGGCGATAACGCTCGACGAGCTGTGTGTTCGCCGTCCTGAATCCGCCGCCGGGGATTTCGGTGATGCCCTTGTTCGGATCGAAGCCGATGGTGGTCACGACGAGCGTATCCCCTTCCCAGCGCGCGACCGAATCGCCGCTGGTCGTCGGATCGAAGGTGTCCTTGTCGATGTGCGCCTTGCGGAGATACAGGTGGCGTACCGGCGTCACCGGGGACTCCGCCACGACCACGATCTCGCGCGCGCCCTGCCGGATGTTGAGCGGACGCCCCACATCCATTGTCGTCGGCATGCCGACCCAGTTGCACCACCGGATGGCCTTCGCTGTCTTGCGCGCCTCGGCCTCGCGCATCGCCGACGTGACCTTGGGAGACAGACGCGCGGGAGGGACGAACCGCCCGTCGATCGGTAGTTCCCAATAGCCGCTGAGATCAGGCGTAGCGGCCGTCTGCGCGCGCAGCAGCGCCGCCACCGTGAGCAGGGCCGCGACCGACAGCACGACCGCCGCGAGCGACCGCGCCCTAGAGCTGTTTGGGCGGCACGATCGAATACTTCTGCAGGGGATCGTTGGTATCGCACCATGTCTCAAAGGCATAGCTGTCCTCAGGAAGCCGCTCGAAGACGTACGCATAGGTGTGGGGACGCACGTAGAGCATCGGATCGGTCCACGTGAAGGTCCACGTCAGCCGCTTACCGTCGGCGCTCACCTCGAACCGCTCGGTCAGGCGAGTTTCGGGCCGCCGTCGTCCGCCGCCCTGAACCGTACCTTCGGTGAGACCGACCGTTTCGACGATCAAGGCGTTGCCCTCGTAACGGCCTACCGAGTGGCCGTACATGCTCGGCGTCAGCCGAGCCACATCGGGATGCGGGCGGCCGTCCAGATAGAACCGCCGGCTCCCGGGACCCTCGCGCACCATCACGACTTCGTCCTTCGACTGCAGAATCCACTGGGCCGTCGAATTCGGACTGAGCGAACTGCCGCCCGTGCCTTCGGCGGTGCAGCCGCCGGTGAGCACCACGTACGGCTGGCCGGCCTCATTGGGTTTCGTGGAGCTCAACATTTCTTTCGTGATGGCGTTCCGGCCGTCGCCGCGCCCTCCCCCCATCCCTTTGCCAGCGGCGGTCAGCTGGGCCGGTGGGAACTTCTGTGCGGTACCGTCGAAGCTGCCCGACCCGCTGTCGATCCGGAGCCAGCCGCCGGACAAGTCAGGCACGCCTGCGGGTGCGGTTTGCTGCCCCGCAACTGTTCCACCGGAAGCGACGAGCGCGGCGACGAGCGCCATCCCGGCAACCACGACACGGCAAGCATTCATGACATACCTCCACCCAAGGACGGACAAGCGGTGGCCACTCGGCTGTGACTGATGGTCGAATTATGCTCCCGGAACCAAGCAGTTGCCAACCCCTCGCCACTTTCTGAATCTTGACATGTTATTTTGATAACACGACGTGCCGCTTGAACCGCGCAATGAGCCTTCAGGGGCCCAGGCTGTCAGGAGCCCGATTGGGCGAGCGGCGTCGCGGAGAAGTCGCTGATGAAGCGCTCGATGGCCGTGGAGATCGACCTCGGTGAGCTTGAGGCCAGTCCGATAGACGGACAGGCTCGTCTCGCGATGCTCGTAGATGACCCACACCACCCTCGCTTTGGCCACCAGCTCGCCCGAGTCAGTCGGCAGATACAGCCGCACGAGTTGATTCGGCTTGACCGACTGTCTGAGGACGACCTGCGCCCCTCCGACGGACAAGTCGACGAGCTCGCCAGGGATGTTCTCCACGCTGATGTGCGTGCCCTGGCGCATGGCAATGCGCTTGGAGTCGCGTGCCTGGTCGGAGAACTGCAGGACTTTCTTGGGAGCGGTGGGGACGCTGGTCGCGGCTGCGCTCGATGAGTGTGTGGGCGCCGGGGAAGTGCCTTGTGGCGAAACGTCGCGGGCATCGGCAATCGGTCGCAGCTCTTCTCGGGCCTCATCGAGCGTCTTCGAGAGTGCTTCGCTGAGTCTTTGGCTGACGGCGGTCGCCACTTCGCTGAGCCTCATCTTCAGCTCGGCGCGCTCAGTGATGAGCGCCTCTTTGGTCTGCTGCAGCTGCTTGATCTGCACCCGGGCGTCCACGAGCTGGGCGTGAGCCTTGTCGAGTTCGATCGCCAGCCTCTCATGCTCTTTCAGAGCTGTGTCGTGCTGGGCGGCTGCTGCTTTCCGATCGGCTTCTGTCGTGGCGGCTTGCGTCCGCATCGCGTCGACCTGCTGCAGGACATCCGCGAGCGTTGTTTGAAGCCCTGCGTTGGCGGCCAGCACCTGCGTCACCGTGGCGTCGGCCTGCTGCCGCTCGCGGTCCAGGCCGTCGCTCGAGATGCGAAGAAGGCTGTTGACGGTGGCCTGAATGGCCGGGTCGCTCTCACTTGCAGAGAGCTTCGACTCGAACGTGGCGAGTCCCTTGTCGAGCGCCTTGCGCAGCGCGGCGAATTCCCGGCGCGATTCCTCGCCAAGGTGCCGCATCAGCGTTTCGAGTGACGCGCGAATGAGCGCGTCGGTTTCCTGATGCTTCTCTTTCACAGAAGTGCGATCGTCCGACGTCGATCCGGCAAGAGTGATACCAGCCGCAAGCCTTTCATAGACGTGGCAATTGGGGTTCAGCGTCTGACAAATTCGAGGGTCGGCCGCGAAAGTCGTAATGGCACGACCTGACGTTTTGAGGTGACTCCGCGGCCCGATCTGGACACAATGTGGGCGAACGACCGCGCCAGTTTCATTGTTCTTAAAGGAGGAACGCCGTGTCACTAGTCGAACGCGCCAAGAGCATCTGTTTGACACCCAAGACGGAGTGGCCGGTGATCGCGGCGGAGGCCACCTCGACCGGATCGCTGGTGAGTGGCTACGTCGTGCCCATGGCGGCCATCGGCGCCATCGCCGGATTCATCGGCGGGTCGATTGTTGGAACCTCCGTGCCGTTCCTCGGCACCTACCGCGCCCCCGTGATGAGCGGCCTTGTTGCCGCCCTGTTCGTGTTCTGCATGACGATCGTCGGGGTTTTTGTCCTGTCGTTCATCATCAACACGCTCGCGCCCAAGTTCGGTGGCGAGCAGAACAGCGCGCAGGCGCTGAAAGTGGCGGTGTATTCGTGCACCCCCGCGTGGATTGCCGGCGCTCTGCAGGTCGTTCCGATGCTCGCTGTCTTCGGCATCTTCGCCGCGCTCTATAGCTTGTATCTGCTGTACCTCGGACTTCCGCGCTTGATGAAGTCTGCCGAGGACAAAGCGGCAGCCTACACCGCTGTGGTCGTCGTCTGCGCAATCGTCCTGTCGGTGGTTGTGACCGCCATCGGCGGAACGATCGGTCTCGCGGGCATGGTGGGCACCGGCAGGCTACTCGGCGGCGGGGCGGCCAGTCCTGGCTCCGACGTGCAGTTCGATAGGAACAGCCCGATGGGCAGACTGGAGGACCTGGGGAATAAGCTCGAACAGAGCACCAGGGAAATGGAGGCAGCGGAGAAGAGGGGCGACCAGCAGGCACAGGTGGAAGCGGCCTTCAAGGGTCTAGGGACGCTTCTCGGCGGCGGCAATCGTGTCGATCCTGTTGCCATCGATCAACTCAAGACCTTCGTGCCGGAGAGGTTCGCGGGTTTGCCGAGGACAGCGAGCAGTGCCGAAAAGACGGGAATCGCGGGCCTGATGGTGTCGAACGCGGACGCGCGGTACGGCGATGGGGCCGGAAAGAGTGTGACGCTGGAGATCTCGGACACCGGCGGAGTCAGCGGACTCGTCGGGCTCGCCAGCTGGGCCGGCGTCGAGGGCGAGAAGGAAGACGAGCGCGGTTCTGAAAAAACTCAGAGGGTCGGCGGGCGCCTCGTTCACGAGCGCATTTCGAAGACGGGCGGCAGCAACGAGTTCGGCATCATACTCGGCGACCGGTTTGTCGTGAGCGCGGAAGGCAACGGCGTTGGCATCGAAGAGCTCAAGGCGGCGGTGGCCTCCCTCGATCTCGCCGGGCTGGAAGCGCTGAAGGGCGTCGGCGTCCAGAAGTAGCGCACGACGGCCGCCGCAGGCGTCGTAGCGGCCAGCCGGGCGGGTGGATGCGCACCCGCCCGGGTAACACGTGATGGTTTGTGAAGCTATTTTACGGAGTCGCGCCAGGCAATTCCCTTCTGGAGGAGCGGCGTCGAGGTTTCGATTGACACCAATGGCTTGACCGAGAACGTGGAAAACGTCGACCAGGGCGCCACCGCTTCCAGCAACACTTCAGCTGACGGAACGTCGACGATGGCGATGCCGCCGCTGCCATCCGCATAGTCGTACCACGCCTTCATCTCGAAGCCGGCAGGCGGCTTCCACGCGGCCAACAGCTTCAAAATGCGTTTGTCGAGCGCCTCGTCCCCATGGGGCTGGTTTGTGTAGTTCACGGCAAAGAGCATCGCAGTTACTCCTCAGATGAAGTGAGTGATTACATTTGCCATTCACTCGTCAGAAAGGCAAAGACCGACAGCCCTCGACTTGCCAACGTGCTGAACCGTTCCTTCAGTGTCGATACTGCGAGCCGCACGCGAGAGATCTTCGGCGTCCGCAGAATGAAAGCCTTCTTTACGTAGCTCGGCACCTCCCAGGTCGTCTCCAGACCGGCCGGAAGGTATGCAACGCTACCTGGGACGAGGACGTGCGTCGTCGAGCCATCGCCCACGCGGGCCTCACCCTCCACGATGTGGACAATCTCATCACGCTCGTTGATCCACCGGAATGTTCCGGCGGTGCAATCCCAGACGCCGCTTGTAAGCAGCTTGTCGGGGGACTCCGTCAGTGTAGTCGCGCGGGCGAATGGTGCGCCTTCCTTGATCCAGCTCGGCGGGATCGGCAAAGGTTTGAGGTTGACCCTCGACGTTTCGAACGCGGTGGCTCTTAGCACGCTGACCGACCTCCGGGTCTGTGGAATGTACACCACAATCGCTGTCCGTCGAGAACGGCAAACACTACGCCCATTCCTGCCCCAATCATCACAAGCAGTTGCTCAGGAATGCCAGGCGGCAGTGTGTTCAATACCCAAAGATCCACAGCCCAGACGCTTGCTGTGGCGACGGCAGGGATAGCCAATAGAGCAGCTCCCTTCGTTCCCATCAGCCGAGCCAGGATGTAGCCCAAAGTCACAAGGTAGACGATCGCACTCACAAGCTCTGCCCTTCCCTTATGCCACACTACAGGGAATGCCGGGTTTCGCAATCGAAGCGAAACCCGGAGCAGATCCGGGCGAAAGGTACCTGAAGACGTGTCAGCCTCGCTCTCTGCTTTCATGAAGACGACCCCGCGAGAGAACGTCGCCATGACCTTGGTTGGAATCCCCATGTGCACGGCATCGGCGAGAATGAATTCCGGTCGGGTTCCATTGCTTCCAGTCAAGGGCGTGCGCACGCGTAGGACCAAATGCCGCCCTTCCTGAGCAAGTGTCACATTCCTAAGGCCCCAGTACTGAGAAAACGTCATGATCCGCGCCGGTCCAACTTGGCGATCCGTGTCGGAGGAGACCTGCGCTGATACTTCAATGTGTTGTGATTGTTCCGCCACTTGCGTCAGCCGCTGACGCGATCCCGCATCTGCGCCGGGCGATATGCAGACTTGCTCGGCGGGCTCACCCGCACAGATCTTGGCGTCCCACACTCGGCCCTCGTATCTTCGGGAGCCTCCGAATTCGTCGGCGGCCAGGACACCGAATCGAGGATCCCATTGAGTCAACTTGAGTTGGGTGTTTGGGAGGATAACGCCGTAAACCATGTCGGCGAACAGCGCCGCGGACACCAGCACTGCGACGCTGACCAGAAGTGAGTGTCTTGCGATGCCGTGCCGCCTCAGGGTGGCGGCTGTCCAGATGGCAACGGCCGTCCCAATGGAGTGGGCGATCAGATCGAAAGGCGAGATCGAACGCCCTGCAATCCACCACTGTCCAAGTTCCAGCAATACACCTAGCGACGCAGCGAGTGTCCAGGCCAGAACGAAAGGGCGGCGGCGCACGCTATCGTACGCGAGAGTCCCAAGGACCGCGGCTATTGGAGCCAGCAAGAGAAGATGTGAAGCCGTCTCAGCATCCAAGGATGGCTGAAGTTCCAACCAAGCTTCCCCATTGGGACGCCATTCGAACGGCGCCCATGACAACCACATCGCCACCATGGACAGCCAAAGCAGAAGCCCCAGGGGAGTTCCTTGCGGCAGTGTTCCGATCGATCGTCGATGCCCGACATTCATCGACAGGATCTTAGCCGCCTCGAGGGCCGACCCCGGGAATTGAGTAGCTGAGATTGGAGGGTGCGAAGGGTAAAAATTCGGGGATAGGGGTTGTTCGGCGTGAGGCGTCGTCAGGGGGCGTCGAGTAGCACCTTCGGTGCGTTTGGCGCTCGTGTCACCTTGCCCTCTGCCACCTCACGTTGAGCAAAGACCGCTGTCGTGTGATCGCCGTCAACTCTAGGCCGGCAGCCGCGCGAGAGTTGTGCCACTCGAAGCGCCGCGATAGCGACGAACTCGAACGCTCCCATATCGTTGGGAGGACGGATCATCGGGCGCCTGCCGCAAGACCGAAGATGAGCGCAGCGAGCAGATCGTGCCCGGCGTCACCCGAACGAACCCGAACTGGTATCAATGACATGGCTCGACTCTACTAGTGCACGGGAGCGACCGGCTGTGCTGTTTCGCACAACCAACGACGCGTCACGCATCTGACGCCGTTCTCGCAAGCGCAGGTAAGGGGCGCGCGGCAAACAGACGCTGACACGGTTTGGCGATCAGGCGCGCCCAGCGATTCGCACGGCTCACGCGTGCGCTATCAGTCGCGATCCCCGTGTTGGCGTACATCTGCCGGTAGAGCTTTGAAATCAGGACGAAGGCCAGTCGCGCTCGCAGGGTCGGCGTGCAGCGGGAGCGTGCCCAGATCCGCCGAAAGCTGTAGAACTCGTCCCACACCGCTTGAGTTCTTGAGCGGATTTCATCGGCCGACATCACCGGGTGCGGCGTGTACACCTTCGGACGCTGGTCCTGGGGAATGAGCCAGTGACGCGTGATCGGAACCCCTCCGACGGCCGCGGCGTCCGTCCCGAGGCTCTTTTCCCAGGCCTCAAAATCCACGGTACCCGGATAAGGAGTCAGCATCACGAACTGCGCAAAGGTCAGCCCCGCCCGATTCGCGACGTCAACGGTTGCCTGGAACGTGGACGGGCGGTCGCTCGGGAGTCCGAAGATGAACGATCCGAGGACATGCACCCCGTGGTCGCGGAACGTACGCAGGCGGGTGATCAACGCCTCGCCAACATCGTTGAAATCCCTTGTACACGTCCTTCAGGCCTTCCGGCGTGACAGCTTCTACGCCGACAAGCGCTCCCTTGATGTTGGCCCTCCGCATAGCGTCGAGGAACTCCGTGTCCTCGGCCGCTTCCATGGTGATCTGGGTGAAGAACACCATGTCCGATGACAACTGTGCGAGCTGGTCCATCAACTCAAATCGTTCGGCGCGCAGTTCGCGCAACTGCTCGAGACGCGCCGGGTTGCGCTGCCGCTCAGCCATCTCGAGATCGGTCAATGTCACCGGATAGAAGTTGTCATCCGCAAGCGCTATGAACCGAAAGCCTCGGCGGCGGAGTTCCACAATCTCGTCGACGACGGCGTCCACGCGCCGCTGTCGCGGCTTCTGGCCGTCGGTGCGCCAAACGGAGCAGAACGAGCAGTGCTTGGGGCAGCCGCGCACCGTCTGGACGGAGCCCCACATGTAGCGTCCATGTGGCAACAGCTCCCAGCGCGCCGCGACGAAGCGATCGGCGTCGACGCGTCCGGCCTCATAGATAGGTCTTAGAGTGCCATGCGTGACGTCGTTCAACACGAGAGGCCACGCCACGTCGCCGTCGCCTTTGACGACGGCGTGCGCCGCGCCGAGACTCTGCGCCTCGGCGGGATAGAGCGTCGCGTGAATGCCACCAAAGACGACCGTCGCCCCTCGACCTCTGGCGAGAGTGCCGATTTCGTACCCACGAAGCGCGTTGCCAGTGTGAATCCCTATGCCAACGACGTCGCCCGGTTGCACGCTGTCACTGTCAAAGGGTTCGAGGGTCTCGTCCGTGATGCGAGGCTGGCCATATGAGGTTGGAGTCGCTCCCGCAAGGACGAACAGCCATCGCGGTGTGATCACACCGACTCCAAACGACAAGTGGCTCGGGTTCACGAGATGGACGGTCATTGTGGAGGGATCGGCGACAGTCTGCCGTTCAGATAGCCTCGCTGCATCAGATGGATGATGTTCAAGCGATAGAATAACCGATCCGAGAAGGTGCCTGCGGTGACGCGCTCAAGCAGTGACACGGTTGTGCCCGCGATGAGCCGGACAGCGGCTGATGGCTGGCGTGCGAATTCAAGGGCAGCGATCACCTCGAGCAGCCCATCCTGACCGGTGGGCGGCAAGTCCTCGATGTCGCCAATCAGCAAACTGCCACCCGCGGCCGAGTCAAGGTAGCCGGAGCAGCGTTTCTTCAGCGCTTTTGGTCCGACGGGAAGATCGCAAGCCCGCGTCTGTACGAACGGCAGCCTGGCGCGCGCGCCAGCAGCGTGAATCTGTCGAGCGAGTGCCTCAACCGTTCGTCGCGTCGACGCCGTGATCAGAAGCGTCGCGTCAGTTTGGCTGGCCGCGTATTCGTCTTCAACGGCAGGGAACGTGGCTGTTCTGAGTGGCCCTTCAGTCCCGACGGGATGTATCAAAAACGCCTCCACAGCGTGTTTTTCTTGTCCGCGGCGTGACAGAAGTCAGCAGCTCGGGATTGGGAAGCTCGGAGGCTGAAGCGACGTCGCAATGGCGTGGTACCAGTCTGGCGGGCACCTGTCGTGTCGCGCTGTGCTGAACAGCACACCTCGGATGCTCCAAGACCGGCTACGATTGACACCTGTCGCGACTTCAAGGAGAGAACCGTGCACCAGGGTATTGGGGATCGCCGGTCGGCTTGAAGATGTGCGCACGTCCCTCGCCCGCTGCGCCCGGCCCGATGAGCAGGGCGACTCCGCCGAGTCGGAAGGTCTTTGGCCTCCTGACGCTGCGCGAGAGGAGCCGCTCCGGAATACCGGACGAACCGCGTCGCGTGATCCGGACGTGCGCACTTTTCCATGCAGATCTCAAAGGAGGTATGTGTGTCGACGTTCTCGGTAACCCTGGTCGTGCTTTGGCTCCTCGGATCGATCAGTTCCCTGACTTTGGGCGGGTTCATTCATCTGCTTCCGATCGTCGCGATCAGCATCATGCTGCCCCGAATCCTCCTCGGCCGGAAAATTGTGGAGTTCTAGGCCTTAGGTTCTGTACAATAGGTTGGCGAATCACCGCGTAGAACAGACAGGACAAAAAGCACAATGGCGTCAATGAACGGCACAATCAAGCGACTGGTCGGCGACAAGGGATTTGGCTTCATCGCGGCGGGCAATGGCACCGAGTATCTTCTTTCACCAATCGGCGTGCTCGCAAACCTCCTTCGACCAGCTTCGCGAGGGGCAGGCCGTCACGTTCGACGTGGGACAAGGCCCCAAGGGTCCGAGAGGCGAAAACGTCAGGCTGGCATAGGTCTCGACAGCAGCGATCAATCCCTCAGGACAACGTTCAACAGGGAATGATGTATCTTGAGCCCCCCGTTGTACTCGATGAATCCCAGCTTCCGAAACTTGTTCATGAAGAAATTCACACGCGACCGCGTGGTGCCGACCATTTCGGCAAGCGTTTCCTGGGACACTTTCGGAAGTCGGCGATGCGAGATGTCGGGCTCCCCGTACCGTGCCAGCAACATGAGGATGCGCGCAAGTCGCTTCTCACTCGAATTGAAGAGCTGATCGATAAGGTCTGCCTCGATCCGGATGTTTCGTCTCAGCATATGCTTGAGGAAAAACTCAGCGAAGGCGGGCCGAGCGTTCAACTGCTTGACCATCTCGTCCTTGGAGATCGTGACAATCGACGACGGTTCGAGCGTGGTTGCCGTAGCCATTCGCATTGGCTGACTGGTGAGGCACCCTTCGCCGAAGAAATGGCCCGCATCGAGCAGAGCAATCACGGATTGCGTCCCGGCCCGCGAGAGGACCGACAGGCGGATCACGCCCGTCTGGACATACATCACACTGGTGGCGGGCTCGCCCTGCACAAAGAGATTGATGTTCGCGTCGTAGAAGACAGCGCGCGATGGCAAGCCAACTAACTCGATTGCGAAGGGTTTCTTGCTTTTGGTTGTGGCCTTCTTCGATCTCGCCATGTTCAGTCCGGATCCGCACTAAGTCTACAAGATGATGACTTGCGATGACGGCACCCCCACTGGCGACCATGACGTGGTGCCGTTCGAGCGCTTTGAAGAGCACCGGCTGAAGCTCGAGCGCCTCCGGCGCAAGGGCCGAGGGCTGCCGGAGGGCGACGGGGCGAATGACGAGGTTGCTGCGGCGGCTGTGCGAAGCAGTACAGCCGGTTCTCCTGACAATTGCTAGAGTCAAGGGATGACACGCTTGGAACCCAGCGGACTGTCGGCTGACAATGATGGGCAGAAGGGTGCAATCGAAGACGAGCGGCCTGATTTGGGGCGCTCACCGGGACTAGACCAGGACGGTTTGCCCGATGACGCCATCGCCATCGCACAGGACGCGGTCGGAGCCCGGGTAGACCAATCTCAGGGCTGAATCCAGCCAGACGTGTCCCGCCCACAACATCCCGGACCGGCCCTTGCGGAGGACAAGTTAGGCGATCAGCTGCTTCAACTTCAGCTTCTTCACCTGCTCAGCGGGACTAACGCTCGCGCCGTCGAGCCAGCGCTGTAGCTGCAGAACGGTGACCTCGTGCTTCACCTCCGGCTCGCGCACCGTGACTTCCAGCCGCGTTGCCGGTCCGAAGTCGCCGCACCAGCCTTCCTTCTTCAATACAGAGAGCCCGAGCACGGCGGCCTCAAAGAGGCTGCCTGCCAGAACCTCTGTCGAGTGACGACCGCCCTGAATGTCAGTGATCGAAACTCTGCAGGCGCGCGGCGGCACGATGGCGCCAGACTATCACATGTTTCGCTATTGTTTCGCTCACGCCGTCCAGCGATGTTCGCAGTGCTCGCAAAAGAACGTTGTGCGAACCTCGTCGTCAGTGATGATGATCTGACCCATAACGAAGGAGACCTTTCATGACCAAACGGATTCAGACTCAGCTGTTGTTCGCGTGCGGGTTGAGCGTTGCGACGATGCTGATCGGCGGTGCGGCCAGCGCTCAGGCGCAACCCGCAAGTATGCAGACGACCCTGGCAAACGACGTGAGCAATCTGTCAGACAAGTTCACCGGCCTGGCTCGCGTGATGGCCGGCAAGGTACCATTGGAGGCCAGGCGCCGGCGTCCGCTCCGTAGGCGAGGTGTTCAACCTGATCGTCAGCGAGAACAGGATGCTGAACAACGTGCTGACCGGGGCTCCTACCGAGGGACGCGGCGGTATGGGCGGAGGCGCGGCAATTACGGACGCGGCTGAGCTGCAGGCAGCGCTGAAGACGACCTATGCCGCGCTTCGAGAAACGATCGCGAAGATGTCGGATGCTGATTTGAACGCCGCCACCAAGATGTTCGGCCGCGACACGACGAAGCAGGGCGCCACGTTGATGATTCTGCTCGATCAGCACGAGCACCTTGGTCAGTCGATCGCGTACGCACGCAGCAATAGTGTCGTTCCGCCCTGGAGCAAGTAATCGAAACGGTTGCCATATCACCTCCACGCTTCACGCACAGCAGTTCGGACCGCAGCAGTCAGCTGCCGATGGCTTGGTCGCTCGGATAAACCCGCTGATGAACGCCCCGTCAAGTTGCTCAGCCAGGCCGTTGACGTCGCGGCGTTCGCCCGCCAAGAACGTTCGCGCGTCGTCTAGGCTGTAAACGCGGGTGGGTTCGATCCCGATGTCCTCGAAGCCAGCCCTGGCGAGCTTGGCCACATAGTCGTAGTCGCTCAACGCTCCGGCAATGCAGCCCACCCATAGCTCCATGCTTTTACGAATCGCCGTCGGCACATTGCCTCGCACAACCACGTCTGAGACCGCCAGGCGCCCACCAGGCTTCAGCACGCGGAAGGCTTCTCGAAGCACGCGGTCCTTATCGGCTGAGAGGTTGATCACACAGTTGGAAATGATCACGTCAACCGACTGATCAGGAAGCGGGATGTGCTCGATCTCGCCCTTCAAGAACTCGACGTTGGTCAAACCGCTTTTGCGCTTGTTCTCCTCTGCGAGAGCGAGCATTTCGTCTGTCATGTCGAGGCCGTAGGCCTTGCCGGTTGGACCGACCCGGCGTGCTGAGAGCAACACGTCAAGCCCGCCGCCAGACCCGAGATCCAGCACCACGTCACCTGGCTTCAGTTCAGCGAGGGCTGTGGGGTTGCCACAACCAAGGGAGGCATTAACGGCGAGTTCCGGTATGTCGGTTGTCTGCGAGGACTCATATAAGTTCGACGTGATGGGATTGCAGCAACCGTCAGTGTCAGCGGCCCCTCCGCAACAGGCAGTCTTGGCGCCGTTCCTCACTCGCAGAGCTGCCTGACCGTGACTTTTCTCTGACGACATCGCGAAGTGGCTCGGTGTTCATGGATCGTCTCCTAATCACAATTGCAGAGCGTAAGTACGCTTCGACGACTTACGGCCTTGTTCCTCGGCACAGCACTCGGCGTAGAGAAAACTCAGCAAGTCACGGAGGCCGTCGGTATTGGCCGTGTATCGAAGGAAAGTGCCTTCACGCTCCACATTGACGAGCCCTTCGTTCCTGAGCTTGTCGAGATGATGCGAGAGCGTCGAGTTGGGAATCTCAAGGTCGGCCCCGATCTCGCCTACCACGAGGCCTTCGGGGTGAGCCGACAGCAGCAGCTGCATGATGCGGAGCCGGGGCTCGGTGCCCATGGCGGAAAACATGTCGGCGAAGCGTGTAATCTGCTCGTTCTCGTGTTTGACAGGCATATCTATATTTCCAATAATATCGAAATATATGAAAGTGTCAAGCGCGCGAACGTTCAGGACGGGTTGGCGCTGCTGGCAAATACCATCGCCACAGGAGCTGCTCTAGCCTCGCTCATCATGGCGTTCGGACCGATCTCGGCTCAGTTCAATCCCGTAGTGACCATTGCCGACGCGAGCCAGGGAGGTTTGACCTGGCGCGACGTGCCGTTCTACGTGGGGGCGCAAGTGCTCGGCGGATTGCTCGGAACGGTGACGGCGCACGCATCACCGTGGCCGTCGGGGCGACGGATTACTTGCCGCTGCTCCCGCTCTGTTGAAGTTTCTCCAGCACCTGGTCGAGCGAGAAGGTGCCGACTTTCTGGCTCGGCGGGTATTCCTTGAACGTGGCGAGGAACTGCGCGACGATTTGCTGCGCCGGCACGAGCAGGAAGGTGCGGTCGATTCTCCACTTGGCGTACCCGATGCCGACCCTGTCAGCCATCTCGAATGGATCGGAACGCAGGTTGAAGATTTTCGGCAGGCGTAGCGGCACGAACGGATCCTGCCAGACAGAGAAGCCTTCAGCGCGCTGCTCCTGGAAGACGATCTTCCAGTTGTCGTAGCGCATCGCAACCAACGAACCGTCGTCGTTCCAGTAGAAGAACTCGTGGCGCGGACTCGGCCCTTTGCCGGCAAGTGCGTCGGTGATGTTGTAGCCGTCGAGATGGACCCTGAAGGTTCTGTTGCCGACCTGCATGCCCTTGAGAAGCCGTTCCTTCACGTCCGACACGCCAACCGCGGCCATGATCGTCGGGATCATGTCTTCATGCGCGAAGACGTCATTGAGCACGGTCCCGGGTTTGATGACGCCCGGCCAGCGGATGGCGCAGGGAACGCGATAACCACCCTCCCAGTTCTCGTTCTTCTCGCCACGGAACGGCGTGGTGCCGCCATCCGGCCAGCCAAAGACTTCCGCGCCGTTGTCGGTGGAGTACATCACGATGGTGTTTTCTTCGAGGCCGAGCTCTCTGAGCTTGTCGAGAATCTGCCCGATGTGGCCGTCGTGCTCGACCATGCCGTCCGGATAGACACCCAGCCCGGTCTTGCCCACACTCTCTGGCTTGAGATGCGTGTTGATGTGCATGCGGGTGGAGTTCCACCAGAGGAAGAACGGCTGGTTGGCCGCCTTCGCCTTCTCGAGATAGTCGAGCGAGAGCTTGGTGACTTCCTCGTCGATGGTCTCCATGCGCTTGATGGTGAGCGGCCCAGTGCTCTCGATCTTCTGGGTCCCGTCGGCGTTCGCCCAAGTGTGGATGACGCCGCGGGTGTTGAACCTCTTTCGCAGCGCCGGGTCTTTGAAGTAGTCGGGGTTTTCTGGCTCTTCCTCGGCGTTCAGGTGGTAGAGCGAGCCGAAGAACTCGTCGAAGCCGTGCGCCGTCGGCAGATGCTCGTCGCGGTCGCCCAGATGGTTCTTGCCGAACTGCGCGGTCATGTAGCCTTGCGCCTTGAGCAACTGCGCGAGCGTCACGTCGCGCGCCTGCAGGCCCTCTGGCGCGCCGGGTAGACCGACCTTCAGGTTGCCGGTGCGGAAGCCGCTCTGGCCGGTGATGAAGGCCGAACGTCCGGCGGTGCAGCTTTGCTGGCCGTACCAATCGGTGAAGAGCGCGCCTTCCTTCGCGATGCGGTCGATATTGGGCGTCTTGTAGCCCATCATGCCGTGGTTGTAGGCGCTGATGTTCCAGTAGCCGATGTCGTCGCCCCAGATCACCAGGATGTTCGGCCTTTTCTGGGCCCCGGTCTGTGCGGCGGCAGGCATCACAATCGCGAGGGCGAGCCCCATGGTGAGCCCGAGCGTGAAGAAACGACGAGTGAACCCGCTGAGATGTTTTCTCATGTGCTGAATACCTCGTGGAACAATTCTGCCTGACCAGACTACTGATACTGTTGCAAGCAGCCCAGAGCGTTACTGTACATCACGTTCCGGGCCTTGCCGGCCGGCTGGGAAATGCGGCAGAACGCCGTCTGGCGGCGGGGGCGCCTGTTTTTCAAGTGCCCACGTTGCTCACGTCGCTGCGCGTGTCAGGGAAGGCACGGGCGCTACGACAACACCTTCAACATGTTGCGGTACGACACTCTCGCGGCCGCTAGGGAGTCACCAAAGGTCGCGGCGTTGTCCTGTTCGATGACGAAATGCTTCAGCCCCGCTAGTTGTGCGCTCGCGAAGATCGGCTTGTAGTCAATCTGACCGACACCGATCGGGACGAAGGTCACACTGCTGACCCTGTCATTAGGGCCGAGTGTCGGATTCACCTTCTTCAGACCGAACACATCCTTGAGATGCCACAGCTCAAACCTTCCCGGATACTTCTTGAACAGGGCGATGGGATCGACGCCAGCGACGTACGCCCAGCCAATATCAAGCTGCATAGCGACCAGCGCCGGGTCAGTCTCTTCGACCAGCACTTCATAGGGCGTGCGCGGACTGTCGGAACACTTCTCAAACTCGTCGGTGTGGTTGTGCACGAGCGGCTTAATACCGAACTTCTGGGCGAGACGACCGCTCGCGTTAAGCGCCGCTGCGCGCTGCTTCACCGACTCAAGTGTCACCGGCGGTGCGTAGGGCCCGAAAGCCTCGGCTTCTGTAAACGAGTTATGCGTCCGACCCGTGCCAGCGTTGAAGTAGGCACCGGGGGGCAGTGGTCCTCGTCCACGGCCCGCCGCTGCGGCTGGCGGTGCGCCACCGCGCGCTTGCCCACCGCGGCCTGTGCCGCTCATGACCGTGTATTTGATTCCCATCGTCTGGAAGCCTTCGAGTTGCTTCTCGAGTTCCAGACCCGTGCCGCTCGGTCCTGAATGCGCACTTGGCATCGTGAGTCCAAGCCGATCGAGCAGCGCACGAAATTCCTTTGGGGAAAGATTGTTATATCCGCGAGAGGTCTCGACTTCCTTGTAGCCAATCGCAGCGACCTTTTCGAGCACGCCGACGTAGTCGGTCTCCATCAGGTCCCGGACTGTGTACAGCTCCAAACCGATGCGTGACGTCCAAGCCGAGCCGCCTGCCTGTGCGGCGGTCAATGAACTTACGCGACTCACAGCCATGGCGGCGGCGCCCGCAAGCGTAGCGTCGAACAGGAACTCGCGGCGTGTCGGTCTCATAGCGTTTCGGCCTCCCAAGTCACGAAACCCTACCATGCGTGACTATGTCCGATCCAGGGACGCTACAGACTTGTGGCAATTGCGAAATCAGGGTGTCGGGGGCGGCGCATCAGTTCGTCGGATCGGGATCGATCCTGCTCGCCGCCCTCATCGGCTTTGTCGTTGTTTTTTACTGGATGGTGCGGCAATAGATCGCGTACGCGTTGCGCGTATAGCGGACGTCGGTAATGCAACTGTCATGCGGAACCTCCGTCGATTTGCGTTGTGTTCCCCGGCGCTAACGCGGCGTCCAATTGGTCACGAACAGGAGAAACGCGAGTCCCACCAGGATCCACACGATCCAGGTGACCCACGTTCTTAGACGCTGGGGCATAGGGGCGAGTCTGCCCCAACTATCGGCGGCCGGACTATCTCGGATGGAACAGCCTTCAGGGCCGTTTGCGATGCGAGCGGGCGAGCAGGCCTCCGCGAAGGCGCTGGTAGTAGGGGCCCAGCCAGCCGTGGGGATCGTCGTAGACCACGCGCGAGAGTATAGCGAAGAGCACCAGACCTCCGGCAGATCCGTCGGAGCGTCTGAGTGGAGTTGACGACACACACTAGTGTGTATAGTGAGGTTGCTTGTCACCAAAGACGCGATTTCAGATCCTTCTCGAGCCTGAACAACTCGAGGCGCTGCGACGCATCCAGGAGCGGACTGGTGCTCCGGTCGCGTCGCAGGTTCGCAAGGCTGTGGAGCAGTGGATCGCGGAGCAAGGTAAGCGGATCGGGGGCGCGCGATGAAGGGTCGCACTGAGAACGAGCATCCCGCTCTTGGGTCGGCGAAGCGCGCAATTCGGCGACGCCTCCGCGTACTGTCAGCCGAGGATGTGTTCGTGCTGGCGTCGCTCGCGGAACAGATGGCCACCGGCGCCGATCGCGCGCTGTGGTCATCGTCGGCGACCTACGCTGCGTTGCATCCCGAGATGTTTGAGCCAACGCGGAATGGCGGCGCGTGATGGCCGCCTCTCGGTACGTGCGACTCCCGAGCGGCTCGATCATCGTCCAGCGGCAGGCCCTGCAAGGCGTCGTGGCACATCTGCACGATCTGGCGCGTCACCTGGAAGGCCTCGTCCCCGCCGATGACAGCTTGTTCGACAAGCTCACGCGGTCGCGCGACTTTACGGGCGGGTTCGCGCAACGCGCCGAGTACGAGCGAGAACTCGACCGAGCCGTGCTAGAAAGCCTTGCCGGGCGCCCAACCAGTGCAGCCTATGAACCGCTCACCATTCAGGGATACTCAGTCGAACAGGTAGAGAACCGCTGTCTATCGGCTGTGGAAAGGCGGTCTAGTCGACGCGTGCGGCACAAAGCCACATCAGGTCATCCCAGCGGCCCTGACGACAAAAGGATTCCGGCACCTGGAGAAGCGAGCGATGGTGACTCAGCCGGAGGGAGCGTGATGCTGCGACAAGCCGCCCGCGCAGGGTGGTTCCTCGGGGTGGTCGCACTCGTCGCCATCTACATCGTCGCGGATGCTTGGCTGGGCTCGAAGTCGGTGGGCCTGTTGGCAGGTGTTGGCGCTGGATACCTCCTGTGGAGCGGCCGCAAGCGAGAGAGGGCGTGATGATTCGTAACCTCGCAATCTTCGCTGCTGCAGCGAGGGACTTCAAGCAGAACGGGGGAACATGACGAGTTGTAGCTGCAAGGATAAGGCGCACCCGAATCACCCAAACGAACCGTGCGAAAACATCGGCTCCGAGGCCAATGGCCTCTGCAAGGCGTGCGATGAACTGAGACGCGCGACGAAGCCGAGAGCAGAGAAAGGCGGCGCGTGATGATCGCTGGCGTTGTGAGCCTCATCGCCTTTGCTGTCATGCTCACGCGTGCCGATGCCGCCTTTGCCGGGCGGGCGTACGCCGCGTGCGGCGGGATTTACATTGTCGCGTCGTTGGCTGCTGTGGGTTGTCGAAGGCCAGCGGCCAACGTTTGCCGACATGCTTGGTGCAACCCTGGGCCATCCTGGGGGCTGCAATCCATTTGTGGGCGTCGCAGGGCGGACTCGGTGATGACCTTTGGGTTATGAGCCCAGCGGATTTTGAATTGAGCAGAAAGGCGACCGAACATTTCGTCCTCATTGCCATCGAGTAGCCCGGAGCAAATACGATCGACCAACTGGGGTGGCTCCGCCAGTCTGCACCGGCACTCCGGATCGTGAGCGACGAGCAATGGGCCGCGGCCGGTCGCGAGCGCGCGCGAACGGAACGGATCGACCGGCGCGGTATCGAGCAGAAAGTGAAGCAGCAGGTTGCGGAGTGGCGCGCGCTGCTGTCTACCAAGCGCGTCGAGGACGGGCGCCAACTTCTTCGAGAGGCACTCGTGGGACCGCTACGCTTCACTCCTAGAGGCCGAACCTATCACTTTGAAGGGAGAGGCGGCACTCGGACGGTTACTGGCTGGTGAGGCGACTTGCCACCATTTGTGGCGTCCCCAAAGGGGATGGTTGACTTTCCCGTAACCGGGTCGGCACTCATCGCAGCGGCGTAGCGCGGCGCTCTCCACGGCGTCCGAGGAAAAATCACTGTTCGACCGCGCCGAGTGCGGTCGGCGCTTCGAGTGGCCTGATCCGCGCCCGATTATCAGCCCTTGACGACGTTGTGAACCTCGAAGATGTCCGGCGGGCTGGCGAACTGGATGCCGGCGGCGGCGAGGATCGGCATCAGACGCTTGCCGAAAGCCTCGAACTGCTCCCGCGAATTCCAGATCTCGCTGACCTTAAGGTTGCCGGCCAAACCGAAGCAGACATGGTAGTCGCACCCGGCCGGTGGCCATTCGCCTGCGTTCGTGAGCAGGCGAGTCGCCTCGGCGTACTTCTCGGCAGTGAGGGCGACGGGACTGAAACGGACAACGATGCTCATGATATGAACCTCGGTGATCGGCGTCGCGAATAGATCAGGCGTGATCGTAAAGCGACAGGTCGTCGCTCCGGATCATACCAGCGCAGCGGTGGGGCGAGCGGATCAGTTCTCGGCGTGTACCGATTCCGGGTCCGGTCCCCCGAGACCCCTCCGGCGCGGTGTCGGGCTCCAAGACTCGATGAAACGCTTCGGCACGACGCCTCATGGCAATCCGTGGCAATCGACCCGGTCGGAGAGCACTTGCCTGATAGCCACGACGACGACAAGTCCGCGGAAGTGACGATCAATTGAAGGGTTGAAAGTGGCGTCCCCAACGGGATTCGAACCCGTGTTTCAGCCTTGAAAGGGCCGTGTCCTAGGCCTCTGGACGATGGGGACGTTTGGAGGGCGAACTACGGCCCAACATCTTACCACTCGCGCTCGACTATCTCGGGAACTTCGCGTCTGCTTTGATTTCTCGAATCTGCAGAATGTGCCGCTGCTCGTGAGTGGAGATCAGCAGCGCCCACTGGTAGCCGTCGCACTGCTGGCGCGGCACGATGTGGCCTCGCAGGTCGTCTGCCGTGGTTCTGACGTACTCAACCAGACGTGCATGAAGCTTGTCGTGCGCGGCGAGCGCGCTCTGAAAATCACGAGCGCCTTTCGGCACTTCAGACGGAATTGCCTTTTCCCGGTTGGTGCGGTCGATGCCGTACCACAAGATATCGGAATCGCTCGACGGCGAGGTTTGGCCGGTGGGGCCTTTCAGCGCGTTCTGCAGATCGTCGAAGTAGATGGGATGCACGACCACGAGATGATCGATCACCTCGAGGATGGTCCAGGCATCGGGCGCGCGCCGGAACGTCAGTTGGGCAGGGGACAAGCCGGCCACCTCGTCATGCAGCCATTTGGACGAGAGTTCGAGGTGCGACAAGAGCCGCTGACGCTCCGACGTCGTCATGGGCGCTGCGGCGGGTGCCGCCATCCCGATCACCAACAGGACTAGAGTACAGACAGTCGCTCGCCACATACCGCGGGAATAATAGCAGCTCAGCGAAGGAGGATATCCATGGAAACGGAGTCCGTTGCCTATCCCGCGCGTCTCGAGATCGATTATCCGGAACGCCTGGATCGCCTCACGACGCTGCTCCGCCTGATCTATTTCATTCCAATCGGGATCATCATCGCGCTGCTGTCGGGCGGTGCCTTCACGACCGAGAACGGCGAGACGAACCGAACCTCGGGAGGCGGCATCATGCTGGGCATTGCGGTGGCCACAGCACTGATGATCGTGTTCAGGCAGCGGTACCCTCGATGGTGGTTCGACTTCTCCCGCGAGATGGTGCGATTCGGCGCCAGGGTCGGGGCGTACCTCGCACTGCTGACCGATCGCTATCCCTCAACCGTCGACGAACAGGCGGTGCACGTGGAGATCGACTATCCAGACGTCGAACACGATTTGAATCGCTGGTTGCCGCTGGTGAAGTGGTTCCTCGCAATCCCGCACTACGTCGTTCTATTCGTCCTCGCGATTGCGGCTGTCTTCGGGGTCGTCGTCGCCTGGTTCGCCATCCTGTTCACGGGGCGATACCCGAAGGGGATCTTCGACTTCGTGGTGGGCGTCGGCCGATGGGGGCTTCGCGTGCAGGCCTACGCGCTCCTGCTCGTCACCGATCGGTATCCGCCATTCAGCATGGGCTGACGATGGGGAAGGGTGAGCCGGCGGTTCGCGCTGTGCGAGCCGCCGGCGTCAACTCATTTCTGTCCCGGCAGCGGCATCGGGACCGCCATCGGCTGGCCCTTCCTGATGACGAAGCTGCCGACCACCTTCGTCGGCACCGTGCCTCTGTTGAACCCCTCGTGGATCTGACCTTCGGGAATGTAGAACGTCTCGCCTGGCTTGTAGTCGCGCACGCCCGTCGGCTCGTGGTCCATCGAGAGCACCCCCTCCTCGACGAGGCCGATCAGGATGCCGTCGTGGCGATGGCGCCCTTCTCGCCCTCCCACCGGCACATCGACCACGGCCACCGACAACACATAATCGCCAACTTGCTGCTCGCCCACGATCTTGCGGGTGATGCTGGGCGGTCGGGTGAGGAACTCCTTCGGCACTTGCGATGCCGGCGGCGCCGATGCCGCTGGCTTGGCAGGGGCCTGTGCGGCCGGCGCCTGGGCGACAGCCGGCTGTGAGCCCAGACCGGACGCCGCCAGCATCAGGAGCGCTGCGGCCGAAACTTTGAGTGATTGCAGAACCATGCGTCTGACCTCCTATGGACGCCCGCTATCTTATCGCTGCGTTTGCAGACATTGCCAGTCTTCTCGTCTCAGTCTGCCAGAGCCAGGGCCCCGGTGTTCGAACGAGGCGCTCTCGGGTCTCGTTCCTTTCGAACTCATGCCATCAGTAGGCTGAGATCAAGTCGCGACTGTATTGATGTCGATCCTCAGCGGCTCGTAGGATTCTTCTTACATTTCCCGACCATCTGCGTCTGTCTTTCTGAAGGCTCGACTTCGCAAAGAAGGAGCGTCACGAATGGCTTCCCTAAGAGTGCTCATCGTGTCCGTCGCTCTCCTGGCGTTATCTGTCAGTCTTCGTGCTCAAACCACCGCGGAAGTCGTCGGCCGCGTCTTCGACTCGGACGGCGCCGTGCTGCCGGGGGCGACCGTCGCGCTCGAGAACGTCGGCACCAAGGACGTTCGGACGACAGTGACGAACGCAACGGGGGACTACCTGTTCACGCTGCTCCCGATCGGCAGTTACACGGTCCGCATCGAGTTGCAGGGCTTCCAGGCCCAGAACGCGAAAGTCACGCTGAACAGCGGCGACCGTGTTCGCGTGGACGGCAAACTCGCGGTGGGCAGCCTGCAGGAAACGATTCTCGTGACCGGAGAATCCCCGCTGCTGCAAACCGACACCTCGACCCTCAGCTCGCTCGTCAACGAGCAGCAGATGCAAGACCTGCCCGTCAATGGCCGCAACTTCATCCGCCTCGTGCAGCTCGTCCCCGGCGCCACCGAAGGCGCGGCGAACTCCATGCTCAGCGGCAACCGGCCCGACGACCGCCGCATCACGTCGGCGGTGTCGATCAACGGCGCGCCCGACAACATGAACAACCAGCAGATCGACGGCATCGACAACAACGAGCGCGGCATCGGCACGATCGGTATCAAGCCGTCGATGGACGCGATCGCGGAAGTCCGCGTGCAGACCAATCTGTACTCGGCCGAGACCGGCCTGTACGGCGGGCGGGATCGTCAACATCCTCACCAAGTCGGGGACGAACGCGTTCCACGGCTCGGCGTATGAATTCCTCCGCAACGACAAGTTCGACGCGCGCGACTACTTCGCGACGCAGGATCCGGTGCTGAATCAGCACCAGTACGGCGGCAGCTTCGGCGGTCCCATCGTCGCGAACCGCACGTTCTTCTTCGGCGACTACGAGAACCTCAGGAACGAGCGAGGCTTGGTGCAGACCCTCACCTTGCCGACGGCGAAGATGAGAGTCGGCGACTTCTCGGAGCTGCTGCCGACGCAGATTTTCGACTCGGCGGCGCCGGGGCGTCCGGCGTTCCCGGGCAACATCATTCCGGCGAACCGGCTCGACCCGGTGTCGGTGAAGTACATGTCGATTCTCCCGGCGAACACCAGCAGCGCCCTGGCCAACAACTACCAGCGCACGGCGATCGCCGAGATGGACAGCCACACGGCGGACGGCCGCATCGATCACCGGTTCAACACCAACAACTCGATCTTCGCGCGCTTCTCCTACAACAACGTCGATACGGTGCAGCCCGGCGGCTGTCCCACGATGGCGACTGGCCCCTATGCGGGCATCAGCCCGGTGTGCCGCGGCGGCGAGAACGGGTTCCCGGGGCCGAACCACACGACGGCCTCGGCGTACCAGGCGAACTACGTCCGCGTGTTCGGCCCGACGCTCATCGGCGAGTTCAAGGGCGGCTTTGTGCGGTTGAATATCAACACCTACCCGACCAACTATCTGACCAATGCGAGCACGACGTTCGGTCTGCCCAACGTGAACCTCGACGACGTCGCAAACGGCGGGGGCCTCGCGACGGTGACGGTCACCGGCTACACGTCGCTCGGCGACTCCGGCTTCAACCCGCTACTAAGCCACGGCAACACGCAGCACTACCAGGCGGCGCTCACCAAGACGATGGGCGCGCACAGCCTCAAGTTTGGCGGCGGCGCCATCCTGCGCGAGTACGGCGTCGTCAAGAGCCCCTCGCCGCTCGGCACCTGGACGTTCAATACGAACCTGACGGAAAACTTGGCGGGCCAGGGCGGCCACACGATGGCGTCGTTCATGCTCGGGTACGCATCGCAGATTCAACGTGTGCACTCGCCGTACCGGCCGTCGCTGTGGGTGCCCGAACCGAACTTCTACGTGCAGGACGACTGGCGCACGACGTCGTGGCTGACCATCAACCTCGGCCTTCGCTACGACATCTACTCTCCGTACCAGGAAGCCCAGAACCTGCTCTCCAACTTTGAGGTCCTCGGTGTGACGACGCCGCGCCTGCTGCCGGCCGGGGAAGGCGACGTCGATCGGCACGCCAACATCAAGACCAACTACGACAACATCCAGCCGCGGATGGGCTTTGCGGCGACGCTGCCGGCCCAGACGGTTCTCCGCGGCGGCTACGGGATCACGTACTTCCCGATGAACATCGCGTCGCCGTTCGACATGAAGAACCCGCCGATTGTCCCGACCTACGGCCCCATCACGAGCTCGGGTGACGCTACCGGCAGCGGGGCAGGGAACATTCAGTTCTCCAACGGCTTGCCGCCGTTTTCCACGGCGCGTCCCAGCACCGAGCTGAAAGACCTGGTTGGCAACATCACTGCGGTCGATCTGAACTTCAAGTCAACCCGGATGCACCAGTTCAACGTCCTCGTGGAAAAAGAACTGGCGGGCAACGTGGTGACGGCTGGCTACATCGGCGCGCGCGGCCAGCGCGTCAACGCGGGACAGAACCTTAATCTTGCGCCGATCGGCCCGGGCAACGTGCAGGCGCGCCGGCCGTACAACAGCATCATGCCTGGGGTCCCGGGGATTACCGTGCAGCAGGCCATGCTCGACAACCGGTACGACGCGTTCCAGCTGCAGTTCCAGCGTCGTCTCAGCCGCGGTCTGTCTGTCAATGCGCACGCTCGCTGGTCGCACGGCACGGAAGAGAGTTTGTTGGCGTGGGATCAGTTCAGCACTGAGTGGCGCGAAGTGGGCCAGGATATCGGACACTCGTATGTGCTCCAGGCGAACTACGCGCTGCCCTGGGGCAACGACATGACCGGCGTCACCAAGGCAGCCCTCGGCGGCTGGCAGATCAACGCGGTCGCCAACTGGCAGGGTGGCACGGCGTTCGGCGTGACCAACTCGACGCAGCGCGCTGGCACGGGTGGTGGCGACCGACCCAATGTCGTCGGCGATCCCGTGTTGCCGATGGACGAACGGACGGTGCAGCGGTGGTTCAACACCGCAGCGTTTGTCGCCCAGCCGCAATTCACAGTGGGCAACGCGCCAGCCACGGGCCAGCTCTGGGGACCGCCGCAGCGCCGTTTCGATCTGTCGTTCTTCAAAGACTTCGCGATGCCGAGGAGCTCGACCCTGCAGTTCCGGTACGAGATCTACAACATCTTCAACGTCGTGAATTTCCAGAATCCCGCCAGCGCGCTGGGCAACGCCACGTTCGGCACGCTGTCGAGCACCGGCAACTCGGTGCCGCGCCAGATGCAGTTCGCGCTGAAGTACCCTCTTCTAGGCCGCAACTGAGGGTTCGTTCGGACCGGGGGGCGTCGCGTGGCCCCCCGGTCGCCTCATTCCCCTTCTCATTCCCCCCTTCGGAGCGCGCCAATTCCCGTTCTTGCCGTCGCCTGCACCGGGGGTTCCATCGATAAGGGTGGACTCAGCTATTAACTCGAATTCGGCCAAAACCAGACCTTATTTGGCATCCAATCGTTTGGATTGCAAGGCCTCGATTTTTCTTGATACACGCCCCTGGCTACCCGTAGGATTCGTCCCACAGGACATTAGATAGGGCCAAAGCGGGCGGGAGCCTTTCCCCGTCCAGCGAGCCGGACGGTTCATCGTCCAGGCGTGTTCGCGGTGGTTCGGGCACCGCGGCGCGTCGCGTCACTGGTAATAACTCGGTTCCCGAGAAGGAGCGTCGCGAATGGCTTCCCTGAAAGCGTTACTCGTACTACTGCTTGTCGCTCTCGCAAGTTTGGCAGCCCCCGCCAACGTTTTCGCTCAGACCACCGCAGAAGTCGTGGGTCGCGTGTTCGACTCCGACGGCGCCGTGCTGCCAGGCGCGACCGTCACCCTCGAGAACGTGGGGACCAAAGACGTCCGGACGACGGTGAGCAACGATACGGGAGACTACCTGTTTACGCTGCTCCCGATCGGCAACTACACCGTCCGCATCGAATTGCAGGGCTTCCAGGCACAGAGTGCGAAGGTCACGCTGAACAGCGGCGACCGCATTCGTGTGGACGGCCGGCTCGCGGTGGGCACACTGAGCGAGACGGTGCTCGTCACAGGCGAGTCGCCGCTGCTGCAGACCGACACCTCGACGCTCAGCTCGCTCGTCAACGAGCAGCAGATGCAAGAGCTGCCCGTCAACGGCCGCAACTTCATCCGCCTCGTGCAGCTCGTCCCCGGCGCCACCGAAGGCGCGGCGAACTCGATGCTCAGCGGCAACCGGCCCGACGACCGCCGCATCACGTCGGCGGTGTCGATCAACGGCGCCCCCGACAACCAGAACAACCAGATGATCGACGGCATCGACAACAACGAGCGCGGCATCGGCACGATCGGCATCAAGCCGTCGATGGATGCGATCGCGGAAGTCCGGGTGCAGACCAACCTGTACTCCGCCGAGACCGGCCGCACCGCGGGCGGGATCGTCAACATCCTGACCAAGTCGGGCACGAACGCCTTCCACGGCACGGCGTACGAGTTCCGGCGCGACGACCGTTTCGACGAACGCGACTACTTCGCGACGCAGGATCCGGTGCTCGATCAGAACCAGTGGGGCGGCAGCTTCGGCGGCCCCGTCGTCTCGAACCGCACGTTCTTCTTCGGCGACTACGAGAACCTCAGGAACGAGCGAGGCTTGGTGCAGACCCTCACCTTGCCGACGGCGAAGATGCGGACCGGCGACTTCTCGGAGTTGCTGCCGACGCAGATCTTCGACGCGGCCGCGCCTGGGCGTCCGGCGTTCCCGGGCAACATCATTCCGGCGAACCGACTCGACCCGGTGTCGGTGAAGTACATGTCGATTCTCCCGGCGAACACCAACAGCGCCCTGGCCAACAACTACCAGCGCACCGCCATCGCCGAGATGGACAGCCATACGGCAGACGGCCGCATCGATCACCGGTTCAACACCGACAACTCGATCTTCGCGCGCTTCTCGTACAACAACGTCGATACGGTGCAGCCCGGCGGCTGCCCCACGATGGCGACCGGCCCCTTTGCGGGCATCAGCCCGGTGTGCCGCGGCGGCGAGAACGGGTTCCCGGGTCCGAACCACACGACCGCGTCGGCGTACCAAGCGAACTACGTCCGCGTGTTCGGCCCGACGCTCATCGGCGAGTTCAAGGGCGGTTTTGTGCGGTTGAATATCAACACCTACCCGACCAACTATCAGACGAACGCGAGCACGACGTTCGGTCTGCCGAACGTGAACATCGACGACATCGCGAACGGCGGGGGGCTCGCGTCGGTGACGCTCACCGGCTACACGTCGCTGGGCGACTCCGGCTTCAACCCGCTGCTGAGCCACGGCAACACGCAGCACTACCAGGCGGCGCTCACCAAGACGATGGGCGCGCACAGCATCAAGTTCGGCGGCGGCGCCATCCTGCGCGAGTTCGGCGTCGTCAAGAGCCCGTCGCCGGTCGGCACGTTTACGTTCAACCAGAACCTGACACGCAGTTCGGCCAACGCGGGCGGCCACACGATGGCGTCGTTCATGCTCGGGTATATGACCACGGTTCAACGTCTGCACTCGCCGTTCGAGCCGTCGCTGTGGGTACCCGAGCCGAACTTCTACGTGCAGGACGACTGGCGGACGACGTCCTGGCTGACCGTCAACCTCGGTCTTCGCTACGACATCTACTCTCCGTACGAGGAAGCCGAGAACAGGCTCTCCAACATGGAGGTCCTCGGTGTGACGACGCCGCGCATGCTTCCGGCAGGTGAAGGCGACGTCAATAGGAACGCCAACATCAAGACCAACTACGACAACATCCAGCCGCGGCTCGGCTTTGCGGCAACGATGCCGGCCCAGACGGTCATCCGCGGCGGCTACGGGATCACGTACTTCCCGATGAACATCGCGTCGCCGTTCGACATGAAGAACCCGCCGGTGGTCCCGATCTACGGTCCCGTCACGAGCCTGGGGGACACCGGTGGCGCGCCGACCCTCTTCTTCAAGGATGGCTTGCCGCCCTTCACGGGCGCGCGGCCGAGCACCGAACTGAAGGATCTGACGGGCAACATCGCGGCGGTCGATCTGGACTACAAGTCGACTCGGATGCACCAGTTCAACCTCCTCGTGGAAAAGGAACTGAGCGGCAACGTGGTGACGGTGGGCTACGTCGGCGCGCGCGGGCAGCGCGTCAACGCGAGTCAAAACCAGAATCTCGCCCCGTTGGGAACGGGCAACGTGCAGGCGCGGCGGCCGTACAACCGCATCATGCCCGGAGTCCCGGGGATCAACGTGCAGCGGTCCATGCTCGACAACCAGTACGACGCGTTCCAGCTTCAGTTCCAGCGTCGTCTCAGCCGCGGCCTGTCGGTGAACGCGCACGCTCGCTGGTCGCACGGCATCGAACAGCAGCTGTTGGGCTGGGATCAGTTCAGCACCGAGGAGCGCGAAGTGAGCCAGGATATCGGCCACTCGTATGTGTTCCAGGCCAACTACGCGCTGCCGTGGGGGAACGACCTGACCGGCGTGTCGAAGGCGCTTACTCGGCGGTTGGCAAATCAACGGCATCGCCAACTGGCAGGGCGGTACGGCGTTCGGCGTGACCAACGCCAACGAGCGCGGTGGCACAGGCGGCGGCGATCGGCCCAACCTGGTCGGCGACCCGGTGCTCCCGATGGACGAGCGGACCGTGGAGCGGTGGTTCAATACCGCCGCGTTTGTTCAGCAGCCGCTAGGTACGGTCGGCAACGCGCCGAACACCGGGCTCCTGTGGGGCCCGCCGCAGCGCCGTCTGGACCTGTCGTTCTTCAAGGACTTCGCGATGCCGGCGAACTCGACCCTGCAGTTCCGGTACGAGATCTACAACATCTTCAACGTCGCGAACTTCCAGAATCCCGCCAGCGCGATCGGCAACGCGACGTTCGGCACGCTGTCGAGCACCGGCAACTCGGTGCCGCGTCAGATGCAGTTCGCGTTGAAGTACCTGTTCTAGTTCGTTTCGTTCTGACGTATCACTCAGGGGGCGACGCTACGGCGTCGCCCCTTTTTTCTTCAATCGGCCTACTTGGTGAATGCGGTCTTCCAGATCCTGACGGTGCTGAAGTTTGGCGCGGCGATCGAGGATGGAGGCGCGTGGCGCAGACCTATGGGGCGATGCCCGTGGTGGGAGACCTGCTCCGTCTGTCGAGTGGCGAGGATCCGATCGGCGGCGAATCGATTTCGGCAGTGCCGTTCAGATACCTCGTCCTCGACACGGTGACAGCGCCGAACGATTCACGCGACTATGTGCGCTGACGCTCGCCGTCGAGCCTGCGTGCCGCGCGTTGATGATCGTCACCTCACTGTTACTTCTTCGCAGACTTGCCGGTCACGACCACCGTCGTCGAGAGCTCGGTCCTGGGCTGTTCGACGATCTTGGTGGCCGACACTTTCATGCCCTTCTTCAGTTCATTGACGGTCGCCGGTTTCCCTTCCACTGTGAAGCTGTACGTCGGCGGCACAACGTAGTCGCGGTTCTCTCCATTCTCGAGGGTGACGATGACGTAGTTGCCGGAGACGTACCAAACGGTGCCATTGGTTATGGTCGTGGTGCGATCAGTCACGGGCTGGCTGTGCGTGAGGACGGTCGCGGTGAGGATGGTGCCAATCTGGAGATCGCCAATGAGTCTGGGCTTACCGTCGATGAAGAACTGGCGACCAGGCGGAACATTGAAGAACTGGTACTGCCCGCTTGGTTCCAACCTGACGAGGAGCCAATTGCCGTCGACCCACTGGACGGACCCCGTGATGGTGCTCGCCTCGGTCATTTGCTTGGCGCCGGTGGTCTTCGTCGTGGTGGTCTGTGCGTTCATGCCTGCCGTGATACTGAAGACTGCCAGCGCAGTAACGATGAGTCGCCTCGTCATAGTGTCTCTCTCCTTATTGCACTCGGCATGAGTGCAATGTTGCGGATGGCCGTGCATCGTGCGTGCCATGTGGCGCACGACAGCGAGGAATGAAGCGCCCAGCAACGGGCGTGGGTATATATACATCCAGATCCCTTAGGATTTCAAATGACCGGGGTGGGGATCGAACCCGCGACGCGCGCATCAAAAGTGCGCTGCTCTACCATCGAGCTATCCAGTCGCCGGTGAGATCTTGGAGCCCCTCCGTCTTTTCGGAGGCCAGGCTTACACTAGGGACCGCATGACAGAGGAATGGGCAGCCTGGCTTGCGGCGTTGGCGTGCCTGGCCGTGCTGCTCGTGGCGGTTGGATTTGAGGGCCGCGACCCAGACTCCGCGCTGCACGCCTCGATCGTGCGTCAGTCCCTCGAGCGTCCGGCGGCCGAGTGGATAGCCCCAAGCTGGGGAGGAAACTGGACCCGCACGGATCTTTACCGTGAGCATCCCGCCGGCATCTTCTTGTTGCCATCTGCGCTTGCCGGAGTGGGCTATCCAGCCCCTCAATCAGCCTATCTGGTGAACGCGGTCTTCCAGATCCTGACGGTGCTGATGTTCACCAGCTTCTGCCGCCTCTTCATGCCGACAGGCGAGGCTCGCGCCCTCGGCTGGATCCTTCTATTTCTGCCGATTGCGTTCACGTATCGCGTGAGAGCGAATCACGAGCAGGCCGTTCTGCTGCTGACGATTGCCGCGCTCTACGTCGCTGAGCGAGCCCGAACGAATCGAGGATGGCCGCCGCTGCTGGTGCTCCCGGCGGTGTTGACGTTTCTGGTCAAAGGCGTATTCGTGGTTCCAGTGCTTGCCGGCTGTGCCATATGGTTCGCCCTGCGCCGGCCGCTGCCGGGATACGGGAAGTCTGCGTGGCTGGGGCTGGTGATGGCGGGCGCTGCGGCCGTTGTGACGGCTGCCGCGTACGAATGGGCGTATCGTCGCGTGACGGGAGGCGAGACATTTCTTGGATACTATCTCCCGACGCAGCTTGGCATCGCCGCCGCACCTCGTGGTGCCTTCGTTGCGCAGAAACTCGGCAACCTCGCGTGGTACGCCGGACGAGTCGTGTGGTTCTCGTTTCCGTGGAGCCTGTTTCTGCTCGTGGGGCTGGGTCGCCACGCGAATGGGAACAGCGGTGTGCGGGGCACGTTACTGGCCGTGTCGGCGGTCGCGCTCATGTGGCCGATCATGTTCAGCCTCTCGGATCGCCACGCCGACCGGTACATCTTTCCGGCGTATTTTCTCGTGGGCATTGCGGGGGCGGCGATCGGCCTCGAGCGAAGCGCAACGGTTCGCCGCGTTGCGACGGCGGTCGACAGGCTGCGTCCCGTCGAGCAGGCTGTGGTCTGGCTCCTGCTGACAATCCTCGCGCTGGCCGCGAGATACATCGATGTTCCCCGCATTCAACTCTGACGTGACATCCGCTCCCGCGTCATCGCGCATGTGCACCGTCGTGATTCCCACCTTCAACGAACGGGAAAATCTACCGGTTCTTGTTCGCCAGATCATGGATGTGGCGGGCACGAAGGTATTGGTTGTTGACGATGCCTCTCCGGACGGCACAGGGGCGGTTGCCGAAGATCTAAAGGCTGTGTATGGAGGCCGCATCGATGTCCTTCATCGGTCCGGCAGGGCGGGGCTCGGGACGGCGTATGTGGCAGGCATGCAGCGCGCCCTTGCGGGCGGAGCAGCGATCGTCGCTCAAATGGACGCGGACCTGTCACACGACGTCGGGTATCTGCCGGGGATGATCGCCGCGACTGAGAACGCGGATCTCGTGATTGGCTCTCGCTACGTGACTGGAGGCGGCGTGGCGAACTGGTCCAAGAACCGGGAGTGGCTCAGCCGATTCGCCAACCAGTACGTGCGTCGCGTGACGGGCATTCCGATTGTCGACTGCACGGCCGGCTACCGGTGCTGGCGCCGTGAGGCGTTGCAGCGCCTGCCGCTCGGCTCGCTCGTCTCGAACGGCTACGCATTTCAGGTCGAGATGACGTGGGAAGCGCATCGCCGCGGGATGCGTCTCGCCGAGGTGCCCATCGTCTTTCACGAGCGTCGGCATGGCCGGTCGAAGCTCTCGTGGTCTGTCGTGTTCGAGTCCATGCTGCTTCCGTGGCGTCTCCGGACTCGGCCATAATCCCGACATGAAGCTCCATCAGGTGCTCTTCGACGAGATCGCGGGGCAGGGTGTCCGGCAGATCTTCGGCATTCCCGGCGATTTCGTCCTGAACCTGTACGAAGCGCTGTCGCAGGATGGGCGGTTTCAGCTCGTGACGCTGAGCCATGAGCCGGCGGTCGGCTTTGCGGCCGACGGCGCGTCGCGCATCACCAACGGACTCGGCGTGTGCATCGTCACCTACGGTGCGGGCGGCCTCAATCTGCTCAATGCGGTCGCGTGCGCCTACGCCGAAGAGTCGCCGCTCATCGTGATCTCCGGCGGGCCGGGCAAGTCCGAAAAGCGCCTCGGCGTCCAGGTGCACCACGAAGTGAAATCGTACGACTCGCAGTTCAAGATTTACCAAGAGGTCACGGCGTTTGGCGCCGTGCTCGACGATCCGCGAACCGCGGCGGCGCAGATCCGCAAGGCCATCGAAGTGGCCCTGAAGTTCAAACGGCCGGTGTACCTCGAGGTGCCGAGAGACATGGTCTTTGCCGAGGTGACCGCGTTGTCCGGCGTCGAGCAGGTGGAGCTGCGCGTCGACGAGGGGGCCGTGACGGAAGCCGCCCAGGAGATCGTGAGCCGACTCACGGCTGCCCGCAACCCGGTGCTGATCGTCGGCGTCGAGGTGCACCGGTTTCATCTCACGCCGAAGGTGCTCGAACTGGCGGAGCGTCTGCAGATTCCGGTGACGTCGTCTTTTCTCGGCAGGGGAGTGTTCCCGACCCGGCACCCGCAGTTCATCGGCACCTACCTGGGCGGAGTGAGTCCGCAGCCGCTGCGCGAGATTGTCGAGTCGTCCGACTGTCTGCTGCTGCTCGGCGAGCTCATCAGCGACACGAGCCTGGGCGTATCGGCCGACCGCATCAACGAAGACAACCTCATCGTCTGCGCGGCGCGTGAAGTGTTCATCAAGTACCACCAGTTTCAGCACGCTCCGCTCGACATGGTGGTCGATCGACTGCTCGTCTCGGACCTTCCGGTCAAAGGGCATCTCGTCGAGGCGGTTGGCACCGACGTTTCTGCCGAGGTCTTCGATCCATACAAGCAGGACGAGCAGATCAAGATGAAGCACGTGATCCGGCTGGTGAATGAGTTCCTCGAGCAGCATCCAGAGTTTCCCCTCGTCGCCGACACGGGCGATTCGCTGTTTGCGAGCATCGACATCCGCTCGAGCGACTGCATCGCGCCGGCATACTACGCGACGATGGGTTTTGCGGTTCCGGCGGGGTTGGGTGTGCAGATTGCCAGTGGGCGACGGCCGCTCATTCTGGTCGGGGACGGCGCGTTTCAGATGACCGGGAGCGAGATCTCGCACGCGCGCCAGTACGCCTGTAATCCGATCGTCGTTGTCCTGAACAACAGCCGGTGGGAAATGCTCCAGGCGTTCTTCCCCCACGCACGCTACAACGAGACGGTTGGCTGGCCGTTCGCGAAGCTGGCCGATCTCTGGGGAGGCCGCGGCATTCGCGCCCACACCCCACGGCAGTTCCGCGCGGCGCTCGACACGGCGTTCGGCGAGGACAAGCGCTTTGCGCTGGTAGAAGTCGGGCTGCAGCCCGGCGACATTTCGCCCATTCTCCGGGGCTTCGTGCAGGCCGTGAAACAACGGGTGCATGCGAAGTAGGGCGCTGCTGCACGGGCCCGCGGTCATCCTTTACGCGGCGCTGGCCGTCGTGTGGACGTGGCCGCTTGCGCTGCACGTCCGCGAGTCCATTCCGGGACCGCCAGGGGACAACTTTAGCTTCCTGTGGAATCTCTGGTGGATGCGGAAGGCGCTGAGCTCTCCCGAGCTGGAGTTCTTTCGATCGTCGTATCTGTTGAGTCCGTTTGGCGTCGATCTCGTCAACCACCCTCACACGGCACTGCAGGGTGTGCTCTCTGCCACGTTCCTCGCCGAGTGGAGCGTTATCGAGGCAGAGAACCTCTATATCTTCGTTTCCGTGTTTCTCAACGCGTTCGGCGCGTACGCGTTGGCGTTCGACCTCGTTCGCGATCGGCGCGCCGCCAGTCTCGCGGGCATCGCCTTTGGCGCGTCCCCCTACATCGCCGCTCATCTCTTGGGACACTTCGATCTGCTGACCGCGTGGGTGTTGCCCGTTTTTGCTCTCTGTTTCCGCCGTGCGCTCGAGAGCGGTCGCATTCTGCCTGCCGCGGCGTGCGGCGTGTGCGTGGCGGTGGCCGCCTACAGCGCGTACTACCACGTCGTGTACCTCGCGCTCTTTGCCGTCGCGTACCGTTGGCGACCTGGAGCGCGGTGCGTGTCGGGTGCGAGCCGCGTGCGCAGCATCAGACGCTCTTCACATTGCGTCTGATCCTGATTGCGCTCATCGCGCTCGACATCTTCTGGATTGTCGCGATTGCAGCCACAGGTGGATTCACGTTCGCGCTTGGCGGTGTGCAGGTGTCTGCGCGCAGCGTGCAGAATCCGCTTCTCGTTGCCTGGCTGCTGATCGCCGGGTGGCTGCTGACAAAGTGGCGGGTGGGCGTGCGAGTGCAGCGCCCCGCGCCGGACATCTTCTGGCGCGGAACCCAGACGCTGATGGTCACGGTCGCGATGTTTGCCGTCCTGTGCCTGCCGCTCATCGCGCACGCGTTTGGGCTGGTGTCGTCCGGGCGGTACGTGAGCCAGGTGTATTTCTGGCGCAGCGCGCCGAGAGGAATCGATGTGCTCGCGCCGCTGCTGGGTAACCCATTCCATCCGTTCTACGGGCGGGCGACGACGCAGCTCTACGAGCGTCTCGGAATGGATCGCATCGAGGCCGTGGCCTGGATTGGCGTCGTCCCACTGGTCGTGCTGCTGTCGGGACGCGGGACGTGGGTGAACGGCGAAGAAGCCCGGCGGTGGAAGATCGTGCTGGGGGTATTCGCGCTCTGGGCACTTGGACCGTTTCTGACGATTGGAGGATTCGATGTGGGTCTGCCGCTGCCGCAGACCCTTTCGCGTTTCGTGCCTCTGGTAGAAAACGCAAGAATGCCGGGCCGAGCGATGGTGGTCGTGTATCTTGCGCTCGGTGTGCTGATGGCTCTGCGCCTCGCCAGACAGAGCGCGATGTGGATTGGAATCGCATCGCTGCTGCTCGCGCTCGACTACCTGAATGCGCCCATGCCGCTGACGTCACTGGATCGGCCGCCGGTCTACGAACGGCTCGCGGCGATCGAGGATGGAGGCGCCGTCATCGAGGTGCCGTTCGGGTTCGGCGACGGTCTCACGGTTGGGCGGGGGAGCCAGGAGCGCCGGCTCCTCTATCACGCGACGATTCACGGGCATCCCGTCGTCGGCGGCTACATCGGCCGGATGCCGCCTGGCGTGGCGCAGGCCTATGCATCGATGCCAGTGGTGGGAAACCTGCTGCGTCTGTCGAGTGGCGAAGATCCGATCGCCGACGAACCGATTTCGGTGCTGCCGTTCAGATACCTCGTCCTCGACACAGTGACGGCGTCGAGCGATTTGCGCGGCTACGTGCGCTCCACACTCGACATCGACCTTCTTGCATCGGAGGGCGGCCGGGAGCTCTACGCTGTGCAGGGAGTGAGGCCATCGAGCCTGCGCGCCGCACGTTGAGCGTTGCCGGAGTCAGCGGAGGCGTCACTCACTCCGTTACTTTTTTTGCAGGAACAGCACCCGCTGCACGAAGGCGCGGATCAGGCTCAGGACGGGCGGGCAGGCTTTGGCGACGTGCGCTGCCTGTTGGATCTTCGGTTTGTAACTTGTTTGCATATACGCCAGGTCCTCCCAGCTCCACTGAAAGCCGATCCGCGTCATCATGCGTTGGTAAGCCCTGCAACTGAGATAGTTCAGGTGATTTCGGGCATAGGTGAGATTCCCCGACGCAATCGCGTGAACCGCTTTCCCGTGTTGGTACGGACTCCGCACCCCGAGGAGCGCCCAGAGGTAATACCAGCCGTAGCGTTTGAACGGCGTCAGGCCCCCGAGCGGCTACGTAGATGTGCGGTTCGATGATTTGCCATTTCGCGGGGATGACATGCACGCTGACCCCGTCGGGTTTGAGCACCCGATACATTTCACGGAACGCCTGCTCTTGATCGTTGACGTGTTCAAACACCTGATCGGAGATGATCAGATCGAAGGTGTCATCAGGCCAGGGGATGATGCCGTCGTCCGCAAACCGAAACGCCGCCCGGTCCTGCTCACGGCGGAATTTGATCGGATTCTCCCCCCCCATGTAGTGCCCTTTGTTGAATCCATACGCATGGGGGAAGCCGGCTTCATGGAGTTGATAGACCCTCGCGCCTTCCCCGCACCCAAAATCTAGAATATGGCTGTCTTTGGTTATTGGAATGCCCTTGGCCTGACAGATCTTGATCTGTCGGACATCGAGATAGCCTGGCATGGCCCCCCTTAGAGGAATCGAAGTGACCGGGGCGGGGATCGAACCCGCGGCCCGCGCATTAAAAGTGCGCTGCTCTACCACTGAGCTACCCAGTCGCCGGTGAGATCCGGAATTCTACCACTCCGCCTCGGCCGAGGCGTCAGGAGTCGAACCGCCGGGTGGCGGCCAGCATGTCGCAGAGGCTCTCGACGAGCATGGTGAGCGAGTACGGCTTCTTCACCAGCCGCGTCCGCGGACGGAGCCGCTCGAGCTCGGCCGATTCGGATGGGACACCGGAGAAGATGATGACTGGCGCGGTTGCCGGCATCGACACCACCACGTCGCGTCCCGAGCCGCGCGTCAGTCGCAGATCGACGATGGCTGCGGCGGGCCGGTGCTGCTGGATGGCTTCGATGGCGCTGCCGGCGGTATCGGCCGTCACGACCCTGAAGTGGTGCAGCTCGAGAAACTTCTGAAGAGGATCCCGCACGCTCGGGTCGCCATCGACCAGCAGTACGAGCGGAAGCGGTGTGGCCATCAGTCGACTTATCGGCCTTGAGCGTCAGCGTTTGTAGGTGATCGACATGCCTTCGGATGACGGCGACACGATCGACGACACCACCGTCGGGCTGGTGTGAATCGACTTGAGAAAATCGGCCATCTCGTCGCGCTTGTTGATGACGTTGTGGCCGAGAAACAGCCCGCCTTTGTCGAGCCGAGGAAGTACCATCGTGAAGAACTTCTGGTAGTCGCGCTTCCACGCGTCGCAGAAGACGAAGTCGAACGTGCCCGGCACCTTCGGAATCTCCGCGAAGGCGTCGCCCGAGATCACCTGCACGATGTCCGACAACCCCGCCTTCTTGATGTTGGCGGCCGCCTCCTGCGCGCGCGCCCTGTCGTACTCGATCGTCACCAGGCGTCCACCGGTTTCGCGGAGTCCGAGTCCGATCCAGATGGCGCTGTAGCCATTCGCCGCGCCAATCTCGAGGGCACGCTTGGCGCCGCTGGACAACACCAGCAGCCGCATGAAGCGGCCATCCTCCTCGGACACCGCCAGCTGCTCCTTGTCGGCGGCCTTGATCTGCTTGAGCAGCGCGTCAACGTGAGGTGGAATGGCCTGCGCCGCGACGCGCGCGGGAAGCGACAGGCACAGCGCGAAGGCGCTCAGGGCGACTATGGGGATCTTCATTATTGGGATCGTCATCAGTTGGCATCATTCTACGGCGAAGCGACGTTCAGGATCGCACGAACTCCGCTGCGGCGGCCGCCGTTGCTCTCGCATCGGCAATGCAGTCGGGAATGCCGACTCCGCGGAATCCCGCTGCTGACACGAACAACCCAGGGTGCCGCGCAAGCGACGCGTCAATGCGTGTCATGAGCCTGGCATGTCCGATCTCGAGCTGCGGACTGGATCGGTTCCAGCGGTACACGCGCGTCAACTCAGGCGTGCCGCGAATCTGAAGGATCTTCGACAGGTCGTCGAGCGCGGCTCTCGCAATCTCCTCATCGCTATGCGCCAGTATGTTCGGGTCGCGCGCTCCTCCGAGAAATCCGCGGATCAGCGCGTGGCCTTCCGGCGCACGCAACGGCCACTTGGACGTGATCCAGGCTCCAGCCGTGATGTTGATCCCCTCCGCGCGCGGGACAACGAAGCCGGTGCCTTGCAGGGGGTGGCGGATCGCATCGCGCGGAAACGCAAACACCGCCGTTGCCGTCGAGAGAAAACGGATCGACCGTGCACGCCTCGGCGAGTTCCGAGTCGAGCGGTTGCAACAGGTCGGCGGCGGCAAATGCCGGAACCGCGGCGATCACCGCCCGGGCGCGCAGTGCGGGCGCACCATTGATCTCGAGGGTGAATCCGCCGGCCTTGTCGAGCCGCGTCACAGCAGAATCGACGCGGACGACGTGTCGGGGAAGCGCGTTCACAAGCGCGGCGATCAGTTCGCCAAGCCCGTTGGGAAACGATCGAAAGACGCCGTCTGCATGCGGCTGACGGCTTTCGCGCATGAAGCTGCGGATGACGCTGCCCGCCTGCTCCTCGGCGTCAATCAGTCGCGGAAACAGCGCGCGCATCGACAGACGCTCGACGTCGCCCGCATGGATCCCGGCGAGCAGCGGTTCGGCGACGTACGTCACCGCCTCCTGCCCGAACCGCCGCCGCACGAAGCCGCCGATCGACTCGTCTTCGTCGGAAACAGCCTTTCGCCGTGGCACGAAGAGCTCGGCGGCCATTCGCAACTTCGCCGTTGTCGAGAACAGCGAGCTGCTGAAGAGTGGACCGAGGCGGGTCGGAAAGCCCAGCATGGACGCCCCCGGCAGCGGGTGCAGCCGGCCGTGGCGAAGGATGAAGGCCGTTCGCGGAACCTTGGTGGGGAAGAGCCTGTCCGCGATCGCAAGCTCGCTGCAGAGCGCCAGCGCGGCAGGCTTCTGTATCAGCAGCGAATCGGGACCGGCATCGATCAAGAACTCGCCGACGCGCTCGGTCCAGATGACGCCGCCGGTTCTTGTTCCGCGTTCGAGGACGGCCACCGATCGACGGCGCTTTGTCAGTTCGTACGCAGCCGCAAGCCCGGAAACGCCGGCGCCGATCACGGCGACGTCGACCGATTCGATGTCCGCCAGCATTGTCTCCAGGCGTGCCCGTCAGGCGTGCGCGAACCGATGGCGATGGACGTGCTGCGCCAGCGCCTGCACGTGATCGACGGGCGTCGACGGAAGGATGCCGTGACCCAGATTGAAGATGTGCCCCGGCCGCCCCTTGGCGCGTTCGAGCACCTCATCGGCCGCCGTCAGCATGCGATCGAGCGGCGCCAACAGCAGCGTGGGATCGAGATTTCCCTGGATAGCGCGGTCGTGGCCGATGCGATCCCAGGCTTCGTCCAGCGGAATCCGCCAATCGGCGCCGATCACGTCTCCGCCGGCCTCGCGCAGGTCCTGGAGGATGTTTGCTGTGCCCGTCCCGAAATGGATGGTCGGGACACCCGTGCCGGCGATCGCGTCGAAGATGCGGCGCGTGTGGGGGAGCACGAACTCGCGGTAGTCGGCCGAGCTCAGCGCGCCCGCCCAGGAGTCGAAGATCTGGATCGCCTGGGCGCCCGCTTCGATCTGGGCCTTCATGTACTCGCCCATGATCGTGCTCAGCATCTCGCAGAGGCGATGCCACGCGCCCGGATTGGAATACATGAGGGCTTTCGTCAGCGCGAAGTTCTGCGAGTGGCCGCCTTCGATCGCATACGAGGCGAGCGTGAATGGCGCGCCACCGAATCCGATGAGGGGAACTCCGTGAGGGCCGTCAAGCTCCCGGCGAATCAACCGGATTGTCTCGAGCACGTGCGCGAGTGCGTCGCGCGGCTCGAACCATTTTAGCCGGTCAATGTCGGCCTCGCTGCGAAGCGGCGTCTCGATCGCGGGGCCTTCGCCGCGCACGAAGTCGAACGGCAGGCCCAACGGCTCGAGCGGCAGCAGCAGATCTGAGAAGAGAATGGCCGCGTCGACGTCGATGCGACGGACGGGCTGAAGCGTCACGGCCGTGGCGAGCTCGGGCTGGCGGCAGATCTCGAGAAGCGAATGGCGGCTCCGGAGCTGCCGGTACTCGGGCATGTACCGGCCGGCCTGCCGCATGAACCATACAGGCGTGCGGTCGACACGCTCCCGCCGGCAGGCTTTCAGAAAACGATCGATCACTGGTGGGGGAATCGTACTACACGCCGACGCGCGTGAGCCGGACTAGGCTTTGAGGAGATTTCGAGCGAGCGCCAGGAGATCTTCGAGCCAGAGCGGCTTGAACCGTACTTCGGCGCCAAGGCTCCGCAGCTCGCGCGACACGGCATCATCCAGGAAGTAGTCGCCGGTGACGATCGCGACGGGCATCTTCTGCAGGTCGTCCTTCGCACGGAGCATGCGGAGAAACCCCAGTCCGTCGACCAGCGGCATTCGCAGGTCGAGGATGATCGCGTGCGGGCGAGTGCGCTCGGCCTGGCTCAGCCCGACCTCGGCAGACAAGGCCGTGACCACGTGATAACCCTCGAGGCGGAGCATCCGCTCGAACGTCTCCGTCACGCTCGGATCGTCATCGATGATGAGAATCGTGCGGGTGGCGGTCGGGGTCGAGACCGCGCTGCTGGCCACGTCGCTGGGTGCCTCTGAAGTCATTCTAGCTCTGAGTCCTCTATCGGCCGAACTCCTGCCGTTATTTACTCCCCTTCCATGCTATAGTCGCGATTTCGTGAGCCCCATCCTCGTCAGGCCAGTCCGCGAGCAGCTGGAGCACGACCGCATTATCCGCCTCCTCCATGCGAAGTTTCGCCGTCGCTTCGATGCGGGAATCAACCCCGGATCGGAACAGAACACCCCGGTAGGCACCGGCGCGTCGGCTGTCTATCCCGATGTGGTGCTCGCCTCGCAGCAGAAAGCGCGCAAGGTCGAAGCGGTCATTGAGGTTGAGACGGTCGAATCGGTCAACAACCTCGAAGCCATGGCCCAATGGCTGCCGTTCTCGCGGCTCCGGTCGGCGTTTCACCTCTACGTGCCAGCGGCCATGGCCGACGTCGCCAAGCGCCTCTGCACGGACTTCAACATCCCGGTCTCCGAGATTCTCTCGTACCATTGGATTGGCGACGAGATGCGGTTTCTGACGGTGTTCAAGGCCCCGCCGACCAAGGCGGCAGGAAATTCCCGGCCGGCTCGATCGACGAGCGCTTCCAAGAAGAAGGCCGCGAAGCCTGCTAAGCGGCCGGCTCCGAAGGCAAAATCCGGCTCCCGACCGAGGCGGTCGACCAAGCGCAGATAGCAGTGCCTTTTCTGAAGTTCGGGCGCGACAAGCGTGGGTACGAGACCACCGCGCTCGTCCACGCAGTTCGCCGGCAGGGGCGATCCCGGCACAACGTGCTTTACTGGTTCCGTACGCCGCCCGGCGTGAAGGTTGGGCGTCCCGCACTCGACGAAGCCGCTATCCGTTGGATTGAGGATCAGAACCCCGACATCGAGTTCGACTGGCCGAAAATTCTGGAGGCGAAGCCTCCCGCCTCACCTCAGACGGAAGAGCGAACCCGACAGACCAGGCGTGAGCGACCCGGACGCCAGGCCTCGCGCAGGCCTTCGGTGGGGGCCGTCCTGCAAGAGGTCCAGCATCGGTGGCTGTGGCTGAAGAAGCGGGCGCGCAGAGCCCGGGACCAAACGAAGACGCCGAAGATCAGCTGCCGAGCGACGACGATGTCGTGGAGGCGGTGCAGCAGATCACGCACCCCGAGGCCGAAGAGCCGATGGAAGCTCCGGCGATGCCGATCGAGCAGGCCGCGGCTCCCGAAGATCTCACGCGCCTGCGCGCCCGCTTCGCAGAATTGCTCGCGCGTATTGCCGAGCGGGGCGGGACTCCCGAGCGCGTCGAGGAATTGCGCCGGCAAGCGGAGGCGCTGAATCCCGATACCTGGGTCACCGAAGAGGAAACACGGAAGGGGTTGGCAGAATTCGGTCCGCGACTTCGCGAGATCCGGCTCGCGCTCGGGCTTCGAAGCCGACGCCGGCGCCGCGGCGGCCGTCGAAGGAGAAGCGGTCCCGAAACTGGCCCGGCGCCCGGCGATGGCGGAGGAGAAGCCGCATGAACCGGCTATACTGGAGCCGTCAGCTGCCAGCTGAGAAACCAGCCATGACCAAGAAGCATCTCGTGCCCGCGCTCGTGCTGGGGCTTCTGTCGGTGTTTCCTCAATTGGGCGGCATCACCCGGGCGCAGCAACCGCCCGCCACGCCGACAGACGCGCAGACGCCGACATTCCGGGCAACGGTCAACCTGGTTACGTCGGATGTGATCGTCCGGAACCGGCGGGGACAATTTCAAGCCGACCTGACGAAGGACGACTTCGAGGTACTCGAGGACGGCGTGGCACAGGAGGTCTCGTCGTTCGTGTTGGTGCACGGCGGGCGCGTCTTCACCACCCAGACGGCAGCCACCCCCATCACCCAGGTTCGAGAAGGCGTCATGCTTCCGGCGGCACGGCCCGTCAACGATGCTGCAGGCCGCATCATTCTTTTCGTCGTCGACGATCTGCACTTGCAGTTCCGGGACACGCATCGGATCCGCGGGCTGTTTCGCAGCATGGCGAAAGAGCTCGTCCACGACGGCGATCTATTCGGCGTCGTGTCAACCGGCACCTCGTCGATCGCGATCGATCTCACATACGACCGCTCACGGATGGAGGAAGCTGCCAACCGGATTTCTGGCGGCGGCATGAAGCCGTCGGAAATCATCGAGAACTCGACTCGCGGACAGACGCCGCAGGAGCTGCTGTACCGGGCGAACGTCGCGTTCCAGACAATGGCACGGATGCTTTCGAACCTCGAGAAGGCTCAGAACCGCCGGAAAGCGGTGGTTTTGATCAGCACGGGTTACGATTTCGACCCCTTCGCGGGTTCGCGCGCCACTGGCAATATCCTTAGCGCCGCGACCGGTGTGGAATTCACCAACGACCCGATTCAGGGCCGGGGCGGGCAGTGGAACGACGCCGAGTTATCGATGCGCCTGGGCGAGCTGACGCGGATGGCCAATCGCGCGAACGCCACCTTCTACACCTTCGACCCGCGCGGGCTGGTCGCTGGACAGGACATCGATGAGCCGGTCGATCAGTTTGAATGGGATCAGCACCTGCGCAAACAGGCGGACAGCCTGCGCGTGATGGCCGAGCAGACGGGCGGCATCGCCGTGGTGAACACGAACGACTTCAGCAAGGCTCTGAGACGGATTGACGCGGAAACCAGCGACTACTACGTGCTGGCGTACTACTCGTCGAACCCCGACCCGACCCGCCGCCGCCGTCAGATTGAGATTCGATCGAAGAAGAAGGACCCAGAGGGTGGAGAATTGGAAGTGATGTACAGGCGCGAGTACACGCTGAAGCCGCTGCCGGTTCAGTGAACCCTTTTATGCGGTCTTGACAGTCGTAAGCAGGGTCGCGCCCACCATGCGATCCGCGATCGTGTGGTTGCGCCGGTGACCGTGCGTCGTGCAGTTGCTGCCCTTTTCCTCCACGTAGCTCACGTGCCCGTTCGTCGAAAGGTCGCGGTAGCGGCCAATCACGCATCCGCATCCGAGCGTTGTGAACCCCAGGAGCCGAACCAGACTGCCCATTGTCGCCTCCGACTTCGGCATAGCAATTCTCGTACCTAGAGCGCACGCGCGTTCTATTGGAGATGCGTGTGGACGAGCGCATGATGGCTCCCTGGTACTGCACTTTTTTGGCTCTCGGAATCAACTACTTGGAACACAGACTGCGGTAGCGGTCGAGATCCACCGCGCGCTGAGCCGCGGCCGACTTCTGTGCTGTGAAGATCCGGTAACCAAAACCGGCATGGGCGAGGAAGGCGAAGGCTCGCCACGCCGGCCACGCGGTCTCCGCGCTGAGCGTGGCGAAGAGGCTGATGACGAGCCCGACCCCGAACAGCCTGCTGAAGAGGGGATCGAGTCCTCCCGGGAATTTGCTCCCGTATTCCATGGCGATGGTTTCCCACGCGCGGGCGCCTTCTGCTTCTTCGTAGAACACCTGCAGGTAGCGGCCAATTCGCTCGACCCCCGTGTGCAGGAAGAAGCTCACTTCGAACGTGCCGGCCAGAACGAGGACGGGAGCGAGGGTCGCGAAGCCGGTGACGCCAAGCGCTGAAACGGCGACGAGGAGGGCGCCCCAGGCCGCCCAACCGATCAAAACAGCACACAGACGAGCGGATCCGCGCTCGCGAATGGTCGCTCTCAGGGCGACGAACTCGGCCTGACGGTCGAGGGTCATGGGCGTCTTCCGGGAATATCGAGCGATATCTCGTCCATTTGCAGAGTTTCTGGTCTTTTTTTTCCTTTGACCCCTGATGGCCCTTTGCTAGAATACCGATGAAACCTCTAGCGGGCTAAATTGTCAATTTACAGGACTTTGAAGCGTAGCGCCCTACGCCTGGCAGTTCTTTCGCTGGGAGTGGCCTTTGTGTCCACGGATGCCGTGGCCGCCATGGCGCCAGCGCCGGCGGCGCCGCCTGCCGCTGAGGCTGGAAAGACCAGCGGGACGACGGCCAAGCCGCGGTCGAGAACGTCGACGGCAACCGCCCGTGCGCGCGCTCGAGTCGCACGGATTCGGGCGGCCAGAGCCCGGTCGTCCCGGGCGCTAGCCGAAGCCAAGAAGCCTCAGTTCCGCGTCGACGACGCGGGCAACACCGTGCCCGACGTGCGAGCCGCGGCCGCCATCATTTACGACCCCGCAACAGGCAAAATCCTCTACGAAGAAAACGCGATGGACGAGCGTTCCATTGCCAGCATCACGAAGGTGATGACCGCCATCGTCTTCCTCGAGAGCGCAACCGACCTCGATCAGGAAGTGACGATCGAGCGCTCGGACACGCTTCGCGCGTCGACGACCTATCTCAAGACCAGAGATCGCGTGCGCGTTTCCGACCTGCTGCACCTTCTGCTCATCCCGTCGGACAACGCCGCGGCGCGCGCGCTGGCGCGCATCTCGCCGCTCGGTCCGGATGCTTTTGTCGCCCGCATGAACTCCAAGGCCGACGATCTGGGGTTGAGCCACACCGCCTACATCGAGCCGTCCGGCCTGATGAACGACAACATCTCGTCGGCATACGACATGGCCCGGCTGATTGCGTTTGCGGCCGAAGACGACCGCATCGGCCCAATCATGCGGACGCCTGAGTATTCGTTCCGCACGTCGACCGGACGCCTCGTGACCGTCCGCAACACCAATCAGATTCTCCGCGCCGGCGATATCGACGTCAGGGGCGGCAAGACCGGCTTCATCAGAAACGCCGGCTATTGCCTGGCCACGCTGCTCAAGATGCCCCACGACGGGCCGTCGCTCGCAGTAGTGGTCCTGGGCGCCAACTCGAGCGTTGGGCGTTTCTGGGAGACCAGACACCTCATGACGTGGCTGGCCGAACGCGGACTGCTCGGCGTCTCCACCCCGGCCGTCGCCACGGCGCAGTAGCCGCCGCACCAATCTCGAAAAACGTAATCTAGGACTGATAGCCGCGCTGAATGGCAGCTGCGTCGAGCGGTAGTGTGGCGATCGAGTCGACGGCGAGCAATGCCGGCCGGCTGCCGTCCCGGCCGTCGAAGGCCTTCAGATACCGGTGGCACTCATCGCACGCATAGATGCGATAGCGGCCATCGCGGCTCGTGAACGACGTGATGCGCGAGCGGTCGCTGTTCTCGCAGAACGGGCAGGTGATCGGATCGAATCGCCATTGACCCGTGCAGCGCGAGCAGATGAGCAGGCGCTCGGCGGCGGGGTTGATGAAGGCCAATTCAGGCTCCCCCCCGCACAACGGGCAGCGGGGGTGGTGCCAATCGGCCAGCTCGAGCCTGGGCAGGAGCGCTTCGGCACAGCGGGCGAGGAAGGGACGCATCGAAAGCAGCATCACATGGTCCAGCATCTCGCGATCCTGCGACCCTGAGTCTTGTTGCCGGCGCCCGGGGGCCATTGACGATTCGTACCAAGCCCGGGCGATGCCTTCGATCTGGGCATCCCGGGTCAGCGCCTGCAGCCGGTCGTGGTCGGCGGCCTCGAGTGTCTCGAAGCGGCGGAGGATGTCTGCCGTTTGCCGGAGCATCAGCCGAAAATCTGACCAGTCGATGGGAAGATCCTTGAACTGCAGAACCGGTCGGCGTCCACTGTTGTCGGGCTTTCGCTGATCGAAGATGGCTGACGGAAGGGGCACGCGCGACTGGATGCGCCGTTGCGCGACCAGCAGCTCGATTTGCATGTCGGCCGCTGCCGCCAGGTCGGGTTGAGCGGCCTTCAGCTCCCGCAGTTCCTTGATCTCCCTCGATTCCGGGCGGCCGGTCCGCTCGGCTCGACGTTCGACCGGAGGGTCTGTCCTCGAGCTGGTCACCCGAGGATTGTGGCCCACCGATGACACTGATGCAATAGGATCAGCGCACCCTGTTCAGACTCTCGCCGCGATGAGCGTTTCCGTTTTGATGGTCGGATCCGAGGCGATCCCGTTCTCCAAGACCGGGGGGCTGGCGGACGTCCTGGGCGCACTGCCCCTCGCGCTGGGCCGGCTCGGGCACCGGGTCACTCTGATCGTTCCTCGCTACCGCGGCTCGCAGGCCCACGGCCCTACCAAGTTCATCAACGTGCCCGGGATTGCAGGGGTCGTCGCCGAGACGCGCGTGACAGAGCAGCAGCTCGCCGAGAACGTGAGGGCGGTGTTGCTCGAGCGGCCGGAACTCTACGGCCGGGAATCCATCTACGGCGACGGCCCGGGCTATCCAGACAATCCCCGGCGGTTCGGCTTCCTGTGCAAGGCGGCGCTCGAGTACGCCGCGCAATCAACGGAGACGTTCGACGTCCTTCACACCCACGACTGGCAGGGCGGGCTTGCGACGGCCTACCTGCGCACGGCCTACGCCACGCATCCCAAGCTGGGGCGGATGGCGTCGGTGTTCACGATCCACAACCTTGCTTATCAGGGCGTCTTCGCAACCGATTGGCTGGGCCCGCTCGAGCTGGGCCCCGACGTGATGTCGGTCGGCGGTCTCGAGTACTGGGGGCAGATCAGCCTGCTCAAGGCCGGGATTGTGTTCGCCGACGTGATTACGACCGTCAGCCCGACGTACGCGAAGGAGATTCAGACGCCCGAGTACGGTGCAGGCTTCGAAGGCATTCTCTCAGAGCGCGCGGATCGTCTACACGGCATCCTCAACGGGATCGACGTCGACAGATGGGACCCGCGGCGCGATCCCTTCTTGCCTGAGCCGTACGACGAACGGAGCCTCGAGAAGAAGGAGACGGCGAAACGTTCCCTTCTGGAAATCCTCGGACCGCGGTCGTCGCTTGATCAGCTTCAGCGTCCGGTCGTGGGGGTGGTGTCCCGCATGGTCGATCAGAAGGGATTCGATCTCGTATCGCAGCTTGCCGCGAGTCTTCCGTCGTTCGGGAGCTTCGCTGTGCTCGGGACCGGCGATCCCCGATACGAGACCCTGTGGCGCGATCTCGCGGCCGCGCACCCACGGCAGTTTGCGGTGAAGATTGGGTTCGATGAGCCCCTCGCGCATCTCATAGAAGGCGCGTCCGACATGTTTCTCATGCCTTCGCGCTACGAGCCTTGCGGTCTGAACCAGATGTACAGCATGCGCTACGGCACCGTGCCGATTGTCCGTGCGACCGGGGGATTGAGGGATACCGTTCGGGACTACAATGGCGCGGCGGGCGGGACAGGCTTCAGCTTTACCGCCTACAGCGCGGCGGCACTGGGCGATGCCATGGACCGGGCGCGGGCGGTCTTCGCTAAGCCCCAACAATGGAAGGAATTGCAGCTCGAAGGAATGCGGCAGGACTTTTCCTGGGACCGATCGGCGCGCGAGTACGTCAAACTGTATGACAGTGTTTTGAGGTCGGGTTCCCATTGAGAGGGTTCGTTCGAGGAGCGGAGATGGCATCAGACAAGATTCAGATTTTCACCGATGGCAATTTCGATCAGACCGTTGTGCAGTCCGCCAAGCCGGTTCTGGTCGATTTCTGGGCGGAGTGGTGCGGCCCCTGCCGGCGCCTGGCCCCCACTGTCGACGCGCTGGCGGCCGATTACGACGGGAAGGTGACCGTTGGCAAACTGAACGTCGACGAGAATCCTGGCACCGCGGGCCGGTTCAGCATCCGGGGCATTCCGACCATCCTCATCTTCAAGAGTGGAGAGATCGTCGAGTCGATCGTGGGGCTTGCCGACAAGGACCATCTGAAGCGCCTGCTCGACAAGCACGTCTGACGAACTCCCAGCCCCCATGCGTCCAAATCGGAACGTCGTCATCATCGGGTCAGGCCCCGCAGGCCTGACCGCGGCTCTCTACAGCGCCCGCGCGAATCTCAAGCCGCTGCTCATCGAAGGCCTCGAGGCGGGCGGGCAGCTCATGATGACCACCATGGTCGACAATTTTCCTGGCTTCCGCGACGGCATCATGGGTCCCGATTTGATGGCCGAATTGAGGGCGCAGGCGGAGCGGTTCGGAACCGAGATCATTCAAGGCAACGTCACGAGCGTCGAGCTGCAAGAGCGGCCGTTCCGGATTTCGATAGGCGATGCGTTGATCTATGCCGAGTCGCTCATCATCGCGACGGGCGCGTCGGCGCGGTTGCTCGGATTGCCGTCGGAGCGCGCGCTCATGGGGCATGGCGTCTCCACGTGCGCCACCTGCGACGGGTTCTTCTTCAAGGGAAAGCCGATCGCGGTCGTCGGCGGGGGAGACTCGGCGCTCGAAGAGGCCATCTTCCTCACGAAGTTCGCGTCGAAGGTAACGCTCGTGCACCGGCGAGACCGGCTCCGTGGATCGAAGATCATGCAAGACAAGGCGTTCAGCAACGCCAAGATCGAGTTTGCGTGGAACAGCGAAGTCGACGAAGTGCTGGACACGTCCAAAGGGGTCGTCACCGCCATCAAGCTCCGAGACACGAGGGACGGCAGCATTTCGGAGCTGCCGGTGGAAGGGATGTTCGTGGCGATCGGCCACACCCCCAACACGAGCCTCTTCGCGGGCCAGCTCGAGATGGACGACAACGGCTACCTGGTGACCGTCCAGGGGACGAAGACGAACGTGCCGGGGGTGTTTGCGTGCGGCGACGTCCAGGACCACATCTACCGCCAGGCCATCACGGCCGCCGGCACCGGCTGCATGGCGGCCATCGACGCCGAGCGCTTCCTCGATCAGGTGCCTACGGACCTGCATACGAGTAAGGCTCTCGGTACTAGGCTTTAGGCTCCGGGCTTTGGGCTCTGAGCCTGCGACGGTATAATCCCAACCCATGTGGACCAAGATGATGTCGGGCCCCCGGAAGAAGGCACCGAAGACCGTAGCGGTGATCGATCCGGATCGCTGTTTTGGTGCTTTCGCCTGCTCCATATGTCAGGCCGCGTGTCCGGTCGCCGATTGCATTGTCGAAGAGAAGGACCGGGACGGCAGGCTGGTCTGTGCCGTGCGAGCGGACCTTTGTATCGGCTGCGGTCTTTGTGTGACGCTGGGAAATCCGACTGCCCCGCAGGTCCGCGAGTTTGGTTGCCCGCCCGACTACGACGCCATCAACATGATGCCGTTCGACGCCGTGGTGAAGGCGCTCGAGGCTTCCGACAAGGAAGAAACCACGACCTCGATTGCAGCTAATTTGTAGAGACCCAAGAGCCCAAAGCCCATTTGAGGGCATCATAGTAGTCCGTGTACTGGCGATCCCGTGATGTCGGATCCGAGCTGCGGGAGACCTGGCGCATCACCCGACGGTCTGCCTGGCGTGCGGTCGTGGAGATGTACGAGGCCGACGACCTCACGTATGCCGCCTCGATTGCCTACTATGCACTCCTGTCGCTGTTTCCGTTCGCGCTGATCGCGGTGTCGATCCTCGGCAGCGTGACCGCGGCGGACGACACGCGCCAGAGCGTGCTGTTGTTTGCGCTTCGCTACTTTCCTGGTCAATTCGATTTCATCACCGCCCAGCTCGACGCATTCCGGCAGAATCCCATTCGACTGGGAATCGGCGGCGGCATTTTTCTGGTGTGGGGCGCGCTGGGCGTGTTCGGCGCAATCAGCACTGCGGTGAACCATGCCTGGGGAGTTGAGAAAACCCGTAGCTTTCTCGGGCATCGAGCGTTTTCGTTTCTGATGCTGATGGCGGCGGGCCTCATGCTCATGATCGGCCTGCTGGGCGCAACCGCGGCGCAGATTGTCGAGGCACGCTGGTTCGCCAACGTCTCCGTGAGCTACCCGGCGCTCGCGGTGATGCGCGGGTTCGTCATTCGCTACTCGCTGCTCCTGCTGCCGGCGCTCGTCTTCGGGCTGATCTACTACTTCGTGCCGAACGCAAAGGTGCTGGTCAAGGACGTCTGGCTCGGCGGACTCATCACCGGGTTGCTGTGGGATGCCGGCTTCATGGGCTTTTCGTGGTTCGTTCGCGACGTCTCGCAGTTCACGCGCATTCACGGCTCGATTGCGACCGTCATCGTCTTCCTGTTCTGGGTCTATTTCTCCGCCGTCATCCTGCTGTGGGGCGTCGAGTTCACAGCGTGTTACAGCAAGATGCGCCGCGACATCAGGGCGGCTGGAGCGCTGCCGAATGAGTAATCGACTCGCCGGGGAACAGAGCCCGTACCTGCTGCAACACGCCGACAACCCCGTGCACTGGTATCCATGGGGCCAGGAGGCGTTCGATGCCGCACGACAGAGCGACAAGCCCATCTTTCTTTCGATCGGCTACTCGACCTGCCACTGGTGTCACGTCATGGCGCACGAGTCCTTCGAGAACGCCGCCATTGCAGACGTGCTGAATCGCGACTTTGTCTCGATCAAGGTCGATCGTGAAGAGCGGCCAGACGTCGATCGCGTGTACATGACGTTCGTGCAGGCCACCACTGGTTCGGGCGGGTGGCCGATGAGCGTGTGGCTGACGCCCGATCTGAAGCCGTTCTACGGCGGCACGTACTTTCCGCCGGACGGACGCTGGGGACGGCCGGGCTTTCCCGACATCCTCCGCGAGATCGCGCGCGTGTGGCGGACGGAGCGCGCGAAGGTCGAAGCGTCGGCTGCCCATCTGACCGAGCAGATCAGGGGGCTTCGCGCGGTTGGACCGGGTGACATGGTGCCACCTGTCAGCGCCCTCACAGAAGGCGTTGCCCAGTTTGCACAGTCGTTCGACAAAACGCGCGGAGGATTTGGCGACGCGCCGAAATTTCCTCGGCCGAGCGAGCTTCTGTTCCTGTTCCGCGAGACCGCCAGAACCGGTGATGGGACGCCGGCGTACATGGCCGCCCGCACGCTGCAGGCAATGTCGCTGGGGGGCATGCGCGATCACATCGGCGGCGGGTTTCATCGGTACTCGGTCGACGGGAACTGGCGAGTGCCGCATTTCGAGAAGATGCTCTACGACCAGGCGCAGATCACGATCGCGCTGCTCGAGGCGTTCCAGATCGCCGCCGACCCGTTCTTTGCCGTCGTTGCCGAAGACACGATCGAGTACGTGCTGCGCGAGATGACGAATCCCGAGGGCGGGTTCTACTCAGCGGAGGATGCCGACAGCGTGCCGCCGGAACATGCCGCCGATCCCCATGTCCACAAAACCGAGGGAGCGTTCTACCTGTGGGACGAACAGGAGGTTCGAGCTCTGCTCGGCGAGGACGCCGAGATCGCCATCCAGCGTCTCGGCATCAGACCCGGGGGCAACGCTCCTGAGGATCCTCATGGCGAGTTCACGGGGAAAAACCTGCTCTATGTCGCAAGCTCCCCGGAGGACATCGCCGGCCGATTGGGTAAGGATCCAGCCGACGTGGAAGCGTCGCTGCAGCGCTCGCGAATGAAGCTGTTCGAAGCCAGGCTCGAGCGGCCGCGCCCGCATCTCGATGACAAAGTGCTGACAGGCTGGAACGGACTGATGCTGGCCGCCTGCGCGAGGGCGGGGCGCATACTGCCAGGCGAGGCTGCACGCGCGCGCGCGCTCGAAGCCGCGCGCCGATCGGCGCGCTTTCTCGAGCGGCACATGTGGGATGACGGGCGCGGAATTCTAAGACGCCGCTACCGTGGCGGCGATGCCGCGATCGACGGATACGCCGAAGACTATGCCTACCTGATCTTCGGCCTGCTCGAGCTGTTCCAGGCCGATGGCGATCCGCATTGGCTGGATTGGGTGCGGACGCTGCAGCGGCGCCAGGACGATCAGTTCTGGGATGCAGACAACGGCGGATGGTTCAACACCACCGGCAGCGATCCCAGCGTCATCCTGCGGATGAAGGAGGACTACGATGGCGCCGAGCCGGCCCCCAGCTCGATCGCCGTCCTCAACCTGCTGACGCTTGCCCATCTGACGGCCGAACCGGCCTACTTCGAGCGTGTCGAAAAGACGCTGCGGATGTTCGGTCCGCGGCTGGGCCAGTTGGCACGCGCGGTCCCCATGATGCTGGCCGCCTTGGCTACCTATCATGCGGGTGTCGGCCAGGTCGTGATCGTCGGGCCGCGTGCCGATCCGGGCACGCGCGATCTCGAGCGCGAGCTGTTCGATAAATACGATCCGTTTTCCGTCGTGGTCTTCGCGGAGCCTGGCGAGCGACAGAAAGCGCTGGCCGGACAGCTGCCGTTCATTGCGAACATGGAGATGCGAGACGGGCGCGCAACGGCGTATGTGTGCCGCAACTTCGTGTGCGCCGATCCGGCAACCGACCCGGCTGGACTCGCCGAACGGCTGTCTCGTACAATCTGAGCGCAGTGGAACTACAAGTCGACGTGTGGCTGCGTGGAACCGACTTCGCCAGCACGCAGGTACTCTCGGATGTCGGTGTCGATCCCGCCGCGTGGACGGACAACGACGTCGCGAAGCTGCTGAAGGCGATGCTCCTCTCGATTCATCGGGCCAAGCATCCCGAGTCGGCGGACGCTCCGGTGTTCTTGCGAGGCTTCAGCTGGATCGTCAATCCCTTCGAAGACGAGGGCGTTGTCGTCGCCATCGAGATCCAGACGGGAGCCGCCATCGCGGGCCCCTTCCGAATCGACAAGAAACTGCTTGAAGACATGATCGGCCGAGCGATTGCGATGCCGGCGAGCGGAACGATCCACTAGTTCTCAGTTCTCGGTTCTCGGTTCTCAGTTCTCGGTTCTCAGTTCGAAGCCGCGCCAGCCAGCTTCGCGAAAAACGACTGTTCTTTCCGCTCCTCAACCTGATCCATCGTGCACTGTTTGGGCGCCTTGTCGGGTCGCCAGCGAACGAGCCGCGTGCCGTGGCGGAAGCGCCCCTGGCTGAAGTAGTCGTACGTCACCTCGACCACCAGCACCGGCTTCAACGGTTCCCACTCGGCCGATCGCACCGTGCTCCATCGGCTTGGACCTCCGGGCGCGCGCCCGGTAAATCCCGGCCCGCCGCGCAGTTTCTCGAGCTTCGGCGTCAGCAGTCGTCGCTCCGAAACAGAAAGGCTCGAGGTGAAGCCAATATGATGAAGCACCCCGGCCTTGTCGTAGAGCCCCAGCAGCAGGGAGCCGACATCCTTGCTGGCAGATCCGTATCGATAGCCGCCGACGACACAGTCGGCGGTACGGATGCGCTTCACCTTGACCATCCCTTTTCGCTCGCCGGACAGATAGGGAATTCCGAGTCGTTTGGCGATGACGCCGTCCAGCGCGCCCCCTGGCGCAGAGAGCCATTTCTGCGCCACTTTGAGATCCAGCGAAGCTGGAGACAGCAGCAATCCCGGTCCCATCGCGCCAGCGTGCCGCATGAATGCTTCGAGTGCCGGGCGCCGCGTCTCGAGCGGTTTCTCCGTGAGCGCCCGCCCAGACTCGGCGAGCAGATCGAACGTGATGAGCGATGCAGGACGCTCTGCGGCAAGCCGGGCAATGCGGCTCGCCGCCGGGTGAATGCGCTGCAGCAGGTCGTCGAACGAAAGGGCCTTGCCAACTGGGACAACGAGCTCGCCGTCGAGGACGAAGCGCGGCGTCTTGACGGCGAGCAGCCGCTTCACGACCTCCGGGAAGTACCGCTCGAGCGGTTGGCCCGACTTCGACTGCAGACGCACCTGTTTGCCGTCGCGATAGGCGATGCAGCGAAAGCCATCCCATTTCGGTTCGTACTGCCATGCCTGGGCGGTGGACGGCTCAGGAAGGCGCTCGGCCGTAAGCGCATCCATTGGCGGCAGGGGGTAGGGGAGGCCCGCGATCGTCATCCGGGTAACTTCGCCTTTCCACTCAATACGGGCGCAAACAGATCTCCCTGTTGAGCGACTCGGCGCAAGACGACTTCCATCGTGAAGCTGGAGAGCTCGACGCCCTTCTCAATCTCTCGCCAGGCAAGCGGCGTCGACACGCTAGCCGCCGGTGTGGGTCTTACGGAGTAGACACTCGCGAGCGTCCGGCCCCAGGCGTTCTGGTTGTAGTCGACCAGCACGCGGCCGTGCGGGCGCTTGGCGACACGATACTCTGCCGTGAGCACTTTCGGATGGCCGCCTGCCAGCGTCATCGCAAAGGCCTTTGCGAACGTCCAGACGTCTTTCTGGATCGGCCCGCGCTTGAGCGGGACGTACACGTGGATGCCTTTCGATCCGCTCGTCTTTGCATGTGCCGGCAACTTGAACGCGTCGAGCGCGCTTTTCACGAGGAGGGCGGCTTCCAGCACCTGTGGGAACGACGCTCCTGGTCCCGGATCCAGATCGAAATGCACATAGTCCGGCCTGTCCACATCGTCGCAGCGTGCGTACCACTGGTTGAGGTCGATACATCCGAGATTCACGATCCAGAGAAGCGACGCAAGGTCTTGCACCACCGGAAAGTCGATGACGTTTCCGGACCCATGCGTGATGGCGCACGTCTGCAGCCACGGTGGCCTTGGCGATGGCGTGCGCTTCATGAAGAAGAAAGGCCCGGCGGCGCCGTGCGGATAGCGCTTCATCACCATCGCGCGCGACTTCAGATGGGGAAGGAGGGCCGGGGCAATGGCGGCGTAGTAGCGGAGCAGGTCTCCCTTGGTGATGCCAAGCTCGGGCCAGAACGGCTTGCGAAGGTTGGTCAGCCGGGTTGTGCGCTCGCCGAAGCGAACCTCAGCGTTGTCGACGCCGCAGGGGACCGGGGATTCGTTTGCTGCGGGCCGCCGCGGAGACACGATCCGAGGCTACACTATCCCCATGTCCTCCACCACACGCACGCTCGGACTCGTGTTGATTCTTCTGGGGCTCGTCAGCTATTTCGGCACCGGCCGGACCAGCGTGACGGCCCTCATCCCGGCATTCTTCGGCGCAGTGTTCGTGATATTGGCGTTGGTCGCACGCAACGAGGCCGCGCGAAAGCACGCCATGCATGCTGCAGTCGCGCTGGCGCTGCTCGGTCTGCTCGGAACAGTGGGACGCTTGATTCCCGCCTTGACGGCGGGCGAATTCGGGCGCGCGGCCGTGCTGGCGCAGCTTGCAATGAGCATCCTGCTGGCCGCCTACGTGTTTCTGGGCGTGCAGTCGTTCCGACAGGCCAGGAGAGCGAGACTCGCCCGGTAAGGTGATTATCAGACTACCCGGCGACGCGCTTGCTTGGGCCTTCGCCAGTCCCTGAAGGGCCGGGCGTCCGGTAACGTCTCGTCGCCCCGTCTTCGGGCAATCGAGCACTCGGTTTCGAACTGCACGGCGGCCGCATTCGGAAGGGCCAAATGCCTGCGGACTACGTATCCGGTGCCCGCGACGACGGTCTCGGATTCGGGTTGGTTGAGGAAGTCGATCTCCACCTCAAGGCATTCCCCGAGCGAGTACTCGTGGTCGACCTGCAGTAACGCCCCGGTGACGCTCAAGTTGACGACCCGGCCGTCCTGCCACTTGCCCTGACCCTTACTTCGAATTCTGGCGGGCCAGTGTGCTTGTTGCCGGTATGCGCGCTGAAATGCCTGCGCTGCCATCGGCGACCTGACAGCAAGATTCGTGCGGGATCCGAGGGACCTGCCAGTGCCACCTAAGGTGCTGAGCGTGAGGCTGTTCTGGCGACTGCTCCAGTCCGGCAGAGATGCGGCTGACGAGTAATTCTTTCCGGCCGCGAAAATAGTACGCGAGCTTCGTGGTCTGAACCGCTCGTGGTTACAATGGCAATGCAATGAATGTGAGTCGCCGATCGTTCGCTGCCGGGCTGGCTGCCGCCATGGTCGGTGTCCCGGCCTTGCTCGCTCAGCATCCAGATACCAAGCGTGGAAAATGGCGGATCGGCCACCACTTCTGGAACTGGGATCACGCCTGGAACAAAGGGGAGTTTCTGGCCGAACGCCTTCGCCTCACCATGGAGACTGGGTACGAAGGGTGGGAGGCCAAGCCCGAGGAGATCGGCCGTCCCCCGTCTGAGATGCGGGCCGCATGTGTGGCGCTGGGCATCGAGTGCGCCGCCATTGGCGGCGACGTCAAGCCAGCCGTCGAATACGCCTTTGCGGCAGGCGTCAAGATTGTTCGCGCCACCTTTCCCAAGGAGGAGAGCCGGCGCTGGGTAGACCACGGCGCCGAGCGGGGGATTATCTTCGTCGTGCACCCACACGCGGCGGCCGGTGGGGCGTCGAATGCGGTGGAGACCCGCGAAGACCTGCTCCGCTATCTCGAGGACCGCCCTGGTGTCTACGCCTGTCCCGACACGGGGCACCTCGCACTGTGCGGCTCGGATCCGGTACAAACCATTCGCGACCTCGGTCCCCTCTGCCGCTACATTCACCTCAAGGACATCCGCCCAGACCGAGTGGGCAAGAAAGATGGGCCCGGCGAGAAGTTCTGTGAGCTCGGCACCGGCGCCCTGGACCTTCCGGGTGTCATTCGCGCACTCGAGGCGATCGACTACGAAGGCTGGATCATGGTCGAGCGCGACAGCCGTGAAGCCGACTACATCAAGAGTGCTCGGAGCATGCGCGCGGTGATGCGGAAGTTCGGATACTGAGCGTTACAACTCCTCCCTAGTTCAGCCTGAGGCGAATCGTGCTGGAGACGGCAAACGGCGGTCCGGGCAGCACCTGTCCGGTGTAGTTGCCCGGCAGAAAGTATTGGTCCTCGTCGAACAGGTTGTCGAGGTTGAGCGTCCACTCCCACGCCCGGGCCCGGTAGCCGACCGCCGCAGACGCGATCGTGTAGTCGCCGATGAGGAGCGTGTTGCCGCTGTTGAAGTACCGAGAACCGACGTACTGGACGCCGAAGCTCGCGTTCAGACCCGATGCCCAATCCTTGCGCAGCCACGTGTTGAACGTGTTGTGCGGAACGTAGCGGGGGTCCTTCCCGTTCAGGTCTCCAGCATCCTCGAAGTTCGTGTTGTTGTAGCCGTAGTTGACTATCAGGTGAGTCCGGCCGCCGAGATCGGTGTTGACGTCGAGGTCCAGGCCCTGTGAGATCTGCTCTCCGACCTGCGTGTAGTCGATTGGCGTCTCGAAGACACTCAAGTTGTTCCGGGTTGTATGGTAGTACGCCACGTTCGTGTTCACCCGCCCTGCCCAACCCTGCCAGCGGTGGCCCACTTCATAGTTACGCCCTGTGCTGGGAGCCAGGTCTGCCTCGTTGTAGATCTCTCCCATGGAGGGTTGTGTACTGAACGAGGTCGAGGTGCCGAAATAAAGCTGCTGGTCGAAACGCGGCGAGTACACGATGCCGGCGCGGTACGTGTACGCCGTCTGAGCCTGCCGCACGGTGTTGTTTCGGCTGGGTTCGTTGACGTAAACCGTATCCCGTGAGAACTCGTAGTCGTCGAAGCGCCCCGCCAGATTCAGCTTCATTTGCGGTGCGACGTCGATTTGATCCTGCCAGTACACGGCGTGGACTCGGTCCGTGAAGCTACGCCTGCGGGCCACCGTGTTGATATCGAGGGGGCCTTGGGTCTCTACCATGGTCGAGATGTCGATCGGGGCGATCGTTTCCCACCAGTAGCCGCACGTACACGGGTCGTCGCCGGCCGAAGTCTCGTTCCGGAAGTCGTCGTTCTGATATTCGTAGCCCAGGAGGAGGACGTGGCTGCCGAATCCGTCGAACCGGCCCATCACCTCGGCCTGATTCTGAAACGGCCGCCGATTGTGATGGAAGTCGAGGGGCTCACGGTACACGGTGTTGCCTTCGCTGTAGCTGTATTCGGTCACGAAGTAGCGATCGCTGGTGCGCTGGTAGAACAGAGAGTTGCGGAACTGCCAGCGGGGCGAAAGATTCTGGTTGAAGAGGACGTGCGTCTGTGAGTCCTCAACAAGAACGTTGTCCTGCTCGAGGCCGATATTGAGCTCGGGCTTGTAGGCAGGAAGGCCGACAATGTCGTAGGGGATGGTGCCATCGCCGTCGAAGCGATCCCGTGTGAACGACTGGCGCAGCGAGAGACGGGAACGATCGCTGATGTTCCACGTGAGCGACGGCGTAACCCCGAACCGATCGCCTCCCGCGTCACGCCAACCCGAGCTCGTCTCGAAGCTGCCGTCAACTCGGTAGAGCACACGGCCCGAGCTGCCGATCGGGCCGGTGGCGCCGCCGGTGAACTGGTGTGTGTTGTAGCTGCCGGCCTTGTAACTCAGCTCGTAGGCTGGTGCGGCCTCTGGCTTCCGGAGGATGAGATTGACGGAACCGCCGACGGCACCGCGCCCGTAGAGCACCGAGCTTGGTCCCTTCAGGATCTCCACGCTCTCGATGTTGTAGGTCTGGGTGGCGTACCGGTTGCCTGAAAATCGCATGCCGTCCACCAGCGTCACGTTGAACGCGTCCCGGTCGGGCTCGAAGAACCCGCGGATCATCAATTGTTCGTACGCGCCGTACTGGCGCACGGCCGTGACGCCGGACGCGTTCTTGACCACTTCGCCCAACGTATTGGCGGCCTGCTGCCGGATGAGCTCCCGTGGAATGGAGGTGACCTGCGCCGGCACATCCTGGTTGGCGACCGGGAGCCGGGTTGCCGTCGCCCGGCCTGCCACCGCCTCCACTGTCAGCGTCGTCGAGATACGCCCGACCGACAGCACAACATCGATGGGCGGCGTATCCGGCCCCAACGATACGTTGCGCGTCATGGGCTCGTAGTTGGGCATCGTGAACGACAGCTCATAACTGCGGGCCGTGAGTCCATTGAACCGGTAGACGCCGGACCCGTCGGTCGTTGCTTCTCCGACCTGTGTGCCGCCGGCAGTGAGGACGACCGTGGCGCCAGGCACGACACCCGTCGACTCGTCACGAACCGTTCCCGAGATCGAGAGCTGTTGCTGGGCGAAACCCGGCGATGCGACCAGAAACAGGGTGGCCGTGAGCAGCACGACCTTCGCACGCGAAAAGATGTTCACAGAGAACTCCATGGGAAAACCGGTCCGAAAGTCCTCAGGACTCTAGCCCAGAAGGCAATACTGGATTTCTGAAGAATTTCTGAATTCGTGCCGGGTCCGGGCTAGAGCTCCTCGAACGTCTCGGCCGCATTCAAGGAAGACGGGAACGCCGTCTCAGGTTTGCTCGATGGGTGTGGTTGCCAAACGGCGTGTCGTTAGCTGGTCGAGCACCGGCCGTCAAGGTTCAACGTCAGGAGTGATGGGACCGATAACACTCAGGGAACTCAAGTGTTCTTCGATATCGTTTCTGAGATCGCCGAGCGGCCAGGAGACCGATGACGTCTGACGACGGGAGCGCGCGGGCAACGAAGCGGTGGCCGTTGTGGGCGCCCGTCATCGTGAGCCTGTTGTGCTCGCTGGTATTTGTCGCGCGGACCGCCTTCACCGTGAATGGCGAGATCTATTTCACGCTCTTCGACGATGCCATGATCTCGATGCGCTACGCGCGAAATCTGGCAGAGGGTCACGGTTTGCGCTGGAACGTCGGCCAGCCGGCAGTCGAAGGTTATACGAACTTCCTTTGGACCCTCTGGATGGCGGCGCTCCACCTCCTGCAAATCTCGGCCTCGAAAATGTCTTTGATGGTGATGCTGACGGGAGCGCTGATTCTGGCGACGAACCTGCTCGTCGTGCAGAGAATCGCGACGCACCTCGCCCCAAACGCGCCGCTTGCGGCGTCACTGTCAGTCTGGCTGACGGCCCTTTACTATCCGCTCATTTACTGGACGCTGCGCGGCATGGAGGTCGGTCTCGTCACACTCATCATCTCGACATCCATGCTCGTCGCTCTCCGGCTTCGCGATCGGATTCGATATCGAGAGCTGCTTGCGTTGGCCGCTCTCCTGGCGCTCGGCATTCTCGCGCGTCCAGATGTTGTCGTTCCCTGTCTCGTAATTTCGGGATTTGCTTTCTCGAACGCCAGCAAGGAGTCACGTTCGACCGTTGCGCTTGTTCTTGTTGGCACCATCGTCGGCACACTGGCTATCCATACGATCTTTCGGATGCTCTACTACGGCGTTCCGCTGCCCAACACTTACTACCTCAAGGTTGCGGGGGCTCCGCTTGGCGCCCGCTTCTACCGAGGCTTGATCGGATTGCTCGTCCTCGATCTGCTCCACTTTATCGTGCCTGTCGCGCTGGCCTTGAGTTGTGTGGTTGCTCTGGCCCGTACGAGTCTTGCTCGAAGCGGTGCATTCCTGCTGTTCACGACCTTCGTCGCACTCTGCGCCTATTCGGTCTACGTGGGCGGTGACGTCTGGGACAACCTGCAATACGCCAATCGCTACGTGACGCCTGCGATGCCAGGACTGTTTGTCCTATCTGCAATCGCAATCGACCGTCTGCTGAGTACGCACGCGCGTCCCAGCCGGGGGACCATCGTAGGAGTGGCCTGCCTGTTTGTGCTCGGCTCGCTTCTGGCGGCGATCTCTCCGATCGCGATTGATGAGTTGCTCGTCACTTCGCTTGATGAACGGCTGCGAGTGGCGCGCGTCGCTCTCGCCCTCACGCCGATCCTTGTGCTTCCGTTGCTATTCTTGCCGGCGGCGAGCCCCGATCGCCAGTTCACTTGGCTTGGAACGCCTAGCCGACGCCGATCGATCGTGGCCGTCGCCCTCGCCTTCGCGTCATGGACAGCAGTAAACGGCCAGGCAGTGAGTCGCTGGATCGGTCACAACGCCGCCTATGCCAACGATGATGAATGGGCGGTACGGTATGGGCTCGCGTTGCGAGCTGCGACGGGTGCTGACGCGACGATCGCCGTGAGTTGGGCCGGCGCCATTCCGTACTTCTCGCACCGGCCGACGATCGATCTGCTCGGCAAAAGCGATCGCACGATCGCTGCGCGGGACAGGCAACCGGCGATCGGCTTCCTTCCCGGACACGACAAGTGGGACTACTCCTACAGCATCGGCGAGCTCCGGCCGGACGTTGTCGCCGAGCTGTGGCACGCGAGCGACGCCGACTTCCGAGCGATCGAGAGCTGGGGTTACATCAGGCTGGCGCCATGGGTCTTCGCGCGCGCCGACAGCACGAGGATCGACCGGGCGGCTCTGCAGGAAGCCGCGTGCGTGATTCTCGCAGAGGATCCGTTAGTTCTTGGGAGTGTTCGGAGGTCTGTCGCCAGTCTCGACGAGCTTCGCGCTCGCTACTGTCGGTGAGTCGGGTGGATTTGTCGATGTCATCGAAAGGGAGTCGGACCGACGAGTGGGGACGATAGTGATCACGTGCCAGGGCAGGCATCAGGCCGCGCTGATGCCTGCCCCTGCCTTCCTTCGAGTGCGAAACACTATTCAACGATGGAGAACACCTCACGATAGCCCGATTCGACTAGTGCGCCGATTTTCTGATAGTGGGCCTGAAATTCCTTGTCACCAAACATCTTGGGCGCACTACTTTCATAAGCCGCCAAATTGGGTGCGGTGATTTCTAGAACTAGCGTGTAGAAGGGCCCGGTGACATCGGTGAGGACACGAGTGGAAAACACCTGACCAGCCATCACGCGGTTCTGAATGGCCAATCCTTCCTTCATGAGAGCGACGGCCTCCTTGGCCTTACCAAACTTCAGTCGAAACACGTTGCGGATGACAATCATGATGGCTCCTTTCGTCGGCGGAATCGCCGGTTGGGAGATTCATACTAGTTCTGATCAGATGCGGCTGGAACTGCGCAATCACTAGTAGAAGGTGCCGGGGGTGGGGATCGAACCCACACGATCCTTGCGGATCTCAGGATTTTAAGTCCTGTGCGTCTGCCAGTTCCGCCACCCCGGCATAGCTGAATTATCTAGGAAATCCGCCGACCTGTGTTGGCATCGGCGCTTGCAGAGAAACGACGGTCCCCGCGGTTGTTCCTGTCAGCGCAGTCGTGTCGGCATGCTATAGTGCCGGCTTCATTCGACGCCCGGCTTCTTTCGAACCTACGCAAACGACAACCACGGCGGCAAGAAGAGGGGTGTTCCATGAGTGCAGCACGGCGTCTCGTCGGCGTTCTGGTGTCCGTAACTCTCGGTGTCGCAACACCCGCGGCGGCAGACGTCATCACCGATTGGAATACCACTCTGCTGAGCACCATCGCTGCAGCACCGCCCATTCCGGGCCCAGCGGGCCCTACGCGCATCGTCGAGATCACGCTGGTTCATCTCGCCATGCACGACGCGGTGCAGGCGATTCAGCGTCGCTTCGAAACCTATGGCGAGGGCATCACGCCGGCCTCGGGCTCTGTCATTGCGGCCGCCTCGAAAGCGGCTCGTGATGTGCTCGTGAATCGATTCCCCGCACAAACTGCGGCGATTGATGCAACCTATGCTGCCTACCTCGCGGCGCATCAACTCGCAGCCAATGATCCAGGGGTGGCGGCAGGAGCCCAGGCAGCTGCGGCGGTCATCCAGAAACGCGCCGGTGATGGGACCTACCCAGCGCCGCCGCCGCAGTTCTTCGGGAGTACCGAGATAGGGAAGTGGAGGCCAACGGTGTTCGACGCCGCGGGGCAGCCGGTGCCCATGGCTGCGTCGTGGATGGCCAATGCGATCCCCTTTGCAGCGGAGCACACGTCCCAGTTCTTCTCGGGTACACCGCCGCAGGTAACCAGCCGTCAGTACTCCGAGGAGTATGACGAAGTGAAAGCGCTTGGGCGACGCGACGGCTCGACGCGCACGCCGGAGCAGACCGCGATCGCGATCTTCTATTCCGACAACCCGCTCAACTATTTCAATCGGACGATGCGACAGCTGACGGACAGGTACATAACCGATGTCGGCGACAGCGCACGGATGTTTGCGCTCGTCAACATGGCCATCGCCGATGCACTCTTTACCTCCTGGCAAACCAAGATTCAATACAACGTCTGGCGTCCGAGCACAGCCATTCAATTCGGAGACGTCGACGGCAATCGCAGAACGGTCGGCGATCCCACCTGGCAACCGTTCTTCAACAATCCCAACTACCCAGACTATTCCTCTGGTGCAAACAGCGCTGGCGGCGCCGCGACGGAGATGTTGAGGTTGTTTTTCAGGACCGACCGGCTGGCGTTCTCGGTCATCGGCGCGACAAGCAACCGGGATTACCTGGCTTTTTCCGATGTCGGAAACGACATCGTCGAAGCGCGCATCCTGATGGGCATCCACTTCCGGTTCGCCGATGTCGCGGCCCGTGAGAGCGGCCAGCGTGTGGCGCGATGGGCCTACAAGTATTACCTGCGTTCGCTCGAGGGCGGGGATGAGTCTTTCTTCGTGGAAGAGCTCGACACTTTCCAGGCGATCGGGCAGCCGGTCAGTTCGACCCTCCAGGGGCAGGACAACGAAGACGCGGAACTGCCGTCAGGCCAGTAGGGTCGTAGAAAGGCTCGGCAACGCTCATGTCCCGGACCGTGATCTCGATGTGGTCAATGGTTGGTTCCATTGGTCCCCATCCGCTTGGCAATCAGTGGCCCCGCCATCCCCCAGCGCAGATCGCCGTAGGTACTGCTCGACGCGATCGGCTGAGCGGTACTCGTAGCTGGCCTGGTCCCGTTCGTTGTGGATGTCGGTGGCTCCGAGAAACTGATGCGCAAACTCATGCACGGCCGCGCGGCCGATGCCGCGGCCGATTCCGGCAACGATGGCGGCCCGATCTGCCTCAGCCGGCGCATATGCGACGGCGCTGTGGGCGAACAGGCGGAAGTTCACGGCGCCCTGGCCGCCGAGACCAGGAATCGAGCGTGACTCACCCGACGGAGGAAACATCTTCGGGGCAAGCGGATTGCGCAAACTGTCGACAACCCGCACGCGATAGGTGGCATCGCGACGCTCCGTCACGGTTACTTGAAAATCCTTGAACGCGTGAGCGAGCTCGGCGAAGGCCATCGATTCGATCGCCTTCAAATCGTCTGCGCCGATGATCCCGAGGCGCTCGGGCACGCCGGTGAGCGTTTCGCTGCTGAGCGGCTCGAACCAGAATCCCACCGTCGTTCCGGAAGGCTTCGACCGAATTGCGGTCAGCGTGGCGGCGGCGACAACCAGTGTGACGACGGCAAGGACGATCGTCTGCCTCGAGGGCGCGGCCACGCCCTCATTATGCGCCGTGATGCGAATCGGAGGGCCAGGCTTCTCCTGTTACACTCAGCGTGAGGAGCGTCCCATGCCGCGTCTCGTACTTTCCTTGTGTCTCGTCGCTTCGATCGCGCTCGGTGCTCAGGCGCCGCCGCTGCTGCGCCTGGTGTCGACCCCCTGGCCCCCATTCACCAACGCCGCTGGCCAGCCCCGCGTCGCGCTCGATCTGGTCGAAGCCGCGCTCGCCCGCATTGGAGTGAAGGCTTCCACGACCATCGTCGAGCCGGCGCAGTTCACCACAGCCCTGCTCGGCGATGGCAGCTTCGACGGTAGCGGTGCGGCGTGGAAAGACGCGGAGCGCGAGCGCACACTCCTGTTTTCGGACCCCTATCTCGAGAACCGGCTGTTGCTCGTTGCACGACGGGGAGGGGATGTGTCGGCGAGCTCCCTGGCAGCCCTCAAGGGCAGGCGCATTGCGGTGGTCGAAGGTTACTCGTACGGCGAAGGATTCGATCAGTCGGGTCCGATCATTGTGAGATCGAGATCCGACGAGGACAGCCTGAGGCTCTTGCTCGACAGCAAGGTCGACTACGCGCTCATCGATGATCTCGTCGTCGAGCATATCGTCGCCAGTTATCAGTCTCAGGTGCAGTTGCGGTTGCAGGTCGGGACAACGCCGCTCGTGACGCGTCCCTTGTATCTCGCTCTGAGGCGATCCCTGCCGAATGCCGAAGCGATCGTCAAGGAATTCAATGCTCAGCTCCGCGCCATGATCGCCGACCGAACCTACCACCGTCTTCTGCGTGTAGATTGGATTCTTGCGGATGTCGATGGGGATGGCCTCGCCGAATACGTGCCGCGCAGCGATAGCGCAGGGAAGACCGAGCCCGCGCGTGCTTATACGTTGTCGACTGAAGGGTCAGCCCAGCCACAAGGGTCCCAGCGCCGATTTCTGATTGGGGGAACGGTTTACGATAGTTGGACAATGGTGCCCCCACAGTTCAAAGTGGAGTCTGCCTCGAAAGATCTCAACCGCCAACCTATCGGCTTGTTCCGCTTTACCTGGTGAAGGATACGCACGTCGATGATCTTCAAACAGTTCTATCTCGGCTGTCTGGCGCACGCGTCCTATGTGATCGGCGACGAAGCATCACGCGCCGCGGCGGTCGTCGATCCCCAGCGCGACGTCGAGCAGTATCTGGCCTTTGCGTCTGAGCACGGGCTGAAGATCGAACACGTCTTCCTGACACACCTGCACGCAGACTTCATCGCGGGCCATCTGGAACTGCGCGATCGCGTCGGCGCGACCATCTATCTGGGCGCGTCGGCTCAGGCCGAGTACAAGTTCACTCCGCTTCGCGACGGCGATTGCGTCGAGCTCGGGTCCGTGAAGCTGCGCGCGATCGAAACGCCGGGACACACGCCAGAGTCGATCTCGATCGAGGTCTTCGATCTCTCGCGCGACGCCAATACCCCATATGCGGTGCTGACTGGCGACACGCTGTTCGTCGGCGATGTCGGTCGTCCAGACCTCCGGGCGGCGCTCGGATGGTCGGCAGCCGATCTAGGCGCCAAGCTGTACGACTCGCTGCACGACAAGCTGATGAGGCTTCCTGACGAGAGCCTCATCTACCCTGCACACGGCGCCGGTTCCTTGTGCGGGAAGGCTCTCGGCAAGGAGACGTTCTCGACCATCGGCGAGCAACGCCGCGTCAACTACGCGCTGCAGCCGATGACCAAGGCCGCCTTCATCGATCTCGTGACCGCCGATCAGCCGGACGCGCCGCCGTACTTCACCTACGACGCAGTCCTCAACGCGAAGGAGCGGCCGACGCTGGACAAGGCGCTGGCAGGCGAGCTGAATCCGATGACGCTCGATTTGGTACTCGCGCTTCAGCGCAACGGCGGGCAGGTGCTGGACGTGCGCGATCCGGACGAGTTTGCGGCGGCGCACCTGGCGGGCAGCATCAACGTGGGCCTCGGAGGACAGTTTGCGACGTGGGCCGGTACGGTCCTGAGCAGGGAAGCCCCGGTCGTCATCATCGCCAACCCGGGGCGAGAGGCCGAGGCCGCGCTGCGACTCGGACGGATTGGCTTCGACAACGTGGTCGGATACCTCCAGGACGGGCTTCTGAGCCTGACTTCGCACCCTGAACTGACGAGGACGACAGAACGGGTCGGGGCCAGTGTAGCGGCCGAGCGGCTGGCCGGGCCCAGCGCGCCCCTGGTGATAGACGTCAGGACCGCAAACGAGAGACGTCAGAAGTCCCTTGCAGGAAGCGTGAGCGTGCCGCTGACACATCTCACCGAACGTCTTGGCGAGCTGCCAAAGGACCGTGCGTTGTTGGTTCACTGCGCAGGGGGCTACAGGTCGTCGATTGCCGCCAGCCTCTTACAGCGTCAGGCTTTTCAAGTGACCGAATTGGCAGGGGGCATCGCCGCGTGGGAAACCGCGCAGCTGCCTCTTCGGCGCGAGTAAAAATTTCCTCTTCAAGAAAATACTTCTCGTAGCGGGCTCTTCATTTGTGATTGCCGTATTCCCGAGCGGCTGGCAGCATCCTTGCTGTACCGACGAATTGCGAGGGTGCGCAGAACAGAACGCAGAAAAGCGGAACATTTGTGGAGCACAAATGCTGCGTTCAGTAGGGGATGAGGGAGGATCATGAAGAAGAATGCGGCACGGAAGGCTGGCCGGCCTCCGGGGGGCGTGGGTGGCCAGCGCGTTCGCGACTACCCACAGGTGAGCATTCGGGTGCCCCCTAAGGTTTACGCGCAGATGGTGTCGTTGAGCCAGTCAACCGGTCTGTCGCGGCTCGACGTCTTCATTCGCGCGATAGATTGTTACGAAGCGTACCTGCGTGCTCGGCAGAAACGCAGGCGGAGACGCGCGGCCTAGTCGACGGCCGAACGTGCGTTCAAAGAGAAAGGGCCGGCTCGCGCCGGCCCTTTTCCATCTACACACAATCCGTTGCCGTGACTAGGGGAGCGTCAAGGCGATCATCTCCGACGGACGTCCAGCGGCTCCGACGTTGACGAGAATGTACTGCTTGTTGTTCACCATGTACGTCATTGGTGCAGCGGTGACATTGGCCGGCAGGAGCATCTCCGAGACGATCGCGCCGGTGGCCTTGTCGTACGAACGGAACATGGACCCCTGCTGCCCGTTGACGGTGACGAGCGGCCCGCGCTCGCCGGCCCACAGCAGCGTCTTCGTGATCATCAGCCCGTTGCGTCCGCCGCGGCCCGTGCGCGGGATGGTGATGCCCTTGAGCCGTTCGTGATTCTTGATGTTATCCGGCGTGTCGCCGATGGGCGCCATCCACACGTGGTCGCCCGTGTTCATATTGATGGCCGTGATGCGGCCATATGGCGGCTTGACGAGCGGCAAGCCGAACACGGTCGTCGGCGCGGCGCCGCGGGCCGGCCCTTCACCGCGCGCTGGCGCATCGCCGCGCGCCGGTGGTGCGCCGCGCCCCGCAGCTCCTCGTCCACCGCCGCCTCCCTGGCCGCCTTCATCGTCACCACCGCCGCGACCACCTCCACCACCTCCGCCGAGGATGAAATCCATGTTCGAGCGCGTGGGATCGTTGGTGAGGGCGAGCGATCGTACGTTGGTCGTCGAGAAGATGTATGCGATCTTGGTTTCGGGATCGAACCCGCCGCCTTCCCAATTGGCGCCGCCGGTGGCGTTGGGCAGGATCAGCGTGGAGGCCTTCCCGTTGGTGTTCGCGACGATCGGAGGCGTGAAGATCGGCCCCGACTTGTGCAGTCGGAAGACGCGCAGCGCTTCCTCCTTGATCTCGGGCGTCCAGTCGACGAGATCGGCCTCGGTGATGCCCTGGCGATCGAAGGCCGCAGGCTTCGTCACGTGCGGCTGCGTCGGCGAATACCACTCACCCGGGACATCTCCCTTCTCGACCGGCTTTTCGACGATGGGCCAGACGGGTTGCCCGCTCACGCGATCGAACGTGTAGAGCCACGCCTGTTTCGAAGGCACCGCTACTGCTTTGATTGGCTTGCCGTCGACTGTGATGTCCATCAGAATCGGCGCGGCGGGGAAGTCCCAGTCCCAGATGTCGTGATGCACGGCCTGGAAATGCCAGATCCGTTTGCCACTGTTCAGGTCGAGGCTGACGACGCTGTCGGCAAACAGATTGTTGCCGGGGCGATGCCCGCCGTAGTAGTCGCCGGTTGGCATCTCCGTCGCGAGATAGACGCGGTTGAGCTCTTCGTCGATCGTGATCGGGGCCCACGTGCCGGTGTTGCCCGTGTACGACCAGGAGTCTTTCTCCCACGTCTCATTGCCGAACTCACCTGGCTGGGGGATGCTGTGGAAGATCCACAGCCGTTTGCCCGTGCGCACGTCGTAGCCCCTCACGTATCCCTTCACGTTCTCCTTGGTGCGCGGCACGCTGCCTGCCAGATGCGCAGCGCCCACCACGACCACGTTGTTGCCAACCGCCGGCGGTGAGTTGATGCCGATGCTTCCCGTGACCAGATCGACCTCCGGCTGGTCGAGCTCAGTCTTGAGGTCGACGATCCCGTTGCGGCCGAAGTTCGCCACGGGGATGCCGGTCTTCGCGTTGAGCGCGACCAGGTGATAGCCGGGCGTGATGCTGAAGATGCGCTCGTCGCCCTTGCCGTCGGTCCAGTACGCGACGCCGCGGCCAGACCCCTGGCGCACGGCTACTTCGCCGCGCTTGCCCTCGTCCATGCGCCACATCCAGAGCTGCTCCCCGGTGGCGGGGTCGATGGCCACCACGGCGCGGCGCATGCCGGCCTGCGCGTACATCACACCGTTGACCATGAGCGGCGTGACCTGACTGTTGAAATCAGGCCGCGGCCCAAGGTTCTCGGTCTTGAACCGCCACGCGATTCGCAGATCCTTCGCGTTGTCCTTGTCGATTTGATCCAGCGCGGAGTACTCTGGAGCTGCCCGGATCAGCGCCGTAGGCGCGCCACTCGTTTGGATTCTTCGATCCGCTTTGCCCCGACAGCGTCGTTGCCGTGAGGCCGAGCAGGACGACAGCTATGGACCTGCGCAACATACTCTCTCTCCCCATGTGTGTGAGCGACCCTACGGCAGTGAAAGCGCGATCATCTCCGACGGACGTCCGGCGGCCCCGACATTGACGAGGATGTACTGCTTGTTGTTGACCATGTAGGTCATCGGTGCCGCCGTCACGTTGGCCGGCATCAGCATCTCCGACACGATCGCGCCGGTCGCCTTGTCGTACGAACGGAACCACGATCCCTGCTGGCCGTTGACCGTGACGAGCGGGCCGCGCTCGCCGGCCCAGAGCAGCGTTTTCGTGAGCATGATGCCCGTGCGGCCGCCCCGGCCCGTCCGGGGGATCGTGACGCCTTTGAGCTTTTCGTTGTTCTTGATGTTGTCCGGCGTGTCGCCGATCGGCTGCATCCAGACATGTTCGCCGGTGTTCATGTTGATTGCCGTCACGCGGCCATAGGGTGGCTCTCACCAGCGGCAATCCGAACACGCTCAGTGATGGCAGACCGCCGCCGCGCGCCGGTGCAGCAGGTGCGGCTCCCTCTGCTGCTGCCTCGCCGCGCGCTGGCGCTGCACCACGCCCACCACCACCGCGCCCGCCACCCCCTGGCCCATCGTCGTCGCCGCCGCCCCGACCTCCGCCAAGGATGTAGTTCATGTTCGACCGAGACGGGTCGCTAACGAGCGCGATTTGCCGAATAACCGTGGTCGAAAAGATGTACACGATCTTCGTCTCGGGATCGTAGGCGCCCCCTTCCCAATTGGCGCCGCCCGTCGAAGTCGGAAGCATCAACATGGCCGGCTTGCCGTCAGCTCCCGCCACGATCGGCGGCGTGAAGATGGGGCCTGTTTTGTGCAACCGGAAAATCCGAAGCGCTTCTTCTTTGATCTCCGGCGTGAAGTCGACCAGATCGTCTTCCGTCACACCCTGGCGATCGAACGCCGCGGGCTTCGTCACAAACGGCTGCGTCGGCGAATACCACTCGCCCGGTACCGTGCCTTTCTCGACCGGCCTCTCGACAATCGGCCACACAGGCTGACCGGTGATGCGATCGAACGTATAGAGCCAACCCTGCTTCGACGGCACCGCGATGGCCTTGATCGGCTTGCCATCCACCGTGATGTCCATCAGGATTCCCGCGGCAGGGAAGTCCCAGTCCCACAGGTCGTGATGAATCGCCTGGAAGTACCACTGTCGTTTGCCAGTATTCAAGTCGAGGCTGACCACACAGTCGGTGAAGAGGTTCGCGCCAGGTCGGTGGCCACCGTAGTAATCGCCGGTTGCCATTTCGGTTGCGAGATAGACCCGGTTCAGTTCTTCATCGATGGTGATCGGACCCCAGTTGCCGGCGTTGCCGGTGTACGACCACGAGTCGTTTTCCCACGTCTCGTTCCCAGCCTCGCCCGGCTGCGGAATGGTGTGGAAAATCCAGAGCCGCTTGCCCGTGCGCACGTCGTAGCCGCGCACGTAGCCCTTGACGTTCTCCTTGGTGCGCGGCGTGCTGCCCGCGAGATGCGCGGCGCCGACCACCACGACGTTGTTGCCGACCGCCGGGGGTGAGTTAATGCCGATCCCCGCCGTGATCAGATCGATCTCCGGCTGATCGAGCTCGGTTTTGAGATCGATGATGCCGTTGCGGCCAAAGGACGCCACCGGGATACCCGTCTTGGCGTTCAGCGCGACGAGGTGGTAGCCGGGCGTGATGCTGAAGATGCGCTCGTCGCCCTTGCCGTCGGTCCAGTACGCGACGCCGCGTCCTGAACCTTGGCGCACGGCGACTTCGCCGCGTTTCCCCTCATCCATGCGCCACATCCAGAGCTGCTCGCCATTGGTGGGATCGATCGCCACCACGGCGCGGCGCATGCCCGCCTGCGCGTACATCACGCCGTTCACGACGAGCGGGGTGACCTGGCTGTTGAAGTCGGGGCGCGGACCGTAGGCCTCGGTCTTGAATCGCCACGCGATCCGCAGGTCTTTCGCATTGTCCTTGTTGATCTGATCCAGCGGCGAGTACTTCGAACTGCCCGGATCAGATGAGTAGGCTCGCCAGTCGTTCCCGTTCTTCGGGCCGTTCTGCCCCGACAGCGTCACCGCCGAGAGGCCCAGCAAGAGAACGACTACAGACCTGCGCAGCATGCTCAACTCCCTTTGTGAGAAATCCTATGGCAACGCCAGCGCGATCAGTTCCGCCGGCACTCCCTGCGCGCCGACAGACACGACGATGTACTGCTTGTTGTTGACCATGTAGGTCATCGGCGCGCTGGTGACGTTCGCCGGCAGCAGCACCTCCGAGACAATTGCGCCCGTGGCTTTGTCGTACGAGCGGAACCACGATCCCTGCTGGCCATTGACGGTCACGAGCGCACCGCGCTCTCCCGCCCAGAGCAGCGTCTTCGTGAGCATGATGCCGGTGCGTCCACCGCGACCGGTCCGCGGAATCGTGATGCCCTTCAGCTTCTCGTTGTTCTTGATGTCGTCCGGCGTGTCGCCGATCGGCTGCATCCAGACGTGATCGCCAGTATTCATGTTGATCGCCGTCACTCGCCCATAGGGCGGCTTCACCAGCGGCAAGCCGAATACGGGACCTCCGCGACCGCCGCCACGTGCTGGAGCAGCAGGTGCGGCCCCACCGGCAGGTGCTGCCGCAGGCGCGGGTCCAGCGGCCGGCGCCGCCCCGCGAGCTCCGCCTCCACCGGCCGGCGCCGCGCCGGCACCAGGGCCCCCTTCATCGCCGCCGCCGCGACCGCTGACGAAGTTCATGTTCGAGCGCGACCCCCCGGGGACGAGCGAGAGCTGCGACATGCTTGTCGTCGAGAAGATGTACGCGATTTTCGTTTCAGGATCGTACGCTCCGCCTTCCCAGTTGGAGCCGCCGGTCGAGCTGGGCAGCGAAAGCGTGGCCGCCTGGCCGTTCGTATTCGACACGATGGGCGGCGTGAAGATCGGTCCCGCCTTGTTCAGTTTGAAGATCCGCAGTGCCTCTGCTTTGATCTCGGGCGTGAAGTCGACGAGGTCGTCTTCGGTGACGCCCTGGCGATCGTAGGCCGCGGGTCTTGTCACGTGCGGCTGCGTCGGCGAATACCACTCGCCAGGTACATCGCCCTGCGGCACCGGTCTCTCCACGATCGGCCACACCGGCTGACCGCTGACGCGGTCGAACGTATAGAGCCAGCTTTGCTTCGAGGGCACCGCCACGGCTCTGATGGGTTTGCCGTCGACGGTGATGTCCATCAAAATCGGCGCGGATGGAAAATCCCAGTCCCAGATGTCGTGATGAATGGCCTGGAAGTACCAGTGACGCTTTCCGGTATTGAGGTCGAGGCTGACGACGCTGTCGGCAAACAGATTCGCACCCGGCCTGTGTCCGCCGTAGTAATCGCCGGTCGGCATCTCGGTCGCGAGATAGACGCGGTTGAGCTCTTCGTCGATCGTGATGGCCCCCCACGTCCCGGTGTTGCCCGTATACGACCAGGAGTCCTTCTCCCATGTGTCGTTCCCGAACTCGCCCGGTTGCGGAACCGAATGGAAGATCCAGAGGCGCTTGCCCGTGCGGACGTCATAGCCACGCACGTAGCCTTTCACGTTCTCCTTGGTGCGGGGCACGCTCCCCGCCAGATGCGCCGCGCCCACGACCACCACGTTGTTGCCGACCGCCGGCGGAGCGTTGAGGCCGATACTGCCCGTGATGAGATCGACTTCCGGCTGGTCGAGCTCGGTCTTCAGATCGACGACGCCGTTGCGGCCGAAGTTGGCAACCGGAATGCCTGTCTTTGCGTTGAGCGCCACCAAGTGGTACCCCGGCGTGACGGTGAAAATGCGCTCGTCGCCCTTGCCATCGGTCCAGTACGCGACGCCACGGCCTGACCCCTGCCGCACGGCCAGTTCGCCGCGCTTGCCTTCGTCCATCCGCCACATCCACAACTGCTCCCCGGTGGTGGGCTCGATGGCCACGACCGCGCGGCGCGTGCCGGCCTGCGCGTACATGACGCCGTTGACCACCAGTGGCGTCACCTGGCTGTTGTAGTTGGGGCGCGGACCGTGGTTCTCGGTTTTGAATCGCCACGCGATTCGAAGATCCTTGGCGTTGTCCTTGTTGATTTGATCGAGCGGGGAGTACTTGCTGCTGCCGGGGTCGGCGGAGTAGGCGCGCCATTCGTTCGGGTTCTTCGGGCCGTTCTGCCCAGACAGAGGCGCCGCAAGCGCCGCGAGCAGGAACACGACTAGCACCCTTCGCTGCATAACCCCCTCCGTTTGTTAGGAATCGAGCGTCTCCCGCTCGGCGGCTGAATTATAGCCCGATATAAAATAGCGACCGCAAATGAATGTACGTCGAAGCAAGCGGCTGGTGGTCAAGGTCGGCACGAATACCCTGACGGGGGGAGAGGACCATCTCTCGAGGCCCCAGATGGCCGGAATCGTGCGCCAGATCGCCCGTCTCGTCCGCGAGGGACATCAGGTCGCACTGGTCTCGTCTGGGGCCATCGTCGCCGGCCGTCAGGCGCTCAAGCTCGCCCGGAATGGCCGGGACATTCCGTTCAAACAGGTGCTGGCCGCGGTTGGCCAAGCCCGGCTGATGCAGACGTGGGATGCGCTCTTTGCGGCTGAAGACCTGGTCGTCGCGCAGACGCTCCTCACACGGGCCGATCTAGCCGATCGCCAGGGCTACCTCAACGCCCGAAATACGCTCCTGGCCCTGCTGGAGCGCAAGGTTGTGCCTGTCATCAACGAGAACGATGTCGTCGCGATCGAGGAAATCAAGATCGGCGACAACGACAATCTGTCTGCGCTCGTGGCCAATCTCGTCGATGCCGACCTCTTGATTCTGCTGACCGACCAGGACGGGCTGTTTACGGCGGATCCACGTCGACATGCCTCAGCGACGCTCATACCCGAAGTGCGGATCATTTCGGATGAGATCGTGGCGCTGGCCGCGGGCTCTGGCACTGCTCGTGGGACTGGCGGGATGGTGACGAAGGTGCAGGCCGCGCGGCTCGCGACCGAGTCGGGGGTCTCGGTGGTGGTGGCTGGTGGAGCGGCCGACAATGTTCTTGCCCGAGTCGTCGGCGGCGAGAGGGTAGGGACCAGGTTTCCATCGAGTCGGACGCGTCTGGAAAGCCGGAAACGCTGGATACTGGCCGGCCTCTCTGGCAAAGCTGCAGCTCACATCGATGCGGGCGCCGTCACGGCACTTGGCCGGGGCCGGTCGCTGCTGCCGGCTGGTGTGGTTGCCGTCAGGGGGCCGTTCAATCGCGGCGACAGCGTCAACATCATCGGTCCCGAGGGGCGCGCGATCGGATGCGGGGTCGCCAACTACGGCGCATCCGACCTCGAACGGATCAAGGGCTGCCGCTCGGCTGAAATTGCGAAGGTGCTCGGCTTTCATTTCGGCGACGAAGCCATTCACCGAAACAACGTGGTGATGCTGTAGAAGCAGGGACGAGGGGCCAGGGGCTAGGGACAAGGAATGGTCGTGACCACGGACGAACTAACAGAGAAGGCGGCGGCGGCGAAGGCCGCGTCGATTCAGCTCGCTCGGGCGTCGACCGGGGTCAAGAACCGCGCGTTGAAGGCGATTGCTGCGGCAATACGCTCGACCGAGAAGGAGATTCTCGAGGCCAACGCGCGGGATTGTGCGGCGGCGTCCCCTCGCATCGAGTTGGATCGGCTCCGCCTCACGTCTGCGCGGGTGGCTGCAATGGCGAGCGACGTGGAAGCAGTAGCCGCGCTCGACGATCCGCTCGGCGAGACGTTCGACGCCGTCACGCGGCCGAACGGCTTGCGAATCTCGAAGCGCCGCGTGCCGTTGGGTGTCGTCGGCGTCATCTACGAGTCGCGGCCGAACGTGACGAGCGACGTCGCGGCAATCGCGCTCAAGACCGGGAACGCAGTGGTGCTGCGCGGCGGAAGCGAAGCGCTCGACAGCAACCGGGCGATTGCGGCCGCGATTCAGGCAGGGCTGGCCGAGGCAGGCCTGCCTGCAGCGGCGGTCCAGCTGATTACGTCGACGGACCGAGCGCTCGTGCAGAGGATGCTCAAGCTGCGGGAGTATCTCGACGTCATCGTCCCTCGCGGCGGCGAAGGGCTGATTCGCATGACAGTGGAGAACGCGACGGTCCCGGTGATCGAGACGGGCGCCGGCGTCTGTCACACGTACATCGATCGAACGGCCGAGCCGGAGATGGCGCTGCGGATCGCGTACAACGCCAAGGTGCGCCGGCCGACGATCTGCAACGCGCTGGACACGCTGCTCGTTCACCGCGACATTGCGGCGGCATGGCTGCCGCGGCTCGCCGGGGAATGGCGAGGCGCCAACGTCGAAATACGCGCCGATGAAGAAGCGGCCGATATTCTGCGTGGGGCTGGCGCGCCGTACACAGCCGCTTCGGCCGAGGATTGGGGCCGCGAGTATCTGTCGCTCGTGGCCGCCGTCAAGGTCGTCGGCAGCCTGGATGAAGCGCTCGACCACATCCGGACGCACGGGTCGGGCCATTCCGAGGCGATCGTCACGTCGGACGCCGAGTCGAGAGCGCGGTTTCTCAGCGAAGTCGACGCCGCGGCGGTTTATGCGAACGCCAGCACGCAGTTCACCGACGGCGGCGAGTTCGGGTTGGGTGCCGAGGTCGGCATTTCGACCCAGAAACTGCACGCCCGCGGCCCGATGGGACTGCGCGAACTGACGACCTACAAATGGATCATCGAAGGGGAAGGGCAGACGAGACCGTGACTATGGACAAGGCGCTCAAGGGAAAGTCGCTTGCGTTCGTCGGCGGTGGCGCGATGGCGGGCGCCATGATCGGCGGGCTTCTCAACTCGCAGACCGTCGCCGCGAAGGCGATCGCCGCGAGCGATCCGCATACCGAGCGAATCAAGGATCTCGAGACGCGGTTCGGCATCACCACCACGACCGACAACCTTGCTGCCGCCCGCTCGGCCGATATCGTCGTCCTATCGGTGAAGCCGCAGATGTTGAGGTTCGTCTTCGGCGATTTGTGCGGCAAGCTGCGCAAGGACGCGCTGGTTCTGTCGATCATTGCCGGCGCACGCGTTGAGTCGATTGCCAAGGGCCTGAAGCACACGGCCGTGGTGCGCTCGATGCCGAATACGCCGGCGCAGGTCGCCGAAGGGATGACCGTATGGACAGCAAGCTCGTCGGCCACTCCCGCTCAGCGCGAGGAGGCTCGCGCGATCCTCTCGGCGTTCGGCAAAGAGCTCTACGTGGCCGATGAGGCGTTTCTGGACATGGCCACGGCCATCAGCGGCTCCGGCCCCAGCTACGTGTTTCTCTTCATGGAAGCGCTGATCGACGCCGCCGTCCATCTGGGCTTTTCGCGCGAGGATGCGCGGACGCTGGTGACGCAGACGGTCCGCGGCTCGGCGATCTACGCCGAGCAGTCGGCGTCCCATCCGGCCGAGATGAGGAACCTCGTGACGTCTCCGGGCGGGACGAGCGCGCACGCGCTCTATCAGCTGGAGAAGGGCGGCTTCCGCACGCTGCTGTCCAAAGCCGTGTGGGCCGCCTTCCAGCGAAGCGTGTCGTTGTCTGCGCTGAACACGGCCGTTCAGCCGTTCGACGAGCAGGAAGAGAAAGAGTAGTCGCGCACACGCGTCACTCCGCCGGCGGTGGCGTGCCACGCACGGCGCCGGTCGGCGCATCTCTGGGCTCGCCGAGCCACCTCGATGGCTTCGGCCGCTGCTTCAGCAGCTTGAATTCCTCGATGGCGTGCTTGCGGATATGTCCGAGCGCTTCATCGAGATCGTCGGTCACCAGGAACAGCTTCAGATCGGTCGCACTGACCGTTCCTGCCTTCACCATGTCCTCGAGCAGCGCGAGAAATCCGCGCCAGTAGGCGGCGCCCATCAGCACGACCGGATAATGCAGGATCTTCTTGGTCTGGATGAGCGTGAGCGCTTCGTTGAGCTCGTCGAGCGTCCCGAGACCTCCGGGCAGCGCGACAAAGGCGTATGAGTACTTGAACAGGAGCACCTTCCGCACGAAGAAGTAGCGGCAGGTCACCACGCGATCGCAGTACCGGTTTGCCTCCTGCTCGAAGGGCAGAACGATGTTGACGCCGACGGAACGGCCTCCTGCCTCGCGTGCACCTCGATTCGCGGCCTCCATCAGTCCCGGCCCGCCGCCCGTCATCACGGTGAACCCCAGCCGCGCCAGCCCCTTGCCCATCTCGATGCCGAGCTGGTAGTACGGGTGTCCCTCTCCAGCGCGCGCCGAGCCGAACACGGTGACGCACGGGCCGCAAAAATGCAGCGCACGGAAGCCGCGAAGAAAATCCCAGATCACCTTGATCAGCAGCCGTGCTTCGCGAATGCGCGAGTGCGGCCCCTCGAGCAGGACGCGATCTTCAGGCTGGGGGGAGACGGGAACGTGCTTGGGAGTTTGGGGTGGAGTTGAGGGCTCGGCCATTCAGCGACGTATCACCTTACGAGGAGAGCCGTTCGGCAACATAGAGCAGAAACCCGCCGACCAGGGCCGCCGCCCCCACGGCAACGACCCAGGCTACCAGACAAACAACCACCGCTCGCGCGGTGGACTTGTAATCGAGCGCCTGGCGTATCGCGACTACCATCGCCACGAGCATCCACAGGGTGGCCAGGCCGTAGAGGGTTGTGCCGATCGTCGGAAGAAATCCGAAGATGCGGAGCACGCCCGGCGATGCGGCGAATCCAATCGCGCGCAGCAGCTCGCCGACGCTGGTGCTCGTCTGAGGTTCGGGCAGGAGGTGAAGGCCAATGGCATAACTGAGGCCTGCCCAGATCATCCAGAGCAGCAGCGCGAGGCCGATGCGCGTGAGGACAGGAGCATCGTAGAGATTCGAGGTGAGCCCGAGGCCGGCGGCCCCGCTGGACAAGACGACGACGGCGAGGGCCTGCGCCGTGCCCTGGGGATCGGCCTCGATCTCTTCGATCGCCCGGATATCAAGCGTCGCTGCGCCGATCGCTCTCTGGAGAAAGGTCATTGTTGATGACGGTCACCCCGCGCCGTTCCGTGGCGTACGCCTCGACGAAGCTGATGGCGGTGGCCATGACCACCGGACCCAGTACCAGCCCGATCAGCCCGAACGCTGAAATGCCTCCAAGCAGGCTGATGAAGACCAGCAGCCCGTTCATCTGCGTACGACCCGCAAGCAGGATGGGCCTCAGAACATTGTCGACCATGCTGATGCCGCCGGCGCCGATGATCGCCAGCGCGATGCCTCGCCCGACCTCGCCGGTCACCAACAGCCACACGGCCGCCGGAACCCACACGAGCCATGCGCCGAGCGGGAGCAACGAGAAGAACCCCATGATGACGCCCCAAAAGACGGGCGCACCCAGACCGAGCAGCGCGAACGTGATGCCGCCGAGCGCACCCTGAACGAGCGCGACCATGACTCCCGAGCTGATGCTCGCACGGATCAGATCGGCTGTCTCTCGAATCCGTCCCTCGCGGAACGACGCGTCGAATGGCAGCACGCGCCGCAGGTGTCTCATGATCGAGTCGCCGTCCCGGAAGAAGAAGAACAACGCGAAGATCGTGATGATGAGGTTGACGATCAAGACAGCGACGTTGCGCAGCACCACGCCCGCGCCTTCGGCCACCCACTGGGCCACTCTCGTCGTCGCCTGCCGGAGCACGACGTCGAGATCGGGAATGTTCCGGCCGAAGCGCTGGCGCTGGAGCCAGCTCCACCCCCGCTGCGCTCGCTCCACTCCTGTCGAGCTGCCTCCCGCGACATCGACCGAGGCGGCTGTCTGAGTCGCCTCTTGCACGAAGGCGATGACCAGCCACACCGTGGGGACAACCACGATCATCGTGACGATGGCGGTGCTGAGCGAGGCGGCCAGCGTCCTGCCGTAGCGACGTTCCAGCTTCATGTGCCAGCGGTGGAAGAACGCCGCGAGAATTGCGGACCACGCCAGCGGCCGCAGGAACGGTTCGAAGAGCTGATACAAGAGGTAGCCGAGCAGCAGCACGCATCCGTAGAAGAGAAGAGTCGTGCTGCGCTCGCGCGCGAGTTGCTCGGGCATCCATCAATAAGCAGACACCGACGCGCCTGCGAATTCAAGGATAGAATGACGCCCGGATTTGCGTCTGTCGCGAACGGAGGATGAATGGGTGCGACGCACCGTGTTGCGGTAATTCCGGGTGACGGCATCGGCCAGGAGGTCGTGCCGGCTGCGTTGACGGTGCTCGAGGCCGTCGCTGCGAGAAGCGGCTTCGGCCTCGATTTGGTCGAGTTTCCCTACGGCTGTGCGTACTACGCCAAGCACGGCCGCATGATGGCGGCCGACGCGTTCGAGCGCCTCTCAGAATTTCCGGTCATCTACTTCGGCGCCGTCGGCGATCCATCGGTACCGGATCACATCGCGGTATGGGAGCTGATCCTTCCACTCCGGCAGCGATTCGACCAGTACGTCAACCTGCGGCCGATGCGCCTGTTTCCGGGCGTGACGTCGCCGCTCGCCAATCGGGGGCCTGCCGACATCGACATGATTTGCGTTCGAGAGAACTCCGAGGGGGAATACGCAGGAATCGGCGGCAGGATCCACGCGGGCACGCCGCACGAAGCGGTCGAGCAGGCGGGACTCTTTACGCGCCACGGCATCAGCCGCATCGCGCGCTACGCGTTCGAGCTGGCCTCAAAGCGGCCGCGGCGGGAACTGGCGAGCGCAACGAAGTCGAACGCGCTTCAACATTCAATGGTCTTGTGGGATACGGTCGTCGACGAAGTGCGCAGGGACTATCCGAGCGTGAGCTTCAAAAAGTATCACGTCGACGCGCTTGCCGCCCGCATGGTCACCCATCCGCAAACGCTCGACGTGATCGTCGCGTCGAACCTATTCGGCGACATATTGACCGATCTTGGCGCCGCGATCTCCGGCAGCCTCGGCCTCGCCGCGAGCGGCAACATCAATCCCGAGCGGAAGTATCCGTCGATGTTCGAGCCGATCCATGGCTCGGCACCCGACATCAAGGGCAAGGGCATCGCCAACCCCATCGGCGCTATCTGGGCAGGGGCGTTGATGCTGGATCACCTCGGCGAGCACGAGGCGCACGAGGCGATCGTCCGGGCAATCACGAAGGTGCTGACCGGCGGAGAACCGCGGACGCCGGACATGGGGGGAAAGGCCTCGACCAGGGATATGGCTGCGGCCATCAAGGCCGCGCTGTAATCAGGCGGTCGCCTCTACGGGGTGTGCGGCGGCGTGAGCGGCCACCGCGGGATCCACGAGCAGCCGAAGGCCGTATCCCTCTGGGGTTCCCGTGGCCTTCTGGAACGTTCCCATCCGAAAGACCGCCGAGAGTACCTTGCCGACGCGCAGGGCCGCCGGAATTCCTTCAATATTCCTGGCCTCGCGTTCGAGCTGAAAGCTCACCAGACGAAAGAGCGGAATCGAGGTCGGCTCCGACCACTCGATGAACACCCCTGTCTCGCTGACGTTTCGCGTGGTCACCGTTGCGAAGCGCGTGGCTCCCCGCGAGTCTTTCCAGGTCACGCGGCCAGGTAGTGCCATGGTGTGGCGCTCGGCTCGGTGCGGCGGCATTCTCGTTGGACCGGTGGCTACTCTCGACAGGTTCATGGGGCCCTCCAGATTCGCTGCCAAGATGAACTATCAATCGATGAGCCAGTCTATTGGCCGCCCAGGCCAGTTTTGCCATTCTCACGTGTAACTAGTTGAGTGTGAATGGTTTGCACAGAAAAACTGGCAGCCGCGTAGTTTGGCGGATTGGCCAAATGCAGGATACTGAGTATCCAGACAAGATGCTGTCTGGCTACTTTCTACTCAATGTGACTTCGGGAGTAGGCAGTTGTTGTTTCGGATTTTGAAAGGCTCGGATCTGCTTGGTGGGTTTGGGCTTCAGCAGCTTGGACAGGGCGGCGGCGGAGCAGGCGTTTCGCTCGGTCCAGCCGGAGGCGTCCTAGCCACCTGTTCCCATCGCTCGACTTGATCCGCGATCTTTTCTCGGGACCACCAGTGCGCATCGTTGAGGTGGAGCACCAACCCGTAGGCGGTACCCGTCACACAACACGTCGACAGGGGACACGCCTGCGGACCCAGCGCCCAATCCCATTCGGTCGGAAACCGACGGTTCCACTGACCCTGTTCGTCGCGGGTCATCCCCACTCCATCCGCCGCCGCGCCCATCGCGTTCGAGGCGTCACCATCCCACAGACGATGAAACGCCTGCTTCGGCCGCTGCCTTGTGCCAACACGGATCGCCGCTGAGATCTCTAACTCAATCACCATCGCCTCCTGGTGTCGCCGTGTGTCCCTGCAGTGTGCGCGCTATTCCGGCGGATGTATATAGGCGTGCGGTTTTGCGAGAGGGTCTCGAGCCTCAGTTGCCCGCACGCCTGGGAACCGAGGAAATCGGCGCGGTAGGCGGCATCTGCGCTGCCTCGAACCCCAATCGTCGAAGCTTCAAGTAGAGCCCCCGGCGGGTCAGACCAAGCGTGCGTGCGGCCTCGGAGATGTTCCCGTGGCTGTGATGGAGCGTCGCCTCGATGATCTCGCGCTCGAGGTCGTCAACGGCCTTCGCCAGCGAGGTGACCGCACCTCGTTGCGGGCTGTACCGGATGTCCGAGCCTGCAAGCTGGCGCACTCCGGCGGACGTGATCTCGGGCGACAGGTTTTCCGGACCGATACCGCGGCCGGGGCGGCTGAGCGCGACCACACCCTGAATCTCGTTCCGCAACTGCCGCACGTTGCCCGGCCACCAGTACTGCGCGAGCAACTCGAGCGTCTCGGGAGCCAGGAACACATCCGGTTTGCCCAGCCGCTCCGACGCTTCGCGGAGGAACAGGCTCGTCAGGTGCGGGATCTCTTCCCGCCGATCGCGCAAAGGCGGGACCAGAATGCGAATCACCGTGAGCCGGTAGTAGAGATCTTCCCGGAATCTTCCTTCGGCAACGCGCTGCTCCAGGTCAGCGTTCGTCGCCGCGATGATCCGAACGTCGACGCGCTGAGGCCGCGTCTCGCCCAGTGGCATGATCTCGCCCTGCTCGAGAAAGCGCAGCAGCTTGGGTTGAACGTCCAGCGGCAGGTCGCCGATTTCGTCGAGGAACAGCGTGCCGCCTGCCGCCGTCCGCACCAGGCCAATCTGGTCGCTGACCGCACCAGTGAAGCTTCCCCGACGATGGCCGAAGAGCTGGCTGTCGGCGAGCTCGCGCGTTGTCGTCGTGCAGTTGAAGGGGAGGAAGACGGCGGCGCTTCGGAGCGATCCGACATGGATTGCTCTGGCGACCAGCTCCTTGCCCGTGCCGCTTTCGCCCGTAATCAGCACCGGCAGCTCGTTCCCTTGCAGCCGCTGGATCTGCTCGACCACGCGAAGCATGGCTGGACTCGCGCACAGGAAACCCGGGAGCAGCGGCTCGAGCGGCTGCTCGTGGGCGGCCTCGGCCGGCGCCGCGGGGCGCTGCCTGGCCGCGCAGAGGTCGAACCCTTGCGTTGCGATGGCGGCAATCATGCGCAGCCGGCGCCGTAGTGCGTCGGCGACAGGGTGCGATGAGAGAACGGCCACGTATCTGGCGCCATCCTGGTCGCGGCCCGCGGGCTCGGAGACAACCCAACCGGTGCCGTGCAGACGCCCAAGGGAACGCGCCGCGACCCGCTTGGCGCGCTCGACATCGCCCCCGGTCCACGCCACGAGACGTGGCTCGCCGCTGGCTGGCGACACGAACACGACGGCGCATTCGGCGTCGAGGGTGTCGCGCACGGCTGCCGCGGTCTCGCGGCCGAGCAACTCGGGGAAGGCCGCCGCGTCAACCAGGCGCCGCACAACCGCATCGTCGGCATCCAGTCCCGGCACATCGGCCTGGCGCGAATCAGCGGCCGGCAGTCGCGCCGCAGCTGAGCGCGTCTCTGAGAGATCGCGCACGGCGCCAAGCGATTCAAAGAGCGACGCAGCGCGCTTGAACTGGTGCTCGGCCTGGGAGCGCGCGCCGATGCGGCTGGCGAGCCGGCCCAGCGCGAGGTGGCTCAGCGCGCCCTGGTATCCTTCACTGACGAGCTCGAAGACGCTCGCGCTCTGCGCGATGTCGTGATACGCCTCAGGCAGGCGGCCCGCGGCGGCGTGCAGCGTGCCCCGCAGCCTAAGGAACTCTCCCCACGCCCCCGGCATGGCGCGCGCGTCGACGCGCGCGCCAACCGCCGTCAGCCGGTTCTCGGCGTCTGCCGCCCGCCCGTCCGCCGCCAGAGCCTCGCAGGCGATGAGCTCCGCCTGGATCTTCTCGAGAGGGGGTGCCTGGCTCGAGGCGGCAATTTCCTCGGCAAGCTTGAGGGCCTCGGCGATGTCGCCGCGGAGTGCGGCGAGCTTCGCCTGCAGCACCCTGATCGACCACACGTACCAGAGGCTCGTGTGACCACCGTAGCTTCCGTACGCATCTCCGGCCTTGCGGAGGTATTCGTCGGCCGAGTCGTACGCACCTCGCATGAGCGCGATCTGCGCAAGCGTGTCGTACACGGCACCGGTGATTTCGTGAAACTGATTGGCGCTTCTCACCTCGAGCGCGCGATGCAACACCGTTTCGGCGCGCTCGAGCTGGCCGACCTTGACGAGGATCTGCCCGAGCGTCGCGAGCGACAGTGCGAGGCCGCGTCCCGGGCCCAATCTGTTCCAGCTGCGACGCGCTCTGTTCCGAGAGCGCCAGCGCCTGCTCCTGCCGCTGCTGGATCAGCGCCACGTTGGCCTGATTGTTCGAGATGATGCCCAGCACGTCGAGTGCCTGCACCGCTGACGCGAGGCGCTCGGCCTGGTTGAACGCCGCCGTGGCCTCCTCGATGCGTCCGCTCTGCGCGAGGTCGACTCCGGACATCGAATGGAGGAGCGCGAGGTAACGGCGATTGCCGGCGGCGTGCAGCGCCGGAGCCGCTTTCGCGATGTGTTCACGGACGATCGCGCTGTCGCCGACCTGTTTGTAGCAGAGACCGAGCTCGTAGTGCGCGAGGCCGATGGATTCGGAATCGTGTGCCTGCTCGGCGTATCGCAGCGCGCGACCCAGTAGCGCGATGGCGCGCGACTGGTCGCCTTTCTCGAATGCGATGCGCCCATGCAGCCGCCAGAGGGCCGAGAGAAGTACTGGAGGGATACGCTCCCGCAGGCTATCTGGCGGGCGGCCAAGCGTGCTCGCCGCGCCGGCGACGTCGTCGCCCTGAAGTCGGGCTTCGGCGAGCGCACAGCGCAGGCCGACCTCGTCTTCGGGCTTGAGTCCGCCTGCCTTCAGCGCTGACGTGAGCAGGGCGATTGCGTCGGCATGACGACCGCGTTCCAACGCCGAGCGTGCCCGCGCCAAGGCCGGCTGGAAGGCGATGGTGACCACCGGAGGCAGTATACGACAGTAAGATAGGTGTAATGGTGCGGCTTCTCCTGTCCATACTGGTGCTTACGGCGATGTCGTGCGGCTCGCGGCCGGCTCCCGCCGACACTACAGGACCAGGTGCGGCCATTCATCCTGACGCGTCGAACGCGAGCGCTCTGCCGGCTCCAGCGGCCATCAGCGAACCTCGCATCGTCGCGTTGGGCGACAGCCTGACAGCTGGCCTCGGACTGCCCCAGGAGATGGCCTATCCGGCTCAGCTCCAGCGCAAGCTTGCCGAGCGAGGCCACGTCATCGACGTGACCAATGCGGGTGTATCGGGCGACACGTCGGCCGACGGACTTCGGCGTGCCAATTGGGCGCTCGAGGGCAACGTCCAGCTGCTCATCCTGGCACTCGGCGCCAACGACGGACTGCGAGGCCTGCCGCCGCAGCAGATGAAGGAGAACCTCCAAGCCATCATTCACCGTGCGCGCCAGCGAGGGATACCGGTGCTCCTGACAGGCATGGAAGCGCCGCCGAACTACGGGGAACAATATGCGGCAGCGTTTCGTCAAGTGTTCCGGGACTTGGCCCGGGAGAACAACGTGACGCTCCTCCCGTTTCTCCTGGAGGGTGTGGCGGGGGTCATGGAGTTGAATCAGGGCGACGGGATTCATCCGACCAGCGATGGTGCGGCCCGCGTTGCCGACCAGCTGCTGCCGGCTGTGGAAAAGATGATCGAGCCGACTCGGGCGAAATGATCGAGCTGAGAGGTGTTTCCAAGACTGTCACGAGCGGCGATCATCAGCTCACCATCCTGCATCCGCTGGACCTTACCGTGCCGTCCGGCCAGCGTCTCGCCATTGTCGGTCCTTCGGGCAGCGGCAAGTCGACGCTGCTGGGCCTCATCGCGGGCCTGGATGCCGCCACGAGCGGATCCATTGTGATCGACGGCACCGACGTGACCCGCCTCAGCGAAGACGCCCTTGCGCGTCTGAGAGGCGACAAGATCGGGTTCGTGTTTCAGTCGTTTCATCTCATTCCCTCCCTCACCGCGCTCGAGAACATTTTGGTGCCCATGGAGATCGCCGGCCGGCGCGATGCGTCCGCCCGGGCCAAGGAGCTTCTCCACGAGGTCGGCCTCGAAGACCGGGGACATCACTATCCCTCTCAGCTTTCTGGCGGCGAGCAGCAGCGCGTGGCCATCGCCCGCGCTCTGTCGAACGAGCCGATCATCGTACTGGCAGACGAGCCGACTGGGAACCTCGATACCAAGACGGGCCAGCACGTCATCGAGCTCCTGCTCGGCATCAATGAACAACGCGGTGCGACGCTTGTGATGGTGACTCACGATCGCGAGATCGCGTCGGTCGCCGATTCCAGGATCTTTCTTCGAGACGGGCACGTCGAGGAGCGGCAAGGCTAGTGCGATTCGTCATTCTGACCGCACTGCGAGAAACCCGATCGGCGTGGAAGCGCCTGGTGTTCTTCTTCGTGTGCATTGCGATCGGCGTCGGGGCGATCGTCGCGCTGCGGTCGGTCATCCAAAGCGTGCGCGGCGTTCTCCAGGCCGAAGCGCGCACGTTGATTGCCGCCGACATTCTGCTGACGAGCGATCGGCCGTGGCAGAAGGGCACCCCCGAGGGCGTCGCGTCGCGTGTGGCGGCGATTCCGGGCGCCACGCGCATGGATTCACTCGAGATGGTCACGATGGCGCGATCGGGGGATGAAGCGTCCGGACTGAGCAAAGTCGTCGAGCTGCGGGCGGTTCAACCCGGATTTCCGTACTACGGCCAGCTCACCCTGCGGGACGGCCGCGCGTTCTCACACGATCTGCTGCGAAACAACGGCGCACTCGTGAGGCCGGAACTGCTCGCGCAACTTGGGCTCCAGCTCGGAGACGAGATCGCGATTGGGAAGGCGAGGTTTGCGGTCCGAGGGACCATCAGCGTCGAGCCTGGGCGCTCGCTCAGCGCCTTCAGCCTTGGCCCACGGGTGCTGATCGACTACGACGATCTCGAAGAGACGGGGCTCGTGACCTTTGGCAGCCGGGTGTCGAGGCAGATGCTGCTGCGGATTCCGGACGGCGAGGTCGATGCGGTGACGCGGGAGCTCGAGGCCAGCCTCAGGCCGCAGTTCGTGCGCGTCAGGTCATTCCGCGATCGGCAGGAAGATGTCGGCGAGGATTTCGAACGCGCAGAGAACTACCTCAGCCTGGTCGGACTCGTCATCGTGGTCCTGGGCGGCATCGCGGTGTCCAGCGTGACCCGCGTATTCATCAGTCAGAAGATCAAGAGCATCGCGGTCATGAAATGCGTCGGGGGGAGCAGCGGCCAGATCCTGGCGGTCTATCTGCTCCAGGCGCTGGCGCTCGGCACGCTGGGGAGCCTTATCGGAGTCGCACTGGCCGCCGTTGCGATCTCGGCCATTCCCGATCAAATGGATCAGATCGGTACCCTGACAGTGGCGTATGCGCTGTCGCGATCGGCCGCCGTGCAGGGAGTGGCGATTGGCGTTCTGGTGGCGCTGCTCTTTGCGATGGTGCCTCTGCTGGAAGTCCGTCAGATCAAGCCGTCGCTGCTCCTTCGGCAGGACGCGACGGGCCGGAAGCGCGACTGGCTTCAGATCGCCGCCACGGTTCTCGTTGCCGGAGCGCTCGTGGCGTTGGCGTCGTGGCAAGCCGCATCGTGGCGCATCGGGTTGAGTGTGTGCCTGGGATTCGTGGGGCTGACGCTCATCCTGCAAGGCGCCGGATGGCTGCTGACACGATTCACGCAGCCTCTCGCGCGCTCCGGGTGGTTTCCTGTGCGCCAGGCCGTGCTCCATTTGTCGCGTCCGGGCAACCAGACCCGCGTGATCCTGTTGACCGTGGGGCTCGGCACGTTCTTCATCATGGGCGTGCGGGGACTTCAGGTCAGCCTTCTGGATCAGTTCGCCACGCAGATTGGCGAGAACACCCCGGACATGTTCCTGGTCGACATTCAGCAGGATCAGGCCGTCGACATGAAGGCGTTTCTCGCGGAGCGCCTGCCGCCCGAGTCGCAGCCGATCTTCATTCCCGTTCTTCGCGCGCGCGTGACAGGCACGGGAGGCAGCCTCGACGAGGTGCAGGATCTCCAGGGGAAGCGGATGTCGCGCGAGTACACCGTGACGTATCGCGCTGCGCTCGCTGAGAACGAGACGCTTCTTGAAGGCCGCTTTCCGAACGCAACGGCGGAAGGGCAGATGCCGGAAGTCTCCATCGAAGACGGCATCGTCGAACGGTTCGGCGTCGGTGTCGGCGACGTGCTGCGATTCGACGTGCTGGGCCGATCGATCAACGCGCGCGTCAGCGGCATCCGAGAGGTCGAGTTCCGCGAGGGGCGCAGCGGCGGCTTCATGTTCGTCTTCGGGCCAGGGACATTCGAGAACGCGCCTCACTGGTTCTTCGCGCCGGTGCGCGCGGGCCTCTCCGATCCCGTGCAGCGCGCCCGCCTCACGCACGACCTCGTTGTCCGGTTTCCGAACGTGTCGGTCATCGATTTGCGCGAGGTGCTCGACGCCATCAGCAAAGTGTTCGGGGTCGTCACGATTGCCATCGACGTCGTCGGCAGCCTCGTCATTCTGACGGGCGGTCTCATCCTGATCGGCGCCGTCTCGGTGACGAAGTTCCAGCGCGTCTACGAGGGCGCCATCTTCAAGACCCTGGGCGCCAGTTCACGGGCCATCGCGGCGATGCTGATGGTCGAGTACGGCCTGTTGGGGACGCTCGCCGGGGCCGTGGGCTCGTTTGCCGCGATCGCTCTGGCCTGGGGCGTCAGCCGGTTCGCGTTCGACATTCCCTGGCGGCCGGCGCTCCACGAAAACCTCATCGCCACTATCGGGACGTCGCTCCTGATCATGGTGATTGGCGTCGTGGCGAGCGCAGACGTGCTGCGCCGCAAGCCGCTTGCGGCTCTCCGCGCCGAGTAGGTAAAATAAGGGTTCGGCAATGGAGACTGCTACCTTCAAGGAGATGCTGCTCCGCAAACGGGGTGACATCCTTTCGGGCGGGGGCCGCGAACCGCTGACGGTCACCCTGGACACGAACACCCGCCAGGGCGATCTGGCGGATCAGGCGACCGGCAACAACGAAGTCCACATTCAGCTCAAGCTCAAGCAGACCGACGCCAAGATCCTCCAGGCCATCGAGGAAGCCCTCGAGCGCATTCAGAAGGGCACCTACGGCTTGTGCCGCGACTGCGGCGAGCCGATTGCGGAAGCACGGCTGAACGCAATCCCCTGGACGCGCGTCTGCATCACCTGCAAAGCCAAGCAGAATTCGTGACACCCGGCGACTTGCTCGGACTGCTCCAACAGGTTCATCGCGAGACTGCGGAGCTGGTGCGGGCGCGGCAGGTGGCGGCCCGCGGCATCACTGACTACAACATCAACAACGCGTACCAGCAGGTGCTCGGGCGTCAGGACGTGCACCTGCGCTGGCTTGAGGACGCCATCGAGGCGCTGGGTGGCGAACCGCCCTTGCAGGTCGAGCTTGCCAATGGCGATCCCAGCGAGCCTCGCCGGAATCTGAGCGCGCTCATCGAGTCCGACCAGAAGGCGCAGCGATCGTTCATCGACCGCTGGACGCCGCGATTGGCTGCCGTGACGAATGCCAGGCACCGCAAGATGCTCGAGCTGCTTCTTGGCGAGATGGCCGAGCATCTTCGTGTGTTCGATCATGCGCTTGACGGCCGAGACGATCTCCTTGGGCGCCATGCCGACGGCAAGGTGCTTCGCGGGGAAGTCATGGCCGCCCGACCCCGTAACTGACCAACGCCGTGACAACCGGTGGGACGCGCGTCGCGATCGCGATGGGTAGCAATCTCGGCGACCGCCGAGCGCATCTGGAGTACGCGGTGGAGGCGATGCGGCCAGACCTGACTGACATGCGCGTCTCGACGTTTCGCGAAACACAACCCGCTGGCGTCGGCGACGAGCACGGACCGTAACTTGAACGCGGCTGTCGCCGGCTATACGACGCTGTCGCCGCTCATGCTCCTGGAGCGTCTGCTCGAAATCGAATCGGAGCGGGGGCGGTTCCGTCCCTACGCGGGGGCGCCGCGCACACTCGATCTCGATCTCATCCTGTTTGGAAGTCTGGAGGTCGCCGAGAGTGGGCTTCAGGTTCCACACCCACGCTTCCGGGAGCGCGAGTTCGTCCTCGAGCCGCTCAGCGAAATTGCGGGGGAGATGGTCGACCCGGTGACGGGACAGACCGTGGCAGCGCTATTCGTAGCGAAGCGCCACAATCGGATCTAGGCCCGCGGCTTTCTTGGCCGGGTAGAACCCGAAGAAGATCCCCGTGACGGCAGAGAAGCCGAAGGCCATCGCGACGGCGTTCGGCGGAACGGTCGTTGGATACTGCCAAACGCGTGTCGCCAATTCGGCTGCTCCAAATCCCAGGGCGACGCCCACACCTCCGCCCAGCAGGCTGATCACCACCGCCTCGACGAGGAACTGAAGCAGCACGTCGCGCGCCTTGGCGCCGATCGCGAGGCGGATGCCGATCTCTCTCGTGCGCTCCGTCACCGAGACCAGCATGATGTTCATGATGCCGATCCCACCGACAAGGAGCGACACGGCGGCGATGCCCGCCAGGAGCTGCGTAAACGTCTGAATCGACGCAGTGCGGATGTCGGCGATCTCCTCCTGAGTACGAACCGTGAAGTCGTCGGGCTCGCCCGCCACCAGCTTGTGCTGATTGCGCATCACGATGGCCACGGCGTCGGCCACGTCGGGAACCGTGTCGGCGCTCGATGCCGACAGCGTAATGTTCTGGATGTTCTGCTGCCCCTGCAGCCTCTTTTGAACGGTCGTGAAGGGGGCGAAGATCGTGTCGTCCTGATCGTTGCCCATCGCCGCCTGCCCCTTCGTGTCCATGAGACCGATCACCTTGAATGGCTGGTTGCGGATCCGAATCATCTGCCCGGTGGGATCGACGTCTGGGCCGAACAGTTGATCGCTGACGGTCTTGCCGAGCACGGCTACCCTTGCGGCACTGCTGACGTCCTGCGGACTGAAGAACATGCCGTACTTGACGTTCCACTGCCGGATGAGCGGGAAGTCGACGTCGGTGCCTTCGAGCCTGGTCGACCAGTTCTGATTCCCGGCGATCACCTGCGCGCGCATGTTGACCCCAGGCGCGATGTACTGAACATCGGGGATCTCGCGCCGGATGGCCTCCACGTCTTCGACTTTGAGCGAGGCCGCGGCTCCGGATCCGCCTCTCACGCCGCCGGCAGTAAAGTTGCCCGCCATGATCGTGACCAGGTTCGTGCCCCCGGCGCGAATCTGCTGCTCAACGCGGGCCTGCGCGCCCCGCCCCAGCGCCACGAGGGTGATGACGGCCGCCACGCCGATGATCATGCCGAGCATCGTCAAGCCGGTGCGCATCTTGTTGCGGGCCAGCGCCTTGAGCGCGATTCGCGTGGTCATCACAGGAGACATGCGCGGTCCTCCATGTCCGGTGTCAGGCAATGGCTGGCAGCAACGCCAGCTCTGTTTCGGCGTTGCGCCGAGTCGCGACAGGCATGTCTTTGACGATCCGGCCATCGAGAAAGCTCACGACCCGGGTCGCGTACTCGGAGATGTCCGCCTCGTGGGTGATCAGCATGATCGTGATGCCTTGTTCGGTATTGAGGCGCTGGAAGATGCCCATCACTTCCACGCTCGTCCGAGAATCGAGATTGCCCGTCGGCTCGTCGGCCAGAATGAGCGACGGCCGGTTGATGAGCGCGCGGGCAATCGCGACGCGCTGCTGCTGGCCGCCCGACAACTGATTGGGGAGATGGTGCGCGCGTTCCGACAGTCCCACCGCCTTCAGCGCGTCGAGCGCCCGGCGATGCCGATCGGCCGATTTCACGGTTTCGTTCATGTAGAGCAGAGGCATCTCGACGTTGTCGAGCGCCGACGTCCGCGCCAGGAGATTGAACCCCTGAAATACGAATCCGATCTTGCGGTTGCGCACCTCCGCCAGCTCGTTTCTGGAGAGCTGAGCGACGTTGCGTCCATCGAGGAAGTACTGGCCACTCGTTGGATGGTCGAGACAGCCCAGGATATGCATCAGCGTCGACTTGCCCGACCCCGATGGCCCAGTTGCCGCAACGAATTCTCCAGCTTCGACGTCGAGCGAGACGCCGCGGAGCGCGTGCACCTGGACTTCGCCAACCTCGTAGACCTTTGTGAGATCCCGAGTCGAGATGGCAGGCACCTAGAAGCCTCTCCCGCCTCCGCCGCCTGGGATGCCGCCCCCTCGGCGGCCGCCAGTTTCGAGGCCGGGGAAGGCCGCGCCGCCGGCCGGCGCCGTCGCCGTCCTCACGGATCCGAGGACGATATTCGTGACCACTTCCGTGCCCTCACCGACGGTGCTGTCGAGCGCCTGGAGCAGTTCAGTCTGCTGGCCATCGCTGATGCCGAGCCGCAGCCGGACACGCTGGAGCTTGCCATCCTGATGGAGCCAGGCCTGCCCAAACGACTCCGTGGGCGGGAGCGGGGCGAAGAGCGCGTCGAACGTCGTCGCTCCGCTCTGGGTGGCGGGCGGAGCCTGACGCCCGGTCGATGGTGCTGCGCCGCGAGACGGCTGCGATGACCGGGCTGGCGCCTGAGTCTGCAGTGGCGCGGCGCCTTGCCCACGACCATCCGGGGCACCGGCACCAGGCTGAGAGTCGGCGGGGACCTGAATCCCCCGCGCCCGCATCCGTTCCATGGCCTGCTCGCGTTCTTCCGGACTCATTGCGGCCAGGCGCTCGGCGAAGTTCCCGCGGCGACCGGCGCCGCGTCCTCGTCCACCAGCGGTATCAGAGGCACCCGCGGGACCAACCGAATCGGCCTGGACGCCAGCCTGCGCAGCGGGCGGGGGATCGGCACCTCGACCTGCGGTGCTGGCTCCCTGGGCAGCGGGGCCGGGCGCCTCAGCCTGGTTGCCGCTTCCGCCGCGTGCCCGAGTCTCCGGTCGCTGCGCCGCTGGTTGCGGGGCCGACACTTGCTGTGCAGGGCGCTGCGATCGCGTTGGTTGAAGACCGGCAGCAGGCTCGTCCGCGGACGGTGTCATCCGGGTGTCGCCACCCGCGCCCCCGGCCCCCCGGCCTCGACCGGCTGGCGGCGGCGTTTGTCCGAAAGCCGTGAACATATCGGCCGTCGGCCTAAACCGTAGCGCGGCGTTGGGCACGCGAAGGACGTCGGCCTTGCGGGCGATCTCGATGGACACCGTCGCCGTCATTCCGGGCTTGAGCCGCAATTCTGGGTTCGGGACGTCGATGACGGTCTGATAGGTGACGACGTTCTGGATGGTCGTCGGCTGCAGCCGAATCTGCGTGACCGACCCCACGAATTCCGCGTTGGGATAGGCGTCGACCCGGAATCGGACCGTCTGCTTCGGACGGATACGACCGACGTCCGATTCGTCGAGGCTGGCAATCACCTGCATCTTCGTGAGATCGGCTGCCAGAATGAAGAGCGTCGGTGCCGACATGCTCGCCGCGACGGTCTGGCCGACATCCACGTTCCGCGAGATCACGAGCCCGTCGATGGGGGACTCGATCACGGTGTGTTGAAGATTGACTTCGTTCTGTCTCAGCGATGCCTGCGACTGCGTCACGCTCGCCTGCTGTGAGCGGAGCTGCGCCTCGGCCGAACGCACGGCGACCTCCGCCGCTTCGAGTTCGGTCAATGCAATCAGTTTCTTCTCGGAGAGCTCCCGCGCGCGGGCGAGCTTCGTGCGCGTGTCGTCGAGTGCCACACGCAGCCGCTCCGTGTCGGCTTCTGATCGAAGGAGATTCGCGCGCGCTTGCTCGATCTGCGTCTGGAACAGGGAAGGGTCGAGGCGCGCAAGCACCTGGCCCTTGCGAACCAGCGAGTTGAAATCGGCGTTGAGCTCGAGGATGGTGCCGGAGACCTGGGTGCCCACCTGGACGGTGGTAACGGCCTGCAGCTGGCCGGTGGCGCCCACCGCCTCGGCAACATCACCGCGCGTGATTCGCGCGGTGTTGACGGTGGGAGGCTCCGGAGTCTGGTGAAATCGGTAATACGCGTACCCGGCACCGGCGACAGCGGCCACGATGGCGACGACGAGGAGCGTTCTCTTCATCGTAAAGGTTTACGACCACCGCGGCCATGCCGCTTAAGAAGCCGGTGTGAAATTACTGTGTCACGCAGCGTGTTCCGGCGCCGGCTTCTTCCAGAGGCCCGACAGCCCTTCCTCAAATAGCGTGTAAACCGTCGGCACGAACACCAGCGTGATGAACGTCGAGGTCATCAGGCCGCCGATCACGACGCGCGCGAGCGGAACCTGCAGCTCGCTGCCTTCGCCGATGCCGAGCGCCATCGGCACGAGGCCGAGCGCCGTGGCCAGCGAGGTCATCAGGATGGGCCGCAGTCTGGTGCGTCCGGCCAGCTCGATGGCGTCGCGCAGCGCCATGCCGTCGCGGCGCCGCAGGATGTTCGTGTAGTCCACCAGCAGGATCGCGTTGCTGACGACGATGCCACCCAGCATGATGACGCCGAGGTAGGCCTGCAGGTTGAACGACGTGTTGGTCAGATAGAGCGCCAGCACGACGCCGATGGCCGACGTCGGCACCGAGAACATGATGATGAACGGATCGCGCAGCGACTCGTACTGCGAGGCCATGACCGCGTAGACGAGAATCAGCGCGAGGATCAGCACGAGCCGGAGCTCGTTGAACGTCTTCGCCTGCTGCTCGACTTCGGCGCCGAACCCGATGGCGAACTCCTGTGGCCGCGGGATCGACGGCAGCTGTTGCGTTGACGGCTCGAACGGCCTCGCTCAGAGAGATCTCCGGATCGGCGCTCACCTGGATGATGCGCTGCTGGTTCTTGCGCTCGATCTGGCTGGGGCCAAGCTGCGACTGAATCGTCATCACGTTCTTGACGGGCAGCGAGACGCCCGACGGAGGTGTTGACCATCACGTCGTTGACGTCGCCCACCTGTTCGCGGTCTTCCTCGCGCAGCCTGACGATGATGGGGTACTCGTACCCGCCCTGGCGGAACTGCGCCGCGGTGGTGCCCGCGACGTTCGTCCGGATCGTGTTGGCCACCTGCGTGGTGTTGAGGCCGAAGAGCGCGGCCTTGGGGCGATCAACCTGCACCGCCAGCTCGGGGCGTGCTTCGTCGCGGCTGAGCCGCGGATCGGCGACGCCCGGCGTGTTCTGCATCAGGTCCTGTACGTCCTGGGCGATCCGCCGTGCGGCCTCGAGATCTTCGCCGCGAATCTCAACCGCCATGCGCCCGCCGCCGCCGCCGATCCCACCCGACATCAGCTGGTTGATCTGGTTGTTGCCGCCGGTCGCGTTGGCGCGCACGATGACGCCCGGAAGTCCCGACAGCTGCCGCCGGAGATCGAACGCAATCTGATCGCTCGTGCGCTCGCGTGAATCCTTGGCGACGAGGTAGATCTGAATATTGCCGCGGACTCGTGCCGGCGCCGCCGAAGCCCCCCGGCCCCTGGGCGCCGCCGGCGCTGGCGATGATCGTTTCCGCCTCCGGCACGTACTGCCGCACCATCTGCTCGAGACGCGACATGATGGCGTCGGTCCGTTCGATGCGCGTGCCGGGCGCCAGCTCGGCGCGACACCTGGACCACGCCTTCGTCGGTCTGGGGCGCCAGTTCGGTGTTGAGATAGGGAAACATCAGCACGGCCGCGACGACTGACAACACGCCCGCAGCAATGACCGTCGGACGGTGGGCGAGCGACTTGTGCAGGAAACGCTTGTAGGCGTCGTCCATGCCATCGAGAAAGCGCTCGCTGGCGGTGAAGAGCTTGCCCGCCAGGCCTTTGCGCTCTTCGACGGGCGGCGGCAGCTTGAGCAGCCGCGCGCAGAGCACCGGCACGAGGGTGACCGCGACGACCAGCGACATCAGCAGCGAGAAGATGACGACCACCGAAAGCTGCCGGAAGAGAATGCTCGAGAGCCCGGTCAAGAAGAGAAGGGGCACGAACACGGCGATGTGCGTCAGGATCGACGCGACGATGGCGCCCCATACTTCCTCGCTGCCTTCGATCGCCGCCGTCACGCGGTCCTTGCCGTGCTCCATGTGACGGAACGCGTTCTCCAGCACGACGATCGAGGCGTCGACGACCATGCCTATGCCGAGCGCCAGCCCGCCGAACGTCATGATGTTGAGCGTGTAGCCGGCGAAGTAGAGCAGCGCGAACGTGCCGACCACCGAGATCGGGATCGATGTGCAGACAATCAGCGTCGAGCGGAAGCTCCGGAGGAATGCAAAAATGATCAGCGTCACGAGGCCGGCGCCGATCAGCGCGTGCTCCTGAACGGAGTGGATCGATCGGTTGATGTAGACCGAGTTGTCGTTGAGAACGGTGAGCCGGATGTTCGGCATCTCGAGGTTGATCCGTTCCATCTCGGCCCGCACGCCGTCGGCGATCTGAACTGTGTTCGTGCCGGACTGTTTCTGCACCTGCAACCGCACGCCAGTGCGGCCGTTGATGCGGAGCAGCGACCGGACGTCTTCTGTCGTGTCCACCACCTCCGCCACGTCGCGAACGTAGATGGGAACGCCGTTGCGGGTCATCAGGACCAGATTGCGAATCTCATCCAGGTTCTGGAACTGCGACTGGCTGCGGAGCAGGTACGTGCGGTCTCCCTGATAGACCTCGCCGAGCGGTGTGTTCTCGTTCTCGGTGCGCAGCAGCGTTGCGATGCGGTCAACGGGCAAGTCGAGGGCGGCAATCTTTTCTTGGGAGAGCTCGGACGTGGATCTGACGACGGAGCCCGCCGTTGCTCGTCACCGAGGCGACGCCGTTGACACGCTCGAGGCGAGGCCCGATCTGGTTCTCGGCGATTTCGCGGAGCGTCACGCGGTCGTAGTTGCCCTCGATGCCGAGGCTCATGATCGGCATCGCGTTCGAATCCTGCCTGAAGACCGTGATGGCCTCAGCGTCCTCAGGCAACCGGCCGCGCACGCGATCGAGGCGCGTGCGCAGGTCGTCCATCGCCTCGGTGAGGTCGGTGCCCCACGCGAACGACAGCCGGACGATGCTCGATCCTTCCTGTGACGTGGAATTGATCTGTTCGAGCCCCGCGACGGCGCCAACCGCCTGCTCGATGGGGCGCGTGAGCGTCTGCTCGATCTCCTGCGGGCCGACTCCCGGTATAGTTCACGCGCACGGTCACGGTCGGATAGCTGACGTCGGGCAACAGGTCGACCGGGAGGCGGGTGAGCGAGATGCCGCCGAGCAGGACGATGATCGCGCTGATCATGAACATCGTCACCGGCCGCGCAATCGCTATTCTGGGGATACTCATGGCTGCTCCATCCGAGAGTTAACTGTCTGCTGACCGCGTCTCTCTACTGGCCCGGCCTGCTGACCGCGATTCGCGTTCACAGCGCCGCCTGACCACCCTGTCCGCGTCCGGCGCCGCCGCCACGGCGTCCGCCGACGCCCGCCGTTGGCCGCAGCGCCCTGTCCCTGTCCGCGCGCGCCTGCCAGCGTGATGCGATCGCCCGGCCGCAGCGCGGCCGCGCCGGCCGAGACCACCTGCTCGCCCTCGCGCAAGCCGGTCGTCATCTCGGTGAACTCCTGCTGCTCGATGCCGACCACGACCGGCGTGAACACCGCGCTGTCGCCCTCGCCGGGCACCCAGACGCCTGGTTTGCCCTGCTGGTCGACGATGGCCGGGGTGGGCACGACCAGCGTCTTGTCGCGACGCTCCACGGTGAAGCGGGCGCGTGCGTACATTCCGGGCTTCAGCCGGAAGTTGGCATTCGCGATCTCAATTTCCACCTGCGCCGTGCGCGTCGCCGGATCGAGGATTGGCGCGAGCCGCGCGACGCGTCCGTTGAACGTCTCGCCGGGATACGCATCGACTTCCACGGCAACCGGTGTGCCCTGCTCAATGCGTCGCAGGTCCCGCTCGACGACGTTGATGACCAGCCGCACGGTGCGGATGTCGACCACTGAAATGAACGACGTGTTGACGCCGACGCTCGCGCCCGGATCGAGCGTGCGCTTGCCGATGAAGCCGTCGACCGGCGCGGTGATGATCGTGTTGGCAAGGTTGATCTTCAGCTCGTCGAGACGCGCGCGCGCCTGCGCCATCTGCGCTTCGGCGAGGTCGAGCTGCGCCTGGGCCGCCTGATAGCGGGCATCGGTGTCGTCGAACGTCTGACGGGGCAGCAGATCGCGCTCGAAGAGGCTCTTTGAACGCTCCATGTTGTTCTGCGCGAGCTTGAGGTCCGCCTGCCGCTGGCGGATCGTCGCCTGCGAGACGTTGAACGAGGCTTCCGCCTGCTTGATCTGCTCGACGATCTCCGTGTCCTCGATTTTCGCGATGGCTTGTCCGCGTCGGACGGGATCGCCCAGCTTGACGTTTACGGCGCTGAGGCGGCCCTGGGTGCGCGGCACGGCGTCAACCGTCGCCGCGCCAATCAGGTTGCCGACCACGAGGATGGTCGACGCCATGTCGCGCCGCGTGACCGGTGCGAGCTCGACCGCCATCGGCGGGCGCGGTCCACCCGCGGCCGCCGCCGGGTCCACCGAACGCCGCCGCCGCCGAATCCACCACCGCCGCCGCCCTCACGGCCCTGACGCCCTTGCGCCTGACCCTGGCCCTGGCCCTCCTGTCGCCGCGGCGCTCGCCGAGCGGTTGGAGAAGTAGTAGGCTGCACCTCCGCCCACGACGGCGATGAGAAGCAGGATGATGCCGTATTTGCGCATAAGAAAACGGAGATCCTCTCTTCAGTTCTTCAGTCTTCAGCGGCCAGCTTGCTGCACGCGGTCGAACTCGACCAGCGACTTCCGATAGTTGAGCAGCGCGAGCAACTCGGCATTCTGCGATTCGCGCAAGTCGCGTTGTGACTGCACCACCTGATAGTTGTTCGACATGCCGACTTCGAAGCGGCTCGTCTCTGCCTCGAGACGGCGCTGCGAGAGATCGCGCGCCACGCGCGCCACCGCGAGCGACTCCGCGGCGTTCGTCACCTGCAGCGCCGCATTGGTGACTTCGGTCGCCACCGTGAGTTCGGTCGCGCGAAGCTGCGCCTGGTTCTGCTGAATCAAGAGGCGCGTCCGAGCGGCCTGTGCCTCGGCCGCGTTGCCCCCGATCGGATAGCTGATGTTGAACGCGAATTGCCAGTTCGGGTATTGCCGATCGAACAGCGTCGAGAGCGAGTCGTTGTATCCGCCATCAACCAGAACGCCGGTCCGCACGCGGTCCAGGTTCGTCCCGCTGAACGAGTACTGGGTGCCCCCAAGGCCCGAGGCGCCATAGCCTATCAACGCGTCGACGTCGGGGAGGCCCTGATTGCGCTGCGATTTCATCACCACGTTGTTGATTTCGAGATTGTTGCGCGTGACCTGAAGGTCGGTGCGCTGGGCAAGAGCGGTTCTGACCGCCCCTTCGACATCGATCGCGGCCACTTCGAAGTCCGGGCGGTCGACGGGGTCGATTCGCTGGCTCCACAGCGGGTCGTTCGTGCCGCTGACGATCAGACGCTTGAGCGCAAGCTCTGCCGTGCGCATCGTTGCGTTCGCGCGTGTGAGCTGCTGCTGACGGGTAGCCTCTTCGGCCTCGGCCTGCACCACGTCCATCGGAGCCATGGTGCCGACCTCGACGCGAATCTTGTTGTCTGAGAGCAGCTTCGACGCGAGCGAGAGCGACTCCTGCGCGACGTCGATGGCTTGAATGGCGAAGACGTAGTCCCAGTAAGCGCTGCGCACGCCGGCGAGCGTGTTCGTCGTCCGTGCCTTGAGGTTCAGCTCCGAATTGCTGCGGTTGATGACGGTCGTCTGAAGCTGCTGGCGCGTCTGGTCGATCTTGAATCCGCGAAGCAGCGGCTGCGTGTAGCTGAAGAGATACGAGCTGTTGAATTGAGGATCGAACGACGCCAGGTTGTCCGAGGGTGACACGACCTTCGAGTTATTGAAGGTCAGCGCCATGAGTCCGCCACCCCAACCGACGTTCTGACTGACACCCATGTTGTACGTCATGGTCGAGACGTTCGGGCTGCCGGGGTTCAGCAGGTTGGTCGGCGGCCGCACGTTGTCCCTGCGCCCGACCTGCGACGTTGCGACCGGCTTGTAGTCGGCGCGCAGCGCTGCCAGCGAAAAGTCGAAGGTCTGCGGATTGAGACGCTCGACCGCAATTTCGAGGTTGTTGTCCAGTGCATGGCGGACGGCCTCTTCCAGAGTCAACGGGACCGTCGTGGTGGCAGGCGCCAGGGCGTTCGGCACCTGGGGTTGAGCCTGTGCCCGGGCGGCGGCCAGGCCGGCCTCATAACGCTCGACCGCCTGTTGCACGAGGCTTTCTGTCCGGGGGGCATCCTGCGATTGCGCGGCGGCAGGCGCCGACGTCAGGAGCAGGAGCGAGAGCGAAGCGAGCGAAAGTCTTCGAAACATTACACAACTCCAGGTTATTCCGGCGCTGTCTTACCGGGAACGGTTGCGATCCCCGTCGTTGCGCTTGGCAATCGCGTCGAGTCCGCGGCGCTGGTCGGGGGTCAGCACATTGTGAATGCGGACCAGCATGGTGGTGCGCTCCTTGCTCATAGAGAAGCGCGCCATTTCTAGACGTTCCGCAGCCTGCAGAAGTTCCCGCTCGGTCGACGTGGGGCGCTCCATCAGAATCCGAAAGTCGGTCTGCGCCCGATCGAGCGCTTCCTTGTCTTGCTTGAGGCGCGCCATCGAGGACTCGACGATCCGGTCGATTTCGAGAGACTGTTCGGCGTTGAGCTTGAGCTCCTGACGGTAGCGCTCGTTCGTCCACCAGCGGGACGGGGGGCTCGGGCGGCCGTCCGGCCTGTCTTGCAGCGAAGCGGCTTCCGGCCGCAGCGCGGCAGGGGCTGCCAGGAGCGCGCACGAAAGCGCCAGCGCGTGGATGATCTTCATTGAATTTTCCTGACTGTTACCGACTTCTAACTCCAATTACGACGGCCGCATAAAGGCTGTTTACGGGGTCTCGGGGCCAGGCCCGCAGAGGACCGCCAGCCGCTCCACGACGGCTTCGACCTGGTTGTCGGGCGTCGAGGCTCCCGAGGTCAGCCCTACCCTGAGCTCTCCGGCGGCAGGCAGCCACCCCGACGTCCGGACTTCACCCTTGTTGCCGGACGGCCGGTGGCGGACCGCGTCCTGCGATTCCAGGCAGGAGGGGTCGGCGATGTGATAGGTGGGCACCCGCTGGCCGCAAATTCGCGCCAAATTACAGGTGTTGCTGCTGTTATAGCCGCCGATGACGACCATCAGGTCGAGGGGCGTCTCGTCGAGCAGCGTCACGACCGCATCCTGCCGGTCCTGCGTCGCGCTGCAAATGGTGTCGAAGGCCCGCAGGCGGGAGTCGAGCGCGTCGGCGCCATAACGGCCGAGCATGGCCTCACGCAGCATGTCCTGCACCTGCAGCGACTCGGACATCAACATCGTGGTCTGGTTGGCCAGCCCCACATGCTGCAGGTCGCGGTCGGGATCGAAGCCGGGCGAAACCGCGTCGCGAAATCTCGCCAGAAAGGCGGCTCGATCGCCGCCATGGCGGATGTAGTCGCACACGATGCCGGTTTCTTCGGGGTCCAAGACGACGAGGAAGTGACCGGCGCCGTGGAGGCACGCCTGCGATGCCGTCGCTTGCGTCTCTTCGTGCCAGACTTTTCCATGGATGATTGACGTGAAGCCGTCCTGCACGTAGCGCTTGACGTTCTTCCAGACGTTGAGGACCGACCCACAGGTCGTGTCGACCATGACGCAGCCGATCTGGCTGAAACGTTCCATGTCGGCCGTGGTCACACCGAACGCCGGCAAGACGACCACGTCGTCTGCGCTGAGGGGGGCGCGAGCAGGATCGGCGTCGCTCAGGAACTGAATGCCCTTGGCGCGCAGCCGATCGTTGACGTGCGGATTGTGGATGATCTCGCCGGTCAGGAACACGCGCCGATCGGGAAACCGCTCACGCGTCTGATAGGCGTAGTCGACGGCGCGATCGACGCCGTAACAGAATCCGAACTCGCGCGCCAGATGGACGGTCAGCCGACCGCTCTGAAAGCGGAAGTTGTTGTCCTTGATTTGCCGGACGAGGTCGCTGTGATAGTTGCGGTTGAGTTCAGCCGCGACCGCCGCGCCCAGGTCGAGGCCCTTCCTGAAGACGACGGCCTGGGGCATTACCGCGGATAGCTCGCTTCACGGATCTCAACCGGTGTGGTCAGCAGATCGATGGCTCCAAGCTCGCCGCGCACTTCGCGTGCTCGTGCCGGGCTGAGCGCCGCATCAATCTCGACGAAGAATTGATCGTCGCGGAGCCAGGCCGCGGTCGAGGCGGGGCGTTCGGTCGGCTGAAGGGCCGCATAGTGCGCCTGCCGATCCATGACGATCCCGAGGACCATGCCCGCCGCAAGCCCCGCTGCTGCAGCGCCGGCAATCCACCGGCGCGCAGGGAACACGCGATAGACACGACGATCGGGAACCTTCGACGTTGGGAACGCCACGACCTCCCCTGGGTGGTCGTGCCGCTCGAGGCGTCGCAGGATCCGGTCGCGCTGATCGTGCAGGCGTTCGGAGGTGAACACGTGATCCGCTTCGCGGTTGGCATCCTCGCGCACGTGCTGCAGCGTGCGCGCGAAGTCGTCGAAGCGGGCCTGGCATTGCCGGCACGCGGCCAGGTGGCCGTTCTCTGCGGCAAGCACGTAGGTTTCCATCAGCTCGTCATCGCTGAGATGAGAACCGGCGATGGCAGCGATGCGTTCTTTAGATCGCATGGCGCCTTCCCTCCATGGCGGTGCGCAGTTTTCGGATTGCTCGGAACAAATGCACTCTCACAGTCGACTCGTTCAAACCGGTCATCTCGGCCACGTCGCGGGTCGAGTGGTCGGCGTAATGGCACAACATGAACACGGTGCGCTGGCGATCGGGCAAGCGGCGAACCGCGGCGTGCAGCTGCTCGCGCCACTCGCGCGCCAGCAAGGCCTCTTCCGGCGATCGATCGCTCCGCCGCGTCGCCCGGCTCACGACGTCCTGATCGCGAAGGCTGGTGTCGGCCACTGGCAACATCCACCTGGAGCGGCGTACTCGCGCCTTTTGCCGGTCGAGGCACCCATTGATCAGGATCCGCGTCAGCCAGACCTCGAACGACAGGTTCCGCTGAAACGACCCGATGTGCGTGTAGGCCTTGACGAAGGCATCCTGCACCGCTTCGTCCGCGTCCGCCGCGTCCCTGAGATAATGCCAGGCGATCCGCGACGCGCGGCGCTGCTGGCGGCTCACGATTTGCGCAAAGAGCTCGCGGGCGGCATCGTGGTCGCCCGCCGCGACCAGGTCCTGCACCCGCGCGGCGAGGCTGGACTCGAGCTCGGCCGGACGCCGCACCTCCGGCGTCGCGAGCGGCTGCTCGAACGTGGCCCCAACCTCCGAGGCGGGAAGCGCGGAAGCGCTGGCTGTCACGTGATCGCGCCTACTCATTGCATACGACCCTGCGACCCTTTCATTTACGGGGATGGCGGCACTGGGAAGAGCCCCGGTAATCTGCTGCACTAATGATAGCATCCCACCCGTGCCGTTCGAACCGGTTATCGGACTCGAAATCCACGCCCGATTGCTAACCGATTCCAAGATCTTCTGCGGCTGCAGTACCCGGTTCGGACACGCCCCCAACACGAATGTCTGCCCCGTTTGCCTGGGGTTGCCAGGCGCCCTGCCGGTTCTGAATCGGCGGGCTGTCGAGTTCGCCGCGAAGGCGGCCCTCGCCTTGGGCTGCCGCGTCAACGAGCGGTCGATTTTTGCCAGAAAGAACTACTTCTACCCGGATCTGCCGAAGGGGTACCAGATCTCGCAGTACGAGCAGCCCCTGGCGACGGGTGGCGTGCTCGAGTACGCCACCGGCCCAGCTCCAAAACGGGTTCGCATTACTCGAGTCCACATGGAGGAGGACGCCGGCAAATCGCTTCACGAGGGCTTCGCCGATTCTGCCGAGAAAACGTACCTCGACTTCAACCGCAGCGGGACACCCCTCATCGAGATCGTGACCGAGCCGGATCTGGGGTCGGCGGCCGATGCCGCCCAGGCCTTTCGCATGCTGCGGGAGATCCTCATCTCGCTTGGCGTCAACGACGGCAACATGGAGGAAGGCAGCCTGCGCTGCGACGCCAATGTCTCGGTGCGCCCAGCCGGAGCGACGACGCTTGGGACGAAGACGGAAGTGAAGAACATCAACTCGTTCCGGTATCTCGAGCAGGCGCTCGAGTTCGAAATCGAACGTCAGATCGAGGTGCTGGAGTCGGGCGGTTCGATTAGCCAGGAAACGCGGCTTTGGGACTCGGCGGGACGCGAGACCTTCTCGATGCGAACGAAAGAAGACGCGCACGACTACCGCTACTTCCCGGATCCCGACCTGCCGCCGGTGCACCTCGATCGCGCGCGCATCGAGGAGCTTCGCGCGGCGCTCGCGGAGCTTCCAGAGGCGCGGCGCCGGCGCGTGATGACGCAGTACGCGCTCACCGATCTCGAGGTGACCGCGCTCGAGCGCCTCGACCTCACGGCGTTGTTCGAAGCGACAGCGGCCGCCGCTGGCAACGCCCGCGCGGCGTTCAACTGGGTATCCGGGGAAGTCGCTCGCAAGCTCAACGAACTGGGCAATCGCTTCGAGCGCGATCGCGTGTCGGCCCAGGCGCTCGCGGGCCTGATTGCGCTCGTGGAGAAGGGAACCATCAGCGCCTCGATGGCCAAGGCGGTGTTCCACAAGATGTACGACAGTCGGCGAAGCGCAGACGACGTCGTCGCCGCAGAAGGATTGGCACAGGTCGGCGACGAGCGCGCGCTGCTCGCGGCGGTGCGCGACGTGATTGCCGCCAACGACGCGGCAGTGGCGCAGTTCCGTCTCGGAAAGACCGCCACTCTGGGCTTTCTGGTCGGGCAGGTCATGAAGGCCACCGGCGGGAAGGCGAAGCCGTCGCTTGTGAGCGACTTGCTGCGGCGGGAGCTCGAACAGTCATGATCGAGACGCACGGCCTGTCGAAGCTCTACAGCCGCGGCGTGTATGCGCTGCGGGATCTGACCATCCAGGTCGGCAAAGGCGAGTTCGTGTTTCTCACCGGTCCCAGCGGCGCAGGCAAGTCGACGTTCCTTCGCCTGCTGCTGCGCGAAAGCGTGCCGAGCGAAGGGTCGGTGATGGTTGGCGAGCGCAACCTCGCGCGGCTCACCCCGCGCCAGGTGCAGGCCTATCGCCGGAGCGTCGGCTTCGTCTTCCAGGATTTCAAGTTGATTCCGCGCAAAACCGTGTTCGAGAACGTCGCGATCGTTCCGTGCGTGCTTGGCGCGCCGCTGTCGACGCAGCAGCGGAAGACCTATCAGGTGCTGAAATGGGTCGGGCTCCAGCATCGGATGAACGCGTATCCGCAGGAGCTGTCGGGTGGTGAGCAGCAGCGGATCGCGATCGCCCGAGCGCTTGTGAACGATCCGATGCTGATACTGGCCGACGAGCCGACGGGCAACCTCGATCCCGACTTGTCGCTCGACATCATGAATCTGCTGCGCGAAGTGAACGCGCGCGGGACCACGGTGTTGGTGGCTACTCACGATCGGGAGTTGATTCGGCGCGTCGGTCGACGCGCGATCGCGCTCGAACACGGCCGCCTCATCGACACCGACGAGCGCGCGTCGGCGGAGCCGCAGGCATGACGCGCGCGCTGCAGTATTTCTTCGATGAGGCCGTCGCGAGCCTGCGGCGCGGATTCAGAACGGCGTTGATGGCTGTGATCACCATCGCCGCGGCGTTTCTGGTGCTCGGCGGCTTTCTCCTCCTCACCCTCAACATGGAGCGCGCGTTCGCGAGATGGCAGGAAGCGTCAGAGTTCTCGATCTACCTCGACGACCGCGCGACACCCGAGCAGCGGGACACGATCCTGAAGACCCTACAGGGCAGCAGCCAGGTGGCTGCGGCGGATGTCGTGTCGAAGGATCAGGCGCTCGCGCGTTTCAAGCAGAGCTTCGGGGCCCTCGCAGATGCGACGGCGGAGATGCCAAACAATCCACTGCCGGCCTCGGTGGAAGTGCGCCTCCGGGCTAATGCGGATCCCGCTGCGGTCGACACGCTCGCGACCCAGATGGCGTCTGCGCCAGGCGTGTCGGACGTGAGATACGACCGCATGTGGATGGAGCGGCTCAGGCAAGCGGCCAGCCTGGTGCGCACGTGGGGGTTCGTGCTCGCCGCGCTGTTTGTCGGCGCCGCGGCGCTGACGGTGGCCAGCGTCGTGCGGCTGGCCATGGTGGCCAGGCGCGACGAGATTCACATCATGCAGCTCGTCGGGGCGCCGATATGCGTACATTCGCGGGCCATTCGTCGTCGAGGGGCTCATTCAGGGCGGCGTGGGCGCGGCCATCGCCGTTGCGGGACTGTGGATCGTGTTCGGGATGGTCCGCCGCAGCGCAACGTCGTGGCTGGGCGGAGCGATTCGATCCCGCGTCGCTCGGGTTTCTCTCCATCCCGATGGCGCTTGGTCTCGTGGTGGCCGGCATGGGGGTCGGGTCGCTCGGCGGGTTCATCGCCGCCCGCGGGACGCGCGAGATCGAGCCGTGACCGGTCGCGCGGGATTGTGAAAATTCGTTGACAGTCCTATCGTCCAGTCCGTAGACTGGATTTATCCGTTACATGAACGAGTTGAAGGCTGGGTCCAGGGTGAGCTTCACCGAGTTCTATCGGGAAGAGTTCCTCAAGCATCGACGCTGTCTCGAGCAGCATCGGGAGTACTACTCGGACAGCGCCATCACATCCGTCGAAGCCGCCCTCACTCGCATCATCTCTCAGCTCGAACATCTCTCAGCCCGGGAAAACGCCGACAAGGTCGTCAGCGACCTCCTGCGAAGATTCAACGTCGTCACTGGATTGTCGAGCTGGACCGATCCCGAAGAACGTCCACTGACGAGCTCGCACCTGTCCCGTATTCGTCAGCATTTTCTCGGCATTGCCCGTAGTGCGATTGAGGCGGCGTCTCCGCATCATCTGATTCCGAAGGCCCTCCAGGATTCCGCCATTGCGTCGCGTCTGCATGGCGGCCTTCAGGTGATAGCCGTCGGCAAAGCCGCGCCATTCATGGCGCAGACTTTCGCCGAGGCCGTTGGCGATCGCTTGCGGGGCGGAATCGTGATCGGCACGCACTTGTCGGGTGCGCTTCCGCCTCGGTTGGAATGGATTCCGTCTTCACATCCACTCCCGGACGAGCGAAGCGTGGCGGCCGGTCGTCGCGCGCTGGAGGTTGCGCGCCGTACCGATCAAAGCGACACGCTCGTCGTGCTGCTCTCTGGTGGCGCGTCCGCGTTGATGGCCGTCCCTGCCGGGCACCTGACGCTGGATGACAAACGCGTGGCGGTCAACGCGCTGCTCAAGGCTGGCGCGGATATCACTGCGCTGAACACCATCCGGAAGCATCTGTCGGCCGTCAAAGGCGGACGTCTCGCGGCCGCGGCTGTTGCGCCCACCGTGTGCCTCGCCATCTCGGACGTCGTGGGCGACGACCTCAGCGTCATCGGCTCGGGACCGACGGTGCCCGATCCCACCACGTTTCACGAAGCGTGGGCGTACGTGGAGCGGTTCGGTGTCGAGGATCGACTGACGCCCGCGGTGCGGACGTACTTGCGGGAGGGACTCGAAGGGCGCCTCGGGGAAACTCCCAAAGCGGGCGACGAGCGCTTCGTGCGATCGATGACGCGTGTGATCGGAGGCCGCTTCGAAGCCATGCACGGCGCCGCGGCGGCAGCCCGGGCATTCGGCTACGATGTGGTGACGAGCGACGACCCGGTTGTCGGCGACGCGCGCACCATGGGTCCGATGGTGCTCGACCGTGCGCGGACGCTCGCTGGCGGCCGGGAGGGACCAGTTGCGGTCGTCGCCAGCGGCGAGACCACAGTGAGGGTGGTCGGCTCCGGCAAGGGCGGGCGCAACCAGGAGCTTGCGCTGTCGCTCGCCGCCGCAGTCGCGGACCTCGGTGTGAACGTCGCTGCGGGCAGCTTCGGCACGGACGGTATCGATGGTCCGACCGACGCGGCCGGGGCCTTCGTCGACCACACCACTCTTGATCGCGCGCACGCGCTGTCGCTCGATCCCGGTGCGTTTCTTGCCGACAATAATGCCTATGCGTTCTTCGCCGGCCTCGGCGATCTGTTGATCACAGGGCCATCGACCACCAATGTCGGAGACATTCAGGTCGTGTTGTTCGGCACTCCATAATTCCAGACACAGATAGTCAGTTCCATGTTTTCAAAAGATCAGATTCTGAAACTCCTTCGCGAGAAGGTCAGCCATCCCGCTACGCCTCGAGACCTCATCAGGACCCTCACGGTGCCGAGGGAAGGTCGCGCGACATTCCGCCGGCTGCTGAAATCGCTCGTCGCAAGCGGCGAGCTCGTACAAACCAAGGGCGGCCGCGTCGGCCTTCCCGACCTGATGGATCTCGTCGTCGGACGGCTGCAGACCCACGCATCGGGGTTTGGCTTCGTGGTGCCCGATCGCACCACGGAGGAGGCCCAGGACATTTACGTCTCGGCTGGCGCCATCAAGGAAGCCATGCACGGCGATCGCGTGCTCGCACGAATCGAACGCCGCACGAGAGACAACAAGCTCGAGGGGCGGATCATCCGGATCCTCGAGCGCGGCAACACGACGGTAGTGGGCCGATTCGATCTCGACGAATCGGAGCTTGGATTCGTGCAGCCGTTCGATCGTCGAATCCTCACCGACGTACACATCCCGACGGGACGTGCGGCGGAGGCCGAGCGTGGAGACATGGTGCTCGTCGAGATCACGACATGGCCGACGCCCGCGCGTGGTCCGGTTGGGCGGGTCATCGAGGTCCTGGGCAATATCAACGAGAAGGGCGTCGACACCGAGATCATCATCAGGAAATACGGCATTCCTGACGAGCACGGCGAGGCGGCCATCGAGGAGGCGAAAGCGTTCGGGGCTGTTGCGGCCAAAGACATCGCTGGGCGGACGGACTTCCGTCAGACCATCACCGTCACGATCGACGGCGAGCACGCGCGCGACTTCGACGACGCCATCAGCATCGAGCGGCTCCCTAACGGCAACTACCATCTGGGCGTGCACATCGCCGACGTGGCGCACTACGTGGCCGAAGGGAGCGCGCTGGATCTGGAGGGCTACGAGCGTGCGACGTCAGTCTACTTTCCTGATCGCGCCGTTCACATGTTTCCGGCCGAGCTCGCCACCGGCATCTGCAGCCTCAATCCCCAGGTCGATCGGCTCGTGCAATCGTGCCTCATGGAAGTGGATCGCCACGGGTCGGTTGTGCGGTACGAGTTCCATGACGGCGTCATCAAGACTGCGGCGCGAATGACGTACACCGACGTGCACGCGATCCTCACCGAGCGTCCGCCTGCGCTCATGAGCCGGTACCGCGACCTCGTGCCGAAGTTCCAGCTGATGGAGGAGCTGTTCCAGATTCTCAACGCGCGGCGAAAACGACGGGGCTCCATCGATTTCGATCTCCCCGAGGCAGAAGTCGTACTCGACGATGCCGGCAAGGTGGAGGCCATCGTCGAAATGGAGCGCAACGTCGCGCACAAGCTGATCGAAGAGTTCATGCTGCTCGCCAACGAAACCGTGGCGAGCTTTGTCGACGGTCGGGGCATGCCGTCGCTCTACCGGATTCACGAGACGCCAGACGTGCTGAAGGTGGAGGAGTTCGAAGAGTTCATCAGCGGCTTCGGGTACTCATTGGCGGCGCCGGCGTCGGCCGTGCGGCCGCGCCACTTTCAGCGACTCGTGGAAAGGCTGCAAGGCAAGCCCGAAGAGCGTCCGGTCGCGTTTCTCATGTTGCGGACGATGCAGAAGGCGCGGTACGCGGAGAGAAATCTGGGCCACTTCGGTCTGGCCGCCGACTCGTACACGCATTTCACGTCGCCAATCAGGCGCTACCCCGATCTCGTCGTGCACCGCATGCTGCGCGAGTTGCGGCACCAGGGCGTCGACATGGAGCGCGTCGAGGAACTCGAGGCAGACTTGCCCGAAGTCGCGCGGCACTGCTCCGATATGGAGCGTCGCGCCGACGAAGCCGAACGCGAGCTCGTGCAGTGGAAGAAGGTCCGCTTCATGGCCGACAAGGTCGGCGATGAGTTCGAGGGCTACATCACGGGCGTCGCGGCGTTCGGGCTGTTCGTGCAGCTCGTCGAGCACTATGTCGAGGGATTGGTCCATGTCTCGAGCATGGCCGACGACTACTACCGGTTCCTCGAGAAGAGTCACTCGCTGCGCGGCGAGAACACGCAGAAAGTGTATCGGCTAGGCGATCGCGTCCGCGTGCAGGTGGTGCGGGTCGACCTGGAGCGCCGCCAGATCGATCTGGGACTGACCGAGATTCTCGATGCGGTGAGAACGGATGAGCGGCGCAGAGGACCGCGTCGAAGCAGCGCACGCCCCAAGCACGAGCGGCACCAGCCGTCGCAGAAGCGGAAGTCGCGGCCGGGTCGGCGCGAACGGCAGAAGCGAAGACGCTAGGAGTCCTTGGAGGAGTTCTCGCCGTCCTTCATGCCTTCCTTGAAGTTGCGGATGGACTTGCCGATGCCGGTCGCGAGCTGCGGCAGTCGGTTCGCGCCAAAAATCAGGATGACGATGAACAGGATGATGATGAGCTCTGGCATTCCAACTCGGGCCCATGGTGCGGCTCCTTCTGGCTGAACGGGTGTCGGGGTGAACGGACGGGCTTGATTGTACCAGTATTGGGTGATTGGGTGATAGGTGAATGGGGAATAGGGGGTTGCCGAACTGTCCTTGACCAAGTCACCAGCTCAGGCAATCCCCCATCTATCAATAGCTTCCGAACGGCTTTTTCGTCATTCTTTGAAAGCAACCGCGGTGAAGTAAGTTGGCTGAATCTTCTCCGAGATGTCTATTTCCTGCAGCGCAAAGCGATTCCACCATTCATTGAACGGAGGGTTTAGCGTCGGAATAGATTCTATAGCTGCCTGACGCTGCACCAAGCTGTCAGGTTCGAAATCCGGAAGATACTTTTCGGTCAGCCGGCCTTTTGTATGCTGGCGAAGCTTGTCGGCCAACCTATACGACAACCAAGTTTCTACTTTTGCATATAGGCGATCCGCAGGTACTTTCCGAAACCTATCTTGCACGTACATTCGACGAATGCGAAAACGTTTGGCCAGAAGCTCGGTGAATTCCTCGCGAGAAAGCTCAGAGCAATGAAACGGATTTGGTTCAGCCCCATGTTGATAAACTGCCTTGTTTGGTGTTGAAATAATCAACTTGCCCCCAACCCGCAACACGCGATGAGCTTCGGCCAAGAAAGAATCCGGCCGACGGAGATGTTCGATCGTCTCGAAGGACACGATGGCATCCACTGATCCCGTTTCAAGCGGTATCGATTCTGCGCTGCCGACCCGAAAATCCAGACCGTATTTGTTTCTTGCATGAGCTACCGCTTCTTCACTGATGTCTACTCCGACAACGCTCTTGGCAACCTTGGAGAGCGCGGCTGTTCCATATCCCTCACCTGATGCTATGTCCAGAACGCGAAGATGTTTCACTTCTCGGCAGGCGAAGGCATACCGATAAATGTGCTCCCTGAAAATATCGACTGGAGTACTTTCCGGAACCATGCGCTCGCCCGTGTCCGGCATGACGCTTTTCATGGCCGTTCCCTCGCCCAATGGCCTATCGCCCAAGATCCAATGGTAAATTATTGTAGCAATGGCGCATCCCCTGCTCCTGGGCCTCTTTGACGGCATTACCGCCGCGGCCGGGGCCGCGCGAGAGTTGCACGCCTTGGGCATCGGCCCGGCTGACCTGTCGGTCGTCGCGCGCGACCATGCCGCGGAGAGCACGATTGCGCGCCAGATAGACGGCACCCCCGGGTCGGAGCTGGAAGACTCGAACACCGCGTCGAAGCTCGGGGAGCTGAGCGGGTATGTGCTGGCTGCGATCGCGATCGGCCTGCCGGGGACCGGTGCGATGGTGGCAGCAGGACCCCTTGCGGCGGAGCTCGGCGAAACCGCCGGCCATCTGGCCGGCGACCTGAAGGCGACGCTCATCAAGGCGGGCCTGCCCGATGCCGAAGCAGAAGATTGGCTGACGCGCGTGCACAGCGGCGACGCCATCTTGCTCGGTGCGCACGCGCGAACGGCGACCAACCAGCAAGCAGAATCGGCGATGTTGCGGCACAGCAGCAGCCGCGTCGTTGCCACGGAGTGGCACGACTAGAAGCGAGGACACATGGCGGTCAAAGCAGAGTCGGGTCGGTTTACCGTCGGCGTCTTTCAGGATCTTGCGTGGGCCGAAAAAGGGGTCGACGCACTCCTCAAACGAGGACTCGCTCGCGAGTCGCTGTCGATCCTCGGCAAGGCGTCGCCGCGAATTGACGGCCTATATCGAGCAAACGGTCGGCACGCCGCAGACGTTGGAGATTCACGATTTGGGACCAGCCGTTGCGTGCGGGCCGCTCCTTGCCGCGCTGCAGGGCGCCGATCGGGGCTCGCGAAGACCGGCATAGCCGGGACAATGCGGCGCGTCGGCTTCCAGGCCCACGATGGACGGATCTTCCATGTGCTGACCGGGCGGGGTGGTGTCCTGGTGGCCATTCATAGCGAGCCGCGGGCCGCGGACGCATTGGCGGTCCTCCATTCCTACGGGGGCGGCAACGCGGCGATTGGTGCGTGGACAGGAAGGGTTTAAGGGGTCCCGTTATTGCACCCTTGCGGAGCCGCAAGGGGGAGCGCAAAATAGATCAGCACTCCGACGATGAGCGATCTCCGCGCTGACGCGCCGGCGGAAGTTCGGTTTCTTTTCCAGCAATCGCAGAAGCGATCAGCGGGCGCGCTGGCCGTGTCGCTCGGGATTCACGCAGCGTCCTGTTCGGGCTGGCCGTCTGGGTCGCGATGAACCCCAGCGTGCAGCAGTCGACCTCCACTCTTGTCGACAACGTCACCAAGGACATCGTCTGGCTCAACGTTCCCGGGCCAGGTGGTGGTGGTGGCGGCGGGGGAAATCAGCGGCTCGAGCCAGTCAAGAAGGTCGAGTTGAAGGGCGAGGACAAGGCCAAGCTTTCCGTTCCTGTCGAGAAGCCCGCTCCACAGGTTGCCCAAGAGAAGCCGAAGGACACGCCGCCGCCCATTCAAGACCTGACGATTCCGGCGCAGACTCTGGCGTCGGCAGACCTTTCACAAGCCGGCGCAATGGAAGGCATTCCCACCTCGGAATCGCTTGGTCGCGGGGTAGGTGGCGGCGCAGGGACTGGGCGGGGAACCGGAATCGGCGAAGGGACGGGCTCCGGCCTTGGCCCCGGTATCGGCGGTGGGACCGGGGGCGGCGCTTTCAGACCCGGCAACGGCGTCGAGACCCCGCGCCTGCTTCGCGAGGTCAAGCCGCAGTACACCGCGCAGGCGATGCGCGCGAAGATTCAGGGCGAGGTTCTGCTCGAGTGCGTCGTGATGCCGGACGGGTCTGTGGGAAACATCAAGGTCGCGCGATCGCTCGACTCGACATTCGGTCTTGACAGGAGGCGATCAAGGCCGCACGCCAGTGGCGGTTCGCGCCGGGCACGCGGCGGGCGAGCCAGTCGCCGTGCTGGTGACGATCGCGATCGCGTTTACGCTTCGCTGATCGCGAGTCGTTAGTCTTTAGTCGTCGGTCGTCAGTATAGGGCGGGCTCAGGAACAATCATCCGAAGACAGGCGGCCGTAATAACTGCACCCGCCCTTCTTACTTCTTACTTCTTACTTCTTACTTCTCACTTTCCTGCGCTAGTACCATGCCGCCCATGCCGCCCCAGCCGCCAGGCATCGCCGGTTCCTTCTTGTCTTCCGGAAGCTCGGCCACCAGCGCTTCGGTGGTGAGCAGGAGCGAGGCAATCGACGCGGCGTTCTGCAGTGCGGAGCGGGTCACCTTGGTCGGGTCGATGACGCCGGCCGCGATGAGGTCTTCCCACTTCTCGTCCTGCGCGTTGAAGCCGAACGATCCGTCCTTCTCCTTCGTCTGCGAGACGATGATCGCGCCTTCTTGGCCGGCGTTGATCGCGATCTAGCGGAGCGGCTCTTCGATGGCCTTGCGGATGATGTTGACGCCGATCTGCTCGATCGCCCTCGAGCTTCAGGCTGTCGAGCACCTTGCCCGCACGGATCAGCGCCACGCCGCCGCCGGGCACGATGCCTTCCTCGACGGCCGCGCGGTCGCGTGCATCGCGTCTTCGACGCGCGCCTTCTTCTCCTTCATCTCGGTCTCGGTGGCCGCACCGACCTTGATGACGGCGACGCCGCCGACGAGCTTCGCGAGCCGCTCCTGCAGCTTCTCGCGGTCGTAGTCGGACGTCGTCTCCTCGATCTGCGTGCGGATCTGACGTGACGCGTCCTTCGATATCCTTCTGGCTGCCCGCGCCTTCGACGATGGTGGTGTTGTCCTTGTCGATCGTGACCTTCTTGGCGCTGCCGAGGTCTTCGAGCTTGATGTTCTCGAGCTTGATGCCGAGGTCTTCGCTGATGACGCGTGCCGCCGGTCAGGATGGCGATGTCTTCGAGCATCGCCTTGCGGCGATCGCCGAAGCCGGGGGCCTTCACGGCAGCCGCTTGCAGCGTGCCGCGCAGCTTGTTCACCACCAGGGTCGCGAGCGCTTCGCCTTCGACATCTTCGGCGATGATCAGGAGCGGACGGCCCATGCGGGCCACCTGCTCGAGGATCGGCAGCAGGTCCTTCATTGAACTGATCTTCTTTTCGTGGATCAGGATGACCGGATTCTCGAGCACCACTTCCATGCGCTCGGGATCGGTGACGAAGTAGGGCGAGAGATAGCCGCGGTCGAACTGCATGCCTTCGACCACTTCGAGCGAGGTCTCCAGCGTCTTCGCTTCTTCGACGGTGATGACGCCGTCCTTGCCGACCTTCTCCATCGCGTCGGCGATGATCTTGCCGATCGTCGGGGTCGCCGTTGGCCGAGATCGTGCCGACCTGCGCGATCATCTCGCCGGTGACCGGCTTCGACAGGCTCTTGAGGCCTTCGATGACCGCTCTCGACCGCCTTATCGATGCCGCGCTTGACGGCCATCGGGTTGGCGCCGGCCGCGACGGTCTTCACGCCTTCGCGGAAGATCGCCTGAGCCAGCACGGTGGCGGTGGTGGTGCCGTCGCCGGCGACGTCGGACGTCTTGCTCGCGACTTCGCGCACCATCTGCGCGCCCATGTTCTCGAGCGGATCCTTGAGTTCGATCTCCTTGGCGACGGTCACGCCGTCTTTGGTGATCGTCGGGCGAGCCGAATTTCTTGTCCAGGACGACGTTGCGGCCCTTCGGGCCGAGGGTGATTTTGACCGCGTCGGCGAGCTGGTTGACGCCGCGAAGGATCGCCTGGCGCGACTCTTCGCCGTGAATAATTTGCTTTGCCATCGTGTACTCCGTTTTCTTGTTAGAAAGTCTTCAGGACGACTCAGAACGGTCCTACTTCTTCTTGCTGCCCGCGGCCGAATCGATCACGGCGAGCACTTCGTCCTCGCGCATGATCAGGAACTCCTCGCCATCCAGCTTGATCTCCTGGCCGCAGTACTTCCCGAAGAGGATCAGGTCCCCCGATTTGACGTCGAGCGGAATGCGGCTGCCGTCGTCCTTGACTTTGCCGCTGCCCACGGCAACGACTTTGCCCTGCTGCGGTTTTTCCTTGGCGGAGTCGGGGATGATGATCCCGCCGACTTTCTGTTCCCCTTCCTCGATTCGTTGAACGAGGATGCGGTCGTGTAGCGGTCTAGCGTTCATAGGCTGCTCCAGCTGTGATTGAGGTTATCTGTCAGGTTCAAGTGCAGATGGATGTAAGAGGACATGCCCAGGCGCGTTTAGCACTCGCCCTACACGACTGCTAATGTAGACAAACGGTGCACGGCTGTCAAGTGGGGGCGCGGAAGTCGCGGCGGCGGGGGATCCAACGGTCAGGGCCGGCGCTTGAGCCGGTGATCGGCCATTTTGCGGCTGAGGGTGTTGCGGTGCATGCCCAGCACGTCGGCGGCCCGCGACAAGTTGCCGTCGACCTGGCCAGACGTGCGAGATAAATCGCTTCTCGAGCTCGCGCTGCGCGTCCGCGAAACGGATGCCTCTGGAGACCATCTCTTCGACGAGCCGCTCCAGCTTCTCGTGCATGGCGCTACTCGAGCTCCAGGCCCGTCAGCGTGCGGAACGCCTGCACGTACTTCTCGCGTGTCTTGGCAATCACATCGGGGGGCAGGGTCGGAACCGGCGGCCGCTTGTTCCAGTGGATCGCCTCGAGGTAGTCGCGCACGAACTGCTTGTCGAAGCTTGGCTGCGGTCCGCCTGGCTGGTAGAGATCGCGCGGCCAGAATCGAGACGAGTCGGGCGTCAGGACTTCGTCGATGAGGATGATCTCGCCCTTGTTCGGCCCGTCGGTCACCCGGCCGAACTCGAACTTCGTGTCCGCGACGATGATGCCGCGGTGCTCCGCGTGCGCAGCCCCGCGCGAATACAGCCGCAGGGTGAGGTTGCGGAGCTTCTCGATTGTCTCCCGTCCGACGATGTCGGCGGCCTCGTCTTCGGTGAGGGGGAGATCGTGACCGGCCTCGGCCTTGGTCGTGGGCGTGAAGATCGGCTCTGGCAACCGATCCGACTCGCGCAAGCCAGGTGGCAGCCGCACTCCGCACACCGCGCCAGCGCGCTGATACTCCTTCCAGCCGGAGCCTGACAGATAACCCCGTGCCACGCATTCGACGGGGAAGACCTCCGTCTTCCTGACGAGCATCGAGCGGCCGCGCAGCACATGTGCGTAGGCGCGGGCCGATGCGGGATATTCCTCGGGTCTGGTCGATCGAATGTGATTCGGGACGACATCGCTCGTTTCCGCGAACCAGAAGGCGGAGAGTTGCGTCAGGACCTTGCCCTTGTCGGGGATGCCTGAGCCGAGCACGTAGTCGAATGCTGAAATCCGATCGGTCGCGACGATGAGGAGCAGGTCAGGGTCTTCTGGAAGCGAGTAGATGTCGCGAACCTTTCCCTGGTTCCGCCGAACAAGACCCGAGAGTGAAGTTTCCAGTATGGGCTGCAACGTGGACAAAGGAACCTCGCGGAGGTGAGCGACAGAAGCCGCGGCGATCTTACCGAGGACGAGAGGGGCAGGCAAGGAAAAGCCGAACCACAACTAATGTGTTCTTGGCATTCCAAGTGCCCCCCCTTATAGTAGACGGTCTGTCGGGCTCGCCCTCGCATGAATAAAACGGTCCGGAACGTCGTCATCATCCTGCTCTCGGTTGGGCTCCTGGTCGTGTTTCTGCGCGGGGCGAACCTGGGCGTGGTCTGGGCCGAGGTGAAGAGCGCCGATTCGACGCTGATCGGGCTCTCGGCGCTCATCACGATGGTCACGATGGCGCTCCGCGCCGTGCGTTGGCAGTATCTGCTGGCGCCGATCGGCCACGCCGGCTTTGCGCCGGCGTTTCGCACGACGACGATCGGATTCGCGGCGAGCGCCGTGCTGCCCGCTCGTGCCGGTGAGGTGATTCGACCGTATCTGCTCGCGCGTCAGGCGGGCCTGAGCGCGACGGCGACGTTCGCGACGATCATCATCGAGAGACTCCTGGACGCCGTGACGTGTGTGCTGCTGCTGGCGTCGTTCGTCGTGCTCTTCGATCCGGGCATGGATCGCGCCGACAGCGTGCTGTACGGACTTGTCGAAGCGGGCGGCGTCGTGGTTGGCGGCGGGGCGCTGCTGATGCTGGGGTTCATGTTCGTGGCGGCCCGCGATCCGCGTGCGGTCAGCAGGTTGGCCTACAAAGTCGAGCACCTGCTCCCGGGGCGCGTCACGCACGCCCTCGCGAATGGCCTGCTCAGGTTCGCGGAAGGATGCGCCGTCGTGCGGACGCCGCGGCGGTTGGCCGCCGCGCTGCTGTTGTCGCTGCCTGTGTGGCTGGCGATCGCGGCGGGCATCTGGACTGTGACGGAGGCGTTCGGGATCGGGATTCCGTTCACCGGCACGTTTCTCATCATCGCGCTGTTGGTCGTTGGTGTGTCAGTTCCGACGCCGGGCGGCGTTGGAGGATTCGAGTACGCCGTCCAGATTGCTCTCACGTCGTTTTACGGGGTGCCAAACGACCGCGCCGTCGGCACCGCGCTGGTGCTGCACGTGGTCTCGCTGCTGCCTGTGGTTGTCGTCGGGTTCTTGTTCTTGATCCAGGACGGGCTCGGCTTGAGCGGCATGCGCAATCTCGCGCACGCCGCGGCCGATGGAGAAGCAAGGTAGGTTCTAGGTTCTAGGTTCTGGGTTCTAGGTTCTGAGTTCTAACCGCTGGCACTACCCGCAGAACCGAGAACCAAAAACTCAGACCCAGAACTTAGAACTGAGAACCGCTAAGAATGAAATGTCCCTTTTGCTCGCACCTCGGCGACAAGGTCGTCGATTCGCGTGAGAGCCGCGAAGGCGAGGTCATCCGCCGCCGGCGCGAGTGTCTCGGCTGCGGCAAGCGCTTCACGAGCTACGAGCGCATTGACGAGATCCCGTACATGGTCGTCAAGAAAGACGGCACGCGGGAGCGTTTCGAGCGCCAGAAGCTCATCGCCGGGCTGCTCAAGGCGTGCGAGAAGAGACCGGTGAGCGTCGCCGCCCTCGAAAGCGTCGCCGATCGCGTCGAAAGCATGCTGCAGGAGCGGACCGAGAAGGAAATTCCGACCAACGAAATCGGCTCGTTGGTGATGCAGGATCTCAAGAAGCTCGACAAAGTGGCCTACGTTCGGTTCGCGTCGGTGTACCGCCACTTCCGCGACATCGGCGAGTTCATGACCGAGCTCAAGGACCTGCTGAACGCCAAAGAATGAAAGAGGCGCGCCGCCCGCTGCGCGACAACCCGCGCCTCATCCTGGCCGGCATGATCCTGCTCTTGGCGGCGCTCGCGGGCATCGCGCTGCTGGCGAATCGCTCGGCCGGCCTGTCGCCTGACTTCCTCACCGAGTTCGTCCTCTACGGTCTGTGGGCCGCCGACCTCACGATCCTGCTGGGCCTCACGTTTGTGCTCGCCCGCAACGTCGTCAAGCTCATCATCGAGCGGCGGCGCGCGCTGCCGTTCGCGCGCTTCAGAGGCAAGCTCGTGGCCGTCTTGCTGGGCATGACGCTGGTGCCCGCGGTGCTCGTGCTGCTCGTCGGCAGCGAGCTGATTCGCAACAGCGTGGATCGGTGGTTCAACGCGCCGGTGGAAGAGGTGCTCACCGCGGCCGACCTGATCGCGAGCGACTACTATCGCGACCGCCAGGCGCGCCTCGGCGCCGACGCGGCTCGTCTCGCGCGCCTTCTTGAAGGTGCGGCCTTCGATGGTTCGGATCTCACGGTGGTGCGCGACCGCGTGTCTCCAGAGATCGCGCAGGGGCGCGTGAAGATGGTCGAGGTCTACCGCGTGGTCCGGAACAGGGGACAGGGTGTGGAGGTGCTGCCCTACGTCGCCATGGCGTCGCCCGCGATGCCGCAGGGTTTCACGAGAGCCGTGGGCGACCGCATCGCGGCCCGAGCCGTCGCGGGACAGCCCGAGCCAGCCACGACCGAGTCGCTCTCCTCCGGAGGAGAGCTGATCCGGTCGGCCGCCGTGGTCCGGAGAGCGGGTGGGAAGGACGTGACGGCGGTGGTCGTGGCCAGCGACTTCCTCACCGGCGAGCTCGCGACGCGCGCCCGACGAATCAGCGACGCCTACGAGGACTACACGCAGCTCCGAGTCCTGCGGCGGCCGCTGGCGGGCGTGTACCTCTCGTTTTTCCTGATGATGACGCTCATGATTCTCGTAGGTGCCACCTGGATGGGTCTCTATCTCGCGAAGCGCATCACCGAACCGGTGCAGCGGCTGGCGACCGCCGCGCGGGAGATCGAGGCCGGCCACCTCGACTATCGCGTCGATCGCGGCACGGTGAGCGACGACGAGTTTGGATCGCTCGTCGAGGCGTTCAACAGCATGGCGAGCGAGGTGGGGAAGAGCCGTCGGCGTCTCGAGCGTTCGGCCAACGACCTGGAGAAAAAGCACGGCGAGGTGGAAGGGCGGCGGCGGTACATCGAGACGATTCTCGAGCGCATTGCCACCGGCGTCGTGTCGATCGACGCCGTCGGACGGGTCAACACGATCAATCGATCTGCGATGAAGTTGCTCGAGCTGAACTCCTCCGCGATCGGTCAACCGGCGGTCGACGTATTCGCGCGGGAGGATCTGCAGCCGCTTGGTGCGGTGCTGCGCGCCGCGGCGTCGGGCAAGGCGGCTCCTTCGGCGCAGGAAATCGCGCTGACGAGGGACGAGCGCGAACTTGCAGCTGGCCGTGGTGGCGACCGCGCTGCCTGGTTCGGAAGGGTCAGAAGGCATGGTCCTCGTGCTCGACGACGTCACGCCTCTGATTCGCGCGCAGAAGGTGGCGGCGTGGCGCGAGGTCGCCCGTCGGCTCGCGCATGAAATCAAGAATCCGTCTGACGCCGATTCAGCTGTGCGCCGAGCGCATGCGGCGGCATTTCGGCGGTGCGCCGGTCGCGACGCAGGCGCTCGTGGACGGAGTGCACGTCGACGATTGTCGGCGAGGTCGATTCACTGAAGGCGCTCGTCGACGAGTTCTCGCAATTTGCCCGGATGCCGGCGCCGCGGGCAGTGCCGAGCGATCTGCATGCGCTCGTGAACGATGCGCTGGCGCTCTATCAGGGCCTGCTCGGCGACGTCCAGTTCGAGCGGCAGTTCGCAGCCGGTCTGCCGAAGGTTCGCGTCGACGTCGAACAGATGCGCCGCGTCGTGATCAACCTTGTCGACAATGCCATCGAGGCGATGAACCGCTCGGGAATCATCACCGTCGAGACGCAGCACGATTCCGCCGCGGCTGTCGTACGGCTCATCGTGAGCGACGACGGCCCGGGTATTCCCGTCGCGGAGAGAGAGAAGCTCTTCATGCCGTATTATTCGACGAAGGGCCGCGGAAGCGGGCTCGGTCTCGCCATCGTTCGGCGTATCGTCGCGGAGCACGGCGGAGCGATCGCGGTTGGCGCGAATGAGCCGCGAGGCACGCGCCTTACGATAGAGCTGCCGTGCTAGGCAACCAGGCCAGCATCCTCATTGTCGACGACGAGCCGGGTGTCCGCACCGCGCTGAGCGGAGTGCTGCGCGACGAAGGGTACGAGGTCGAGGCGCGTCGAGAGCGGCGAGCAGTGCCTCGATCGCGTGCTGCGGGACGTGGTCGACGTCATCGTGCTCGACGTCTGGCTGCCGGGACTCGACGGCCTCGCGACGCTGCGATCGGCTGCGGCAAATGAAGGTCGACTCGAAGGTGGTCATGATCTCGGGCCACGGCAATATCGAATCGGCGGTGAAGGCCATCAAACTGGGCGCGTTCGATTTCGTCGAGAAGCCGCTCTCGCTCGAGAAGACCGTGTTGGTGATCCGCAACGCGCTGCGCCAGCGCCGGCTGGAGGCCGAGAATCGCGCGCTGCGCGCCCGCGTCGATCGCACGGGAAAAATGGTCGGGGAGAGCCTCCAGATGCGGCAGCTGCGGGAGCAGGTCGCCATGGCGGCGCCCACCAACGGCCGGGTGTTGATCTTCGGCGAGAACGGCACCGGCAAAGAGCTGGTCGCGCGCACGATTCACGCCTTGAGCCGCAGGCGGAATCAGCCGTTCGTCGAGGTGAACTGCGCGGCGATTCCCGAGGAGCTGATCGAAAGCGAGCTGTTCGGCCACGTCAAAGGGGCCTTCACGGGCGCGGTTGCCGATCGGAAGGGCAAATTCGAGGCGGCTCAGAACGGAACGATCTTCCTCGACGAGATTGGCGACATGAGCCTCAAGACCCAGGCGAAGGTGCTGCGCGTGCTGCAGGAGCAGATTGCCGAGCCGGTGGGCAGCACGGCACGGATCCAGGTCGATGCGCGAGTGCTGGCGGCCACCAACAAGGATCTGCAGTCGGAGATCAAAACCGGAAACTTCCGCGAAGACCTGTACTTCAGGCTCAACGTCATTCCGATCTTCGTGCCTCCGCTGCGTGAGCGATCCGAGGACATCCCGCTGCTCGTCGAGCATTTCATCGCCGATCTGGCGCTCGAGTACGGCCGGCCTGCCAAGACCGTGACGCCCGCCGCCATGTCGCGGTTGAAGAGCTATCGATGGCCCGGCAACGTGCGGGAGCTGCGGAATGTGGTCGAGCGGGTCGTCATCATGGCACCTGGAGACGAGATCGGTGAGCGCGACCTCGCGTTTCTCTCGGGCGAGGCGCCCGTCGAGAGAAGCGTCGACGAGGCCGCGCCGGCTGTGCCGTTGTATGCGGCGCGGGATCAGTTCGAGCGTGAGTACATCCTTCGCGAGCTGGCTCATCAACAGGGGAACATCTCGAGGACCGCTGAAGTATTGGGCGTCGAGCGGAGCAATCTGTACCGCAAGATGCGTTCGTTCGGCATCGCCCCCCGGCGCGCCGAGTCCGCCGACGAGCCCGACGCAGACGAGGCGGGATAAAGGAGCTACCAGTCACCAGCGGCCAGCTCTCACACCAGAACTTTGCGTCCGAGCCGGGCGTCGAGCACGCGATCGGCGTCGGACTCGCGCAGCTTCAAGCGCCTTCGGGGATCGGCGGGCAACGCTGCCGCCGGGGCCAGTCCGACGATTTCGCTCTCGAGGACCCGCACGCCATCTGCCGCCGCGGCCGCCGCAACGGCGTCGAACACCGTCGTCATCGACGTCTCGCGGAAGTTCGTCAGGTTCATCGACACCTGTACCACCCCGCTCTCGAGGTGCACCCCCATCGCCTTGACGTGCTTCAATCCGCCGCCGCTTTCGCGGATGGCGGCCGCAATTCTCTTCGCGACGTCGAGCCGGCTCGACGCGAGATTGACGTTGAAGGCGATGAGGATCGGACGTGCCCCGATGGCCGTGGCTCCTGCCGTGGGATGAGGTACGGCAGGCCCGAAGTCGGGCTGCCACTCCGATTGCCGCATGCGAAGCGCGACGCCGCGGATGCCGCCTCGGCGAATCTCCGCGAGATTGCGGCGAACCGGGGTCGCGGCCGCTTCCTCGTACAAGAACACCGGTACAGCGAAGCGCCCGGCTATCAGCGCCCCGGTGCTGCGCGCGAGCGCGACGCAGTCGTCCATTGTGGCCGCGTCGAGCGGGACGAACGGGATGACGTCGACGGCCCCCATGCGCGGATGCACGCCATCGTGCGAGCGGAGATCGATTGCCGCGACAGCCGACTCGACGAGTCGAAGCACTGCCTGCTGCAGCGCGTCCGTTTCGCCCGCGAACGTGTAGACCGTCCGGTTATGCGAGACGTCCGACGATCGATCGAGCAGCTTCACGCCCGGCGCTTCGATGACAGCAGCCAGGCGCACGATCGACTCTTCGCGCCGTCCCTCGCTCACGTTCGGCACGCATTCGATCAGCGGCATGCGCCTCTTGTATCACAGGTCATCTTGCTCCATAATCGCTTCACCCATTCGGCGGACGACTCCAATCGCATCCATGTCCGATCCGCTCCGCACAGAAGCTGCAAACAGTCAGCGCGCGTCCTCGTTGGACCGCGACACCGAGCGAGAGGCGAAGATCGAAGCCTTGCTCCTCAACGGGCTCGATCACTACTTCGCCGCCGACTATTCACAGGCCATCGATGTCTGGACCCGTGCGCTGTTTCTCGACAGGCACCACGCTCGTGCGCGCGCGTATATCGAGCGGGCGCGCAGCGCGCAAGCCGAGACGCAGCGCGAGTCTGAAGAGGCGCTCCACAACGGCATCGCGGCGTTCGAGCGCGGCGACATCGAGGCCGCGCGCCAATTGCTCGATGCGGCTGTCAAGCGCGGGGGTGCGCACGAAGTGGCGCTGGCATTCCTCACTCGGATCGACCGGCTGAGCGTTCCCGCCGCGGTGGACGCGCCTCCCGTCAGCGAACAGCGAAGAGTCACGTTCACGCCCGTTGACGCACCGGCTGTGCGGCGAACCTCGTTGTGGGTGGGAGCGGCGCTGCTGGCGTTCGCGATTGCCGCAACTGGGGCCGGGATGGCCTCCTGGGACGAACTGCGGACGATGGTCGCGTTGCCGGGATCATCGTCGGCGCCGGCTTTGGCGCCCGTGCGCCTGGCGCAAGACCCGCTCCTCGTGCCTCGGAGCTCCGAGATTGCGTTGGAGCGCGCGCGCAGCTTGTTTGCATCGGGTCGGCCTTACGATGCCCTGCGCGCCCTCGATCTCGTGCGGCCAACCGACCCTCAGCGCGCAGACGCGGATGCGCTCAAGGCGGAGATTCAGCGCGAGCTGCTTGCACACGCGAGCTCCATTCAGCCATGAAGTGTTCGAAGTGCGGATATCTCGGCTTCGACAACACCGACCGCTGCCGGAACTGCGGGTACGATTTTTCGCTGGCGCCGTCAGCGCCCGCCGCATTCGACCTGGCGCTGGAAATGGAGCCTCCGCACGCGCGGCCAAACCTGGATCTCGATCGCATGATCGGCGCGGCGGAACCAGGCACTCTGGTCGCTGATCTGCCTCTGTTCACTCCGGAGAGTCCCGACCCGCCCCTGGTCGCGCCGTCACGTCCCAGAGCGCCTCTCGGCGTGCGGCGGGCGACCCCGGAAGTGCCGAGGGCCCGCGTGCGCGCGTTAAAGCCCGCGTCGGCGGACGAGACGCTCTTCGAGCGGCTTCCGGCGGCCGTGGCCGCGAAGGTTGCGAGCGCACGGGAGCGCGAGACGGAAGCGCTGGCGCCGCCAACCAGCCGCGTCACGGCCGCATTGATCGACGCGGCGCTCTTGTCGGTGCTCGATTGGGTGGTCGTGTATTTCACCCTGCGTCTGTGCGGCTTGACGGGCGCCGATATCGCTCAGCTGCCCCTCCTGCCGTTGCTCGCTTTTTTCCTGCTGCTCAATGGCGGCTACTTCGTGGCGTTCACCACTGTCGGCGGACAAAGCATTGGGAAGATGGCGATGGGCATCAAAGTGATCACGCAGGACGACAGCGCTGTGCCGGTCGGCCAGGCGACGATCCGCACACTCGCGTACCTGGCGTCGGCGCTGCCGCTTGGCGCCGGCTTTCTGCCCGGCGTGATGGGCGCCGACCGGCTCGCTCTGCACGACCGCCTCGCGCACACCCGGGTTGTCCGACCGTCGACCTAGTCGATGCGGCGTCTCGCAGTTTTTGTCTGCTCATTCGGCTACATCGGCTTTTTCCCGTTCGCACCCGGCACTGTGGGATCGGCGGCCGGCATCGTGGTCTATCTCGTCTGCCGCGCCCTCGCGTTCCCGTTTATCGAGCTGCTGGCGATCGTCGTGCTGTTTGTCGCCGGCGTCGCACTCACCAGAACGTGCGAAGAGGATTTGAGGTGCGTTGATCCGGGGCCCGTCGTCATCGACGAGGTGATGGGAATGCTGATCTCCGTGTTCATGGTGCCGGTTGGATGGACGGGGCTTCTCGTCGGATTTCTTCTGTTTCGCGCGCTCGACGTGTGGAAGCCGTTTCCCGCGCGCCGGCTGGAGCGGCTTCATGGTGGACTCGGTGTGATGGCCGACGACGCGATGGCCGGGCTCTACGCCAATCTGCTGTTGCGCGGCCTCTATGCGATCGCGCCTTCCTGGGTCGTATGAGAGCCGAGGTTGTCGCCGTCGGCAGCGAGATGCTGACGCCGGCGCACGTCGATACGAATTCCCTATTCATTACCGAACGGTTGAACGAGATCGGCATCGCCCTCCAGGCCAAGTCGGTGGCCGGCGACGATCGGGAGACGTTGAAAGCCATAGTTGCCCATGCTCTTCAGAGGAGCGATTTGCTCATCCTGACGGGAGGGCTTGGCCCGACTGACGACGACATGACGCGAGACGTCGTGGCCGAAATCGCCGGGCGGCCGCTCGAGTTTCACGCGGACATCTTCGAGGCGATCGATCGCCGCTTCGCCGCACGCGGTTTGCCGACGCCGCAGATCAACCGGCGTCAGGCGATGGTGCCCAGAGGCGCCGAGGTGCTGCGGAATAACAACGGAACGGCGCCGGGCTTGTGGCTCGAGCACGACGGGGCCGTACTGCTGCTCCTGCCCGGACCGCCGCGCGAGCTCAAGCCGATGTTCGACGCTGTCGTGCAGGACCGCTTGCTCAGGCGCGCGGGCGGGAAACGTCTGCTTCGACGCCGGTTGTGCATCACCGGTCAGACCGAGTCGTACATCGAGGAGAAGATGCAGCCGCTCTATGCGGCATGGAAGGACCGGACGCCAGGTATTGATGCCACGATCCTCGCTTCGCTCGGACAAATCGAGATCCACCTGACGGCGACGGCTGGGGACGCCGATGTTGCGAGGCACGCGCTCGACGGGGCGGTTGCCGATGTCGAGAGTGCGCTCGGCGGCGACCTCTTCAGCACACACGGAGAATCGATGCAGCAGGTCGTGGGTGCATTGCTTCGCTCGCGCGCGCTGCGGATCGCCGCGGCGGAGTCGTGCACGGGTGGGCTTGTGATGGCGAGACTGACGGAGGTGCCCGGGAGCTCCGATTATGTGGACCGCGGGGTGGTCGTCTACAGCAACCAGTCCAAGGTCGATCTTCTCGGGGTGCCGCCTGCCCTCATCGCCGCGCATGGCGCGGTCAGCGAGCGAGTGGCCGAATCGATGGCTTCTGGTGTGGTTCGTCCCGGTTCCGCTGATCTTGGCATTGCCATTACGGGCATTGCGGGTCCCACGGGGGGGACGCCCGACAAGCCGGTGGGAACCGTGGCGATTGCTGTCGCATGGCGCCGCGGCGAAGACGTCGAATCGCGGGTGCGGATGTTCCGATTTCCGGGCACTCGCGATCTGGTGAGGTTTCAGGCATCCCAGGCCGCGCTCGACATGGTGCGGCGCTGGCTCTCTCAATAGCCGGGCGTGTTACCTTGTACGGGACGTGGACTTCGGCACCTTGCTGGCACTCATTGTCGGCTATCTGCTGGGATCGATTCCCTTTGCGTATCTCCTTGCCCGCCGGCACCGTGGGATTGATCTAAGGACCGCGGGCAGCGGCAACGTCGGTGCGGCGAACCTCCTGCGAACCACCACGAAGAAGATCGGCGCCAGTGCGATGGCCTTCGACGTTGCGAAAGGCATCGCCAGCGTGCTCATGGCAAAGCAGATCGACCCGGGTGCGACTGGGCCGGCGGTTGCCGGTGTGGCCGCGGTGCTTGGACATATCTACCCGGTGTGGCTCGGATTTCGAGGCGGCAAGGGCGTAGCGACCATGTGCGGCGTCTTCTCGATCCTGGCGCCTCCAGCGACTGCCTTGGCGACGCTCGTCTTCCTCGTCCTCGTGTGGTTGACGCGCTACATCTCGCTCGGCTCGGTTGCAGGCACCGTGCTTCTGCCGCCGCTGGCATATCTCACTGGGGCACCTGCTGTGACGGTTGTCGCGGCCATTCTGGCCGCGGCGATCGTGGTGCACAGGCACCGGTCGAACCTGAGGCGCGTCTTCGCGGGAATCGAACGGAGGCTCGGACAGAACGCATGACGCAGGCTACAGTTCTCGGGACGGGCAGCTGGGGTACCGCGCTGGCGGCGCATCTGGCGCGAGCCGGACACGACGTGCGGCTTTGGGGACGGAATCCGGATCTCGTGGCCGACATTGCGAGGCGACGGGCCAACCCGGTTTACCTGCCCGACCTGGAGCTGCCGCCGAACGTCGCGCCGACAGCGTCGCTCGAGGAAGCCTGCGATCGCGCCGACATCGTCGTCGCCGCACTCCCATCTCACGGTGCCCGCCTGGTCATGCGCGCGGCTGCGCCGTTCGTGCCGAGACAGGCGCTCATCGTGAGCGCCAGCAAGGGAATCGAGCAAGAGACGCTGTTGCGCGTGTCGGAGGTGATTGCCCAGGAGGTGCGCGGTGCGCGTCCGATCGCCGTGCTGTCGGGGCCGAGCTTTGCACAGGAAGTCGCGAGGAGTCAGCCGACGGCGGTGGCGGTGGCCTGCGTCGATCCGGTGCTTGCCGAAAACGTGCAGCGCGAATTCCGGTCCGCGTACTTTCGGCTATACGCGACGACCGACGTGGTCGGCGTCGAAATTGGCGGAGCGCTGAAGAACATCATTGCAATCGCCGCGGGCGTGGTCGAGGGCCTTGGACTGGGGCAGAACGCGTTGGCTGCGCTCGTGACGCGAGGATTGGCCGAGATTACCCGGCTCGCCTGCGCGGCTGGCGGACATCGTGAGACGCTGGCCGGCCTGAGCGGCCTCGGCGACCTCGTGCTCACGTGCACCGGGTCGTTGAGCCGCAATCGTCACGTTGGCGTCGAGCTCTCACGTGGACGCGATATCGCCGAGATCGTGGCCGGCATGCAGATGGTGGCCGAAGGTGTTCGCACGACGACGGCGGCCTTGGAGCTCGGCCGGCGATACGGTGTCGAACTGCCGATCGCCACGCAGATGGGCGACGTCCTGGGGGGGCGCCGCAGCGCCGCCGCCGCCGTCGAGGAGTTGATGCTCCGCCCGCAGAAAGCCGAGCAGGAATCCCGCTGATGGGATTCTTCGATCGGCTCCGGCAGGGTCTCAGCAAGACGACACAACAGATCGTTCAGCGGCTCGACGAGCTGGTCTCCGTCAGCGAGGAGCCCGTTCGCTCCGCCAGGCCGGTGGACGTCGATACGATCGAGGCGCTCGAAGAAGTCCTCATCATGGCCGATGTCGGCGTCTCGGCGACGGCGCGCATCATCGACGCCGTGAAGCGCCACACGGAAGCCGGCAAGGGGCTGCGCGATGCAGTGAAGGACGAGATTCGCGCCATCTTCGCGGCCGTCCCGCAGTCGACGGTCAACGGGCATGCGCCGCACGTGGTGCTGATTGTGGGCGTCAACGGGACTGGCAAGACCACAACGGTCGGTAAGCTTGCGATGCTGCTCAAATCGGACGGCAAGCGGCCGCTCGTGGTGGCGGCCGACACGTTCCGGGCCGCTGCGGTCGAGCAGCTGGAGATCTGGGCGAAGCGCGCCGATGTCGATCTGGTTCGGGCACGCGAGGGCGCAGACCCCGCAGCTGTCGTCTTCGATGGCATCGCGTCGGGCAAAGCGAAGGGGCACGATCCGATCCTCATTGACACCGCCGGACGGCTGCACACCAAGGTGAATCTGATGAACGAGCTCGAGAAGATTCGGCGTGTGGCGGCCCGCGAAGTAACGGGCGCGCCGCACGACGTGCTTCTGGTGCTCGACGCTACGGTGGGGCAGAACGGCCTGACGCAGGCGCGCGAGTTCATGAGCGCGGCCGGTGTGACGGGGGTGATTCTGACCAAGCTCGACGGAACAGCCAAGGGGGGCATCGCCGTCGCGATTGCGTGCGAGCTGAAGCTCCCCATCCGCTATGTCGGCGTCGGCGAATCGATCGACGATCTCGTGCCCTTCGATGTCAACGAGTACGTCGACGCACTGTTTGAGACAAAGTTCTGAGTTCTCAGTTCTGAGTTCAGTTCTCCGTTCTGAGTTCGGCAGTCATGACGAGAGAACCTAGAACTGAGAACCTAGACTGAGAACTGAGAACTGATGCTGTCCGATCTCGACTACATCAATCGCGCCCTCGACCTTGCCGAGCGGGGCAGGGGAACGACGAGCCCGAACCCGATGGTGGGTGCGGTGGTCGTCCGTCCCGACGGGACAATCGTGGGCCAGGGGTATCACGAGCGCGCCGGTGAGGCGCACGCAGAGGTGCGTGCGCTCGACGAGGCTGGCGATCTCGCTCGGGGCGCGTCGCTCTACTGCACGCTCGAGCCCTGCAGCCACGTTGGCCGTACGGGTCCGTGCGTCGAACGCGTCGCAGCCGCGGGCATCGCCCGGGTGATCGCGGCGACGTTCGACCCGGACTCGCGGGTGCATGGCAGAGGCTTCGAGTTCCTTCGGCGTCACGGCATCGAGGTATCGGTCGGTACCGGTCGCACGCGAGCGCAGCGGCTCAACTGTGCGTACTTTACTTACAAGAAACGCCGCCGCCCCTTCGTCATTCTCAAAGCCGCGACGAGCCTCGACAATCGCGTGGCTGCCGGCCCGGGCGAGCGAACGACGCTCACTTCGGACGCCGCGCAGAGGCATGCGCATGGCGTGCGCGCTGAGGTCGACGCGATTGCGGTTGGGTCCGAGACAGTGCTCGTCGACGATCCGCTGCTGACCGCGCGCCACTCGCATCGGCCTCGGCCCCTCGTTCGCGTGCTGTTCGATCGGCGGCTTCGAACCATGCCCACGGCGCGCGTCTGGTCGACTCTTGGCGACGGCCCGGTGGTTGTCGTGACCACTCCGGCCGCGATCGCGGAGTACGGCGATCGTGCCAGGGCAATCGAGCGGGCTGGCGGAGAACTGCTGCCGATAGACACCGGAGCGCTGTCGGAGGCGCTTGCGGCGCTCGCATCGCGCGAGGTCACGTCGGTGCTCCTGGAAGGCGGTCCGACGTTGCAACGTGCGGCGTGGTTGTCCGATGTCGTGGACGCGCTGCATCTCTACGTTGCCCCGTTCCAGCTCGGGAGCGCGGGTGTTCCGTGGCTGGATACGGAGGCGTTGTCGTTGGCAGCCTTCACCGATCGCACCGTTACTCCGCTCGGTCCCGATGTCCTTATCGAGGGCTATGTTCACAGGATTGATTGAAGCCGTCGGCGAGGTCGTCGATGTCTCGGCTGTTCCGCACGGGTTGCGATTGGACATCCGAGCCGAGACCGCTCGGGAACTGCAGCCGGGAGACAGCGTCGCGGTGAACGGGGTGTGCCTGACAGCGGTCGCCGCGGATCCCACTGCAGGCGCCTTTCGCGTTGAAATCGGGCCGGAGACCGCACGCGTCACGAGTCTCGGCGATCTTCGCCAGGGGTCGCTGGTGAACCTCGAGCGCGCCTTGCAGCAGGGAGACCGGCTGGGCGGCCACTTCGTGCTCGGCCATGTCGATGGCACGGGCTTGATCGCGGACATCCGCCAGGAAGGCGATTTTTGCTGGTTTGCCGTAAGCTATCCCCTGAGCCTGGCGCCGCTGCTGATCCACCGAGGTTCGGTGGCGGTCGACGGGATTAGTCTCACGGTCGCGCGCCTGGACGGGGGAGCGTTCGATATTCAGGTTGTGCCGTTCACCCTCGCGCACACCAATCTGCGGACGGCGCGGCCGGGACAGCGTGTCAACCTCGAGTGCGATGTACTGGGCAAGTACGTGATCCGTGCCCTCGAGGTGTACGGGGCCGCCGGTTTTCCCGCCCCGCAGAACGAAGACGCATGACGCCACTGAAGATTGCCAAGGGACGCCGTCGCCAGCGACCGTTCGCGCGCGTCGAAGAGGCCATCGAGGCCTTCCGGGCGGGCGAGATCGTGATCGTGTGCGACGACGAGGATCGCGAGAACGAAGGCGACCTCACGCTGGCGGCCGAGAAGGTGACGCCCGAAGCGATCAACTTCATGGCCAAGTACGGCCGCGGCCTCATCTGCATGCCGATGACTCCCGAGCGGCTCGACGAGCTCGAGATTCCGTTGATGGTTAGCCAGAATACCGCGCGACTCGGCACGGCGTTCTGCGTCACCATCGAAGCCAAACACTCCACGAGCACGGGGATCTCGGCCAACGACCGTGCCAACACCGTGCTCGCCGCGATCGACCCGCGCACGAAGCCCAACGACCTGGCGCAGGCCCGGCCACATGTTTCCACTGCGCGCGCAGTCGGGCGGCGTATTGGTCCGCGCGGGGCAGACGGAGGCAGCGGTCGATCTCGCACGGATTGCCGGGCTGTACCCGGCGGGCGTCATCTGCGAAATCATGAACGACGACGGGTCGATGGCGCGGGTGCCGGAGCTGTCGAAGTTCGCCCGGCGGCACCGGCTGTTGATGATCACCATCGCGGACCTGATCAAGTACCGCATGCACAACGAGTCGATGGTGAAGCAGGTGGCGAAGGCCAAGCTGCCCACCGCGTTCGGCGAGTTCGAGGTGCACGCGTTCGACAACCAGCTCGACAAACAGACGCACCTCGCGCTGGTCTTCGGCGAGGTCGGAGACGGCCGCGACATTCTCGTCCGCGTCCACTCGCAGTGCCTGACCGGCGACGTGCTGCATTCGGTGCGATGCGACTGCGGCGGGCAGCTCGACGCTGCCATGCAGCGGATCGCGGACGAAGGCCGCGGCGTCCTGCTGTACCTCAATCAGGAGGGGCGCGGCATCGGGCTCGCGAACAAGATCCGCGCCTACGAGCTGCAGGATCAGGGGCTCGATACGGTGGAAGCCAACGAGCGGCTCGGCTTCAAGGCCGACCAGCGCGAGTACGGCATCGGCGTGCAGATTCTGCGCGACCTCGGCGTCCGGTCTATGCGTCTCCTGAGCAACAATCCCCGGAAACTGGTCGGCGTCGAGGGTTATGGCCTCAGCGTTTCCGAATGGCTTCCGCTGGAAGTGCCGGTCTCTGAATCGACCCGCCGGTACCTCAAGACCAAGAAGGAGAAGTTGGGTCACAAGCTCTCCTCGGTCTAAGCACTGCCGTTGACACGCCGCGCGCTCTTGAATTACGATAAGCGTTTGCGCTAGAGCAGCTTAGCGCGCCAGCGACCCATGTTCGAATCGCTCAGCAACCGTCTTCAGGACGTATTCAAGACCCTTCGCGGCGAGACGAAGCTGACGCCGGAGAACGTGGAAGCGGCGCTGCGCGAGATTCGCCTCGCGCTGCTCGAAGCCGACGTCAACTTCAAGGTCGTCAAAGCCTTCGTCGACCGCGTGCGCGATCGAGCGCTGGGGCAGGACGTGCTCCGCAGCCTCTCGCCGGCACAGCAGGTCGTCAAGATCGTCCGCGATGAGATGATCGCCCTGTTCGGCGACACACAGGGCGGGCTGAAGCCGAGCAACAAGCGGCCGCGAGTGATCTTGCTGCTGGGCTTGCAGGGCGCGGGCAAGACGACGACTGCCGGGAAGCTGGCCAGGTGGCTCACAAAGCAGGGCAAGCATGCCCTGCTCGTGTCGACCGACGTCAAGCGGCCGGCCGCGATTCAGCAGTTGAGCGTCGTCGCGCAGAAGGCTGGGCTGGGCGTGAGGGTACACGACCCGGCCGGGCAGATGGACCCGGTCGCGCGGGCGAAGGGCGCGGTGGCCGAAGCCACGAACCTCGGATATGACGTCGTCATCGTCGACTCGGCGGGCCGCCTGCACATCGATGACGAGCTGATGTCTGAGCTCGAGGCGACGCGCGACGCTACCGGGGCGGCCGACCTGCTCTATGTCGCTGATGCGATGACCGGTCAGGACGCCATCAAGAGCGCGGGCGAGTTCAACCGTCGCCTCGGCGTGTCTGGCGTCATTCTCAGCAAGCTGGACGGCGACGCCCGCGGAGGCGCGGCGCTCTCGGTCGTGGCGGTTGTCGGCGTGCCCATCGCGTTTGTCGGGAGTGGCGAGCGGCTGGAGGATCTCGAGCAGTTTTATCCCGATCGACTGGTTTCACGACTGCTGGGCATGGGCGACGTGCTGTCGCTCATCGAGCGCGCCGAGCAAGCCATCGATCTCGAGGACGCGCAGAAGCTCGAAGAGAAGGTTCGCAGAGACGAGTTCACGCTCGAGGATTTCCGGGAGCAGCTTCAGGCGATCAAGAAGATGGGGCCGCTCGAGCAGATCATCGGAATGCTGCCGGGCATGGGCAACATCAAACAACTGGCGCAGCAGAAGCCGGACGACAAGCAGATTGCGCGCATTGAAGCGATCATCGGTTCGATGACGCCGCTCGAGCGGCGGCGCAGCGACGTGATCAACGGCAGCCGCCGCAAGCGGATTGCCCGCGGCAGCGGGACATCGGTGGAAGAAGTGAACCGGCTGCTGAAGCAGTTCGTGCAGATGCGCAAGATGCTGAAGGTCGTCGGCGGTTTTGCGGGCGGCAAGCCCGATCGAAAGGCGCGGGCGCGCCTGAGTTCGATGATGGGGCGTCGGTAGCCGCGCTTACGAAAAGCGTAAGAATAGGGTCAGACCCTCGAAAGTTGTTGAAAGGCAGGCACATGCTAGCGATTCGAATGAGAAAGATGGGCTCCAAGAAGCGGCCGTTCTTCCGCGTCGTCGTCACCGACTCGCGGGCGGCGCGCGACAGCAGCTTCGTGGAGGTGCTGGGACACTACAATCCGCGGACGAAGCCGGCGAAGGTGGAAATTGCCCGCGATCGCGTGGACTACTGGGTCGGCAAGGGCGCGCAGCTGTCAGATACGGTCCGCACGCTGTTGAAGCGCCATGTCTCGGCCGCGGCCTCCGTGCCTGCCGACAAGGGCGCGACGGCGTGACGACGGTCCGCGACGTCATTGAAACCGTCGCGAAGGCGCTGGCCGATGCGCCCCAAAGTGTGGTGGTCACCGAGAACGACCATCGCGGCACCACGCTGATTGAGGTGACGGTCGAGCCTGCTGACGTCGGCAAGCTGATCGGGCGCCAGGGGCGGACAATTCAGGCCATGCGCACGATCGCAAGCCTTGCAGGCGAACGGGTGGGCAAGATTGTGACACTCGAGGTCAGGGACTAGCAGGACAGGCGGTTGGACTGGAACGACATGGTGGTCGTGGGGCACATCGCGCGTGCTCACGGTAATCGCGGCCAGGTGATCGTCGATCCCGAAACCGATTTTCCCGACGAGCGGTTCAGGCCCGGCTCGATCCTGTTCACGCGCCGCGGAGAGGCGATCGAGCCGGTGACGATCGAAAGCGTGCGCTTCCATCGTGGGCGCCCGATTCTCGGGCTCGTCGGAGTGGAATCGATGGATGCGGCGGAGCGGCTGGCGGGAACGGAACTCCGGATTGGCACGGCGTCGCTGCAACCGCTTCCGTCGGGGTCGTACTACCATCACGACCTGAAGGGTTGCGTCGTGGAGACCACTTTGGGGCAGCGGGTTGGCGACGTGAGCGGGGTCGAGGGGACGGGTGAAGGAAGCCGGCTCGTGGTGAACGGGCGCGGCGGCGAGGTTCTGATTCCGCTGGTTGAGGGCATCTGCGTTTCAATCGACATTGCGGCCGGGCGGATTGTGATCGATCCGCCAGACGGGCTGCTCGATGCGAACGCGGCGAAGAAGCAGCGGTTCTAGGGGTTCGACGTGCGATTCGACATCGTCACCATCTTTCCCCGGATGATCGAAGCCGCGATGGCGGAGGGAATCCTGGCGAAGGCCATCCAGCGGGAGCTGCTGACGGTGCGCGCCAGAGACCTTCGGGACTTCACGGGCGATCGGCATCGGACGGTCGACGACGTACCCTACGGCGGCGGACCGGGCATGGTGCTGAAGCCAGAGCCGATGTTCCGGGCCGTTGAGGCGATCGCGGAAGATGCTGGATCGCCTGAGGCCGTCGTGCTCGTGTCGCCGCACGGGCGGCGGTTCTCCCAAGCGGAAGCGACGCGCCTCGCGAGTCTCGAGCGGGTGGTCATTCTGTGCGGGCGCTACGAGGGGATCGACGATCGCGTCCGAGAAAATCTGGCCACCGAGGAGCTGTCGCTCGGTGACTACGTGTTGACGGGCGGCGAACTCGCGGCACTCGTGATCGTGGATACGGTCGCGCGCCTGTTGCCAGGCGTCGTGGGCGATGAAGATTCGGTGGCGGGCGATTCGTTTTCGAGGGGCATCCTCGACTTCCCGCACTTCACGCGCCCGGCGGAGTTCCGGGAATGGCGTGTACCCGAGGTGCTGGTCTCCGGCCACCACGGGGAGATTCGAAAGTGGCGCAAGCGCCAGGCGATCGAGTTGACGCTCCAGCGGCGGCCGGACCTGCTGGCCCACGCTGAGCTGGATGTCGAAGAGCAGGAAATCTTGCGAGAGTTGACGGAAGGAAAGAAGGGAACCACCTATGGGCGCGATTGAAATCATCGAGAAGACTCAGATGGTCGACCGGCCGCAGATGCAGTCGGGCGATACCGTGAAGGTGCACGTCAAGGTGCGCGAGGGCGACAAGGAACGCGTGCAGATCTTCGAGGGCGTGGTCATCGGGATCCACCGCGGCGGCGCGCGGGCGTCGTTCACCGTGCGCAAGGTGTCGTTCGGACAAGGCGTCGAGCGCATCTTTCCGCTGCACTCGCCGATCATTCAGAAGGTGGACGTGGTCCGCTCGGCGAAGGTCCGGCGTGCGAAGTTGTACTTCCTGCGCGACCTGAAGGGGAAGGCGGCCCGCATGCGCGAGGGCGCCAGGTAGGACCGAGACACGTGGTCCGGGTTCCGGCGACACGCACGCTCGAGAACGTCCTTCGACGGTTGGGCTTCAATCGAGTGTGCGGCTGTGACGAGGTCGGTCGCGGATGTCTGGCCGGCCCCGTCGTTGCGGGCGCCGTGGTACTGCACCCGGATCGGCACATTCCACGTCTCAGCGACTCCAAAAAGGTTCCGCGCGAGGAGCGCGAGGATCTCTTCGAGCTGATCACGGCTCGCGCCGTGGCGTGGGCTGTGGCAGAAGCGACGCCGACCGAGATCGACACCATCAACATCCATCAGGCATCGCTCACCGCCATGCGCCGGGCGGTGATGTCGCTCGCGCCGCTTCCCGATCTCGTGCTGGTGGACGCCTTTCGTATTCCCGACCTGCTGATGGCGCAGCGCGGCGTGCTGCACGGCGATCAGCGGTGTTCGGCTATTGCGGCGGCGTCAATCATCGCCAAGGTCTCTCGCGACCGGCAAATGCTTCGGCTGCACTCGCAGGATCCCCGCTACGGCTTCGATCGGCACAAGGGCTACGCCACGGCGGAGCACCTCGCGGCCGTGCGTCAGTTCGGTTACTCACCATTGCACCGAAAGTCGTTCAGCCCGCCGAGTCTTCCGCTGGAATTTGATACGATTGACTAGCCCTCAGCTCCGTTTTCGGGACACGTACCTGTGCCATTCGATCGCGAAGGAACTCTTCGAAAAGCGGAGAAGCTGATCCGGCAGGGCCGGCTAGATCTGGCCATTGTCGAGTACCGTTCGGTCGTCGAGGACCAGCCGACCGACTGGAACACGGCGAACACGCTCGGCGATCTCTATTTCCGATCGGGCGACGTCGAAAAGGCCGTCGAGCAGTACTGCCGGATTGCCGATCACCTCGCCGACGAAGGCTTTCTGTCGAAGGCGGCCGCCCTCTACCGAAAAATTCTGAAAATCAAGCCCGACCACGAACGCGCGATGTGGCAGCTCGGGAACGTGGCTGCCCGTCAGGGGCTGCTCGTCGACGCACGTGTGAATTTTCAGACGCTCGCCGATCGCCGGCGTGCGCGCGGCGACAAGCGCGGCGAGGCGGAAGTGCGGGCGCGGCTCGGGGAGCTTGACGGTGCCGACCCGGAGGTTCGCATTGCCGGTGCGCGGGCGCGCGCCGAGCTCGGCGATCCGAAGACGGCGGTCGAGCGGCTCAAGGAGTACGCGGCCGTCCTGCAGGAGAAGGGGAAGGAGGCCGACGCGCTGCAGTTGCTCACCGAAGCCGCCCGGATCGATCCGCACGACGCCGATCTCCGCGGCCTGCTCGTGCAGGCGCACACCGCGCGCGGCGATTTCGAGGCGGCGAGTCAGTTTGCGACGAGCGTTGCCCGAGGCGAGGCCGACGGCGCCGAAGCGTTGCTCACGGCCGATCCGACGGAGTCCGACCCTGAGCTGCTCTGGAAGCTGGCCGAAATCGAGCTGCGCGAGGGCCGCGTCGCGGAGGGCACGGCGCTGCTCGAGCGGATGCTCGGCATCGATCCCTCGAGACTCCAGTCTTTGGTGACGCTTGGATGCTCGGTCGCCGACGTAAACGCCGACGCCGGCTACCACTGCATCGAGATTGCCGCACGGCCGGCCGTCGCCGCGGAGAATTGGGAAACGGCCGCGGCGGCGTTGCACGAGTTCGTCACCCGCGTGCCCAACCACGTGCCGGCGCTGATGTGGCTGGTCGAGATCTGTATCGAAGGCGGCCTCGAGGCGACGATGCATAGCGCGCAAGCGCAATTGGCGGATGCCTACCTGGAGGCGGGCGCCGGACTCGAGGCGCGCATCATTGCCGAAGATCTCGTCGCCCGCGCGCCGTGGGAACAAGCGAATCTCGAGCGGTTCCGTCGTGCGCTGACCCTGCTTGGCGAGAAGGACATCGACGGCGTCATTGCGGAGCGGCTCGGGGGCGAGAGACCGTTCACCAGCACGAATGCTGTGTGGGCCGAGTCTCCCTCAGCGACAGAGCCGCCGCCTGAACCACCCAACGCGGCCTCTCCGGCGCAGGCGCCGTTGCCTGTGACCGATCGGCTGCGGGAGAAGGGGCACGAGTCGGCGGAGATCGACCTCGACGAGCTGTTGTACGACTTGGGCAAGCCTCGGGAGGCGACGGGAGCGACCATGCCTGTCGAAGAGGTGCTCGCCGGCATTCGCGACGAGGCCGCGCGCGACACATCGGCCGAGATCGCTGAACAGCACTTCAAGCTGGCCGAGACCTTCATGGAAATCGGCATGAAGATGGAGGCGATCAAGGCACTCGAAGTGGCGGCACGGTCGCCGCGCCACCGGTTCAGAGCGGGCGCCATGCTTGCGAAGGCCTGTCTCGATTCTGGCGATGCGGCGAGAGCCATCGAATGGTACGGCAAGGCCGCGGAAGCCCCCGCTCCATCGCCTCAGGCACACTACGTGGTGATGTACGAGCTGGCCTCCGTGCTGGCCGCCGAGGGAGAAGGTGTGCGCGCTCTCGCGGTCCTGCTCGAGCTGCAGAGCGAGGCGGGTGAGTACCGCGACGTCGCCGATCGGCTCGAACAACTGAAGGTGCAGATAGGCGCTCGATGAGAACCAACGGAGAGGACAGGACGGCTTGCTGAAGCGGTTGCTGTTCGTGGCGTATTTCCTCGAGGTCGGCTTGTTGCTGGTGCTCGTGCCCTGGTCGGGCTTCTGGGATCGGAACTACTTTGCGGTCGCCTCGCCGGCCCTCAGCGAGGTGCTACTCAATAACTACGTCCGCGGCGGCGTGTCTGGGCTCGGGATCGTCAATTTGTTGATCGGCTTTGAGGAGCTGGCCTCGGCGCTCTGGGCGCGGCGTGGGATGCAGCCGATGGAATCCATCAAGCAGTCATGATTTGCCTGGTTACCGATCGCAGACGGCTTGCGGCGAGCGGACATGCGTCCGACCAGCTGGTCGACCTGATTGCCGCCGCTGCCGAGGCGGGCGTCGATCTGATTCAGATCAGGGAACGGGATCTCTCTGCCGATGACCTGCTCGTGCTCACGCGGCGATGTGTCGAGGCCGCCCGCGGAACTGCCGCGAAAATCATCGTCAACGATCGGGTCGACGTCGCGATTGCGGCCAATGCTCACGGCGTGCACCTCAGGGGCGATTCGTTGAGTCCAGCGGTTGCTCGCGGAATCGTGGGGCGGGAAATGTTGGTCGGACGATCGGTGCACAGCGCAACCGAAGCGGTCGCCGCCTCTGGCTCAGCGGACTACCTTGTTCTCGGTACACTGTTCCAAACGGAATCCAAGTCGGGAGCGCATCCTGTTCTGCCCCTCGAGGAGCTCGGCCGGGCATGCCGGGGATCGACTGTGCCGGTGCTGGCAATCGGCGGAATCACGGTCGAGCGCGCACAAGCAGTCGCTCGAGCAGGGGCCGCGGGCGTCGCCGGCATCGGGCTATTCATTCCACCACAGGGCATCGCGCCTCGCGAACATTTCCGGGCAGTCATTGAAGCGCTGCGCATCGCCCAGCAAACCGGGATGCGACTCGGCGCCGTCACTTCCTGATGGACGTCGGAGTTCGCAGTCCGCTCATCGATTTCTTCAAGAGGGGGGAAGTCGCCCGCGACGTGCGGTTGCTGGCGGCGCGGGGCGTCCTCGCGCCGAGAGCCCAGGAGCAGTTGGCGCTTCTGGCGCTGTTGACCGAGGACGGGGAGCCGGAGGTGCGCGGGGCCGCCGAGGCAACGCTGGCGGCGATACCCAACGACTCGCTTGGGGCCTTCCTCGGCCGGTCCGACGTTCCGGACGGCCTGCGCGACTTCTTCCGCGAGCGAGGCATCGAGCCGGTCCCGGGGCAGGAAGGCACCGACGATCCTTTGTTTGACGCCGGTGGGCCGCGCCAGGAAGTGGAAAGCGGCGAGGAAGGGGAAGGAGACGAGGCTGCTCGGCAGGGCACTGCGCAGAAGCTTGCACTGATGAACGTGGCCGAGCGGATGAAGGCCGCGATGAAGGGCACGAAGGAAGAGCGCAGCATCCTGATTCGCGATCCGAACAAGCTCGTGTCTGTCTCGGTGCTGAGCAGCCCCAAGCTCACGGAGTCGGAGGTCGAGAGCTTCGCGAAGATGGCGAACCTCTCGGAAGAGATTCTCCGCGTCATCGGCCACAACCGCGCTTGGATAAAGAACTACGGCGTGGTCTCCGCGCTGGCGAAGAACCCGAAGACCCCGCTGGGAGTCTCGCTCAACTTCGTCCAGCGGCTCAACGAAAAAGACCTGAAGCTGATCGCGATGGATCGGAATCTTCAACAACCGTTGAAGCTCGCGGTCCGCAAGCGCCTGGTGACTCCCGGCAAGCCATGATCAAGCTGCTTTCGTCGGAGGAGAAGGCCGCAGAAATCAAACGCCTGTACTACCAGGCGTCGCGCACGACCATCAAACACGACCTGGCCAAGGCGATCGACCTGCTCAAATCGATGGCGAGCGAAGACGAGCGGGAGCGCGTGGCCGTGTACATGGACGGCTTGTCGGAGATGCGCTCGGATTGGGCGAGGGAAGCCAAGGGGAAAGTAAAAAGTAGAAAGTAAAAAGGCAAGTAAGAAGTTCTCAAGAAACCTGGCGATTGCGGCGCAAGCTGGCCCGGAGGTCCTCTACAGGCTGCGTATTGAGCACATCGTCGCGCGTGAGCCAGGCCCGGCGAGCTACCTGAACCCCCCACTTCATCACGGAAAAGCCGTTGCGGCTGTGTGAGTCGGTGCCGATGACGAGGCGGACCCCGCGCTTGCGCGCGGCGTGGGCGTGTACGTCCGGGAGATCGAGCCGGTCGATCTGCGAATTGATTTCGAGCGCAACCCCGGCGTCTGCGGCGGCGTCAACCAGCTGCCGCACGTTCACCTTGTAGGGCTCGCGGCGCAGCAGAAGCCGGCCCGTCGGATGACCGATGACGTCGACGTATGGGCAGGCAATTGCACGAAGCATGCGGTCGGTCATCTGCGATTCGTCCTGATTGAACGCGGAATGGACCGAGGCGACGACGATGTCGAGTTGCGCCAGGCAGTCGTCAGCGAGGTCCATGGCGCCATCCGGCCGGATGTCGCATTCGATGCCGGCCAGCAGCGTGATTCCGTCGAGTCGCGCGCCGATCTCCCGTACGCGCGCAGCATGGTGCAGCGCCCGATGCTCGTCGAGGCCGTTGGCCATTGCGAGCGCCTTGCTGTGATCGGTGATCGCCAGGTAGCTGAGGCCGGCCTCTCTCGCGGCGATCGCCATCGCCTCGATGTCGTCGCGGCCGTCGGTCTCAGTCGTGTGCGAGTGCAGATCGCCGCGGATGTCGGCCAGGGTGACCAGCTCGGGAAGTGCGCGACGTTCGGCCGCTTCGAGCTCGCCGCGCCCCTCACGGAGCTCGGGAGGGATCTCTGCCAGGCCGAGCGCCTGGTAGATGTCCGATTCCGTCTGCCCGGCGACGCGAGTGCCGTCGTCGACATTGAAGAGGCCGTACTCGTTCAGCTTCAGCCCGCGAGCCATCGCACGATCGCGCAGCGCGATGTTGTGCGCCTTCGATCCGGTGAAGTACTGCATCGCCGCCCCTTGGCTCTCGACCGGCACGAGGCGCAGATCGACTTGAATACCGCCCCAGAGCCGGACGCTCGATTTCGTGTCGCCCTGGCCGAGTATCCGCTCCACCAGCTTGTACATCGTGAAGGTCGACATGACGTGCGGGATCCGAGCCCGTGGCGAGGATGTCGATGTCGCCCGAGGTCTCGGCGCCACGTCGGAGGCTGCCGACCGCTACGAACGACACGCTCAGGACATTCTCGCGCAAGTAGTCGAGCAGCAGCCGTGCGCGGCTTCGTCGGCGTCCGGCAGGAGATGGCGACCCGAGTGCTGTTTCTGCTCGGCGCACGCCTTGAGGATCAGTTGTTCCTTCTTCGGGCCCAGGCCTTTCAGGTCTCGAACGCGCCCCTGTGTGCAGGCAGCCTCGAGCTCGTCGAGCGACTTGATGCCCAACTGCGAGTAGAGCAGCGCAACCGTCTTCGGTCCGACTCCCTGCAGGTGCAGCAGTTCGAGGATGGTGGTCGGGAACTGCTCCAGGAGATCACGGTGGTACCTGGCTTCACCGGTTTCGGCGATCTCTCGAATCTTCGAGGCGAGCTCTTTGCCGATACCTGGGATAGCCAGCAGCTGATCCTCGGTGCAGTACGCGAGGCGCTCGCTGGCGTGCGCGATGGTGTCGGCGGCGTTGCGATACGCGCGGATCTTGAACGGGTTGTCGCCCTTGATCTCGAGAAGATCAGCGATCTCCGAGAAGATGCGGGCGATGGCGAGGTTCTCCACTACGTGACCTCGATGCGAACTCCGTCCCGCTCGATCGTGTAGTCGAGAACGCGCGCGCCGCCGGATGACAACGCGGCCCTCACTGCTGGGACATCTCGAGGGTCGGCCAGGCAAAACAGACAACCGCCGCCGCCCGCGCCGCAGACCTTTGCGGCCCGAGCTCCAGCCGCCGTAGCGCTGGCGATCAGCGTGTCGATCAGGGAAGTGGTGACGCCGGGCGCAAGCTGCTTACGAGCTTCCCAATCTCCCGCAATCGCGCGAGCGACGGCTTCCCAGTCGGCCTTGACGAGCGCCTCGCGGAGCTGGCAGGCCGCTTCGATGATGCGCTCGAAGCAGTCGAAGACAAGGCGATCGCCGTCGATGTGCCGCTTCGTGATTTCCCAGTTGTTGGTGCCGGAAAAATGCGGAGCGCCCGTGTAGGCAAGGACCAGTCGCCTCTCGAGTTCGCCGGGATCGACGTCGAGGCCAACGCGTTTGATCCCGTCAGGGCGGAGCTCGACGGCCGCAATCCCGCCAAAGTAGGCGGGCCGATAGTCCTGCACGCCGGTCGGCACGCCTATCACCTGCGCTTCGACGTTCATGGCGATCTCAAGCAGGGCGTCCGCATTCAGCTCTCCTCCGCGCCAGCGATTGAACGCGGCGCAGACTGCGATGTTCAGGGCGGAGGACCCGGCGATGCCGGCGCCGGCCGGCGATTCTCCTCGCGTGCGAAGGGTCAACGACCTCGCTTCGAAGAAAATAGGCGAGCTTGCTCAGGAGGGGCAGAGTCGGCTCGGCGCGCAGGTCCTCGAAACTGCCCACCTCGACCGCCTTGCCGGTATCGACGGACTCGAGGCGAATTCGGCCGTCGGTTCGCGTTTCGATTTCGGCATGCGCGCGAAGGCTGATCGCGACGTTCAGGGTCTGAGCGTTTTGATGAAAGAGATAGAGGGGCCAGATGTCGACGGTGCCGCCGGCAAGATCGATTCGGGTTGGAGCGGACGACGTGATGCGCATTGGTGGGTCGAAGACGTGGCGAACGAGGGCCGGTTGCTCCTACGTCTGACCACGCAGGAGGAGGACGGGGACGCGAACGGTGTGTCGGACGCGATCGACAGTGGTGCCGTGGATGATGTCGCCCAGCAGTCTGTGGCCGTGGGTGGACATCGCAATGAGGTCGACGTTCGCTTCGCCGGCGATCTTGATCAGCTCGGTTGCCGGATCTCCCATGGCGAGCCGGGTGTCGACGGTGAGGCCGGCCTCGCGAAGCTCGTCGACATCGCCGGGCCAGGTACGCGCGATCCTCGCGGATCTCCTCCGACTCTCGCAGATTCAAGTCGTCGAAATGCCGAGCCGCAAATCCGTCGGCCACATGCACGAGCAGCAGGCGCGCGCCGGTCAGGGTCGCCAGGCCCTTCACATGTTCGAGGATGGCCTCGTCGGCTTTCGAGTGTTCCACCGCGACGAGAATATGGCGATACACGTCGGGTTCAGCCTCCAAAGAACTCAACTGCGGTCTGATACAAGAGATAGACGTTCAGGGCCGTGATGAGAAGGCACACCGGCCACGCCAGTGCCTTAGTCCATGTGCCAATCGCAAACGGTCCCATCATCTTCCGGCTGCTGGTGAAATGCACGAGCGGGAAGATCGCGAACGGCAGCTGCATGCTGAGAATGACCTGGCTCAGGACGATGAGCGGGCCAGAGCCTTCCTCGCCGTACATCGCAATGACGATCACCGCAGGGACGATGGCGATCAGGCGGGTCACGAGCCGGCGCAGCCACGGCCGCAGCCGGATATTGAGGAACCCCTCCATCACGATCTGGCCCGCGAGAGTGCCCGTCAGGGTCGCGTTCTGGCCGGAGAACAGCAGCGCGACGGCAAACAGCGTGCTAGCAAGAGTGGCGCCAAGCAGCGGGTCGAGCAGCATGTACGCGTCGGCGATGTCGGCGACGCTTTCGTGCGGGGTCCCGTGAAACACCGCTGCGGCCATCACCAGAATCGCACCGTTGATGAACAGCGCCGACATCAGCGCAACCGTCGAGTCGATGGTCGCGTAGCGAATCGCTTCCTTCTTGCCTTCGTACGACTCGCCGTAGTTGCGTGTCTGCACGATCGACGAGTGCAGGTACAGATTATGGGGCATCACCGTCGCGCCGAGGATGCCGATGGAGATATAGAGCATCTCCGGGTTGCGGAGAATCTCCGTGCGCGGGACCAGGCCCGAGGGCAAGTTGGCCCATGTCGGGTCTGGCGAGCCACAACTCCACGGCAAAGCAGCCGGCGATGCCGAGGATCAGCACGATCACGATCGCCTCGACCCAGCGGAATCCGCGGTGCTGCATGTAGAGCACAAGGAGCACGTCGAGCGACGTCAGGCATACGCCCCACATCAGTGGCAGGCCGAACAACAATTGAAGCGCGATTGCGGCGCCAAGCACCTCGGCCAGGTCGCAGGCGGCAATGGCAATTTCACAGATGATCCAGAGGACGAATGTCGTTCGGCGAGAGTATCCATCGCGGCAGGCCTGCGCGAGGTCGCGCCCGCTGGCGATGCCGAGCCGCGCAGAGAGCGACTGGAGCAGAATCGCCATCAGGTTGGAGAGCAGGATGACGCTCAGTAACGTGTAGCCGAATCGAGCGCCGCCGGCGATGTCGGTGGCCCAGTTGCCTGGATCCATGTAGCCGACGGCCACGAGGTATCCCGGCCCGGCAAATGCGAGCATCTTGCGCCACGGAGCGCCAGTGACAGGGACGGCCACGCTGCCGTGCACCTCCGGCAGGCTGCGGCGATCCCACTCTGTTTTAGGCGCCGGCGCGTGCGTCGAGTTCTCCATGAATTGCCATCAACTCTATAATGACGAGTCGTGTCGCCTCAACCGTTCCGCCGTCGCGTCGGCCAGCTCCTTATTGGCAGCTTCAATGGCGGGGCAATTCCCGTTGAGCTGCGATCGCTGGCCCGCGAGTTCGATTGCGGCGGGATCTCGCTCTTTAGCCGCCTCGGCAATATCGAATCGCCTGGACAAGTCGCTGAGCTTGCCTTCGAGCTGCGAGCGCTCGGACAGGAACTGCCGGCCTGGGTGGGGATCGATCAAGAAGGCGGCCGCGTTGCACGGCTCCGCTCGCCGTTCACGGAGTGGCCGCCGATGGCTGTGCTGGGCAGGAGCGGCGATGTCGAACTGGCCCGACGATTCGCGCGTGCGTTGGCCAAAGAACTGACGGCCGTCGGCATCTCACTCGACTACGCGCCCGTGCTGGATATCCATACCAATCCGAAGAACCCGGTGATCGGCGATCGCGCCCTGGGAGAGGAGCCGGAGATCGTCGCCAAGCTCGGACGCGCGATCATTGAGGAGCTGCAGAAAGGTGGGTTGGCGGCGTGCGGGAAGCATTTTCCCGGCCATGGCGACACGGCCACCGACTCGCACAATGAGCTGCCAGTCGTCGAGCATTCCCCCGATCGGTTGAGTGCGATCGAGTTCGCGCCGTTCAGAGCCGCCATTCAGGCCCGTGTCGCGTTCATCATGACCGCGCACGTGCTCGTGCCTTCGATTGATGAAGAGCGCCCGGCAACGCTTTCCCCGCGGATCGTCAAGGAGATCCTGCGCGACCAGCTCGGGTATCAGGGGGTGATCGTGTCCGACGACGTGGAAATGAGGGCGATCACCGACACGAGCACTCCCGCGGAAGCGGCAGTGGCCGCCATCGCCGCCGGATGCGACGCTGTGCTGATGTGCGGGAGGTTCCCATTCCCGCCCCAGCATCGAGCTGCAGGTCGAGGCGCTCGAGGCGCTGGTTCATGCGATCGAAGACGGGCGGCTGACGGTGAAACAGGTAGAGGCCTCGCTCGAGCGAAATCGCGTGGCCAAGGAGCGCTTCCTGCGGCCGTGGCGCCCGATGGCTGACGCCGAGCTCAGTCGAGTGATTGGCGCCGAGGAGCATCGCGCCATCTCCGATCAAATGGCCTCGTTCGCGTGAACGCCGCATGCTGAAGCCACCGCGGCTGCGAGCCGGCGACCGAATAGCCGTTGTTGCCCCCGCCAGCCCCTTCGTTCGAGACGAGTTCGACAAGGGCATCGCCGAGCTGCGTCTGCTCGGGTTCGAGCCGTCCTTCGACGAGCGCGTCTTTGCTCGCCACGCCGGATACCTTTCGGGCGAGGGTCAGGTGCGAGCGGCCGCCTTTCTCGACGCATGGCGCGACCCATCGATTCGGGGGCTAATCGCGGTGAGGGGCGGATACGGCAGCGTCCATCTGCTGCCCCATATCCAGGGGCACGACCTTCGGCAATCACCCAAGGCATTCATCGGCTACAGCGACCTCACCACCCTGCTTTCCCATCTCACGAGCGCCTGCGGAATCGTGTCGTTTCATGGCCCGATGCTCGACAGGCGCCTCGGGCGTGGGTTGGACGCCTACGATCGCGACACGTTCGTGCGCGCGCTCACACAGCCTGAACCACTCGGCGAGCTGACCGCTCCGGCTCTCGAGACTTTTAGGAAGGGCGAAGCCACCGGTCTGCTGATGGGAGGGACGCTCGCGAAGCTTGTCTCGTCGCTGGGCACTCCATTTGCGTTCAATCCCTCTGATGGTTACGTCCTCTTTCTCGAGGACGTTGGGGAGCGTCCCTACCAGATCGACCGCATGCTGACGCAGATGCGGCTCGCGGGTCTGCTGCGAAAGGCGTCGGCGATCGTGCTGGGCGAGTTCCCTGGTTGCGACGAGCCCGGCGGCGAGCCATCGGGTCGAGGTGTGCTCGCGGATCTGCTCAAAGACTTTGACGGGCCGGTGATCTACGGCTTTCCATCGGGCCATACCGCGGGCCCGCTGGTGACACTGCCGTTCGGCGTGCGGGCGCGGGTTGTGGCCAACGGACGGCCGCGGCTGATCATCGAAGAGGCGGGAGTCGAGTGAAGATTCATTTTATCGGCGTCGGCGGCACAGCCATGGCGACCTTGGCGGCGTTGTTGAAGCAGCAAGGTCACGACGTGCAGGGGTCCGACGAACAGGTCTACCCGCCGATGAGCGATTTTCTCGAAGCGGAGCGAATCCACACGTTCACGGGTTACAGCGCCGATCACCTCGATGGGTCGATCGACATGGTCGTGGTTGGCAATGCGATCTCGCGGGGCAACGCGGAGCTGGAGACGGTGCTCGATCGCAAGATGCGGTACTGCTCGCTGCCAGAAGCCGTACGCGAGCATTTTCTGTGGCGCGCACGCTCTGTGGTTGTGGCGGGCACACACGGCAAGACGACCACGACCTCGCTTGCTGGGTGGCTGCTCGTGCACGCCGGTCTCGATCCAAGCATCCTCGTGGGCGGAATCGCGCGAAACTTGGGAAACGGCGGCTCGAGCTATCGCCTGGGCACAGGGCGTGAGTTCGTCATCGAGGGTGACGAGTACGACAGCGCGTTCTTTGACAAGACCGCCAAGTTCCTGAAGTACCTTCCTGATATCGCCGTCATCAACAACGTGGAGTTCGATCACGCGGATATCTACGCCGACCTCGATGCCGTGCGGCTGGCCTTTCGCCGCCTCGTGAACCTGGTACCGCGATCGGGGCTGCTGCTGCTCGGCGCCGATTCGGCCGATGCGGCCGCGCTGAAGAAGTTTGCTGTGAGCCCAATGGAGACGTTTGGCCTGGCAGAGTCGGCCGATTGGCGGGCGGTCGATGTCACCGTCTCGCCGGCCGGACAGTCGTTTGCGGTCCGGCATGGCGGCAGCCTCTTTGGGGCGTTTGACGTCCCGTTGTTCGGCTTGCACAACGTGCGGAACGCGCTGGCCGCCATTGCCGTCGCTCATGCGTGTGGGATCGCAGCCGAGACGATTACTGAGGGTCTTGGGCTGTTCGGCGGCGTCAAGCGGCGACTCGAGGTGTATGGCGAGGCCGGGGGCGTAACGGTCTACGACGATTTTGCCCATCATCCCACCGCGATCGCTGAGACATTGGCGGGGCTGCGCGCGGCCAATCCTCACCGACGCATCTGGGCCATCTTCGAGCCTCGCTCGGCGTCGTCCAGCCGGCGCGTGTTTCAGCGCGAGTTTGCCAAGGCGTTCGGCCCCGCCGACGAAGTGGTGATCGCGCCCGTGTTCCGCGCCACACTGCCGGAAACCGAGCGGCTGTCCCCGCAGGAGCTCGTGGCTGACCTGAAAAACAGCGGCCAGCGCGCCAGGTGCGCGGCGTCGATCGACGACATCGTGGCCACCATCGCCCGCGAGCGGAAGGACGGCGACCTCGTCGTCTTCATGTCGAACGGCGGGTTCGGCGGCATTCATCGAAAGATGCTGGAGGCGCTGTCGTGACTCCCCGTCTGGTGGCAACTGGCGACACGTGCCTCTCGATCGTCTTCGACGATCGCATCGATCCCGACATCAATGAGCACTGTGTGTCGATTGCCTCCGCGCTGCAAGCGGAACGACGAGACGGGATCAGAGACGTCGTGCCGACGTTCAACGCCGTCGCGGTTCACTTCGATTCGACGCGGCTGGGCCGCGAAGCGCTTGGGGCTGAGCTTCTCGAGCTCTCCGCTGCGCCTGCCCGGTCGAACTGGAATCAAGCCGCGCCCATTGAGATTCCCGTGGCGTATGGCGGAGAGGCCGGCCCGGATCTCAAAGATGTGGCCGCGTTCGGCGGCTGCTCTGAAGACGAGGTGATCGTCAGGCACACCGCCGTGGTGTATCGCGTGTACATGTTGGGTTTTCTTCCCGGCTTCGCGTACATGGCGTCGGTGGACCCGCGTATCGCCGCGCCACGGCTCGGCACACCTCGGGCGCGAGTGATGGCTGGATCGGTGGGGATCGCAGGAGCCCAGACGGGAGTCTATCCGTGCGAGACACCTGGAGGTTGGCGCATTGTCGGACGGACCTCCGCGAAGATGGTCGATATGCGGAGATCGGATCCCTTCCTTCTGAAGGCCGGCGATCGCGTGAAGTTTGTCGCGTCCTGACATGCCGTCGATGGTGATCTCGCGGCCGGGGCTGTTCACCACGGTCCAGGATCTCGGACGGTGGGGCTTCCAGTCGCGGGGAGTTCCTGTGAGCGGTGCGATGGATCGCCCGTCGCACCGACTCGCTAATCACCTCGTTGGGAATGAAGATACCGATGCGACACTTGAAATAACCCTGGTTGGACCGGAGATTGCGTTCACCGGCAATGCGGTCGTCGCGGTGACGGGTGGGTTGTTCGATCTCACGCTCGATGCGACGCCGATGGCTCTCAACGCGCGGGTCGCTGTCCGGTCGGGATCGGTTCTCAAGTGGGGAAGTCGTCGGCAGGGCGCGCGCGCATATCTGGCGATCGAGGGAGGTGTCGACGTCCCGCTGGTTCTCGGCAGTCGTTCGACCCACGTCGTAGCCGGGATGGGCGGACTCGAGGGCAGGCCCCTGAAGGCTGGCGATCGGCTTTCGACGGGTCCCGTGCGGAGAGAGACGAAAGGGTCGAGCCCCGACCTTCATGCAGCATTGAGACCTGTCTCGGTTCCAGAAGATGGCGCGACGCTTCGGGTCATCGCCGGCGACCAGCATCTCTTCGAGCAACTGGCCGGCGGCGAGTTTCGCGTGTCCTCACGCTCGGATCGGATGGGGTATCGACTGGACGGCACACCCATTCACAGCGAGGCTGGAGAGCAGATTTCCGCCTCGGTGGCGACCGGCACAGTCCAGGTGACGCCGACGGGACAACCGATCCTGCTGATGGCCGACCATGCGACGACGGGCGGCTACCCAATCGCTGGGACGGTGATTGCCGCGGACGTTTCGGTGGCCGCACAGCTGGCGCCAGGCGATTGGGTGAGATTCGTGTCGTGTTCACTTGCAGAGGCCGACGTCGCGCGGCGCGACCAGGAGGGGCCGTTTGCCGGAGGCTAGCGGTCTCTTCCCGCAGTCGATGCTCGCGCGATTTGGCTCCGATCGTTTTCGCGAGGACGCCGCACTTGCGCCGTTCACGACGTTCAAAGTGGGTGGGCCGGCGGACTGGCTGTGCGAGACACGTTCGTCGGACGAGCTGATCGAGGCGCTGCAGATCGCGCGCCGGAACGATGTGCCGGTCACGATCCTCGGCGGCGGCTCCAATGTGCTCATCGGCGACAAGGGGATCCGCGGGTTGGTAATCCGCCCGCGAGGCGGGCAGATCGAACAGCTCGATACACTTCACGTCAGAGCGGACGGTCCCACGACCATCAACGGACTCGTGCGATGGACGATCCAGCGCGGACTGGCGGGACTCGAGGCATGGGCGGGCACTCCCGGCACCGTGGGCGGCGCGATCTATGGCAACGCGCACTTTGGAGGACGGCTCATCGGCGACCTGGTGACGTCGGTGCGTCTTGCCGACCGGGATGGCGCGAGCGGGAAGTGCCGCGGGCTGAGATGGAATTCGGCTACGATCGAAGCCGCTTGCAGAGGACCGGCGAGGTGTTGCTGTCGGCGGTCTTCGACGTCGGCAGCGGCGATCCCGCGTCGCTCCGCGAGATGGCCCGGCAATCGCTCGCGTACCGCAAGCGGACGCAGCCGCTGGAAACGCCGAGCGCCGGCTGCATCTTTCAGAATCCGGATCGGGATGTCGTTCCTGCCGATATCCCGGCTTCGGCCGGCGCGCTCGTCGATCGCGCGGGCCTCAAGGGGCACGCCATCGGCGGCGCGAGAGTGTCGACCGCGCACGCGAACTTCATCGTCAACGAGGGGCGCGCCACTGCGGCCGACATTCGGCGCCTCATCGACGTGTGCCGCCTGCGCGTCCAGGAACGCTTCGGCGTTACGCTGTTGGAAGAAGTTGTCTATCTGGGGGAGTTCTGATGTCGAGCTTGTTGATCGAGGGAGGCCGGCCTCTCTCCGGCACTCTGGAAGTCGAGGGCAACAAGAATGCGGCGCTGCCGCTGTTGGCGGCGTGCCTGCTGACGACCGAAGAGTGCGTGCTCACCAACATGCCCCGAATCGGGGACGTCGAGGTGATGGCGAAGCTCCTGGCGGAGTTGGGCGCCGACGTGAAGGGGCTCGGTACCACGACGATTCGCGTGCAATGCAAGGCCATCAAGACATACGAGCCGAGCAGAGAACTGGTCGGAAAGCTTGCGCGGTTCGGTCCTGCTGCTCGGGCCGCTGCTCGCGCGGGTTGGCCGGGCCGTTCTGGGGATGCCCGGCGGCGACTTTCCCGCGCGACGCACGATCGGCACGCATGTCGAGGCCCTCGTCCATCTTGGGGCGAGGGTGCGTCCATGTTCCGGGCACGATCTCGAAGCACCCGATGGGCTGCATCCCGCGTCGATGTACCTCGACGAGGCATCGGTGACGGGCACCGAGACCGCTTTGCTCGCCGCCGCAACGATCGACGGCGTCACCGAAATCCGGCATGCGGCGACCGAGCCGCACGTCGTCGAGGTATGCGAGTTTCTGCAGCGGATGGGTGCCGGCATCACGGGTGCCGGCTCGTCCACGATCCGCATCGAGGGATCGTCGCGGCTGAGAGGCGTGACGCATCAACTAAACGGCGACTATATCGAGGCAGGAAGTTGGGCGGTGGTCGCGGCGGTGACGGGTGGAGAACTCACCGTCCGCGGCGCGCGCGCCGCCGATGTCGAAGGCATCGCATTCGTCCTCAAGCGCATGAACGTTGCCTGTGAGTTTTCAGACGGCGTGATGACGATTCAGAAATCGAAGCCGGTCGCCGCCGGGAAAATCACGACAGGTCTGTGGCCGAGCTTTCCCAGTGACTTCGTCAGTCTGGTCACGGTGCTCGCCACGCAGGCAGAGGGACGCACGCTGATCCACGACTGGATGTATGAGCTCCGGCTCTTTGCCCTCGAGCAACTCAGCGGTATGCGCGCGGATCTGTTTCTCTGCGATCCGCATCGCATCATCGTGACCGGGCCGTCGCAGCTGAAAGGCCGCAAGCTGGACAGCCGCGACTTGCGGTCGGGGATGGCGCTCATTGCCGCCGGGCTGGCGGCGGACGGGCAGAGCCGGTTGAGCCCGCTCGAGACCGTTGAGCGGGGCTACGGCCAACTCGTCGATCGACTCAAGATCCTGGGTGCGCAGGTGGAGCAGGTGGAGCAAAGAGCGCCGACAGGCGCGGCTTGACGACCTTCCCAAGCGCATTTCTCGGCAGCTCGTCGACGCAGCGCAGGTCTTTCGGGATCTTGTGCGACGCAAGGCGCGGCCGCGCCCACGTGCGGAGTTCGGCGAGATCGAGGCTCTCGCCCGGCGCCAGTTCGCACCGCGCAGCACACACGCTGTCCCCATTCCAGATCGTCGATCCCCACTACCGCGCATTCCCTGATGGCTGGATGCGACCGCAGCACCTCTTCGATCTCGAGCGCAGAAATCTTGTCGCCGCCGCTCTTGATGATGTCGACGCTGGAACGCCCCAGCAGCCGATAGGCGCCTTCCTCGATGACCGCAAGGTCGCCCGTACGAAACCAGCCGTCGACGAAGCCGAGGCTGTAGCCTCCGGATGCCGCCAGTACTCCGAGAAGACGCCCGGACCCTTGAGCTGCACCTCGTCGTCGACTAGACGCACCGAGACGCCAGGCAGCGGCGAACCAACCGCACCTGGCCGCCGCTCGCCGTGCAGAGGATTCGAAAGCGCCATCCCGACTTCGGTCATTCCGTAGCGCTCGAGCAGGACGTGTCCCGAGATCTCCCTCCAGCGATCGAGGACCGATCGCGGGAGCGCGGCTGACCCGCTCATCATCAGCCGCAGCGATCGGCAGCCGGCCGAGCGCGACCGCTGTTGCGCCGAAGAAGCGGACTCCCAAGATTGAATGAGTCGATGGTAAAGCGTCGGTACGGCGCTGAACACGGTGAGCTCGCCCGACGCCAGTCGCGCCCATGCCGCCTCGGCGTCGAACCTGGGATGGGTCTCGAGGGTCGCGCCGGCCCACAGCGCCGATGAGACGACGTTGATGATGCCGTGGACGTGGTGAAGCGGCAGCACGAGTAGCGTGCGGTCGTCGGGGCGCCCACTCCCATGCCGATACAAGCGATTCGATCTGCGCGGTAATGTTGCCATGCGTCGTCACCACACCTTTGGGCCGGCTGGTTGTCCCGCTCGTGTAGAGAATCATTGCGCGAGCCGAGGGAACCGCCGTTGTCTGTTCCTCGACCGCAGAGCCTGGCGTCAGGTCCGTCGCGTTGTGGAGGAGCCGATCGCTCGTCAAGAACTCAGCAGTCGTTGTCCGTGCGATGGCTGCGAACAGTGCGGCGTTGCCTTCGTCAGCAATGACGAACGCCGCCTCAGAGTCGCGGATGAAGTACTCCAGCTCCACCGGCGGGTGCGAGAGTGGGAGCGGAACGGCGACACCACCGGCCCACCAGATGCCCCACTGAACGGCGATGTACTCGAAGCCCGGCGCGAGCTGAAAGGCGACGCGTGCCTCGTCAAGCTGCTTTCCGCCGCGACGCGCCACGAGATGCGCTGCGACCACGCGCGCGGCATCCATCAAGTCGGCGTACGTGTAGGAGCGGCCCTGGTCGACCACGGCCGTGCGGCCGAGGTGGTTCCTGGCTCGACTGATGATCGGAACGAACACTACGTAGAAAGCTTACCGGCTCCGGGTTCGGGCTGCTATGGCTGCGGAGCAGGAGGCGGAGGCGCGAGTACGGGCCCGATCGGCGGCAACGCTTGGGGAGCCGGCCCCGAGGAGATATCGGCTGCGGTTTCCCTTCGGGAAGAGTCAAATCGATTCCGGGGGCGGCAATGCCGGCCGCTGCGGTTGCGCTGCGGCCGACCTGGAAGGCGCGGAGATCTTCCTCGTTGATGTCGAGCACCCGGACGATACGAGGCGTCAACATCACAATGACGTCGGTCTGCTGCCGTTCGTTGATGGAGTGGCCGAACAGGTGCCCGACCCCGGGGATGTCGCTCAGGCCCGGAATGCCGTCCCGCGTCTTTCGCTCGTCATCGCGGATGAGGCCGGCCAGCATGTTCGTCTCGCCGTCTTTCAGCCGGATCTGCGTCTTGATTTCGCGGTTGCCGAACGTGGGCAACCCGCCGAAGCCGGTCCCCGAGATGCTCGTCACCGAAATCGTGAGCGCGAGCGTCACTTCGTTGTTCATGTGCGTGCGCGGATTGATGTCGATGTTCACGCCGATGTTCTCGTAGTTGAACGAGGTGATCGGCTGCTGCGCAACTCCGCCTGTCGCGATGGGCGCGAAGATCGTCACCGGAACGGGCACTCGCTCGCCAAACCTCGCCTGCGCCGAGGCGCCGACGAGCGTGCGAAGTTGCGGGTTGGCGAGCACGCGCGTGCCTTGATCTTCCTTGAGCAGGCGGTAATACAAGCCTGGCACCGCGGTCATCAGCACCTGCGTGTCGTCGAGATTTCTCAGGTCGTTGAGGGTGAGCCCCGGCCGGTTGGCGTCGGCCGCGCCGTTGATGCCGGCCGAACCGGGGGAGGCCAGCTGGAGTCCGTACTCCTGGAGCCGCACGCGGTTTACTTCCAGCAGCTCGACGTCGATCAGGACTTCCGGCCTCGCCTTGTCGATCATGCTGATCAACCTGGCTGCGGCGTCGATCCGCTCGGGCGTATCGTGGATGGTGATGGCGTTCGTGCCCGCGATCACGCCGATGCGGCGCGCGTCGATCACGATACGCAGCAGATCGGAAGTCTCCTTGATGTCGCCATTGCTGAGGTAGAAGGTGCGCACGACTTCTTCCTCGGTACTCCCGACGCTTGGCTGGCGTATCGGGGATGATCGTGATGGTCCGCGCTGCGGTGACGCGGAAGAAGTTGCGGGTGCTCGCCGTGATCGATCGCAGCGCGGAGTCGAACGTTTCGTTCCGTGCGTCGAACTGAATCGGAGCGCTTGGCACGAAGGCCGGGTCGAAAATCACATTGATTTTCGCGATCTGCGCCAGAGCCCTGATGATGGTGTCGTTCGGGCCCTTGAACGTGAGCGACTCCGGCAGCGGCTCAGCCGGCAGCTCCAGTCCGATCGGCTGGTTGCGCATCCGCTCGACGAGAGCCTCGAGCTCGGTCTGGCCGTTGCGGTTGACGACCACCTTCGTGCGAATCAGGTCCTGGATGTTCTGCAGCTCTCGAGCAATCTCGGGGTTGTCGGGGTTCATCTCGGAAGCGATCTGATACTCGGCGATCGCCTCGTCGAGGCGTCCCATGGCAGCCAGACGGCGCGCTCGAGTGAAGTGATCCTGCGAGGCGCGCAACATCGCCCGGTCGAGCCCCGTACGAGCCGTCGCGTTCCCAGGGTCGCTTTGGAGCGCGCGGTTGTACTCGACGACCGCGCGGTCATAGTCCATGCGATCTTCCGCTTGCCGCGCATCGCGCAGCATGCTCGACGTCGCGCAGCCTGTCAGGCCGACGATCAACAGCAGCCCAGCGAGCCTGGCCGAAAGTCGATGCGGCAAGCCTAGCGGCCCCCCGCCGTAATCACGTCGACGTCGCGAGGCATCTGAAACACGAACTGATTATCGGCCAACCCGGTGTTTTCCCTGAGGTTAGAGAAACTGAACGTCGACCGGCCCCCCTGCGAATCGATCGCGATCAGCATTCTGAGGTCCAGCGTCTTGGAGTCGACGACAAGCGTCAGCGAGTCATACTCGGCTTCGTTGCGCTTCGGAGCAAGCTTGAGTTGCAGCGTGCCCGACGGCGCATCGGACGCGTTGTCGAACGAAGGAGTGAAGTCCCTGGTGATGTCGCCGTTACCCGTGAGGAACAGCGCCGGTGTCGGAGCCTCGTCCCCTTGCGGCATGTTACTGACGGTGACCTGCTTGTCCTGCGGAATATAAGAGTAGATCTTCGTGCCGTCAGCGACGAACAGCTTGCGCTCGGGAGCCGTGTACTCCCATCGCATCTTGCCCGGCTTCTTGACAAGCAGTTTGCCGCGCTCGCTCGCCTGCTGCTTCAGCACCCCTCCTCGATACGTGTGCACGAAGTCACAGGAGAAGTCCCGGACGCGGTCGTACTTCTGCTGGACGTCGCGTGCGACCGTTTCCGGCGTGCGCGACTGCGCGCCCCCGTGTGCCGCACCGACACAAAGCAACGCGAGAATCGCAAGAATCCGAACCTGCGTCACGAACCAACGATAGCATGACGGCGTTCAACGCGCCGCTATCCCCCAGCGGTACCGGGGGATAGGGGCAAAGAGGCCGGAAAGATAGACGGCCTCGCCACCGCCAAGTGCCGCCAGACTGACGCCCCGCTCGAGCGTCAACAAGACCCGCCGGTTGACCAGGACGCGGCCGAATCCGGCGCGCCTTATGGTGTCGGTTGGCAGCCACGACTCCATGCGGACGTCGAAGTCGAGCGCCTCCAGGCGAACGTGAGCTCGGTAGGGGCGATCCTCGGACCTCACGAACTGCGGCGCCTCGCCGATGCGCCCGATGATGGTGGTGTATTGCCGAAGTTCCGGTAGCGCCGACGTGGCGGTCGACAAACGAGCCCAGGCGCTGCGAAGAGCGTCCATGTCGAGAGGGAACTCGCGATCGGGAGACAGGATTCCAAGGGCGTAGTAGGTTCCAGCTGGGAGGCTTGCGATCTTTGACCCCAGGACGTCGGCGCCCTGGAGTCTTCTCGTTGTCACCCGTGCCCGATGCGGCCGCGAACCGGCGATGGGCGACAGGTGAGAGCAGGACATCGCGATCGATCTCGCGGTTGGCGGCAACGAAGGCGTCGACGTCCGCGGAGCTGCCGCTTTCGAACCAGAGCAATTCCTCGGTTGTAAACCACGGCGTGCCCGGTCGCCGTTCACGCATGAAGTACTCGAACGCATTCTGGACTTGCCAGTTTGCGTCGACTCCGAAGATGGCGCTTCGAGGCGATGGATCCGTGAACTGATTGAGCAACTCGACGGCCCGCGTGTCTTGGCTTCTGATCGACGGCGGGGAACGTGTCGTAGCCTCTCCAGATCGGATACGCAACACAGAGCAGGCCGACGGCGCCTGCAGCGAGCGTTCCGAAGGACTTCGCGCTCAGGGCAAGAATCCCTGCGACGCCCGCGCCGGCGAGGAGGGCAAGAACATAGTGCGAAGGAAGAAAGAAGATGTAGGCATCGCCGACGTTGTAGGTCCACGCAAACCCGAGGTTGACGAGATAGATCAAGACGAGAAGACCGCCGACGCGGGGGCGCCTCCAGGAGTTGATGGACGCTGCCGGCGATGGCGAGCGCCACGCCGGGAAGACCAAGCTGTTGACGAAGGTCGAACCAGTACATCGCGGGGCGGGTTTCCAGGCCGGCCTCGGAGACGTTCATCACGAGCGTCTCACGCCAGTCGGCTTTGGTGACATCGAACCAGAACTTGGAGAGGGCGTCGTACCACGACGTGGGAGGTTCGGCCGACGTCCACAGCCCGCGAAGATTCCAGGCGTACTGCATCGCGCCGAAAAGGGCGAGGCCAATTGCGAGGGCGATCATGCGCGGCCGCAGGGGATCGCCTGGACCAGGGAGCCGCTCTGTGAGAAGAAATGCGGCAAACGCTGGAGCCAGCAGAATCAGGCTCAGGTGGTTGCCAAATCCCAGCGCGTAGATGCCGTAGAACACCGCCAGCCGCATCGTCGTCTGCTCCTTCGACCATGCGAGCAGAGCCAGCAGGGCCGCCCCGACGATCAGAAGGTGGAGCGTGTAGACCTCAGCGATGATGGCCTGGGACCAGAAGGTGTACGAAAACGCGAGCAGGAGGCCAGACGCGAGCCCTCCCACCCGCGAGTCCGTCACCCTCATTGTGAAGAGCGTGGCGATTCCGACGGCAATCGCTCCGTAGACCGCCGACGCGAGGTTCAGCGCCCGCGCCGGCTCGCCGGGATGCATCAGCACGAGCAGGCTGCTGAGCCCGTAGTAGAGCGGGTAGGCCTGCCGGGGCGTCAGATCGAGAGAGCCGACGCCGGTCTGGAACGACGCGCTGTCTCCGAGCTCCAGGCCCGGCAGAACCGTCGCGTAGTAGCAGGCAAACGCGACAAGCGCCGCAGCGGCCGAAATCAGCCTTTCAGGGAGCCGGGTTCCGGCGGAGCCGAGCGTGGCGCATCCTTGGTTTCGATGGGAAAATTGGCGGCCAGCCATTCGGGCACACCGCCCTTCAGCACGCGAACCTTGATGCCCCGCTTCTGGAGCTCCCCGGCCACGCGCGTGCTGACGAGCTCGTTTGGATCGGAGTCATACACGTAGATGTCGCTGCTGCCGGGGATCGGCACCGAATCGATCGCGTAGGGCGGCACGCGAATCGCGCCCGGAAGCTTGACCGTGCTGTGCTCGTAGGCGTACTTCAGGCGGACGTCCAGAATCGTGACGGGCTCGCCACGGTCAAGGCGTTCTTTGAGTTGTTCCTTGGTGATCCGTTCGATTGGCACGGCGCATATTCTCGCCCTGCCTCAGAAAAGCGTCAAGGAGGGTCTGCTACGACCTCGACGGACGAACCGACGGGGGTGACGAAAACGGCAGTACCTGGGGGGGACGGACGGGCGGGCGCGAGCTTCGAGCTGTGACCATTGCCGCTGACTCCGTATGTACCGACCAGCCATTCGATCGCTTACCGCAATGAATGCAGCGGAGGAAGATCGACCCAGAGGCGCACGTCACGCCGAAGTCGTGACGTCCTGACAGATAGCAATTCAACCAGTTCCACATGCGGTTCTCTGAATCGAGATGGCGATTTCCGCATTGGCAAGGAGAATGCCGTCCGCCTTCAACCCTAGTGACAAGAAGCTTCCTGAGCTTTTGCTGAGTAATTTCGAAGGAACGGCCCGTCGAGGGAGGCGCGGACCGGTGCGTCGCCCGTGGCGCGATGCCCAAATATGAAACCTGGGATTACGAGTTTGTGAGGGGAGGACGCGCGGCAACTCCCGGCGCCGGCCGCGAGACCGCCCGGATGAGGTCGGGGAAGTCGAAGGGCTTCACGATGTGGTCGTCGAACCCCGCCGCGAGCACCGCAGAACGGTCGGCGTCTGAGGCGAGCGCCGTCAGGGCGATGGCGACGTCGAGCGCGCCCTTGGAGTCCGCATGACGAATGCGCCGAAGTACCTCGAAGCCATCCATTTCTGGCATAGCCAGGTCGCAGATAACCACTTGAAACGGCTGCTGTTCCCAGTGCTGGAGCGCTTCGGAACCCGAGGCCGCGCGCACAATAGTCGCTCCTGTTCCGGCCAGCGCGGTCGCGGCTATTTCCAGATTTTCCTTGTCGTCGTCAACGACAAGAATGCGTTTGCCAGCGAGGTTGGGTCGCCCGACCCGGTCTTGGGTCACCGCGGAGGGATCAACGCCCATCAGCCTGGGGAGCGTGAGTGTGAAGCGGCTGCCGCGCCCCCGCCCGTCGCTCGAGGCCCTGAGCGTGCCGCCGTGCAACTCCGTGATCTCCTTCGCGATGGCCAGTCCCAGTCCCAGCCCGCCATGCTCGCGGGTCGTTGATTGGTCGGCCTGCCGGAAGCGGTCGAAGATGAAAGGCAGAAAATCCGGCGAAATTCCCACTCCGGTGTCGGCCACGACAACCGATGTGTTTCGGTCGTCCGACAACACCTCCACCGCGATGGATCCACCAGGCTCGGTGAACTTGACGGCGTTCGAGAGCAGGTTCCAGGTGACCTGCTGCAGGCGATCCCGATCGCCGGACACGAAAATCGGTGCGTCGGGCAGCGAGGCCTTCAGGGAGACGCCCTTGGCGGACGCCGCTGTTCGCACGACGTCCACAGATGTCTCGATCGCCGATCGCAGGTCGATTGGCTTGGTGGTGAGGCGGAGCTTGCCTGTGACGACGCGGGACAACTCGATGAGGTCCTCGACGAGGCGTGCCTGCGATTTCGCGTTTCGCTCGATGCTGGCCATCGCCCGCTCGAGCACATCCGGCTCGGGCTTCGACGTCCTGATGATCTGCAGCCATCCAAGCATGGCATTGAGGGGCGTCCGAAGCTCGTGGGAGACCGTTGCCAGGAACTCGTCCTTCACGCGGTTGCTCTCGAGCGATTTCTGCAGCAGCTCATTGCGCTCGCTGTCCTTCCTTTCGATGACGCACAGCATGGTGTTGAACGAATCGACAAGTCGTCCCACTTCGTCGCCGGTCTTCCGCTCGACTCGTGTGGAGTAGTCGCTGTTGGCCGAGACGGTGTCGAGCGTCCCCGCCAGATCGAGAATCGGGACGGTCAAGTAGCGGCGGAGGTACCACGTCAATCCGGCAGCCAGCGCGCAAACCGACCAGCACAGCGGACAGGGCAGTGAATGCCTGTGTGCGCATCCAACTGAGCAGTGCGGAGTAGTTGCCGGTGATGTAGACGGTGCCGATGGCGCGATCGCCGGAAACTACCTGCTTCACAGCGTGGGGGATGACGGCGGAGGTGGCCGCCGGCCAGGCGGCGGGACAGCAGTCGGCCCCGACGTTCGAAGGAGGCAAAGATCTGCCCGGTCGAATCGTACACGCACAGCACGTCAATATTGGTGCGAATCTGAAAGGCCTCAACCAGCTCGGTGACCGCACGCCGATCCCTCGCCTCGACTCCCTGGGCAGCGCTGGTTGCGATAAAGGTGGCCTGCTCGTCGACGATGGAAAATTGATTGCTCCTCTCGGCGATCGACGTCGAGATCAGAGAGGCAAGGATGCCGACCAGCAGGGCGAAAAGCGCAGGTAGCACGCCCAGCGCCAGGGTCTTTCGCGCGATCGGTTGGTCCTTGAACGGCCGCATGGCGGTGTGCCGGTTTCAACGATACCGAAACCGTCTCGACCTTGACCAGTGGAAACGCACCGCCAAGGGCTCACAGCCAGTGCGCTTGCTTGAACTTTGGCGTACAGCCAGCCGCACGCAACGTGCAATTGCGGCGAGCACCACGGGGTATCCCATGGTCCATCGCAGCTCCGGCATGTGCTCGAAGTTCATGCCGTAGATGCCCGCAATGGCCGTTGGCACCGCGAAGATCGCCGCCCATGCCGCCAGACGGCGTGTGTCTTCGTTCTGCGAGACCGAGATCAGGGAGAGATGGGCTTCGAGGGCGGTCCCGAGCAAGTCGCGTGCGCTGTCGATCATTTCGTTGATGCGGAGGGTGTGATCGTAGACGTCGCGAAAATACGGACGAGTCTGTTGAGGAATCAGGGCCTCTTCTTCGAAGCGCTGGAGACGCCCCGACATCTCGATCAGCGGCGCGACGACGCGCTTCAGCGACAGCATGCTTCGTTTGAGGTGGTAAATCTGAGTGGTCGTATCCCGGTTGAACGCCTGCGGTGAAAATCTGCTGCTCGAGGGCCTCGAGGTCCTCTTCCGAGTGCATCGACGATAGGGAAGTACTGGTCGACGATGAAGTCCATGACCGCATAGAGGACGAAAGCCGGACCCTGCTGCGAGCAGCTCGGGCGTCGCTTCGGCACGGCCGCGCACCGACGTAAACGACGTGGCATAGCCGTGTCGAACGGTGAGGATGAAGTTGGATCCAAGGAAGATGTGGATCTCGCCGTACTGGACGCTGCATGGAGTCGATCCGGATCTCCACCTGCGCGGTGCGCAGGACGACGAAGAGCGAGTCGTCGTAGCGTTCGATCTTCGGTCGCTGATGGGCCGCGAGCGCGTCTTCGATGGCGAGATCGTGAAGGCCGAACTCTTCCTGCATCTTTCGGAGCAGCGGCTCGTCGGGCTCGAAGAGCCCGATCCAGACGAAGGTGTCGGGCCGCTCGAGCACGTCGCTGATGTCGTCGAGCGTGACGTCGCCGATGCGCCGGCCTTTCGCATAGGCGACGCTGGCGACGACGGTGCCGGGTGAGTGCTCTGCAGTGGACATGGCGCTCATTGTAGCGATTTGGATACCGATCCACGCTAGCATGCGGCATGCGCATCACTGGCGATGAGTCTTGCCGCCGGGGTACTCGCGGGGCTGACGCTCGTGGCACAGACGAAAGGCATCCCGCCGCCGGCGTCGAAGGCGCCGAAGCAGGGCTATACGGTCGTCAACAGCTTCCGCACGATCCGAAGGCGTTTACGCAAGGCTCTCGAATTCTTCGACGGGTTTCTCTACGAGGGTACGGGGCTCACGGGACGGTCGTCGGTGAGGAAGGTGGACCTGCAGACGGGAAGAGTCGTCCAGGAGGAGCGGCATCCATCCGCAGTATTTCGGAGAAGGCATCACCATCAGCCAGGGCAAGCTCTTCCAGGTGACGTGGAAGGATCGGACGGGCTTCGTGTACGACGTCAAGACCCTGAAGTTCGTTCGCAACTTCTCCTATGTTCGGCGAGGGCTGGGGGCTGACTCACGACCCGGGTGGCCTGATCCTGAGTGACGGGACGAGCACGTTGCGGTTTCTCGAGCTGACGCGGTTTCAGGAGCGCCGGAAGCTGAAGGTGATGGATGGCGGCGTCGCCATCGAACGCCTGAACGAGCTCGAATACATCCGCGGTGAGATTTGGGCGAACGTCTACGAGACCAATTTCATCGTCCGCATTTCGCCGAAGGACGGCCGCGTGCTGGGCTGGATCAACCTGACCGGCCTGCTGGGCTGGACCGCAGGCGAAGCTGCCACCAGAGGCGGTCCTCAACGGTATCGCCTACGATGCCCAGAACGAACCGGATCTTCGTGACCGGCAAGCTGTGGCCGCGGATCTTCGAGATTCAGGTGAAGTGAGCGATATGGTAATATTCCTGATCGCGCGCACGGCCATGCGTGCGAGTGTGGGCGGCTAGCTCAGCTGGGAGAGCGCCGCGTTCGCAATGCGGAGGCCACCGGTTCGATCCCGGTGCCGTCCACCAACAGATTTCCAACCCGCCGATTCCCGTTCTGCCGAGTCGAATAGTGCCTCGATCATCAGCGCCGTAGTCAGCGTGAAGTGATGGGCTTTCGACTCACACAAGACCCAGCTAATTGGGGACCATGGCGATAGAGGAACGTCCCTTCGATCGGCGTCGAGATTGCGTCAGCATCAGCGACGGGCACGACGGAAGGCCACAGGTGGATCTCGAGGGTGCCGCCGTCTGGGAGTGGTTCGACGATGCCGGCATCAAACTGGGTCCCGATCCCAATGACTGCTCATCCACCAGCCCCAAGACGCGCACGTAAAAGTTCCTGTTGAATACGCCGCCGATCGGCTCCGCCTGGAAGATGTTTGGATCCTGCCTGATGAACGAGACCGTGCATACGTTCGGAGCCGTAACTCGGGTGGCAGATTGTCACAGGTCTCGCCGGCGCGCACTTCGAGGAGCCGTGCTCGGCGACATCAATCGTCGGTGCCGCTGGTCCCAAGGACACCCGTCCAGAGACAACCGGATTCAGGCCGTCAATCGACAGGGTGCTTGTCGCAGGCCGGTACCTGATCTCTTGAGGCGCGTACCGTCGAGGCTCCGCCGGGTTCCGGGATCTGCGAAGTCACATCGCCTTGTGTCGTCGTGCCGGATACACCCGTGCCGGTCGCTGATGACCTCCACGGACAACCCGAACTGGCGTTGTCATGGTCAGCACGAACAGCCCCAAATGATAAAAGGGAACCGGGACGACAGTCGGGGCGGGCGGTGGCACAACGGGGCGAAGGCGACACGGGCAGGACGAGGGGCTCTGCCCACATGCAATACCGGAGAGCGCCGAGACGACGAGCCAGGTGACAGCTCTCATCGGTAGTCCCCTTGTTTGCTTCGCGGCGGAAATGAGGCTAGCACAAACGTCGCGAGTTTTCCTTTGAGAAGCCCGGTGGGGAAGGCCCATCCGTGGCCTTGTCGCCACTCAGCGACTTCCTCAATCTCTAGACTCCATGTCGGAAACCACGCGCATCGGCGTGCTGACCGGCGGCGGCGACGCCCCAGGACTCAACGCCGTCATCCGCGCGGTCGTGAAGTCCGCCTCCAATGCGGGCATCGAAGTGCTCGGCATCGAAGACAGCTTCGACGGCCTCATCGAGCCGGGCCGCACGCGCGTGCTCCGGCCGAAGGACGTCACCGGCATCCTCCGCCTCGGCGGCACGATCCTCGGGCACGCACCAATCGCGGCAATCCGTTCGCCTATCCCGTGTCGACGAGCGACGGCGAGCGTCGACTACTCGACGCGCGTCATCGAGATGTTCCACCGGCTTGGCCTCGATGCGCTCGTGGTCATCGGCGGCGACGGCACGCTGACGATTGCGCATCGAGCTCTCCAAGCAGGGGCATTCCGATCGTCGGCGTGCCGAAGACGATCGACAACGACATCTTCGGCACGGTGAACTGCTTCGGGTTCGACACGGCGGTGAACTTCGCCACCGATGCCATCGATCGGCTGCACACCACGGCGGAGGCGCATCACCGCGTGATGGTCGTGGAGGTGATGGGCCGCTATGCGGGATGGATTGCGCTGCACGCGGGCGTGGCCGGCGGCGCCGACGTGATCCTGATTCCGGAAATTCCGTTCGACCTGAATCGTCGCGGCGCAGGCTGCGCGAGCGCGAGGCCTGGGGGGCGCGCTTCAGCATCGTCGTCGTGGCGGAGGGCGCCGTGCCCGATTGGCGGGAAGGTGTCGCTCATCGCCAAGGGCGACGCCGCCACGCGCCGAGCGGCTGGGCGGGCTCAGTGCGACAGTTGCCGACCAGCTCGAGACGCTGACGGGCAAGGAGACCCGCTACGTCGTGCTGGGCCACCTGCAGCGCGGCGGCACGCCGACCAGCTTACGATCGCGTTCTTGCGACGCGATTCGGCGGCAAGGCGGTCGAGTGCGTCCTCAACGGGGAGTTCGACAAGATGGTGGCGCTCCAGCCGCCCGAGATCGTGACGGTGCCGCTTGCCGACGTTGGCGGCAAACAGAAGCTCGTGCCGCTGGATTTCGATCTCGTCCGCACGGCCCGCGCCATGGGCATTTCGTTCGGGCGACTAGTGTCCGAGCAGCTCCGCGTCCTTCTTCTTCTGCGCGTCGTCGATCAGCTTGATGTGCTGGTCGGTGATCTTCTGCACCTCGTCGAGGCCCTTCCGTTCGTCGTCCTCGGAGATCTTGGAATCCTTCAGCAGCTTCTTCAGCCGGTCGTTCGCGTCGCGCCGGACGCCGCGGACGGTGTTGCGGCCTTCTTCGGCCAGCTTGTGGACGTGGCGTGACAGCTCCTTGCGGCGCTCTTCGGTGAGCGACGGAATCGGGAATCCGCACCACCTTGCCGTCGTTCGACGGGTTCAGGCCGAGGTCGGAGAGCCGGATGGCCTTCTCGAGCGCGCCGATCAGCGACGGATCGAACGGCTGCGCGACGATCAGCGTCGGTTCGGGCACCGACAGCGTCGCCACCTGGTTGATCGGCATCTTCGAGCCGTAGGCCTCGACATGCACGTGATCGAGGAGGGCGATCGAGGCGCGCCCGGTCCGCACGCCGGCCAGCTCGTGCTTGACGTGGTCGATCGCGACGTTCATCCGCTTGTTGACTTCGGCAAACAGTCCTTTGAGATCGTTGACGTCCATATCGGCAGCTCCTAGGCGGTGACGAGCGAGCCGATCGGCTCGCCCATGACGGTGCGGCGCAGGTTTCCGGGCGTCCGCAGGTTGAAGATGATGATGGGGAGGCGGTTGTCCATGCACAGCGTGATGGCGGTGGAGTCCATCACCTGCAGGCCCTTGTCGATGACCTCGAGGTACGAAATCTTGTCGAAGCGCGTGGCGCTCCTGTCGATCATCGGGTCGGCTGTGTAGATGCCGTCGACCTTCGTGCCCTTCAGGATGACGTCGGCCTTCATCTCCATGGCGCGCAGCGCGGCGGCGGTGTCGGTGGTGAAGTAGGGGTTGCCGGTGCCGGCCGCGAAGATCACGACGCGGCCCTTTTCCAGGTGGCGAATCGCCCGGCGGCGGATGAACGGCTCGGCGACCGCGCGCATTTCGATGGCGGTGACGACGCGGGTGACGATGCCGCTGCTGCTCGAGCGCATCCTGCATGGCCAGCGCGTTGATGACGGTGGCGAGCATGCCCATGTAGTCGCCGGTCGCGCGGTCCATGCCCTTGGCGCTGGCCGCGACGCCGCGAAAGATGTTGCCGCCGCCGATGACGATGCCGACTTCGACGCCGAGCGCCTGAATTTCCGCGATGTCGGCGGCGATGCTGGAGGTGACGGCGGGGTCGATGCCGAAGGTCTGCTCGCCCATCAACGCCTCGCCCGACAGCTTCAGCAGGATGCGCTTGTACATGGGCGCCGGCGACGACGAAGGCATGACGGGAATTATACGTCACACACAGAGTCGTCAGTCCGCGGTCAACAATCCCAGTCCCAAGCTGGGACTGCCGACTTCTGCGACCACTGCGACTGGACTATGACTACCGACTGACGACTACCGGACTGACGACTCCGAAGGTTCGAACGGCTCGTCGCCGATCTTGAAGCGCGCGAACCGCGGACCGTGATGTTCTCGCCCATCTTGGCGGTGGCTTCGGCGATGACCTGCGACACCTTGACCGCCGGGTCGCGGATGAACTTCTGATCGAGCAGCACCACCTGCTCGTAGTACGACTCGAGCTTGCCTTCGACGATCTTCTCGATCATCTCCGGCTTCTTGCCGGCCTGCGCGAACTGCGCGCGGTAGATGTCCTTCTCCTTCTCGAGCGCGTCGGCCGGCACTTCTTCGCGGCGGACGTATCTCGGATCGGCCGCGGCGATGTGCATGGCGATCTCCTTGACGAGCGCCCGCGAACTGATCGGTTCGGGCGACGAAGTCCGACTCGCAGTTCACCTCGACGAGCACGCCGATCTTGCCGCCCATATGGATGTAGCTGCCGATCGACCCCTGGCTGGTCGTGCGGCCGGCCTTCTTGGCGGCCGACGCGAGGCCGCGCTTCCGCAGCAGCGTCGTGGCCGCTTCGATGTCGCCGTTGGCTTCGGTCAGGGCGGCCTTGCATTCCATGAAGCCGACGCCGGTCAGGTCGCGCAGCTTCTTGACGAGTTCTGCTGAAATCGCTGTAGACATGGCGTTCTCCGCAGTACAACAAAAGCGCCGGTCGGATCGACCGGCGCGAAACCTGAAACCGGGAAGGGTGGCTAGGCGCCGGCCGGCGACGTGGCGGTTTCCGCCACCGCGCGGCGCGGAGCGCGGGCGCCCCGCTTCTCGTCACTGCCGGCCCGCGGAACCCGCGCCTCTTCCTGCGCCGCGGCCGCTTCGGCCTGCGCCGATTCGCGCACGCCGCGGCCGGAGTTCACCGCGTCGGCGATGCGGGCCGCGAACAGCCGGATGGACCGCAGCGCATCGTCGTTGCCGGGAATGCTGAAGTCCACTTCGTCGGGGTCGCAATTGGTGTCGACGATGCCGATGATGGGAATCTTCAGCTTGCGCGCTTCGTCGACCGCGATCTTCTCCTTGCGGGTGTCGACGATGAAGACCGCGTCGGGCAGGCGCGACATGCCGCGGATGCCCTCGAGGTTCTTCTCGAGCTTGCGCCGTTCCTTCTCGAGCCGCGCCACTTCCTTCTTCGACAGCGTGTCGTAGCGGCCGTCGGTGATCATCGATTCGAGATCGCGGAGGCGCGCGAGGCTGCGCTGGATGGTGTTGAAGTTGGTGAGCAGCCCGCCGAGCCAGCGCTGGTTCACGTGGAACATGCCGCAGCGGACGGCTTCTTCGGCGATCACGTCCTGCGCCTGTCGCTTGGTGCCCACAAAGAGCAGCGTCTTGCCTTCGGCGGCGAGCCTGGACGAAGTCCTCGGCTTCCTTGAACAGCTTGACCGTCTTGCCGAGGTCAAGAATGTAGATGCCGTTGCGCTCGCCGAAGATGTATTCCTTCATCTTCGGGTTCCAGCGCTTCGTCTGGTGCCCGAAGTGCACACCGGCTTCCAGCAGATCCTTCATCGCGATCGGGGTCAAGCGGCCTCCATACCTTCGTTTAACCTCCTGCAGCGGCGCTTACGGCGCCCGCAAACCTAGCGTTTGCTGAACTGGAACCGCTTGCGCGCGCCGGCCATGCCGTACTTCTTGCGTTCCTTGGCGCGCGCGTCTCGCGTGAGCAATCCGCCCTTCTTGAGCTTCTTGCGCAGTTCGGCGTTGTAGACCACCAGCGCGCGCGCAATGCCGAGCCGCACGGCGCCGGCCTGTCCGTTGATGCCGCCGCCGGCCACCGTGGCCAGGACGTCGAATTGTCGACGGTCTCGGTGAGCACCAGCGGCTGCTTGATCTGGGTGCGCAGCGCTTCGGTGGGGAAGAACGCGTTGAACTCGCGGTGATTGACGGTGACGGCGCCGTTGCCGGGCCTCAGAAAGACGCGGGCCGACGACGTCTTCCGACGGCCGGTTGCGTAAAATTCTGATGTCACTGGCAAGTTATGCGACCTCGCGTGACGATGGCTTCTGCGCCACGTGTGGGTGATCGGGACCGGCGTAGACCTTCAGCTTGCGGTACATCGCCGCGCCCAGCGTGGTCTTGGGCAGCATGCCGTGCACGGCTTCTTCCACGATGCGGGTCGGCCGGGCCTGGCGCACGATCTTGGCGCGCTCCTCGCGCAGCCCGCCTTCGTAGCCGCTGTGCCGGCGATAAAGCTTCTGTTCTTCCTTGCGACCCGTCAGCTTGATCTTCGCGGCGTTCACGATGACGACGTGGTCGCCGGTGTCGATCAACGGGGTATAGGTCGGCTTGTGCTTGCCCTGCAGGAGCCGGGCTGCCAGCGTCGCGACACGACCCAGCACCTGGCCGTCGGCGTCAATGACGTGCCAGTGGCTGTCGATGGTCTTCGGGGTTGCTACATACGTCCGCATTAAACGAATTTTCCTCGGGCTTGGACCGGGCCATGGGGATCGTTCGCAACAAAGCGAGATAACCCGCCACAACGGTAAACCCAAATCTTACGTGATGTTCTGGCGACTGTCAAGTCGTGCAGAGGCATGCAGGACGACGTGCAGTCGCATGCACGTTTGAGCGCGCAATTCTTCTGAAAAGCCCATCAAGCCGCGCACCCGGCGAAGCCGATACGTAGGCGGAGCGGAATGGACTAACCCGCGGGCCTCGGGCGCACCCGGTCCCTCTTCGGAGCGCGCGCAGTGAAAGTTCTCCTTGTTCAACAAGAGCCGCTCGGTGGTCGGGCTCGACATCGGGTCGAGCGCCGTCAAGGCGGTCGAGCTGAAGCCGTCGGGCAAAGGCTATCGCGTGGCCGCGTTCGGCACCGAGCCCGTCCCGCCCGACAGCATCGTCGACGGCGCCATCATCGACGGCGCGGCGGTGGCCGATGCGATCCAGCGCGTGTTCGAGTCGAAGGCCTTCAAGACCAAGGATGTCGCCGCGTCGCTCTCGGGCAACGCCGTCATCGTCAAGAAGATCTCGCTGCCGGTGATGACGCCGGCGGAGCTGGACGAGTCGATCTACTGGGAAGCCGAGCAGTACATCCCGTTCGACATCCAGGACGTCAATCTCGACTACCAGATCCTGGATGCCGGCGCGGCGACGACGCCAAGGGCACGATGGAAGTGCTGCTGGTCGCGGCCAAGAAAGAAAAGATCGCCGACTACACCGGCGTCATCGCACAGGCCGGCCGGACGCCGGTCGTGGTCGACGTCGACGCCTTCGCGCTGCAGAACGCCTACGAGCTGAACTACGGATTCGAGAACAGGCGCGGTCGTGGTGCTCCTCAATGCCGGCGCCAGCGCGATCAACATCAACATCGTCGCCAACGAGCAGTCGGTCTTCACGCGCGACGTGTCGCTGGGCGGCAACGCCTACACCGAGGCGGTGCAGCGCGAGCTGAATCTGCCGTTCGAGAGCGCCGAGCTGCTGAAGAAGGGCACGCCGGTCGATGGCGCGACGTTCGAGGACGTGGTGCCGGTGCTGCGCGCGATGACGGAGAACGTGCTGCTCGAAGTGCAGAAGACCTTCGACTTCTTCAAGGCAACGGCCGCCACCGATCGCATCGATCGCATCATGCTCAGCGGCGGCGCGTCGCGGGTCGAAGGCTTCGCCGAGGCGTTGCAGGACCGGTTCGGCACGTCCGTCGAGATGTTCGATCCGTTCCGGAAGGTCACGCTCGACGCCAAGAAGTATCCGGCCGACCAGCGCGAGGCGATCGCGCCGACCGCGGCCGTGGCCGTGGGGCTCGCCTTGAGACGGGCAGGTGACCGGTGATCAAGATCAACCTGCTTGCCGTCGATCGCGAGCGCACGAAGCGCAAGGCCACGTTCCAGACGGGCCAGAAGATCACGATCGGCTGCAGCCTGATCCTCGTCGCGGCGGCGCTGCTTCGTGGGGTGGTGGTACTGGTCGCTCCAGCGCAGTCGGCGGAGCTCGATCAGCAGATCGTCGACGCCGAACGCGAGACCGTGCGCCTGAGATCGGTTCTTCAGCAGGTGCAGCAGTTCGAACAGCGCCGCGCCCAGCTGCAGCAGCGCGTCACGCTGATCGAGCAGCTGAGGAAAGGGCAGACGGGGCCGGTGCATCTGCTCGATCAGGTCAGCCGCGCGCTGCCCGACACGATGTGGCTGATCGAGCTGAGGCAGACCGGCACCGACGTCGTGATCGACGGGCGCTGCACGAGCCTGAACGCGCTTGTCGGATTTCGTCGCGGGCCTGGAAGCGTCGCAGCTCTTCGAGCGGCCGGTGGAGATCGTCGACAGCCAGGTGCTGCCGGCGGCGGACCGGGATCGCCGGAGCTGATCCGGTTTTCCGTGCGCGCGCGTGTTGAAACCGGCGAGTTAATGCCGGCCTTCGAAGACCCCGATAGGTATCGAGACGAATGGATCTGAGTCTCAACAAGTTGCCGTGGTACGCCCAGGTTGGGCTGTTCGTCGTGCTCGCCCTCGGCGGGCGTGGGCGTCTTCTACTACTTCTACGTCATGCCGACGACGGCCGAGCGGGCGACGCGCGAAGCAGCGGCTGTCCGCGCTGCGCGCCGACATCGCCAAAGGGTCGACGACCGCGAATCAGCTGAACCAGTTCCGCCAGCAGGTCGCCGAGCTCGAGAGCGCGGCTCGAAGGCCTCAAGGCCGTGCTGCCCGAGCAGAAGGACGTGGCGGATCTGTCTGCGGCGCATTCAGACGCTGGCCACGCAGTCGAACCTGACGATTCGCGGATTCAAGCCGGCGCCGACGGTCACCAAGCAGCTCCACGCGGAGTGGCCGATTGCGCTGCAGCTCGACGGCACGTATCACAACCTCGCGATGTTCTTCGATCGCGTCAGCAAGTTCTCGCGAATCATCAACGTCAACAACATCGACATTCGCGCGAAGGACAAGCCCGAGCCGAACTCGACGATCACCGCCGAGTGCGTCGCGACGACGTTCGTGCTGCTCGAGAATCGGCAAAGCCGGCGCGCCGCGGCAAAGGCGAACTAGATGCGCGCCAACCTGCAGGACCTTCGTGCTGATTGCGCGCTGCGACGACGCTGGCGGCGATCGCGTGGGCGCAGGGAGCGCCGGCGACGCCGCCGCCGGCGCCGTCGCGGCGGCTGCGCCACCGGCGCACCGACGGCCCCGCGGCGCCGCTGCCCGAGCCCTACACCTACAACCCGGACGGCCGGCGCGATCCGTTCGTGAGCCTGCTGTCGCAGGGGCACCGAATCGGCTCGCCGGCACGAAGGCCGCCGGACTGGCGGGCGTCGGCCACCGCCGATCTCATCCTGCGCGGCGTGCTGCAGAGCCGCGGGGCGTACGTCGCGCATCGTCCCGGGACCGGACGGCAAGACCTATCAGAGCGCACGCGAACGATCGACTGCTGGATGGCGTCATCCGCAGCGTCACGCCGCAGGGCATCGTGATCATGCAGGAAGTCAACGATCCGCTCTCGCTCGTCAAGCAGCGGGAAGTGCGAAAGGGACTCAGGACCGTCGGAAGATGGCAAATAGACACATTTCGACAGAACGGCGGTTTGCTGCTGCTCGTGCTCGCAGGGTTGTGGGCCGCCGGCCTCACGTCGCTCGGACGCGTTCGGGCCGGCCCCGCGACAGGCCAAGCCGACACGTCGCGCAGCTCGAAGGCACTCTCCGCCAAAGCGGGCCGCCGCATCACGACGGTCACGATCGAGACGTCCGACCCGGTGGCGTATCTGACCAACCGGCCGGATCCGATGACCCTGCTCGTCGATCTGCGCGAGGTCGACGCCACGCGTGCGGCGCAGACGTCCTCGAGGCCAAAGGCGTCGATCGCCGGCGGATCCGTCGAGCAGGCGACCGGCGCCGACGGCGTGCGCATCGCACGCGTGCGCATCAGGCTGACGCAGCCGGCGTCGCATCAGGTGCGCAGCAAGCGCAACGTCATTTACGTCGATCTCGACAGCGCGTTTCCGCTCGGGAGCGTCGGCGGCCGCGATCCGCGGCGGCGTGCCCGCGCCCGGCGGAATCGCGTTTCGCCACGATCGCTCGAAAGCGTGCGCGCCGACGGCGAAGCCGAGCGGCGCCAGCGTCACGCTGACCGGCAACGGCGAGCTCGTCGGCGGAGTCGGTGACGCCGCTCGGCGATGGCACACCGCGCGTGGTTCTCGACTTTCCGAACGTGCGATCGAAGACGCCGGCCGACATCTTCGTCGGGCGCAGGGCCCCGTGTCGGTCGTTCACGTCACGACCACCGGTGTCGTGCCGACCACGCGAGTCGTCGTCGACTTGCTGCGGCCGGCGAGCTATCGCGTGATGCCGCCGGAAGACGGCGAGAAGGACTTCACGATCCTCTTCGAGGACGTCGGAGCCGGCTGAGCCGCTGCGGCCGCGCCGACTCCAGCGACAGCGTTCGTCGCCTCGCTCGACCCGATCGAGGCGTTGCTGAGGCGCGGCCGTCGGCGGCGGGTTGCGCAGCACGCACGCTAGCGCAGGCGGCGCAGCCGGCGGCCGCTCGCTCAGGCGCCCGCAGATCCTGGCGCCGACCGCCCAGCGTGCGCTTCACCGGCCACCCGGTGACGCTGGATTTCGAGGGCGCCGATCTGCGGACGGTGCTGCGCACGTTTGCCGACATCAGCGGCCTCAACATCGTCATCGATCAGTCGGTGCAGGGCGCGGTCGACGTGTCGCTGCGCGAAGTGCCGTGGGATCAGGCGCTCGACATCATCCTGCGCGACCACAAGCTCGGCTATTCGGTCGACGGGCACGATCGTGCGGATCGCCCCGCTGACCGTGCTGGCCGACGAAGAGGCGCAGCGGCGGAAGCTAGCCGACGAGCAGGCGCTCTCGGGCGAGCTGCAGGTGCTGACGCGGCCGCTGAGCTACGCGAAGGCCGCCGACCTGACCGCGCTGCTGACGCGCACGGCGCTCTCGACGCGCGGCGACATCCAGATCGACGCCCGCACGAACACCATCATCATTCGCGATCTCGCGAGCCGGCTGCAGAGTGCCGCGCAGCTGATCGATACGCTCGATCGACCGCAGCCGCAGGTGGAGATCGAGGCGCGCATCGTGCACGACCACGCGCGACTTCGCGCGGAAGCTCGGCGTGCAGTGGGGCTTCAACGGCCGCGTGGCGCCGGATCTCGGCAACACGACCGGGCTGGCGTTCCCGAATCAGGGCATCGCTGAGCGGCCGAACGGGCGGCGTGCAGGGGCCGAATCAGGGTGCCAGCACCGACCACGCGAGCACGGCCGTCAATCTCGGCGTTGCGACCGCGTCGAGCGCCATCGGCCTGGCGCTGGGCTCGGTGAACGGCGCGTTCAACCTCGACGTGGCGCTGTCGGCGCTCGAGGAGTCGGGCAACGGCCGCATTCTGTCGACGCCGCGCGTGGCGACGCAGAACAACGTGCCGGCCGAAATCACGCAGGGCGTGCAGATTCCGATTCAGACCGTCGCCAACAACACCGTCACGGTCACGTTCCAGGATGCGGCGCTGAAGCTGAACGTGACGCCGCAGATCACCGCGTCGAACACCGTCATCATGCAGGTGCAGCTCGAGAACTCGTCGCCCGATTTCAGCCGGGCGGTCGGCGGCATTCCGCCCATCAACACGCAGCGGGCGTTGACGTCGATTCTCGTCAACGACGGGCAGACGTCGGTGATCGGCGGCATCTACGTCACGAGCCAGCAGTCGTCGAACGACCGGACGCCGGCCTGCTACAAGATTCCGCTGCTCGGCTGGCTGTTCCAGCGGCGGGAGTTCACGGACGAAAGCCGGGAGCTGTTGATTTTCATCACGCCGCGCATCATCAAGCTGTGATGCGGGGCGCCAAGGGAGACAGGGACGGATATGCGCGCAATTCTTCGAACAGCGGCGAAGGCCTTGGCGGCAGCCGCCCTGGTGGGCGCGCTCGACGCTGCGGAGACGTTGCCACGTCAAGGGCGTTCGCCGTCGCTACTGGTGATCGACGCGATCGAGGCGGCATCGGGCGCCGATCCCGGGACGTTCGGCGGATTCCTGCTGTCGGACGTGCAGACCCTGGTCGAGCAGACAATCGACGGCGCAGACGGTGACGGTGCCGACGATCTTCAACGACGTCGGCCAGGCGACGTTCCGACTCATCCTGAAGGATCAGGGCGACCGGCGGCTCTGGGCGGCCCCGTCGACGCTCAACGCAGTGACGCTCAACCGCTATCGCGTCGTCTACCGGCGAGCGGACGGGCGCAACACGCCGGGCGTCGACGTGCCCGTATCCCGTTCGACGGCGCCGTGACGCGCGACGGTGACAGACACGCCGACGATCGTGGGCTTCGAGATCGTTCGCCACCAGGCCAAGCTCGAGCAGCCGCTGCGCTCGCTGGCGAACTTCGGCGGTCGGCTCTTCATCTCGACGCATCGCGGAGATCACGTTCTACGGATCGGACCTGGCCGGCAATGAAGTTCAGGCAACCGGCACCATCAGCGTGAGCTTTTCCGACTACGGAGACCCGGACTAGAGACACGGTCCATTGGGACAGAGACTATATGAATATCACTGGATTCAGATCACTGTTGGCGCTCGCGCTCGCTGCGTCGGCCGCCTCGTGCACCGTCACCGGATACCCAGGCCGCCGCCGCTATCCGGGCCGTCGGAGATGGCCTGTCGCTCACCATCACGGCCAACCCGGACGTGTTGTCGATGGACGGCTCGTCGCAGTCGCAGATTGTCGTCGAAGCGCGCGATGCGAACGGCCAGCCGGCGGCCAACGTTCCACTCCGCGTCGAGATCATCGTCAGACGGACAGGCCGTCGACTTCGGCTCGATGTCGGCGCGCACGCTCGTGACCGGCGGCAACGGCCGCGCGAGTGTCACCTATACTGCGCCAACGTCGGCAGGTGGGGCGAGTTCCCAATCTGAATCTGAGCGTCGACGCCGACCGGGACCGACGCATCGGCTGCAAGTCCGGCGGCGTCGGTTGCCATCCGGCTCGTTCCACCGGGCGTCATCGCCGTCGGACCCACGCCGCGTTTCACGTTCCTCCGCCGCCATCCCGCGGCGTTTGCGAGGTCCGGTTCGACGGAACCGACGTCGACAGCGGGGCTCGGGGCGCGATCACCTCCTACGTGTGGGACTTCGGCGACGGCACCAGCGGCACGGGCGTGACCGGCGACGCATCGCTACAGCGCCTGGGTACGTACCTGGCTCGCTGACGGTCACCGACAACAACGGCCTCTCGAACCAGAGCGCGGCGCAGCCCGTCACGGTTGGGGCCGGGGCGGCGCCGACTGCCGACTTCGTCTTCTCGCCAACGGTACCCGAGCGCTGGACGAGACCATCTTCTTCAACGGCACGATCTCGACGGCCGGCGCGGGCCATCGGATCGTGCGATACGACTGGGACTTCGGCACCGGCTCGACGCAAGATCGGGCGTGACGACCACCGAAGGCCTACGACGACCGCCGGGCAACTACAACGTCGTGCTGACGGTCACCGACGAAGTGGGACAGATCGCCCGAGCCGCCAAGGGCGTCACGGTGGCGTCTCGGCCAGCCGAGGGCGAGCTTCACGTTCTCGCCGACCGAACCCAGGGCCGGGCGCAGTCCGTCAACTTCAATGCCAGCGCCTCGACGCCGTCCACTGGCGGGACCATCACGCTTATACGAATGGGACTTCGGCGACGGCGGAACGTCGCACTGGTACGAACACGACGGCGAGCCATACCTTCGCCGCGGCAGCCACCTACACGGTGACGCCTGACGATCACCGACAGCGCTGGGCGAGACGGCGGTCGCGAGCGCAGACCCTCACGGTCGAGTAACCGTCGACGGGAGTGTGGCACGTGGCCGAGAACCCCACGGATCGAGGAGCTTCGACGCCGGGTCGAACGGACCCGGCGTCGATTGCGTTTGCGCAGCTGGCGGAGGAGTACCGCCGAGCCGGCAGCCATAAAGACGCGATTGCGGTCTGCCGCTCCGGCCTCGGCCATCCATCCAGGCTACCTGTCGGCCCGTGTCACGCTTGGCCGGGCGCTCATCGAGGTCGGCGATCTCGACGCGGCAGCAGTCGAGCTGGAGCTACGTGCTGCGCAGCGCGCCCCGAGAATCTGGCGGCCATTCGCGGTCTTGCCGAGATCCACAACCGCGAAGGGGAGTTCGGGGAGGCTCTCGGGTTCTACCAGTCGGCGCTCGCTCTCGCACATCACGATCCCGACCTCGAGCACGCGGTCGAGGACATCCGCGATCGCATCGAGGGCTGTTGCCATGGACGAACCGACACCTGAAGCAACAGACACCGAAACGAATGCCTTGCCCGCGTTCGTAGCGGCACTTGGCGAAGTCCTCGATGGCATCGGGCGTATCGCCGAAGCAAGCGGCAATTCCGCCGGTTTTGCCGCGATCTGGAGCGCTTCCTCGACGCGATCCATACCTACCGCCAGACGCAGGCGGTTTAGAATCGTCCTCGTGCGTCTCGCTCTTCGCGACACGCTGGCAGTCCGTCACGCCAAGGCTTCGGGAGGCGCTTCGCGCGGCGGACCTCGACGGCGTCGATCGTCACGCACCTGCCGAACCTCTTCTATCTGACGAACTTTCTCGGCACGGCCGGCATTGCGGTGGTGACGCGCGGATCGGCTGTACCTGATCGTCGATTTTCGCTATGTCGCGGCGGCGACCGAGCTGGCCGAGCTCGGACTCGGGTGCCCGGCGACCGAGATCGTGACTGGTCGAGCGGAGTTACGACGAAACGCTCGTTCGGTCTACTCGAGGAGCTTCGGGCTGCCGCGGCTGGGAATCGAGGGGGCGCATCTGTCGGCGCAGCGGGCGCATCGCCTGGCCAGGCTGTCGACGCGACGCTCGTGGACCAGCGAGCGCATGTGGCTGGCAACAAGGCTGGCTGTCTCCTGGAGACCGACGGGATGGTCGAGCGGCTGCGGTTGATCAAGGACGCCCACGAGATCGAGATGCTGCGACGGGCGCGCGCCTGCTGTCGTCGGTCGCGATCGACGTGCTGCAGGACGTGAAGGCCGGACATGAGCGGAGCAGGAGCTCGCCGCCAAGATTGATTGGCGCATCAAGTCGGCCGGATTCGAGCGCTGCTCGTTCGAGACCATCGTCGCCAGCGGACCTCATTCCGCCCTGCCTCATGCCCACGCCGGTGACCGACGGCTGCAGGCCGGGGGACCTCGTGGTGCTGGACTTTGGCGGGGTCTACGGCGGATACTGCGTCGACCTGACCCGGACCGTGGCCCTCGGCCAGCCCGATGCGGAGATGCAGCGGGTCTATGACGCCGTGCTCGAGGCCCAGAAAGCCGCCATCGCGGCCAAAGCCGGGGTTCGGGCCGGAGACATCGACGCGCGCGGCTCGCGAGACGCTCGGCCGGCATCGGCTGGCCGAAGCATTCGGGCACAGCACCGGTCACGGTCTCGGCGTGGAGATTCACGAAACACCGCGGATAGGACCACGGCGGGAGGCGACGGACGATGCGCGCAGGCGCCGCCAGACGACGCCATCGAGCCCGGCATGGTCTTCACGATCGAACCAGGCGCTTATCTTCCTGGCTGGGGTGGCGTTCGGATCGAGGATGACGTCCTGGTGACGTCCGACGGGGTCGGAAGTGCTCGACCCGCGTTCCCACACAACTACACGACCCATGGATTTCGACGAGATTAATCACATTCTCGATCTGGTCCGCCAGCACGAGCTGAGCGAGTTCGAGCTCGAGCGCGAAGGTTTCAAGATCCGTATCAAGAAGGGCGGGGTCGAACACGTCAGCGTGATACCCCGCAGCCGCTGCCGGCGCAACATGGGGTCGTCAGGCATCAGGGACGCCTGCGGCACCGGCCTCAGCACCCGAGCCGGTGGCCTCGCCGGAGCCGCCGGCATCCGACGAGGCCGACTTTGCGATCGTGAAGTCGCCGATTGTCGGCACGTTCTTCCGTTCGGCGGAACCCGGCGCTCCGCCGTTTGTCGACGTGGGATCGACCGTGAAGAAGGGCGACGTGCTCTGCATCATCGAGGCGATGAAGCTGATGAACGAGATCGACTCGGAATACAGCGGGGAGATCGTCAAGGTCTACGTCGACAACGGCCAGCCCGTTCAGTACGGCGAGCGGTTGTTCGCCATCAAGGCACGGGGCGATGTTTAAGAAGATTCTGATCGCCAACCGCGGCGAGATCGCGATGCGGGTCATCGTTGCGTGCCGCGAGCTCGGCATCAAGACGGTGGCCGTCTATTCCGAAGCCGACGAGCATGCGCTGCACGTGCGGTTCGCCGACGAGGATGTCCGCATCGGTCCCGCGCGCAGTGCCGACAGCTATCTCAACGTGCCGGCGATCATCAGCGCCGCCGAGATCACGGGCGCGGACGCGATCCATCCCGGGTACGGGTTTCTCTCAGAGTCGGCCTATCTCGCCGAAGTGTGCGAGGCGTGCCATATCCGGTTCATCGGCCCGGATCCCAAGGTGATTCGCCTGATGGGCGACAAAGCTCGTGCGCGCCGTGCGATGAAGAAGGCCGGCCTGCCGCTCCTGCCGGGCACGGACGGACCCGTCGAGAGCGAGGAGGAGGCGCTGAAGTTCGCGAACACCTTCGGCTTCCCGGTCATCGTCAAGGCGACGGCCGGTGGTGGTGGGCGCGGCATGCGCGTTGTGCGGACTCCGCAGGAGCTAGGCCACGCCATCCGGACCGCCCAGCGCGAGGCCGAAGCCGCGTTCGGCGTTCCCGATGTCTATATCGAGAAGTACCTCGAGAACCCGAGACACATCGAAGTGCAGGTGATGGGCGACCATCACGGCGGCGTCGTCCACCTGGGCGAGCGCGAGTGCTCTATCCAACGGCGCCACCAGAAGCTGATAGAAGAGTCGCCGTCGCCGGCGCTGACTGAAAAACAGCGGCGTCGCCTGGGACACCTCGTGGTGGATGCTGCGAGTGCCGTTCAGTACAGCAATGCCGGCACCTTCGAGTTCCTGATGGACGATCAGGGCAAGTTCTACTTCATGGAGACCAACACGCGGCTGCAGGTGGAGCATCCGGTCACCGAGTTCGTGACCGGCATCGACATCGTGAAGGAGCAGATCCGCATCGCAGCCGGCGAGCGACTGTCGGTTCGCCAGGGCGAGGTGACCTTCAACGGCCATGCGATCGAGTGCCGCGTGAACGCCGAGGATCCGGAGACGTTCGTGCCGTCGCCGGGACACATCAGCGTCTTCAGCATGGGCGGCGGGCCCGGCATCCGCGTCGACACCGCCGCGCATTCCGATTGCACGATTTCGCCGTACTACGATTCGATGATTGCCAAGGTCATTTCGTACGGCCGCGATCGGCAGGAGGCGATCGTTCGGATGAGGCGCGCGCTCGAGATGTCGGTCGTCGAAGGAGTCAAGACGACGATCCCGATGCACTTGCGAATCCTCAACGACCCTGATTTCCTCGCCGGACGGATGAGCACGAAATTCATGGAGCGCTTTGCACCGCCCGGACCCGAGAAGAAGAACCTCGCAGAGGCCGTCTGAACCTCTCTCCGTTGAACGCCATCATCGACGCCGACGTCGCTCGGCGATCCGGTTGGTCTGTGCCCGCGCTCGGCGCCGCGTACCTGGCGGGCGGCGCGCGCTTCATTCAGGTCCGCGGCAAGCAGGAATTCGACGGGCCTTTCTTGAGGGTTTGTGAGGAGATTGTCGAGCGGGCGCATGCGGTCGGGGCGATCGTGCTGATCAACGATCGTGCGGATATCGCGAGCGCATCCGGGGCCGACGGCGTGCACGTCGGGCAGGACGACCTTCCACCTGCGGCCGTTCGGCGCATTCTCGGCGGCACTGCGACGGTCGGTCTTTCGACCCATTCTGCCGAGCAAGTCCGGTCGGCCCTGGGGTCGCCGATCGACTACCTGGCAGTGGGGCCTGTGTTTGGCACATCCACCAAGAGCTCCGCTGGTGAAGCCGTAGGAGCCAAGCTTGTCTCGTCGGCCGTGGCGATTCTTCGAGAAGCGAGCGAACCGAGGCCCGTCGTCGCCATCGGTGGAATTACTCTCGAGCGGGCGCCGGAGCTCTTGAAGGCGGGCGCGACTGCGGTCGCCGTCATTTCAGATCTCTTGTCGACAGGCGATCCCCAAGAGCGGGTGCGGCAATATTTGCGAGTGTTAGAGGAACTTCAACCGGGCAGATAGAATGAAGCCGAGACTCCTTGCGCCGCTGATCATGCTGGCGGGAGTTCTCGTCGGCGGCACGGTCGGCTACGTCTTGATTGAGGACTGGTCGGCGTGGGACGCCTTCTACATGACCGTTACGACGGTGGCAACGGTTGGCTATCGCGAAGTCCATCCGTTGTCGCTTGCCGGGCAGGCCTTCACGCTGGCTCTCGTGCTCGTTGGCGTGAGCACCGCACTGTATACGTTTTCGGCGTTTGCGACGGTTGTCGTCGAGGGCGGATGGTCGAGCTACTTCGAGCGTTGGCGGTATGGTCGCATGATTAGCAGATTGTCCGATCACTATGTCGTCTGCGGGTACGGCCGCATCGGCTCGATCGTGGCGGCCGAGTTCAAGCGCCAGAACACCCCGTTTGTCATCGTCGATCGACAACCCGAACGGGTGCGCGCTGCGACGACGCACGGGTATCTGGCGGTGGAGGGCGACGCAAGCCGCGAGGAGACGCTGAGGGAGCTCGCGATCGAACGAGCCAGGGGGCTGGTTGCAGCTGTTGGCACAGATGCCGAGAACGTCTACGCCGTGCTTACAGCGAGGGTGATGAACCCAGGCCTGTTCATCATCGCAAGAGCCGAAGGCGAGGAGTCGCTTCAGAAGCTCAAGAAGGCCGGGGCCGATCGCGTCATTTCGCCCTATCGCATCGGCGCCGTGCAGATCGCCCAGACCGCTCTTCGCCCTGCCGTCGTCGATTTTGTCGAGATTGCCACGAGCTCGGACAACCTCGAGCTGTGTCTGGAAGAGATTCGCATTGAGGGTAACTCGCCGCTTGCGGGAAAGCCGTTGTCGGCCGCCATCCCACGCGAGAAGCTGAACCTCGTGGTCGTCGGCATTCAGCACGCCCATGGACGGATGGAGTTCAACCCGTCTCCGACCACTCATCTCAATGCCGGCGATCACGTGATTGTGCTGGGCAGCTCGGCGACGCTCAAGGAGCTCGAGAGGGCGCGCGACGGTAACATGGCGGCCCGGATCCTCGATGGAACGGCGATCGGCCGCCCAGATCCGTGCCGAACTGGCCGGGCGCAGCGCGACGTTTGCCGCGCGCACAGGCCGGCAGCCTGGGCTCGAGCATCGTCCTGGTGGGGGAGAAGGCGGATTCGCAAATCTACGTCAGGTCGAAATTCAAGTCGGCGGCCGACGAAGGTATGCGCGCGTCGCTGTCGCACCTGCCGGCTACGGCATCGCTGGAAGAGGTTCTCTCCGTCGTGAAGACGCTCAACGCGGATCCCGAGTCGGATGGCATCCTCGTCCAGGCGCCGCTGCCGGATGCGGCTGGGCCCTGCGGCGCTGCAGCAGGTCTTCGACGCCATCGACCCGGCGAAGGACGTCGACGGCGTCACGCCGGTCAACGTCGGGCGGCTGGTGCAGAATCGGGCGGACCTCGTCGCGTGCACGCCTCGCGGCATCATCGAGATCCTCGAACGCAGTGGCGATTGAGATTGCCGGCAAGCACGCGGTGGTGATCGGGCGGAGCGATATCGTGGGCAAGCCGGTCTCGCTGCTCCTTCTGCATCGTCACGCGACGGTGACGATTTGTCATTCGCGCACCGCCAATCTGCCGGGTGTGGCTGCGAGCGCCGACATCATCATCGCGGCCCTGGGGCGCCCGGCCTTCGTCCGGCGACCCTTTGTGAAGCCGGGCGCAACGGTCGTAGATGTCGGCATCAACCTGGTTACCAACGCTGATGTGGCGAAGAGCATTTTTCCCTCAGGCCATCCTCGCCTTGGTCTCTTCGAGCGGAAAGGATCGGTGCTGGTTGGCGACGTCCATCCGGAAGTCGCTGAGACGGCGGGCGCCCTCACGCCCGTGCCGGGTGGCGTTGGACCGCTCACCATCGCCATGCTTATGGCCAACACTCTCCGGGCCGCCGAGCTGAGATTTACGAAAAACGAAAAACCGGGGTCAGACCCCGACCGTCGATGAGGGTCAGACCCCGACCGCGCCGAGCGCCGTCCAACTGTCGATGCTGAAGGTCGTGCTGACCGGCGGGATTGCCACTGGCAAGAGCTACGTCCTGGCAAAGGTGCGTCAGCGTGGCGTGCCGACACTCGACGCGGACGACCTCGTCCATGGGCTCCTGGGAGCGGGAACCCCGACAGCGAAAGCGATTGCCGCTGCCTTCGGGCCCGACTTTCTCAAGTCAGACGGGAGCGTCGACCGAGACCGCCTGGGCGCGAAGGTGTTCCACGACCCGCAGAGCCGGCGTCAACTCGAATCGCTCACACACCCGGTCGTTTATGACGCTATTCGCAATTGGTACGGCAGATCTGAGCGGCCCGGTCGGCATGGTTTCCGTTCCGCTTCTCTATGAAACGGGACGAGAGAGCGATTTCGATTTCGTCGCCGTCACCTACTGCCCGCCCGAGGAGCAGTTGCGACGTATCCTCGCGCGGGATCGAACAAGCGAAGTACCAGGCGCGACAGCGCATTGCCGCGCAGTTCCCCGCTGCCGAGAAAGCCAGCCGCGCGGACTTCGTCATCGATACATCGGGGTCCTTCGAGTCGACCGACCGGCAAATCGAATCCCTGCTGACTGCCCTCAACAGCAAACTGATGTAGGCGGGTCTTGCTCTTCAGACCGCCACAACGAGCTACACCCCCAGCTCTTCGTGCTCCTGCGCCGTGGCGATGCGATCTTCGATGAACGTGTTCCATTCGTGGCAGTGGGGGCATTGCCAGAGCAGTTCGGTGCTTCGGTACCTGCATCGGATGCAGATGTGGGGATCCATGTAGAACACGGCGTGGCGGGTCAGCTCTACGTAGCGCTGGACGAGCGCGCGTTCGAACTCCAGTCGCGCCAGCACCTGCCAGATGGCCTGGTGCAGGTTCAGGGCGTGGGGATTGTGCACCAGCGCCTCGAACAGCAATTCGAGCGCCGCGGACGGGTCGTCGCGGTTTTCGAGGTGCTTCGCCAGCGCGAGGCGCGCGCGCCAGTCCTGCGGACCTCTGGCGATCAGCTTCCGGCACAACTGCCTGAACCGATCGGGAGTGCCAAGCTTCTCATACGCCATCGACAGACGGTCGAACGTCAGATACGCGCGTTCGGGCGCGCGATCGATCACCTGCTCCCACACGCCGGCGGCGCGAGCAAGGTCGTCCTCGCGCGCATAGATATCGCCCAGGTTTAGATACGCTGGCACGACACCGGCGTCGAGATCGATGGCCGATTGAAAGCGCTTGATTGCGCCAGGGTAGTCGCCCCGCGCCACGGCCTGCAGCCCCATTTCGTTCTCCAGAAACGCCAGAATGGCCTGGCTGCTCCGTCCCTCCTCGGCGCCCGCTTGAGAGCCCAGCGTGCGACGCACCTCGTACGCTTCCTGCCACTGATGCTGGTCCTCGTGGAGCTTCTCGATGTTCAGCAGCGCGTAGTGATTGTTGGGATCAAGCTTGATGACCTCGTTGAAGGCTTCGAGCGCCCGATCGACGAACCCGCCACGCTTGAAATCGAGGCCGAGACAGAGCAGCACGTGGGCTTGCTCGAGGCGAGTCAGGCGCGGCCGCTGCAGGAGACTCTGATGAATGTTGATGGCGCGGGCGACCTGCCCTTTCTCACGATAGAGGCTGCCCAGCAATAAATGGATTTCCAGGGCGTCGCCGAGGCTCTCGGCAGCCTTGCTGAGCTCATCGATGGCAAGGTCTATCTGATTGGTCACCAGGAAGTTCAGTCCGACGATGTAATGCAGCGACTCGGGAAATCGGCGGCGATCGATGAGGCGTCCTGCGCGCAGCTTGTACCGTTCCCACGCCTTGCCCACGGTCAGACCGATGAGCAGGGCGAGCAGAACAGCGAGAAACGGGTAATACGCGCTCAAAACAATTCCGTCCGCCAAAGGTGGTGCAGGTGCAGCACGCCCGCGACCGTTTGATCGGGCCCGCCGACCACGAGCGATGTGATCTTGCGCTGTTCGAGGATGAGCAGCGCCTGGGCCGCGAGCGTCGACGGATCGATGACGATGGGGCGGCGAGTCATGACGTCGGCGGCCGCCATTTCCAGCAGCCGCGGGTTGTCGCTCATACATCGTCTGAGATCGCCGTCCGTGATGATGCCGACCAGCTTCGACAGCGGATCCACCACGCACGTCATACCAAGGCCTTTGCTGGAAATTTCGTAGAGGACGTCCTTCATCGGTGTGTCGACTCGGACGACAGGCGTGTCGGCTCCCTTGTGCATGAGCTGGTCGACGCGCATCAGCTTCTTTCCAAGCTTCCCGCCGGGGTGGATTTTGGCAAAGTCCTCCTCGCCGAACCCTTTCTCGACGAGGAGCGTCATGCACAGCGCATCGCCCATCGCGAGAGCCGCGGTCGTGCTGGCCGTTGGCACCAGATTCAATGGGCACGCTTCTTCGGGCACCTGGCAATCGAGCGCGACATCTGCCGCCATGGCCAGCGTGGACGCGGGATTGCCGGTGATGGCAATGATGCGCGCACCGATGCGGCGGATGGCCTCGAGCAGGCGGAGCACCTCGGGCGTTTCCCCGCTGTGCGAGATCGCCAGCAACACGTCGTTCTGCTGGAGAACGCCGAGGTCGCCGTGTGTGGCTTCGGCTGGATGGAGGAAGAACGCCGAGGTGCCGGTGCTTGCGAGCGTGGCCGCCACCTTCCGCGCGATGATGCCCGACTTGCCCATGCCGGTCAGAATCACTCGGCCCTGGCAGTCGTACAGCATCCGCACGGCACGATCGAACGACTCATCCAGGCGATCGATGAGCGCGGTGATCGCCGCTGCCTCCATCTGGAGCACGCGGCGTGCCAGCGAACGGTCCATGGTCGTAGGGGTGCGGGTCATAAACGCAGGTCAGTGCCGGGCGACTGCTTCGCGCGCCGCCGCATCGATCCGCATCAGCCTCTGGAGCAGCGATTCTAGCCGGTCGAGAGCCAGGGCATTCTGCGCGTCACTCTTGGCGCTGGCAGGGTGATCGTGAACTTCGACGAACAAACCGTCAATACCGGCCGCCACGGCGGCGCTTGCGAGGGTCTCGATGTACTCGGCCTGACCCGCAGTGACCCCGTCTCCACCGCCGGGCAACTGCAAGCTATGCGTCGCGTCGAACACCACGGGGTAGCCAAGCTCGCGCAGCATTGGAAACGCGCGCATGTCGACCACCAGGTTGTTGTAGCCAAACGTGAAGCCGCGCTCGGTCACGATCACCTGCGTGTTCCCTGACTGCGTGACCTTCGCAATCGCATGTTTCATGTCGGCCGGGGCGAGAAACTGTCCTTTCTTGATGTTCACCACGCGGCCGGTCTTGGCCGCAGCTACCAGAAGATCCGTCTGCCGCGAGAGAAAGGCCGGAATCTGGAGCACGTCCGCGACTTCGGCGACAGCCGCCGCCTGGCTGGCGTCGTGGATGTCGGTCAGGATGGGCACGCGCAGCCGGCTTTTGATGCCGTCGAGGACGCGGAGCCCTTCACGCAGTCCTGGCCCACGAAACGACGAAAGGGAGGTGCGATTCGCCTTGTCGTAGGAGGCCTTGAAGATCCACGGGATGCCGCAGCGCGACGCGATCCGGCCCACCGACTCGGCAATCAGGGCGGCGTGCTCGGCGCTTTCGATGACGCACGGGCCGGCAATCAGCGCCAGCGGGGCGCCGCCGCCCAGAGCGACGCTTCCAGCCGTGACGCGCGTAGTCTCCGGCATCAGGCGATGCCCGCCTCCGCGGGCCGGGCCGTCGCCACCGACATCTTGTGGAGATGACTGGCCTCGATGAAGCTCGCGAACAAGGGGTGTGGGCGCAGCGGCTTCGACTTGAACTCCGGATGAAACTGCACTGCCATGTACCAGGGGTGACCGGGAAGCTCGATCATCTCGACGAACTTGCCGTCAGGGGATTTGCCCGAAATGCGAAGCCCTTTGTCGGTGAGCAGCGATTCGTAGAGACAATTGAATTCGTACCTGTGCCGATGGCGCTCGAAGATCGTCCGTGCGCCGTAGACCTTCTCCGCGAGCGATCCCGGAACCAGCGCACATTCGTACTGGCCCAGACGCATCGTCCCGCCCAGGTCGTCCACCCCGAGCAGATCGCGGAGCTTGTAAATCAGTTTGTGCGGGGTGTCCGGCGAACATTCGGTGGAATCCGCTTCGGCCAGTCCGCAAACGCTGCGCGCGTACTCGACGGCAGCCCACTGGAAGCCGTAACAGATTCCGAAATAGGGGATGCCGCGTTCGCGGGCCGTCTGTGCGGCCTTCATCATGCCTCGCGTTCCCCGGTTGCCGAACCCGCCCGGCACGAGAATCCCGTCGGCGCCCTCGAGCAACTGCGCGCCGTCGTGCTGCTCCAGTGCTTCGGCCTCGACCCACTTGATATCGACCTTCAGCCTGTGCTGGAAGCCGCCGTGATAAAGCGCTTCGTTGAGGCTCTTGTAGGAATCCTCGTAGCCGACGTACTTGCCGACCACATGGATGGTGACGCTGTCCTTGGGGTTCTTGATGCGCTCGACGAGCGCCTCCCACGACTCCATGTGCTTCTCGGTCATCGGGAGGCCCAGATGCTTCAGCACGATCTTGTCCAGGCCTTCGACGCCGAGAACCAGCGGCACTTCGTAGATCGTCGAGACGTCTTTGGCCGTAATGACCGCCTCGGGGTCGACGTCGCAGAACAAGGCAATCTTCTTCTTGAGGTCAGCGTCCAGGAACCGATCGGTCCTGCAGAGCAGGATGTCAGGCTGGATGCCGATCGATCGCAAATCGCGGACGCTGTGCTGCGTCGGCTTGGTCTTGAGCTCTCCAGCCGCGCCGATAAACGGTACCAGCGTCAGATGGATGTAGAGCGTGTTGTCGCGGCCCACATCCTGCCGGAACTGGCGGATCGCCTCGAGGAACGGGAGGCTCTCGATATCGCCGACCGTGCCGCCAATTTCGACCAGGACGATGTCGACCCCGGTGGACACCGACCGAATCGCTTCCTTGATCTCGTTGGTGATGTGCGGGATGACCTGGACGGTGCGTCCCAGATAGTCGCCGCGCCGCTCTTTCTGGATGACCGACTGGTAGATCTTGCCGGTCGTCCAGTTGTGGTTGCGCGTCGTTCGCGTATTGGTAAAACGCTCGTAGTGCCCCAGGTCGAGGTCGGTCTCGCCACCGTCGTCGGTGACGTAGACCTCGCCGTGCTGATACGGACTCATCGTCCCGGGGTCGACGTTGATGTACGGGTCGAATTTCTGAAGCGTGACACGGTACCCGTGCCCTTCGAGCAGCGCGCCAATCGAAGCGGCGGCGAGGCCTTTGCCGAGTGAGGACACAACTCCGCCGGTTACGAAGATGTACTTTACCGGCCGCGAATTAGGGTTCGACATCGTTTAGGGACTCCTACGCGCGGGCTTCGGCCGTCAGCAGACGGCGGACCCGCTCGAGATCTTCCGGTGTATCCACGCCTATGGAGTCGTACTGCGTTTGAACCATCTTGATCGAGAAGCCATGCTCGAGCACGCGCAGCTGCTCCAGTGCCTCAACCTGTTCGAGCGTCGTGGGTTCGAGCGCTGCAACTTTGAGCAGGAAGTCACGCCTCTGCACGTACAGGCCGATATGTCTCAGGGGGGCGTTTGCCCCAATGGCATCCCGGCGGAACGGAATAGGGGCGCGCGAAAAGTAGAGGGCGAAGCCCCGGCGATCGACCACCACCTTCACGACGTTGGGATCGCGTGCGTCGGCAGAATCGCTGAACGGCTGATAGAGCGACGACATCTGCAGCGTCGCATCGTCTCGGAAAGGCTCGATGGCCTGATCGATGGCGGCCGGTTCGATCAGCGGCTCGTCTCCCTGAAGGTTGACGACCAGATCGCAGTCAAGCGTTGCGGCGACCTCGGCGATGCGGTCGGTGCCGGTCGGATGATCGCTTCGGGTCATGCGCACATCGCCGCCGAAGCGGCGGACGGCGTCGACCACTCGTGCGTCGTCGGTCGCGACCAGTACGGCGTCGACGAGCCGGGCCGCTGCCGCCCGTCGATAGACGTGCTCGATCATGGGACGGCCGGCGATCTCCGCTAGCGCTTTACCCGGAAACCGCGTCGACTGGTAGCGGGCCGGGATGACAACGACAGTGTGTGTATGGGAAGGATCGCGGATGCTGTCCGAGCAACCTGCGGGACGCACGACGAATACTAACACAGGTTTGCGGGCACGACCGCCGCATCGGGGACGCGTGCTACGATGAGACTGCCGTGATTACAAGATCGACGATGAAAGCCCTGTGGGTTGGGGGCGGAGCCATTGCGACATGGCTCGCGGTCACGCCCGGACAACCACCGCCAGCGGCGACGCCGTCCGGCGCCGCGGGAGCGGTCGAGACCGTCGAGGTCGAGGATCTGAACGCGCAAGCCGAGCGGCTACGCGTTCGATCGAGCACCGGTACGCTTCAGCCATCGAAACGAAATCCCTTCCGTTTCAACAGCGCGCGGCCCTCCGAACCGTCGGGGGATCGAAATCGACTTCCGCTCGCGCCGCCGCCCATGTTGGCGATGCCGGCCACGCCGCTCCCGCCGCCTCTGCGGTTGGCTGGTGTGACCGAAAGCACAGTGTCTGACGGCGTGCGGCGGATGGCTGTCTTGACGGGTAGCGGTCAAATCTATCTGGCGAACGTGGGCGATAAGGTCGCCGGCCAGTTCACAGTGGTGGCCGTGGAGCCCGAAGCCGTCGTCTTGCGCGACGAAACGGGCGTCGAGTCTCGTCTGCGCCTTCGGTAGGGTTATTCTTCCACTCGCACTCGCCAGACCGAACGGACGTTCGGAATCGCGCGAATCTCCGAGAGGACCTCTTCGGTCACTGACCCTCCGTGATTGGTTCCGGGGTTCTCATCGACGTTCACCACGCCAATGGCGCAGTCAGCGCACTCGAGGTCGCGCCCCAACGCGAAGCTCGCGATGTTGACCCGGTGCCGCCCCAGCAGGGTGCCAACATCGCCGATGACGCCAGGCTGATCGTTGTTCTTGATGACCAGCAGCGTGCCTTCGAGCGGCGCTTCGACCGGCACGCCGTCGACCAGCACGAGTCGAAGGCTTCCGTTCGCGAACACCGTCCCTTCGACCCAGCGATCGCCTTCATCGGTGTGAAGCTTCACCGAAATCAGGCTCGTGTAATTGCGCGGGCGGCTGCTGCGGGACTCGACGAGCTCGATTCCGCGCTCTGCCGCCACGGTTCGGGCGTTCACCGGTGTGACGCCTCCGGACGACAGAATGGCGCAAAACACCCCTTCGAGCACCGCGCTGCCCAGCAGTTGGTTGCTCTCCTGGGCGAGATCGCCGTAGTAGCGCACGCCAACGGCGTGGATTCTCGCCACGCCCATCTGCGCCACAACGAGGCCAAGGTGTCTGGCTAGCGTCAGATACGGGCGAAGCCGCGCGAACTCCTCTTGAGAGACCGACGGAAAGTTCACCGCATTGCGGATGATGCCGTCGGCCAGAAAGTCCCGAAGCGCCGAGGCGGTTTCGGTGCCGACTTGCTCCTGCGCCTCCCTGGTGGACGCGGCGATGTGCGGCGTGGCGACTACTTGGGAAAGGGAAGCGAGGCGCCCGTCTTTTGGCGGCTCCTCTTCAAATACGTCGAGTCCAGCGCCGGCGACGTGGCCGCGTTCGATCGCATCGGCGAGCGCGGCTTCGTCAATCAGCTCTCCCCGCGCCGTGTTGACGATGCGGACGCCCTTCTTGCAGCGCGCGAAGCGCTCGGCGTTGAAGGTATGTCTGGTCGCCGGAAGCGCCGGGAGGTGCAGCGAAATGTAGTCCGCACGCGCGCAGAGGTCGTCCAGCGTGACGAGCTCCGCGCCGATGCCCTTGGCAAGTTCGTTGGAGATGAACGGGTCGTGCGCGATTACATTCATCCCGAACACACGCGCGCGGGCCGCCACTTCCTGGCCGATCCGGCCGAGGCCCACGAGACCAAGGGTCTTTGACCGAATTTCGGCTCCCGCAAATTTTGATTTCTCCCATTTGCCGGCCTTCATCGAGGCGTCCGCGGCCGGGATGTTCCGTGCCATCGAAAGAATGAGCCCCATGGCGAGCTCGGCGACGCTGAGACTGTTCGCGCCCGGCGCGTTCATCACGACAATGCCGCGCGCGCTTGCCGCGGCGACGTCGACGTTGTCGACGCCCGTGCCCGCGCGCGCAACAACGCGGAGCCTTGGTGCAGCCTCGATGAGTTCGCGCGTGACTTTCGTGGCGCTCCGCACGACCAGCGCGTCGGCGTCGGCCAGATCGGCTGCAAGCTGCTGCGGCGAACGGCCCTGTTTGTTGTCGATGTTCCAGCTGGGTTGCGTCAGCGTCTCGATTGCAGATGCAGGGAGTCCATCAGCGATGACGATCTTCATGAGGTGGCTACAGTATAATCCGTCGGCTTTGATGCCATCGGCGCGCAGCGCGGGCGCGGCGCACTGTGATGGTGCAATCCGCTAATTTCTTCGAGATCGTGCGAGCAGAGTGCGTTGTGCGGGTTCTTTTCAACAGGGTTTTCCACAAATTCTGTGAACAACTTTTTCACGCGTGATGGGAACTGACCTAAACGCGGACGAAAATAGTTTTCTGATCGAGGAGACGAGATGAATCGAAAAGTCACGGTGGTTGGCGGCGCGGGAAACGTCGGCGCGACGGTGGCGCGAAGCATCGCCGAGAAAGAGCTTGCGGACGTGGTAATCGTCGACATCGCCGATCAGAAAGCAGCCGGCGTCGCGCTCGACATCCTGCAGGCCTGTCCGCTTATCGGATCGGACAGCCTGGTGATCGGCGGATCGGACTACGCCCACAGCGCCAACTCCGACGTCGTCGTCATCACGTCCGGTGTGCCGAGGAAGCCTGGCATGAGTCGTGACGACTTATTGAACGTTAATTTCAACATTATGAAATCGGTGACGGAGCAGGTGGTGAAATACTCGCCAAACTGCATCATCGTTCCGGTCGCCAATCCGTTGGATGCCATGAGCCAAGCTGTCTACAAGCTCAGCGGATTCCCGCGCGAGCGCGTGGTGGGAATGGCCGGCGTCCTCGACTCGGCGCGCATGCGCACGTTCATCGCGCAGGAGCTGAAGGTGTCGGTCGAGAACGTGCACGCCTTCGTCCTTGGTGGCCACGGCGACACCATGGTGCCGCTGCCCAGGCTCTCGACGGTGTCCGGGATTCCGATCACGCAGTTGTTGCCCAAGGACCGTATCGATGCGATTTGTAAGCGAACGGCTGACGGCGGCGCAGAGATCACGAAACTAGTGGGAACCAGCGCGTGGTACGCCCCAGGCGAGTCGGCTGCCGAGATGGTCGAGGCGATTCTCAAAGATAAGAAGAAGATCCTGCCGTGCTCGGTCTATCTGGACGGGGAATACGGGGTGAAGGGTCAGTTCCTGGGGGTTCCGGTGAAGCTGGGCTCGAGAGGCTTGGAGCAGATCGTCGAGATCAAGCTCGAAGCCGACGAGCACGCGGCGCTCATGAAGTCGGCGGCCGCCGTCAAAGAGCTCGTCGACGTCATAAAGATGTAGCCGGCGATCAGCCCGTCGCGCCCTTCCACGCGGCTCTGGTGTACTCGCGAACCATCCGAGCGATGTTCGAGATGGGAATCAGTTTTGGGCAGACGGCCTCGCACTCTCCTTCGTTGGAGCAGTTGCCGAAGCCCTCCGCTTCCATCTGCTCGACCATCCGCACGACCCGGCGCTCTCGTTCCGGCTGCCCCTGCGGGAGTAGGGAGAGGTGGGTCACCTTGGCGGAGGTAAAGAGATGTGCCCCCGCGTTCTTGCACGCCGCGACGCAGGCGCCGCATCCGATGCAGGCGGCCGAGTCCATCGCCTGATCCGACACAACTTTTGAAATTGGCACGCTGTTGGCGTCCGGTGCGCCGCCTGTGCTCGCCGAGATGTAGCCGCCGGCCGCGAGGATTCGGTCAAAGGCCGAGCGATCGACCGTGAGATCCTTCAATACCGGAAACGCTTTCGCGCGCCAGGGTTCGATTGTGATGGTTTGGCCGTCCGAGAACCGGCGCATGTGCAGCTGGCATGTGGTCGTCCCGGAATCGGGTCCGTGCGGGACGCCGTTGATGACGCACCCGCAGGCGCCGCAGATGCCCTCCCGGCAGTCCGAGTCGAACGCAATTGCGTCTTCGCCCTTCCGAATGAGGTCTTCGTTCACCACGTCCAGCATCTCGAGAAACGACATGTCGGTCGAGATGTCCTTCGCCACGTAGTCGACCATCCGGCCAGGCTGGTCCTTCGCCGGTTGTCGCCAGACCTTGAGGTGTACCGTGATGGTCTTCATTTGTAGCTCCGCTGCGTGGGATGAACCTCCTCGAAGACGAGCGGTTCTTTGTGAAGGACCGGCTGATTGCCCACGCCGGTGAACTCCCAGGCAGCGACGTAGCTGAAATGGTCGTCGTCTCGCTGAGCCTCGCCGTCCGGTGTCTGGTACTCCTCGCGGAAATGACCGCCGCAGGACTCGTTGCGCTGCAGGGCGTCCAACGTGAGCAGCTCGCCGAACTCCATGTAGTCGGCCACTCGGCCGGCGTAGTCGAGCAGAGGGTTCATGTTCGACTTCTCGCCCGTCACCGTCACGTCCTGCCAGAACTCATCGCGAAGGGCGCGGATCTGCTGGAGCGCCTCACGCAGGCCAGCCTCGTTTCTCGCCATCCCGACGTGGTCCCACATGATGTGCCCGAGCTGGCGATGGAACTGGCGCACGGTTCGTTTTCCTTTGACCGCCAGCACCTTGTCGATCCGCGATTGCGCGGAATTGGCAACCTCTTTGAACGCGTCGTGTGTCGTCGCCACCGGAGGCAGCTTCGTGCCCGCCAGGTAGTTCGCCACGGTGTACGGAGCGATGAAGTAGCCGTCCGCCAGCCCCTGCATGAGGGCGCTCGCGCCGAGACGGTTGGCGCCGTGGTCGGAGAAGTTCGCCTCACCCAGCACGAAGAGTCCGGGAACGGTGCTCTGAAGGTTGTAGTCGACCCATAACCCGCCCATCGTGTAGTGGATGGCGGGATAGATGCGCATCGGCACCTTGTAAGGATCTTCGGCGGTAATCCGTTCGTACATCTCGAACAGGTTGCCGTAGCGCTCCCGGATGACGTCCACGCCAAGCCGTTGGATGGCATCGGCGAAGTCCAGGTAGACCGCAAGGCCTGTCTCGCCGACGCCGGACCCCTCATCGGACTGTTGCTTGGCGGCACGCGAAGCGACATCGCGCGGCACCAGGTTGCCAAAGCTCGGATAGCGCCGCTCGAGGTAGTAATCGCGCTCCGACTCCGGAATCTGAGCGGGCGATCGGGTATCGCCTTTCTTTTTCGGTACCCAGACTCGTCCGTCGTTTCGCAGCGATTCCGACATCAGCGTGAGCTTCGATTGATGATCGCCGCTGACCGGAATGCAGGTCGGGTGAATCTGCGTGAAGCAGGGATTGGCGAACAGCGCCCCGCGCTTGTGGGCGCGCCATGCGGCGGTCACGTTGCAGTTGATGGCGTTCGTGGACAGGTAGTACACGTTGCCGTATCCACCGGTGCAGAGCAGAACCGCGTGCCCCTCGTGGCGCTCCAGCTCGCCGGTAATCAGGCTTCTCGTGACGATGCCTCGGGCTTGTCCGTCGACTACCACCAGATCGAGCATCTCGCGCCGCGGGAATACGGTGACGGTGCCCGCATCGACCTGCCGCAGCATCGACTGATAGGCGCCGAGCAGCAGTTGCTGACCGGTTTGGCCACGGGCATAGAACGTTCGGGCAAGCTGGGCGCCGCCGAACGACCGGTTGTCGAGCAGCCCGCCGTACTCGCGGGCAAAGGGCACGCCGGTGGCCACGCAGTGGTCGATGATGTCGACGCTCAACTGAGCGAGGCGGTAGACGTTAGCCTCCCGCGCCCGATAGTCTCCGCCTTTGACCGTGTCGTAGAACAGGCGGTAGACGCTATCGCCGTCGTTGCGATAGTTCTTGGCGGCATTGATGCCGCCCTGTGCCGCGATGCTGTGAGCACGCCGGGCACTATCCAGGATGGAGAACAGCTTCACCCGATAACCCTGCTCGCCCAGCGCCGCTGCGGCCGAGGAGCCCGCCAATCCTGTTCCGACGACGATCACCTCATACTTGCGCCGGTTGGCCGGATTGACGAGCTTGTTCTCGAACTTCCGGCGTTCCCATTTCTCGGGAAGCGCACCGGCGGGGATCCTGGGATCGAGCAACTGGCTCATGATCGACCCGCCACGAGAAACGCCCACAGCGCGATGACGATGAAGCCGCCCGCGATGGCGACGGCCGACACCTTGCCGAGCTTTCGGACGAAAGGCGTAAACCGCGACCCTTCAATGCCCAGCGACTGAAACGAGCTGGCGACTCCGTGCCAGAGGTGAAGGCCGACCAACACCATGACAATGATGTAGAAGCCGACCGTCAGCGGCGAACTGAAGTTCTCCATCTCGAGGCGATAGAGGTCGCGGACGCCGTCCCCGTAGTCGTAAAAGGCGCCGTACTTGAAGGCCAGGACATGGAGCGGGACGAAGATCAGCAAAGCCAGGCCGGTCAAGATCATCGTGGCGGAGCCGACGCTTTTCTGGCTGGCGCCTCCCGCCCAGGCCTTCTTGGCGTACTTCACCGGCCGCGCGCTCTGGTTCTTCATCGTCATCGCGATGGCTTTGTACAGGTGAATCACAAAGATCGCGACCAATCCGAGCTCGATCGGCACGACCAGCGGGTTGCTGATGAGTATGTGCGCGTACGAGTTGAAGGTCTCGGGCCCGAGGAACACCATCAAGTTGCCGATGACGTGCAGGATTAGGTACAGGAAGAGGAGAACTCCTGTCGCACCGATGATCAATTTTGTCGGAATCAGCGAGCCTGGAAGACTTCGCCGCGTGGCCATACCGGAATTCTAGTCCCAATCGCTTGACGCAGACAAATTGCGGACGCTACGATTCACCGTTTCTCTCTCTTATGAAAATTCACGAGTATCAAGCCAAACAGGTTCTTTCCAGGTACGGCGTACCGGTCCCAGCCGGCGAGGCCGTCCTCGCCCCAGAAGACGCCAAGTCCGTGGCGGAACGGCTTGGCGGCGGCACCGTGGTCGTGAAAGCACAAATTCACGCTGGCGGACGAGGCAAGGGCGGCGGGGTGAAGCTCGCGGCCAACCCGGCCGAAGCTGACAAGTTCGCCCGACAGATTCACGGCATGACGCTCGTGACACATCAGACAGGCCCGGAAGGCCGTCGTGTGTCGCGGCTGCTCGTCGAACAGGGGCTGCCGATTGCGCGCGAGCTGTATCTCGGCATCGTGCTCGACCGGTCGGCTGGACGGCCGGTGATCATGGCCAGCCAGGACGGCGGGATGGAGATTGAAGCCGTCGCCGAGAAGACGCCGGAGCGAATCCACAAGGAGTACGTGAATCCGGCTACCGGTCTCATCCCGTTTCAGACGCGCAAGTTGGCGTTCGCGTTGGGGCTGGAAGGCGACCAGGTCGGCAAGTTCAGCAAGATGCTGACGGCGCTTTATGCGGCCTTCGTGGGAACTGACGCGTCACTGGTTGAGATCAACCCGCTTATCGTGACGAAGACCGGCGATCTGCTGGCGCTCGATGCCAAGATGAGCTTCGACGACAGCGCGCTCGCGCGGCACCCCGACATCAAGGCGTTGCGCGACCTCGAGGAGGAGGATCCGCTCGAGGTCGAGGCGTCGAAGTACAGCTTGAACTACATTCGCCTCGACGGCACGATCGGCTGCATGGTCAACGGCGCCGGCCTGGCCATGGCGACGATGGACATCATCAAGCTCGCGGGTGGGTCCCCGGCCAACTTCCTGGATGTGGGCGGCGGTGCAAACAAGGATCAGATTCGCAATGCTTTTAAGATCCTGATGTCGGATGCCAACGTGCGTGCTGTGCTCATCAACATCTTTGGCGGCATCCTGAGGTGTGACGTTCTTGCGGCCGGCGTCATTGCCGCGGTGCAGGACCTCGGCGTGCGCGTGCCAATCGTGATTCGCATGGAAGGCACGAACGTCGAGGAAGGGAAGCGGCTCCTCCACGAGAGCGGGCTGAACTTCACAACGGCGAACTCGATGGATGAGGCAGCAACGCAAGTCGTTGCACTAAGTCGATAGTCATCAGTCGTCAGTGATCAGTCTAAGTCCACAGTCCAAGTCGACAGTCGCAGTGCCCAGTCGTCAGACGCGGGTCTTCGACTCGCGGCTTCGATTGCCGACCGCCGGCTGCGACTGCTGACCGTTGACTGAGACTAGACGACTGAGACTGACGACTAGGACTGATCACTGACGACTCTCGACTGACGACTCATTTATGGCAATTCTTCTCGACAAATCCACGCGTCTGATTGTCCAGGGCTTGACGGGCAAAGAGGGCACGTTCCACGCGAAGCAGGCTGCAGCCTACGGGACTGCTGTCGTAGGCGGGGTCACGCCAGGCAAGGGGGGGACCACGCACGAAGGCTGGCCGGTGTTCGACACCGTCGCCGGCGCGGTCAAGGAAACCGGCGCCAACACCTCGGTGATCTTCGTGCCGGCGGCGTTTGCCGCCGACGCCGTGATGGAGGCGGCCGACGCTGGCCTCAGGCTGGTCGTCTGCATCACGGAGGGCATTCCGACGCTCGACATGATGCGTGCGTTCACCTATTTGAACGGAAAGGACACGAGGGTCATCGGCCCTAACTGCCCTGGAGCCATCTCGCCGGGCAAGGCCAAGGCGGGAATTATCCCAGGGCATATCTGCCGCGAAGGGCGGATCGGCATCGTGTCGAAGAGCGGCACGCTCACCTATGAGGCCATCCATCAGTTGACGCTGCTCGGCCTCGGTCAGTCGTCCTGCATTGGCATCGGAGGCGATCCGTTGATCGGCACTTCTTTCGTCGACGTGCTCAAGCTCTTCGCCGACGATCCGGAAACCGACGCGGTGGTCATGATTGGCGAGATTGGCGGTACAGCCGAGGAAGAGGCCGCGCAGTACGTCCGAAAATCTTTCAAGAAGCCGGTGGTTGGCTTTATTGCCGGTCAAACCGCACCTCCGGGCCGTCGAATGGGCCACGCTGGCGCGATTATCTCGGGCGGAAAGGGGACAGCGGCCGAGAAGATGGCGGCGCTTGCCGACGCGGGAGTAACCGTCGTGAACAGTCCCGCAGACATCGGCAAAGCTGTAAAGGGCCTGCTCTAAGCGATTTGGGGCTATAATCTTCTGTTGGGGACCACCGAGATCCCCTGTAGGCCCCACTGACGCCGCCAATTTGCTTGAAGGACCAGGAATGTCACCGACAGACGTAGCTGCCCAGGAGAAGAGCACCCCCGTCCCCACCAAGGTCATCAACGATTTCAGCATCCAGGTTGCCACCGTCAATGGTTCGGGCAGCCAGACGGCCAACATCGTTCTGCTCCGGTCGATTCTGCTGATGGGAATCCCGGCGTCGGGCAAGAACATGTTTCCGTCGAACATCGCCGGTCTGCCGACCTGGTACACGATCCGGGCGAGCAAGCGCGGGTACGTCGGCCGCAAGAAGGAAGTCGACTTCCTCGTGGCCATGAACGCCGAGACCGCCAAAGAAGACGTGCTCACGCTCGAAAGCGGCGCCGCCGTTATCTACGACGAGCCGCTCAAGCTGAATGCCCTGCGAAGTGACCTCACGTTCTATCCGGTTCCCTTCGACAAGCTCGTGGCTCCGGTGTGCCCTGACGCGAAACTGCGCCGCCTGGTCCGCAACATGATCTACGACGGGATCCTGGCCAAGCTGCTGGGCATCGACATGGGCTTGATGGAGCAGGCGCTCAACAAGCAGCTGGGCAAGAAGGCCAAGGCCGTCGCCCTGAACCAGGGGGCGTTGAAGGCCGGGTGGGATTACGCCGAAGCGACCTTCACGAAGCAGGACCCGTACTACATCGAGCGGATGAACGAGACGTCCGGCAAGATTCTGATCGATGGCAATGCCGCGGCCGCCATCGGCTGCATGATGGCCGGCGTGACGGTCGTTGCGTGGTATCCGATCACCCCCTCGTCGTCTTTGTGCGAGTCGCTGATTGGCTACATGCGGAAGTACCGCACCGACAAGGCGACGGGGAAGGCCACGTTCGCGATTGTCCAGGCTGAAGACGAGATCGCTTCGCTGGGCATGGTGATCGGCGCCGGTTGGGCCGGTGCCCGCGCGATGACGGCGACATCTGGCCCTGGCATTTCGCTGATGTCCGAGTTTGCGGGGCTTGCCTACTACGCGGAGACTCCAGCGGTCATCTTCGACGTCCAGCGTGTCGGGCCGTCCACCGGACTGCCGACGCGGACGGCACAGGGCGATCTACTCAGCACGGCGTTCCTGTCGCACGGCGACACCAAGCACATCCTCCTGATTCCGAACTCGGTCGAGGAGTGCTACGAGATGGCGATCCAGGCGTTCGATCTGTCCGAGCGGTTCCAGACGCCGATCTTCGTGATGATGGATCTCGACCTCGGCATGAACAACTGGATGTCGAGCGGATTCGAATACCCAACGAAGCCGATCGACCGCGGCAAGGTGCTGACGCCGGAGCTTTTGAAGAAGCTGGGTGAGTGGGGCCGGTATCGCGACGTGGACGGCGACGGGATTGCGTACCGCACGATTCCCGGCGATGGCCTGCCGGCGTTCTTCACGCGTGGTTCCGGTCACAACGACAAGGCGCAGTACAGCGAGCGGCCGGACGACTATGTGAACAACGTCGACCGCCTCTCCCGCAAGTTCGAGACGGCGCGGAAGTTTGTGCCTGCTCCGATCGTCGAGCGGGCTCCCGACGCCAAGATTGGCATCATCGCCTACGGGACGTCGCACTGGGCTGTCACGGAGAGCCGGGATCAGCTCCGTGAGGAGATGAACCTCGCCACCTCATACTTCCGGGTGCGCGCGTATCCCTTCACCGAGGACCTTGTGAAGTTCATCGATGCGCACGAGCGCGTGTACGTGGTCGAGCAGAACCGCGACGCGCAGCTCGCCATGCTGATGAGGCTCGAGCTGACGCCCGAACGGTGCGCCAAACTCCGCAGCGTGCTGCACTACAGCGGGTTGCCGATCGACGCGCGAAGCGTGAGCGACGACATCCTCTCGCAAGAAGGGTTCGAAGTGGCCAAGCGTGTAACGTCGGCGGCGCCGTCGACTTCAATGATGGGTGGAGAGTAAGGGATGACGACCCCAATCAAGGTGAATCGAATCGGCCTGGAGCCGCAGGTCTACAAGGGAGGCAAGACCACGCTCTGCGCCGGGTGCGGCCACAACGCCATCTCCGAGCGCATCATCGACGCCTTCTACGAGATGGGGATCGATCCCAAGCAGGTGGTCAAGCTTTCGGGCATCGGCTGCTCGAGCAAGAGCCCGGCGTACTTCCTGGGCGGGTCGCATGGCTTCAACGCCGTCCACGGGCGGATGCCGTCGGTGGGCACCGGCGCCATGCTGGCCAATCAGAGGCTTATCGCCATCGGCGTCAGCGGCGATGGCGACACGGGGGCCATCGGTATCGGACAGTTCGTGCACCTGATGCGCCGGAACCTGCCGATCATCTACGTCATCGAAGACAACGGCTGCTACGGCCTCACGAAGGGACAGTTTTCCCCGACAGCCGACCTCGGCTCGAAGCTGAAGAACGGAGTCGTCAACGACCTGCCGCCTCTCGATACTTGCGCCCTGGCCATTCAGCTAGGGGCGACGTTCGTGGCGCGCTCGTTCTCGGGCGACAAGAAGCAGCTCCTGGCCCTGCTGAAGGCGGCGCTCAGCCACCGCGGAACCGTGATGCTCGACGTCATCTCGCCGTGCGTCACGTTCAACGACCACGAGGGCTCCACGAAGAGCTACGCCTACGTAAAAGACCACGACGACCCGCTCGAAGAGGTGAGCTTCGTGCCGTACTTCGAGGACATTTCAGTGGAGTACGACCCGGGGACGACGCAGGAAGTGAAGATGCACGACGGGTCGAGGCTGTTGCTGAAGAAGCTCGAGGAGGCTTACGACCCGACCGACAAGCTCGCGGCGATGCGCGTACTGCACGAGTCGTCGCGGCGCGGCGAGTTTGCGACGGGCCTCATCTACATTGAGCCGGATCGCGACGACTTCCTCCGGCTGCTGAATGTGGTCGACGAACCGCTGGCGAACCTGCCGCTCGATCGCGTCCGGCCGCCCAAGGCCGCGCTGGACGAAATCATGGAAAGCCTACGGTAATTGGTGATTGGGCGATTGGTGATTGGGCGATAGGAATTCCTATCACTCAATCGCCAGTCACCCCAGCACAAAATTCTCACCCTTGGGTCTGATCCGCGTTCGCCCCAATCGCGTCTTCGGCGATCGCCTTCGAGTCCTTCGGAAGGCCGTTCTTGTCGAGCGCTCCTTGGGCGTTGCGATTCTCGTGCTGCTTGTCCATCCGGTGGTCACCTTCCACCGCGCCTTTGTCGTTGTCCGGGTCAGTCGGTTTGGGCAGAGCTGGCTGAGCGCACATCGTTATCTCCCTGTATAATTGGCCGCTTCTTATGGAACGAACCCTCGCAATCATCAAACCCGACGCCACCGCCAAGCAGTACACCGGGAAGATCCTGCAGCGAATCGAACAAGCAGGATTCCAGATTCGTGCCATGAAGACCCTTCACCTCACACGCAAGGAGGCCGAGGGCTTCTATGCCGTCCATCGGGAGCGGCCGTTCTTTGCGGGCCTGACCGAGTTCATGGCGTCCGGCCCCATCGTCACGCTCGTGCTCGAGGCGCCTGATGCGATCAAGCGATGGCGGACGTTGATGGGGGCGACCGATCCGGCCAAAGCGGATCCGGGCACGCTGCGGAAGGAGTTTGCGAGCTCGATTGGCGAGAATGCCACCCACGGCTCAGACGCGCCTGAGACCGCGGCATTCGAGATCGGCTACTTTTTTGCGGGAATTGAACTTGTTTGAATGGGAAGGATGCTCGTCCTTGGCGGCCTGATTCTAGTGGGGTTGGGGTTGCTGATGATGGCAGGGATTCCGCTGTTCCGGCTGCCTGGCGACTTCACGGTCCGGCGCGGTCCGGTCACCTTCTACTTCCCGTTGGTGACGTCGATTCTGCTGAGCCTCCTGTTCACGATCGTGATGATGTTCTTCCGGCGATAATCACGCAGCCCAGACGATGACTATCAAGAGCGATCGGTGGATCAAGCGGATGGCCCGCGAACACAGGATGATCGAGCCGTTCGTCGACGCGCAGGTGCGGGGCAGCGCCATCTCCTACGGGGTGTCGTCGTACGGCTACGACATCCGCGTCGCCGACGAGTTCAAGGTGTTCACCAACATCAACAACACGGTAATCGACCCCAAAAACTTCGATCCACGGTCGTTCGTGGACGTGAAGACGGACGTGTGCATTGTGCCCCCCAACTCCTTTGCGTTGGCTCGCACGATCGAGTACTTCCGCATTCCGCGCGACGTGCTGACGGTGTGCCTGGGGAAGTCGACCTACGCGCGGTGCGGCATCATCGTCAACGTGACGCCGTTCGAGCCCGAATGGGAAGGCACCGTGACGCTCGAGATCTCCAACACCACGCCGCTTCCGGCCAAGATCTACGCCAACGAAGGCATCGCCCAGGTGCTCTTCTTCCAAAGCGACGAGCCGTGCGAGATGTCCTACAAGGACAAGAAGGGAAAGTATCAGGCTCAGGTGGGTGTGACGCTTCCGAAGATTTGACGTAAACAGTACGTACGTATATAACCTAGGCCGTTCTCAGTCGGACAGTTCACGGTTCGCTTTTTCGCGCTAATGGACAAACTCGTCGAGCGAGAGGCCGGCGCTCACCGACCATCGTCTGCGCCAGCGATCGCCGTTCAGTTCTTCCTGATCCCGTTGCTCGTCGTCGGCGCTACGGTGCTGGTGTATATCGGGTTTCGCGGATTGTTGAATGAGGAACGGACGGCCGCCGAATACCTTACTGATATCCGCACGGGCGGAAGCAACCGCCGGTGGCCCGCGGCCTATGAGCTGTCGCGCCTCATGGCCGATCCGTCGTTTGCGAAGCAGGACGAGGCGAGGCTTGCACCGGAGCTGACCCGGGCGTTTGCGGATTCGAAGAACGACGACCCGCGTGTGCGGCAGTACCTCGCGCTGACGCTCGGGCGTCTGACCCCGCCGCTCGACGCGGAGACGCGCCGTCTTCTCATAGAGGCGCTCAACGATCCAGACAGCCAGACTCGCATCAACGCCTTGTGGGCGCTTGGCGCCACCCGCGACGTTGCGGCGGCGGCCGAGATCGCCCGGCAAGCCGGCTCCGAGGATGCGGGCGTGCGCAAGATGGCGGTCTATGCGCTGGGCTCGCTCCCTTCAGAGGCCGGCAACGAGACGCTTATCGCGGCGCTCGAAGATTCGAGTGCCGACGTCCAGTGGAACGCAGCAATCGCGCTTGCGCGGCACGGGAGACACGAGGGCGTGCCAGTGCTGCGGCGCATGCTGGACCGTGCGTATGTCGAGCGGAACGTCACGCGTCAGCAGCAGCCGCGCCAGGAAATCGATCCCGTGGGCGAGGTCATGATCAGCGGACTCCAGGCCATCGCGGCCCTGAAGGAGTCGACGCTCACTCCACAAGTCAAGGCGTTGAGTACAGATGATAGAGATCTTCGGGTCAGACAGGCAGCAACGGAAGCGCTCAAGTCACTTGGGTAACGGCTCCCCGCAACGGTAGAGGATCATGGCTGACGAGACAAAACCTCCGGCGTCAGGCGCGCCCGCCCCGCCTGCTGCTTCTCCGGCGCCCGGCGCGCATGCGGCGCCGCCTGCCAGGCCCGCCGCGCCGCCCGCTCCGGCGGTCGATTTGGCTGGCAAGACGACCACCGCGGCGGCCGGCGCCGCCAAGGTCAGCGCCCGCGACCCCGACGACAGCTCGCCGCTCGTGAGCCGTCGGGCCTGGCTGGTCATGGCCTGGGGCGCTTTTTCGGCGGCCTCGGCCGCTGCGCTGGCGGCGACTGGCCGCTTCATGTTTCCCAACGTGCTGAACGAGCCGCCGCAGCAGTTCAAGGTGGGGCTGCCATCGGATTTCGGCCTCGGTGTCGACGAGCGGTACAAGGAATCCAACGGCGTCTGGATTGTGCGGACGAACGACGACATCGCTCACCGGGCGAGCGGCTTCTACGTGCTCAACACGACATGTACGCACCTTGGCTGTACGCCCAACTACCTGGCGGCCGAGCTCAAGTTCAAGTGCCCGTGCCACGGGAGCGGGTTCCGGCCAACCGGCATCAACTTCGAAGGGCCGGCACCGCGCCCGCTCGAGCGCAACCGCATCGTGCTGGCCGAAGACGGGCAAATCCTCATCGACAAGAGCAGAAAGTTTCAGTACGAGCTCGGGCAGTGGATTGATCCCGAAGCGTTTCTGAGAATCTGACAACTATGGCCACCGAGACAAAGACCGTTAAGCCGCAGGAAGGTCCCGGCACGCGCTTCTGGAACTGGTTGACGGAAACGCAGGTCTGGACGTCGGTGTTCAGGCACGAGCGCCCGAACACCGACCGCAACCGCGTGCTCGTGATGCTCTCGAATATCTTCCTGCACCTGCATCCGGTGCGGATCAGGAAGTCGGGCGTGAAGCTTCGCTACACCTGGTGCATGGGGGGGCTGAGCTTCTTTCTCTTCCTGTCGTTGACGTTGACGGGCCTGCTCCTGATGTTCTATTACCGGCCCACGCTCGAATACGCCTACAGCGACATCGTCGGGCTTCGCGAGCACGTCCCGCTGGGCATCATGCGCGAGATGCATCGCTGGGGCGCCCACGCGATGGTCATCACCGTGTGGCTCCACATGTTCCGCGTCTTCATGACCGGCTCTTACAAACCGCCGCGCGAGTTCAACTGGAGCATCGGCGTCATCATGCTCGTGCTCACGCTGCTGCTGTCGTTCACCGGGTATCTGCTGCCCTGGGATCAGCTGGCGATCTGGGCCATCACGGTCGGCTCCAACATGGCGCGCGCGACGCCGTTCCTCGGCCACGAAGGACCCGGCGCGGCGCTCCTCTCGCTGGGCGGTGTCCCGCTGATTCACGCCGCAGACGATGCGCGGTTCGCGCTGCTGGGAGGGACGTTCGTCGGAGAGGGCGCGCTGTTGCGGTTCTACGTCCTGCACTGCGTCGGCCTGCCGCTGGCGATTGCGGTGCTGATGGCGGTGCACTTCTGGCGTGTGCGTAAAGACGGCGGCATCAGCGGACCGATGTAGGCGCGACTATGGACCTGATCAAAGGCATCTTCAACGTCATCGCCGACCCGCGGCTCTACTTCTTCTTGATGGTGCTGTCGCTGGTCTTAATGGTGTGGAAGCGTGAGGTCTTCGCCTCCAAGGCCGTTGGCTACGGGGTGCTGGGCTTTCTCACGCTCTTTTTTGCGCTGGGAGGCCTCGACCCGAACTTCCAGCTCATCATCACGAAGCCCGACAACGTGCCGATCGTCGGCCTCATCTTCCTGCTCGTGTTCTTTACCTGGTACTCGATGCGCGAGGCAGTGCTCAACGATCAGCGCATAGCCAAGGGAGAAGGGCCTATCGAGAAGGCCGAATCCGACCGCGTCTGGGTATGGCCCGACCTCGTCTACACCGAGTTGATCTCGCTGATCCTCTGCTCGGTGGTCCTGATTCTCTGGTCGATCTTGCTGAAGGCGCCGCTCGAGCAGCCCGCCAACCGCGCGGTGACCCCCAATCCGTCGAAAGCGCCTTGGTACTTCCTCGGCCTTCAGGAGATGCTGGTCTACTTCGATCCGTGGCTTGCGGGGGTCGTGCTCCCCAGCCTGATCATCGTTGGCCTGATCGCGATTCCCTACATCGACAAGAACCCGAAGGGCAACGGCTACTACACCTTCGCCGAGCGAAAGGTCGAGATCACGCTGTTCCTGTTCGGCTTCGTCATCTTGTGGTCGTCCCTCATCGTGCTGGGTACGTTCCTGCGTGGCCCCAACTGGAACTTCTTCGGGCCGTTCGAGTACTGGGACACCCACAAGCTCGAGGCGCTGACGAACGTCGATCTGTCGGAGTACTTCTGGGTGCGCATGCTGGGTGGAGCACTGCCGACGAATTATGTGGTGCGGGAGGCGCCCGGCATCCTTCTGTGTCTGATCTACGTCGCGGCTCTGCCGGTCTTGCTGGCTAAACGTGGCTTTGCGAACGTACTACCAGAAGCTCGGCCCGCCGCGTTTTTACGTGACGGTGTTCCTGTTCCTGATGATGATGTCGCTCCCCATCAAGATGCTGCTCAGGTGGATCTTCAACCTGAAGTACATCGTGGCGATTCCCGAGATCTTCTTCAACATCTGACACGTTATGGCTGAGAAAAAGGCTGTCGGGCACGCCTACAACATCGACTTCCTCAATGTCGTCTTTGCCGCGTCGAGCATCTTTTTGTTCATCTCGACGATCTGGATGGTGTGGGACGACTTCGACCGCGAATGGAAGAACACCCAGCGGCGGTTCACACAGCTCGAGCTCGAGGTGACCAATGCGCAGCTGGCGCAGACGCAGAAGAGCCCCGACCGCGCCAAGCTGCCCGCCCTCCAGCAGCAACTGACGGGCGCTGAGAAAGCGATGGAATCGAACCGGCAGCGGATCGATGAGATCAACGATCAGCTGGCCGAAATAGACGCGCGTCTCTATCGGGTGAACAAGAACGCGCAATTCGCCAAGGCGACTTACGACGTCAACCGCTACGCGTTCGAGGCGGCGCGGAAGGCCAACCCGGACGGCGTGGCAGAACAGCAGCAGGAAATTGAGGCCGAGGCGCAGCGGCTGAACGAGTTGAACCTGGAAGTCCAGAGGGTAGAGGCCGAGCGCACCGCGGCGCAAGCCGAGCTTGGGAAGTACACGGCGGAGGTTGGCCGGCTGCAGAAGGAGATCGGTCAGATCAACTTCGAACAGACCCGGTTGCAGCGTCTCGTGGCCAACATCGAGCCGAGCCTGCTGAAGGACTACTTCCGCAACGCGCCGCTGCTCGACTTCATGGCGCCCACGCTCACCGTTCGCCAGATCGTGACGCCAAACGTCGTCGACGACGTGAACTTCGCCCGCGTGGCGAAGATGGACCGCTGCACGACGTGCCATCTGGCGATCGACCGCCGCGGCTACGAGAAGTATCCGCAGCCGTTCAGAACCCATCCGAATCTGCAGGCGTATGTCGGCAGCGATTCGCCGCATCCGATGTCGTCGACGGGCTGTACCGTCTGCCATCAGGGGCTTGGCGGTTCGACCAGCTTCCTCGACGCGTCGCACTATCCAAGCAATGCCAAGCAGCGGCAGGAGTGGGAAGAGCAGTACCACTGGGAAGAGCCCCACATGTGGGACTACCCGATGCTGCCGACGAACATGACGGAAGCCTCGTGCACCCAGTGCCACCGGCAGGAGGTCTTCATCCCGCAGGCGCCCGAAGCTGAACGTCGCGCTCGCGACGTACGAGCGCGCAGGGTGCTATGCGTGCCACAAGACGAGGGGCTTCGAGAATCTCCGGAAACCCGGGCCGATTCTCACCAAGATCAGCGGCAAGTTGACGCAGGACTGGGTGAGGAACTGGGTGCGCGATCCCTCCGCGATCAAGAACGTCACCTGGATGCCGAAGGTCTGGTACAACTCGAACAGCAACTCGCCGGCTGATCATCCGCGCAACGAGGCCGAGATCAATGCCGCCGTGGCGTACCTGTTCGCGAACAGCGACACCTACACGCCGGCCGTGGCCTCGCCGCCAAAGGGGAACCCGAAGGCGGGCGAGGAGATCGTGCGTTCGGTCGGCTGTCTCGGCTGCCACGTCGTCGACGAGAACGATCGCGCGGCGGTCGGACCGCGGCGCACATTCGGGCAGCCGCTCAAGAGCGTTGGCAGCAAGACGAGTTACGTGTGGCTCTACAACTGGGTCCGGGATCCGAAGCATTACAGCCCAGCCACGTACATGCCCGACCTGCGTCTCACGGATGCGCAGGTGGCGGACGTCGCGACCTATCTGACCACCCTGACCGGTCCGGCTGGGACGCCGGCGCCAGTCACACCGACACAGGCACAGGTCGATGCGGTGCTGCTCGACTACCTCCGCAACGTGATGCCGATGGCCGAGGCGCAGGGTCGGTTGGCGAAGATGGACGCCAATGCCAAACAGCTCGACCTTGGGCAGCGCGTCATCACCCGGTACGGGTGCTTCAGCTGCCACGACATCAAAGGGTTCGAGACAACCCAGCCGATCGGCGTCGAACTGTCCGAAGAGGGCAGCAAGCTCGTCACGCGCCTCGACTTCGCGTTCGTCGACATCCCGCATGCCAAGCTGGATTGGTTCCACCAGAAGCTGAGGGATCCGCGCTCGTACGATCAAGGCCGCATCCTGGAGCCGCTCGAAAAGCTTCGCATGCCCGATTTCCATCTCAATGAAGTGGAAAACGAGCGGCTGCAGACCGCGATCATGAGCTTCCAGCGCCAGGTCCAGCCAGCTGCTGCGCTGCCGGCGAGGACCGCGTTGCGCGATTTCACCGTCGCCGGCCGGGCGCTGGTACGCCGACAGAACTGCGTGGGCTGCCACGAAATTGAGGGGGACGGCGGCGATTACAGGACCTTGGTCACCGACGCGAGCCTTGCGCCGCCGCTGTTGACGCCTGAAGGTTCGAAAGTGCAGCCCGATTGGCTCTATGCCTTCCTGCAAGGGCCCATCACGATCCGCCCGTGGCTGAACGTGCGCATGCCGACGTTCGGTCTGGACGATGCGGCGGTGGAACGCCGTCATCAACTACTTCCAGGCGACGGGGCGATCGACCGAGCAGTTCCGCACCTACGATCACGCGGCGCTTACGCAGATGGCGCCTCAGGGCAAGGAGCTGTTCGACTTGTTGCAGTGCCAGAAGTGTCACGTGCTGGGAGCGATCGGACCCGATCAGGACCGCGCCAGCCTTGCTCCCGATCTTCGGATGGCCTACGAGCGCTTGAAGCCTGAGTGGGTGCTCGCCTGGCTGCGGAACCCGTCTGTGATCCAGCCGGGCACGCGCATGCCGCAGTTCTGGCCGGCGCCGCCGTATCCGAAGTCGTCGTTTCCGCAGCTTGGCGGGGACGCCGAGCCACAGATCCGCGCGATCCGCGACTATCTCTACACGTTCCGCGGCGGACCCTCGCCGCGAACCGCAAGCGCCACGCAAAGCACGAACTGAAAGAGCGTCTTTAGGCTTTTGGCTCTTGGCTCTAGGCCTGTCGGGTGGCTTCTCGAAGTCGCCCGGCGCGTGCGCGGCCCAAAGCCGCAAGTCCAGAGCCCAAAGCCTGACACGCTATAATTCCGTCCGAATGCTCCGGCCGTTCAGGTCAGTTCTCCCCAAGGTTCACTCGACTGCCTTTGTCGATCAGAGCGCCCAGGTGATTGGCGACGTGGAAATCGGCGAGGAGAGCAGTATCTGGATGAATGTCGTGATTCGGGGCGACGTGAACGCCATCCGAATTGGCAGCCGCACCAACATCCAGGACGGCACGGTGATCCACGTCATGCGCGGCACGCACGGGACCACTATCGGCGACGAGGTGACCGTCGGGCACGCGGCGATCCTGCACGGTTGCACCGTCCACGACCGCGTGTCTGATCGGGATGGGGGCCTTGCTTCTGAACGGCGCGGAGATCGGCGAAGACTCGATCGTTGCAGCTGGCACGCTCGTGCCCGAGGAAAGGAAATTTCCGCCGCGCTCTCTTCTCATGGGCCGGCCGGCCATGCTCAAGCGGGAGCTGACCGATCTGGAAGTGTCGAGGATTCGGGACTACGCCCAGCGCTACATCGGATATCGCAAAGACTACATGTAATGTCCCGAGAGACGATATCGACGCAGCCTGCGCGCGGCATGCGCGATTTTCTGCCCGACGATGTGAGGCGCCGCGACTACGTGGTCGGGATTGTCCGCGAGGTGTACGACCGCTATGGGTTCGAGCCCATCGAGACGCCAGCAGCCGAGAACATCGACACGCTTCTGGGGAAGTACGGGGAAGAAGGCGGCAAGCTCGTCTTCAAGATTCTGAAGCGAGGCGAGCACGAGGCATCGGGCCAGGCGGACCTCGCGCTGCGCTACGACCTGACGGTGCCCTTCGCTCGCATCGTCGCCGAGCACCAGGCGGTGCTGCCGAAGATCTTCAAGCGGTACCAGATCCAGCCGGTCTGGCGAGCGGAGCGTCCGGCCCGCGGGCGGTTCCGGGAGTTCTACCAGTGCGATATCGACGCCATCGGATCGACGTCGCCGATGGTCGAAGCGGAGCAGATCGGCGCGGTAGCCGAGGTGCTCGAGCGGTTGGCGTTCGAGGACTTCACGATTGTCTTGAATCACCGCGGCGTATTGACGGGCCTGCTCGAGGCGAGCGAGATTCCTCCCGATCGCCGCGAAACGGCGCTGGTCGCGCTGGACAAGCTGGACAAGATCGGCGAAGAGGCCGTTGAGGCCGATCTGGCGGTGCGAGGCGTTGCCTCCGAACCAGGCGGCGCGGCTGATGGAACTGTTGCGGGCGATCGGCGTGCACACAGGCAGCAGCCGGGCGCCTGCAGGAGTTGCATCGGCTGCTGGACGGAACGCCGCACCGCGCAGCGGTGGACAACCTCGATGCGATTGTGCGGCTCGTGGGAGCCACGCCGGCGGCGGCGAGGGTCTCCATCGATCCGCGTCTGGCCAGGGGACTCTCGTACTACACGGGCGCGATCATGGAGATCACCGTTCCCGATCTGCCAGGCAGCCTCGGAGGGGGAGGGCGGTACGACAACCTGATCGGCATGTTCCTCGGAACCGACGTGCCGGCCTGCGGCTTCTCGCTGGGACTCGAGCGCATTGTCGTGGTGATGCAGGAGCGCGGGATGTTTCCTCCAGCCGCCAGCCTGTCGGCCGTCGATGTGGTCGTCGCCGCCATTGACGAGTCCGCGCAGGCCGCGGCGCTGGAACTGGCTGCCGCGCTTCGGCGGAGTGCGCGCCTGCGAGTGGATCTGTACCCGGACGTCTCCAGAAAGATGGACAGGATTTTCAAGTATGTCGATCAGCGGAAGGCGCGCTTCATTGCCGTGCTGGGCGGCGACGAAGTGGCGGCTGGGACCGTGACCGTGCGCAACGTCGCGCAGAAAACCAGAGACACGATGCCCCGAGCTGACGTGGCGTCGTTCATCGAAACGACAGGAAAGACGTGAGCCAGATCACAGCAAGCAAATATCGAACGCATACAAACGACGAGCTGCGTTCCGCCAATGTCGGGCACGAAGTCAGGCTATCGGGCTGGGTCCACAGAAAACGCGATCACGGGCAGCTGCTCTTCATCGACCTGCGCGATCACTATGGTGTAACGCAGTGCGTGTTCACGCCGGACTCCCAGGCGTTCAAAGCGGCGGAGAGTGTCCGCCTGGAGAGCGTGATCCAGGTGTCGGGGAGGGTGCTGGCCAGAACCGCCGAGAACCTGAATCCCGCGCTGCCGACGGGAGAGATTGAGGTGGTCGTCAGCCGGCTTGAGGTTCTCTCGGGCGCGGACACCCTCCCGTTTCAGGTCGCTGGCACGCAGGAGATCCCGGAAGAACAGCGCCTGCGCTACCGCTTTCTCGACCTGCGCCGCGAGAAGATCCACGCGAACATCATTCTGCGATCGAAGGTGATTTCGGGCCTGCGCCGCCGGATGGTCGAGCAGGGGTTCCTGGAGTACCAGACGCCGATTCTGACGTCGAGCTCGCCGGAAGGGGCGCGCGACTACCTCGTGCCGAGCCGGTTGCACGTCGGGAAGTTTTACGCGCTTCCGCAGGCCCCGCAGCAGTTCAAGCAGCTCCTCATGGTGTCGGGCTTCGACCGGTACTTTCAAATCGCTCCCTGCTTCCGGGACGAGGACGCGCGCGCCGACCGCTCACCTGGAGAGTTCTATCAACTCGATCTCGAGATGTCGTTCGTCGAGCAGGACGACGTATTTGGAGCGATCGAGCCGGTGCTCTCGGGCCTTTTTGCCGAGTTCTCGACGTGGGCCGTCACGAAACCGCCGTTTCCGCGAATACCCTACGACGAAGCGATGACGGCCTTCGGGACCGACAAGCCCGATCTGCGAAATCCGATTCGTGCTGTTGACGTCACCGAGTTGTTCCGGGACTCTGGCTTTGCGGTGTTTGCGAAGGCTGTTGCTGCCGGAAATGTGGTGCGCGCCATAGTTGCGCCTGGGGCGGCCGAGCGGACGCGCAGCTTTTTCGACAAGACGGTCGAGACCGGTCAAGGCCTCGGGCTTGCTGGTGTCGCCTACCTTGTCCTTGCGGAACCGATCAAAGGGCCGCTTGCGAAATTCCTCGCCGAAGATCGGCGCGCGGAGCTCATTCGGACCGTCGGCGCAAAGAGCGGCGACGCCATCTTCTTCGTGTCCGAGTCTCGGGAAAGGGTGTCGGCTCCGGTGAATGGGCTGCGCGGACATCTGGCGCGCGAGCTCGAGCTGATGGAATCGGACGCCTACAAGTTTTGCTGGATCACCGATTTTCCGTTCTATGAGCGAGATCCTGAAACGGGACAGGTGGCCTTCAGCCACAACCCGTTCTCGATGCCGCAGGGCGGGCTGGATGCGCTGAACACGCAAGATCCACTCACCATCAAGGCTTTCCAGTACGACATTGTTTGCAACGGGATCGAGTTGTCGAGCGGCGCGATCAGAAATCACCGTCCCGACATCATGCTGCGGGCATTCGAGCTGGCCGGATACGGGCCCGAAGAAGTGGAGAAGCGGTTTGGCGGCATGCTGAATGCATTCCGGTACGGTGCTCCACCGCACGGGGGGCTGGCGCCTGGCGTCGATCGCATCGTCATGCTCCTGGCGAAGGAGCCGAACATCCGCGAGGTCATCGCGTTTCCGATGACGCAGAACGCCGAAGACTTGCTCATGGGCGCCCCGTCGCCGGTCTCGGAGAAGCAGCTTCGCGAGCTGCATATCCAGATCCGCGAGCCAAAGCGCCCGAAGTAGCGGAGGCTATACTAGAGACACGTGGCAAGAATCACGCTTCCCGAGGAAGGCGTCGAAACGCTCTTCGGCACCTACGACGAGAATCTCAAGCACGTGGAGGCGCAGTTCGGGGTCCGGTTGCGGACCCAGGGCCACGATGTCATCGTGGACGGTCCTCCGGCCGAGGTCGCCAAGGTCGAAGGACTCTTCTCGCAGCTCGCGGCGCTCCTCCAGGAGGGGTTCCGCGTCTCGAATGGCGACGTGAAGACCGCCGTGCAGCTCGTGGCCGGGCAGCCCAACATCGATCTCCGCGAGTATTTCCTCAAGAGCACACAAACGCAGTCGGGACGCAAGCGCATTGCGCCCAAGTCGGTCAATCAGCGTCGCTACCTCGATGCCATCGAACAACACGACATCGTGTTCGGCATCGGACCGGCGGGCACCGGCAAGACATACCTGGCCATGGCGCAGGCGGTGTCGTTTCTGCTCTCGAAGCGCATCAACCGCATCATCCTGGCGCGTCCGGCGGTCGAGGCTGGCGAGAAGTTGGGCTTCCTCCCTGGCGATCTGCAAGAGAAGGTCAACCCGTACCTGCGTCCCCTCTACGACGCGCTCTACGACATGGTCGAGGTCGAGCGCGCGGAGCGTCTCATCGAGCGAGGGACGATCGAAATCGCGCCCATTGCGTTCATGCGCGGCCGCACGTTGAACGACGCATTCGTCATCCTCGACGAGGCGCAGAACACCACGTCCGAGCAGATGAAGATGTTCCTCACCAGGCTTGGCTTCGGATCGAAGGCCGTCGTGACCGGCGACATCACGCAGATCGATTTGCCGGTTGGCCGCGTGTCGGGGCTCGTCGAAGCGATGAAGGTGGTTTCGAAGATCGAGGGGATCGCGTTCGTCCACTTCGACGACCGCGACGTGGTGCGGCACAAGCTGGTTCAGGAGATCGTGAAAGCTTACGAGGCGTCTGGCAACAAAGGCGGACAACCCTGAGCCTGAAAGTGAGTGTGGTCCAGCAGGGTGCGGCGGCGCCGGCCGTCCAGGGCCTGGGGGCCTGGCTGGCTCGAATCGCGCCCAGGGCGGCACGCGGCGCCGTGACCGTCGCGATTGTGTCGGATACCCGGATACGGTCGCTCAACGAGCGGTTCAGGCGAATCAGCCGAACTACAGATGTCCTTTCGTTTCCGGCGGATCTCCCTGGATACCTGGGCGATATCGTCATTGCTCGGGGATTGGCCCGTCGGCAGGCCAGACGGTTTGGCCATTCTGTGAAGGCTGAGCTTAGGGTTCTTGCCCTACATGGCCTTTTGCACCTTCTCGGTTACGATCATGAGCGCGATGCCGGGCGTATGGCCCGCGCTGAAGCTCGCCTCAGAAAGAGAGCAGGGCTCCCGCATGGGCTGATTGCACGCTCCTCATGATTCCGCTGACCCTCTTCCTCCTCGCGTGTTGCGCACTCTACCTGAGCACGATTCAGGCGGCGTTCAATGCCTTGATGCGCGTCACGCTGCGGTTGTTGGCCGAGGGCAGCGGCCAGCGACCCGACATGGAGCGCTATCTTCAGGAGCCGCTGCTGCTGTTCCTGCCGCTCCGCGCGATGCTAGGCCTCGTTCAAGGCTTCATCATTCTGTTGTTGGCTCGTCTCATCGGCGTCACCAACCCATCGGCGCTCATCCTGCTGGCCGCCTCGATGATTGGTTTCACGGCCCTCTGCGAGTTTCTGCTGCCTTTCTTGATCGTGTCGCGAGACCCGCAGCGCGTGCTCGAAATTCTGCTGCCCAGCTTCCGCATCGTGAGCCGGCCACTCGAGCCCCTGACGAGGGGTCTCCTGCATTTGCTGACGCGGCAGCGCCGTGAACGTCAAGGGCCTGTTTCAGTGAATCGCGACGATGTGAACGATGACGGCGAGGTTATCAACGGCGCGGGGCCGAGCAAAGACGACGAGGCCGGGGGCCATCAGGAGGAGCGCAAGCTGCTGAAATCGATTGTCGACTTCGGCGACACGATCGTGCGCGAGGTGATGAAACCCAGGCCCGACATCGTCGCCATCGATGCCGATGCCACGCTCGACGGTCTGCGCGCGCTGTTTCGCGAGCAGGAGTATCGCGCATCCCGGTCTTCCGGGACAACCTCGACAATATCCTCGGTTTCGTCTACGTCAAGGACTTGGTACTACTCGGCGACGCGAAGGGAACCCAGCCTATCACCGAGTATTTGCGGCCGGCGCACTTCGTCCCGGAGACCAAGCTGGTCAGCGAGCTCCTGAGGGAGTTCCAGAGCAGGCGGCTTCAGAGCGCCATCGTCGTCGACGAATACGGAGGGACAGCGGGCCTCGTGACGCTGGAAGACCTCGTCGAAGAGATCTTCGGCGAGATCCGCGACGAGTACGACGTGGAAGCCGAGCCGGTCGTCGACGAAGGCAACGGGTCGTTCATTTTCAGCGGCGCGGCCGATGTCGACGAGATCGGAGAGCACCTTCGCGTGTCGATCGAGCGCGAGGGCTTCGAGACCGTCGGTGGGTTTCTCCTCAGCCATCTCGGGCACGTGCCGGCGATTGGAGAGGCGTTTGACATCGACGGGCTTCACGTGGAGGTGATCGACGCCGAACGCCGCCGCGTCCGCAAGGTCCGTATTCGCCGATCCGAACCGGTGGTGCGCGCGCACCGGGGCGAAAGCCATGCCTCCCACACGAGCGTGGAGCGGGGCGGGGGCAACTCTGCGGCCAACAACCGGTAGCCCTCCATGAAGTCAGGCTATGTGGCGCTCGTGGGGCGCCCCAACGCTGGCAAGTCTTCTCTGCTCAACCGCATCGTTGGCGAAAAGATCGCCATCGTCTCGGACAAGCCTCAGACAACGCGGACGCGGATTCTCGGCGTCCGCAACTATCCCGACGGTCAGGTGGTGTTCGTCGATACACCAGGGATCCATCGGCCACTGCATCGCATGAACGTGCGCATGGTGGAGGCGGCGGTCGAAACTCTGTCGGAGGTCGACGTCGTTGGAGTGGTTCTCGATGCGTCGGAGAAGCCAGGTGCCGGTCTGCGACATCTGCTGGATCTCGCGAAGGGCGTGCCCGGCAAGGCCATCCTCGTTCTCAACAAGATTGATCTGATCAAGAAGCACAAGCTCCTGCCGTTCATCGACCAGTTGAGCCGCGAGCGACCGTGGGAGGCCATCGTGCCCGTCTCGGCACTCACCGGCGACAATGTCGATCGCCTGGAACAGGCGATTCTCGAGGCGCTTCCAGACGGCGAGCCACTGTTTCCGGCCGACTACCTGACCGATCAGCCCGAGCGCGCGATGGTGGCCGAGATGGTGCGCGAACAGGTGCTGAACCTCACACACGACGAGCTGCCTTTCTCGACTGCCGTCCTGATCGACCAGTTCCAGGAACCGAGCGCTGAGGATCCCATGACGCGGATCTACGCCACCATTCTCGTGGAGCGCGAATCGCAGAAGCCGATCGTCATCGGTCGAGGCGGCGAGATGATCAAACAGATTGGCACCGTCGCGCGTCAGCACATCGAGGCGTTTCTCCACTCCCGAGTCTTCCTCGATCTGCGCGTCAACGTGCGAGAGCGGTGGAGGGAGGACGACAGGTTACTGGACAGGATGGGAATGAGACGGGATCGGTGAAATGTACGGATCGGTGATTGGGTGATCGGTGATTGGGTGATTTGTAGCCGTTGTGAGTTGGCGATGCGGAGATTGAAGTGCAGCGACGCTACTCGATTCGCACCATTTTCGAGGTTCCGGTGCCGCCTTTGTCCGTGCTCGTCAGGGTGAGCGTATTGTTCTCTAGTGTAAAGCTCGCATCAAACGATGTGCCCGGCGCCATGATGCCGATACCCAGCGCGGCCTCTGGATAGAAAATGATTCTATTGCCGCGAACTTCATATCGTCCTGCCTGAGCCGCAAAACGAAGCACTTCTTGCAGGTCGGCCAGGGTCGGATTGGTTGAATCCTTCGCTGCTGTTCTTGGACGTTCACCGAGCACTCGTGTGAGGCTGTAGTGACCGGCCGTAAAGATGGTGAAACCTGGCTGTGGACTGGTGTTCACGGCGCTTGGCGCGGCACCACGTCCAACATCCTTTCCCGTCGTTTCTACGAGACGCCACACCCCTTGGACGGACGGCTTCGGCTGGGCCCGGATGTCTGTGCCGATCAGCGCAAGAGTCAGCAACACTAGGAGTGTCCATACACAAGTCGTTATCTTCATGATGGCTCCGTGGCGAGATGTTGAAACCTTGGTGGACGGTAAGCGGCCACACGACAGCACAGGCAGTGAGAGAGGCTCAGCGACCGGCTGGAGAGGCGCGAGATCTGAAAATTGCCCAATGGCTCAATCACCAAATCCTCCAATCGCCAAAGACTACAAATCGCCCAATCACCTATCGCCCAATCACCCAATCACCGATCCCGATCACCTATGCCTCCGCGCAGTTCCAACTGCCTTCCCAAAGATCCTCATCAGTTCTATCGACTCCTTGTGCAGCGTCTCCGCTCTCTCGGGATCGCCGAGCGACAGCGCGCACATCAGACAGAGCCAGTATTCGCATTCGTCCGCCTCTTCGGCCACGACGCCCATCTTTGCTGTGAACTCGGCGTGCGACCGAGCCCGGCGGGCGGCCCGGAAGTTGGCGCCGACCGACGTGGCCGAGCCGATCAGTTGGGACGTGATTCGATCCGTCTCGCCGCCGCGCGAGATGGACCGGCAGAATTGGATGGCTGTGATCGCAAAGAGCCGCGTCCGTTCCTGAAGATCATCGGCCTGTGACATGCGCGCAAGGCAGGCAGAGTCGATGCCAATTTCCCCAATCACCAGATCGCCCGACTTCCCTGATTTCCGATCACCACATCGCAAAATTCGCTATAAGTCACCCTATCACCTATCACCCAACCTCCAATGTGGTGACGCCCATCTTGGCGGTGAACTCAGCGTGCGATCGGGCCCGGCGGGCGGCCCGGAAGTTGGCGCCGACTGATGTGACCGACCTGATGAGCTGAGACGTGATTCGCTCAGTCGCGACGCCACGGGAAATCGACCGGCAGAACTCGACGACGCTGATGGCAAAGAGCTGAGTTCGCTGCTGGAGATCGTCCGCCCGTGTCATGCGCTCTGATCGAGGCAGGCTCGATGCCAATCGTGCAATCGCCAAATAGTCCACTCTCTCCATATCCCAATCACCACGTCGCCAAGATCTGCTACCAATCACCCAATCACCTATCGCCCAATCTTAAATGTGCGTGTTACAGTAGCGGGTTCCAATGCCGCCGCAGAGGAAGATCGATCTCGTTCTCGATTCGGTGAAGCGCCTGCTGCGGGTGGGCGCCACGGCCAACCTGTCGAATCTTCTTCAGAAGCAGCACCCGGCGGACCTTGCGCAGCTCTTTGGCGAGCTGGCCGAGCGCGACAGGCTGGCGGCGTTCGCCGTGCTCGTCGAGCGCAACAGCCGGCTCGCGATGGAGATGTTGAGCGAGCTTGCGCCCGAGGCTGGCGCGCAGCTCCTCGCAGGCCGTTCGGCTGAGGAGATCGCGCGTCTCGTCCAGGAGCTGCCCTCGGACGACGCGGCCGCCCTGATTGACAACCTCCCCGAAGAGCTGTCCAGGGCCGTTCTGGAACTGATGGGCCGCAAGGAGTCGGGCGAGGTCGAGAACCTGCTGGAGTACCCCGAACAGACCGCCGGCCGCATCATGAACCCGAATGTCTTCGCGCTCGCCGAAGACATGACGGTGGGCGAATCCATCACAGCCCTTCAGACGTCGCGCGACGTGGAGATGGTTTTTTATCTCTATATCGTCGACGCGCGCGGACATCTCGTCGGCGTGACCTCGCTGCGGCGGCTGCTGCTGGTGTCGCCGGAAACGCCGCTCAAGCGGATCATGACTGCCGATCCGATCAGCGCCCGCGTCGACATGGATCAGGAGGAAGTGGCGCGGCTGGTGGCCTCGTACAACCTTCTGGCCATTCCGGTGGTCGAGGAGTCGAACAAGCTCGTAGGCGTCATCACCGTGGACGACGTGATCGACGTCATCAAGGATGAGGCGACGGAGGACCTCTATCGGCTCGCTGGCGTGTCGAGCGATGAGCGGGTGTTCACGCCTGCCAGCGAGTCGCTGCGCAAGCGAATGCCCTGGCTCATCGTCAATCTGGCCACCGCGTTTCTGGCCGCGGCCGTGGTGGGCATCTTTCAGGGCACCATCGGCGAGTGGGTGGCGCTCGCGGTGTTCATGCCGATCGTGGCCGGCATGGGCGGTAACGCGGCCACCCAGACCCTGACGGTCATCATTCGTGGCATCGCGCTCGGGGAGCTCACGTGGAGCAACTCGCGAAAGGCGCTGGTCAAAAATCTGCTCGTCGGCGTCGGTAACGGCATCGTCACGGGTGTGATTGCCGCGATCGTGGCGTGGCTCATGAACGGGGACTTCCGGCTCGGCATCATCCTGGCGCTTGCGATGGTCATCAACCTGTTCGTTGCCGGGCTCGTCGGCACGCTGATTCCACTGGGATTGAAGGCCTTGAAGATCGATCCGGCGCTTGCGTCGGCGGTGTTCATCACCACGTTCACTGACGTCTGCGGATTTGCATCCTTCCTGGGGTTGGCCACGCTCTACATCCGCTACGCGAGGGGTGCGGGGTAGAATAAGAGGCCCCGTCGGCCCCGAAGATGCGGCGAAGACGGGCCCCCAGCATGCCCCTTTACAGCACGGACGCCCTGATTCTGAGAACGTACAAGCTGGCCGAGGCCGATCGCATTGTGGTGTTTCTGACCCGCGATCGCGGCAAAAAGCGCGGCGTCGCCAAGGGGGCGCGCCGGCAGAAGTCGAACTTCGTCGGCGCGCTCGAGCCGTTGACGCACGCGCGCATCGCCTACTTCGAGAAGGAGCGGCGGGAACTGGTGAGCCTGAACTACTCGGAGCCGTCCTGCTCGGCGTTTTCGGGCGGGACGATCGAGGCCCTTGGCTGTGCGGGTTATTTTGCGGAGCTCATCGACGAATGGGCTGCTGACGGCCACGAAGATGAGCGGCTGTACCGACTGGGGGTGTCGATGGTCGAGGCGCTCGCGGCGGGGGTGCCGGCCGAACCGTTGAGCCGCTACTTCGAGTTCTGGCTGCTCAGCCTTCAAGGCGTTTATCCCGCTGCACGCGTGCCCGCGCTGTCGTCGGAAGCGCAAGCCTTTCTTGGAACCGCGCGGAAGTGTTCGCCGCAGGACCTTTGTAGCGTCCCGGCAGGCCGCGAGGCGATGCGCGAGCTCGAAGGGCTGCATCGCAGCGTGATGGCGATGCATTTGGAGCGTGAGCCGCGATCGATCAGAGTGTTGAAGGAAATGACCCGGTTGTGACCCTCCAAGATCTCATCCTTAAGCTCAGCGCCTTCTGGGCCTCGCAGGGATGCATCATTCAACAGCCGCTGGACCTCGAGGTGGGCGCCGGGACGTCGCACCCCGAGACGCTGTTGCGCGTGCTCGGCCCGAAGCCATGGAGCGTCGCATACGTGCAGCCGTCGCGCCGGCCCGATGACGGACGGTTCGGACAGAACCCGAATCGTGTGTTCAAACACCACCAGTTTCAAGTGATCCTCAAGCCGGCGCCCGACGAAGTGCAGCAGATCTACCTTCAGAGCCTCGAATCGGTGGGCATCGATCCGAGAGCGCACGACATCCGCTTCGAAGAGGACAACTGGGAGTCGCCGACGCTCGGCGCCTGGGGGATCGGGTGGCAGGTGCTCTTTGATGGCCTGGAGATCACGCAATTCACCTATTTTCAGCAGGTCGGCGGCGTCAACCTCGCTCCGGTGAGCGCCGAGCTCACGTACGGCCTCGAGCGCATTGCGATGATTCTGCAGCGCGTCGACAACATCTTCGACCTCGAGTGGGGCGGGGGAGTGAAGTACGGCGAGGTGCGGCTGCGAGAGGAAGTCGAGCAATCCAAGTACGTCTACGGGCAGGTCGACGGACTGTCGCGCGACGAGTTCTCCGGCTTCCATCGAGACCTGTTCGACCGCTACTACCGTATGTCGGAGACGCTGCTCAACAGCCATCTCATTCTGCCCTCGCTGGAGTACGCGCTGAAGTGCTCGCACGTCTTCAACATCCTGGATTCGAGCGGCAGCGTCGGCGTGACGGAGCGGACGGCGTACGTGCTGCGCGTGCGGCAGCTGGCGATCGCCATCGCCCAGGCCTACGTGGCGCCCGAGGCCAATTCGGGGTCAGACCCCGGTTTTACGAAAAACGAAAAACTAGGATCCGATCCCAACTAATGGAACGAGAGCTTCTGCTGGAGATCGGGACCGAAGAGATTCCGGCGTCGTGGTTGCCATCGCTGACGCGGCAGATCGCCGACGGTCTCGAGGGCGCGCTGAAGGCGCATCGCCTGCCTCCGGACGCGCCGGTGGAGAGCTACAGCACGCCGCGCCGGTTGACCGCCCGAATCGCGAATATCACCGAGCGCCAGGCCGATCTCGAAGAGCTCGTTACCGGGCCGCCGGTGGTGGCGGCATTCGGCGCCGACGGCTCGCTCACCCAAGCGGCCATCGGCTTCGCCCGCAAGAACAATCTCGACGCCGCGCAGCTCGAGCGAGTGGAGACGCCGCGAGGGACGTACCTTGGCTATCGCAAGCATCAGCGAGGCCGCGCGGCGGTCGACGTGCTGCCGGAGGTGCTGGCAACCACGCTGCGGTCGTTCAGTTTTCCGAAGGCGATGCAGTGGGACGCCTTTTTGGAGGACGGCAAGGGCGACCTGCCGTTCGCCCGGCCGATCCGCTGGATCGTCTACCTCTACGGTGGCCGGGTCGTCCCCTTCACCATCCGCAGGACCGAGGTGGCCGAGTCGTCCAACGTCCAGGAAGTGGTCTCGGCGGCCGTCACCTACGGCCACCGCTTTCTCACCACGAGCGGGCGTGCGGGACGAGCGGTAAAAGTGCGAACGTTCGACGACTACAGAGACCGCCTCGCCGAGCACTTCGTCATCCTCGACCGGCGCGAGCGTCAGGATCGCATTGCCCGCGGGCTGGAAGCGAAAGCGCGGGCCCTCGGCGGCCGCGTTGCCAACGCGTCTGCGCAGCATTCGACATTACTCGACGAGGTGCCCGACCTCATCGAATATCCCACGGTGATGGCCGGCACGTTCTCGCGCGAGTTCCTGAGCCTGCCCGAGGAGGTGCTGACGACCACCATGATTCACCATCAGCACAATTTTCCGGTGGTCGATGAGGCTGGACGCCTTAAGCCGGCATTTCTCGTGGTCACGAATACTGACGCGGGGAACGAGAAGAACGTAGCCAAGAACTACGAGCGTGTGCTGAGCGCGAGACTGCGCGATGCCCGGTTCTTCTGGGAGGCGGACCGCAAGGTACGGCTCGACGATCGACTCGAGCGGTTGCAGACGATTCGCTTCCACAAGAAGTTGGGCAGCTACTTCGAGAAAGCGCAGCGTATCGAGCGGCTGGCGAGGTGGATCGCCGCGGGGCCGCTCGCTTCGCCGGAGGCTGCGGAGGCGGCGGCGGTTGCCGGACGGCTGGCGAAGGCCGATCTCGCGACCGAGATGGTCGCCGAGCTCACGGAGCTCCAGGGCGTGATGGGCGGGATCTACGCGCGCGAGGAGGGGCAGCCCGCACGCGTCTGGAAGGCGATGTACTTCCACTATCTGCCCGATGCCGTGGGTGCGGATGCCCCGCCAAGCCGTCAGCAGCTCGACGAGGCGGCGATTCCGTGGGCAGCGGTCTCGCTCGCCGACAAGCTCGACACGGTGGTCGGCATGTTCCACGCCGGGGAGAAGCCGACGGGGTCGCGCGATCCGTTTGGGCTGCGCCGCCAGGCGCACGGCATTTTCAGGATCCTCGTCGATTTGTCGTCGCTCACGGGACTCAGCGCTCGCCCGTCGCTCGACGCGCTCCTGGCGGAGGCCGCAAAGCCGTTTGCGCCGCTGGAGCAGTGGCCCGCGGAGCATCGCCATGCGATGGACGCGTTTCTCGTCGATCGCTATCGCTACGTGCTCGAGCAGCGCGGATTCGACGTCCGCAACGTGCGCGCCGTGCTTCAGGAGCCCGTCTACCTGACCCTCGGTCCAGCCGATGCGCTCAAGCGGCTGGAAGCGCTTCCGGAGTTCACCGGATCGCCGGATTTTCAAAAGCTCGCCGTCGCGTTCAAACGCGTGAAGAACATCGCGCGCGAGCTGAAGGACGGAAAGGCGGGAGCAACGGCCGACACGCCGCTGGCGCAGGCGTTGAAGGAACCGGCCGAGATTGCGCTGTTGGAAGAGCTGGAACAGCGCGGTCCCGTCATTGACAGTGTGCTGGAATCGGGCGAGAATCTGCGCCGCGCATTCGTAGAGGCCGCCCGGTTCGGCCCTGCAGTCGATCGTTTTTTTACCGAAATCTTCGTGATGGTCGATGACCCCGCCCTGCGGACGGCACGCCTGCGCCTGATGAAGCGCCTCGAAGATCAAATCCTACGCATCGCAGATATTTCCGAGATCGTATCGGAGATGGAGTAGAGAGTCGCATGGCCAAGAAAGTGCTCAGGTTTCTCAAGAAGAACTCGAAGTCGACAGCTGATGCCGGCAAGATGGCGAAGCTCGCCAGGCCCGGCAAGTACGTGTATTTCTTCGGCGACGGCAAGGCGGACGGCGATCGATCCATGAAGGACCTGCTCGGCGGCAAAGGCTCGGGTCTCGCCGAGATGACGAATGCGAAGCTGCCGGTGCCGGCTGGCTTCACCATCTCCACGCCGGTTTGTTCGATCTATTACAAGGAAGGCGGGAAGATTCCGGGGTCGATCGAAAAGGAGATGATTGGCAACCTCCGCAAGCTCGAGAAGGCTGCCGGGCGCAAACTGGGCGACACCCAAAAACCGCTGCTCGTCTCCGTCCGCTCAGGCGCCAAGTTCTCGATGCCCGGCATGATGGACACCATCCTCAACCTTGGCCTCAACGACCAGACGGTCGAGACGCTGAAGCAGGAGACCGGAAACGGGCGGTTTGCGGCAGACAGCTACCGGCGTTTCATCCAGATGTACGGCGCTGTCGTGCTCGAGATTCCCAAGGACGTCTTCGAGCACGAACTCGACGCCGTGAAGAAGGCGCGCGGCGCGAAGGCCGATACCGACCTGGACGAACAGGCCCTCCGCGAGGTGATCACCCGCTACAAACAAGTCGTGCAGAAGAAGTCCGGCAAGTCGTTCCCGCAGGATCCGATCGAGCAGCTGAAGGGCGCCAGGAACGCGGTGTTCCGCTCGTGGCAGAACCCGCGCGCGATCGAGTATCGCCGCATCTACGACATTCCCGACTACATTGGCACGGCGGTCAACGTGCAGCAGATGGTGTTCGGCAACACAGGCGATCGGTCGGCGACCGGCGTCGGATTTACGCGGAGCCCGGCAACCGGATCGAAGGAGTTCTACGGCGAATTCCTGGTTAACGCGCAGGGCGAAGACGTGGTCTCGGGCGTGCGGACGCCGCAGCCGATTCGGGAGCTCGAGAAGGTGCTGCCGAAGGCCTACAAGCAGCTCCGCGAGATCACGACACGCCTCGAGAAGCACTACAAGGACGTCCAGGATTTCGAGTTCACCATCCAGGACGAGAAGCTCTACATGCTCCAGACTCGCAGCGGCAAGCGCACCGGCCATGCCGCGGTCGTGATCGCCACCGACCTGGTGGCAGAAAAGATCGTCACGCCGAAGGACGCCGTGTTGCTGGTCGATCCCGAGGCGCTGTCGCAGTTGCTGTCGCCGGGGTTCGATCCCAGCGAGTGGGCCAAGATTCCCGTGCTCGCCAAGGGGCTGCCGGCATCGCCGGGTGCGGCTTCGGGGCAAGTCGTGTTCACCGCCGATGACGCGGTGGAATGGACGCGCAACGGCAAACAGGTGATTCTCGTCCGCAAGGAGACGGTGCCGGACGATATTCACGGCATGCACGTCGCGCAGGGAATTCTGACCGCGACCGGCGGCATGACGTCGCACGCAGCAGTCGTCGGCCGTCAGATGGGCAAACCCTCCATCGTCGGCGCAGGCTCGCTGAGCATCTCCGAGAAGGGGAAGCAATTCACGGTCGACGGCAAGGTGGTCAAGGAAGGCGACTTCGTGTCGTTCGACGGATTGAAGGGCGAAATCAAGCTCGGGCAGATGGCCTCGAAGCCAAGCGAGATTCTGCAGGTTGTCAATGGACAGCTCGATCCGAAGAAGTCGGACATCTATCAGCGCTTCAGCAAGTTGCTCGAGTGGTCCGACAAGGTGCGGCGGTTGGGCATCAGAGCCAACGCCGACCTACCCGATCAGGCAGAGCTTGCCTATGCCTTCGGCGCGCGCGGCATCGGGTTGTGCCGCACGGAGCACATGTTCTTCGGTGAGGACCGGCTTCCGATCGTGCAGCGGATGATCCTCGCGGACAACGCGCCCGATCGGAAGAAGGCGGTGCTCGAGCTGCTGCCGCTGCAGCGCGGCGACTTTTATGGCGTGTTCAAGGCAATGAAGGGTTCGCCGGTGACCATTCGCACCATCGATCCCCCGCTCCATGAGTTTCTGCCCAAGCGGGAAGATCTGATGGTGGAGGTTGCGAAGCTCGAGGCGACCAACGGCGACAAGCGTCAGATTGACGAGAAGAAGAAGCTGCTGGCACGCGTCGAGCAGCTGCACGAATTCAACCCGATGCTCGGCCATCGGGGCGTACGGCTCGGCATCACCTATCCCGAAATCACCGAGATGCAGACGCGCGCCATCATCGAGGCTGCCATTCAGCTCAAGAAGGAAGGGCTGAAGGTGGTGCCCGAAATCATGATTCCGCTCGTGGGACACGTGAAGGAGCTCAAGGACCAGAAAACGGTGGTCGATCGGGTTGCCGCCGAGACGATGAAGGAGCACGGCGTGAAGATCGACTACCTTGTCGGCACGATGATCGAGGTGCCGCGCGGCGCCCTGACGGCCGACGAAATTGCCGGCGAGGCACAGTTCTTCTCGTTCGGCACGAATGACCTCACGCAGACCACCTTCGGTTTCTCGCGTGACGACATCGGCAAGTTTCTTGGCGCCTACCAGGACAAGAAGATCCTGGAGAAGGACCCGTTCAGCACCATCGACATCGTCGGCGTGGGCTCGCTGGTGCGCACCGCGGTGGAGAAGGGCCGGTCGACGCGTCCCGGGATCAAGCTCGGCATCTGCGGCGAACACGGCGGCGATCCGTCGTCGATCCATTTCTTCGAGAAGGTGGGACTCAACTACATCTCGATGTCGCCCTATCGCGTGCCGGTGGCACGCCTGGCCGCCGCTCAGGCGGCGCTGTCAGTGAAGGTGGGGGACTAACGCAGTGTTACCGGTAGGGGAAAGGGGTGAGGGGTAACGGGTGAAGGGCAGCGGTTCTGCTCCCGTCCTCCTCGCCCCTCGCCCCTTGCCCTTCACCCCTACGTAAATGGGGCGCATTTCTCTCCTTCCCACGGACCTCGCCAACCAAATTGCAGCGGGCGAGGTCGTCGAACGTCCTGCCTCGGTCGTCAAGGAGCTCATCGAGAACGCGATCGACGCGGGCGCGCGACGAATCCAGGTTTACATCGAACTCGGGGGCAAGAGGCTCGTCCGCGTCGAAGACGACGGGGAGGGCATGGGACCCGAGGACGCACGGCTCTCAATCGATCGACATGCGACGAGCAAGATTCGGCGCGCCGACGACCTCGCAGCCATCACGACGCTTGGGTTCAGGGGAGAAGCGCTGCCGAGCATCGCGTCGGTTTCGCACTTCGTCCTCCGAACACGCCTTCGTGGAGACCTCAGTGGAACCGAGCTTCGTGTCAATGGTGGCGCCGTAGCGTCGGTTCAGGAGGTTGGATGCCCGGAAGGTACGAGCATCGAAGTCGGCGATCTTTTCTATAACTTGCCTGCTCGCCGAAAGTTTCTCAAAACCGATACGGGTGAATCGACCCAGGTGTCGCGCGTAGTCACCCAGTTTGCGCTGGGGTACCCCGAAGTCGGGTTTTCGCTCGCCAGCGGGCCGCGCACGCTGTTTCATTGGCCAGCGGCAGCTGCGTTCGAGGATCGGCTCTATCAGGTCTTTGGCGACAGACCGGATCTCGTTCCCGTGGGCAAGCGCCTCAACGCCCTGAGTGTGAAAGGCTACGTGGCCGCGCTCGCCGAGCAGGGCCCGACGCGCGGATCGCAGAACGTCTTCGTCAACCGCCGCATCGTCAAAGATAAGACGATCGCGCATGCCATCATCGAAGCCTACAGCGGCGCCTTAATCAAGGAGAGAAGCCCGGAGGTGCACCTCTTTCTCGAGCTTCCGCCGGATCGTGTCGACGTCAACGTCCACCCCACGAAGGCAGAAGTGCGGTTTCGCGATCAATCGTTCGTGCACGAAGCGGTGAAACACGCCGTGGCCGATGCCATCGGGAAGGGCGCGGTGCCGGAGTTGCAGCTGCTTCCGAACGCCTCTCGCGAGCCCGCCCCGATGGCTCAGTCGATCCCGGGCGTGTTGTCGGGCGGCAGTTATCCAAGTCGTTGGGCCGGGCCTGTTGCGTCGTCGCCGGCGGCGGTGGAGGCGGCGCTGGCGAGCCTCGAAAACGTGACGAGCATCCCGGCAGGCACTGAGTCCGCGGCCCCGATGGGCGAGATACCGAGACCGATGATGCCGCTCGGGCAGTTCCGCGACACGTTCATCATCGCGGTCGACGCCGATGGAATCGCCATCATCGATCAGCACGTCGCTCACGAACGGGTGTTGTTCGAACGGGTTATGGAGCGTCTCAGCAACGGCCGCCTCGACAGCCAGGGACTGCTGGAACCAATCCTCGTGGAGCTGTCTCCGGAGGGGCGTCAGGCGCTGCTCGGTCACGCGTCCGATCTCGACAGGCTTGGCTTTGCCGTCGACGAGTTCGGCGGCGAGACCCTGAGGCTCACCGCGATCCCCGCGCTCCTCGGGCGAGACGACGCCGTGACGGCGATACGGGCATTGGCGGACGATCTGGACGGGCTCGACCGTGGACGGGACGTTGGCGATGCGCTTCGGCAAATCGCCGCGACAACCGCCTGCCACGCAGCCGTCAAAGCCAACTACCCACTGACCCAGGAGAAGATGCTGCACATCCTCGACGAGCTGCGGCGAACGGCATACTCCACAGTCTGTCCGCACGGGCGTCCGGTGATGCTCCGGCTGACTCGCCGCGAGATCGAGAAGAACTTTCAGCGAATATGAGTCCTCGGCTTGGCGCCGCGATCTACTACCTCGGCCGGTTCCTTCAGGCGTTTGCCATGTGGATTCTGCTCGTCGACATCTTCATGGCCGGGCCGATGGGGCCCGCGCCGAATCCCTTCTACGCCGGTGTGGTCATGTTCATCGTCGGATGGCTGATGGTGAGGAGGCAATCATGAGACGACTGCGCTACGGAGTGGCCGTGAGTCTCGATGGATTCATCGCCGGGCTTAAAGGTGAGTATGACTGGATTGTCATGGACCCGTCGATCGACTTCGAGCGGATGTACAAGGAGTACGACACGGCAATCATGGGTCGACGCACCTATGACGTGGTCGCCGCACAGGGCAACGCCGGCATTCCTGGCCTTGACGTCATCGTCTTCTCCCGCACGCAGCCTTCCGGTATTCAGAAAGGCGCGCGCATCGCCAATGACGCTCGCAAGGAGGTCGCGGAGCTGAAGAAGAAGCCGGGTCGGGACATCTGGCTCTTCGGTGGAGGCAGTCTGTTCCGTTCCCTTGTGGATGCCGGGCTGGTAGACACGGTTGAAGTGGCGGTGATGCCGGTGCTGCTGGGCGACGGCATCCCCCTGGTGCCGCCTGGTGGCGCAGTCAAGTTGACCCTCGTTGATCAGAAAGTGCTGCCAGCAACTGGCATCGTCGCCCTGTCGTACGTGGTAGCCGGCCGGAAGGTCGCTGGCGCCCCGATCGGGTACGTCAACGAGAAACCCGCGAAGCGGGCCGCACGAAAAGGCTCGCAGCAACGAACGAAACGAAGGGTGCCGCCACGACGAAAGCGGAGATAGACAGTCTTTCAATGGCGTGCTCATGCATCCTCAGCTTCAGGAGATAATCGACGAGTTCGAAGCTGCACTTGAGCGGCTGCGAAGGCTCGCAGCGACGGTACCGGAGGCGGATTGGCCGAAGCGTCCAGAGCCTCACCGGTGGTCGGTATCCGAGTGCGTGGCGCATCTCAATCTCACCTCGGGGGCTTGTGCCCCGTTGTTGAGAGGAAGCCTTTCCAAGGCGCGAGCGATCGGCAAGCCGGCGCCGGAGCGCTATCGGCGGGATCTTGTCGGCTGGCTGCTGTGGAAGTACAGCGGCCCGCCAGTCCGCGTTCGAGTGAAGACGCCGACGCGTTTCGTGCCGACCAGTTGCCCGGCGCCATCACAGCTCATCGAAGAGTTCGCACGGTGGCAGGATGAGCAGATCGCATGCGTGAAGCAGGCTCACGGATTGCCGATCGATCGCGTCCGCATGACGTCTCCGTTCAACGACCGGCTGAAGTACAACCTCTACGCAGCCCTCACGATTCTTCCGCGGCACCAGCATCAGCACCTGTGGCAGGCGGAGGAGGCTGCAATCGCCAACAGATGATGCTGGCGGTGAGCGTTATTGCGTTGTTCCTGCTCCTTCACACGAGCGCGTCGGCGCTCGGCAGCTTCAGAGGAGAAGCGGGCGTCGTTGTTGGTGCGCTGGTCGTCGCCGCCGCATTGGCCGCGCAACGCCTTGTGTTCGGCGGAAGATTTGGGCCCGCGGCCAGCGCGATCGGTCTCGGGCGTCCACCCGCGACGTCGATTGCGATCGCGCTGACGATCGGCGTCATCCTGTTGCTGACGATTCCGGCTTTTGCACTGTCGATGAACACGCGGCCGGCGATGTACCCAGGCTGGCCCGCGCTGGTGCCCGGCCTCTTCGCGCAGGGTGGCGTCGCTGAGGAGCTGGTATTCAGAGGCTACCTCTTCGGCAACCTGCGACGGATCCATGACTTCTGGAAGGCTGCCTGGCTGAGTGCCGGCGTATTTGTCGCCGCGCACCTGCTGTTGTTTGCCACGATGAGCTGGGAGATCGCTCTCGCGTCAGCGGTTCTCGCGCTCGTGGTGTCGTTTCCGTTGTCGTACCTGTTCGATCTGGGCGGCCGCACCATCTGGGCGCCGGCCATCGTCCACTTCGTCATCCAGGGCGCGGTCAAAGTCGTGGAAATGCCCGACTCGCCGCTGGCGTATCAAATGACATGGTTGGCGGCCTGTGCCGCTGTCCCGTGGCTCGCCTTCGCATGGCCAAGCCGCAATAGGCAATCCGTCAATCAGACAATCGACCAACACGCTAACAATCTCACCATCTAACAAACTTTCAATGCTCTATCTAGCCCTGCTCCGCGGGATCAACGTCGGTGGCGGCAACCTCATCAAGATGGCGTCGCTGAAGTCCTGCCTTACGGATGCTGGGTTTGAGGGCGTCGCGACCTATATCGCGAGCGGGAACGTGCTGTTCGAGTCTGTGGAGCGCGACCGTGCAACGCTCACACGTCAGCTGGAAAAGATCCTGTCGGTAACCTACGCTCCATACAAGGCGCGCGTGATCGTGTGCTCACACGCCGGGCTCCGCCGGATTGTCGGGGATGCTCCGAAGGGCTTCGGTCGCGAGCCGGCGAAGTACCGGTATGACCTGCTCTTTCTGAAGGAGCCGCTTGTCGCGGCTGAGGCGATCAAGAGCGTGCGCACGAGAGCAGGCGTGGATGAGGCTCATACGGGTCCCGGAGTTCTGTACTTCTCCAGACTGACGGCGCGGGCAAGCCAGAGTCTGTTGACGCGAATCATCGGGTTGCCCATCTACCAGCAGCTCACGATTCGCAACTGGAATACCACGAGCACGCTGTTCGCACTGATGGAGGCTCGGCGACTAGGGACTAGGGATGGTTAGGTCCAGCGCGAAGTAGCGAACGTCGGGCAGGGGGTTGGCGTAGTACGCCTCGGCCTGTCTGAACCCCAGTGATTCATACAGTGCGTTGGCCGCCTCCATGGATGCGAGCGTGTCCAGCACCATCGCGTGATAGCCGAGATCCCGAGCGATGGCGACGATCCTCGTTGCGAGCTCGTGACCCAGGCGCCGGCCACGAAACGCCGGTCGTACATACAATCGTTTCATCTCGCAGACGTCGTCACGGAACGGTCGCAGCGCCACGCATCCCGCCAGTGCGTGATCGGCGTCGGCGAGAAGCATCGCTCCACGAGGGGGACCGTACATCGACGGAAGGCTGTCGAGTTCGGTGGCGAAGTTCTGAAAGCAGAGGTCGATCTGGATATCGGCAGCGTACTCCTCGAACAGCGCGCGCGCCGTTGCGTAGTCGGCCGTAGAATTCGCTTCCCTAATCCCCAATCCCTAGTCCCTAACCCCTTTCTTCAGCCGCCTCCACTCCTCGAGCCGGCGTCGGATCTCCTCCTCGAAGCCGCGATTCGTCGGTCTGTAGTACCGCGTACCGGCGAGCGATGGCGGCAGACACGTCATGTCAGCGATACCGTCCGCTTCGTCGTGTGCGTACTTGTAGCCCTCGGCCGTAGTTCAGGTCTTTCATTAACTTCGTCGGAGCGTTCCGGATGTGCAGCGGAACAGGCTCGGCAATCTGTCGAATCGCGTCATCAGCCGCCTCGTTGTATGCCAGGTAGACAGCATTGCTCTTCGGAGCGGTCGAGAGATAGATGACTGCCTGGGCGAGCGCGGCTTTGCCCTCGGGCATCCCGATGAAGTGCACCGCGTCCTTCGCGGCGACGGCCACCGAGAGTGCCTGCGGGTCGGCATTGCCGATATCTTCTGAGGCGAATCGAATCAGCCGGCGCGCGACATACAGCGGATCCTCGCCGGCCTCCAGCATCCTTGCGAGCCAGTACACCGCAGCGTCTGGGTCGCTGTTGCGCATCGACTTGTGCAGCGCCGACATGATGTTGAAGTGTTCTTCGCCGCTCTTGTCGTAGAGCAGGGACCGCCGTTGAACGGACTGTTCGAGCGTCTCAAGATCGAGGCGCCTGGTCGAGCCGTCGGACGATCGGGGAGCAGCAGCCGTTGCAAGCTCCAACAGATTCAGGGCCACACGTGCGTCACCGTTCGAGTAGCGGGCGATGGCAGGCAAGACGCCGTCGGCGATTTCGATCGGCTCGTTCCCAAGCCCTCGCTCCTTGTCCGTGAGAGCGCGATGGAGGATGGCGGCGATCTCCTGGTCGTTGAGGCCCCGAAGGGTGAAGACCTTCGACCGAGAGAGGAGAGCGGCGTTCACCTCGAACGACGGATTCTCCGTGGTCGCGCCGATCAGGACAATGTCGCCGGCCTCGACGCGCGGCAGGAATGCGTCCTGCTGTGACTTGTTGAACCGATGGATCTCGTCGACGAAGACGATGGTGCGCCGGTTCTGCTGGCGCCGGGTCTGCTCGGCCGCGGCCATGACGTCCTTGATCTCCTTGATGCCCGCCATGACAGCGCTGAACGATACGAACCTCGCCTTGGTGACTTTGGCAATGAGGCGGGCGAGCGTGGTCTTGCCGGTGCCGGGCGGTCCCCACAGGATGATCGATTGGAGGCGATCGCGGGCGATGGCCTCGCGGAGAGGCCTGCCGGGGGCCAGCACGTCTTCCTGGCCGACGAACTCGTCGAACGTCGCCGGCCGCATCCGCTCGGCGAGGGGCGTGCCGGCGGCGGGCGCGGAGGACGCAGGGCCGGACAGCTCGTCAAAGAGGCTCATGAGCGATCGCGTTGGGTCTGCCGCTGTCGAACAGCTTCATACAAAACAAGCGCCGTCGCGACCCCGACGTTAAGCGATTCAACCGGTTCTCGCATCGGAATGGAGATGAGCTGGTCCATCTGCGCGGTGACGTCTGTTGGAAGCCCCGAGCCTTCGGCGCCGACGAACAACGCAACGGGCCCCTTCAAATCCGCGTCGAAGAGCGGCCGGCCGCCGCGAGGGGCCAAGGCAACCGTGGAAATGCGCCGGCGACGGAGCGCGTCCAGTGTTTCGCCGACGTCGGCGCGCGCGCTGGGCAACCTGAGCGCGCTGCCCATCGAGCCGCGCAGCGCTTTCCATCCGAGTGGATCCGCTGTCTGCAGCGACCACACGAAGGCCGTCGCGCCCGCAGCCTCAGCCGTCCGCATGATGGCACCGACGTTGCCTGGGTCCTGCACCTCGTGAGCGACGACCACGAGTGCGTGCGCGGGCAAGAGCACGTCGTCGAGCGTGCTGACGTTTCGGTGCGCGATCCCGACAACGCCAGAAGGCGTCTTCACCGGACTCATCGACGCGAGCGTCCGTTCGGACACGATAAGCACGGTCGTGCCGCCAGCTTGCAGTTGTTCGGCGAGCGTCCGCAGCGACCGGTTGCTCAACGCATCGTGCGAGAACGCCGCGTGATCGATCGTCAGACCCGAGCTGTGCGCTTCGGAAAGCAGATGAACACCATCGAGCAACAGCTCACGATTGCGTCCATCTCGTGGTGGGTTTCGTGCGAGATCGCGGTACCGTTTGACGCTGGAGTGCGGTGCTCCAGTCATCTGGAGAGCATAACAGATGTGCTAGGATCTTCTTGCGAATGAAGGCCAAAATCCTCAAGAAATTCGAGGACGAAGTCGCCGATCTCGAGCGCGAGCTCCACCACGAGCTGCCCAAGGAGATCCAGCGCGCGCGCGAGTTCGGAGACCTGCGCGAGAACGCGGAGTATCAGGCCGCAAAGGATCGGCAGGGGATTGTGAACGCGCGCATCGCGATGCTCAAGAAGCGCATCGGCGAGATCTCGATCATGAACCTCGACAAGATTCCGCACGATCGCGCTGCGTTCGGATCGACGGTGCACGTGCGCGAAGACAACGGCGAGGCGATCGTCTACCAGCTCGTGATGCCCGAAGAGGCGGACGCCGCCAAGGGCCTCATTTCGACCAGCTCGCCCATCGGCCGCGCGATCGTCGGCAAGACCGAGGGCGACGAGATCAAGGTCATCACGCCGAACGGCGCCAGGAATTTCGAGATTACGAAGCTCGTCACCATCCACGACGAGGCGTGAGTTATTCACCACAACTGAGAACCGGACTCCTGCTGAGTGGCAACGGCACAGGCGGGGCCTACCACGCGGGCGTTCTGCGCGCGCTGCACGAGGCGGGCGTCAAGATCGACGTTCTCGGCGGCCGCGGCATCGGCACGATCGGCGCGATGTTTGCCGCGATCGATGCGGCGTCGAAGACCTGGGAGGTCGGCGGACTCTGGCATGGACGCCCCACGCCGGTTCGGCTGTATGACTGGCGTCGGCCGCTGAAATGGGCGGCGGCGCTCGTGGCGCTCGCCGCGGCCGCGCTGGCGGTGCCCCTGTTCGTTCTGGCCACGGGGCTGGTCGCATATCCCCTCAGTTTCCTGGCTCAGATGATCCACGTCGATGCGGGCTATCGGATCGCCGATGCCTACAGCGATTTCGTGCGGTCTTCGTTTGCGCCCAACGCGCTGCCGACGATCGTACCCCGTCTCATCACGTTGTTCCTCGCAGGCGCCGTCGGCGTGCTTGCGGTGTCGGCGTTCCGAACGCCCCGCCAGATCCGTCTGCCGCATCGCCAGGCCGGGCGCTGGTGGGCCCGGCTGATTGGATCGCCATGGACACCGGAACCGGGGTTCTGTACACGTGCGCACCGCGCTTTGGCAGTTCTTTCAAGGGTCGATCGGCGCGAAGGAGCCGACCACGGCCGATCTCAGCCGACGCTATGCCGAACTGCTCGTCGAGAACCTTGGACAGCCGGGTTTCCGTGAGCTCATCCTCATGACGCTCGATCTCGAAACGCGAGGCGATCTCGTGTTCGCGGCGCTGCGCGAAAGCCGGCGCGCGGTCTACTTTCGACGGAATCGCGGCGATCTCGTCGACCTGTCTGGCGTCGGGCGGAGCCAGGTGCTGGATGCGGTCGCGGGTGCGCTGAGCGTGCCGGTGCTGACGCCGCCGCATGTCATCAGCTTTTCGCCCGAGAGCTACTGGAAAGGTGAGTCGCATCGCATCACCGATCGCGTTGGAGGCGTGGCCAGACTGATGGAAGAGTTTGAAGCCGCCGGCGTCGAACAGGTGATTGCCGTCTGCGCCGATGCCGAACGGGCGGCTCCGCATCGGCTCGTGCGGCCGAGCGACTCGTTGGAAACGCGGCTGGCGGAGCAATACGCCGCGCTCGAGACCGCCGGCCTGCGCGACGCGCTCGCCGCTCACGCAGCCCGCTTCAGCGGGCTGTTCGTCATTCAGCCCGGGCTACAATCCGATCGGGCCGTTCGACTATGCGGGTGTCTACGACGATCGCTCCGACCGGCACCTGCCGCTGACCGAGCTCATCGATCGAGGGTACGAGGACGCCTACAAGCAGTTCGTCGAGCCGGTTGTCGGCGGAACAGAATAGCGCGCGTCCTACCAGCCGGACTAGTGGCTGCCGACGGCTTCTTTCTTCTTCTTCTCGTCGGGGGCTTCGTGCAGGAACTCGATCAGCAACGCCGACATTTGACCTGCGACATCGTCAGTCACAGTGCCGAATCGGGCCTGGAAGGCCTGTAGCGGGACCACCGCTTTGGCCATCGCCCGGTGGCCGCCCGCCGAGCCGATGTCCACGAAGTAGCGGCGGACGAAATCGCCGGCGTTCTTCGAGTAGCCCAGGTTGCGAACTGACATGACGAACGACCCGTTGACGATGCCTGAGACGAGCGTCCACCGCACGTGCTCGAGCTGCAGGAAAAAGTCGGCGACGTACGGAATGGCGTCTTCGCGCGGCACCTCGCCGAGGAACACCGAAAACACCTGATCGACCATGCGCCCGCTTTGGGTGGCCTTCGTGATCAGCTGCAGGCGCTCCATCGTGATTTCTGCGCCTTCCATCTTGCGGATCATGGTGGCGTCGGCCAGCGGATAGAGGTACGAAAACGCCTCGATGTCGCAGCGGTTCGCCTGGCGGTTGAAGAAGAGCGTGTCCGACTTGATCGCGTAGAGCATGGCCGTGGCGGTGCGCTCCGAGATGCTCGCGTCGATCGCGCGCAGGTGCTCAGTCAGGATCGTCGACGTCGATCCGAAGTCTTCGCGGATGTCCTTGAAGACCGCGTTGTAGCCGTGCTGCTCGGGGTGATGGTCGATGACGAGGTCGACGCGGTCGAGGCCAGGGAAGTAGTGCGGCTGCACGTCGACCATGCAGATACGATCGAACTGCTCGATGTCGTCCGCCTGAATGACCTCGACGTGGATGTCGAGCAGGTGGGCCATCCGGACGTTCTCCGGCCGCGTGACCCCCTCCAGCGCCGCGATGACGGCGGTCGCTCTGGTGCGATGCAGAATCGTGCGCAGGGCAAGCCCGCTCGCCATGGCGTCGGGATCAGGCTCGTTGTGAAGCAGGATCAGGACGCGGTCGGCGTCGGCCAGATACCGCTGATACTGCTGCACGCGCGCGCGGGTCAACGCGCGGCTGAACTCCGTGAGCAGTGGCGCCTCGAACAGCTCCGAGAGCGACAGGAACGAGACGTCGGGGAAGTGCTGCTTGACCGTCTCCGCGCGCTTCTCACGATCGCCGGTTCCGACACCTAGCACGTAGATGAGGGAACCACCGGCGTCGCGGACGGCGTCGATCACCTTCGGCAGGTAGCGCCGGCCGCTGTCTTCGATGATGACGCAGGTTTGCGGGGAGATGTCGGCCTTGATGTAGGTGTCGGTGCGACGGATGTCGCCTTGCGTGACGGGGAGATTGGCCGCCTGAAGCTTGCGCGCGAGGGCGCGGCTCTCGACGAGGAATTCGACTTCGATGCTCTGCGACAGGATCTGATCGAGCATCCTGATCACCAGCTCATCTTGGCAAACCGCCAGACACCTCATGACCGAACCGCGGGGTTCCTTTGAATGACGCCCATCGCGCTATGGCTGTAAACTAGCCATTATACGCCCCTTATGTCTTCGAGAGTCTGGGCTTCTCACCCTTGCGCTCGCTTTTGTGGGTCTGGCGTTGCCTCCCGCCTTTGGCGCAGTTCTCGTTCAAGACCGGCGTCGACGTCGCCGCGTTCGGCGTGAGCGTGCTGAGTCGCAGCGGCGACCCGGTTTCGGACCTGACCGTCGCCGATTTCGAGGTCCGCGAGGACGGCATTCCGCAGGAACGTCACCTACTTCAGCACCGGTGCTGCTGATGCCGCGCCGCCGCTGCACATCGGTCTGCTCTTCGACACCAGCGCGAGCATGGAGAAGGAGCTGACGTTCTCGCGCAATGCCGCGATTCGCTTTCTGAACCTGTTTCCCAAGGCCGAGGATTTCACGCTCGTCGAATTCTCCGACACGGTGCGGGCCGGCCGGTTCACACAGGCCGAGTTTGCGCGCCTCGTCGAGCGAATCCGGATCGGCAAAGGCGAAGGGCAAGACGGCGCTCTATGACGCCCTCGCGCGTCTATCTCGGAAGCGCGTTCGACCAGGACGGCCGTAAGGTGCTCGTGCTCTACACCGACGGCGGCGATACCAGCAGCTCGCGCTCGTGGGTCGAAGCGCAGCGCCTACTCCGGACGTCGGATGTGACCGTCTATCCCATCGGTTTTCTGGAGGGCATGGGCCCCGGCCGGATGACGCAGCAGGCACAGCTGCTGGACATCGCCAGGATTACGGGCGGCCGCGCGGTCTTCCCAGGAACGATGAAGGATCTCGAGCCGGTGTACAGCCGCATCGCCGGCGAGATCAACGCACAGTACGTGCTGGGCTACGTTCCGACCAATACCGCCCGTGACGGGAAGTGGCGGAAGGTCGAAATCCGGCTCACGGCCGCCGAGTCGCGACGCCTCCAAGTGCGGGTCCGCGAAGGCTACTTCGCGCCGGTGAACTAGGAGCCCGTCCGAGTCTCGGACAGGCTCCTAACCCCTCGTTGTAGTACGATTGTCTGTTCAGCGACGGGAAAAATTCCCGGCTCTCCATGCCGTCTTTCTTCGACAAATTCACGCTCGTCTCCGATTTCGAGCTGAGAGGCGACCAGGCGCGCGCCATCCCCGAGCTCGTCGAGGGGCTCAACCGGGGCGACGAGAGCCAGGTGCTCTGGGTGTCACCGGCTCGGGCAAGACGTTCACGATGGCGCAGGTGATTGCGCAGGTGAACCGTCCGTCGCTGGTGATGGTGCACAACAAGACGCTGGCGGCGCAGCTCTATCAGGAGTTCCGCCGGTTCTTTCCGGAGAACGCCGTCGAGTACTTCGTCAGCTACTACGACTACTACCAGCCCGAGGCCTACGTGCCGGCGACCGACTCGTACATCGAGAAGGAAGCCACGATCAACGACGAGATCGACCGAATGCGCCTGTCTGCGACGCGATCGCTGTTCGAGCGCCGCGACGTGATCATCGTCTCCAGCGTGTCGTGCATCTACGGCCTCGGATCGCCCGGAGGCGTACTACGGCATGCTGCTGCCGCTGCAGCTCGGGCAGCGGATTCCACGCGAGCAGATTCTTCGGAAGCTCGTCGAAATTCAGTACGAGCGCAACGACGTCGAGTTTGCGTCGCGGCACGTTCCGCGTCCGCGGCGACGTCGTCGAGGTCTATCCCTCGTACGAAGAGCAGGCGCTGCGGATCGAGTTGTTCGGAGACGACGTGGATGCCTTGACGACGTTCGACCCGCTGACGGGGAAGAGCGGCCGGAAGCACGACAAGATCGCGATCTATCCGAAGACGCACTTCGTGGCGCCGCGCGAGCAGACGAAGATCGGCGGTCGATTCCATCAAGGCCGAGCTCGTGGAGCGCCGCACCGAGCTCGAATCGATGGGGAAGGTGCTCGAGGCCCAGCGTCTCCATCAGCGGACGATGTTCGATCTCGAGATGATGAAGGAGATCGGCTATTGCCACGGCATCGAGAACTACGCCCGCCACATCAGCGGGCGCGCGCCGGGCGAACCACCGCCGACGCTGCTCGACTACCTGCCGGATGATGCGCTCGTCGTCGTGGACGAGAGCCATCAGACGGTGCCGCAGATTCGCGGCATGTACCACGGCGATCGATCGCGAAAGGAGACGCTGGTCGAGTTCGGATTCCGCCTGCCGTCGGCGCTCGACAACCGGCCGTTGACGTTCGCCGAATGGGAAGGCCGCGCGCGGCAGACGATCTTCGTATCGGCGACGCCAGGGCCGTACGAGCTGGCGAAGGCAGGCGGCGTCGTCGTGGAGCAGATCATCAGGCCCACCGGGCTTGACCGACCCGCCGATCGAGGTACGCCCGGTGAAGGGGCAGATCGACGACCTGCTTGCCGAGATCCGTGCCCGCGCGACCGCTGGAACCAGAACGCTCGTCACGACGCTGACGAAGCGGATGGCCGAGGATCTCACCACCTACTATCAGGAGCTGGGAGTCAAGGTTCGATACTTACACTCAGAGGTGGAGACGCTCGAGCGCATCGAGATTCTGCGCGACCTGCGGCTCGGGGCGTTCGACGTGCTGGTGGGCATCAATCTGCTTCGCGAGGGACTGGATCTGCCTGAGGTGTCGCTGGTGGCGATTCTGGACGCCGACAAGGAAGGCTTTCTCCGATCGGCGGGCTCGCTGATCCAGACCTCCGGACGCGCCGCGCGCAACGTGAATGGCCGGGTCATCATGTATGCTGACGTCGTGACGGAGTCGATGCGGGTGGCCCTGGAAGAAACCGGGCGCCGCCGCGCCCTGCAGGAGGCGTACAACACCGAGCACGGCATCACGCCGGCTTCCATCGTCAAGGCCATCGACGACGCGTCGTTGAGCGTCTACAACCTGGACTACTCCACGCCGGTCCGTCATGGAGGAGCCGGAAGCCTACCTCAGCCCGGACGAACTGGAGGCGCGCATCGAAGAGCTGCGGACGCAGATGCGCCTCGCGGCGGCGAATCTGGACTTCGAGCGCGCGGCCACCTTGCGCGACAGGATCAAGACCCTGAAGGGACGCGAGCTGGGAATGGCTGCGGGCCAGTCGACTCGGAGCTGATGTGCTGAGCGCGTTCGATCGATGGCTGAAGGCCGCGCTGCCGAGGTTCAGGAGTACGTCAGGCTCTGCTGGGCGACGGCTCGCGCGGTGGTCAGCCGGCCGTTCTACTACCACGACCTCATCGAACAGCTCGACGCCATCGGCGTCGGCTCGCTGACGGTCGTCCTGTTGACCGGCATTTTCACCGGCGCGGTGCTGGCGCTGCAGAGCGGCTTGACGCTGGATCAGTTCGGCGCCCGCCCGGTCGTGGGCCGGCTGGTGAGCGCGTCGATGGTGAAGGAGCTGGGGCCCGTGCTCACGGCGCTGATGCTCGCCGGCCGCGTGGGATCGGGCATCGCCGCCGAGCTGGGCTCGATGGTCGTCACGGATCAGATCAACGCCTTGCGGGCGCTCGGAACCGATCCGGTCCGCAAGCTGGTGGTGCCGCGCGTGCTGGCCGGGGTGCTGATGGCGCCGGTTCTGACCGTCATCGCCGACTTCATGGGCATCCTCGGTGGTGGCATCATCGCCGTTCAGCAGTTGCAGGTGCCGTCGAGTGTGTACTGGAAGTCGGTCACGGACGGTCTTTACATGAACGACGTCTGGATGGGACTCGTCAAGCCGTTCTTCCTTGGATTTGTGATCGTCAGCATCGGGTGCCACGTGGGCCTCGGCACGAAGGGCGGCACGCAGGGCGTCGGTCGAGCGACGACGAACGCCGTGGTGGCGGCATCGGTGTCCGTGCTCGTGCTCGACTTCTTCATCACCCGGCTCATGATCTCGCTGCTGTACTGAGTCATGGAAGCGTTGCAGACGCGCACCGGGGCGATTGACACCGCGATAAGTCAGGACGGAGCGATCATTGTGTTCGATCACGTGTCGCTCTCATTCGACGACAAGGTCGTGCTGCGCGACGTCAGCTTCACGCTGGGCCGCGGACACACCAAGATCATTCTGGGAGCCAGCGGCGCGGGCAAGTCGATCTCCCTCAAGCTGATCCTCGGGCTGCTTGAAGCCCGACGCCGGACGCATCTGGGTGAACGGCCGTCGCGTCGACGAGCTGGACGAAGCCGAGATGATGAAGGTCCGAGCCGACATCGGCATGGTCTTCCAGGAAGGCGCGTTGTTCGATTCGCTGACAGTGGCCGAGAACGTCGGCTACAAGCTGTACGAGGAGACGGACCTGCCGCTCGATCAGGTGCGGCGGCGGGTCGAGGAGGTGCTCGGCTTCGTGCGTCTCTCTCAGTTCATCGATCGCAAGCCGTCGGAGTTGTCGGGCGGCCAGCGACGACGCGTGGCGATTGCCCGCGCCATGGCGGTGAAGCCGGGGATTCTGCTCTACGACGAGCCGACGACGGGGTTGGATCCGATTACGTCGACGACCATCGATGAAGAGATCGTGAAGCTGCGCGACTTCGAGGAGGTGACGTCGATCCTCGTCACGCACCAGCTCCGCGACGCCTTTTTCGTTGCGACGCAGGAAGCCGTCAGACGGAACGGCGCCGTCGATTTCGTCCCGGCCGGGCAGGCGAAGCTCGAAGAGGCAGAGTTCATGATGCTGAAAGACGGCCTGATCATCTTCGAGGGCACCGCGTCTGAGCTGAGGGCGTCGAAAGATCCGTATATCAAAGCATTCTTGTCTGTAAGGACATCTATGCCGCGAACACGCTCATTGAAATGGTCTGAACTGAAAATCGGCGTCATGGCCGTCGTCGCCGTTGTCATTGCCGCGACGTTGATCCTCGCGCTGGGCGGCGAAGGCGGATTCTTCTGGCAGCGCTACAACCTGAAGGTGAAATTCGCGAATGCCGCCGGCGTGCAGCAGGGATCCCCTGTGCGCGTCGCGGGAGTAACGGTAGGCGCTGTCACCGACCTGCAGTTCACCGGGTCGGACGTGGACATGACGCTCGAGTTGCGCGAGGACATGCAGGACAAAGTGCGCACCACGTCGCGCGCGACTATCGGCTCGGTGTCGCTGCTGGGTGAAGGCGCGGTCGATATCAGCGCTTCCACCTCTGGTGAGCCGATTCCCGAGTGGGGGTACGTGCCAGCAGATGCGCCTCCCGCGCAACTGGCGGACGTGACGGCACAGGCCAACAAGGGTATCACGGAGCTGACCGCGCTGATTACCGACATCAGGGCGGGAGAGGCACCGTCGGCAAGCTGATGACCGACGAGCAGCTCTACGCACGAACTCCGGCAGTTCACGGCCGCGGCCCGAAGCGTGACCGAAGGGCTCGCCAGCGGCAAGGGCACGCTCGGGCAGCTCCTCAACAACCCGGAAACGGCGCGCCAGCTCGAGGCCTCGACGAAGAATCTCGCGGCCATCACGGACAAGATCAACAGCGGGCAGGGCACGCTCGGCCAGCTCATGAACGACCCGACGTTGGCGCGCAATCTGGAGCAGGTCACGGCCAATTTCCAGGCTATCTCGAGCCGGATGAACAAGGGCGAGGGGACGATGGGCCGGCTGATGACGGACGATGCGCTGTATCAGCGCCTGACGGCCGTGACCACCAACCTCGAGCAGTTGACGGCCAAGCTGAACCAGGGGCAGGGGACAATGGGGCAGCTGATGAACGACAAGCAGCTCTACGAAAACATCAACCGCACAGTCGCGGAGATGCAGAGCCTGCTGGCCGACATCCGCAAGGACCCGAAGCGCTACCTGAATGTCAGGATGAGCATCTTCTAGCGATCTACTCAAATGGCGTCGCGGAGCCGAGAATAGCGGACATGACGGAGCTCGCGTGACCTCCTGGTCGGAGGTCTTTCTCGGGGTGATCGCGCTCGCCACGTTCACCATGGCCGCCATCCAGCTTGGCGTGCTGATCTACGGCCTGATGGTGGCCCGCCGGCTCCTCCGTATCCTGGACCGGATCGAACCTCAAGTTCAGCCGCTCGTCGAGAGCATCAACGCGATCGCCCGAGACGCGTCTCGCGTCAGCGCGCTGGCAACGGGACAGGTCGAGCGCGTCGATCAGCTCCTCAACGACCTTGTCGTTCGCATCGAACAGACCGCCGTCACGCTTCAGGACGCCGTGCTGAGGCCGATTCGCGAGGGCACGGCGCTGCTCGCCGGAATCCGGGCTGTGCTCGAGGTGTTCCGCGAGCTGAGGAAGCGCCCGGATAGCGCGGATACCGCGAAGACCCGCGGAGACGAAGACGACCCGCTGTTTATTGGTTAGCGCTGGCGGGGTAGGGGGCATGCCCGATTGACGCCGTTGTCCATAGGTGGTAGAAACGGCGTATTCCGTTCGCAAAACACAAACGTCAGTCCTGGTTTGAAGGGGGATTTCATGATCAGGCGATCGATGGTGCAGGCCGTTGCGGGCCTCGCAGTGGTCTTGGCGCCCGGCCTGGCCGCCGCCCAGGGGTCGAAATCGGCCGCTGTGGCAAAAGAGCTGGTGCAGGTGATGCAGCAAAAGAAGCTCGACGCCATCGCCGCCAAACTTCCAGCGCCCGACGGCCACTATGCCGCCGCGATGTACTTCGCCAACGTGCAGCTGCTGGTCGTGTCGGGTCAATATCCCGTGCCTGTGCTCATGGAACCGCGGCTGGCCGCCAAGGAGTACCGCGACATCTACATGGAGCTCAGCGGCACAGTGGCCCCCGCCACGAAGGTGTTCGTGCAGGACATGGGCGAGCCGGGCTTATCGCAGCGGAAGCAGGACAACACGTTCGACACCTGGAACGGTTCCGGCAAGACCGTGATGTTCGACGGCGAGCCCGACCGGCAGAAGATGTCAGATGGCGACTACGCGAAGACCTTCAGCGATGCTGATGAGACGTACGCGCGAATTCTGACGGCGCTGCTGGCCGAAGCCAAGAAGTAGCTGTCGAGGGGTGGGCGCGCGTCAGGGCCGAGGGGGCATCTCTCCTTCCTGCAGTTCCATGTCCACGCTTCCTCGATCATCAGTCGTAAAGGTGCCGACCGTTCGATCATCGATGACGACCGCGAACGTCTGAGCGGCCGGCAGACTGATGATGTCTACTTCCAGCTCGCCAATCACCCTGCGGACAAGTCGGTCTGTGAGGGCCGCATCCTTTGTATTGGAGGTGGACAGGTGGGGGCAAGAGTTGGTGGGCGCTAGTGGATTCGAACCACTGACCCCCGCCGTGTGAAGGCGATGCTCTACCGCTGAGCCAAGCGCCCAACCCTTCGGAACAAGCGATTTTATCCCAAGTCAGACGGTGCCGTACAGCCGATCGCCGAAGTCGCCAAGACCCGGCACGATGTATTTCTGTGCGTTGAGTGACTTGTCGATCACCGGCGTGTAGATGTCGACGTCGGCATGGAGACGCTCGACCAGCGCCACTCCGTCCGGCGCGGCGACAATGCAGACGATGCGGATGCTGGAGGCGCCGGCCGCCTTCAGGACGTCGAGCGCCGCGACCGCGCTGCCGCCGGTGGCGAGCATCGGATCGACCAGCACGACATAGCTGGACGGGAGGTTGTCGGGAAACCTCGCGTAGTATTGCGATGCAACCGCGGTCGACTCGTTGCGTTGCAGGCCGATATGGCCCACACGTGCGCCTGGAAGCAGTTCGAGCACCGCGTCGAGCATTCCCAAGCCGGCTCGCAGCACCGGCACAACCACCACGTCCCGCGCAACCCTGCGTCCCTCCGCGCGCTCCAGCGGCGTTTCCACTGATGCTCGCTCGGTGGGCAAATCACGCAACGCCTCTGCAACCAGCAACACGCTGATACGATTCGCGACGCGGCGGAACTCTTCGGTTTCCGTTCGGACGTCGCGCAGTTGAATCAGAGCGTCGTGGACCAGCGGGTGCTCGACGATGTGAACGGACATGCGGGGGACTATAACATTGGAGATTGGGTGATAGGAGATTGGGTGATAGGAACTAGAATCGCGGCGATGAGATATCTGCTCGCGTTCGTGGCGGCGAGTGCTTTGGTCGTTGTGACGCCGGCGGCACAGACTGCACCCAGGCGCGTGAGCGCCATCGTGACAGGCGACTCGGTGGTGACGGTCGATGGGCGCCGCAGCATCTATAGCCCTGGGGCCGTAGCAGTCGACGGAGACACGATCGTCGCGGTTGGGCCTGCGGCCGAGATCGCGGCGCGGTTCGTCGGCGCCGACCGCATCGATGCCACCGGGTCGGTGGTCATCCCAGGCCTCATCAATGCGCACACGCACGCGCCGATGGTGCTCTACCGCGGGCTTGCAGACGACCTGCGGCTGCAAGACTGGCTCGAAAAGTACATGTTCCCGGCCGAAGCCAAGACGGTATCGCGCGAGATGGTGCGAGTCGGCACGCGTCTGGCCGCGCTCGAGATGATTCAGTCGGGTACTACTGCCTTCGCCGACATGTACTACTTCGAAGAAGAGATCGCCAGAGCGACGAAATCTGCAGGCCTGCGAGGTGTCCTCGGGCAGACCGTCATTCAGTTTCCTGTGCCCGACGCCAAGGCCCCGCAGGACGCGCTGATGAGGGCAGAGGTCTTCATCAAGGAATTCGCGAAGGACGCCCTGATCGTCCCCGCGATCGCCCCGCACGCGGCCTACACGCTGGATGCCGACACGCTGCGCGCGTCGCGCACGCTGGCGTCGAAGTACGGCGTGCCGGTGCTCATCCACGTGGCCGAGACGGAGGAGGAGGTCAAGAATTCGCGGACTGCTCATCAGGGCTTGAGCCCGATTGCATACCTTCAATCGATCGACTTCCTGGGGCCGAGGACGCTCGCCAATCACGGAGTCTGGGTGGATCAGGCCGACATGCGGATTCTCAAGAGCCGAAACGTCGCCGTCTCGCACAATCCAGAGAGCAACATGAAACTGGCAAGCGGCATCGCCCCGGTGCCTGAGTACCTGACCGCTGGCGTCACCGTCGCCCTTGGCACCGATGGGGCTGCGAGCAACAACGACCTCGACATGTTCGAGGCGATGCGTTTCGCCGCGCTCCTGCACAAGGTCAAGACGCGCGATCCGCAGGTTGTGCCGGCGCCGGTAGCGCTGGAGATGGCCACGATTAACGGGGCGCGGGCCCTCGGGTTGGAGAGCACGATCGGTTCGATTGAAACCGGCAAACGTGCCGATCTCGTGGTTGTGTCGATGCAGGGCGCCAGGCAGACGCCGCTCTATGATCCGGTGTCGCACCTGGTGTATGTGAGCCGGGGAGACGACGTCCGGACGGTGATGGTGAACGGTCGGCTGCTGATGCGCGATCGGAAGATGCTGACGCTCGATGAAGCGCAGGTGATCGCCGAAGCCAGGAAGATGGCTCAGGCTGTCAGAGCGGCAGTGGCCAAGTAGCTAGTCATGCAGCGCGATGAACGGCAAATGACGATATTGCCCCGCGTTGTCCAGACCGTAGCCGACGACGAACCGGTCTTCGATCGAAAATCCCACGTACTCGACTGGGACATCCACCTTGCGGCGGCTGGGCTTGCTGAGCAAGCAGGCGGTGCGCAGGCTCTTCGGGTCGCGCGCGCGCAGAATATCCTGCAGGTAATTCAAGGTGAGGCCGGTGTCGACGATGTCTTCGACGATAATCACGTCGCGGCCCTGAAGCGGGGTGTCGAGGTCCTTGAGCAGCCGGACCTCGCCCGAGGTTTTCGTCGCCGCGCCGTAGCTCGACACGGCGATGAAGTCGATGGTGACCGGGCGCGGCGCTATCGCGCGAGCCAGGTCAGACAGAAACACGAACGCGCCCTTCAGGACGGCCACGAAATGGAGCGGTTCGCTCGACGGATAATCGCGGTTGATCTGCGCCGCCAACTCAGCGATGCGCGCCTGAATCTGTTCGGCCGTGAACAGCATGGTCATAAATGGCGCGAACAATAACATGAAACAGTTCGAGATCATCACCGAGGCTGACGCCCGGGTGCTCGAGGTGGGGGAGACGGTTGCGCTCAAGCCGGGCGGCCAGATCACGCCGCTGGCCGCCGACACGCTGAAGGCTCGCCGCGTCACGGTGCTGGCGGCCAATCTGCTCGATGCGACGGTTGCCGACCTTGCGCCCGTTGCCGACATTCGGCGGATCTGCATTGGCAGCGATCATTCCGGACTGGCGCTGAAATCAGCGCTGGTGGCCGCCCTGAGACGGAAGGGGCTGGCGGTCGACGACATCGGCACGCTGACGCCCGATCCCGTGGACTATCCCGACATCGCGGCCCGCGTCGCCCGGACCATCGCCCACGGGGAGGCCGATGCGGGCATCGTCATCGACGGTGCGGGTATCGGGTCGGCGATTGCGGCCAACAAAGTGAAGGGCGTGCGTGCCGCGGTCTGCCACGATGAGACGATGGCGCGGTATGCGCGGCAGCACAACGGGGCGAATGTGTTGAGCCTGGGTTCCACATTGATTGCCGTGGAGGACGCGCTGCGTGTCGTCGACGTGTGGTTGGGGACGCCGATGACAGAGCCTCGATACATCCGACGGCTCGCCAAGATCCGCGATCTGGAGCGCTAGGGGAGGGCAGTATTGATGCAGTGGGCCGATCTTCAGCGCATCATCGCGGAGGAAGTGAGCGCGGCGCTCGCGCGCGGAGGCTCTCGTAGGTGCGCGTGCCACGCCGTGGTGTACGACTGCTGTCCGGATCGTGTACGAGGCGTCGTCGATGCCGGCGCTTCGAGGCTCGGGCTCTACGCGGGCGACAAGGTCCCCGAAGGGGTCGCCTCGCTGATCGATCACACGCTGCTCAAGGCCGACGCGACGAAACAGGAAATCGAGAAGCTGTGCGGGGAAGCCCGTGAGCACGGCTTTGCGACGGTCTGCATCAACCCGCATTGGGTATCGCTGGCCGCAGCGTTGCTGCGCGGGAGCGCCACGGGCGTGTGCACGGTCGTCGGTTTTCCGCTGGGGGCAACGACGACCGACGTCAAGCACTTCGAGACCAGGCGGGCCATTTTCGACGGCGCACGCGAGGTCGACATGGTGATCAATGTTGGCGCCCTCAAGTCGGGCGATCTGGCCGTGGTCGAACGCGACATCGCGGCGGTCGTCTCAGCGTGCCGCGAGTGCCGTGTGTTGAGCAAGGTGATCATCGAGGCGGTGTTGCTGACCGACGAGGAGAAGGTGACGGCATGCACGCTCGCGAAGGCGGCGGGCGCCGACTACGTGAAGACGTCGACCGGCTTCGGCCCAGGCGGAGCGACCGTGGCGGACGTAGAACTCATGCGGCGCGTCGTCGGTCCGGAGATTGGCGTCAAGGCCGCCGGTGGCGTGCGCGACTATGGAGCGCTGAAGAGCCTGGTGACCGCGGGCGCGAGCCGCGTCGGCGCAAGCGCGGGAGTCAAGATTGTCCAGGAAGCCAAGGGTGGACTGCCGAGTGGGGGATCAGGGAAGGACGCCTACTGATTCCTATCGCCCCATCACCTATCACCCAATCACCACATGGATTGGAGCGGGGTACGGGAATCGAACCCGCCTAGCTGGCTTGGGAAGCCAGAACATTACCACTATGCTAACCCCGCAAACAGGCCCTCGCTGCGGTAAGTTTACCGCGGTGTTTACCCCGCCGACTACTTGAAAGCATTCCGAAAGGCGTGAATACCGATCCTGGCGGCGCTACCAATCTCCGGGGGAAATTTAGCGGTTCGACTTCCCGCCGAACATGTGGAGGGTCTTTGTCGTGTTGCGGCTAGGTTTGCGCGAGCGGACTCTTCAATCCACGTCTAGGATTCGTTGTTTTGTCGATACTCTGCGAGCCACTGCGCGCTTACAAAGCCCAGCTCATTGTCGCGGTGAAACCGCCGCGACGCCCACAGAAGTAGACCGCCGACCGACAACACGGCGAGCATCGTCATGGCTTGAACACCGCCTTGTTCTCGATCTGCGCTTTCTTCAGAGCGTCGACCGCCTCCCCGTCTTCCCTTTGCTGGCGCGCCACTTCGCGTTGCGGCGCTTCCTTGGCATCGAGCCGCACCGCTTCCACGCTCGCGGTTCGGGCCAGAGTCTCCAGACGCGTGTCAGCAACGACCAGCCTGAACGAGATGGGATAGGCGACGCGCAGCAACGTGATGGAGGAGGAGGAGTGGGTGTCTCCCCAGATTGCAACCGGCGCATCAGCGCTTCCATAGTTCAGCGTGGGCCGACCGGCCATCGGTATCACCTTCGACGGAGATCCGTAGATCGCCGAGATCGCCTCGACAAGGTCTGTTTCCGTCATCCCCTCAGTTCTATCGCGGGAGTACTCGACACTGATCGTGAAGAGCTGATCGTTATAAAACCTCAAGACGATCAGATTCACAGGATCGGTCTGCGCCGATGAGTCTCGCGAGACGTATCGCGGCCGCCATTCGAGACTTTGTATGACGGCTGGCCGTTGATGCACCAGCTGGATATCCGGTGATGCCATCCCGATCAGCTTGACGACCGACGCGACGTCGCTGCCCAACTGAAGCTCTCGATAGTGAGTTCGGTCTTGCGCCAGCGAGGGCGAGGCGATCAGGACGAGGCACGTGAGGGCTGAGAACAAGCATTTCTTCATGCAACCAGACTACTCGTTGCGGTTCTTCGCAGGTGTGCTGAACAGCACAACACCGACTCTGACAACGAGCTAAGGTCAATGCATGTCGCAAGAATCAGCTCAGGCAGTAATCGTGGATCAGGGTTTTGAGGATCGCTGGGCAGCGTGGCAGGCACGCGGCGCCGCCAACGATCGAGCAACACGCCGCAAGCTCATCGTCCTCGCTGCCATTTTCGTCTTGAGTGCAGCCATCCTGAACGGCTACTTCCTGCTACGGTGAAGGTCCCAACGGCCAAACAACGGAACCCGGTCCGGAACTGGCCATGTTTCGATTGATCCCCACCATGCGCCGGGGCTCGGCCAGTGCATTGCCCCAGACGTCAATTGACTATCTGTCGATCGAGGCCGCACGCACAGGGGCGGCTGAATTGCTCCGTGAGGATCGCATCCTGAAGATCATGATCGTGCTTAACACGATCCCTGGCGGCTATGTCGAGTGGGTTGATCGATAGGTATCCCAGCCGCTCGCTGACAACGCCTTGCGCCAGGTGTCGGCGAGGGTGTGTTTCGTTCTGAACAGCGGGGACGCACACGGCACAGCTATGATCACCGCATGAAACACCTATCCACGCGTCGCACGAGCCTGGCCGCAAGAGCCGCCAGCAGATCTCGCGCACCTCGAAAGCAGCCACGGCTGGCGGCGCAAGTCTGGAGACAGATCGACGATATTTTTCTTCAGATGGATGACCAATTGACACGCATGGCAATGATTCAACTGCAATTCGATCGATTGCGCTCGAGAATCCGGATGCTCTAGCGGCGTCCGATTGCGATACCATTAGCGCTCCAGCGCCCGTATGCCACGACCCAGGAAACCGATCGGCACGACGCCGAGCGCACCCTCATTTGACGCTCAGGCGTTTCTCAATTCACCAGGTATCAGCAAGAGAATCGTCAATTACAAGCCTTTGTCGATCGTCTTTTCTCAAGGCGATCCGTCGGACAGCGTCATGTACATTCAGAAAGGCGCGATCAGGTTATCGGTGCTGTCCCACGCAGGCAAAGAAGCGATCGTGGCTACGCTGGGCCCAGGCGACTTCCTTGGCGAGGGTGCCCTTGCGGCGCAGCGCGTGCGCATGGGCACCGCGACTGCGATGTCGACGACGACCGTTCTGATCGTGCCGACAAAACAGATGATTCAGTTGCTGCACGACGAGCCGGAATTCTCGAATCGATTCATCGCGTTCATGTTGTCGCGCAACATCCGCATCGAGGAGGATCTCGTCGATCAGCTGTTCAATTCCAGCGAGAAACGGCTGGCTCGGACGCTTATGCTGCTCGCCCGGTACGGCATGGCCGACAAACCACAGGGGGTCCTCCCCAAACTCTCGCAAGAAGTGCTCGCGGAAATGATCGGGACGACGCGATCGCGCGTGAATTTCTTCATGAACAAGTTCAGAAAACTTGGTTTCATCGAATATAACGGTGGCCTCAAGATCAACCCGGCTCTCCTGAGCGTCGTCCTGCACGACTAGGCTTCCGTCCTCCTGTGCAATTCAGCACAGCGACCGCTTTGGGTTCCGCGTATCGTTGTTGTTTACGCGTTTCTACCGACGAATCAACGTACAGAGACAAAGGAAGTTCAAATGGCAACAAACGGCACGATCAAACGGCTCGTCAGCGACAAAGGATTCGGGTTCATCGCGGCAGGCGACGGCCCGGAGTATTTCTTCCATCAATCGGCTTGCCAGCAGACGTCGTTCGACGAACTTCGCGAAGGGCAGGCGGTGACATTTGATGTGGGGAATGGTCCGAAGGGCCCCAGGGGTGAGAACGTCAGGCTCGCATAAGTGAAGGATCAGGAGGCGGGCGTGGCGACTCGAAGTGAGCTAAAGGTGAATGATGTGGTCGTGTCGAAGGTCGAGGATGGCCATCACCTTTTGATCGTGACGGCCATGCCGAACGATCAGATGTCCCTCATATACCGCGGCGACGGCTGGAATGTTCAATACGCTGTCGCACGAGGCGCGAGACTTGCCGAAGGCAAAGGTGGCGACCTTTGGTACACCTCGGACGAGCTCGCGACCCTCGAGTACCTGGAGACATTTCGATTCGGACGCGGCCTGACGTCTGTCCACTAGCGCTCGCCTCCGTGATCCAGCTGCGCCGACCGTCTCGGCCGCACGCTCTTCGAAACTCAGATGGACCCGGCGCGATGGACGTAGCATCCATCGCTTCTTCTCAGCGTCAGGAAACCCTCGCTAGCCATCGCGGAGAGAAGCCGTTCGCACTCCTGTGGCGGAGCACCGAAGAGTTCTGCGGCTTGGACCGCCGTCAGGCAGAGTTCTGGTATGTTTCTGAACTCGCGTCGCAGCCGGCGCGCGAAGGCGTGGCGAAACCTGAAATCGCGGCGCTCCGGTCGAAGGTCCATACGCTCGAGCATTCCATGTCCTTGGTCTGGCAGGTGTGCATAAGAGCACAGAGGCGCGAGTGTCGCCCGCTAGTCGCCATCATCGTCGTGCTGTTGTGCCCAATTCAGAGCCGGAATGTGCTCCGGGAGTACTCGGCAACGGCCCGGCGAGCGAGCTGTGGAACGCCGTGCCAAACATCTCCCACACCGTCACGAAGAGCGCCGCGAGGATGGGCCCCAGGATGAATCCCATCACGCCGAACATCAGAAGACCACCGAGAGTGGAAAAGAAGATCAGCAGTTCGTGCATCTGCGTGTCACGACCGACCAGCAGCGGCCGCAACAGATTATCGACACTCCCAATCACAAGGCCGCAGAATCCGGCCAGCGCGATTCCACGCCACACCTCGCCCGTCGTGACGAGGACGATCGCGGCTGGCGCCCACACGAGCGCACCGCCGACGCCCGGGACGATGGACAGCGCCGTCATGACGGTCCCCCAAAAAATCGCACCGTCGATCCCGACTGCCCAGAAGGCCAGCCCTCCCAGCAGCCCTTGAGCGACGCCGATAAGTACGGTGCCCTTGAGCGTCGCACGTGTCACTGATACGAATTTGTCGAGCATTCGTTGCTTGTCAGCGTCGGTGACTGGCAGGTAGGCGAGAACCCCAGCCAGCAGGCCCGGTCCGTCTGTGAGAAAGAAGAACATCGTGTACAGCAGAACGACGAAGTGGAAGATGAAGACCGCTGTTGCGCGGGTCGTGGCTGACAGCGCGGCAAAGAAGAACGCACTCATACTGCCGAGGAGCTCGCCGGCCTTGGTGAAGATCTGCGCTCTGTAAGGCTCGATGTAGTCGTAACCTGGAACCAGGCGCAGCCACCGGTTGAATTCGCCGGGCCGATCCACGAGTCGCTCGAGGTGCGGCCGAACGTTTTCGGTGACTCGCAGCGCTTCATTCGCGCCAGCCCCGAATACCGCGAGTAGCGGTCCCATGACGAGCACGAGCAATATGAAAAGAGTCGCGATCGCCGCGAGCGCGGAGCGGTCGCGGAAGGAGCGCAAGAGCCACTGATAGATCGGATAGCTGAGCGCGGCGAAGATCGCTGCGAGCAGAATCGTCAGAAGGAAGTCGCGGATCATCGCCACGAACGTGATCGTGATCACTGCGACGAGCAGCAGGAGAAACACCTTTCGGAGGCGCGTCTCACTCATTGCGCACGAACTGACTAGCCACCGGAACGACACAAACCGGAAACCGAGGTAGATCAACCGTGAAGACGCACCCCTTATGAGGGAGGTTGCGCGCAGAGATCCGGCCACCGTTCACTTCGACGCCCCAGCGGCTGAAGGCGAGGCCGAGGCCCACGCCGGTCCGATTCGTGCCTCGCTGCTCGAACGGGCGGAACAGGTCGGTCACGTTCCCACTCGGAAGGCCGCCGCATTCGTCCTCGATCTCGATGAGCACTCGCTCGGCGCTGAGGCCGACTCGGAGGGTCACGGTGCTGCGAGGATGGCTGAACTTGAATGCGTTCTGCAGCAAGTTTGCCACCACGGCGCCGAGGACTTGTCGATCGGCCTCGATCGTCACGGCCTCGTCGACCGGCATGACCATCAACCTGATGCCGCGAGTGTTGGCCTCCAATATGGCCGCGGCCGAGACTTCATCGATGAATTGCGACACAAGGAACGGTTCAGGATGCTGGCTGGCCTGGGTAAACCGGGACTCGACGAGCGAGCGCTCAATGAGCTTCCGCAACCCCATCAGGCTCCGGTGAAGCACCGTTCCGGTGCTGCCCGCGACTCCGACATTCCCCGTCTTGAGCACCTCGAATGCAAAGAGCGCCGTGTTGGTCAGGTTCCGCAATTCATGTGCGAGGAATCCGAGGCGTTCACTTCCGCGGGCGCTCTCGCCATCGAGCGTCGCCTGATCCTGTCCACGCCCGTACTCGGTCACCGCTCCCGCGATCGCCTCGTCTAGACAGCGATTCAACGTACGAAAATCATCCGTGCTGATGGGCGCGTTTACGTCGACCGCGAGGTCGGTAATGGCCTGACAGACGTCACCATAATCGTGCACGACCTGCGATACAGAGAATCCTTGAAGCAACAGGTCATGGCCGTGCTGAATCGCACTCCTGCCAATCTCTGGCGTTACTGTCAGCCCGAGGCGAAGTGCATCCGCCAACTGATTCAGAAAGACCGGCACACCGTGGTCGATTTCGGCTTCAGTCGGCGGCGGAACCGACCGCATCGCGACCTTGTCCCTGCACCGCCTGATGATCTCGTCGCGGTTCGTCGCGATGAATTCATGCAGCATACAATCCTCCGCCTCGCGATTCCTTAACCGCTGGCCTCTCGGGTCGACGCACGTGACAGGGGAGCTGACGGTTGGTGACTCGGTCTTCCCTACCTGAGCCTCTATTGTCGTTAAGCATGACGGCGTTCGTGACCAAACGCTGTTCAGAAGCGCACATCAGACCCATGTGTGCCGTTTCGGACAGCCCGGCCCGCAGCTTTCCGCGTAACCTCGTTCCCTGTATGACTCGAATGGGCTTCTTCGTGCTGGTGGCTCTGGCGACAGCCTCGTCGATCCGTGCCCATGCCTCGGGGCCCACATTGGCTGACGCCCAACGTGCATTTTTTAACGCGCACTACCAGACGGCGGCTGATCTGGCGCTTACCCTGCAATCTGCGGATGCCTCCGACCTGTCCGCTCATGAGCTCCGCACTTCGGCGCTTCACTTCCAGCTGCGAGAGGCGCTCGGCGATCATGCCGACAAAGGGAAGGCGTTCAAGCAGTGCCTGGCGTGCCCCGATCTGCTGACGGCCTTTTTGAGCGACACGACACAGGGGCAGGCAGTCGCCCGCGGGCGACTGTTGATGAACCCGAGTGATGCTGAGGCGCTGTTCTTCCTTGGGAAGCTCAACCTGAACTACGTCTGGCTGCACCTGGAAACCCTCGGCCGGAAGACCGGCTGGAATGAGTACTGGGAAGCCAGGAGATCGCTGGACGCTGCTCTCAAAAAGGATCCCCAGCACAGCCGCGCTCGTGTCGCGCGAGCCTGGATTGACTACATCGTCGACACAAAAATGGCGAGAGGCACGCGCTGGCTTCTCGGCGGGGGGAGCAAGAAGCGCGCGTTCATTGGCGCGCGCGAAGCGGCAAACGCCGAGTCGGAATTCTTTGTCCGTGTCGAAGCCGAGTTCGCGCTCTGGGAGATGCTGGTACGTGAGCGGAACGTGCCCGAAGCCACGACGATCGCACGAAAGCTTGCGCGGGACTTCCCGGACAACCGCAAGCTCACCAAGTTTCTCAACGCAGCCGATCCGGGCCTCCGCCCTTGACGGCTTCCAGGGTTGCCCCGATCACGTCCGTTCACTAGGACGCACGGCGGGTTGTGCAATCTGATACAGACCGGCCCCTGCGAGTACGAGACGATTGCCTATGGTCCGATTTCAGCCGTCGTTTTCGTTCTGGCCGCAGCCACAATTCCTCGGCGAATCGCACCTAGGTTTGGCCGCATGGATTGTCGATCGAGACGCGTCGCCGCCCGACAAGCACGACGGTGCTCGGGACACGGCGATTCAGCGCATCATCGACAATCACCACGACAAGAACGGCCAGACGATCGAACCGGCAAAGCTGAACGATGTTTAAGAGTTCGAGGAGGAAGATGCTTGATGAGGTCATGCGCGACAACACGCATTCTTCTGCGACTGTGAGCCAGGACGCGTGGGTGGGCTTCGTGTGCAACGAATGCGGTGCACCGGTCGCCGTGCATCGTTCCACGACCGCAGCGAAGACGCCGGAGCGGTCGACCCGAGGCTGGCGGGTGACCTGCACGGGGTGCGGAGTGACCGAGTACTACGAGCCAGGCACGGCGATGGTCAAAATCGCCACCTTTTAGGGATCGAGCCCTTCAACGTAACCGCCCGGCAGTCTTCCGCGCACGATCATCATCTTGGGGATTTGCCGCGTGCTTCAAGGCTGTACCCACCAGCACTGTGTCCGCCGGCCTTTAGTACAGTCAACGCAGAACGGAGACCTCTTCATGAATGTCAGACCACTTCACGATCGAATCATCGTCCGGCGCCTGGAGGAAGGCGAACAGAACATCGGCGGCATCATCATCCCGGACTCAGCCAAAGAGAAACCGCAGCAGGGAACGATTCTCGCCGTCGGTGACGGCAAGGTGACCGAGGACGGCACGCGCATCACGATGGACGTCCGGCCCGGGAACGTCATCCTGTTTGGCAAATACTCCGGACAGGACATCACGATCGACGGCGAGGACTACCTCATTGTCAAAGAGGACGAGGTGCTGGCCGTGGTCGAAACCGACGCGACGCACCAGGAGAAGAAATCGTAATGGCAAAACAGATTATCTACGGCGAACAAGCACGACAGACCGTTCTGAGAGGCATCAACCGAATGGCCGACGCCGTCAAAGTGACCCTCGGTCCCCGAGGGCGCAACGTCATTCTTGGAAAGGCGTACGGAGCGCCGACGATTACCAAGGACGGCGTGACGGTCGCGAAGGAGATCGATCTGAAGGATCGGCTCGAAAACATGGGCGCTCAGATGGCGCGTGAGGTGGCGAGCAAGACATCGGACCTCGCCGGCGACGGCACGACGACGGCCACGGTGCTCGCCCAGGCTATCTTTCGCGAAGGGGTGAAGCAGGTCGTCAGCGGTGCCAACCCGATGGATATCAAGCGGGGTATCGATCGAGCGGTTAACGTGGTGACCGACGAGCTGAAGAAGATGTCGAAGCCCGTCAGCGGCAACATGGTCGCGCAGGTCGGAACGATATCAGCCAACAACGACGGGCCGATCGGCACCATCATCGCAGAAGCGATGGAGAAAGTCGGCAAAGACGGTGTCATCACCGTCGAAGAGGCCCAGACCATCGACACCACGCTCGAGCTCGTCGAAGGGATGCAGTTCGATCGCGGATATCTGTCGCCGTACTTCGTGACCGACCCTGATCGGATGGAAGTCGTACTCAACAATCCGCGGATTCTCATCTGCGAAAAGAAGCTCTCCAATCTGAAGGATCTGTTACCACTCCTGGAAAAAGTCTCGAAGAGCTGCTTCGTCGTTGCTGATTGTCGCCGAGGATGTGGAGAGCGAAGCGCTCGCCACGCTCGTGGTGAACAAACTGCGGGGCACCCTGCAAGCCGCCGCCGTGAAAGCACCTGGCTTCGGCGATCGGCGTAAAGCGATGCTCGAGGACCTCGCCATCCTGACCGGGGGCCGAGCCATCACCGAGGACCTCGGCCTCAAGCTCGAGGGTTTGGAACTGGAATCTCTCGGAACGGCAAAGAAGGTGACGATCGACAAGGACCACACCACGATCATCGAAGGTGCGGGTGACAGGAAAGCCATTGACGGGCGCGTCAAGCAACTTCGCATTCAGGTTGAGGACACCACATCCGACTACGATCGCGAGAAGCTGCAGGAGCGGCTCGCAAAGCTCGTGGGCGGCGTCGCAGTGATCAAGGTCGGAGCGGCGACTGAGACCGAGATGAAAGAAAAGAAGGCTCGTATCGAGGACGCCATGCACGCCACCAAGGCTGCGGTTGAAGAAGGCATCGTTCCGGGCGGGGGGATCGCCCTGCTCCGAGCGGCGAAAGCGCTCGGGACTCTTAAGCTCGCCGGGGATCAGCAGGTCGGGGTCAACATCATCGCGCGCGCCATCGAGGAGCCCCTGCGATGGATTGCAAACAATGCCGGTGAGGAGGGCTCGATCGTCGTCGCCAGGGTGAAAGAGATGCAGCCCGACGAGGGGTTCAACGCGCTGACCGGTACGTATGAGAACCTGGTCAAGGCGGGCGTCATTGATCCCACCAAGGTCGTCAGGTCCGCATTGCAGAACGCCGCGTCTATTGCTGCGCTCCTCCTGACGACAGAGGCCCTGGTGTCGGAAATTGCTGAGGAAAGCGAGGCGCCGGCGGCATAGGATCAAAGCAGACAAACAGCGGAGAAGAGACTCCAGGAACATCCCGACCGGGTGTCGGGCCACCAGCGGGTCCAACGACCCGATACCGGACTCGACACCGCCGCCCGCGACGGACAAGTAAACGCTGTGCAACGGGTGGCCGAATCCGTTGACCCGCGCGCGCTTTCGCCGCATAATCCCTCCTCTCGCCGCCGGTTACGACTGTAAAAGTGAAACCACCTCACCCCGCGTGCCCCGCGTGTCGCGACAGCCAGTTCGTGCGCACGGAGTGCATCATCTCGGGCCGTCGCGTCACGCAGGCGTACTACTGCGGCCGATGCGATCGCGAGTGGCTGGTGCCGCAGATGCACGATCCGGAGCGACGCCTCAGCGACGGCGATCGCAGGAAGATGGCGCGGGCCGCGCTGCGCCAGTCGCGCCAGAGACAGCGAACAGGATCGGAATAGGCCGAAGCGGCCGATCAGCCGCGGATGATCGACAGTACTTCGTCGCGCCTGGCCTGCATCTGCGCGTCGGTCGTTCCCTCGAGATTGAGGCGCAGCAACGGCTCTGTGTTCGAGGGCCGGACGTTGAAGTGCCAGTCCGGATATTCCACCGAAATCCCGTCGAGCTTGAAGATCTTGCCGTCGCGGTAGCGCGCTTCGATGGCGTTCATGCGCTCCTGCATCGCCTCCATGCTCGGCATCTTCGTGTTGATCTCGCCGGAGATGAAGTACTTCTTGCGCAGCGGTGCGAGCAGCTGCTTGAGCGACTGGTTCTTCTTCGACATCAGCTCGAGGATGAGCAGCGCCGGGATGAAGCCGTTGTCGCAGTAGAAGTTGTCGCGGAAGTAGTAGTGCCCGGTCACCTCGCCGCCAAACACCGCGTTCAGCTCGCGCATGCGCCCCTTGAAGAACGCATGGCCCACACGGTTCATCACGGCCTTGCCGCCGTGGGCGGCCGCCACGTCCTTCACGGCATAGCTGGCGCGCAGATCGTAGACAACGGTGGCTCCTGGCTCCTTGAGAAGAAACGCCTCGGAGAGCAACGCCGTCACGAAGTCGCCCGAGATGAACTCGCCGTCTTCGTCGATGAAGAAGCACCGGTCGGCGTCGCCGTCCCATGCGATGCCGATCTCGGCGCGGTCGGCTTTCACCTTTGCGACGATGTCGCGCCGGTTTTCTTCGATGAGCGGATTGGCCTCGTGCGTGGGAAAGGTGCCGTCGATCGTGAAGCACAGCTTCTCGGCCTTGCAGGGAAGCGCCTTGAACAGCTCCGGCGCCACCAGGCCGGCCATACCGCAGCCCGCGTCCAAAGTGACCCGAAACGGCTTGACGATGGACGGATCGATGAAGCTGAGCACGTGTGTGGCGTAGCCGTCGAGGATCCGGCGCTCGGTGTGTGGTCCCGGAGGGGCGGCTGGGGCGGGAATGCGGTTGCCGGCGATCATGTCCCGGATGTCCGAGATACCAGCGTCGCCACTCAGCGGCGTGTTGCCGCGCCCCACCATCTTGCAGCCGTTGTACTGCTTCGGGTTGTGCGAAGCCGTGATCTGCGCGCCGCCGTCGAGATCCTCGGTGCCGACGGCGTAGTAGATCATGTCGGTCGAGATCATCCCGTAGTCGACGACCTCGGCGCCTTGTTCGCGCGCGCCTGCGATGAAGGCGGCGGACAGCGACGGAGACGACGTCCGCATGTCGCGGCCGACGCCGATGCGCCGCGCCTTCAGATACGCGACAAACGCCCGCCCGATGGCGTGGAAGTCCTGCTCGTTGAGCTCGGCGGGGTAGATGCCCCGCACGTCGTAGGCCTTGAAGATGTTTGGATTCATAGTCGGCTGTAATCCGCGATGACGGTCTGATCTGCCGAGCACCGCCTGCTGCACGTAGCGAGTTGGCGCCGATCGTGCACCGATTGGCCCAGCAGCGAGTCCTTCACCCGAGCCTCGCAGCCGATGCGGCCGCCGGCCCAGCAGATGGTGCCCTCGACGTGCGCGCCCTCGTCGACGACGCAGTCTTTGCCGATGACGGAGTAGGGCCCAATCCGCGCGCCGGCCTTCACGACGCATCCTTCGTCGATGAACAGCGGGCCGTTCAGCGGCGCTCCGGCGTCGACGCGAGCGCTGGGCGCCACCCACGCCAGCTCTCGGCTGGCCCTTGAACGGCGGCATCGGATAGCGACCGTCCATGATGTCGCGGTGCACCTGCATGTACTTTTCCGGCGTGCCGATGTCGATCCAATAGTCGCGATAGATGGACGCCAGAAACGTCTCGCCCCGCTCGATGAACGACGGAAAGAAGCTGCGCTCGATCGACCACGGGACGTCTTTCGGGTATCCGATCGAACGTGTCGGGCTCGAGGACATAGATGCCCGCGTTGATCGTGTTGCAGGTGATCTCGTCGGGCTTCGGCTTCTCGAGGAACCGCAGGATGTTGCTCTGCGCGATCGGTCTCGACGAGGCCGTATGCGCTCGGATTGTCGACTGGCGTCAGCACGATTGTCGCCCGCGCCTTGCGGCTCTCGATGAAAGGCGATCAGCGCGCCCAGATCGACCGTCGTCAGCACGTCGCCGTTGAACACGACCAGCGTGTCGCGCACGCCTTCCGCGGCGTAGCGCACACCGCCGGCGGTGCCGAGCGGCGATCGGCTCGACGACGTAGCGCAGTTTGATGCCGGCCTCGCGGCCGTCGCCGAACACTTCTTCGATGCGCTTCGGCTGATAGTTGAGGCTGAGAATGACCTCGTCGATCTCCGGCACTTGCCGGATCAAGTCGAGCTGATAGTTGAGAAACGGCCGGTTGAAGATCGGAACGATCGGCTTCGGTGCGTGAAGTGTAAGCGGACGGAGCCGTGTTCCCTGGCCCCCGACGAGCAGCAACGCCTTCATATCGAAGCGAGATGATACTGCATTACAATTGCGTCAGCCGTGCGTTCACCGCTGAACTTGCCGAACGCTCTCACCACGACACGGATTTTTCTGGTGCCGCTGCTGGTCGTGGTGCTGCTCACCAATTTCGAAGGACGCCTCATCTTTCGGCGTCCGCAAGGAGCTGATCGGCGCCGCCATCTTCGGCCTGGCGTCGCTGACCGACTGGCTCGACGGCTATCTGGCGCGGCGCCGCAAGCAGGTGACGGCGCTCGGGCAGATGATGGATCCGATTGCCGACAAGCTGCTGACGTCGGCCGCGTTCATCTCGCTCATTCAGATGGGGCTCGCGCCGGCCTGGATGGTGGCCATCATCATCGGGCGCGAGCTGGCCGTGACGACGCTCCGCAGCATCGCCTACGCGCGCGGCGTGGTGATTCCCGCCTCGTCGCTCGGGAAGATCAAGATGGTGGCGCAGGTGGTCGCGATTCTGGCGCTGATTCTGGGAGAAGAGGAGCGACTGCGGCCCGCTGTCGATCGGTCGGCACCGCGGCGTTGTGGGTGGTGGTGATGACGGCGCTGATCTCGGCGTGGACTACTACCGGCGCTTCGCGCAGATTCCGGCCAAGGTCGAACCCTTTCCGACCGCAAATCGATCCCGTTCGACAAAGGCGAGTTGAACGGCGAACGCCGTTCAGCGAATCGGCACGATCAGAGTCGCCGGTGCTGATGGCATCCGTCGACGCGACGATTTGCACGGACGCGTCGTCTGACCTCACGCCTGCACGACCAGCACTTCGCCGATCTGCACCAACGGCTGTTTGCCGAGCGACTCCACGAAGATCTTGCGAGCGTCCGCGGTCTCGATCCGATCGTTCGCGCTTGTCGCGGAACACGAGGAGTCGCTGGCCAAGCGCGACACCCGAGTTGCTGCCGCGATCGATGGTCATCACCTGACCCCGTCGCACCCGTCATCACTGCCTTCGACGCCTGTCATGATGCGCCCCATGTTTCGTAACTGGGGCGTAGTGCCCGGAACGTCGCACGAGCGGCAATCATCGGCGCCACGAATGGCTCGAGGTAGTCGTCGAGCAGCACGCCATCGCCGCAGGCCTGCACGACGTCGCGGTGGCGAGCATGGTGTCGACGCCGAGAATCTGCACCCATCCCGCGGTGTGCACGGTCTTGGGGACCTCGACCGGCTCCTCCCAGCGTCGTCATGTGTCGTCGCACGAAATAGCGCTGGCCGACCTCGAGGCCCGCGTTCGATCCGCCACTGATCACGACCGTGTCTCCGGGCCCGAGCAAGTCGCGGTTGGCCGAGTCCTGCGATCCGATCACCCGAAGCGCCGGAGTCAGCCGGTTTTTCACCAGGCGTCTCGATGACGAGACTGGGCGCGCATGCAAGCGTCAGTAGGCCCAGGAGGGTGGAGCCACCAGTTCTGAGGCCGGGACCGGCGCCTGGGATGCCGGCGCCTGGGCGGCGGCAGGCACGGCAGCAAGACAGAGCGACAACGCGCAGCCCGCGAATCGGAGCGTCATAGACAGAGTCCTTGCGAAAAGGCGGCTTAGAGACCCGACGAGGGGCTTTGAGCCCTCGCCCTTCAGCAGCTCGATGCGCCGCTTGGCTTCTTGCAGATATTCGCTCTGCTCGAACTCCTCCACGAGGCGTTCGTAATAGGGCAGAGCTTCAGCCTTCTTTTCGGACTTTTCGAGCGCTTCCGCTAGGTGGAAGTAGAGGGAGTCGCGGCGGCTGTATTCGGGGTCGTGTTCCAGCACATATCGATAGCGCTGCTCGGCGCTGCTATAGGCCCGGATGTTCAGGTAGAAGTTGCCGACCGCACGTCCCAGTCCGACAGCCGGTCCTTGGATTCGCGAAGCCGCTGCTTCACCTCGCGGCGCCAGCGGGCTGTTGGGATACCGGTCCACGAAGGTCTGGAATTCGCGGATGGCTTCCTTGGTTTCGCGTCTGGTCGCGTTGCGGGTTGAGCATCTGGTTGTAGTGCACCATGCCCAACTGCATCTGCGCGTAGTCGGCCCGGTTGCTGGTGGGATAGAACGACAGAAATTCGCGATACTCGTTCTGCGCGTAGACCAGCGAGGCGGCCGTGTCTTCGCCGAGGTACGCATCGCCGAGCGCCAGCTTGGCGTCCGCCCGAACCGGGCTCTGCGGATAGTTGTTGAGCAGCTCGGTGAAGAATTCGCGGGCGCGAATCCACTGCTCCTCCTTGAGCGCCGCGTTACCGCGCTCGAGCAAGCAGCTTGATCGGCCTGCCCGGGTCCCGCCGTGACCGGGGGATTGGAGGAGCAGCCGCTCAGGACGATCGAGCCGAGCGACCAGAAGGAGCAGAAAGGCACCGCTGGGGCACGTCATTATCGTGTCAGCCATCGGTACTGCTGCTCGAGGCCGCTCTCGAGGCTGACCCGCGGGCTAAACGCGAGATCGCGCCGCGCGCGCGACGTATCGGCGTAGGTGTGGCGCATGTCGCCTTTTTGTTCAGGTTCGCGCTGGATGTTCAACGGTTTTCCGGTGACGCGTGCGATGAGATCGAGAACGTGGTTCAGCGAGACCCTGGATCCGCCTCCAATATTGTACACACTGCCCGGCTGCCCCTGTTCCGCCGCAGCGACGTTCGCGGCGACGATGTCGGCGACGAACGTGAAGTCGCGCGTCTGTTCGCCGTCGCCGTATACGGTGATCGGCGCACCCTGCTGCGACAGCGGTGAAGAAGCGCTGGAACCCCATGTCGGGCCGCTGTCGCGGCCCGTACACCGTGAAATACCTCAGCGACACGACGGGGATGCCATGATTGGCCCAGTACAAATGGCCCAGGTGCTCCGCGGCCAGCTTGGACACGCCGTACGGCGACAAGGGCTGCAGATACGCGTCTTCACGCATGGGCAGGGGCACGTGGTCGCCGTACACGGACGAGCTCGACGCGTACACGTATTTCTCGATCGGCAGGCCGACCATGGCTTCGAGGAGCCGCTGGGTGGCCTCGACGTTGTTCCTGGTATAGACGTCGAAATCGCGTCCCCAGCTCTTCCGGACGCCGGCCTGTGCAGCCAGATGGAACACATGCGAGACCCCGGCCAGAAGCGCCTTCAGGTCCATGGCCTGCAAGGGCGCCTCGACGAACGAGAATCCGCTCCTACCTCGAACAGCGTACGAGGTTGGCTTCCTTGAGCGGCCGCGGGTAATAGTCAGTGAAGCAATCGACGCCAACGACGGTCGCTCCGCGATCGAGCAGCGCGCCCGCCAGGTGCGATCCGATGAAGCCGGCAACGCCGGTGACCAGCGCTTTCATTTCAAGAGCTCCCGGATGTAGTCGGGCAGGCGGCACGGTCGTCCGTTGCCGTTGACCGCCGCGTGCACCGTCGTGCCGACGGCATTCACAGCGCCGTCGCTCAGGCGGCTGATCTCGTAGTTGAACTCCACGCGCGCCGGCGACAGGAGCTTCCCCCACGTCTTCACCTGCAGCTCGTCGTCGTAGCGCGCGGGCGTCTGGTATTCGCAATGCGCTTCGATGACCGGCAATTCGATGCCTTCGTCTTCCATCTGCTTGTAGGAGCGCGCCGATCGCGCGCAGCAGTTCGCAGCGTCCGATTTCGAACCACATGAAGTAGTTTGCGTGATAGACCACGCCCATCTTGTCGGTTTCGGCGTATCGCACCCGGATGTTGATGGTTGTGGAGCCGGTTCGGTCATCAGGAGGCGATGGCGGCGTTCTTCAGCGCCCGGGTCGGCCGCGACTCGGATCGGGCGTGTTGTAGATGGCTGATCCGGTGACGAGAATATCGGCGCCAGCGGCTACGGCTCGGGCGATGTTGGACAGATCGATGCCGCCGTCGATCTCGATGGGCGCCTGGTTGCCGGCCTTGTCGAGCATGGCGCGCAGCGCGCCGCATCTTCGCGAGGCTTGCGGGCATGAACTTCTGTCCGCCGAATCCCGGGTTCACCGACATCACGAGCACGAAGTCCACGTCGCGCTGCGACCGGCTCGAGCGCGCTCGCAGGAGTCGGCGGACTCAAGACGACGCCGGCTTTGACGCCCAGCCTCTTGATGGCCGCGACGCTGCGCTCGGGGTGCGTCAGCACTTCGATGTGCACAGACAGCATGTCTGCGCCGGCCTCGACGAAACCCGGGGCATATCGATCGGGATCGGTAATCATCAGGTGAACGTCGAGCGGCAGCTTCGCCACCCGTTTGACAGCCTTCACCACGGGCTGGCCGATGCTGATGTTCGGCACGAAGTGGCCGTCCATCACGTCGACATGGATCAGGTCGGCTCCACCGCGTTCGGCGGCGGCGATGGCGGCTCCGAGGGCCGAGAAGTCTGCCGACAGAATGGACGCCGCGAGGCGGACCGGTCCACGGCTCAATGGCTGATCTCCAGCGAGATCGGATCGCCGGCGGCAATCTGGAATCCTGCGGCGGGCGCCTGGCGAAGGACGATGCCCGCAGGTACGCCGGGATATGGCAGCTCGCCGACGACCGAGACGCGGAAGCCTCGCGTGCGAAGCAACTCGACGGCGCGCGATCCTGTGACGCCGATCAGATCCGGCATCACGTAGTAGCGGCTTTCCTCGCCGCGGCTGACCAGCAGGGCCACCTCGGTGCCTCGCGATTGAGGCGGCGGTTCCTGCGCGATGACGGTACCGCCGGGAAACTGCGCGGATCGGACCTCGGCACGAGACGACACCGCGAGGCCGTCCTGCTGCAGCCGCAGCTGCGCGGCGCGCTCGCTCTCGCCGGTGAGGGCGGGAATCACCGTGACGCGCGGACCCTGGCTCACCCACACGCGAATGCTGCGCTGCCGCCTGGTGACCGTGCCGGGCGCCGGCTCCTGCACGGCGATACGGCCCGCGGGAATTTTCGGATCGAGGCGGCCGGTCTGATCGACGTGCAGCACGAGTCCTTCGTCGGACGCGATCGCCCTGGCTTGCGCGACGGTCTGATTGCGGAGATCCGGCGCCGGCACCTCTCGCACCCTCACGGCGACTCGCATGGCGGCGACGGCAAAGAGCAGGTAGGTGGCCAGCAGGCAGGCGATGATGGCGAAGAGCCGGCCGGCGCTCCAGACGCGGTTGCGAAACTGCATCAGACCATCATCATTCTACACGCCGCATGGATGCGCCGAAGAACGCCTCGAGTCCGTGCACATCGGGCCTGGTTCGCAGAAAGCCCCGCTCGTCGAGCACCGGTTCGATCGAGGCGAAATGCGCGGGCCGGTCGACGCGGAGATCGATCCGCCGGAAGCGGCGATCTTCCCTCAGAAATGCGTCGGTCACGGCCTCTGACTCCTCAGGCTCGCTCGAACACGTCGAATAGACCAGGCGGCCATGCGGTCGCACGACGGCCGCGGCATGTTGCAGCATCACGAGTTGCGCGGCCGCCAGCGCTGGCAGATCGGATTCGTGGCGGCGCCAGCGGATTTCCGGATCGCGCCGGATCACTCCCAGCCCCGAGCATGGCGCGTCGACGAAGACGACATCGAACGTGGGGGCGAACGGGAGACCGGCGGCGAGATCGGCCTGCAGGATCCGGATCCGGCGAGACCCGCTGCTGCGCACGGTCTCACGAAGCAGGTTGACTCGAGCGGTCCTGACGTCCATCGCGACGATATCGGCCGTGTCGGCCGTCAGAGCGGCTATCGCGGTGGTCTTGCCGCCGGGCGATGCACAGGTGTCCAGGATGCGATGGCCCGGCGCAGGATCCGCCAGAAGAGACACCAATTGCGACGCCTCGTCCTGAAGGAAGAAGTGGCCCGTTTCGGCAAGCGGCGTACGCAGTGGATTTCCAGCCGTCACAATGAGGCCGTCTGGAGCGAAGCGTGCAGGAGCGACATCGACACCGTGTTGCCGAAGAGACGCCGACAGCGCCTGCGGGGTGGTCTTGAGGCGGTTGACGCGGAGCGTCATCGGCGCCGGGGCGTTGTTGAACCGAGCCCATTTCTCGGCGGCCTCGAAGCCGTATCGGTCGAGCCACCGTTGGGCGAGCCACGCGGGATGCGACAGCGAAATCGCGAGAAAGGGAAGTGGATCTCCCCCAGGCGGCTCTGCTGGAAGGGGCAGCCGATGCCGGTTTCGCGACAACGTTCTGAGTACGGCGTTGACGAGACTGGCGGCACTCGTCTTTCGGGCGCGTCTGGTCATCGACACAGCGTCGTTCACCGCCGCTGCAGCGGGGACGCGATCCAGGTGCAGAAGCTGATACGCGGCCAACCGCAGGATCTGCAATACGTCGAAGTCGAGCTTTTCGATCGGACGTTTCGCGAAGTGACTGATGAGGTAATCGAGCTCTGCCTGCCATCGCAGTGTGCCGGTCGCAAGGTCGGTGGCGAGCGCTCGATCGCGGTCGTCGGTGAGAGTCGGCCGTGCTCGAGCCAGCGCGGCGGGAAGATCGAGCCGATCCGCATTGACGTCGCGGAGCACCGCAACGGCCGCCAGGCGGGCCGGCGCGATCATTCCGCCACACGAGGCCGCTGAAACAGCGCGCCGGGCTTGACCTGACGTCCCGAGAGAAACTCCCTGGCCGACACGGGCCGCCGGCCCTCGCGTTGGAGCGTCACGATCCGCAGCAGACCTTGACCGGTCTGCACGATGAGACGATCCCCATGTGCCTCAATGATCGATCCGGGTTGTACCCCGCTTGTGGCTTCGCCAGCCTCGAGCGCGGAGCGATGCAGGATTACCCGCTCGCCATCGAGGTCGGCAAACGCGTGAGGCCAGGGATGCAGTCCGCGAATCTGGTTGTGAATCATGAGCGCCGGCCGCGACCAGTCGACAATGCCGTCGGCCCTCTCGATCTTGGGCGCATAGGTGGCCTCTTCGTCGCGCTGGGCCTCCGCTGAGGCTCGCCCCTCGGCAAGTGCGTCGACGACTTCGATCAACGCGGCAGCGCCACGCGAGGCGAGGTCGCGCTCTACGTCCTCGCTGGTTTCATCCGGATCAATCGCGCGCGCCAGTTTGGCCATCATCGGACCGGCATCGAGCGCTTCGACCACGCGCATGATGGTGACGCCCGTTTCCGGATCGCCCGCCATCACGGCGCGATGGATTGGGGCGGCTCCCCGATGTCGAGGCAGAAGCGACGCATGCACGTTGACGAGTCCGAGCCGCGGAACCTGCAGAACAGTTCGGGTCAGGATGCGTCCGTATGCCACCACCACGCCAAGGTCGGCGTCGAAGGCGCGAAGCGAGGTCAGGAATCCTTCGTCCCGCAGCCGCTCGGGCTGCAGGACGGCAAGGCCATGCTGCAGCGCACACTGCTTGACCGGCCCTGGCCGCGGCCGCTGCCCGCGCCCGCGCGCGCGATCGGGCTGCGTGACGACCCCGACCACGTGATGCCGCGACTGCTGAAGTGCCTGAAGGCTGGGAACCGAGAACTCCGGGGTGCCGAAGAAAACGACGCGCAGGGCCGAAGCGCTCGTCACCATTTTCCCGCGCGGGCCAGCTTGCGAATCTTTTTCACGATCAAATCACGCTTGATGCCGCGAACGCGATCGAGAAACAACTTGCCATCGAGGTGATCCATCTCGTGTTGAAACGCGCGTGCGAGGAGATCGCGGCCTTCGACGATGCGTTCGACGCCGTGCCGATCGAGCGCCTTGACGACCGCGCGGTTGGGTCGAGCCACGGTCGCGTTGAAGCCTGGCACGCTCAGGCAGCCTTCCTCCTCGAGTTGGACGCCCTCCTGATCGAGCATCACCGGGTTGACGAACACCATCAGATCTTCCGCCTTGCGGCCCACCGACAAATCGATGACGAAGATCCGTAGAGACACACCCACCTGCGGCGCAGCGAGTCCCACGCCGGGAGCGGCATACATCGTGTCGATCATGTCGTTGATGAGCGTCTGCACATCGCCGGTCAACTCGCCCACGGCCGCAGCAGGGGAGTGCAGGGGAGACTCGCTGAACTTGAGGATCGGCCGAATCACTGCCGGGCTTTGAACCTCGCCCGCAACCGGTCGGCCGCAGCGCCGTAGTTGCCGGTAATCTCCTTCAGAGAGTCGCCGCCAAACTTCTCGAGAAACGCATCGGCAAGCACCAGGCTCACCACGGCTTCCCCGACTACCGCCGCGGCCGAGATGGCACACACGTCGCTGCGCTCAATCACGGCGGGCGCCGGCGTCATGCCCACCAGATCGACCGAGCGCAGCGGCGTCATGAGCGTGGCAATCGGCTTCATGAAGCCACAGATCCGCAGGTCTTCGCCGTTGGTGACGCCGCCCTCGAGCCCGCCGGCGTTGTTGGTTGGGCGGGCGACTCCAATCGGCGGTTTCGTTCGGGTGGGCGCTGGGACGATCTCGTCGTGCATCTGCGAGCCCGGAACGGACGCCGCCTTCGGGCCGATGCCGATGCCGACGGCCTTGATCGCAGGAATCGACATCATCGCTTGTGCGAGTCGGCCGTCGAGCTTGCGATCCCAGTGGACGTAGCTTCCGAGCCCGACCGGCAACCCACGCGCGATCACCTCGAACGCGCCCCCGGCGGTGTCGCCAGCATCGCGGCACCGGTCGATTTCAGCGATCATCTTCGCTTCGGCGTTGGCATCGGCGCACCGCAAGGCAGAGTCGGGACCCACGTCGCGAGCGGCCTCGAACGTGATGCGGAGCGGGTTGTCGATGCCGATGCCGTTCACCTGATAGACGTGGCTGACGATGTCGACGTCGAAGTGCTGGAGAAGCTGGCGCGCGATCGCTCCGGCGGCGACGCGGGCCGCCGTCTCGCGGGCACTGGCCCGCTCGAGCACGTCGCGAATATCGTCGCGGTCGTACTTCATGATGCCGGCGAGATCGGCGTGGCCAGGCCGCGGTCGCGTCACAACCGGCTTTATCGCACCGGTGGCGTCCTCCGGCGCCTCCGGCTCTGCGTGCATCGTCTTCTGCCAGTTCTCCCAGTCCTTGTTGCGGATCAGCAGCGCCACGGGGGAGCCCAGGGACTCGCCGGCTCGAACACCAGAAAGGACTTCGGCCTTGTCGGATTCGATGGCCATGCGACGCCCGCGGCCGTAGCCGCCCTGCCGCCGCCGGAGCTGTTCGGTGATGCCGTCGATGTCGATGCGAAGACCGGCTGGCAGGCCCTCCAGGATCACCACCAAACCTTTGCCGTGCGACTCCCCAGCCGTGAGAAAACGCAGCATTGCATCGCCATTCTATACGAAGTTTTTGCAGCACTTTCGGGCGTTCCCGCGCGATCGCAGGCCGTTTGAACGGCTGAACGTTTGCACATGTGCAAGGTGCATGATGCTGTTCGCCGATCGCTTTGCAGTGGAGACGATGCCGTTGCAGCACCAAGACCGCGACCGCGCCGAGGTGGACGCCATCGACCTCGCGAGTGGCGCAAAGGCGCGCATTCGGATCGCGCCTGCCGGCGAGAAACCCGAACAGGAAGCGTGGGTGCGGCTCTGCGCGCGCAACTATGCGGCGGGGCTGTTACTCGATTTCGGATTCGTTAGCCGCGACAGACGGTTTGAAGCGGCGACGGAGCGACGAGATGCCGGAGCGTTCGGCCCGACAGCAGGGCACGTCATCGACTGGCTCGAAGCTTCGCCGGCGTCATCCAAGAGGGTGCTCGTGGTTTCGTGCATCCCGGATCCCCGCGAGCTGCGGCTGCGCGGTTTCGTGCCACTGTCGTTCGACTGCCTTCGCGCAGACCCGCCTGCCGATCTTCGACTCTTCTGCGAGCGGTCGATCGCATTTCTCGTCGACTCAACACACCCAACCGAGTGGTCTCTCGACTTGCTCGGGTTGTCCCGTGCGCGTGCGAGAGACGTGCACGTGCTTTGGAAGCAAGCCGGCGGTCGTCGCGCTCGAATGCTCGTTGCTGCCGAGAGCCGGCCGGCGTACGGGCCGCTCCCGCCGGTCGGCGATCCGAGGGCGCGGAGCATGGCGATGGAAGGGGAACGGTTGCTTGCGCTCGGGCGGCACGCCGCTGCCGAGCGTGCGTTGCGCGCAGCCATCGGCGGACTCAGCAGGCGAGGCGACTCGTTTCACGCGGGCAAGTCCGAGATGACGCTCGCGCAGTTGCTCCTGACGCGAGGCCGGGCTGCTGACGCCAGGGCGATGTTCGAGGGTGCGGCCGCAAAGTTCCAGCACCTGCGTGCAGCCACACACGCGGTCGAGGCGACGACATACAAGGGTCTTGCGGAAACCGATCTGGAGTTGTTCGAAGATGCGGGACGGACGTGCCGATTGGCGCTGGCAGCCGCCGCGGGACTTGACGATCCCGCTCTGTCGATGCGGTGCTCGGTTGCACTGGCCCGTGTGCTGTGGTGGCAGCGTCGACATCGCGAGGCCCTGGAGGTGATTGAAGCAACGACCCCATGCGGTGACTCGGAGGCGATCGCCAGGTACTGGTGTCTCATGGCTCGGGTTCGCATCGAGGCAGGCGACCTGCCGGGTGCCAGACGGGCGCTCGATCAGCTGCGGCTCAAGGCCGACGTACATCTCCCGGTGGTCGAGGCGCACCTGCGTCGATGGGAGGCCACGATTCAGGCTGCTCTAGGCGATCATGAGGCGCTCGACCACCACATACGCGCGGGTCTGCGCGCGGCCCGGGCGGCGCATCTGCCGCTCCATGCCCTCAGGCTGCGGATCATCATGATCGAATCGCTCGTCGCCGCTCGACGGCACGCAGCCGCGCGCCGTGTGGCTGCGCGGTTCAGGGGGATTGGCCGGACGCAGGTTCCGCCGCTGCTCAAGGGATGCATAGAGAGGATGCTTGCGCGCGTGGCGCAAGGTACCGAACAGGCCGGCGGCTTCCAGCCGGATCGTGCGCGCGAGTCGGCCCCGGTCTTTCAACTCGTTCCTGCTGGGGCAGCCGACGAGCTCAGAGCACTCGGACAGCTTCTCGCTTCCTCTCATGAGTACGCAGACGAAGTCGAGGCCCTGGGCCGAACCGCAGCGTCCATCAGAAATCAGACAACCGCGCTCGGGGTAGGAGTGTTCGCCTGTGCAGACGCTGACACGCGTCTACTCGCCTCGTCTGGGCCCGCCGATCGAACGCTGGCGCGGCGCGCATTCGACGCGGGCTTGGCGATCGGACCGGAGCCGGCGGGCGGCTGGGTGTCGGCCGCGATGCCCATACGGTATCTGGGCCGGTTCATCGGGGCGCTCTCGCTGCGCTGGACTTCGGAAGGTCCGGCCAATCCCGACCGGGCGAAAGCCTTCGGGGCGGCGGCGGCGGCGGCGTGCGCACCACTGGTCTACGTCCTGCAGGAGCGACAGGCGATTCCGTGCCTGGAGTCTCCCGAATCGGACCTCATCGGCGCCAGCCCCGCCATCGTCGAAGTTCGACGCTCCGTGGCTCGCGCGGCGAATGCACCCTTCACGGTGCTGATCGAAGGTGAAAGCGGGGCGGGCAAGGAACTGGTCGCGCGTGCCATCCATCGAGGCGGATGCCGGCGAGCGAGGGCGTTCTGTGCCCTGAATTGTGCGGCGATGCCCGAGGACCTCATCGACACCGAGCTCTTCGGACATGCGAGAGGCGCGTTTACGGGTGCAACGACGGAGCGCCTGGGACTGTTCGAGAGCGCGGACGGAGGCACGCTCTTTCTCGACGAGGTAGGGGAGCTCTCGCCGCGCGCTCAGGCCAAAGTACTGCGCGCGCTTCAGGAGGGCGAGATCCGCCGGATCGGCGAGAACGTGACGAGGGCATTCGACACGCGGTTGATTGCGGCCACCAATCGCACGCTGCGTGCCGAAGCGGAAGCTGGACGGTTCCGCCAGGACTTGCTGTATCGGCTCGACGTCATTCGCGTGCATGTACCGCCGCTACGCCAGAGAATCGAGGATATACCTCTTCTCGCCGCGCGATTCTGGAAGGACGCCGCCGCTCGCATCGGCAGCACAGCCGTACTCGGCAAGGGCGCCGTTTCGGCACTGACGCGGTATGATTGGCCGGGAAACGTCAGAGAGTTGCAGAACGTGCTGACGGCGCTGGTGGTGGCGGCTCCCAGGCGGGGCGTCGTCGGCCCAACGGCGCTTCCGTCTGCGATTGCGACCGCTGCTCAGCCAGAAGCCGGCGAATCGCTCGAGCGCGCGCGTCACAAGTTCGAGCAGCGTTTCGTCCGGGCAGCGCTTGCCAGGGCCGCAGGTCATCGCGGGCGGACGGCAGCCGCGCTGGGCGTCAGTCGTCAGGGTTTGGCAAAGCTCATGGAGCGTCTCCAGCTCGATGCTTAGGTATCTCGTCCGCCGGCTGCTGCTCACCATTCCTGTCCTGCTCGGCGTTGCCACGCTGGTTTTCGCGCTGATCCACTTCATCCCCGGCGATCCGGCGCAGGCGATGCTTGGCGAAGGCGCGTCGCCCGAAGAGGTGGCGCAGCTCCGCGGACGCCTGGGCCTCGATCGCCCGCTACTGGTGCAGTACTCCACATATCTCGCCGGCCTGGCGCGCGGCGACCTCGGGGTGTCGTTGCGAAACGATCAGCCCGTGCGTCAGCAGATACTCGAACGGATGCCGGCAACGGCCGAGCTCGCGTTTGCGTCGATGCTGGTCGCGGTTTGCTTTGCCCTTCCGCTGGGCATCATTGCCGCCGTGCACCGTGGCACGCTCGTGGATTTCGGCGCGATGACGCTGGCACTTGTCGGCATCTCGGTGCCGAATTTCTGGCTCGGCCCACTTCTCGCCATCGTGTTTGCCGTCGAGCTGGGTTGGCTCCCGGTGGGCGGAAGAGGCACCCTCGCGCATCTCGTTCTGCCGTCGGTCACACTCGGCGTGGCGCTCGCGGCGATCCTGGCGCGGATGACGCGTGCGAGCCTTCTGGAGGAGTTGCGCGAGCCGTACGTGCTGGCTGCGCGCGCTAAAGGGGTTTCCCGCACCCGAGCAGTTCTCCGTCACGCCTTCCGCAACAGCCTCATTCCGATCGTCACGATCCTGGGTCTGCAGTTCGGCGTCGTGCTGACGGGTGCGGTCATCACGGAAACGATCTTCGCCTGGCCCGGCGTCGGACGGCTGCTGATCCAGTCGATCAGCTTTCGCGACTATCCGCTCGTCCAGGGCTGCGTGCTCCTGATCGCCGTCACCTATGTCGCGGTGAATCTATTGACGGACCTCACCTACGGCTTCCTCGACCCGCGCATCAGGGTGGATCGATCGTGATTCGCATTGGTGCAGTCGTTGTTTGTGTGACGGTGCTTGCGGCAATCGCGTCGCCCTGGATCGCGCCCTACGATCCCGCGAGCCAGCAACTCTCGCTGCGGCTCGAGCGGCCGAGCATCAGCCATCCCTTCGGCCTCGACGAGCTCGGCCGCGACATCTTCTCGCGTATTCTGGCAGGTGCGCGGATCTCGCTCCTCGTCGGTCTCACAGTTGTGGGTATCTCGTCTCTCGTTGGCATCTTTATGGGATCGGTGGCCGGCTACTTTGGCGGCTGGGTAGACGACGCCATCAGTCGAACCATCGACGTGCTGCTGGCGTTCCCCGGCATCTTGCTCGCAATCGCGCTCGTTGCCGTCTTGGGGCCGAGCCTCACCAACGTGGTGATGGCGCTGTCCGTGATCGGGTGGGTTGGCTATGCGCGCCTGGTCCGCGGCCAGGTGTTGAAGGCACGCGAACTGGAGTTCGTGCAGGCCGCGCGTGCGCTTGGCGCAGGCACGCCGCGAATTCTCCTGCGTCACGTCGTGCCGACGACCATGCCGGCTGTGATGGTGCAGGCGACGCTGGGGATGGCCGGAGCGATCCTTGCGGAAGCCTCGTTGAGTTTCCTCGGCCTCGGCGTGCAGCCCCCAACGCCAAGCTGGGGCACGATGCTCAACGGCGGCAGGCTTCACCTGCTGGACGCACCGCATCTCACGATTTTCCCCGGGCTGGCGATTGCGGTCCTGGTGCTCGGATTCAATTTCCTCGGCGACGGACTCAGAGACGCCTTCGATCCGAAACGCTACCGCGTCTGAAGCTCCTCGGCAACGGCCTGCGCCACCGCATTGGCCGGATCTCGCTCGAGCGCCCGCCGCGCGGCGTCGCGGGCGTCGTCGAGCTGTCCGGAACGCGCATACGCATTCGCCAGCCTGGCCAGGAGCGCCGCGTCGTTTCTGCCCAGCGCTTGCGACCGCTGATACCAGGCCACGGCCGTGGACGAATCCTTGAGTCGCATCGACAGATCGGCAATGCGAACCGCGTAGGTCACGCGGTCGGGATCGTCGTCCACGATCGCCGAGTAACGCATGAGCGCCTGGCGGGCATCGTCCAGATGCCCGAGCCGCTGAGCGACCGATGCGTAGTAGGGAAGAACGTCGGGGTCGGTGGGCAGCCGGGCGGCCGCCTGCCGGAGAAACTGCTCGGCCTCCGCCTGTCGATCGGCCAGAGCGAGCGCGCGACCGTAGAGCCCAAGCACCTCGCTGGTCGCGGTAGCCTGAGTTGCGCTTGGGGCGAGCGCTTCCAGCGCTTTCGCCACGTCAATCGGGTCGGCAGAGTCCTCGGCCGCATCCAGCCAAACCTGACCCAGCGCGACGAAGATCCCGGGATAGTCCGGATACCGTTCGGCGGCTCGCCTGAGCGTGGTCACTGCGCGCTCGCGGCTGCCGGCACGGAGATGGGCCAACCCGACCGCTATGAGACGTTCAGGTCCCGGATCGAGCGCCGCAAGCGCGTCGAGCGCGTCGAGCTCCTCGCGGGTGCGGTTTTGAAGACGGTGAAGCTCCACGAGTTCTTCGCGCGCGGGGATGAACGCCGGCGCGATTTCGACCGCCCGCCTGAATGCCGCACGCGCAGCGTCGAGCTGCTCGCGATCCTTGAAGCAGAGCCCGAGCAGGTAGTGCGCCTCGTGAAAGCGTGGACTGAGCGAGATAGCCTGCTGAAGGGCCGCGACAGCCTGCACCGGCCGACCAGCCCCGCGCCACGCCAGAGCCAGCTTGTAGTGGATCGGCGCAGATCGATCGTCGAGCTGCAGATACCGCTCGTAGCTCTCGGCGGCATTCGTGTAGCGCCGGAGCGCGTAGTTGACGTCACCCAGCTCCTCTTGCGTGCGCGTCGCGCTCGGGTCGAGCGCAGCCGCCATTCGGAGATCGCGCAAGGCGGCCGCCAGCGTCTCGGGGGATTCGCCGCGCCGGTGGTGGGCCTCGCCCCGCTTGAGGTAGGCGAGCATGGAATCGCGCTTCAGCGCTATCGCGCCGCTGTAGGCCTCGATAGCCACGAAGGCCTGCCCGCGCGCAAGCGCCGTATCTCCAGCGACAATCAGGCGACGATACTCGCGGTCCTGTTCGACCGCGCGAACCGCAAGGATGCCCGTTGCCGCAAGCCCCCCCAGCGCCAGGAGGCCGGCAATCGCCTTCTTCATGAGAGCAGGATAAAGCCATTTGAGATTGGGCGATAGGTGGTTGGGTGAATGGGGTTTAGGGAAGGGGTTAGGGGCTAGGGGTAAGGCGTAGCTGAGAGCTCCCTTGGAACTTTCCTTGGGGGGCGGGGTCCAAGCTGTCAGCAACCTGCTATAGTCGGGGGAGGTCCCAAGTGGCAGGAAACTTCACCAGCAAGCCGGCCGATCTCGTCGGCTGGTCGGAGGTTCCAGCGGGCGAGGCGGCTCTCATTGAGCGTTGCCTTTCCGGCGACGAGGCCGCACACGCGGAGTTGGTTCACGAGCATCACCGGCTGGTCCTGGGTCTCGCGACACACCTGCTCGGCGATCGCGAGGATGCGCTGGATCTTTCGCAGGAAGTGTTTCTCAGCGTCTTTCGGACGCTGCACCGTTTCCGAGGGCAGTCGACCCTTCGCACCTGGATTTTCCGGATCGTCGTCAATCAGGTTCGAAACAGGCAGCGGTGGTGGAGACGTCGCCATCGCTCGAGTCAGGTGTCGCTCGACGAGCACATTCGCGATCATGGGGAGCTGGTGCTGGGCGGCGAGACGTCGACGCCCGATCGGGAATTCAGTCGCAGGGAACTGGGCGCGCGGCTCAAGTCGGCGATCCAGAAATTGCCGTTCGAGCAGCGCACGGCTCTGGTGCTGCGGGAGATTGAAGGATTGCGATACGAGGAGATTGCGTTTTCGCTGAGGCTGCCGGTGGGAACCGTCAAGTCGCGGCTGACGCGCGCGCGTCAAGCGCTTCGCGAGGAACTGGGAGACCTCCGATGCTGACGCTGCGATGCGACGACGTTCGCCCGCGGCTCTCGGCGTTTCATGACGAAGAGCTGCCCGTCACCGATCGAATCGCGATCGCCGATCACCTCGACGCGTGCCCGGCGTGCCGGCTGGAGGCGGCCGATCTGCGACAGATCAGCACCGCCATTAGGGATGCGGCGCGATCCGACGTCGTCGCGTGGATTCCGGGCCTTGGCCGGCTGCAGTCCGACATGCTCGTACGCTGGGAAGCAGAGGAGGAGGCGTCGCTCGGGCGGCAGATTCGCGGCTTGTTTGACGATCCGCGCCGGGTGTCGGCGAGCCTCGGTCTGTCGATGGTGGCCTCAATCCTTCTGGCCCTGAGTGCGTTCATGCTGGGCCAGAGTCCCATCAGCCACCCCGAATCGCTGAGGGCGATCCTCACGCCGAGCGAGGGCGCGCGGATGGTCGACATCTATCTGCCCAGAAGCTGGGTCGAACTTCCGCGGGTCGACGCGGAGGCGGCGATGCCAGCCGCGCTGGCGAGCCGTGACGCCGGGGACGAGGAAGTGGCGTTTGCGGCGCTCGTGACGGCCGAAGGCCATCTCGAGGATCTGGAGTACCTCGCTCGGCACGGACAATCTGCCAGCCGCGAAGAGTTGTCGACCCTGCTCAACGCCGCAGCGACGGCCAGGTTTGCGCCCGCGCGCGTTGCCGGAGCGCCCGTGTCCTTCAACGTCGTGTGGCTGGTGACGAACACCACCGTGCGTCCGCGGCTTCGCGCCCACGTGCGGGTCCGCGTGGATGGCTGGAAGATGCTCTAGCGAGGCGACGCGATGTCGCCCCGTGCAGTGGAAGAATTGTTCTTGGAGTCGTAGGCCCTGATCACCAGCCCGCGGGCCGCGGCATCGCTCTCCAACGTCATTTCGAATTGCTCCTGACGCGAATCGAAGATCCCGTCACGGGGGTACACCATCTGCCAGCGTTGCGCGTCGAGCGAGTACTCGACCTTGGAGATGGAGGACCACTCGTCCCGCACTTCGAACTGGATTGTCATGCGGCCGTTGGCGACCCGGGGGGCCGACACTGACACGGTCGGCGGCGCGTTGTCGATGTCAAACGCCGAGCTTTCCATCTCGCCTTCGAGGGCCGCGCCAGGCATGTTCGACGACTCGTCGGAGGCGACCACTTTCACCACGTACGTTCCGTTTGGGACCGACGTCGTGTCCCACACGAAAATCGGATCGGCGAGGTCCTCCTTGAGCGGCCTCCACGCCGTCTCCCCCTCACGGCGGTACAGGAGGGAATAGCGGAGTTCGTCGTCGTTCGAGTCTTCAGCACGCCAGACGAACGTCTGCAGTCCGCGCTGGTATGCGCGTCGACCCAGACCCGAAGGCTGAGGCGCCCCAGCGCCACCCGACGCCGTGAGCATCCTGCGATCGGGCGCCAGGTCGTCAAAGCCGGCAATGTCCGGGTCGCCTGTCGGGTACGGTTTCTGGAAAACCGTGCCCGTTGGATGCACGGTCAGACTCGTCACCTTCGGCCGGAGATTGCGCTGCGCGTAGGCGGCAGACAGCGAGGTCAACACTGGCGTCGCCTGCTTGCCGCTCATCACCGCTTTCCACTGCAGGTAGCGCGCGTTGGGGCTCTTGATCTCCTCGCCTTGGGACTGCGCGTACGGTCCATTCCACTCGCTCCACGTTTCATCAGGGGTCGCTGTGTTTCCGGACCGCGTGAACACCTCCAAGCGAGTGCCGGACGGCGCTACTCCGCGCCAGCTGAGCGTGCCCCAGTCGGCCACAGTCTGTGCGTCGCGAACGACCGAGGTATAGGTGCCTTCGGCGGCGCGTTGCGACGACAGCCGGTACACCTTCCCAGGATTCGATGTGGCGTAGTACGTCCGGCCGCTCTCATCTCTGGCAAACCCGGTCACTTGCTGCGCCGACGCCTGCATCAACAGCGTGGCCGCCGCCGGCTCACCGCTCAGCGTGAAGAGCTTGCCGTTGCGGCCCGTGCCGACCAGCAACGCGCCTTGAAAATCGAGGAGCAGGTCGTACGGGGCATCGTCCGGTGACTCCCACATGATGTCCCAAAGACCGTCCGGACGAATGCGGTAGATGGCGCCGCGGCCTGCGCGGCGTTCTTCGCGAACCGGAGTGCCGGTGGCTCCCACCGACGCGCCGCCGCCGGTGTCGACCACGGCGATAGCCGTCACTTCCGTTGTGACGGTTGGAACCGGCTCGCGAGCGCTTGACTGAGCCGCGTCGGCCGAGGGAGGAGGTGGCGCTGGGGCCGATCCGCTGGTCGAGCCGCTCAGAGCGGCAACGTAGATGTTGCCCTGCTGATCAAGCTTGACAGCCCGCACCTCCTGGAATGTCGAGTCGAGCAGCAGGAATCCCTTTCCGGCGGAATCGATACGGAAGAGACGTCCCGGCCCTTCAGTTCCAGCGAGGAGCTGGCCGTCGCGATCGAACACCAGCGTGATGACGTGCGTCGCCTTCGTCTGGTAGAACGATGCTCCCTTGCCGTCCGGCGAAATCCGGTAGATCTGCCCCTTCTCGCCGGTTCCCGCGTAGAGCTGGCCGTCACGACCGACCGCAAGGCTCCAGATGTACTTGTCGTCTGGATCGAAGAACGGCGACGCCTTCCCGCTGCGATCGATCTTGTAGATGCGCCCGTCGGGTGAGGTCGCTGCGTACAGCGTGCCATCTCCGGCCAGCGCCAGCGCGTGCACTTCGAGCTCCGGCGCGTCGAAAAACGTGGTCGTCTTCCCGGACGAGTCGATCTTGAAGACCTTGCCTTCGTTTCCGCTTCCGACATAAAGCGATCCGTCGGATCCGGCGACGATGCCCCAGAGGAACGGCGACGTCGTCTCGGCCAGAAGCTCGGTGCCTGGGCCGAGCACGAGCCGGCCGTGTCCGTCGACCGACAGGTTCTCCACCTCGCCTCGCAGGAAGTCGTTGAGCGTGGCGGTTTGCCAGAAGACCGGCTTCGATGCTGCGAGCGTGGCGCCTGCCGCCGCAGCAAGCACGGCGGCAAGGAGGATTCGGGCGATCGGACGCATCAGGTCTCTACTCGACGTTGATCGTGAGCATGCGCGATCCGACGACCGCGTGCTCTGTAGGAAGGTTCCATTCGCCGAGGGTAGCGCTGCGAAGCGGAACGAAATCGCCCGTACTGCGGTCGGCCTCGAGAACGCCCAACACCGATGGCGGCAGCGACGCCAGAGGCTCTCCACGGACCACCGCGCCGGAGTCGGCGGCGAGCAGCCGAACGTACAGCGTGTTGTTGCGCCGCATCGTGTTGAGCGCGCGCATCAACTGCGGCACACTGCGCGGCTCGGTCGGCTGTCGCACCTCGCGGCGCTCCCACTGGGCAAGGCGCGAGCCGTCGGTGACCATCACCGAGAGCGCGCCAGTTGCGTTGGCAGGGATCGCGAGAGGCACCGTGCGCACGACCTCATCGCCGCGATAGGTGCGCATGAGCACTTTCAGGGGCACCGTGCGTCCCGCCCGGGCGCGGACGCCGTCGAGCCACACGCGCTCGATCGTGGCCGTGCGCGGCTGCTCGGTCGACTGGATTGTGAGGTCGACGGCTTCGATCTCGATGGGTTCGAAGTCGTTGCCCAGGAGAAAGGTCAGAGGCGCCATCACCGAGCCGGCTGCGCTGAGCGACGCGCCGGCACCCGAGAACAAATCTTCGATCTTGATCTCGCCGTGCGACTTCACGTTCATCGTCCCCTTGATGCTGAAGGACGCCGCCCCGGTCTCACGCTCGTAGGAGCTGAGCGTGCTCAGGATCGACGCGAAAGTGAACAGCGGGGTGAGCAACTGGTCGTTCACGACCCTGAACGAGAAGTGCTTCGTAAAGCCGCGCTCGGATTCGAGTGCGATGTTGACAGGCACAGTAATCGGAGCGCCGCCGATCAGGCCGGCGATGGTGGTGGCACGATCCTGTCGAATGACGCCGATGACGTCCCCCGTGGTCGCGATCTTCATGGACGAGGCTACGCTCGGCAGCAGCGTGTGCACGTGCGCGCGCGTCATCGGAAACGCCGTAGGCCCGAGGTTCAGGAACGGGTGGCCGAACGCATAGACGCGGTTGTCGACGACCTCGGTCACCGTGCCTGTAGCGGCCATGTTGTAATCGCCGCTGACGACGCTGACGCCGACCGCATCGCCTGGCTTGAGTGGAGCGGCGGTCGCAGGGCTTGATGCACTCGGCAACTGGGCGGCGGCAGCCGCGCCGGCAACGGGCATGAATCCGTAGGTTCGAAACGGCGCACTGACCAACTCAGCGACGTCGGCCGAGAAGCCGCCGAGGCTCAGAGGCGTCGCGATGGGACGGAGCAGTGTCGCCACTTGCGAGCTGACATCGGTCCCGGAGACCTGAACGTCGGCAGCCCGCTCCGCGAATGGTCGAGTCCACGACATCGAGGCGCGCATGGCGGTTGCGACGCTCTCGGGAGTGACCGGCATCTCGAGGCGGACGCGAGTGCCGATTGGCGGCCTCGGGGTGTCGAGCGTGGCCGCGTCGATCATTTCGGTGATCGGTGTGATGCCGGCGATGGGTTCTTTGGAAAACGCCCCCAGCGAATAGGACACTGCTCCCAAGAGCTGGCCGTCCATATAGACCGGGCTGCCGCTCATTCCTGCGATGACCCCTGTTTGCGCAAGCGGCCCGCCTTCGAGCCGCGCCAAGATCAGGTCGCGCTTTGGACCTATGACGTTCTGCAGAACGCCCAGGATGTGCACGGTGAACGACTCGACCGTGTCTCCCTGCCAGACTGTATGCCCGGTCCCCACCATCCCGGGCCGAAGCTGGCTGACGGGATAGTACGGGGGCGCAGCCGGCAGCGACACGACCAACAGCGCCAGGCTCGCCGAGAGGGCGAATAGCAGTCTCTTCATGTTGTTGAATCTATTGGGAAATACCTGTTGGTATAGTGGCACATCTCTTGACAATTTCAAAGATACCCTGCTATTGTCGGTCCTTCGCTAACACCATGACGAGACCGCAGCCGACCACCGAACCCAAGCGCCCTCCGCGACCCGTCGTCGTTGCGCGCGCCCAGGTGTCGTTTGAGTTTGGATGGTGGTATTACGCCCGCACTGAAGGGGCGGCTGCCTTGGCCTGAGTTCGACACTACCGGGAGCCACAGCAAAGCCTCTTCAGCCAACAACGCTGAAGAGGCTTTTTTTATGTCTACACGACTCGTCGAGACAATTGCGGCGCCCACGATGGCGGAACTGCGGAGGCTGCGGGATGCGGCTGCCGACGTCGATCTGCTGGAACTGCGTCTGGATCATGTCGCTGATATCGATGTCGCTGGTGCGTTGGCGGGCCGCCGGCACCCGGTGGTGGTGACATGCCGGCCGACGTGGGAAGGCGGGCGATTCGAGGGTAGCGAGGAGACCAGGCGAGCGATCCTGGAATGCGCCCTCAAAGCCGGCGCCGAATACGTGGACGTCGAGTTCAAGGCCGCCTGGGCGCGCGAGCTGATTGCCTCGACAGAAGGAAAGCGGATCATTCTCTCGACACATGATTTCCAGGGCGTGCCGGACGACCTGGTCGAGCGCGTGCGATCGATGCGCGCGCTGGGAGCGGAAGTCGTCAAGGTGGCGGTGATGACCCGGTGCCTTGCCGACAATCTGCGCCTCCTCCAGCTCGAGCGGACTGGCCAGACGGTGCTCATCGGCATGGGCGCCTCAGGTCTCCCGACTCGCGTGCTGGCCGCGCACTTTCATTCGGCGTGGTCCTATGCGGGTGATGGGCATGCGCCGGGACAAATCTCCGCGGCGCGCATGCTGAACGACTTCCGGTTCCGCAGCATCACCGATCAAACCGCGGTGTACGGCGTCGTTGGCTTTCCGCTGTCGCACTCCATTTCGCCGTCGATGCACAACGCGGCGTTTCGCGCGGCGGGAGCCGATGCCGTGTATCTCCCGCTTGTCGCGGCAAGCGCCGAGGACTTCACGATGTTTGCGGCCACGCTTGGCGTCAATGGCGCGAGCATCACGATCCCGTACAAGGTGGACCTGTTTCAGCGAGCGGATGACGTGGATGATCTGAGCCGGAAAGTGGGGGCGGTCAACACCTACCGACGGCAACAAGGGCATTGGCACGCGCGGAATACCGACGTCAGCGGATTTCTTGCGCCGCTGAAGAACACGATCGACCTCGGCGGCGCTCGTGCGGCCGTGCTCGGAACGGGTGGGGCGGCCCGCGCGGTGGTTGTGGGGCTTGCCTCGATGGGCACCACAGTGACGGTGTACGGTCGAAGTCGATCGAAGGCCGATGCCGTTGCGTCGATCGCCGGCGCGACCGGTTCGGTTTTTCCCGTCACGCCGGCAAGTTGGGATCTGCTCGTCAACACGACGCCAGTGGGGTTGTACCCCAACGTCGACGACACTGTATTCGACGGGCCGTTCGACGGGAAGGTCGTGTACGACCTCCTCTACAACCCTCCTGAGACGCGCTTGCTGAGGGAGGCCGCAGCTGCCGGGTGCACGACTATCGGAGGGCTCGAGATGCTGGTCGCACAGGCTGAGGACCAATCCGAGTGGTGGCTCGGTCGTCGGCCGCCGGCTGGCCTGATGCGGGACGCGGCAATCGAGGCGCTGGGGAAGATGCGGCCCCCGCTGGACAAGCCATGAAGCTCACCTCGTTTGAGGCGTTCGTCGAGCTGGCCGGGCGCGGCACGTTCGTCCCTGTCGTCAAGGAACTGGTTGCCGACCTGCTGACCCCCGTGTCGGCGTTCCTCAGAATTGCCGAGCACTCCGACTATGCGTTTTTGCTGGAGAGCGTCGAGGGCGGTGAGCACGTCGGCCGGTATTCGTTCCTGGGCAAAGACCCGTTCGTCACCCTGCGCGCGCGCGACGGCCAGACGATAGTCGAGCGAGCCGGCACTGCCACGAGTTCCAAGGACGAATTCATCGAGGCGCTGCGGCGCACGATGGCCGACTTCCGCTCGCCGTTCGTGCCCGAGCTTCCGCGGTTTACAGGGGGCGCTGTCGGCTACCTCAGCTACGACACGGCCGCCTGGTTCGAGCCTGTGACGCTCCAGGAGACGGATGGCGGCGATCCCGCTCTGAAAGACGACGCCGGTTTCATGATCTTCGATACGGTGCTCGCGTTCGATCACGTGCAGCACCGGATTCTGATCATTGCGAACGCCCGCATAACGCCCGACGACAACCTGGAGGCGCTGTACCAATTCGCCTGCACGAAGATCGAGTTTCTCGAGCGGGAGCTGCGTCGGGATGTCTCGCATCCTCACCCGCGAGCCGGGAAACCCGTGGAGGTGAAGTCGAACGTCGCTCGCGATCGCTTTATCGACATGGTGAAAACCGCCAAAGAATACATCGCCGCGGGGGATGTCTATCAGGTGGTGCTGTCGCAGCGATTCGAGGCCGAAATCGACGCCGACCCGTTCACCGTGTATCGCGCCCTCAGGCACGTGAACCCGTCGCCTTACATGTACTTCTTGCGGATGGGGAAGGTCTCGATTGTCGGGTCGTCGCCGGAGATGCTGGTGCGCGTCGAAGGCCGGATGGCCCAGACGCATCCGATTGCCGGCACTCGCCCTCGTGGGCGGACCGAGGAGGACGACGTCCGGCTTGCGGAGGAGCTGAAGCGCAACGAGAAGGAGCGATCGGAGCACGTGATGCTGGTCGACCTCGGACGCAACGACATCGGCCGCGTCTCCGAGTTTGGCAGCGTGCGAGTGCCGCAATTCATGGGGCTCGAGAAGTACTCGCACGTCATGCATCTCGTCTCGATCGTCGAGGGCAAGCTCGCGGAGGATAGGGACCGGCTCGACGCGCTGGTGGCATGTTTTCCGGCAGGTACCGTTTCGGGGGCGCCGAAAGTGCGCGCGATGGAGATCATCGCGGAGCTGGAGCCGGACCGCAGAGGGATCTACGCCGGAGCGGTCGGGTATCTCGACTTTGCGGGCAACCTGGATTTCTGCATCACGATTCGCACGCTGGTGATCACGGGGCGTCGGGCAACCGTGCAGGCCGGCGCCGGCATTGTCGCCGACTCGAACCCGTCGGCCGAATTCCAGGAAACGCAGGACAAGGCAAGGGCGCTCATCAGAGCGCTGGAGCTGGCGCAGGAAGGGCTTTAGTGATCCTCGTCATCGACAACTACGATTCGTTCACCTACAACCTCGTGCAGTACCTCGGCGAGCTGGGCACCGAGCCGATGGTGCGCCGCAACGACGAGATCACGGTGGACGAGATCGCCGGGCTGGCGCCAGAGCGGATTGTGATCTCGCCGGGCCCGGGACGACCCGAGCAGGCGGGGATCACCGTCGACGTCATCAAGCGGCTTGGCCCCACGACTCCGGTGTTGGGGGTCTGTCTGGGGCATCAGGCGATCGGTCTGGCGTTTGGCGGGTCGGTGGTTCGCGCGAGCGTCCCGATGCACGGCAAAACGTCGACGATTTCGCACGACGGCAAGGGTGTGTTCGCCGGCATCGCGAGTCCGTTCCAGGTCGCGCGGTATCACTCGCTCGTCGTGGAGCGCGCAGGGTTGCCGGCGGATTTGGAGATCTCGGCGCAGACGGTGGACGACGGAACGGTGATGGCGCTGCGTCATCGCCAGTTTCCCATCCATGGCGTGCAGTTCCATCCCGAGTCGATCATGACGCGCGAGGGACATCACCTGCTCCGCAACTTTCTCGGGGTCCGGCCGTGACGATCAGCGGACTCCTCGACAAGTTGGTTCGGCGCGAGAACCTGTCGGTCGACGAGGCGTCCGACGCGATGAGCGCCATCATGAGCGGCGAGGCCACTCCTGCGCAGATCTCGGCGCTGCTGGTCGGGCTCACGATGAAGGGCGAGCGTCCCGCAGAGATCGTCGGCCTCGCAAGGACGATGCGCGCCAATGCGGTGCCTCTGAAGCGGCGGTACGAAGATGCCTTCGACACCTGCGGGACCGGGGGCGACCGCTCGGGGACGTTCAATATCTCGTCGGCTGCGGCGCTGGTCGCGGCTGCGGCCGGGCTCCGAGTCGCCAAGCACGGCAACCGGTCGGTCTCGAGCCAATGCGGGAGCGCAGACGTCTACGAGGCGCTCGGCGTCAACATCGCCGCCGCGCCGGCGGCCGTCGAGCAATCGCTCGACCAGGTCGGGATCGCGTTCTTCTTTGCTCCCACGTTTCATCCTTCGATGCGGCACGCCGCGCCAGTTCGACGCGAGCTCGGGGTGCGGACGGCGTTCAATCTGCTGGGCCCGCTGACTAATCCCGCCGGAACGAGCAGCCAGCTTGTTGGCGTGCCGCACTCTGAGCTCACCGAGCTGCTCGCGCGCGCCCTGCTGATGCTCGGTTCGAAGCGTGCGTGGGTCGTCCACGGCGCCGATGGGATCGATGAGATATCGACGACCGGCTACACCAAAGTGTCGGAGTGTCGCGACGGCGCGGTGGCCACGTTCTACGTGCATCCGTCCGATTTCGGCATCGCGAGGGCAGAGCCGGGTGCGCTGCGAGGCGGAGACGCCGCCACCAATGCGGAGATCCTCCGCGGAGTGCTCGCGGGAGAGACCGGCCCGAGGAGAGACGTGGTACTGCTCAATGCGGGAGCTTCCTTGTTCGTCGGCGGCAAGGCCGCTTCCGTGCGCGAGGGTATCGCGCTCGCCGCAAAAGCCATTGACTCGGGGCGGGCGCGGGCGACGCTCGACGCGATGGTCGCTGCATCCCGAAGCGGACCGGCGTCATGAGCTCCACCGTGCAGGCTCCGGATCTGCTGGCGGCGATCGTGGCGGCCACGCGACGCATCGTCGAGGTGCGATCGGCGCGCCTTTCGATGGCGGAGCTGGAGCGCCGCGCGGCGCAGGCAGCAACCAGGCCTGGTGCGTTCCGAAAAGCGCTCGAGCAGCGCGACCGGATCTCCGTCATCGCGGAGTGCAAGCGCCGGTCGCCGTCGCGAGGTGTGCTTCGCGCAAGCTATGACCCTGCCGATGTCGCCCTTGCCTACGAGCAAGCTGGGGCTGCAGCGATCTCGGTTCTGACGGAACCAACGTTTTTCGACGGGAGCCTCGAACACCTCGAGTCCGTCAGGCAAGTCACGTCGCTGCCGATTCTGCGCAAGGACTTCATCGTCGATCCGTACCAGATTCTCGAGGCGCGCGCGGCTGGAGCCGACGCAGTCCTCTTGATTGTCGCGGCATTGACGCCGGCTTTACTGGCGGGATTGCATCGAGCGGCCGAGGCGGCCGGGTTGGACGTGCTGGTTGAAGTGCATGACCTGGCGGAGATTCCGATCGCGATCGAAGCGGGAGCATCGATTGTCGGCGTCAACAATCGGAACCTCCGGACGTTGGAGGTCGACAAGGACGTGAGCCTGCGCGCGGCCGAGATGATTCCCGAGAGTGTCGTCGCGGTCACCGAGAGCGGACTGAAGACAGGCGCTGATCTCGCATCGCTTCGCGAAGCGGGCTACGACGCGTTTCTCATCGGTGAGCGATTCATGACGGCGGACCAGCCAGGATCGGCGCTGCGCGATCTGCTGGCAAGTGCCTCATGAGCCGCCTGTTCGTCAAGATCTGCGGGCTGACGCGGGTTCAGGACGCGGAGTTGGCTGCCGCTCTGGGTGCCCGCGCCCTGGGATTCGTCTTCTGGCCCGAGAGCCCGCGCGCGGTGACCGCTGCGAATGCCAGAAGGCTGGTGGAGCGGATTCCGCCGAATGTGAAGAAGGTGGGGGTGTTCGTGAATGAGCCCATCGAACGCGTGCGGGAAATTGTCGATGAGGTCGGGCTCGACTTCGCTCAGCTTCATGGCGATGAGTCGCCCGAGTACTGCCAGCAGCTGGGGCGAAAGGTGATCAAAGCCGTTGGGATGCACGCGAACGGCGATTCGGCACTTGCCGCGTTCGATTCCAGCGTTCTGCTGCTGGTCGACGCGCACGATCCGGCAGCGCGCGGCGGCACAGGCCGTACAGTCGACTGGGACGCGGCGCGCGCCCTCGCCGCGGAGCGACCGACGATCCTCGCGGGTGGGTTGAACGCCGCAAACGTGCGGCTTGCGATTCGTTCGGTGCGGCCCTATGGCGTCGATGTCTCCTCCGGTGTCGAATCGGCGCCCGGCATCAAGGATCCCGCGAAGTTGAGGAGCTTTTTCGAGGCGCTTCATGACTGACACCCGCTTCGGCCAGCGCGACCCGGATGTGCGCGGCTACTACGGCGAGTTCGGGGGGCGGTTCGTCCCCGAGACGCTGGTCGCCCCAGTGGAAGAGCTGCGGGAAGCGTACCTGGAGGCCCGCGGTGATCCGTCGTTTCTCGCGGAACTCGATCGGCTGCTGGCGCAATACGTCGGGCGGCCCACGCCTGTCTACGAGACGGAGCGTCTGCGCGCGTCGCTGCCAAGGCCAGCCGCGCGCATCTTTCTGAAGCGCGAAGACCTCGCGCATACCGGCGCGCACAAGATCAACAACGCCCTCGGACAAGCGCTGCTGGCCAGGCGTATGGGAAAACGCCGCGTGATTGCCGAGACAGGCGCAGGGCAGCACGGTGTCGCGACCGCGACGGTGTGTGCGCTGCTGGGGCTCGAGTGCCACGTGTATATGGGCACCGACGACATGGCGCGCCAGGCGCTGAATGTCGTACGGATGCGGTTGTTGGGCGCCACGGTGAGAGAAGTGTCGGCTGGCAGCCGGACGCTGAAGGACGCCATCAACGAAGCAATGCGAGATTGGGTGACAAACGTCACCGATAGCTACTACCTGCTTGGGTCAGTGCTCGGCCCGCATCCGTACCCCCTGATGGTTCGCGAGTTCCAGGCGGTGATTGGGCGCGAAGCACGGCGCCAATTCGAGGAGCTTTGCGGTGGTCTGCCCGATGCAGTGGTGGCGTGCATCGGAGGGGGCAGCAACGCGCTTGGCATCTTCGATGCGTTTATCTCCGAGACGAACGTACGCCTTGTCGGAGTCGAAGCTGGAGGCGAGGGCCTCGTCGCGGGCCGCCATGCCGCGCGCTTCGCAACTGGTCTGGCGGGGGTGCTTCAGGGCACGCGGACGTACGTGCTGCAGGACGCCGACGGCAACATCGACCTGACGCACTCCATTTCAGCAGGTCTCGACTACGCGGCGGTCGGACCCGAGCACGCGTGGCTGCGCGATTTGGGGCGGGCTGAATACACGTGGATTGACGATAACGACGCGCTGCAGGCATTCCAGCGGCTCGCGAGGCTCGAGGGCATCCTGCCCGCCCTCGAATCTGCGCATGCGGTTGCCTACGCCTGTACGCTCGCACAGGAAATGGGGCAGGATGCCCGGATTCTCGTGAATCTGTCCGGACGCGGCGACAAGGACGTCCAGAGCGTCGCCCAGTACATCGGGGCGGGGGGAGCGGCGGCGGGTGACGTCTAGAATCGCGACCACGTTCGCGCGGTTGCGCGACCAGAAGCGCACCGGTCTCGTGACCTACGTGACGGCGGGCGATCCGGACCTTGGGCGGTCTGCCGAGATTTTGAGCGCCCTCGACCGCGCAGGCGCAGACGTGCTGGAGGTGGGCATTCCGTTCTCGGAGCCGCTCGCCGACGGCCCGGTCATCCAGCGCGCAACGGAGCGGGCGCTCGCTGCCGGCACGACCGCATCGGGTGTGCTGGATCTGGTTGCGACGGTCAGAGCCAGCGTGCAGGCGCCTATCGTCTTGTTCACCTACGCCAATCCGGTGCTGCGGATGGGCGTCGAGGCGTTCGGCGATCGCGCGCGTCGCGCCGGCGTCGACGGCGTGCTCGTGCTGGATTTGCCGATCGAAGAGGCGCAAGAGGTGCGTGACGCGCTCGCCGCGCGGCAGATCGACATGATCTTTCTGTTGAGTCCGACCACGACCGACGGACGCATGGCGCAGGCGGCGCGGTTGGCGAGCGGTTTTGTGTACGGCATCTCGAGGCTTGGCGTCACCGGCACTCGCGACACGGTGGCGGAGGGAGCCGAGACGCTCGCCCGGCGGATGAAGGCGGCCACGCCGCTGCCCATCGCGCTGGGCTTCGGCGTCTCACGACCGGAGCACGTTCGGCAGATTGGCACCTTTGCGGATGCGGCGGTGGTCGGGAGCGGGCTCGTGAACGTGATAGCCGAGGCAGGCCGAGGGGCGGATCTCGCCGAACGGGTAGAATCCTATGTTCGGTGGCTGAAGTCCTGACGCCATGACAATCGAGGAGCTGAGAAGACGAATCGACCAGCTTGACGAACGGCTCGTCGAGTTGCTGAATGAACGGGCGCATTGCGCGCTCGAAATTGGCAAGCTCAAGAAGACGCTTGGGCTCGAGGTGTACCAGCCGGATCGCGAAGCCGAAGTGCTGCATCACGTGCAGTCCCACGGCAGGCAGACCGGCAGCCCGCTCGAAGGCGAGGCCATCGTCCGGGTCTTCGAACGCATCATCGACGAGGCACGCCGGATTGAGCGGGCCACGGCGAACAAACAGGCAGGGAATGGGGAGGAACGATAGTCATGGTAGTCGTCATGGAAGAGCGCGCCACCGAGGCGCAGATCGAAAAAGTCGTCGCGTCTCTCGTGGAGGCCGGCATGGATGTACACCGGTCGACCGGCGTGAACCGCACGGTGCTCGGCGTGGTTGGCCCGCACAAAGTGGACTCGGCGCTCATCGAGGTGATGGACGGGGTGCACCAGGTGCTCCGCATCACCGAGCCATACAAGCTGGCGAGCCGCACGTTCCGCCCCGAGGGCACGGTCGTCGTGATCGACGACGTCCGGATTGGCGGCGACGAGGTGATCGTCATGGCCGGACCGTGCTCCGCCGAAAGCGAAGAGCAGGTGCAGGCGGCGGCGGCCGCCGTGAAGAAGGCGGGCGCCAAGGTCTTTCGCGGCGGCGCGTTCAAGCCGCGAAGCTCCCCGTACAGCTTTCAGGGGCTGGGCGAAGAAGGTCTGCGGATGCTCCGCGAGGCCGCCGACCAGCACGGAATGAAGCTCGTGTCGGAGGTGATGGACGTCAGCCAGATCGACCTCGTCGGACGGTACGCCGACATCTATCAGGTAGGCGCGCGCAACATGCAGAACTTCACGCTGCTGCGCGAGCTCGGCCGCGTGCGGAAACCGGTGCTGCTCAAGCGCGGCATCGCGGCGACCATCGAGGAATGGCTGCTGTCGGCCGAGTACATCCTCGCCGGCGGCAACAACGACGTGATTCTCTGCGAGCGCGGCATCCGGACGTTCGAGAGCTACACGCGCAACACGCTCGACATCTCGGCCATTCCCGTGATCAAGAAGCTGAGCCACCTGCCCATCATCACCGACCCGAGTCACGCGACCGGCAAGCGCAACAAGGTGGCGCCGATGGCACGCGCGTCGGTTGCCGCCGGCGCGGACGGCATCATCGTCGAAGTGCACTGCAATCCCGATAAGGCGCTGAGCGATGGCGCGCAGTCGATGTTCCCGGCGCAGTTCGACCGCGTGATGGCCGAGCTCCGCATCATTGCGCCCGCTATTGGCCGAAGCATTTGCGTCGAGCCGGTGGTCAAGCGCGGCTGGGGACGGTAGGGGTTAGATTTGGTGATTGGGTGATAGGCGATTCTGGCGATCGTGAATGACTGACGGTAAGCAATTACCGATGCTGCGGCCGGAGAAGGATCCGGGGCAGCCGCCGATCTTTCATCGCATCGGCATTGTCGGACTCGGGCTGATCGGCGGGTCTGTTGCGCTTGCGGCCCGACAGGCGTGGCCGTCCGCGCTCGTGATTGGGGTCGATCGCAAGGACGTGCTCGAGCGGGCGATGTTGCTCCACGCCATCGATGTCGCCGCCGACGACCTCGTCGTGCTGGCCGAAGCGGACCTCGTGATCCTGGCGGCGCCCATCCAACAGAACCTCGACGTGCTGAAAGACCTGCCCGACAACATCGCGGGATCGGCTGTGATCACCGACACTGGCAGTACGAAACGCGCAATCGTGTCGGCGGGGTCTGACTTGCCGGACCGGCTGCCGTTTCTCGGCGGGCATCCGCTTGGCGGCGCGGCACGCTCCGGCATCGAGCACGCGCGCCCCGATCTGTTCGTCGGTCGACCGTGGCTGTTCACACCGGCGCAGGGACACAACACCGAAGCCCTGGAGAAACTGATGGCGTTCGCCGCAGCGCTCGGCTCGCGACCTCGCACGTTGTCGCCAGCGGATCACGATCGGCTCCTCGCGTTCATCAGTCACCTGCCGCAATTGACGGTCAGCGCGTTGATGCACGTCGTCGGAACGGCGGCCGGGCGAGAAGGTCTCGATCTGAGCGGGCGCGGACTTCACGACACCACCCGCCTGGCCTCGAGCCCGGCCGGCATCTGGAAGGAAGTGTGCGCAACCAACGCGGACGAGATCGCCGCGGCGCTCGATGCCATGATCGACACGCTCCAGAAACTGCGGGGCGATCTTGCCGCGGGCGACGCGGTCGAAGACGTATTCGCGTCTGCGAACCGCTGGCGGGAGTCGCTCACGTCGGAGAAGTAAGGGTGAAGATTTCGGAATCAGCTGTCGCCGATATCTTCGCCCACGCGCGGGAAGAGGTGCCACGGGAGTGTTGTGGGCTGCTGATAGGCGCCGGCGATGTCGTGTCGCGGACCGTCAGATCAGCGAATGCCGACCCGAGCCCGACGCGATACCTCGTCGACCCGGCGGATCATTTCAGCGCGATTCGTTCGGCGCGCGCGGAAGGACTTGAGGTGATTGGCGCGTACCACTCGCACGTGGCCGGCCCGGCGATGCCGTCGCCGACGGACATCGCAGAAGCGCAGAGCGACCCGGATTTTCTCTACGTGATTGTCTCGCTGGCCGACGAGGACGTGCGGGCGTACCGCTTCGAGGACGGTCGAGCGATTCCAGTGCCCGTCAGAAGCCGCCGAGCACGCGGATCTGCGTGTTCCCAGCGGTGATGACCCGCTCCTTGATCTTCAGGCGAAAAAGGACGCGGTAGGTGCCAGGGCGAGTGTAGTTGTGAGAGCCGGTGTAGCGCCGGCGAATCTGGGAAACACCCGCTTCGTACGGATCGCAGTCGGCCGACGTCTCCGAGACAGTGCCATCTCCCCAGTTCCATTCCACCGACGGACAGTAGTACTCCTGAAAGTCGTCGTCGCCGCCCTTGAATTCCGCGGTCGCTGAAACGCGGACCGGGACCATTCCAGTGACAGGAAGCGCGCGCAGCGACAGGGACGGACGCTTCGGCTCCTTCTTCGGCTGTTCATCCGACTGCGCAAGACCGAGAGATCCCGACGCAAGCAGCGCGGTCGCAAGCGACACCGACGCCAGGCGCACGTGGCGAAGCATCGACCCATCCTACCGCTCGGAATCGGGGAGGGCAAGGGTGGGTGCGATAATGCGCGGATGTGTAACCGCCGAAAATCCGAATCGATGGATGTCTGGGCGGGGAATCCGCTGCAGGTTGATGCCGATCTCGTCGTTGTCCCGACTTTCGAGGGACCGGCAGGCTCCCTGGCCGCATGGACCGCGGCGACCAATGGCGAGATAGAGCGGGCGGTCGAATCCGAGGAGTTCCGGGGACGGCTGTACGAAATCTTCCTTACGCCGCTGCATGGTTCAGATGTCCGAGCGGCACGTCTGGCCCTGATCGGCCTCGGTGTCGAGGCCGACTTCACAGTCGATCGCGTGCGGCGCGTGGCGTCGGCCATCGGCCTGGCCGCTCGACAAAAGAGGATCAAGCGAATCGCATTCGTGGCGGAGGGACCGCTGGGGGCACCCGAGCACGTCCAGGCGATTGCGGAAGGCCTCACCCTGGCGGAGTTCGAAGCGGGCCGCTACAAGACCGTCGACTACGAGCCGTTCGAGCTCGGAGATATCACAGTGGCCGTCGCGGCGCGCTCGCTGGATCAGGCGAACGTTGCCGCGCAGCGCGGGCGCGTCATCGGCCTGCATTGCAACGTGGCCCGGTCGCTCGACAACGAACCTGGCAACCGTCTGAGTCCGTCGATGTTCGCCGAGAAATTGCTCTCCATCGCTCGAGTCTGCCGGACTCCGGGCGACGGTCCTGGAGCATCAAGAGCTCGAACGACTCGGAATGGGGATGCTGCTGGGCGTGGGCCGCGGCAGTGTGGACCCGCCGAGGCTCGTCTCGATCTCACACGAACCGCCGCACGCGGCGGCGCGCCCTGTGCTCGGGCTCGTCGGGAAAGGCATTACCTTCGATACGGGCGGGATTTCCATCAAGCCGGCGGCCGACATGGATCGCATGAAGGACGACATGGCTGGCGGCGCTGCGGTGGTATGCGCGATGGCGGCACTGGCGGAGCTTCAGGCGCCCATTCGCGTGGTCGGCGTCGTGCCGATCGCGGAAAACATGCCGGGCGGCCGCGCGTTACGCCCAGGGGATGTCTTGAGAAGTGCGTCGGGAAGAACCGTAGAGGTGATCAATACCGATGCGGAGGGGCGGCTTATCCTTGGCGACGCGCTGTGGTATGCGCGGCAGTTGGGCGCGACCCACCTGGTCGACGTCGCCACGCTAACGGGCGCGATCAGCATCGCGCTCGGCAAGATCACCAGCGGCCTCTTCGGCACGCCGCCCGCATTTCTCGAACATGTCCGGCAAACGGCTGAGCGCGCGGGCGACCGCTCGTGGCCGATGCCGCTCTTCGACGAGTACAAAGATCTGCTCCGCAGCGAGATCGCGGACATGCTGAACACTGGCGGGCGATATGGCGGCGCCATCACCGCGGCGCAGTTTCTTCGGGAGTTTACGGGAGGTCTGCCGTGGGTTCACATGGACATCGCAGGCACCGCGTGGGCAGAAGAAACCACACCCTTCATGCAGAAAGGTCCGACCGGGGTCGGCATGAGGACGCTCGTCGACCTTGCGTTCACCTCTGAAACGTGGGCGGGACAGTCGGCGTAATAGGATTACGAGTCGACTGTCGACCAACGACTTCTTTTGGAGGTTCTTTCATGCGAATTGCAAGAGGCATCGCCTTCTCGATCTGCGCGCTCGCCGGCGTGGCCGCTCACGCCAATGCGCAGCAGGCAGCGGATACCCAACCCGTCCCGCGCGGCATCGTCAACATCACGGGGCAGCTCTATCGCGCGCAAAACAACAATCACTACACCGTGTTCCTCGTCACACCTGAGGGGATCATCATGAGTGATCCCATCAACCGCGACTTCGGCCGGTGGCTGAAGGCAGAGATGGCCACGCGCTTCAAGGTTCCCGTGCGGTACGTGGTCTATACGCATCGCGATTGGGATCACGCGTCGGGCGGCATCGTGTTCGCCGACACGGCGGAGTTCGTCGGCCATCGCAACATGCTCGCGGGGCTGGCAGCGCCGGCCGGCAACCCGCCGCTTGCGGCGGACGCGGCCAAGCTCGACGCGAATCGGAACGGGCTGATCGAGCGGTCGGAAGCGTCTGGCGCGTATGCGGAGCGCTTCATGCAGTTCGACTACAACCGCGACGAATTCCTGAGCGGGGCAGAGGTCGCGCGGGGATCCCTCAGCGACGTCTATCCGCCGACCGTGACCTACACCGACCGTCACACGGTGAAGCTCGGGGGCAAGAGCGTGAATCTGATTCCGCTCGGCACCGCGCACACCGACGACAGCGTGGTGTTGCACTTCCCGGATGAGCGTGCGGTGTTCAGCGCCGACATCCTTCAGGTGAAGCGGCTTCCGCTCGGCATGGCGCCCTCGGTCGGGGCCTACATCGACGCGCTGAAGACGATCAATGCCATCGACTACGACCACGCGCTTACGGGACACGCGCTGGCGGGGACAAAGAAAGATGCGCAGGATGCGCAGCGGTACCTCGAGGAATTGGCCAACGGCGTCGCAAGCGGCATTGCCGCCGGCCGAAGCATGGAGGAGATTCAGAAGACGCTGACGCTCGATGCATTCAAGGGCTTTGAGCGCTGGGACACCGCGCGCGCGGCACACATCGCGTTCGTCTACGGCACCATCAAGGGCCAGACAGGCACGGGAAAGTAAGAAGTGAAGAAGTAGAAAGTAGGCCGGGTCTTGCTCTGTAGACCCGCCAGCTACCGTGAGCTCTCAGCTGATGGTTGGGAGCTCACAGCTCATAGCTCAGTGATGCGCCGGCGGCGTCAAACCGAGCGGCTGCGTTTGCGGCACTTCGTCATCGGGCTCGAGCCGAACTTTCAGCTTGCGGTAGCCGATGATCATGGCGGCGAGCACCAGCCCGAACAGCACGGCGCCCACCGTCAAGACCCCTGTCAGTCCGATGGCGTCCAGCATGACGTCGCCGAGCCCTGCCATCTCGTTCTGCTCGACGACCCGCACGATGATCGGTGCGCTGGGAGCCTGCATAGACTGATTCTACAGGAAAGGCGCAGCTACTTGCGGGCGGAGGTCTCAACCTTCTTGAGCGATTGCTGATAGCGGGCGATGCCAGCCAGAAGCGACTCCGCGACACGCTGGCGGTAGGCCGGCGTTTTAAGCAGGCGGGCCTCTTGAGGGTTGGTGACGAACGAGATCTCCGCCAGAACGCTGGGCATGGCCGCTCCGATGAGCACCATGAAAGGCGCCTGCTTCACGCCGAGATCTCGCACATTCTTGTTGCCGGGCCGGAGCCCCCGAACGAGCGCCCGCTGGATGCTGCCCGCAAAGTCGCGCGATTCGTTCAACTTGCTGTTCAGCGTGATGGCCTTGATGATGCTCGGCAGGCTGTTCATCGTCCGTCCGGACGCGGCGTTCTCGCGCGCGGCCACCGCTTCAGCCTGCGGGTTCAGCGCGAAGTTCAGGAAGTACGTCTCCACGCCCTGCGCGGCCGAGTTGGCGCTGGCGTTCGCGTGAATGGACAAGAACAGATCGGCATTCTCGCGGTTGGCGATCTCGGTGCGATCTTCGAGCGTGAGATAGTCGTCGCTCCGCCTGGTGAGGATGACCTCCATCCCGGGCTGATCGAGCAGCAGTTTTTCGAGCCTTAGCGCGACGTCGAGGACGAGCTCGGCTTCGGACAAGCCGGATGCCGACGCGCCGGGGTCGTGCCCGCCATGACCGGCGTCGATCACAATCCGCGAGACTCCCAAGCCGAGCTGCCGTGCCACTGAATATTTCCCGCTTGAGTTCGTCGACGGCATCGTGGGCGCGGGCGACGTCGGAACTGGCGTCGATGGCGTGGTAGGGGCAGTGGACCCGATCGCCGCCGGAGCCGAAGCTGCCGATTCCACTCTTGGTGCCGTTGACGAAGCGGTTGGTGCAACTGCGGACGGGACGGGCGGCGGAGAGGTTTTGCGCACTCCAGCCGCATCCGGCGGCGGAATACGAGACGGAAGCGCGCGCGTACCGGCGGTTTCTGTCTGCGCGCCGAGAATCAACGGGGCAAGCGCGGCTTGCAGGGTTGGCACAGGCGCCGAGCCGTCACGTTCTGAGTCGATGACAATGCGATAGGGATTGTAGAGGGTGAAGACGCTGTAGCGCCCGACGTGTTCGAGGTCGAGGACGATGCGGGTGGTGTTGCCGGGATGACGCCCGAGGCGGATATGGCGAATCACATCGGTCTCGTACCGAAACACCGCGTCGGCCAGCGTCGGAATGGTCCGCGTGCTTTTCAGATCGAAAAAGAGCCGCGCCGGTCCTTCGAGTCGCTCCTGGTAGAACGGAACCTCGCGATCCATCTCGATCGTCACACGGACGACGTCCGGAAGCGACTGACGGTGCACCGCACGAATCGTCGAGACAGCTCTCGACGAGGTCGAGGGTTGCGATGCCGGACGTGTCGATGCTGCCTGGCTGATGGACTGGTCAGCGGCGAGCTCTTCAACTTGTGCCTTCGCCTGTATGACGAGGCTGCTGTGTGGGTACTGATCCGACAACCACTGGAAGAGCTGAATCGCCCGGAATTTGTCACGATCGTCGCCGAATCGGTCGAAGGCGTCCTTCGCGAGGTTCGCCGCCTGCCAGAGGGCGTTGTCTGCGTAGCCGTTCGAGGGGTTCTGGCGGACAAAGGCCCAGTAGCGGTCGACCACAACACGGAAATCCGCCGCTTCCGCTGCAGGAGACGTGGCGACGCGCACTTCCTGCTCCCGCAGCGACTCATAGCGAACAGCCGCCGGCGTCTGGGCGTGAGATATCGACTCGCCGCCCACGAGCGCAAGGAGGAGAGCCGCCGACGCGATACGTCTACCTGAGCTGCGCATCGACTTCTTCGAAATACCCCTTGTCCACCAAGACCTCTCGAGCCTTGCCGCCGGCGCCGGCCGACACCAGGCCGTCCATCTCCATCATGTCGACGAGGCGCGCCGCCCGACTGAAGCCGATACGCAGACGGCGCTGCAGGTAGGAGATCGATGCCTGACCGCTCGAGACGACAATCCGCGCCGCTTCGTCGTAGAGGTCGTCCTTCTCCATATCGAGCGCATCCACCTTCTTCTCTTCGGCCGTAATCGACGCGTTGAATACCGGCTTGCCCTGCTTGCGCAGGAAGCTGGCGAGGCGCGCGCTTTCCTGCTCGGAGATGTACGGACCATGCAGGCGGATGGCTCGCGACGATCCCGGCGGCATGAAGAGCATGTCGCCGCGGCCGAGCAGCTGTTCCGCGCCGTTGCCATCGAGAATCGTCCGCGAGTCGATCTTTGACTGGACGCGGAATGAAATACGCGACGGCAGGTTGGCCTTGATGAGGCCGGTAATGACGTCGACTGACGGCCGCTGCGTCGCCAGCAGCAGGTGCACACCCACGGCGCGCGCCATTTGGGCCAGCCGGGCGATCGATTCTTCGACGTCGCCGCGCGCCACCATCATCAGGTCGGCCAGCTCGTCGATCACCACGACGATGTAGGCGAGTGGCAGCATCGCGTCGGTCGAATCGGCGGCCGGCTCCTTGGCCGCATGTGCCGCGTTGCGGTTGAACTGCTCGATGTTTCTCACGCCGGCGGCCGCGAGCTTCTTGTAGCGCTCCTCCATCTCCTTCACAGCCCAGCGCAGTGCGTTGACAGCCTGCTTCGGATCGACGACGACAGGCGTCATCAAGTGCGGGATGTCCTCGTACATCCCCAGCTCTACGCGCTTGGGATCGATCATGATCAAGCGGACTTCTTCCGGCGACGCACGAAACAGGATGCTCGAGAGCATCGAGTTGATGGCCACGGACTTGCCCGTACCCGTCGATCCCGCAATCAACAGGTGCGGCATTGTCGCCAGGTCGGTCATGTACGGCTCGCCGTGGATGGTCTTGCCGAGGGCCAGCGTGAGCTTCGATCCCGATCGCTGATAGGCCTCCGACTGCAGCAGTTCACGCAGGGAAATCTGCTCGCGCGTGTGATTCGGGATCTGGATCCCGACGGTCGATTTGCCGGGGATGCGATCAATGAGCACCGACTCAGCCTGCATCGCGAGACACAGGTCATCTGCCAGACCGGTGATCTTTCCGTACTTGACGCCGGCGTCCGGCTTGAACTCGAAGGTCGTGACGACCGGACCGGGATGAATCTGCGCGACGGCACCTTCGACGGCGAATTCGCGGCACTTTTCTTCGAGCAGGCGCGCGCCCTCCATGAGCTCGCGCTCGTCCACCTTTCTCTCGGCCTTCGGCGCGTCAAGAAGGGAGAGAGGCGGCATTGTAAAGGCACCGAGGCGGCGCGGCTGCCAGGGCTCTGGCTCCGGGAGCGGCAGCGGCGGCGCCTCGGCCGGCTTCGCGCGCTTGCCGACCACAGCCGGTCGCCGCTCCTCTTGTTGGTGGACGGGAGCGGGTGCGGCCGCGGCGATCGGCTCCTCAACGGGCTTCTTTGGCACCGCAAGGACCGGCGCTGGCTTGTCGGTCCGCTTGGCCTGCTTGGCGAGCAGCGCCTGGCGCTGCCGAACCCTGCGGCGTTCCTCCAGCCATCCTCTGAAGCGCCCGAACCAGCGCGTCCCTCGCGTCCGGCTGACCGCCGTCGCCGACGAGAACATCCGACCGAGCGAGAGCTGGGTGGAGAGGACGACGGCGAGGAAGAGCAACGTGAGAATGACGATGATCGATCCGGTACGGTTCAGGTACTCCGCCATCAGTGCAGCCAGACCCTCGCCGAGATACCCGCCCGCACGAAACGGTTTGCCTGCGACATCGACCGTGCCGAAGGCGAGACTCAGCAGCGAGCTGAGGCACGCGAACAGAAGGCCCGCTCCGACGAGCTTGGTGTACTGCGCGTCGAGCGCGCGGCACCAGAAATAGTGCCAGCCGAGGACGACCATCGCCGCCGGAATCACATACGACGCGTAGCCCAGAACCTGAAAGGAGAGCTCGGCGAGGAACGCGCCTACGCGGCCGGCGAAGTTCGCCGGCGCAGCGCTCGACCCGGAGCTGAAAAACCAGACCGGGTCGCTCGGCACGTAGGTGGCCAGCGAGATGAGCCAGATCAGCGCGCCGGCGAACAGCGCGACGCCGAAGAACTCGCTCACCCGCCGCGAGACGCTCGATGCCACGCTAGACCTCCATGATGATCGGGACGATGAGCGGCCGCCGCCCCGAACGTTTGCGGAAGAAGCGCCGGAGCTCGGTGCGAATTTTTTCCTTGATGAGTCCTTGATCCGTCCGTTCCTCAATACTGGCCCCCTGAATGACCTCACCGACGAGGCGCGCGCTCTCGCGCAGGATGTCGGCGCTGTCCGCGTCCTGCGCCAGCCCGCGGCTGACGACGTCGGGGTCGCCTTCCAGCTCGCCCGTCTGCTTGTTGATGGCAACCACCGGCACGAGGAGCCCGTCTTCCGACAGATGGCGTCGATCGCGCAAGACCTCATCCGCCACTTCGCCGGTGCCGGATGCGTCGATGAGCACGCGCCCCGTGGGCGCCTTGCCCGCCACCGTCGCGCCCGCGGCATCGAAGCGGAGAATGTCGCCGTCTTCAATGAGCATCACTTTGACAGGCGGATCGAGGCCTGCCGTGACGCGCTCGGCGGCGCGGGCGTGCTGCGACAGCTGACGGTATTCGCCGTGGATGGGCACGAAGTAGCGCGGCCGCACGAGCGTCAGCATCAGCTTCAGCTCTTCCGCGCTGCCATGTCCCGACACATGGACATGCTTGATGCCTTCGTAGATCACCTCGGCTCCCCGGCGGGCGAGATGGTTCATCAGTTGGCCGATCGATTTCTCGTTGCCGGGGATGGCGCGGGCCGAGAAGACCACCGTGTCGTCCGGCCCGACCTTGACGTGCCGGTGATCGTTGATGGCGATGCGCGACATGGCTGCGAGCGGCTCGCCCTGCGACCCCGTTGCAAGGCAGAGCACTTTGGACGGCGGCAGCGAGTCGACGTCGGCATCGCGAATGACGCTGCCTGCCGACATCTTGAGGTAGCCGAGCCGCTGAGCCGCCTCGGACGACTGCAGCATGCCGCGTCCGACGAAAGCGATCTTCCGGTCGAACTGCGCCGCCAGGTCGGCGAGGATCTGGATACGATACACGCTGGAGGCAAACGAGGTGACGACCAGCTTGCCGGTTGTCGTGGTGAAGATCTCCTCGAACGCGTCGCGCACTTCGAGCTCGGAGCCCGTAAAGCCCTTCCGATCGACGTTGGTGCTGTCGGCAAACAGCGCGAGGACGCCAGCGCTGCCGAGCTCCGCGAATCGATGGATGTCGAAGTGCTGGCCGTCAATGGGCGTCTGATCGATCTTGAAGTCACCGGTGTGCACGATCGTGCCTGCCGGCGTGTGCACCGCGATGGCCACGCAATCGGGCATGCTGTGCGTGACGCGAAGGAATTCCACCTCGCAGTCGCCAACGCGGACGCGCTGCCGTGGCTGAACCGGCTTCAGTCGATCGCCGGGATCGATCCCGTGTTCGTCGAGCTTGGGTCTGAGCAGGGCCAGCGTCAGCGGCGTGGCATAGACGGGGCCGTCAATCAGCGGCCAGAAATACGGCACCGCGCCGATGTGATCCTCGTGGCCATGCGTCAGGATGAGCGCCGCCGCGCGAGGTGAGCGCTGCTCGAGGTAGGTCAGATCCGGCACGAGCAGGTCGACGCCGGGCAGATCGGGACCGGCGAACATCGCGCCCGCGTCGATGACCAGCGTAGTCTGGTCCGTCGACACGGCCATCGAGTTCATGCCGAATTCGCCCAGTCCGCCGAGCGGAACTACCTCGATCATTGGAGTCATAGGGTTCTGAAACCCGACACACGTCCCTGACAAGGCGCCCAAGTGGGCGTACTGTTCTGGGTCTGGGTTTATCGCGGTGCGCTGTTACGCACGACCGCGCGGCCAGGCTGCTGGGTGCTGCCTGAAGGAGAGGAAAGGAGGATAGCACAGCTCACTGGTTTGCCGTAGCAAAAGTGTCGGCAAGTCTTGTTATTTCAACGATCTCCAGGGTCTCCGGCCGTCGCCTTGGGTCGATATCGGCGGCCTTGAGCGCGTCTCCGGCATTCCTGCCCACTTCGACGCCAAATGGGCCAAGGGCGTTCGAGAGTGTCTTCCGGCGCTGCGCGAACATCGCGCGAACCATTCGCTCGAAGACGCGCTCATCGGCAACGGGGTGAATGGGAGGGCGGAAAGCAACCCGGATCAGGCTCGAGCGAACCGCTGGAGGCGGCCGAAACGCGCCTGGTGGGAGAGAGAGAAGCCGCGTGACTTCGGCTCTCCACTGGATGAAGACGCTGAGGACTCCGTACTCCGCCGTGCCCGGCCGGGCAAGTAGACGGTCTGCCACCTCGCGTTGGAGCATTAGCGTGGCGTCATTGATCGGCCGTGTCCGATTGAGGTCCTCCAGTCGAAACAGGATGGGCGACGAGATGTTGTAGGGGAGATTGCCGGCCACTCTGAGGGGGGCAACGATGTCTGGCGGCGGGAGCACGGCGTCCAGATCCACCTCGAGGATGTCCGCCACGACCAGCGAGGCATTGTGCGGAAGTCTGGGTTGAAGCGCCGCCGCAAGATCGCGGTCGATTTCCACCGCAACCAGCCGCGCGACTCTCGGCGCGAGCCGCAGTGTGAGGATGCCAGGGCCCGGGCCGATCTCGAGAAAACGATCGTTGGGACACGGAGCAATCGCCTCGAGCACCTTGTCGGCCCAGGCCGGCTCCAGGAAGTGCTGCCCGAAGCGTTTGCGCGTCCGCGGCATTCGCTACCGCCGCGATCCCTTGGACACGACCTTGCGATAGTAGTCGCACTGCTCGCGGACGCTGCAGAGATCGCACAGCGGCTTCGGCTTGCAGATGCGCCGCCCATGAAGAATGAGCGAATCCGAGAGCACGATCCACTTCTTCTTCGGGATCTGCGCGCCAAGCTGCTGCTCGACTTCGACCGGATCATCCGAGCGGGCCATGCCTATCCGGTTGGCGACCCGCAGCACGTGTCGGTCGACCGGCAAGCCCGCAACGCCAAGCGCGTGTCCGAGGACGACGTTGGCCGTTTTGCGCCCGACGCCGGGCAGTTCGACCAACTCGTCCATCCGCCGAGGCACCTGCCCGGCGTGCTGCGCGACCAGCGCGCGCGACATTCCGATCAGCGACTTCGCCTTCGATCGGAAAAACCCTGTCGAGTGGATGTGGCGTTCGAGCTCAGCGGGCTCGGCGGCGGCGAGGGCCGCGGGATCAGGGTAGCGTTTGAACAACTCCGGAGTGACGCGGTTGACTCCCGCATCGGTGGATTGAGCCGACAGGATCGTGGCGACCAGCAGTTCGTACGGGTTGCCGTAGACGAGCTCGGTATCGGCGCCGGGATGTTGCTGCCCGAGCTTGCGGAGGACGTCGCGAGCTTTCGTGCCGCGAGCTGTTGTCCGGCTAGTGGATCGGGCCACGCCCGGCCGTTCCCGTTGACTCCGTATAGATGCGCAGTTGTTCCTGAAGCGCCGCGATGAGGTTTGGCACGACCTGCACGGACATCACCACCTGGGCCCTGACAGGCGCGCGCACCACGTGGTCGTCCTCTGCCGCGCGAACGTCCTGCTCGGACAATGGCCCCATTTCGCAGAAGGTCAGCGTGAAGTCGAACGGCGTGTGACCGACCGCGCAGAAGTTCGCGTACGTTCGGGGTACCCCCACTGCATCGCCGGGGACGATGGTGAAGTTGATCTGTTTCGGTTCGCTCATATCAGTATCTTTGCTCAGTCTCGGTCTCAATATCTGCGCATGACCCCGACGACGACCCCCTGCACCTGGAGGTGGTCGGGATCAACGAAGATGGGCTGCATCGACGGATTGGCCGGCTGCAGCCGCACGCGACCGTTCTCGCGGAAGAACTTCTTGAGCGTCACGTCCGATCCAGACAGAAGCGCCACGACCGTCTCGCCGTTCTGGGCGGTCTTGCGGTCTTCGACAATGACGAAGTCTCCATCGCGAATTTGCTCGTCGATCATCGAGTTGCCACGGACACGCAGCACATACGTGTCGCGCCGCCCGACGAGATCTTCCGGCACGGCAATCGTCTCGGTGGACGCCACCGCTTCGATCGGCGCGCCTGCGGCGACATAGCCGAGGAGCGGCAACTCGATCGCGCGTCCGGCGGTGGTCGTCGGAACCATCTCGACCGATCGGCTGCGATTCCAGGCGCGCTTGATGAAACCTTTCTCCTGGAGGTTGGTGAGGTGCTTGTGGACCGTTGCCAGCGAGGACAAGCCGAACCGCTTGCCGATTTCCTCGAGGCTGGGGGCATAACCGTGGTGCTGGATGAAATCCTGCAAGTAGTCCAGAATTTCTCGCTGCCGTTTGGTTAGCGGAAGCACATCAGGTCCCTCCTGTGGCGGCCACTATACGCAAAAGAAAGGCGAAGGTCAAACCACCGAGCGCAACGTCCCGCGCCGATGGAGGCCCGAGCGTGACCGGGGAAGACCGAGTGGGCTTCGATTGCCCGCGCGGCGCTGGCGAAACTCCTGACCACTAGAAAGCCAGCGAAGTAGCGGTCCCTCTACCGCGTGGCAACGTAGGCGAGGCCCAGAATCGCCAGCGAGATCACCGCCCCCAGCAGATCCACGTTCACCCAGTCGAGTCTGGTTAGCTTCATTCCGTCCGATTATGGGGGTCACTGGACCCCCTTGCAACAGGAAGCCAGCACCGAAGCGGAAGGGCCGGAAGAAGCGATGAACCCACCAAAGGTTTCGTATCGAGTTGGCACCAGCGCTGGCGTGCCTGCCATGGAGGCGTGCCACGTCACCAAGGATGGTGTGATTCCCTATGATGGGCGAATGGCAGCCTACCTGGAGGGCTACCACCATCCGCAAAAAGCGTTGCTCCCACGCGTCGGATACGTGGCCGTGGCGGACGGTACAGTTGTCGGCTATATCGCCGGCCATTTAACCACCCGCAATGCATGTGCTGCCGAGGTTCAGTACCTGTTTGTGTCGCCAGACTATCGTCGGAACGGGATCGGTACGGCGTTGCTAAAGCTGATGGCCGCATGGTTCTTGGAAACGCGCCACTTGTGAGGAATTGGCACGGGTGGGAGGACATCGCAGTTCTCGCGGCCGCTGATATGAGTTAGCGGCGCACTGGGTTTGTCAAAGACATCATTGCCAACCACCGCGCGGCCGCACTAATTCGCAGGCGTGACGATGAGGTTGCGGAAGTGCGCTGTGGTGCCTACATCAATCCAGAGCGCAATTCCGCCTTTCGCAGTCGGGCCCGTCTTCAGGTCGTTCACGACCAACGTCGGCTGCATTTGCCCATGGACGTAGAGTCTGGCCTGCGCGCCACGCACGTCGATCTTGAGCTGCGTCCATGCTCCCGGGACAAGATCGACGTACGACTCGTACTTCTCTGGTGTCTCGGTTCGCAGCCGGAACCAGGGCCAGGCCGGATGCGAGATGTATTGTGCCGAATGATTGCGCCGGATTTGATCGTCAGCGCGACCGTTGGCCGGCCGCACGTAAAACGCGTCGTATGTCCTGAGGTCCGCCTGCAGCCGGAACGCGATTCCGACAAACCCCCGCGCGTCCTTGAAGACACTGGTGTCCGGCACTCCTGCTAGTTCAACCTCGATGGTCCCGTCTCCAAACACGAGTCCTTCGACGACGGCCAGTTGTTCTACGGTTTCTCCGGCCTTGGTCGCGGCGTCCCGCTGTTCGGCGGTCATCGATTGGAGTTGTTGGTAGGCCTGCGGGGCCATAGTCACCTTCAGGCCCGGCTTGCCGTCGAGAGTGGAAGGCTCGGCGGTGACGTTAGTCAGGCGCAATCCCGTCGGCGA
>CAWGDN010000009.1:0-81009 GCA_963821375.1 Vicinamibacterales bacterium
CGCGCCCGGGATGGAGGTCCCGCTGAAGGTGTAGCTCGTCGTCCCGTCCTCGACGTCGAGGACCGCCGCCACGGGCGCGCTGACGGCGAGGGTCGGCGGCTTGGCGAACCGCAGAAGCTGGACACCGAGGTAGGCGATGAAGCCGATGACGACGAGGGTGAGCATCGCCCCGACGAGGATCCCGGCGAGAAGGTCAGCGACTTGCGCGGCGCGGCGAAGGGTCGGGGCACGCTGATCGTGGCTGCCGGGGCTAGTCATCTCGCCGCGCTCGGCCCGCCACTGGGCGAGGACGTCGTCCGGATCGAGCCCGAGGTAGAGGGCGTAGTTGCGGAGGAAGCCCTTCGTATAGACCGCCCCCGGCAGCTCGCGGTAGTCGCCCCGTTCCATGGCCGAGAGGTAGCGGGACCGGATCTTGGTGTCCCGCTCGGCGCGGTAGAGATTCTTGACACCCTTGCGCTCGCGGGCCATGAGCAACCGCTCCGGCAGGCTCAGGGGCCGAGGCGACGGAGCGGACCCGCCGTCAGGACCTGGCCGCGGCGCATCGCTACGCGAGCCGTTCGAGCGCGGCGGGCGGGGATCTGCGGCTGGGCGGGCGTGGTCGCGGGTCGTCATGAGGGGCGATAAGTGCTCCGGAATGGACGCTCGGCCGGACCGACAGGATACCCCAGCCCGGCGCGACGGCCTATCCGGTACGGTTGACCTAGTCCTGTCGGCGGTCGACGACCGGCGAGATCCGGATGCCGCCTCAGTCGCCCGGATCGTCGATGTCGTCCTGGCTCCGGAACCAGTTGTCCGGCCCGTAGACGACCCGCGCTACCGCCGGATTGCGCGGATCCTGTGGCCCGACCACGCCATATCGCTCGAGCTCATCCATGACCCGCGAGGCGCGCGAGAAGCCGAGTCGCAGCTTGGTCTGGAGCATCGATGTGCTGGCCTTGCCGGTCGAGGTCACGAGCTCGGCAGCGGTGACCGTCATCTCGCTCTGTCATCCTCGGCGACACGCACGGCGAACTGGCCGTCGCTGCCGTTCTCGTCGTCCTGTTGCTGATGCGAGCATGCCCTCGTCGTAGTAGGTCCGGCCCTCGGCCTGGTCGAGCCAGCGCTCGTCACCTCGGCGACCTCGCGGTCGCTCACGAAGACGCCCTGCAGTCGGAGCGGCCGCGGCAGATCGACCGGCTGGTAGAGCATGTCGCCGCGGCCGATGAGGTCCTCTGCGCCGGGCGCGTCGAGGACGGTCCGCGAATTGATGTTGGAGGCCATGGCGAAGGCGATCCGCGACGGCACATTGGCCTTGATGAGCCCGGTGACGATGTTGTACAGACGGCCGCTGGGTCGCCAGGACGAGGTGGATGCCGACCGCGCGGGCCTTCTGGGCGATCTTGACGACCGGGTCCTCGACCTTTCGGCCCTCGCGCATGATCAGGTCGGCGAGCTCGTCGATGATGAGGACGATGTACGGCAGGCGCTCGTCCGGGCCGGTGTTGGGGCGGCCGTTGAACGCCGCGATGTTGCGGACGTTGTGGGCGGCGAGGAGCTTGTAGCGGTCCTCCATCTCGTGGACGGCCCAGTTGAGCACCGCCTTCGCATCGTTCGGCTCGACGATGACGTGCTGGAGCAGGTGCGGCAGGCCGTTGTACGGCGCGAGCTCGACCCGCTTGAGGTCGACGAGGATCATCCGCACGTCCTGCGGCAGAGCGTGCATGAGGATGCTCGTGATGAGGGCGTCGACGCAGACGCTCTTGCCCGAACCGGTCGCGCCGGCGACGAGGAGATGCGGCATCTTCGCCAGGTCGACCGCGTATGCCTTGCCCGATACGTCCCGCCCGAGGGCGAACGTCAGCGGGCTCGTCGCCTCGAGCATCGCGCTGTCGTCGATGAGCGGCCGGAAGCCGACCACCTCGCTGGCCTGGTTCGGGATCTCGATGCCGACGACGTCCTTGCCCGGGATGGGCGCTTCGATCCGGATGGACCGCGCGGCGAGGGCCATCGCGAGGTCGTCGGCGAGGGCCTCGATCCGGCTGACCTTGACGTGCGCCTCGGGCCTGACCTCGTACTGGGTCACGACCGGTCCGCTGTTCGTGGCGACGACGGTGGCCGGAATGGCGAAGCTGCGGAGCTTCTCTTCGATGAGACGGGCGTTCGCGGCGTGATCGATGGTGCCGGGCGCCACGGCGGCGCGCTCCTCGAGCATCGACACCGTCGGCATCCGCCAGGCGATGTGTCCGAGGGCCTGCTGGGCCGTCGGCGGCTCGACGGCCACCGCGACCGCGGCCAGCTCGTCGGCGGTGTCACCTCCGGGCGTCTGGCCAGTCGCGACGGGGGTCCCGCGGGCGTCCTCGGCCCGGATGGCCGGCGCGGTCCAGACGGTCTGGCTGATCGGCGCCGAGCTCGTCCGGACGGGCGCTCCCGCCGCTGCCGCGGCTGCGATGGCGGCCGGATCGTCCTCGCCGAACAACGCTCTGTCCGGGGACCGGGCCCTTCGAGATCGGGATGGCCGTGGCCGACGCCCTTGGTCTTCGACCCGGCAGCGGCAGACGCGGCGGCTGCCGTCGCGCCGGGGCCACTCGGTGTCGCGCCGGTCGAACCGGGGGCCGACAGCACCGATCCCAGGCCCTTCACCCCGGCCACGGGCCGCTCGAGCAGCGCCCGGACGGGCCGGTCGACGGCGATGACGATGCCGGCGATGAGCCCGGCGGTGAGGATGACGAACGCTCCCGGCACGGTCACAAGGGTGCTGAGCAGGTCTGCCAGGAAGTCGCCGATGCGGCCACCGCTGCGGCCCGTCAGGACGTCGGCGTCGGCGAGGAGCGACAGGATGCCGAGGAGCGAGATGAACGCCAGGCTGCCACCCGCCAGGACGCGCGGCCAACCCGAACGCGGCCCGCCGGCCCGCTCGACGTAGACCCCGGCGACGATCAGGAGGAACGGCAGGATCCAGCGACCACTGCCGAACCACGGCGCGATGACGTCGCGGATCCAGTCGGTAAGCGCCCCGTCGCCGGGCAGCATGAGGCCGATGAGGATGACCACGCCGGCGACGAGCAGGGCGATCCCGACGAGCGAGCGGACGACGTCGGGCGAGACCTGGAACGTCGGACCTGCGGTCGGCCGACGACGGCTCCGCGGGCTTGTGGCGGCGCGGCGTGTCCGGGCCACCTAGACCTCCACCACGACCGGGAAGACCATCGGCCGCCGCTTCGTCTGCTCGTACAGGAAGCGACTCACGCCGTCCTTGATCTGGCTCTTGAGCAGGGCGATCTCACTGATGTGGTCGCCGGGGTTCTGGATCGAGGCCATGACCCGGTCGATCGCTTCGGCCATGATCGGGTCCTGCTCGTTGAGGTGGACGAAGCCGCGGGTGATGACCTCCGGCCGGCCCACGATGTTGCCGGTCTGCTTGTCGACGGTCACGACGACCATGAACATGCCGTCGTTGGCGAGGGCCTTGCGGTCGCGGAGGACGACGTCGCCCACCTCGCCGACCGACAGCCCGTCGACGTAGACATAGCCGGCGGTGACCGGCTGGCCCCGCCGGGCGCTGCCGTCCGAGGGATTCGATCGGCGTCCCGTTCTCGATGATGAACACGTTCTCGGGCGCGACGCCGGTCTCGATGGCCAGGCGCCCGTGCTGGACCTGCATCCGGAACTCGCCGTGGATCGGGATGAAGTGGCGCGGCTTGGTCAGGCCGAGCATGAGCTTGAGCTCCTCCTGGCTGGCATGGCCGGAGACGTGAGCTCGCTTGATGGTGTGGTAAGAGACGTTCGCGCCCGCCTTGAACAGGTTGTCGATCGTCCGGCTGACATACTCCTCGTTGCCCGGGATCGGGCTCGCGCTCACGATGACGGTGTCGCCGCCTTTGATCTCGACGAAGCGGTGGTCGCGGTTGGCCATCCTCGCCAGACCGGCCATCGGCTCGCCCTGGGCGCCCGTCGTGCAGATGACGAGCTTGTCGTCGGGCACCTCGTTGATCTTGTCCTTGGCGACGATCCGCGACGGATCGAACTTGAGGTAGCCGAGGATCCGTCGCGATCCGGAAGTTCTGCTCCATCGAGCGGCCGATGACCGTCACCTGGCGGTCGAACGAGGCGGCCGCGTCGAGGACCTGCTGGACGCGGGCGATGTTGCTCGCGAACGTCGCCACGATGACCCGGCCGTCGAGCGGTTCCATGATCTCGCGGAAGGCCTCGCCGACCGTCCGCTCGGACGGCGTGTAGCCGGGGTTCTCGGCTCGAGTGGAGTCGGACAGGAGGAGGATGACGCCCTCTGCGCCGAGCTTGGCGAGGATCGCGAAGTCCGACAGCTTGCCGTCGACCGGGGTGTGGTCGAACTTGAAGTCGCCGGTGTGGACGACGACGCCGACCGGCGTCCGCAGGGCGAGGCCCATCGCGTCCGGGATGGAGTGTCCGATCCGGAAGGCGACGACCCCGAACGGTCCGATCTGGAGCTCGTCGCCCGGCTCGAGCGCAAAGAGCGGGTTGTTGTGGAGCTTGTGCTCCTTGACCTTGTTCCCGAGGAGGCCCCGGGCGAGGGTCGAGGCGTAGACCGGGACACCCGGGAACTCGGGCAGGACGTACGGCAGACCGCCGACGTGATCCTCGTGGGCGTGAGTGATGAGGAACGCGCGGACCTGGTCCTTGCGCTCCTTGAGGTACGTCACGTCGGGCACGACAAGGTCGATGCCGAACATCTCCTCGTCGGGGAACATGAGCCCGCAGTCGATGACGACGATGTCCTCGCCGTACTCGAAGACGTACATGTTCTTGCCGATCTCGCCGACCCCGCCGAGCGGGATGATGCGGAGCGGCGTCGTTGGGTCGGCCATCAGAACAGCGGCATCTGGTCGTCGGGCACGTCGACGCCCGCGGAGGCGTCGGCATCGAACCCAGCGACCACGGACGGAGGGCGGCGTCGAGATCGTCTGCGAGGTCGGCCGCCTCGGAGGGGCGGACTGCGGGGCCGGCACGGCTGCCGCGACGGGTGTCCACGCAGACTCGGCCTCGACCGGCCGCGCGTCGTGCGGCGGAGCGTCGAGCGGCGCCACGGCGGGCAGGCGTCAGGGTTCGTTGCGTCCAGAGCGCCGCGGCCCGTGCAAGCGAGTTGAACTCTTCCGACGAATCGAGGCCGGCGGCCACTTTGTCGTGATTGCCGCGAACCGAGGCCACCGGTTTGAGCGTGCGAACCTTGTCGACCACGGCGTTCGGGTCCGCTCCGTAGCCGACAACGTCACCGAGCATCAGCACGGCGTCGTACTGGCGTGCCGAAGCGGCGAGCACCGCCTCGAGCGCCTCGAGGTTGCTGTGGATGTCGCTGAGAATCAGGTACCGCATGCCTATTCGAGCCGTTCGATGAGCTGTTCGACCAGCTCCTGCGGGCGCGCACGCGATGCGTCGAGATGAATATGCGCCTGCTCGTACGCGAGGCGCCGGCTCTCGTGCAGGAGCGCCATTTGAACGCGGTCTGTCGCAAGCGGCCGCCGGCCGTCGGCGGGGATGCGCGCGAGCAACACCTCGAAGGGCACGTCGATCCAGACCGAAACGCCGTCGGCGTTGATGGCGGCTCGGGTCTCCGGGTCGACGAAGGTGCCGCCGCCGGTGGCCACGACCGTATGGCGCTGCGGAAGAATCGCCCAGATCACCTGACGCTCGAGCGATCGGAAGTACGGCTCACCGTCGCGCGCGAAGATGTCGGCCACGGTTCGCCGCTCCCGGGCCTCGATGAGCGCATCCACGTCTTCCGCCCTCCAACCGAGCCGCCGCGCCAGCGCCTGCGCCAGCGTGGTCTTTCCGGCCGCCATGAACCCGACGAGATAGATTTTGTCCGTCTTCAAGGATGGCGCGTCATCCCGCTCAGCGAGTCGAGGGTGGAGAAGAACTCCGGATAGGAGATCGCCACCGAATCGGCACCCGTGATGACCGACGGCTGATCGGCGCCGAGCGCCGCGATGGCGAAGGCCATCGCGAGCCGGTGGTCGCCCGCTGCGTCAGCCTGTCCTCCGCGCAGCCGCCTCGTCCCGCGCAAATGAAAACCGTCGCCGAACTCGTCGACGTCGGCGCCAAGGGCCCGGAACCCCTGCACCAGAGCGCTGATGCGATCGCTTTCCTTCACCCGCAACTCGCCGGCTCCCGTGACGTGCAGCTCGCCACCATGGGCGGCCCACGCGGCGAGCGCCGGAATTTCGTCGATCAGATATGGCACGTCGGCCGGCCCCAGTGTCAACGGCTTCGGCGCGCCATAGCGCACGCGTACCGTTCCCGATGGCTCGCCGCCGGCCTCGCGTTCGATGCGCTCGTCGATCGTCGCGCCGGCGCGTCGCAATGCAGAGAGCAGCGCCGTTCGCGTCGGGTTGAGGCCGACATTGCGGATCTCGACGTCGGAATCCGGAACGCCCGCCGCTGCGGCCAGCCAGAATGCGGCAGAGGAAATATCGCCGGGCACCACGAACTCGCCGCCGCGCAGCCGCTGGCCGCCGATGAGCGTAACAGTGTTCCCAGCTGTGTCGACCGCGGCGCCAAAGGCGCGCAGCGCAAGCTCGGTGTGATTGCGCGTGGCGGCGTCCTCCTCCACAACGGTCGTGCCGTCGGACTGCAGGCCTGCGAGCAGGATCGCGCTCTTCACCTGGGCGCTTGGCACCTCCGTGTGGTACCGAATCGCCTTCAGATCGCCGCCGTGGATCGTCAACGGCGGCTTGCGCTCGTGCGAGTCGATGCGGGCCCCCATCCGTTCGAGCGGGGTGATCACGCGGCCCATTGGGCGCCTCGTCAGCGACGCATCGCCGGCAAGAACCGTCGTGAACGGATGAGCGGCCAGCACGCCGGCCAGCAGCCGCATTGTCGTGCCGGAGTTCTGCGCGTCGAGCGGCCGAGCCGCCTGACGAAAGCCGCGCAACCCACGGCCGGTGATTTCCACCGTGAGCCCGCGATCGGCGGTCTCCGTCTTGCGGATCTCGACGCCGGATCTCTGAAGACAATCGAGCGTGGCGGCGCAGTCGGCGCCGCGAGAAAACTGATGGACGATGGTGCGGCCGTCGGCGAGCGCGCCGAGCAAGGCATACCGATGGGAGATCGACTTGTCTCCGGCGAGCCCGACGGTTCCGGTGATCCGGCCGGCCGGCCTCACCGTCTGGGCGGCGATCGACGGCATCGGGAGACTATACTACGTCGACACGATGCCCCTTGGCTTCCAGGATGTGCATCTCGCCATTCACAGCACGACCGACGCGCTGGATCTGGTGCAAGTGGTCACCGAACATATCGCCGCGCGCGTGGGCCTCGACGAAGAGGCGCAGCACTGGACCGGAATGGCGGTACGCGAAACGGCTATCAACGCCATCGTGCACGGGAACAGGGGCGACGCAAACAAGCGGGTGTTCATCGACTTCGCGGTGACGCCCCGCACTGGACCCACCGACCTGATTGTGTGTGTGCGGGACCAGGGAGCCGGTTTCGATCCAGAACGGCTCGACGATCCCCTCGAGGCCGAGAACATCCTTCGATCGAGCGGCCGCGGGATCTTTCTCATCAGACAATTCATGGACGAAGTCACCATCGGACGATCGAGCGACGGCGGCACGGAGGTACGGATGCGCAAGCATATCCGCGCGAGCTCGCATGCCTAGGAACCCGCTGTTGCTGGCCACCGCCATCGAGGCGGTCATCAAGGCCGGCGAGATTCAGATGGGCTACATCGATTCGGGATTCCAGGTCGCGCACAAAGGCACGATCGACCTCGTGACCGAAGCCGATACCTCGGTCGAGCGGATGTTCCGGCAGTTGATCGGCGAACGGTTTCCCGACCACGCCATCCTCGCAGAAGAATTTGGCGAAAACGCTGCAACGAAAGGTGCGTCGCACTGCTGGGTGTTCGATCCCCTCGATGGCACCACCAACTACGCGCATGGCCTGCCGCTCTTCTGCGCGTCGCTCGCCCTTGAAATCGATGGCCGGATCGATCTGGGAGTGATCTACGACCCGACACGGAAAGAGCTCTTCGTCGCCGAGCGAGGAGGCGGGGCGTTTCTCAACGGCCGGCCGATTCAGGTGTCGGACGCGGATTCCCTCGTCGACTCGATGCTGGTCACCGGATTCCCGTACGACGTCCACAATCGGGTACCGGAGTTGATCGGCCTGTTCGGCGAGTTCATCAGCAAAGCGAGAGCCGTACGGCGGCTTGGCTCCGCAGCGCTGGATCTCTGCTACATCGCCAGCGGACGCATGGACGGCTTCTGGGAGCAGGATCTCAAGCCGTGGGACGTCGCGGCGGGCGCAATCATCCTGGAAGAAGCGGGCGGCAAGCTCACCGATTTTGCCGGCGGCCCATTTTCGATCAGACGGCCGCAGTTGCTGGCGACCAACGGAAGAATTCACGACGACATGGTGAAGATCTGCAGGGCGGGTCTTGCTCGGTAGACCCGCCGCTAGCCCGGTCCGATGGGACCAGGCCTCTGGGTGTCTAAGGTCCTTCGGCTCTGTACAACGCAACTCCGCCGTCGGCACAGACGCGCCTGAAGCCGGTGAGAAACGCAGACGACTCGCGAGTGCGGGCAGCGATCACGTCGCCGCCTTCGGCTCGTTCCTCGGCCAGGATCCACCCCACCTGACCCTTCGGGTGCGCCAGCGCTTTCTGCCAGTGCGGCAGGTTGCCTTCATGCACGAAGTTCCGGATGTTGAGGCCCGCATGCGACAGCTCCTGCATGTAGTGGGCAAGCGATCCCATGCTGGCGAGAATCGGTTCGCCGTGATAGTCGCGCATGAGGCACTCGGTGACGTGGCGGCGTCCGAGGCTGGCGGGCACATCCCATTGCGCTTCTTGCACCATCGGTGCCTGCGCATCGAGCGGATGAAGGGATGCAACCATCCAGGCGGCCGCCACCAGACCCGCCACATGGCGCCGCCATCCTCCGAGCATGCCGATGGCGATGCCCACCATGATCCAGACGCCAACCGTAGGCGCGATCATGTATCGCATGCGGAACGGATGGCCGCGGTAGAACGCGTAGGTCGGCAACGCTAGCAGCGCCACTAACGCCAGCGCCACAAGCGCCGCCGCCCGCTCGCGCGCTCGCAGACTGCGCCAGGCGAGCAGAAGGACACCGGCGACGGCGACAAGGACGAAAGGTCTGCCGGCGAGCGCGCGAAGTCCATACGTGACAGCCCCAAACGCAGCGAGCGGTTGCCCGTATGCCACGTTGTCGGGCACGAAGAAGCCGCCGGTGACAAACCATTCGCCGGTCGTAAACCAACTGTGGAAGAAGAAACAGAGAACCGCGAGCATGGGATAGGCAGCCACCTGCAGTGTGGACGAGAGGGCTCTGCCAACAGAGCGTCCAATGCGCACGAGCGCAATCACGGCCAGACCGAGAAGGGCGCTGGTCACGAGCCACGCCTCGTACCGCGTCAGGCAAGCCGCCACCAGCAGCCATCCAGTAGTGGCTCGCGCCCGATCGATCGCCGTGCTGGCAAGCGGTTCCCGGCGTTCCAGCTCGAGCCAGTTCCATGCGGCGGCGATCGCCAGAAGCGTCAACGCGAAGAGCAGCGGTTCTGTCATCGGCGTCGACTGGAGGTAGAGCACGTTGGGATCGGTCCCAATCGCAAAGACACTGAGCGCCGCCGCGATCTTCGAGCCGGTAATCTGCTGCACGAGATACGCCGCCGCGTAGCAAAGCAGCGCGAACGACGCGATCGACAGCGCTACGGCCGAGGCGCCGGTGCGGTAGAAGGCGTCGATCTGGACCGGCAGCAGATTCAGAAGGTGCGGAAGGGGCAGCCACACCGCGCCTATCTGGGAGTATTCCGGCGTGAGGCTGTCCAGGACTCGACGAGCCACGACAAGGTGAGCCTTGGCGTCGTAGTGGCTCAGCGTGAGTCCTCGTTGATAGTAGAAGAGCGCCACCCCGCAGCCGGCGACCAGTGCGACAAGGGCCAGCAGCCTGGGAAAACGGTCGGTCACGTCGGGACTAGAATACTGAAGTTCGATGGCGCGTATCACTGCATGGATTGAAGCCTTCGCTCTGAGCATCGGCGCCCCAGGCCTTTTCGTCATCGCCTTCCTCGATTCGTCGTTCCTCTCGTTTCCCGAGGTGAACGACATCCTGATCGTGCTGGCCGTGGTCAACCACCCCGAGCGGATGGTTCTCTACGCGGGCACGGCCACGCTCGGGTCGATCGCCGGCTGCCTCGCGCTCTACTTCGCCGGCCGGAAAGGAGGGGAGCGCCTGTTGCGGAAACGCTTCAGCGGCGGGCGCGTGGAGAAGGTGTCAGCGCTGATGCGCAGGTACGGCGCGCTGGCCCTGATCGTGCCGGCGCTGCTGCCGCCTCCGGCGCCGTTCAAGATCTTTGTGCTGATGGGAGGGGTCGCGAAGATCCCCCTCTGGACGTTCATCTGGTCCATTGCCGTTGGCCGCGGCGTTCGCTATTTCGGCGAGGGGATTCTTGCCGTGCTGTACGGCAAGCAGGCGATTGCCTACATCCACGAGAACTCCGCAATGGTAGGCCTGGCGCTCGCGGGGCTCGCCGTTGCCGGCGCGCTCGGCTACTACGTGTGGACCCGCGGGCGTCGAACCGCCGAAGCTACCGACTAAGTGCCTGTATAATTGCCGCTTGGATGAATCCTGAGCTTTCGCTCGTCATCCCCATCCGGAACGAATCGCCCAACATCGACGCCCTTTATGCCGAGCTGACGCAGGTCCTCGGTGGGTGGGGACGGAGCTACGAAGTACTTGCCGTCGATGACGGGAGCACTGACGACAGCTTCGAGCGCCTGGCGCGATATCAGCAGCGCGATGCGCGTTGGCGCATCATCCGGTTCCGCAAGAACTTCGGGCAGACGGCGGCGTTCTCCGCGGGGTTCCGCTACGCGCGCGGCCGGTTGATTGCCACTTTGGACGGAGACCTTCAGAACGATCCGCGAAACCTGCCCGACATGATCCGCCGCGTAGATGAGGGCCACGACATCGTCTGCGGCTGGCGGAAAGACCGGAAGGACGCCTGGCTGACGCGGAGACTGCCATCGGCCGTCGCCAACCGGCTCATTTCGTGGGCGACCGGCGTGCAGCTGCACGACTATGGCTGCTCGCTCAAGGTGTTCCGCGCGGACGTCGTAAAACCGATCAAGCTGTATGGCGAGATGCACCGCTTTCTGCCCGCCATCGCGAGCGAGATGGGCGTGAAGATCGACGAGATGGTCGTGAACCATCGCCCGCGGGAGCATGGCGAATCGAAGTACGGGTTGTCGCGGACCTTTCGCGTGGTGCTCGATCTGCTGACCGTCAAATTCCTGCTGAGCTATTCGACGCGTCCGCTGCAGATGTTCGGGCTCATCGGCGTGCCGATGGGCCTGGTGGGATTCCTCATCGGTATCTATCTGTCCTACGAACGGCTCTTCGGGTACGAGTCGATTGCCAATCGTCCACTGCTTCTGCTTGCGGTCCTCCTGATCTTCAGCGGCATCCAGCTCGTCACGATGGGCCTCCTCGCGGAGATCATGGCCCGCACGTACCACGAGTCGCAGGACAAGCCTACCTACGTGATCAGGGAGCTGCGCGAGTCGGTGCCAGGAGAAGCGCGCCCGCATTCGCTGAGCGTCTAGTGGTCCCAGCCCAGGTGAACGTCGTCTTATTCTCGGGCGGTCGCGGCTCGGGCGCGCTCGCCGAGCAGCTGCTGCAGCGACCCGACGTTCAGCTGACGATTGCCATCAACGGCTATGACGATGGGTTGTCGACGGGTGAGGTGCGAAGGTTCCTCGGCGACAGTCTCGGTCCGTCGGACTTCCGGAAGAACGCCGCGCGTGCGGCGCGTGCCCTCCGCTCCTGTCCGGAAGGCGTGGTGGAGGCGCTCGACACCAGGTTGCCCAGCCCGTGCTCCCGGGACGAGGGTTTCCGTTTGTTGGGCGAGATTGGCGCGTCGAGCGACAGACGGATCGGAGAACGGCTGGACGCCGTGCGCCGCGAGTTGGAAGCAGGCCGACCGTTCGAGTTCTCCGATTGCGCGGTCGGCAACCTCGTGTTTGCTGGCTCGTACCTCGTCAGGGGCCGCCGATTCAACGAAGCGGTCGACGACTATTGCGCGTTGCTCGGCCTCCCGCCTGGGCTTGTGGAAAACGTCACGGATGGCAGCAATGCATTTCTGGTCGCGCTTGAGGCGGATGGCGGCATCCTGGCAAGCGAGGCCGAGATCGTCGATGCCAAGCGTCAAAACCGCATCGCCGAAGTGTTCCTTGTCGATCGCCCGTTGGGGGAGCAGGATCGCGCGCAGCTGACCACCGCGTCACGCGATGTCCGCCTCGGCTGGTTGGAGCAGCACTCTCGGCGCCCGCCGCTCAACCCCAGATTGCAGCAGCGCCTCTCAGCCGCCGATCTCATCATCTATGCGCCCGGCACCCAGCACTCGAGTCTGTTTCCGTCCTATCTGACCCAGGGACTCAGCAAGGCGATCGCGGCGAATCTGGGGTCGATGAAACTGCTCGTCACCAATCTTCAATCGGACGCGGAGATTTCGGGCAGCAGCGCGGTCGACATCATCGAGCGCGCGGTCTACTACCTCAAGGAAAAAGGGCGCCTGCCGCTCCCGGTGCCGAGCCTGATCACCCACTACATCATCAACGACCCGCGGGTTGCAGAGGCCGACGAGATTGCCGGCTACGTTCCGCTCGGCCGCGTCGAGACGCTCGAGGATCCGCGGCTGGTCCGCATCGGCCACTACGAAGACGGCGTCAGCGGCCGCCACGATGCCTCGAAGGTACTGACGCCGTTTCTCAATAGCTTCCTGTCGGCCAGACGCCGGCAGCGCGTGGCGGTGTGGCTCTATGACGCCACGTCGCTCAATAAGCTGAGTCAGACCGTGCTCGAGATGCTTCGCGCCGGGGTACAGGACATCGGCGTCGACCTCACAGTGTTCTATACGGCAGACGCCGATCTCGAGGAGGCGTTCATGCAGCGGCTGCCGGTCACGCTGCGCAACCTGCGGTCGACGAGCGAGCCGCCGGGCAAGCGTGTCATGGCGGCGCTGTCTGAGGGAGAGTTCGACTATGTGGTCCTGTTCGACTCGTCCGGAATGTATCGCGGCGAAGATCTCGCGGGAGTGATTTCGCCGCTTGCCACAGGCCGGGTCGACGCGGTGTGGGGAAGCCGCCGCTTGTCGTTGAAGGACATCGAGGCTTCGTATCGGCTTCGATATCGTCACAGCGCCGTACTCGGGTCGATCAGCGTGATGGGAAGCCACCTTCTCAGCGGCGCGTATCTCTTTTTGTTCAGCCGATACATCTCCGACACGTTGTCGGGCGTTCGCGGGGTGCGAACCGCATTCGTGACCGGACTGCCTGTACTCCCCGACGATAAACTGGCCAATCAATACTTGCTCTCCGCGCTGCTTGCGGAAAAAGCGGACGTCCTGGAGACTCCGGTGCAGTTTCTGGCCCTCTCACCCGAACGCGTCAGGCGAACGACGCCGCTCGAGGGATTGCGATCGCTCGGCATCATCGCATGGCAGCGCATCCGTGGAGCTCGCCGCCGATCTAGCCAGTCCATTCCATCTTCGGCCGATCTGAAAGTGTCTCGTCGTGCGCAGCACTGACACGGTCCTGATCGTCCCTGCGGCGGGCACCGGAAGCCGCCTGGGAAGCAGCGTGCCCAAGGTGCTGACACCTGTGGCGGGCAGCCTGATGCTCGATCACATTCTCCGCCTCTACGCGAATACCGTTCGCCGCTTTGTGCTCGTCGTCCACCCATCGGCAGAGCAGGACGTCCGCCGGCATTGTGCGGAGCAGCACCCGGACGTCGACGTGGCGTTCGCGACGCAAATCATGCCGACCGGCATGCTGGATGCGATTCTGTTGGGTAGCGATGCGGTTCAGGACGCAGGAGCCGACCGCGTGTGGATCACGTGGTGCGATCAGATCGGCGTGCATCGCAGCACGATCGACAACTTGTATCGCCTTTCGGAGGAGCGGCCTCAGGCCGCGATGATGCTGCCCACCTCACAGGGCGACCAGCCTTACATTCACATCGACAGGGATCCGCAAGGCCGCATCTCCGGCATCCGACAACGCCGCGAAGGCGACACCATGCCTCCGATTGGCGAGAGCGACATGGGGCTGTTTTCGTTGTCGCCCGAGGCGTACTTCGACTTGTTGGCGCAATTCGCTGCGGACGTTCCCACGTCAGCTTCGACTGGTGAGCGCAACTTCCTGCCGTTCATTCCATGGCTCGTGCGACAGGGCCACCTGGTCCTGACGTTCCCGTGCACGAATGGAATGGAAGCGCTTGGCATCAACACTCCGGAGGACAAAGCGCGAATGGAGCAGTACCTCATGGCGCAGGATCGCTCTTGAGTCGACTGTCGATTGTCATTCCTGCCTACAACGAGGAGCGTTTCATTGGCACGCTGCTGGAGCGCATTCGAGCGGTCGATCTGACGCCGCTCGGCTTCGAGAAAGAGATCGTCGTGGTCGACGATTGCTCAAAGGACGGCACGTCGGAGGCCGTCCGACGCTTTTCGGATGTTCTACTGATTCGGCACCAACAGAACGGCGGAAAAGGACAGGCCGTCCGCACCGGGGTCGAGAGAGCGACCGGCGACTACGTGATGATTCAGGATGCCGACCTCGAGTACGAGCCGCAGGATTACGTTCCCATGATCGAGATGCTGCGATCCGGCTTGGCGGACATCGTGTATGGAAGCCGATACATGAAAGGCCTTGTCGGCAGCAAACACTCCGAGCAGTCGTGGCCCGCGTATCTGGGCGGACGAAGCCTCAGCCTTGCGGCGCTCATCTGCACCGGACGCTATCTGACGGACACCGTCACCGCGTTGAAGCTGTATCCCAGGTCAGTGCTTGCCACGCTGCAGCTGCAGACCACGGGATTCGAGCTCGATCACGAAATGACCGCTAAGGTCCTCGCGCGCGGTCTGCGAATCGTGGAGGTCCCGATTCAGTACTTCCCGCGCAGCCGAGAAGAAGGAAAGAAGATCGGCGCGAAAGACTGGGTCAGGGGACTTCGGACGTTCTGGAAATATCGCCGGGGATAAACGCCACCCACACGCCCAACAGCCGTCGGTCCTTGCTGCCAGGAAACACGTCGGCCGGCACGAAGCCGTCGGTCGTCGCGATAGAGAGCGACGCGACGTGTTCTCCCGCTCTGGCCGGCACCACGATTCGCTGCGTCACTCCGGGCACGAGCTCCAGCCGCTGCTCCCAACCCTGGGAAGAGATTGTCGCGCTGTTCGCGCGCGCGCCGCTGTGAACAGCGAGCGTGAGCGAATCGACTGCATCCTGCGATTTGACGAGCGTCATCCGAATCGTCGAACGTCCCCGCAGCCAGAACCCTTCACGCTCGGCGTAGACGCCTGAATCGTGAAAGAAGATTCTTGCCGGGCCAAAGTCCGCCGCTGACAGCAGCGTCGGGACTTTGTGGCGCTGCGAGGTCGGCTCGACCGTGATGACGCTCCACCGAAGCGACGCGACAGCCTGCTCGACTTCGCGGGACCCGCGCAGGCCGACGAACTCGGCGTCGAACGGAAGCGCAACGGGGAAACGCTCAGAGGAGCCTGGGCCCAGTGAGGTCCTCCATGTCTGGACGGGCCTCCCTTCCCGGCCGAGCTGGAGCCCGATCGCGCTTGGTGCAGCGGACGCTGGCGCACCGGATCCCTTTACCTCCACTTCGTACTCACCGGCCGGCAGCCGAACTCGCGCATTCAGCAACACGCGCACTGGCTGTCGATCGACTCGCTGTCCTGGTGTGGCTGCAAGCGAGAAAAGCGGCGGAAGATCGGTCGGACTGACGATCGACAACGGATCGTATCTGACCGCAATCGGCCGCGTCACCGGTGAAAAAGACTCGAGCAGCGGGAGCGACACGCGCGCTTCGGGATCGAATCGGGACGAGGATCCGCGAACGAGGGCCGCGCTCGCGGCTGAGCCACCGAGGAACACCACGAGAAGCATCGCCGTCGCGGACAACGCCGTTCGATCTGGACTCGATCTGATCCGCGAGACCGCCAGCCACGACAGCGCGAATGCCGACAGCCAGAGGCCGGCGTGGGCAAAAGCTCGAGCGGAGCCGCCCGCTGTGAAAGTCGGCGCGTCGTTCCACAACTGCCACGTCGACGAGAGCCACTGGAGAACGGAAGACGAGCCGTCACCCTCTTGAGGCAACGGGATGTCGCGGCTGTGCTGAACCACCGCAACGGTGAGTGCGAGGCTGAGCGCGAGGATCGTCTGCAGCCAAATGCGCGAGCCTCCGCTGTCGGCGCTCTTCAAATAGAAGTGTGCAAGGGGAGGCGCCAGCAGCGGCAGGGCCAGCAGCAGAGTCTTCCCCGGCATCATCGAGTCGCTCCACCAGGGATTAAGCGATGCGGCGAGGACCAGCAGCGCGGTCGTGCCGGCAATCAGCGCCACGCCAAGGCGGCGGTGTGCGCGCTCCATGGCGAGCAATGGCAGGGCAACGAAACCGAGGAGGAGGACAGGCGAATACGGAAACACGCCGAATTCCTGATCGACCAGCACCCCCGGCACGCCAGTCGCGATCGCGGCGAGATTGCCTGGACGGAACTGGCGCAGTGTGGCTCCGAGGTCGACGAGCGAGCCTGGCACGATCTCGCGGGCATTCAGTACCGAAGGGGAGTGTCAGACAGACTGATGCCCAGGCAAAGGTCGCAGCTGGCCTGGAAGCGCTCACGGCGAAACACCACAGCCAGAGCACCGCAGCCACCGCCGCGGCGGCGATCAAACGGACAGGCACCGGATCGAGGGTACCGGCTATTCGGTAGGAGGCCCACACATACACGCCTAGGCTGACAAGGAAGACGGCCAGAGACGACAGGAACGGCCCTGAGGATACGTTCAATGGCCGCCAGCGGAGCCAGATGACCTGGCAAAGCACGGTGATCCACAGGAGCATGCTGACCGGACCAGCGAGCAGGCGCAGAGACGGCAGCCAGTCCGGCAGCCACGGAAGATAGGGAATCGCCAAGGCAGTCAGCGCGAATGCGGGCGCAACTGCGCCAGAAAAAGAATCCCAGCCGAGAAACGCCGCGCTGATCGTCATGACCAACACCATGAGGACGATGAGCCCGGCCAGCTCAGCCAGCGACGGCAGCATTGCGACCCGAAGCGGGTCGGCGGCCGTCCCCGCGAGATCGAGCGCCGCACGACTGAACCAGAGAGCGATTCCGCCGACCAGCGCCGCCACGAGGACCGTTCGAAGCGGCCGCAAAGAGTATGGGTGTACGGGCATTATCGAGAGGCCGCCCGCGCGCCGGGGGCAGCCGGAACTGCCCGAACACAGCGGAATCCGACGTAGAGGTTGTGCCGTCCTTGGCGCGACAGCGCCGCGCGCTCCGACACGCGAAGCCGCCGGATGTTGTTGTCCCAGCCCCCGCCTTTTGTCGTGCGAAGGTCATAACTCGAATCAGGTTCGGTGTTGTGGGTCGGCCGATGTTCGCTCGCCGTCCACTCCCACACATTGCCGGCCACGTCGTGCAGTCCGTAGTCGTTCGGAGGGAAGAGCCCGACCGGCGCGGTGAAGTTGAACTTCTCGCTCGGAAGGTTGTGACGCGCGACGGCTTGTCCCGTGAATTCGTCGCCCCATGGGAACAGGCGCCCATCAAGCCCTCCGCGCGCGGCATGCTCCCATTCCGCCTCTGTCGGAAGGCGGCCCCCCGCCCACTTGCAATACCCCTGCGCTTCGTCCCAGGTCACGTTGACGACGGGATGGGTGTCGTTCGCGTACCACTCCGGCTGTCGAGGCATCTGCTGACCAGCAGCAGCGGCGTACGCACGAAAATCGCTGCCTGTCACCTCGCGGTCCAGCATTTCGTACGGCTGGGCGATGATCGTCTGCACTCTGGGCTGTTCCGCAGTGTCGCAGCGGGTGTCGTTTGGGACACAGCCCATCCACGAGGTTCCCGACGGAATGGGGCGCCACACGAGTCGTGCCGGCGTGACGACTGGGGTTGCAGAGATCTCGGCCATCCGACTCTGCAGGTTCGGAATCGAGTCATACAATGCTTCGATTTCCGTCGGCCGGTCTGCACGCAATCGCAGAGGCGCCGATCCCGTCACGATGCGATCGTTCACTCTCCACCCAAGGAGTGCAGCCTTGTGTGCTGCCTCGACGTCCACAACCAACTCGAGGTCGGGAAAGTACCAGCCTCGATAGCCAGCCGTGACGGTGCGTCCGTCGATGGTGTACGCGCGGCCAATCGGCCCGGCGATCGCAACTGACTGACTTGGGGGAGAGTTCAGCCACTGTTCGGTGATGAGCCTGAAGAACGCCCGGCGCCGCTGCACGAACTGCTGAAGCCGGCGCGTGTAGTCCAACCGAGGCACTCGCAGTTGCGTGGCGGTGTCGAGGTAGTGCTCGTAGCGCTCCCGCAGGAACGCGTCGGTCAGTTGGTGGTTCAGTGCATCCTGAACGACGCGCTTCAGGTATTGACGGTACGCCGGATCTTCCGCGATCAGATGCGTGAGGATCAGCGGACGAGGTTCGGCGGGGTTGCGCCCACGGCGCTGCTCATCGATGCGCTCGAGCAGGTACTGGTAGCTGTCGAGATCCCAGTCACGAAAGCTTTGATCCATGTCCCAATTCACCCAGAACCACCCGCCACCGCTTTTGGTACGGTCGAGAAACTGCCCGGGCCCCTGATAGGCGTCGCGCGTGGCCGAAAACGCCACAGCGACAAACCACCGCGTGAGGTTGTCAAGGTTCACATGGCGCGAGACGTTCTCCATCGTCAGCGGGCGCGTGTGCAACACCCAATCGTAGAGTCCGTTCATCGCCTCCTGACTGAGGAGGATGTCGTCATAGCCCAAGTGTGCCGCAAAGAACCGCTCATCGAAGCGTTCGGTAAGCACGAACGGGCCGTAGTATTCGCCGTTCACGAAGAAGCGCACGGGCTTCGTCTCCGGCGCAATCGCTCCAACAGCGCGCGCGATGTCGTAGGCAAGCGGGTTGACGAAGTACCAGGACAATCCTGACGGATCCCGTCGCACGTCGTCGTGCACCACAAGACGGCGGATCGGATCGGCGGCCGGACTGAACAGCACACCGGGCGGGACCTCTCTGGGACCATAGCGGCGGCGGAAATAGAGGCGGAATCCGACCTTCGGCGCAAACTGGCGGCTGCTTCCGCCGTGCACGCGGACGCCGACCGCCGCGGCAAACCCAAGCCGCCCGTTTTCGAAGTACGCCACACTGCCTTCGCGTTCCCACTCCTCACCGTGTTCGAGCTTGTTTGGCAGCAGGCCGGTCTTGGGGTCGTTCAGGTCGGTGTCGCTGAGGGTGAGCGAGAGCACAGGTACACCGCTGGCGATCTCGGCAGGAGGCAGCGCACTCGAGCTCGCGAGCGCCTCGGGACTCCATTGGACCGCAAACCGCCATGCGGGGAACAGGTCGGCCGACTCGAGCGCGAATGCCGCACCACAGATCGCGGCAGTCGCGACGACGAGCAGCCACGACGGAAGCCGCCGTTGGGCAGGCATCTACAGTACGCCGGGCTTGTTGATGAAGACGTTGTAGCTCGACGGCCCGGCCGACTCGTTGAGCTCGGCCTGCAGTCCGGCCAGAGAGCGCTCGGACATGCCTTGAAACGTGTACGACACGACGGTCTCGCGGTCGCTCTGCGAGACGCTTTCGAGCATGGCCTTCGGGATGCGCTTCCGCAGGAGCGCGGTGATTGCGGCCGGATCGGCCGGTCGCCCGTTCGTCGGCAACGAGACGACGATCGTCCCGTCGGAGACCGCGCCGCTCAACCGCCGTGCCGCAGACATGCCGAACAACGCGGCAAGCGCCGCCACGAAGATGATGCCAACGAACGCCAGCTTGAAGGTGGCGACCGCGATCGACGTCGCGATCACCAGCATGATGAAGCCGATCTCCTCGGGCTCCTTGATGGGCGTCCGAAAGCGGACGATCGACAACGCGCCGAGCAAACCCAGCGAGAGCGGCAGCGAGAACTGTATCGTGATGAAGATGGCCGTCACCGAGATGCCCAGAAGCGGAAACGCCCTGTGCACCTGGCTGCCCGTCGCGCGGTTCGAATAGAAGTGGACGTAGAGATACGAGGTGAAGAGCGACGCGGCGAGCGACACGCCCATCAGCAGCAGGAACGCGAGAGGCGTGACTTGAGAGCCCGTCCCAGGCGCAATGGCGGCCAGAAGGCTGTTCAACTGCTGTTGCATCAGAAGATCTGCCGTGTCATGTGCATGTAGACCGCCAGCAGCTTTGAGAACGATCGCTGGCGAACCCCGAGCTGCAACAGGCCACGCAGCGCCGGTGGAAGCTCATCAGCGGATCCCTTGATCTCCATCACGGCAGCGGGCAGGGGCAGCGGCGCCGCGGCGCCCACGAAGCGCGGGTTGACGGCCACCGAGGCAATGTCCGAATCGAGACTCACGCGAGACCCGCTGCTCCGATCGACAAATCGATCGCGACGGTAGCGAATCAGCATCAAGGGCTGCCAGAGCTCGCGCGCGCTGATGCCATGCTGCTCGAGCAGCAACGGAAAGGCCAACAGGCGACGGTCCTGAAGATTCCACTGCGCAATCTCGGCCGCGGGCGACGCGAGAACCGCGCGTGCTTTGAGGCGCCGGTTGCCGATCCGCGATTTCGCTTCGACAAACGCCGGACCAGAGACCACTCCAGCGAGGTCCGAATACCAGCGCACCCGAATCTTTCGCTTCAGGTAGTCGCTGTTGATCTTTTCGCGAAGCGACGCGAGCTGAGGCGTGTCGTAGTAGAGAGTCCACACGACGGCCGCCGGATACTCGTCGTCGCGGCGGCACACGCGATCCAGCCAGCTCCGCGCGATGTTGGCCCGTGCCGACGGCAGAACGAACTTCAGCTCCCGCTCGCCGCCAGCCGCCGCTCCGCGCGCGAGCTCGCGTGTCGCCTCTGCGCTCAGCATTCGACCACTTGAGGTCGGAAGTATATCAAGGTTAGGGCAGCCACCTGATGTCGCGCGTCATCACGCCGAGTCGCCGAGGATCGCCGCGCACGCGCCAGGCCGGATCGACAACCATCACGACCCATTGTTCGTCGCATCCTCGGTGGGCTCGAGTCGATGACGGACCGTCACCCATTGCTGATCGCTCAGCGTCAGCGTCTGCAGCACGCGATCGCCTGCGCTGAATGTCACTCGCTGGGGGCTGGACGCAATGGATCGAATGGCCATCTCGAATCCGGTCGCGCAGCCGGGTGCATGCAGAAACGTGTGCGGCCGGCTCCATCGATACGATGGTGCCGCTGGAGCTGCGCTGAGGTTCGTGCAGCCCTCGAGTCGGCCGGCCACTTCGCCATCCGGGGGATAGAGCGATTGGCCCAACGTCCAGGAAGTGCCGTCGCGCAGCGATCCATTGATGCCGAGAAGATCGAGGTGCTCGAAATACTTCGCGCGCCAGTCCTCGTGCTCCCACGCGTACATCGCAAACGTCCGGGGTCGCGGCGATGCCTCCGCCAATGTCAGTGCGGACGTGCCCGCGAACGCATGCGGCACGCCGAGTGTGTCCGCAATCGTGATCGGAATGTCCGTGATCTGCGTAGGCGCTCTCGAGACTCGTACGGGGCCGGCAGCGCGCGGCGGCTTCACCAGCAGAAGCGCCATTGCCTTGCCGGCAATCGCTGAGACGTTGCCGTCGGGCAAGAGGCGATCGTGGGCGAACTGGCGTGGCGGCAATCCGTTGCCGTGGTCGGACGCAATGACGACGACGCTGTCATCGTAGACGCCGATGTCTCTCAAGCGATTCAGAAACGCGGCGACGCGGCGAATACCGCAGCGTGCCTGATCGCGATACGTCTGGCGGTTGAATCGCCGCACTCCGGCGAACTCACAGTTTGCGTCCACTACTACTGGCAGGTGGGGAATCCCTACGTGTATGAACTTGTAGAGCGGTTCGTCGATTCTGACCGCCATCTCGCGCGCGAACGCATCCAGCACCACGGCGCCGTTGACCGAATGATACCGGCGATCCTGCGACCGCTGCGATCCCGGCGTCTGACCGAACCAGTTTTGCAGCCGCCAGGCCTGGTCGTTGAAGATCCAGGGCCTGGCGGCGTGCGGCGCATGCCGGAACAACGAGAGGTCCGCAAGCTGCCACGCCGCGAAACGCGTGTACGCGTCATAGCTGACGTACGGCCGCGGCATGCGGAAGAAGTGAGTCGCGCCTTTGTTGTCGAAGCGCATCTCCGTCACGCTGTCGACGCGATATCCATTCGACCGCAGCGTGCGGAACAGCGAGCCCTTTTCGAAGTGGTTCGTGATGTACGGCTGAAGCGGCTCTTCCTGACGGTAGGTCGTCCCCGTCAGCATTGCCGGCACACTGACGATCGTCGTGGGGAACGCGCCCGCGTGGTCCTCGAAGAACACAAAACCGGCATAGTCGCGGTCCATCACCTCGCGCTCGGCGGCGAGAATCTCCGAGAAGAGATCCGAGTGAAATCCGTCAAGGACGATATGAAACGCGTTGCGAGTGCGCGACACGTCGAACATCGCCTCCGAGGGGCCTCGCCATTCGGCTCGACTCTCCGGGACCGCCTGAAGGGTCGTTGTGACGACTAGAACCGATTGAAGCGCCAGCAGGATTCCGCTCGCGAACGTGGCGAACGACGCAATGCGCTTGGATGCCAGCACCGCGACAACGAGAACCCCGAGCCACATCGGTAACTCGGTACTTCGTCCTCCAGTCGTGCACGCTCCAGTCGATCGCGCTGCCATCGAGCGGCCCGTAGTCGGCGATGAGCAGGTTGGCTTGCGCCCACAGGAGCACACCAACCCCCAGCAGCAGCGCCACATAGACGCGACGCGGTCTGCCTGGCAGGATCAGGCCGACGGCCACGATCGACGCGAGCGTAAGAGCGGCAGGCAGGAGCAGGTGCCTGACAATTGGCCAGAAAGAAGCGGTGAACTCCGCCTCATTGCCCGAATAGATCGTGTGGGGACTGAAAAGGAACAGCTGCGACGTGATCAGCAGGGCAGGAACAATCAACCCAACGATCGTTGGGCGCGCTTCTCGCTCGTGCATCGTTTACGGAATCGTCACACTAACGTGCCCTCATTGTCGCACGGCTTTCGAACCGGCGGACGATCTCATCCCGGAACGCCTCGGCGATTCTGGTCTGACCCTCAGCCGTAGGGTGAAGGCCGTCCGCGCCGATCAGGTGGATGTTGGCTTCGAACAAGGCGTGCAGATCGACGACGTGGCCCAGGCCGGACTGAGCGGCAATCTGGAAGATGCCGGCATTGAGATCCCGGATCTTGTCTGGCGTCGTCGGACGGTAGAGCCTCGACGCGGAAGTCATCGGCATCACCGTCGCGATGATCAACTCGACGTTGGAAGACTGCGCCGTGGTGACCATGCTTTGGATGGCGGTGAGCTGCCGGCTCGTAGAGAAGCCGTTGATGTTGTTGATGCCCTCCAGGAGCAGCATGACCTCTGGAGTCGTCTCGGCGAGCACTGACGGGAGGCGCTCGGCGCCTTCGACCGTATGCTCACCGGGTACGCCTTCGTTGATGACCGTGATGGTCTGTGACGGGTAGCGCTCCATCAGCATCTGCTGGAGCTTGTAGGGGTACGTGTCGGGAGCGCCCAGCATGATCTGCGGCGCGAGAGAGACCACGCCTGCCGTGATGCTGTCGCCAAACGCCAGGTAATCCGTGCGCGCGAGCGTCTGCGACACCGTGACGCGCACCAGGAAGGCGCACGTCGCCTGCGCCATGTCGGCGTCGGTCGCCTTGCAGTCAACAGTCGACTCGCCAATCGGAAACGTACTGCCGGAACCGGGGGCGCACTCGACCGTGTACGGCTCACGGCCGCCGACAGGCATTGGAGCGTCATAATGAACGTCGGTTCCATCCGGCGAGGTAGCCTCCCGTACCTGCTCCTCGGGACAGCTCAGCTCGAGGCGATCCGGGGGAGGAGGGGGCTGAGTTGGTGTATCACTGTCACATCCGACCGCCTGAAGCGTCGCGAGAAGCAGAAGGAACAGAAGAACTCGGGCTGGTACGGCCCTGGCAGACGAGGAACGTGTGACTAGCGGAATGCGCACTCAGGCTTGGGCGAAACGGATAATTCTAGCTGTACTTATCGGTGTTTTGGGGGTTGGCACCCTTCAGGCCGTGCAAGGTGGCCTGGCAGGCCCTTCCAAACCCGAGCAGCGGCGTGAAGGCGGGGTGCGGATCGCACGCCGCGCTGTTGCCGACGCCGGCGGCCCGTTCAACGCTCTGGGCGCGACGCTGTTCTGGGGTGCCTGGGGCTACAAGTTCGATCGCGCCCGTCTCGAGCGAAACCTCGAGTCGCTTCGCAGCGCAGGAATTGACTACATCCGTGTACTCGGATCTGTAGGCGGACCTGGGTGGGATGATCGGGAAACCGATCCGCGTTGGGAGGACTATGAAGAAGTTATCTCGGGACTCACGGATCTTGCCTATGAGCGGTACGGCATGCGCGTACAGTGGACGATTTTCGGCGGGAGTCCCGCAACCCCGCCGGGCATCGCTCGAGAGGCGCTTGTCGATCGGTTCGCCATGTTCTCCAAGGGCCGCGAGCACAAACTCTTCGCGTTTGAGATTGCCAACGAAGCGAGGTCGAACGGGTTCGAAGGACCAGAAGGCCTTGCCGAACTTCGCCAACTTGGCAAGCGGCTGCGCGACCGAACCTCTGTGCTGGTCGCGCTGAGCGCACCAGGCGGAGGCGCCGCATGTGCCACGTACGCAGGCGCGAGCGCCGACGTCGCAACGATTCACTACGACCGCGCCCTCGGCCAGGAGGGTCCACTCTCGCCGGTCTTGGAGCCATGGGGTTATCCGACCGAATACGATCGCGATTGCCCTGGCCAGCTTCCCACCGTCGTTTTCAACAACGAGCCGATCGGTCCTCAGAGCTCAGTCCGCAGCGACGACGACCCGGCTTACATTGTTGCCAGCTATGCGATGACGTTCATGTCTGGAAATGCTGCATATGTGCTGCACGCGGGCCCGGGGATCAGGGGAGGCGGCAGCGCAGACGCTTCAGGAAAACACGATCGGGACGCGAATTTCGACGAACTTCCGGCATTCGGCACGATTGCGGCGGCCCTTCGTGCCGCCAGAACATATCTGCCCCGTGGCATCGCCAACTGGACCCGGCACGCACCAGGCTCAGCCAGCGCGCCGATCCGCGCCAACGTCGATGTGTATGCAGCGACTTCGGGAGGGCGATTCGTCGCCTTTGTCGTGGGCGGAGCGCAGCCCATCAGATTTCAATCGCGTTCGGCGGCGACGATCGACGTCAGACGAACATCGACAGGCCGTGTCCTCAGACGTTTTCAAGTGAACGCTGGGGGTCGCTTCACCATGAACGAGCGGGAGCCGCTGATTTTGATCGGACGCGTCGGTTCGCGCTGAGCGTTGGCTCGGTACTCCGGGTCAGGCGACTCAGTGCGCAAGCTTCGCGTAGTACATGATGCGCGTTCCTGATCCCAGCGGCTCTCTCCGAGCGATGGTGAAGCGCGCAGCCAGCTCTCGCTCAAATACCTGCTCGTCGTAGTCTGCGTAGTTGTCTTCCTTGTTTCGGAGCAGGGTCTCCACCATTGGGTCCTTCCTCGTCACGAACTCGATCACCAGGTCTCCGCCCACGTCGCGGAGCCACTGCACGAACTCCGTCATCGGAATGTTTCCGCCGATGACGACATGGTGAATGAGCGCCAGCGCCAGTACGAGGTCGGGCCGGCCGCGCTCGTCGATCCGCTTGCGTTCGAGATTCCGCCAGCCGAGATTGGGTGACGGATCGGTCACGTTGACGATGAGCGGCAGGATATTCGTGATGTGTTCGGACTTCAGTGCCTTGTAAAGGTGGTCGATGGCAAGCGCATCCGCGTCCATCGCCACCACTGTCCGGGCCCGCTTGGCCACGATGCGCGAAAACACGCCGACATTGCAGCCGATGTCCCACGCGAGATCCCAGTCGCGTGACGCCGCGATGTCGCTCACAAAGGCACGCTTCTGCGCGGCGTCCGAAGCGTCGTAGTGGCCGCACTTCAGATACTCCGACCACGTCGACTGCTGCGGCTTCCACTCGAGCCCTGCAACGAGGCTGCGGAGCCGCTCGGCGTTTGCCTTGATGATGCGCCGATCGAACCCCGCCTTCTTGAGGTCGGCGCGCACGTCACGCGTCGTGCTGTTGTACGCCTTCTGAGCCTTGGCCTGCAGGTACACGTGGGCCAGAACCCCGCCCCGCAGATAGTCGCGCGCGCTGAGCAGACCCAGGCACACCTCGGCGTCCATCCCGTCGATGTTGCCTCGCATCCAGGGCTGAAAGGGGACGTTGCGATACGCCTGAACGAGTAGCGGATAGAGGAACATCTGGCAGAACTGCCGATACCCGACCCACGGCTCTCCTTCGGTGCGCTTGTAGAACGACGCAACGTCAACGAACACCGGCGAGACGCCCTTCCACTGTAGGTTGTAGGCCGAAGCGTCCTTCAGCCCTATGCCTTCGTCGAGCGCAGCAAGCACGAGATCGAGCTGCAGCAGCGCGGCGTCGCGAAGCATGCCGAACGACCACTCATACGGATAGGAAATGAACGGCACCCTCTCGTGTTCGAGGACCGCCGCCCAGCGCTGGTCGGAGGCACCGAGGGGAATGGAGCCGAGGTCGCGCTGCTCGGTGGGTACGAGGCCGCCGTTGTCGGTAAATCGACGGTAGAACTGCGTCTTCGACAGCGCCTGCCATTCCTGGAGCGCCGTCTCCGACAATCCGCGAAGGATTCTGCCTTTGTGATAGAAGACTCTGGCTGTTCGATCCCGGAACGACCCGGGCTCGAGCGCGATCTCACTCATCAGACCGCGTGACGGGCTCCTTCGAGCTCGACGCGTGGAACAGACTCCTGAACCGTTCCCACCCGAGCTTCACGACGACGGCCGCGCCAGCGACCCCGCCGAGCAGCAGCTGGACGAGCATGCTGCCGCTGCCGGGATCGAGATAGGCATCGACGGGGGCTTCCGCTACCCAGACCAGATAGAGCACGAGAAGCAGTGGTACTTTCTTCATGAAGTCTCCGTGAAGTTGCGATGACGTTTCCGCAACGCCCGCAACATTCTACCACCGCGGCAGCCCGACGTACAGCCCGATCTCTTTCAGGGTCTGCGGTTTGCACGTATAATTCCGGCCGACCCTCCACGGAATGGCCGACACATTCTATCGATGGTTTTCCGAGCGCCGACTCACCGGCGCCGGCGCGGCCCGACGCAGACGCATCGAAGAGTCCAGGCTCGCGCTCGTCATGCGCTACGCGACCCCGCCCGGCGATCTGCTTGAAGTGGGACCGGGCCACGGGACGCTTGCCCGCGCGGCGGTGACTGCCGGGTGGCGCTATCGAGGCATCGAAGCGAGCCCAGTGCTCGCCGAGAAACTCCGAAGCGAAGGGCTCGACATCGAGCACGCCTGGACGCCGCCGATCCCCGCAGCCGATAGATCGACGCACGTCGTCTACGCCGATCAGGTGCTGGAGCATATGTCAGGCATCGACGCGGCGCGCCAGTTCGTCGCGGAGGCGCAACGTATTCTGCGGCCGGGCGGCATTCTCTTCGTGGTCGTGCCGGACTATCTGAAAGAACGCGCCTTCTTCTGGGACATCGACTACACGCACAACTTCATCACGACCGAGCGGCGAGTCACGCAGTTGCTCTATGACGGCGGGTTCGAGATCGTGCGCGTGGTCCGAAGCATCGGAGCGGCCACCGGTCCAGCCCGCGATGCGCTCGCTGCCGCATCGCTGCTGGCGAACGTTCCCGGTCTCGACGCCCTGTCTCGATACACCGGCACCCAGGACCTGCTGTTCCGCGTGCGCAAGAACCTCTTCGAGACACTCGCGTTCGTGGCACGTCGCGTGGACTGATCGCCGCTAAGTTACTCGCTTTCTTTACTTTCGGGGCGGCAGCGCGTACAATAGAGAGGTTCGATGGCTCAGGTTTACGCTGCGAAGTACCTCGCCAAAGCCGCTCTCAGCGCCCCGCGGGACTTGATCAACGCGTACGTCGCTACCGTGCGGCCGATCCACCCCACGGTGCTGATCTTTCACTGCACCTGGGTGTGCGACGCCCAGTGCGAGATGTGCCACAACTGGAAGCGGGCGGACCGTAAGCACGAGATGTCGCTGGCCGACATCGATCGCGTGTTTTCGTCAGGCCTCTGGAAGAACATCGAGACCGCCAACGTTTCTGGCGGGGAGCCAACGACGCGGAACGACCTCGTCGAGCTCTGCGAGGTGCTGCTCAATCGCCTGCCCCGGCTGCGCAAGTTCGGCATCAACACGACCGGACTGACACCTCATCGCGCCATCCCGATGCTGACGAAGATCGTCGAGCTCTGCAGCAAGAAAGGCGTGATCTTCAGCACGCGCGTTTCGATCGACGGCGTCGGCGACATGCACAACGACGTGCGCCACGTGAAGAACGGCTTCAATAAGGCCAACGAGACCATCCGCGCGATGCGGGAGCTGCAGAAGAAGCACACGTTCAACTTCGGCATCTCCACGACGATCTTCTCGCAGAACCTGGACGACGCGGAGAACATCCTCGCGTGGGCGCGCAAAGAGAAGCTCGACATCGTCTTCAACATGGTGCGCTTCACCGACGCCATGCTGGGCAACAGCGACCTGTCGGATACCTGCCGGCCGTTGGGCCCCAAGGAAGAGCAGATGCGCCAGTTCTTCCTCGATCGCGTCCGCGTGGACCCGCTGCTCGACGGACAGAACTACATCTATCTCCATTACGCCGACATGATCGCCAACGGCTACCACCGGCTCAGCCCGTGCCCCTTCCAGACGCAGGGCATCATGCTGAACCCGGATGGCGGTCTCTTCTTCTGCGAAAACAGCGATGTCGTGGGCAACGTGATGACGGAGGATCCGGCGGAGCTCTATTTCCGGACGGCCAGCCAGGAACACCGCGAGTGGATCAAGGAGAAGAAGTGTCCGACCTGCCTGAGCCCCTGTCAGATGAACGTGGCAGCGGTGAAGCAGGTTGCGCCATACGTGAGGTTTCTCGTCCGCGCCTCCGCAGAAAAGCGCAAGCACCGGGCGAAAGCCGCGGCCACTGCCGCTCTGTAATCGGGTAGATCGGGTCCAATAGGACCCGGGCTACGGACCCGGCCTGCGGGCCTTGTCTGGCGAGTTCATGCCGCCCGTCAGGTAGAGCAGGCCGCCTGGCAAGTTTCCCACGACAGCTATTCCGAGAAAGAGCACCGACAGCGTAAACGCTGTTGCGTTCGATGTGCCTGCGCGGCCGAACAGCCATACGAAACCGGCCTGCGCGGTGCCGATGCCGTTGATCGTGATCGGCATCAGGACGATCAGCAGAATGATCGGGACGAGCGCGAAGTAGATCACGATCGGCAGCGTCAGCCCAAGCGCGAGGCCGAGATAGTACGTCTGCAATACGCGCAGCACCTGAACCGCCACAGAGCCCGCAAGGACGTTCGCGAGATCCACTCGATACGCCGCGTATCGCTGGATCGCGGCGGCCAGTCTGTGCGCCGTCCCCTGACCACGAGGTAGTCGCGCGATCAGCCATGCCACCACGCCGGTCATCCGGACGCTGAAGATCATCGACAGAGCGAGCCCGCAGACGACCCCCAACAGGACGAGAGCCGGGCAGCAGGAGCCGGATGTCGACGAGATCGCGGGCAAGAAACGCACCCGCGCACGCCACCAGGAGAATCGACAACACGCCGAGCAGGCGATCCATAACGACAGACGCGAGCGCATCGACGCCGCCGACCCCCTCGCGAGACAAACCGTAGGCGCGCAGGGCATCGCCTCCAACGCTCGCCGGCAGAAATGTTCCCAGAAAGGTGCTGACGAAGAAGACGCGCATGACCGCCATCAGAGGTGGTCGGTGCCGCGGATCGAGAGGGGAGAGCAGCTTCAGCCACCTGTAGGCCATAAGCGCACGATCGAGGAGCACCAGCAGGCAGGCTACGACGACAAAACGCCAATCTGTTCCGCGCATTGCCGCCCAGATCGCCCCCGGATCACTTTGCCAGAGCAGCACACCCGTGAGAATGGCGGCGACGGCGACGCGAGCTGAGCGGGGGAGAGCCTTCCTCTCGGTCGCGGTCGTGGTATTTTCGTTCCGCGTGATGCTGTCGCTCTTTCTCGTCGCCATCAGCACGGGCATTGTAGCCGTGATCATTGCCGGGCCCTGGGCCTTGTCCTATCTGATGCTGTACGCGCTGGCTACCGTGCCCGGCTGGCCGCTGGGACGTGCGCTCTTCGGCCGGCATCCCGCGTCGTGGCTGGCGGCAGCGTTGATCGGGTACGGCCTCACGTGCGTGGCGTTCTGGTGCGTGCTCGCGCTGGGGATTCCATCGCGGCCCGCCTTTGCCGTCATATGGGGGGCGACTTCGGCGCTTTCGTGGCTACTGTGCCGTCGCCGTGGCCCATTCGTCGACCTCCCCCGGATGACCACGAGCGATCTTCGCGCACTCGTCCTGCTGCTGCTCATCGTCCCTGCCGTGTTCGTCTTCCCGTACAAGAATCTCGGCGCGCGCGATGCGCAGGGGAATCGGCACTATCGAGCGTATTTCACAGCGGACTTCGTGTGGCATACCGCGCTGACGGCGGAGCTGACCAAGTATGCGATGCCCCCGATCAACCCTTACCTCGGTGATCGGACGATTCAGTACTACTGGACTTACTTCCTGTTTCCAGCGGTCGTAGCCGTCGAAGGGCCGGTGCCCTTGCGCGATGTCGAAACAAACCTCAAGGTCAACGCGCTCAGTTCGGGACTCCTCTTTGTCGGAGCGCTGATACTGGTGACATGGTGTGCCTCGCAGTCCGTGCCTGGCACGGTCCTGGCCGTCTTGGTTGGGACGCTCGCGGCCAGCGCGGAGGGTCTTTACGCGTCTCTCGAGCTTGTGTCGCGCGGACGCCCGCTGTCGGCGTTGAAGTACCTCAACATCGACGCGATCTCGGCGTGGGAGTTCAGCGGCCTTCGCGTAGATGGCCTCGCGCGCTCGATGTGGTACAACCCGCAGCACTCCGTCTCGGCGGCGCTCGGCATGCTGTCGTTGCCCATCGCCGGCCTCTCGGGTGCTGCCGCGCCGGTGGGGGCGATCGGCACTTGCCGGACTCGCCCTTGCGCTGTCGACGACGTTCAATCCGCTGATAGGCGGATTGTTCTCCGTAATCTACGGAGCCGTCGTCCTTGCCGACGCATTGCGCAGCAAACAGTGGCTGGCGCCCCTGCGGCACGCCATAGCGGCGACACTGGTTGGCGGGGCAGTCGCGTGGTGCGTTGCCAACGACATGGTGGAGGGCGCAGCCGGCGTCGTGCTGTATGGGCTGGGAGGCTACGCGAGAAATTCGCCAGTGGCGACAATTCTGGTGTCGCTCGGGCCTCTCCTGTTACCCGCGCTGCTGGGTCTCTGGCCCGTGAGCCGGATCGAACGACGACTGTGGCCGTGCATTGCGGGCGCCACGCTCGGTGTGCTGGTCTTCTACTTCGTGAGGTTATCCGTCGAAGGCTCCTACATCGGATTTCGCGCAGGCCAGATCCTCCAACTCACCCTGCCGGGATTGGCGGGGCAGGCCTTTGCACAGCTGTGGCAGTGGCGTCCGTTGATGGCAATCTCAGTTGCGGGCGCGGCCCTGATAGTCGGGCTGCCGACCACGCTCATCGACACCTACAACGCCCAGGACATCGGCAACCGCGAGATGGGACCCGGATTCCACTGGACGATTTCGCTGACGCCTGAGGAACAGGAAGCCTTCGCGTGGATTCGAAGGGAGACGCCCACTGAGGCCATCGTCCAGATGGATCCTCCGGCGCACGGGCGCGAAACCTGGAGCCTGATCCCGACGTTTGCGTGGCGAAGAGTGGCGGCGGCCAGACCGATCTCGCTGATGAACATTCCCGACTATGAGGCGCGATCGCGGCGGGCGCATTCGATCTACGCAGGACCCAGACCCGCAGCGGCCGCCAGAACGGCGCGCGAGTTGGGCATCGACTACGTGTACATGGGACCGGCGGAGTTTCAGCTCAACGGAGCCAGCGCGCTCGCCAAGTTCGACGAGCGGCCCGATCTGTTTCGCCTGGCCTTCGCGAACGCACGAACGCGCGTCTACGAGGTGGTCGGTCCTTAGGGCATGTGGCGATGCCCGAAGTTCACCACGTGTGAGTGACACTTCGGGCACTCGTCCTTAGGGCGCCGCCGGCCCGTGAGCACGGCGACGCAGCCTTGTGCGAGGGTCGTTGCCGGTAAGTACGTCCATTGCTCGCCGCACAGCAGGCATGTCGCTATCAGTTCGCTCACGGACGTCAGCGCCGCCGCCGAGGCGATTCCCCAGCCGATGCCACCGGCGCAGAGCAGCTCCGGCCAACCACAGCAGCAGCGTAATGGCGCTCACTTCACTCCTGAGCCATCAATCCAACGCGTTTCCTAGGGTCGCAGGTCGGGGCCGATTTCCGATCCATACGTGGCGGTACGATCGCTTCGGGGAACGTGCCCGCATCGGTGCCGGAGACCGCCTGATTCGATCCGAGCCAGGCATACCTGGGCTGGTAGGACCCGCCTGCGGATTGCCCGTAGTCGTAGATCACGTTGCCGTTCACGCCACCGTCCGCCACCACCAGGTTGAACCCGGAGTCCCACGTCGCCTTCCAGAAATAGGTACGGGAAGGATCCAGAAAGAAAATCGACGCACGCCGCTTGGCCCCATCGGGCTCGAGGATTCGGCTCTGGCTGCCGAAGACTGCCTTGAAGGCGATGCAGTTGTCCGGGTTGCCGTTGATGCCCCGATACATCGTCGCCATGTACATGCTGCTGAACGAGGGATCGGCAGGCCTGTCGTTCATCGTGAAGATCTTCAGCTTGTGATCGGGTCCATTGGGGTGCAGCCCCTCGACCTCCACCGAAAACTCACCGCTCGTGGTGACGGAAGCGAGCTCGTACTGCACGTACGAGGTCTCCGTCTCGAGCCGGATGCCCTTGCCAGGGATGAACGTATGAGCGCCGACGACGCTGCCGATGGACTCCGAGTGAATCAGGGGGTCGTACAGCTCGCCAGGCCGAGAGTATCCGACCAGTTTGGTCCTGAACATGGCCGCTTCCGACCAGCTCGAGGCGGACGTGCCTTGAACGGCCCTCGCACGCCAGTACATCCGCGTGGCCGGTTGAAGCTCCGCAGGTACCGTGAAGGCGGTACGCCCGTCGCCGCCCTCGGGAACGCCAGCCTGATTCACTGCGACGAGGAACGAGGCCGTGAGCGACGCACCGAGTGAGAAATCGGACCTGTCGGACACCTGAAACTCGTAGGTGCGCGAGCCGCTCTGTGATGCCGTCGCGTTCTGGACGGTCAGCGCCGGGCGCAGCGTCGAGAGCTGCTCACCGTTCGTCGGCGAGACTGGTGAGGGGGTGGACAGCGTGATCGGGCCGTGACGTTGATGGACCGAGGGGACGCCAAGCGGCACCTGTTGGCTCTCGCCAAGCTCGCTGCCGCAGCCCGCCGCAAGAAGAAATGAACTACACACGAGACCGAGGATCCACGCCGAACGTAGCGTCATAGAGGCTCCTATTCTAGGAACAATGCCGGAGGTGTTCAATTTGTTTATAAAAAGTCCGGCGCAAGCGCGCTAAGATCACGCGCATGCGCGGAACGACACGTCTTGGGAGACCTCCGAAGTACGGCAGACCTGCACGTGCAGTGACCGTAACGTTGCCCGAGGACGTGCTCGAGAAGCTTGCTGGTGTTCACGCCGATGTGGGGTCTGCCATCGTGCACATGGTCGAGCGCCGCGTGCCGGCGCGACTACAGCCGATCGGCGCCACGGAGCTCTCGCACTACGGCAGACACGCGGTCATCATCGTCGTGCCGACCCGTGCGTTGAAGCGCCTCCGCGGAGTAGATCTGGTGCCCATCGGCGACGGCCGTGCGCTCATCGCGCTCGAGCCGTCCGTGTCGATTTCTGCGCTCGAGCTGCAGGTGCGAGATGCCCTGGAACACGTGCCGCGCAGAGACCGCGAGCGCGAGTCGCTCCAGGCCCTGGCCGATATCCTGCGACGCACGAGGGGAGCAGGAGGCCTCGCGTCGGAGCCTCGTTACAATCATCGTGCTTGCTTCCAAATCACGTCGCAGGGCGAGCTGACGCCCGGGGACGCTTGCGCGCGATCACCAGTGTTTGGCCCATCCAGTAGGGCATCTGCCAATGTCCGATGCCAAGCGCGCGTACGGCGGATTCGAGCAGGCGCGCCGGGGCGCCGACGTACGGCGCCGCGCGGTGCAGCACGTAGCCCAACGCGAGCTGCTGCATATGCGGACGCACACGCACAACGGAGAAGCCGGCCTCTTCGAGCAGCCGCCGAATCGTCGTGCGCGTGAAATAGTAGAGATGCACGTCCAGCAGAAACACCCACGAACGGCCCATGACTCGCGCGATCCAGCTGCCGATGTCGGGATAGTTGACGAGCAGCAGCCCGTCATCTGCCAGCAAGCGGTGCGTTTCCTGAACTTCCTTCCGCGGATCGGGCGTGTGTTCGAGGACGTCCCACAACGTAACGACATCAAACGACGCAGCGGCGTAGTCCTGCTCGAAGACCGTCCCGGGCCTGATTGACAGCCCGTAGTGCTGTCGCGCCCATTCGCACAGCCACCGATTAGGCTCACAGGCTTCCACGTGCCACCCTCGCTGGGCAGCGACGTAGGGAAACGCTCCGCCCGCCGCGCCGATGTCAAGGAGCCGGCCTGGCGCGCGCTTCCAGACGCGCTCGATGAGTGCGAGGCAGTGTTGGAACGTGGCCTCGCGGCCGCGCGACTGCGAGACAAACTGCTCATCGGAGCCATCGGCATAGCCGCTGAGTACCGCTTCGGCCTTCGGACGCGGGCTTACATACTGAAGCCCGCACTCCGTGCACAACACGAGTTGGCGAGTCAACCGTTCGCTGCTCGAGCTGCGGAATGTTCGATCGAGATCGGCCGGGGGCATGTCGTCCAGCGCGGGCTGGATCACAATCCGAGACCGGCTCCCGCAGAGGTTGCAGTCGAGGTCTTCGAGATCGAAAAGGCTGGGCGAAGCTGAGTATGCGTCGTCACGAGTCGTGAGAGGGGGCCACGTACGCGGCTCCCCTTCGAGAGCAGATATCAGCAGCTCACCGCTTCCGTAGTTCCTATAGTAGGGCAGCCGTAGTTGTCGGCCGCGCTGTAAGTATGCCACGCCAGCCCGAGCCGTCGACTCGTGTCGTCGTAGGCCGAGCCGATGTCGACGCCCATGTCGTGCTGCGCCCGACCGGCGCCAGACGATGAAGTCGACGCTGATTTCATTCGTGTTGCCACGTTTAGTTGTTCAGGCCAAGGTCGAGCCCTTTGCACTTACCGTGTTCGATCATGCGGTCGCGCAGGAACTCCATGTTCGCTCTGCGAGTTGCGAGGCTGACACCCGCAGCTAGCCGCGACGGGTACCGCGCTTCGATGCACTCGGCGATGTCCGGAGCCGTTGCTGCTGTTGCACTTCGACAGGTCCCCGCCGCCACCACCCCCGCCACCGCTGCTGCCGCCGCCACCTCCGCCACTCGGCGGTGGGGGAGCTGCGGGCGCATCCGGTGTCCTGAACGTCTGCGTCGCCGACCAGGCGCTGAACTCCGAGCCGTTGCCCGTATGCCGGGCGCGAACCCTCCAGTAATAGGTCCTGCCGTGGAGGAAGGAGTAGTTGTTGTCGATGCGGGTTTCAGGCATCGACTCGCCAACGACGAACGTGGCGGTGACGGACGTGAATGCCGAGTTGTTGGACACCTGCAGCGTGTATTCGACGCCGCCCGTCAGGCCGCTGCGGCTGCCTCCTCGCACGACGAACGTTGGCGTCAGATCCGACACTGTGGCGCCACGGATCGGAGAGATCGGCGTGGGCGCTCCGAGTGAGACGTCGGCAAGAACGTCGAAGCTCTTTGGCGATGAATACGGTCCGGTGTTCGCTCCGTCCTCGGCACGCGTGCGCCACCAGTACGTACCGGCGGCGAGCTTGTCGGGCAGCTGAAACTGGGTCTCACCGGATGCATCGGGTTCCACTCCGGTTCGCGCGAAGATCACGTTCTTGAAGGCGGAATCGGTGGCGATCTCGAAGGCGTACTTCAAGGGACGCGCGCTGTTGGATCCGGAGTTCTGGAAGCGCAGCTTCAACGGCTGATCGCGCGAGCTGATCTGCCAATCCTGACCCGGCTCCAGCAGGTTGGGGGCGGAAATGACGACCCCGTTGACCGGCCCGGCAAGCTGCGGGCTCAGGGGGTTCGAGCTTTTCTCGAGTTGGCACCCTGACAAGAGCACCCCCAACAGCGCTCCCGCAGAGAGTTTCACGAACACTTTGGTCATGACAGCGATCTCCCAGATTCCGGCCGGCAGGCTGCGCACATTTGCCCGGCACTGCCTTCTTATCGACCCTAGTTGTCGGCGAGTTTAGTCAGTGCCGAAGGGCTGGGGACCGTCGGCAAAATACCCGGGTGGGACTTGCAAAAGGGGTGGGAAGAGATCGGCTCTTCCCACCCTTCATACTTCTTACCTTCTACTTCTTACTTTCTACAGCACCCCTGAGCAATCCACGGGGCCATAGTCCGCATAGAACGGGCTGCCCCATTCCCTATCCTTGGTGAACACCTGCCATTTGACGCGGAGCGGCAGCTTCACTTCATCGTACCCGGTGGCGATGTCGACACCGCGATCGCGGCCGCCCTTACCGATGTTGCTGCGCCAGACGAGGAAGTCGTGGCTGATGACAAGCGTGCCTCGCTTGAAGTTGCGCGCGAGGTCGAGACCCTTGCAGATGCCGGTCTCGATAATCCGATCGCGAATGAACTCCATGTTGTGCTGACGGCGCTCCAGACTCCCGTCGCCCTGCGCAGTCGCCACGAGATACGCCGGGTACGCAGCGGCGACGCACTTGACGATGTCGGCGCCGTTGCTGCTCGAGCAGGAAACCGGACCGTCGACCGGTGGCGGCAGCGGCGTGCGGAAGAACGCGCCTTCGGACCAGCTGCCAGCGACGCCGTTGAGCACCGGACGGGCGCGCCAGAGAGTACGTGCGATTCACCTTGAGGATGCTGCTGGGAATCGTCCACGTCGTCTCCGAGCCGAAGCCTGAAACCGGTTCGGACTCGGCGATCAGCGTCGCACCCTCATAGACCTCAAAGACATATGAGAAAGTTGCCGTCTTGTCGAATTCTCCCGAGCCGTTCGTTAGCTGCAAGGTCGGTGTGAGATTTGACACGCGGGTGGCCGATCTCGGCGACGCCGGTTGAGGCGCCGTTGCCTTGAGCAGCGTGCCGTCCGAGTTCGACGTGGCCACATTGGTTGGGGTCGGGAGAACCGGGGTCAGGGCCTGTCCGGTTCCATCCGCGCAACCCACAGCGGCGAACACGGTCAGCGCACATGCCGTACAAACCACGAACTTACGAATGACCATAAAACACAACTCCAAGAAATCTATTGACGTGGACGGGCATCGATAGACGCCCTCAAGGCGCGGCAATGATACCGCATCTCCCTATGGAGTACAAGCTTTTTCGTGCCGCCGCCCTCTGGTACTGCGCGCCGGGCCATGCTAGGATGGTGCGCCCGATCACGTTGACTATCGGCGCGATCACCGCGGCGCTCCATGCCGCCACGCTCACTTTCAGACTGAACGCCGTTTAAGGATGAACACATCGATGCGCACGATCAACCCCTTGCTGCTGGCGGCCGTCCTGCTCGCAGGCATCGCGTCTGACGCAGGAGCTCAGACTCAGCAAGACCGCTGGTACTTCGGCGTCAATTTCGGCGGTCAGAGTCCAGGACGAGTCGTTTACCGAGAGCGCCACCTTCGATATTTACAACGAGAAGGGCTCGCTCGCATCGGCGCATACATTCGGCGGCGGAACGCTCTTCGATGTTGGGGCCGGCGGTCTCGTCTGGCGTGACTTCGGCATCGGGCTGAGCTATTCACACAACACGAACAAGAATGACGCGACGGTGAGCGTGCGCGTCCCCAGCCCGGTGGTCTTCGGCCAGTTCCGCGACGCGACGACCACCGTCTCCGGCGTCGAGCACAAAGAGGACGTCGTGCACCTGCACTTCTACTGGCAGATGCGGATCGCCGAGAAGTTCAAGTTCATGTTCATGGTCGGTCCGTCGTTCTTCAACGTGCACCAGCAGATCGTGACACTGCAGGCATCGGACATCCTCGATCAGCCGCCGTACACCACCGTGACCATCCAGAGCGTCACCATGACCGAAGCCAAGGACAGCCCGGTGGGCGTCAACGTCGGCATCGACGGCACGTACGACATCATGCGGTTTGGCCCGATGGGCATCGGCGTCGGCGCCTTCGGGCGCTATTCGGAAGCGACGATCAAGTTTCCCGACGTGCCAGGCACCACGCGCGACCAGAATCCCAAGGCCGGCGGCCTGCAGGGCGGCATCGGCCTCCGTCTGGGCTTCTAATGTGACTTGATGCGGATCCTGATGATCGCGCCCGAGCCATTTTTCGAGCCTCGCGGCACGCCCTTCAGCGAATACCACCGCATCCGCGCGCTCGTCGACCTGGGACACACCGTCGACCTCGTCACGTACCCGTTTGGGAAAGACGTCAGCCTGCCGGGCCTGCGGATCTTTCGCGCGGCCCGGCCGCCGTTCATCACACGGGTGAAGATTGGTCCCTCCGCGGCCAAGCTCTTCCTCGACCTCACGCTCGCCGTTGCCGCGTTTCGCCGCGCTCTGGCGGAGCGCTACGATGCCGTCCACTCGCACGAAGAGGGCGCGGCCATCGGCGTGGCGATCTCAGCCTGGCAGCGCATTCCACATCTCTACGACATGCACTCGAGCCTGCCGCAGCAGCTCGAGAATTTCGCGTTCAGCCGCTCGGCGATCCTCAGATGGGTCTTCGAATTGCTCGAGCGGACGGCCATTCGGCGATCTCGAGTGACGATCGTCATTTGCCCGCATCTCGAGGAAACCGCCCGGAAGGTCGTGCCCGGTGCGCGGACGGTGCTCATCGAAAACGCTCCGGGCTCGGGCGATGCGCCAGTTGAGGGAAGCGGACGGGTGATCAGAACCGGGCTTGGACTCGCGCCCACGGCACCGATGGTGCTCTACACCGGCACGTTCGAGGCGTATCAGGGACTCGATCTGCTCTTCGCCGCCGCCGCTCTCGTGCATCGCGCGAAGCCGGAGGTGCGATTCGTGCTCGCCGGCGGCAAGCCGGACCAGGTCGAGAGGGCCAGAGCCCAGGCGACGGCCGCAGGGACGACAGGCATCATTTTCGCCGGCGAGCAGCCGTCGGAATCGATCCCCGCGTTTCTCGACGCCGCCGACGTGCTGGTGTCGCCACGAAGCTCAGGCACCAACACGCCCCTCAAGATCTATCAGTACCTCCGATCGGGCCGGGTCATCGTCGCCACGCGGCTGCTCACTCACACCCAGGTGCTCTCAGATGACGTGGCGATTTTGACGGATCCCACGCCTGAGGAGTTCGCGCGCGGGATTCTTCGCGCGTTCGAGGACCGCGCTGCGGCCGCCCGCCTCGGGAGCGCCGCCAAGCGGCTGGCGGACACCCGCTACACCTACGAGGCCTATCTGCAGCGAACCCGCGAAGCGTGCGCCGCCCTGGTGGCCTGATGAGCCTGCCGCCGGACCGGGAACAGCCGCCGGCATCCCACTACAGCTACACCGCGTACGCCGATCCGGCGATGGCCGCCGGCTTCGACAATGCGCGATTCGGCGGCCCCATCGGCCGCATCCTGCTCGAGGATCAGGAGCGCGTGCTCGTGTCATTCCTCGGCGACGTCGCCGGTCAACGCATTTTGGACGTTGGCACCGGAACAGGCCGCGCCGCTATTGCGCTCGCGAGGCGGGGAGCGGTGGTGACCGGTGTCGACGCGTCCAGTGAGATGCTCCGCGTCGCGCGCACCCGGGCGCGCGACGAAGGGCTGTCGATCGAATTCCAGGAGGGCGACGCGCATCGCCTGGCGTTTCCCGATCGCACGTTCGACCGCACGGTCTGCCTCCGGCTGCTGATGCACGTGCCGGACTGGCGGAAGGCAATCGCCGAGCTGTGCCGCGTGACTCGGTCCCGTCTCGTGCTCGACTATCCCGCAACCATGAGCGCGGCGGCAGTGCAGGCGATCTGGCGAGGCGCAGCAGCGGGAGCAGGGCAGAGCGTCGAGGCCTATCGGACGTTCAGCGCGTCTGCGATTGCTGCCGAGCTCGCGCGCCACGGATTTCGCGTCGCGGAGCGCCATAAACAATTTGTCCTGCCGATTGGATTTCACAAGCTCCTGGCATCGGCAGGCTTTACACGGAGCGTCGAGCGTCTACTGGCCGCAGTCGGGCTGCTGAGGCTGGCCGGATCGCCCGTGACGATCGCCACAGACCGGTGCGAGCCCTAGTTACCGGCGCGACCGGATTCACCGGCGGACACCTGGCCCGCAGTCTGCTGAAGCGCGGATATCAGGTGCGCGCGCTGATCCGCAAGCCCGACCAGGCCAGAGCGCTCGAGGCGGAAGGCATTCAAACCGCAGTTGGCTCGCTCGAGGATCGCGCATCGATCAATGCCGCCGTGCGGAACATCGACGTCGTCTACAACGTGGCGGCGGTGTACCGGCAGGCGGGCATTCCGACCGCGACCTACCGTGCCGTCAATGCCACGGCGGTCGGTTCCATCATCGAAGCGGCGGCAGCGGCGGGAGTCGGCCGCGTCGTGCACTGCAGCACTGTGGGCGTGCATGGTGATGTCCAGCATCCACCCGCCCGCGAAGACGCGCCGCTGCGGCCCGGCGACATCTATCAGGCGACGAAGCTCGAGGGCGAACACATTGCGTGGGACGCCTCCGGCCGAACTGGCGTTGGCGTGGTGGTCGTTCGACCTTCCGGCATCTACGGGCCTGGAGATCGGCGGCTCCTGAAGCTCTTTCGCGGCATCGCGCGCCGCCGATTTGTCGTGCTCGGCTCGGGAGACATCTTCTATCATCTGACGTACATCGACGACCTCGTCGAGGGATTCCGCTTGTGCGGAGAGTCTCCGGCAGCTGTGAACCGCACGTTCATCCTGGCCGGCGGCGAGGTGACAACGCTGAACGAGCTGATGACATTGATTGCCCGCGAGGCGGGCGTCAGACCTCCCACCTTGAAGCTGCCGGTGTGGCCGTTCTGGATGGCCGGCGCCATTTGCGAGGCCCTTTGCGTGCCGCTCGGCATCGAGCCGCCCCTCTATCGTCGCCGCGTCGATTTTTTTACCAAGAGCCGCGCGTTCGACATCAGCCGGGCACGCGCAGAGATCGGCTACGCGCCGAGTGTCGGGTTGCGCGAGGGCATCCGTCAGACTCTCACGTGGTACCGGGAGCACGGATGGCTGTGAGCGAGATCCCGCGAGCGCAGGACGATCTGAGCAATCCCAACAAGTCTGCACGGGCGAAGTACTCCGCCCTGGTTATCGGGCGGGATGGCTGGGACGCGCTCATCAGGTACGAGCTGGTCGTCGCGCTCTCTCAATACGTGCCCGGCGCGCTCGGACTCGCGCTGCGGCGGTGGCTCTATCCCTTGTTGCTGGGTTCGTGCGGCCGCAACGTCGTGTTTGGCCACAATGTGGCCCTTCGCCATCCTCACAAGATTCACGTCGGAGACGACGTGGTCATCGATGACAACTGCCTGCTGGACGCGAAAGGGGAGTCGAACAGCGGCATCCGGATCGCGAAGGGGGTGTTCATCGGGCGTAACACGATCCTGTCGTGTAAGAACGGCGACATCGAACTGGGCGAGCGGGCGAATATCGGCTTCAATTGCGAAATCTTCTCGGCGAGCCGCGTGCGCGTCGGAAGCGGCACGCTGATGGCGGCGTATTGCTACCTCATCGGCGGCGACCATGATTTTTCGGATCCGTCGCGATCGGTCCTGGACCAGCGGCGAACCTCGGCCGGGATCACGGTCGGCGACGGCGCCTGGCTTGGTGCCGGCGCCAAGGTTCTCGATGGGGTCGCGATCGGCTCGCATGCCGTCATCGGCGCCGGAGCCGTCGTGCGTGTGTCCGTTCCTGACGGCGCAACGGCCGTCGGCGTACCCGCGCGGGTTGTAGGAGCGCGTGTCTAAGATTCGGGTCCTCCAGGTCTGCGATCACCTCGGCTGGGAAGGATCACGGATGCACGGCGTCAAGCGTCTCTTCGCGTGGATGATTCCGCGCTTCGATCCGCAGCGCTTCGACGTGTCGCTGGTCAGCCTTCGCCGTAAAGATCTCTCTGAAGAGACGCTCGACGCGCTTGGCATCGACATCACGTACCTGCACAAGTCGAAGTTCGACCCGGCGACGTTGACCGCACTCCTCAAGATCATCGACCAGAAACAGATCGACGTGCTGCACCTCCACGGTTATGGCGCGACCACGTTCGGCAGGCTTGCCGGGAAGATGCGCGGCATCCCGGCGATCTTGCACGAGCACGCGAATCTCACCGACACGCCCTGGTTCCAGAAGATTGCGGATCGCCTGCTCGAGCCGTACACCGCCGTTGCGATTGCCGTCTCGAAGAGTACGGCCGAGTTTGTCATCAACGCGCGACAGATGCGCCCCGAGCGTGTGAAGGTGGTGTACCTCGGTGCGCCGCACGATGAGTTCAGCCGCCGGCGCACACGAGAGGAAATCGACGAGACTCGACGCTACCTGGGAATCGCACCAGACGATTTTGCAATCGGCACCGTCACGCGACTCCACGACTCCAAGGGAAACTCCTATCTCGTCGATGCCGCGCGCCTGGTCCTTGATCGAAGGCCTCATGCGCGATTTCTTCTGGTCGGGGAGGGGCCGCTGCGTGAGTCGCTCGAGGGTCAGGCCGCGTCGCTCGGCTTGGGGGAACGGTTCGCGTTCCGCGGATTCGAGCGCGACGTGGCGGCCGTACTGAGCGCGTTCGACCTCAGCGTATTTCCGTCGCTTTGGGAGGGCACCCCGCTAACGGTGTTCGAAGCCCTGGCGTCCGGCAAGACGATCGTCGCCACCGACGCCGACGGTCTTCTGGACGTGTTGACCGATCGCCACGACGCCCGCATTGTCCCGAAGCGGAACGCCGCCGCCCTGGCCGACGCGATCGTAGGATTGATGGACGATCCGGCCGAGCGGACGCGACTGGCCGAAGCCGCGCGCGTGACCGCTCAGCGCTACGACATCAACGCCTTCGTCAGGAAGATGGAGCAGCTCTACGAGCGTCTCGACAACGGGGCGGCTGGAGATCTGTCGTTCCTCGGATGAGAGTTGCCGTTGTCACGTCCACACCGCTGTTCGTCGAGGGCGGGCACCTGGTGATTGCCAGGGCGCTGGTGGATGCCGTGAGAGCCGAAGGGCACGAGGCGGAGCTCGTGCTGACGCCGCAGAATCGCTTTGGGCGTCAGGGTGCCGCGTACGTGGCGACCTGGCTGACCGATGTGGGCATGGCCGCCCATGGCCGAGTCGATGCCGTCATTTCAACCCGCTATCCCAGCTACGCGGTCCGCCATCCCAACCACGTATGCTGGCTCAATCACACGATGCGGGAGTACTACGACCAGTGGGAGACGTTCAGGGCCCGGCTGAGCCCGCAGGCGCGCCTCAAAGAAACCGTCCGGCGAAGGCTGATTCATGCCGCCGACGCCTGGCTGCTCAAGAATAATGTTCGGCGTGTGTACGCGCAGTCGAGAGCCGTGCAAGCGCGTCTCGCGCGGTGGGGTGGGATTGCCTCGGAGGTTCTCTATCCGCCGGCACCACAGCGCGCGTACCGCTGCGATGGCTATGGCGACTACGTCTTCGCGGTTTCGCGACTGACGCCGCTCAAACGCCTGTCCTTGTTGATCGACGCGCTGGCCGCGCCCGACGGGCAAGGCATCAGGTGCATCATCGCGGGCGAAGGTGACGACCGTGAGGCCCTCGAACGGCGCATCAAGGAGCACGATCTGGGATCGAGAGTCACACTTGCCGGACGGATCGCCGACTCGCAGATGCTCGACCATCTCGCCAGGTGCCGCGTGGTGTGCTTTCCGCCATTCGACGAAGACTATGGGTTCGTCACCGTCGAGGCATTTGCCTCGAGCAAAGCCGTGGTGACGTGCACCGACAGCGGCGGCCCGGCCGAGCTGGTGACCGACGGAGTCACCGGCAAGGTCACGGCGCCCGAGCCAGCGGCGCTCGCGCGCGGGCTGCGCGAGCTGATGGACGACCGGGCCGAGGCGGTGCGAATGGGCACGGCTGCGCTGGCGCAGGTATCGACGATGAGCTGGTCTGAGACGGTCCGGAGGCTGCTCGCGTCATGAGGCCGGGCTTGCTTGCGACCGCGCTGCTCGCGATTGTCCTTCTGGCGTTTGCCGTGTCGGTCGACCTTCCGAAGGTCAACGGCGGAGGCCTCAAGGGCGACGAATCGACCTACTACGTGCTCGCGCACAGCCTGGCGCGCGACTTCGACTTCCAGTTCGAACACAAGGATCTCGTCCGCGTCTGGGAGGAGTTTCCCGGGTCCGCAGGGAATCTTCCTCAAGCGCGGCAAGACGATCGACATCCGCGGCTCGAGCCGGTTCCCGTTCGTGCAGTGGGTGAAGCTGGAGGACCCGCAGCGCGAGACGCGGTTGTATTTCTCGAAGTCCTACATCTACCCGCTGGTCGCTGCCCCGTTCGTCTACCTCTTCGGCACGAATGGATTCCTGGTGCTGCACGCCATTCTGATCGTGCTCGATCTGCTGGTGATCTATCTGTTCCTGTTCGCCCTCACCGGGAGGAACTTCGCCGCACTCCCGATGGCCGTTGCGTTCCTGGGCCTGTCTGTCGTGCCGGTGTATTTCGTGTTTCTGTTGCCCGAGCTGTTCAACGTGTCCCTCGGGTTCTACGCGATGTTCTTCTGGGCGTACAAGGAAGTCGCGCGACGAGCGGCTTGCCGCCGCGCGGAGCCGGATTCTCGCGGGTCCGCCGTCCGACTACATCGCGGCCATCATGATTGGCCTCGCCACGTTCTCGAAGCCGCCAAATCTCCTGTTGCTTGTGCCCATAGTTCTGCTATCGGCGATGCGTCTGCAATGGAAGCGGGCGATGCTGATTCTCGTGTTGTGCGGAGGGGTGACCGCGGGCCTCTTCGCGGCGAATGTCGCCATCACCGGCGAATTCAACTATCAGGGCGGCGATCGGAAGACCTTCTATCACTACACCGGATTTCCGTTTGCCAATGCCTGGGAGACCTTCGACAACATCGGTCCGGTCCGCGGGCGCGAAGATCTGCTGCTCGGCGACGTGCTGGTCAACATGCACTCCGGCACCGTCTTCGCCCACAACCTCTGGTACTTCGTGGTCGGCCGCAACGCCGGCCTCGTGCCGTACTTCTTTCCCGGCATGCTCGCACTCGCGCTATTCCTGTTCTCGAGGGGCCGTCACGTCATGGCAATGGCTCGCCCTTGGCACCATCGTCGTCGCGATCGTGATGCACGTCTTCGTGTGGCCGTTCACCTGGAACGGCGGCGGCGGTCCGGTCGGCAGCCGGTACTTTCTGTCGTTCTATCCGCTGTTTCTCGTGCTGGTGCCGGCGACCGCGGGCCTGGGCGCCGCACTCGTCGCGTTCGTCTTCGGGGCGCTGTTCACGGGGCAGATTCTCCTCAACCCGTTCTTCGCCTCCATCAATCCTGGCGAGCACACCAAGTCGGGGCTGCTGCGGAGTCTTCCCGTCGAATTGACGCTCCTGCACGACCTGCCGGTCGCGCAAAATCGCGATCGCATGCGCCAGCCGCTTGGAGGAACGCCGCCCGTGTTCGCCTACTTCGTCGACGACAACGCGTTCAATCCCGAAGGGGAGTGGTTCTGGGTGAAGGGGCGCGCCCGGGCCGAGGTGGTACTGCGCGCGCCGGTCGCCAATGCGGGCGCCGATCGATGGGTGTCGAAAACCATTTCGAACCTGAACATCGAAGTGAGAAACGGCGGCGTCCGGAATCGCGTCACGATCTCGACCGGCGGCGACACGCAGGAGATCGAGATGTCTCCCGGCGAACTTCGCACCCTGTCGATGCCAGTCGGATCGGGCGTGCCGTTCCGTCGTGAGGTACAACCGGCGAGCTATCTCTACCCCATCAGCGTGGAAACGACGGACGGCTTCGTGCCGTTTCTGGTGGTGCCGTGCGAGAAGCCGGGTCAGTGCGCCAGTTCGGATCCGCGCTTTCTCGGGGCCATGGTCCACCTCGTCCCGGAGTACACTGACGCAGAGACCACGACGTGGCGAGCGCCCGGAGGCGCCGCTCCAGGAAAGGACGCACCGGTTGGCGTACTCGACGCACCTTGAATCCAAGATCGCCAGGAAGGTTACAAAGGCGATCCACGACTTCAACCTGATCGAAGACGGCGATCGCATCATGGTGGGGCTCTCTGGGGGGAAGGACAGCTGGGCTCTCATCCAGATTCTCGACGTTCTCCGCCAGCGGGCGCCTATCAGCTTCTCGATCATCGGGGTCAACATCGACTCCGGCTACAGCGATTTCCAACACGGCACGATCAAATCGACCTGCGACGAGCACGGCTGGGAGTGCCACGTCCAACACACCACGATCGGCGAGGTGATGGATGACCTCCTGGGTGCCAACTCCACGCCGTGCTCGCTTTGTGCGAGGCTGCGACGCGGTGCGTTGTACCGTCTGGCTGATGAGGTGGGAGCGACGAAGATCGCGCTCGGACACCATGCCGACGACTTCATCGAGACGCTGCTCCTGAACCTCTTCTTCGAGGGCAGTCTCAAGGCGATGCCGGCGCGTCTCGTCTCCGACGATCGCGCGCACGTTGTCATTCGTCCGCTGGTGTACATGGGCGAAGGCGATTGCCGTGATTACACGACATCGATGAAGTTGCCCGTGATTGGCTGCTGCTGTCCAGCCTGCGGCGATTTGAGTTTGCAGCGGCAGCGGATCAAACAGTTGCTGATGGATCTGGAGCGCGAGCACGTCGGCGTGAAGCAGTCGATGCTCAAAGCGCTCTCCAACGTCTCCCCCCGCCACCTGCTCGACACGCGCTTGAATCCAGCGGCCGAAGTGTTGGGCGGCGTCGACCACACGGCCGTCCCGCTGCTGCAGATTCGCGTGCCGAGCTAGACCCCTGGATGCGCGCGGTCATTCAGCGAGTCACATCTGCGCGCGTGCGGGTTGGCGAACGGGTCGTCGGCGAGATCGGTGCCGGCTTGCTGCTTCTGGCCGGTGTCGAGAAGGACGACAGCCTGGACGACGTCAAGTACATCTCGACGAAGGTGCGAGATCTGCGCATCTTCGGCGACTCTGACGGCAAGATGAATCTTTCGCTGTCGGACATCGGAGGATCGGGTCCTCGCGGTCTCGCAGTTCACCTTGTGCGGCGACTGCCGCCACGGCAGACGCCCGTCATTCGACGCGGCGGAGACGCCAGCCGTCGCGCGAACGTTGTTTGACGATCTCGTTGGCGAGATGCGTGCATTGAATCTAGACGTGCACACGGGCGAGTTTCAGGCGCACATGCGCGTAGAGCTCGTCAACGAGGGCCCTGTCACGTTGCTGCTCGACAGCCGTCGCAGGTGGTAGAGGGGACACTCATGAACATGCGATGTAGTGTGCTGACGATGCTGGTGTGGCTGGTGACGACCGGTGCGGTGTACGCGTCAACAGCGGCCGCTGGTGACCGAGGATCCGGAAACGATTGGCAACGGCCGCGTGCTGCTTGAAGGTGGGGTCGAGTTTGCCAATGGAGTCACCAACAAGGCTTACGGCATCGAAGGCGACATCACCCGCATCGGCACGTTCGGTGTCAGCGTCGGCGCTGGTGCGATCGCGGAGGTCCAGGTCGACGGCGGCGTCGTGCAGCAGTTCGACGTGAACAGACGAATCCCGGCAGGTTCGCTCTCCGGTTTTGTTCTGGCGCTGCCGGGGGACACGACGTCGGGATTCGAAGATCTGCTGATCGCGACGAAGATCAAGTTCGCATCCGAAACAGACAATCGTCCCGCGATGGGAGTGCGGTTCGGCACCAGGCTGCCGACGGCCGACCCGGACAACGGGGTCACCTTCGGGACGACCGATTTCTTCACCACGTTTCTGGTTGCCAAGACGGTGCGGTCCGTGCGAACGGTCGGCAACGTGGGGCTCTTGTTGCTCGGCAATCCGGAGGACGCGACGCGATCACGCCACGTCACTCAGTTATGGACTGTCCATCGCGCGAGCCGTCACGAATGCCTTCGAGGTCGTCGGAGAACTCAACGGGCGGCTGCCGCCGTTCGAAGACATAACGCCGGCTGGCCTCGAGAGCCGCAGCATCTTCCGTCTGGCTGGTCGCTACACCTATTCGCTGTTGCGGCTCGATTTCGGCATCCTCGCAGGCATCACCGAACGCGACCCCAACTTCGGCTTCACGGGCGGCGTCACGTACATGATTACGAGATAGCCGACTACACCATTCGATAGAAGTCCTTGAGCGTCGCCAGCTCGAGGGCTTTTCGCTCATCGCTCCACCCGAGCGCGCGCTGCATCTTGTCTGCAACGTCCGCTGCGACCGCCTCGCCGGGGTGACCGGCCGACCCCATGCCCGTCCGCCGAACGACGACGTCGAGCAGCGTGTAGGCCATCTCGTCCTTGATCGCATGCGCAACGGCGTCGGCAGGATCGCCATCCTCCAGCGATGCGCCGGGAAGAACCACGTCAGCCGTTCGGCAGGCGACTCGACGTCGTCCGAGTCTCGTCATCACCTGATCCACCGTCTGCTCGGCGACAAGCCTGGCGGTGGTGTACTTCACGCCGATGACCGTGAACACCTCCGGAGCCTTGGCATCGCGGTGGTTCAGAATGCGATGGCGACTCATCAATGACAGCCCGCGTGCGTGTCGCGCAGCTGGAACGACTCCGCGGTGAACGAGTGTCACCTCGTCGAGCTTCATCCCGAGCGACGGAAACGTCTCGTTGATCTCCGCGATGAACTCCTGCACCTCGATTCGACTGGCGGCCTGGTCGTCGGCATGGCGCTCTTCGGACGACTCGCTGGTTCCAATCAGCGTGCGGCCCTGCCAAGGCAACATCACGAGAGCGCGCCCAGCTCGCGTCGGCACCGCCAGTGCCGCAGCAGGCGCCGGGCGGCGCGTAACGAGATTCATGGCCTTCATGAGTGGCCATCGCGCTTGGATGCCCAATGCGTCCAGCACACGTGCGCTCCAGGGGCCGGCCGCATTGACGAGCACGCGCGCGCGAATCTCGAGGTCGCTGCCGGAAAACAGGTCGCGGACGGTCACCGACACCAACCGCTGACCCGATCGCCCGCCCGATGGCAACACAACGCCAATCGCTTCGGCGTGGTTGGCGAGCACCGCGCCGTGCTTGTAGGCCGCCTTCGCGAAGGCCAGTGTCAGCTTGTCACCGTGCACCGTCTGGTAGTCGTACCAGACAGCGGCCGACCTGACGTGTTCGATCGCGCCGTCGAACAACTGCCGGCACGTGCGTGACCCGACCACGCGACCCGCCGGCAAGCGACGAGTCGCGGCCACATTGCGATTCCGATCGAATCCGATCGCCGCGTCCACGGCAAATGCCGCGCCCATGCCAAGCGCACTTCTGGCAAGCGATGTCCCGAGCGGCATCGCAAAGACGAGCGGCTCAACAAATCTCGGTGCAATGCGCGCGAATGTCCTCCGTTCCAGGATCGACTCGCGCATGCGCCGAAGATCGCCGGACTGCAGGTACCGCAGTCCGCCATGGATTGTCTTCAGATGATTGAAGGACGTGGCGTGGCCGAAGTCGCCGCGTTCGACGAGCGCGACCGTCAGGCCGCGCTGCGCGGCGTCGTATGCGATCGTCAGGCCGTAGATGCCGCCGCCGACGACGAGCACGTCGACATCGCCGTCGACCAGGCGAGCGAGATCTCGAATCACACGGGAACTATCTTATAGTAGGGCCTCGTGCCGACACGCCGCGACCCGCCGTCCCAGCACGACGTTCGCGCATACTGGGATGCGCACATCCACGATCTCGACGTCACTCGACACCCGCCGGGCTCGCCCGGATTCTTTGCCGATCTCGAGCAGTACCATTTTGAGAAGCTGCATCATCTGCCGAGGCTCGTGCCGTTCGACAGTTACAGTGGACGCCGTGTGCTCGAGGTCGGGTGCGGCGCGGGCACAGATCTGATTCGCTTTGCGCGCCATGGAGCAATCGTGACCGGTGTCGATCTATCGCCGGCCTCGATCGCGCTTGCCGTCCGGAACTTCGCTTTCGAAAAGAGGCCGGTGAAGCTGAGCGTCGCCGACGGGCAGGCTCTGCCATTCCGCGATACGACCTTCGATCTCGTGTACGCGCACGGGGTCGTGCAGTACACGTCGAACGACCGCGCTCTGGTGGACGAATGCCGCCGGGTCTTGAAGCCCGGGGGACTCGCGGTGTTCCAGGTCTACAACCGGATCTCCTGGTTGAACGCCTTGTCACGGGTGACGAAGGTCGATCTCGAACACGTGGACGCGCCAGTGTTGAAGAAATACTCGATGGGGGAGTTTCGAAGGCTCTTGAATGGCTTTTCTCGCGTGCGGATCGTGCCGGAACGGTTCCCCGTGAAGACGCGGCTGCACGGAGGACTGAAAGGGACGCTCTACAACACGTTCTTCGTCGGCCCTTTTAACGCGCTTCCGAAAGCGTTGACACGCCGTTTCGGGTGGCATCTGCTTGCGTTCTGCGAGGTATGAGTACCGCGATGTCCAATAGCGTCAGCGTGACCAAGGGGCACGCGTATGGCAATGACTTCCTGCTCGTTCCCGAAGCCGATGTGGTCGGCCGGGATCTGCCGGAGCTGGCGCGCGCGATGTGCCACAGGCAGGAAGGCATCGGCGCCGACGGCCTCATTCTCTATGCGCTCGATGCCGCCGGCGCGCGGATGCGCCTCTTCAATGCCGATGGCAGCGCGTCGGAGGTCTCGGGCAACGGCGTGCGATGTCTGGCGGTGCTCGTCGTCCGCGAGAAGCCCGGCATGAAGGAAGTGGCCATCGAGACCCCCGCAGGGGTCAAGAGGCTTCAGCGGCAGGCGCAATCGGAAATCGGGATGACATTCCGGGCTGCGATGGGGAGGCCGGAAGAAATCCACGCGGTAGAATTCCAGGCCGCGGGCGAGCAGGTGCAAGCGGTATCGCTGCTCGTCGGCAATCCGCAGTGCGTTCTCTTGGACGATCCGCTGCAGGAGTCTCGACTTTTGAAATTGGGGCCGGCCATCGAGCACCATCCGCGGTTTCCCGATCGCACCAACGTCTCGTTCGCGCGCCTCGAGGCGCCGGACCGCGTGCGCATTCTGATATGGGAACGCGGAGTCGGTCCGACACGCGCGTCTGGCACAGGCGCATGTGGAGCGGCGGTCGCCGCCGCGGCCTATGGCGGCGCGTCCAGAGACGTCGACGGTCATCTCGCCCGGCGGCAGCCAACGCGTCGAGTGGCTCGACGACGGGATTTATCTGACCGGATGGGCGACGCTGGTCTTCGAAGGGCGGTGGCTGGGATAGGAGCCTGTCGAGTACTGCGGCGGCGCACGCCGCGAGCCTTCATTGCGCTCTCGATTTCTGCAATGGCGGCCTTGAGTTTCTCGGCAGATTCCGACAGCTGTGTCTGGCTGGACTGATATTCCCCTTCTTGAATCCCTGTCCCCGCTTTTTGCAGCGCACCCTCCGCCTGCGCAACGGCCTCACGCGCGTTGGTCAGGGCGCGTCTTGGGAGCCGTGCTGCTTCGCCTTGCGAGAGCAGCTGCTTGGCGCTGTAGAGGAGCGCCGCCAGCTCCGCCAGAAGCTTCGCTCGGCGCTGCTCCGCAAGGTCACCTGCTGGCTCGCTGCTTCCTTGGCGGCCCCTTGCGCGCGGTCGCGGCTGTCGAGCGCGTAGTTGAGCGCCAGGCGGTAGTCGCGCGCGGCGACGGCGTCTTGCGCGCTCTTGAGCGCCTTGACGGCCGACTCGTACTGCTCGGTGGCGTAGCGATCGGCGCCCGGCCGCGCGAGCGGCGTCGATGGCGCCTTGAGCCTGATCCATCTCGCGGGTGGGGGGAGTCCCGCAGCCTGCGAGCAGCAGCGACGCAGACACAACAGTGATCGCCATTCCGAGCAGACGCATCACGTGAGTATACCTTGGCGATGAAGGCGATCTCGGCGCACGACCGGCCGCGCGAGAAGCTCCGCCGGCTCGGCGCCGCCGCGCTCGGCGACAACGAGCTTCTGGCCGTTGTCCTTGGAAGCGGATCTCGCCGACCGCAACGCCCTCATTCTCGCGAACGCCATTCTCGAATCGACGTGGAGGCCTCCACGGTCTCCCTCGCGCTCACGCGGATGAGCTGCGGCGTCTCGAGGGAATGGGGGAGGCGAAGGCGGCACAGGTGCTCGCCGCCGTCGAGCTCGGTCGCCGCACGCTGCTTCGGTGCCCTTCAGCCCGCCCTCAGTTCGTCACGCCTCGCGAGGTGGCCGAGTATCTACTTCCGCAGTACGGATCGAAGCCCGTCGAGCATTTCGGCATCGTGATGCTCGACACAAAGCACCGTCTTCTTCGGACGTCGATCGTGTCGGTGGGAACGCTCGATTCGAGTCCTGCGCATCCTCGCGAGATCTTTCGCGAAGCCGCCGTCGGCGTCTGCCGCCGCGGTCGTGCTCTTCCACAACCATCCGTCGGGCGACCCCACGCCCAGCCGGGACGATCTCGAGTTGACGCGCCGGTTGGCGCACGCAGGCGAGATCATGGGCATCGACGTCATCGACCACATGATCCTGGCCGAGACGCGATACTTCAGTTTCAAAGAGGCTGGTAGACTATGACGGCAGCACTTGGAAAGTGGAAAGTAGAAAGTAAAAAGTGAAACTTCTGTACTTTGATTGCTTCAACGGAGCGTCCGGCGACATGGTGCTCGGAGCGCTGCTCGACGCGGGCTTGCCGCTCGAGGAGCTCCGGCGTGCCCTCGGTAGCCTGGCCATCGACGGCGCCAGCGTGTCGTCGACGAAGGTGCTGCGCGCCGGCGTGTCTGCCACGAAGCTGACCGTCGAAGAGCACGACAGCGGACAGCATCATGACGGCCATCACGACCACGACCGCCACCAGGGACACAGCCACGGCCATCACCACGGGCCGGCAACCGTCGCCCGTCAGCACAGCCACCGGACACTCGCTGAGATCGACAAGCTGATCGGGCAATCGTCGCTATCCGCCCCGGCGCAGCAGCGCGCACGCAGTTTGTTCCAGCGGCTCGGCGAAGCCGAAGCTTCCATCCACCAGGTGCCGGTCGAGCAGATTCACCTCCACGAAGTCGGCGCCCTCGACTCGATCATCGACATCGTCGGTGCGGTGTTCGCCCTGGAGTGGTTCGGTGCCGATCGCGTGGTCAGCTCACCGCTCAACGTGGGCGGCGGCATGGTGGAATCGGCGCACGGCACGTTTCCGGTGCCGGCGCCCGCCACCGTCAAAGCTGCTTACCGGTGTGCCGGTCTATTCGTCCGGAGTGCAGAGCGAGCTCGTCACGCCTACGGGCGCGCTGCTTGGTTACCGACTTCGCATCGGCCTACGGGCCAGTGCCAGCAATGAGGGTGGAGAAGACGGGATACGGCGCCGGGAGCCGCGATCTGCCTGGCACGCCGAATGTCCTACGAGTTCTCGTGGGTGAGGCCAGCGGGCACGACCGGAACCGAGCAGATCGTCGTCATCAACTGCGAGATCGACGACATGAACCCGCAGCTTTTCGGCATGGTCATGGATCGGCTCTATGCTGCCGGAGCGCTGGAGGTGTACTTTGCGCCGGTCCAGATGAAGAAGAATCGCCCCGGCACACTGCTCACGATCCTGGCGCAACCCGAACAGCGCCAGGCGCTGTCGTCGATTGTCTTTCACGAGACGACGACCATCGGTGTTCGGTATCACGACGTTACCCGAGAACGGTTGGATCGCGAGTTGGTGTCCGTGGCGACTCCGTACGGCGACGTTCGCTTCAAGGTCGCGCGCCTTGGCGGCCGTGTTGTCAACGCGTCTCCGGAATTCGAGGACTGCCTCCGGCTGGCGTCCGAACGAAAGGTGCCCGTGAAAGACGTGCAGGCCGCCGCGTCGAAGGCCTACCTTGACACGAGGGATTCGGGATTGGGGACTAGGGATTAGGGTGCCGCGCTTCTACCTCACGACCGCCATCGACTACGTCAACAGCGTTCCTCATCTCGGCACCGCGTACGAGAAGGTGTGCGCCGACGTCATTGCCCGCTACAAGCGTCTGGCCGGCTACGACACGTTCTTCCTGATGGGCAACGACGAGCACTCGCAGAACGTCTTCAAGAGCGCATCGGAGCAGGGACTCGACCCGCTCGTCTATTGCGATCGCATGGAGGACATCTTTCAGACAACCTGGCGGGCGCTCGATCTCTCGTACGACGACTTCATCCGGACAACGCAGCGGAGGCACAAGACCGCCGTTGCGGATCTTGTCCGGCGCATCTACGACGGCGGCGACATCTACGAAGGCGTCTATGAGGGGTGGTACTGCGTCGGATGCGAGGCGTTCAAGCCGGAGAAGGAGCTCGTTAACGGTCGCTGCCCGTTGCACCCCCAAGCCGAGCCGCAGTGGATCAAGGAGAAGAACTACTTCTTCCGTCTCTCGAAGTATCAGCAGCCGCTGCTCGATCTGTTTGCCGCCAATCCCGGCTTCTTCGAACCGGCCTCGCGGCGGAACGAACAGCTGCGGCTGCTCGAAAGCGGGCTCGACGACATTTCGATCAGCCGTGCCGGCCAATCGTGGGGCATTCCGCTCCCATGGGATCCGAAGAGCGTCGTGTATGTCTGGTTCGACGCGCTGGTGAACTATGCCGCCGCCGTTGGGCTGGGTGCCGATCGCGCGCGATTCGAGCGACTGGTGGCCCGCCGACTTGCACCTGATCGGCAAGGACATCACCCGGTTTCACACCGTCATCTGGCCGGCCATGCTGATGAGCGCCGGACTCCCGCTGCCGCGCAAGGTCTTTGCTCACGGGTTCATGAGCGTCGACGGCCAGCGGATGAGCAAGTCGGCCGGCACCATCATCGATCCGCTGGTTGCCTCGGGGCGGCACGGTGTCGACGCGCTCCGTCTCTACCTTGTCAAAGAGGTGGTGTTTGGCGAGGACGGCGACTTCTCATGGGAGCGCTTCGACGAGAAGTACAACTCGGATCTGGCGAACAACCTCGGCAACCTCGTGAGCCGCGTGACCGTGATGGCGAATCAGTACCGCGACGGACGACTGGCGCCAAGTGGAACACCGTCTGCGTTCCTGGCTGGCGTCGCCGCCGATGCGGTTGCCGGCTATCGGCGGTCGATGGATGCGCTCGATATCACGAGCGGCGCGGCGCATGTCTTTCGTCTAGTCGATGCGGCCAACCTGCACATCGCACAGTCTGCGCCATGGGCCCTCGCCAAGGACCCGTCGAAAGCCGACCAGCTTGGCCAGGTGCTCTTCGACGCGGCTGAAGCGATTCGACTCTCCGCCGTGCTGTTGTCGCCCATCTTGACCCAGTCCGCACGCGAGATTCTCAAGCGTGTTGGTGCGGCGCCCGAGACGCTGAGCTTCGAAAGCGATGGACAGTGGCGCTCGACCGGCGAACGTCAGATCGCTCTGGGAACGCAGCTCTGGCCGCGATTCGAGAAGATCAAGGAGCTTCCTGTGTCGTCACCCGAAACCCCAGCGCCCAGAACTGAGAACCTAGAACCTAGAACTGAGAACCGAATCTCCATCGACGACTTCAAAAAAGTCGAACTTCGGACGGCCAAGATTCTTGCCGCCGAGAGGGTGCCGAAGTCGAAGAAGCTTCTCAAACTGCAGGTCGATCTCGGCACCGATCAGCGGACTATCCTCGCCGGCATTGCCGAGGCGTATGCGCCCGAGTCTCTGATCGGACGCACGATCGTTGTCGTCGCCAACCTTGCGCCGGCAAAGCTGATGGGCATCGAGTCCAATGGCATGGTGCTCGCCGCGAGCACCGAATCGGGTCAGCCCGTGCTGCTGACAGTGGAGGCGGATCCGGGCTGGAGCGTCCGGTAATGGTGTGATTGGGGGATAGGTGATTGGGCGATAGGAATTCCTACCACCCAATCGCCAGTCGCCCAATCTCCAATCAGGATTCAGGAGGGAGAGCATGGGCCAGATCAACCTTGGTCGTGTCCTCGTCTGCGGTCTCCTCGCGGGTCTCATCATCAACATCGGCGAGTCCATCCTGAATGGCGTGCTGCTCGTGGAGGAAATGAACGCCGCCATGGCGGCGCTCAACAGGCCGCCCATCGCCGCGGGCATGATCGTGTGGTTTCTCCTGTTTGGCTTTGGCTTCGGATTCATGCTCGTATGGCTGTACGCCGCAATCCGCCCGCGCTTCGGAGCCGGCGTGAAGACGGCGGTCTGCGCTTCGCTCGTTGCATGGGGGTTGGGCTACCTCTATCCCAATCTGTTCTTCATGGTTATGAATCTGTTCCCGCGCGATCTGGTGGTGATCGCCACGATCTGGGGTCTTGTCGAGGTGACGATTGCCGGCATCGCCGGCGCTTGGTTGTATAAAGAAACCTGACTAGGGGCAAGGGGTAAAGGGGTAAGGGGCAAGGGACTACGATTCAGTCTCTGGACCCCCCTGCTTTTCATGATCGACTCTCACTGCCATCTCGCAGACGACGCCCTCACCGAGGACCGGGCCGGAGTCATCGAACGCGCGAAAGCGGCTGGCGTGACCGGCGCCGTCTGTATCATCGCCGCCGAAAGCGAGACTGAGGCCGCGCGCACGGCAGATCTGGCGGCCGCGTGGCCGGCCGTGCGGTTTGGCGTCGGCCTGCATCCTCATCAGGCGGGTCGTTTTACCGACAGGGAAGCCGACGTCGGCGCGTTTGTTCGAACCGCCGTCGAACGCGTACCACTGGTCCGCGCCATCGGCGAAATCGGCCTCGACTACCACTACGATTTCGCGCCTAGGGACACCCAACAGAAAATCTTCAGACATCAGCTTCAGCTCGCTGCTGAACTGGACCTTCCGGTGATCATTCACACTCGTGAGGCCGAAGAGGACACCATCGCGGTTCTCAAGGAGGCGGGGCGGCCCCTTCGCGGGGTGCTCCACTGCTTCACAGGAACGCAGTGGCTGGCAGATGAAGGGGTGTCGCTGGGTTTGCACGTCTCGTTCGCGGGCATCGTGACGTTCCCAAAGGCCGGAAACCTCCGCGAGATCGCGCGGCGGCTTCCGGCCGAGCGCCTCCTCTGCGAGACGGACAGCCCGTACCTGGCGCCAACACCGCATCGCGGCAAACGGAACGAGCCGGCGTGGGTGGTGCGGGTCGCCGAAGAGCTTGCAGCGTGCCGCCACGAGCACATGGACGCGCTGACCGGGCGGATCGACGCAAATTTTGATGCCCTGTTTCGGCCGTAAACTCATGCACCGCAACTGTCTATCCGTTGACACTCCCAGACGGAATATGGTCTGATCATCGGGCTTTGAAGAACATCGACGCCGTCGAGGCGCACCCTTCATACACGACGCTCGTCCAGATGTTCGAACCCATCCGTGAGGACCTCGAGAAGGTCGAAACGGAGTTCTACCGTCATGTCGAGTCCCAAGTCGATCTGATTCCGAAGATCGGGCGCTACATCCAGAATGGAGGAGGGAAGCGCATCCGGCCGGCCGTGTTGCTGATGGCGGCTCGACTCACCGGCTACACCGGTGAGCTTGCCGTGCTCTACGCGGCGGTGGTGGAGTTCATCCACACGGCCACGCTGGTGCACGACGACATCATCGACGACTCCCAGTGGCGGAGGGGGCAACCCTCCGTCCACTCACGATGGGGCGCGGACGTCACCGTCCTGTTGGGCGACTACCTCTACATCAAGTCGATGGGGCTCGCCCTCACCCCCGACCGGCTCGACATCGTCCGACAGCTCTGCGACGTGACGCTGCGGATGATTGAGGGGGAGCTCTACCAGCTCTCAAAGAAAGGCGACGTCGCCATCTCAGAGGACGAACACCTCGACATCATCAGGCGCAAGACGGCGTATCTCTTCGGGGGTTGCGCCCGAATCGGGGGCATTCTCGGCGGCGCAACTCCCGAGCAGGAGCGCGCGCTCGAGCAGTACGGCATCAGCCTTGGCGTGTCTTTCCAGGTGATCGACGACCTTCTCGATTTCTCCGGCAATGAATCGGCGCTCGGCAAGCCTGTGGGCGGAGATCTGCGGGAGGGCAAGGTGACGCTGCCGGTCATCAAGCTGCTGGAGCACGCCGACGTGCGGACCAGAGAGATGATTTTCGAAGTCGTGCGCAGCCGCGCCGTCACCCCGGAGCGGTGGCGTGAGATCTGCCGCTTGCTTCATGAATCGGGCGCAATCGACCATGCGATGCACCGGGCCCGCGAGCAGGCAGCGACTGCCAAGAAGCAGCTGTATCTGTTCCCGCCATCCCCCGCGCGGGAAGCGCTGATGGCACTGCCGGATTACATCCTGGCGCGTGATCGGTAGCTTCCACCATTGGCAGATTGCTGGATTGTTAGATTGTCAGAGTGTTGCTTGATGAGGTGAAGGGCGATTGATGAATGATTGGAGGATTGGCAATCTCGTAATCGCCAATCTAGCAACATTCTTAGAATCAGCAGTCTGACGATCCCTCAATGGGGCGTCATGCGAAGTCCCTACATGAACGCCGCCGATCGGATCGCCCAGCTTCGCGCCCAGATTCGGCACCACGAAGAACGCTACTACGTCGATCAGGCTCCCGACATCTCCGACGCGGAGTTCGATCAGCTGCTCAGAGAACTTCAGCAGCTCGAGGCCAATCATCCGGACCTGGTCACGCCCGATTCGCCGACACAGCGCGTGGGCGGCCGCGCCGCCGAGGGGTTCGCGTCGGTCGAGCACGCCGAACCGATGCTCAGCCTGGACAACGCCTACAACGCTGATGAGCTGCGCGAGTTCGACGAACGGCTGCGCCGCGGGCTCGGCAGCTCTGAAGGCCCCGTGCGGTATGTCGCCGAGCTCAAGATCGACGGGCTTTCGATCGCCCTCCAGTACCACGATCGCCGTCTCGTGAGAGGTGCCACACGCGGGGACGGCACCACCGGCGAAGACGTGACCGCGAACGTCCGGACCCTTCGCGACATCCCGCACACCCTGAAGGGCGGTCCGTCCGGCCTGGTGGAGATTCGCGGCGAGGTCTATCTGCCGCGGAAGGAGTTCGATCGAACGAACGCCGAGCGCGAAGCAACGGGATTGCCGCGCTTCGCGAATCCGCGCAACGCGGCGGCAGGGGCAATGCGTCAGATCGATCCGGCACACGTGAAACAGCGCGGCCTGCGTGCGTTCATGTATCAGGTGGTCGGCGCGCAGACGGGACCGGAGACGCACGCTGAGCTCCTCGAGTCGTTGAAGCGATGGGGGCTTCCCGTCGAGCTCCATTGGAAGCCGCTCGACGGCATCGAAGCCGTGATCGCGTACTGCCAGGAGTGGGCCGAGCAGCGCGCTGCCGCCACGCGAGTTCTCAGTTTCGACACCGACGGGGTCGTCATCAAGCTCGACAGCCTGGCGCTGCGGGCGCCGCTCGGCGCCACGTCAAAGTATCCGCGCTGGGCAGTCGCCTATAAGTTTCCACCCGAGCAGGCCGAGACAACGCTGGTGAGGATTGAGGTCAATGTGGGCCGTACGGGAGCGGTGACGCCGTTTGCCATGCTCGACCCTGTGTTCATCGCGGGCACGACCGTCTCGATGGCGACGTTGCACAACGCGAACGAAGTGGCGCGAAAGGACGTGCGCGACGGCGATCGCGTGCTGGTCGAGAAGGCGGGCGACATCATCCCGCAGGTCGTGCGCGTGATCGATCCTGATCGGGAGGGGCGGGGCCCACGCTGGTCGATGCCGACCCATTGCCCTCGCTGCCAGAGCCTCCTTGTGCGCGCGGAGGATGAAGTCGTCTGGCGGTGCGAGAACACATCCTGTCCGGCGAAGCTCCAACGAGGCCTCGAGCACTTTGCCGCGCGCCATGCGATGAACATCGAAGGCCTCGGCGAGTCGGTGATCGCTCGTCTGATAGCCGAGGGTCTTGTGACGAGCTACGCGGACGTTTACAAGCTGACATCCGAACGGCTCGAGCAGGTCGAGCGCATGGGACGGAAGTCGGCCGCCAACCTGGTCGCGCAGATCGAACGAAGCAAGACGCGGGAGTTCTGGCGGTTGCTCTATGGCCTCGGAATCCGCCACGTAGGAGAACGTGGGGCCCAGGCGCTGGCCGGCGCGTTCGGCAGCATGGAGGCACTATTGTCCGCGTCCACCGAACAGCTTCAAGTCGTCCCCGACATCGGCTCGGTCGTTGCAGCGTCGGTGCGCACGTACCTCGATCAACCGCAGAACCAGACGCTGATCCGCGATCTCTCGGATGCCGGTGTCAAAATGAGCAGTCCGATCACGACTTCCGCGCCAGGACCATTGAGCGGACAGACGTTCGTCCTCACCGGCACCCTTTCCTCGATGTCACGAGAGCAAGCCACGGAAGAGATTCAGTCGAGAGGTGGGAAGGTGGTGGGATCTGTAAGCAAGAAGACCAGCTTCGTGATCGCGGGCGCCGATCCCGGCAGCAAACTCTCGAAGGCCGAATCGCTTGGCGTCGCGGTGATGGATGAAGCCCGATTCCGGGCGCTCCTGGGCGTATAATTTTCGTTGTCACATGCCGCGGCCATTTGCCCTCGTCGTCCTGTCGCTGACGGCCGTCACGGCCTTCATGGTCGGCCTGATCGCGTCGGGCTGGTCGAATTGGCGTAGTGAGGCTGGAATACGTGTGGATCGGGCGGTCTCGCGCAGCGTCGATCCAGGCTCCAACGACCGGCAACCAACAGATTTCGCCCAACCAGCCTCGCGCACATCCGAGGCGGCTCCTGCGCAGGTGGCGCCTCCTTCGGCTGCGCCCGGCGCATTGCCGCCAGGCGCCATCAACTTCGCCGATGTCGCGGAGCGCATCAATCCCGCTGTCGTCAACATCGAGGCCTCGACACGATCGACCGGCGGCGGCGGTAGCCGGCGGCGCGAAGCGCCAGATGGCCCTCCGGTCGGGCCTGGCTCCGTCCGCCCGCAGTCGGGCAGCGGCTTCGTCATTGATTCCAACGGCGAGATCCTGACCAACTATCACGTCATCCAAAACGCCGAGCGGATCATGGTGAAGTTTGCCGATGGCCGCAGTCTGCGGGCCCGCGTGGTGGGCGTCGATCCCGATACCGATATCGCGCTGATCAAGGTCGACGCAAGGGGCTTACCGGTGGCTCCGCTGGGCGATTCGCGATCGCTGCGCGTCGGCGAGTGGGTGTGTGCTATCGGGAATCCGCTGGCCTACGAGCACACCGTGACGGTTGGTGTCGTCAGCTACCTCGGCCGCAAACTCTTCGACACCACCCTCGACAACTATATTCAGACCGACGCTGCCATCAACTTCGGCAATAGCGGGGGGCCGCTCATCAACGGCCGCGGCGAAGTGGTGGGCATCAACTCCGCCATCAGCCAGCGCGCCAGCAACATCGGCTTCGCCGTGCCCATTAATGAGGCCACCGCGATTCTCCCGCAGCTCAAACGCGAAGGCCGGGTCGCACGCGGCTTCATGGGGGTGGCGCTTACCGACGTCGACGCCAACCTGCGGCAATCGCTTCATCTTGGTTCCAGCGAGGGAGCGCTCGTCCAGGACGTCACGGCCGGCTCCCCGGGTCAGCGGGCGGGTCTCCGGCCTTATGACCTGATTGTCGCCATCGACGGCAACCGGATCGAAACCAATGACGAGGCGATCCGGGAAGTGTCCAGGCGGGGACCTGGAACACTGGCGCGTCTGGATGTCGTGCGCGACGGACGAATCCAGCGCCTGACCGTGCGGCTCACCGAGCGGCCGAACCGCCAGGAGTCCGCGAGCGCAGCCGACGCTCGTCCGTCAGTGCGTCCATCGATCAACGCCGCCACCCTTCTTGGGATCGGCGTGCGGGGTCTCGATCGCACCACGGCCGATCGGCTGCGGCTTCCCGACGGCATCGAGGGTGTCGTGGTGACCCGCGTCGAGCCACTGAGCCCGGCCTATGACGCCGGCATTCAACGCGACTACATCGTTCTGGAGATCAATCGGCGTCCTGTTGCAACGGTCGACGACTACAACCGGCTTGCCGGCACTGCCGGGCCTGGAGACGTCTTGGCAATCTACGTCTACATGCCTGGCACCGAGCAACGCGCAATCCGCACCATCCGCGTCGGTGAACCGTGATCGGGCCCGGCGGCTCGACCACCTTCCATCCTTCGTATGAAACCGCGAATCCTGGTCATCGACGATGAGGCGGGCATCCGCGATTCGATGCGCCGGACGCTCGAGTATCAGGGGTACCAATTCGTTGGCGCCGCTACAGGCCAGGAAGGGCTTGCGCTAGTCGAGCGCGATCCGCCAGATCTCGTCTTTCTCGATATCAAGATGCCCGGCATGGACGGCCTCGAGGTGCTCGAGCGCATCAAGACGGCCAATCCCACCGTACCGGTGGTGATGGTGTCGGGACACGGCACTGCGCAGAACGCCTTCGAGGCACGCGACAAGGGCGCTGTGGGCTTCATCGAGAAGCCGTTTTCGGAGCCGGTGCTCCTCGAGCGGATTGAGAAGGAGCTGAATCTCAGCCGGACTCAGGACGAGAACCGCACGTTTCGCAAGGAGATCGACTCCAAGTACCAGATGGTGGGCAGCAGTCCTGCGCTGCGCAAGGTGGAGGACGCGATCAAGCGGGCGGCACCGGCGCACGCCACGGTTCTGCTGCAGGGGGAGAGCGGCGTCGGCAAGGAGCTGGTCGCGCGCACGATCCACCGGCAGAGTCCTCGCAGCCGAGAGCGGTTCGTGCAGGTCAATTGCGCGGCGATTCCGGAAGACCTCATCGAGTCGGAGCTGTTTGGGCACGAGAAGGGCTCGTTTACCGGCGCCACCGAACGGCAGGTCGGCAAGTTCGAGCAGGCCGACCGCGGCACCATTTTCCTCGACGAGGTCGGCGACATGAGCCTCAAGACGCAGGCGAAGGTGCTGCGCGTGCTTCAGGAAGGGGAAGTCGAGCGGCTTGGTTCGGCGAAGACCGTGAACGTCGACGTCCGGGTGATTGCAGCAACCAACAAGAACCTCGAGGAGGAGATCGACAAGGGCAATTTCCGAGAGGATCTGTATTTCCGGCTGGCCGTCATTCCTATCTCTGTGCCGCCGCTGCGCGAGCGCCCTGATGACGTAGGGCTGCTCACCAGGCACTTTCTCTCGCAGCTCTCGCGCGAGAACAACCGACGGCCCAAGCAGATGACGCCCACCGCGCTCGAGGCAATGAAGCGACACCGATGGCGCGGCAACATCCGCGAGCTCCGAAACACCATCGAACGGCTCATCATCATGACCGAAGGCGACACAATCGACGTCGCCGATCTCCCCGAGTCGATCAAGAGCGAGCGGCCACCAGCTCGCCCAGCCTCGGCAGGCGGGCCGAGCACCACCGCACCGGCGATGGAGGCGGGCACGTTGCGCGCGTTCAAGGAGTCGGCCGAGCGGGCCTGGCTCGTGGAAAAGCTGCGCGAAAATGGCTGGAATATCTCGAAGACCGCGGAGGTCATCGGCACGCCGCGCAGCAACCTCTACAAGAAGCTGGAGCAGTACGCCATCAAGCAGGAGACGGACGGCTGACCTTCGGCGCTTTGAGGTACACTGAACGGGTCGCAGTTGGCCAGATGATCGCCCGCTGGAGCCCGCAGGGCGAAGGTGGGAGGAAAGTCCGAACTCCGCAGGGCAGTGCGCCGGGTAATTCCCGGTCGGGGCAACCTGAAGGACCAGTGGCACAGAAAATATACCGCCTTTCGACTCGTCCCTTCGGGACTCGTCGAGAGGTAAGGGTGAAAAGGTGCGGTAAGAGCGCACCGCGTCTGCCGTAAGGCAGATGGCAGGCAAAACCCCGCACGGAGCAAGACCAAATAGGGAAGCGCTTGAGGATGGCCCATCCGAAGCTTCCGGGTAGGTTGCTTGATCCCGTCAGCAATGCCGGGACTAGAGGAATGATCATCGCCCGCAAGGGAACAGAATTCGGCTTACGGCCAGCTGCGGCACTCTACTGACGTCAACGACTTCCGAATGCCTTCATATCTCGTAACCGGTGGGGCCGGGTTCATCGGCTCCCACCTCGTCGAAGAGCTGCGCCGCCGCGGCGAGCGCGTGCGTGTGGCCGACAGCTTGATCACCGGCCACAAACGCAACATCGCCCACCTGGACGTCGATTTGCTCGAAGGCGATCTCGCCGACATCGGTGTCGCACAGGCGGCCACGCGCGACATCGATGTCGTCTTGCATCAGGCTGCCATCCCGTCGGTGCCGCGGTCCGTCAAAGACCCCGTGACGTCGAACCGCGCCAATATCGACGCCACTCTCAATGTTCTGGTCGCCGCTCGCGAAGCCGGCGTCAAACGCGTCGTCTATGCCGGCTCGTCGTCGGCCTACGGCGACACCCCCACGCTCCCAAAGCGCGAAGACATGCCGACGAATCCACTCTCACCGTACGCGTTGCAGAAGCTGGTGGGCGAGCAGTACATGAAGATGTTCACGAAGTTGTACGGGCTCGAGACGGTGACGATTCGCTACTTCAACGTGTTCGGGCCGCGGCAGGATCCCTCATCGCCCTACTCAGGAGTCATTTCGCTCTTCGCCAAGGCTTTGCTCGGAGATACTGAGCCGACGATTTTCGGCGACGGCGAGCAAACGCGTGACTTCACCTACATCGCGAACGTCGTCGACGGTGTGCTTCGCGCCGCGGCGGCGCCCCGCGCGTCCGGTGAGACGATCAATGTGGCAACAGGATCCCGGATATCACTCAACCGACTGTTAGAGGAAATGCGCCGGATCACGGGAAGTACGGTGACAGCCCGGTACGGGCCGGCCCGTGCGGGCGACGTCCGCGACTCGCTGGCCGATATCTCGAAGGCGCGGGAGTTGCTGGGATATGAACCGACCGTCTCCCTGGAGCAGGGGCTGCAGTCGACGCTCGACTGGTATCGCTCGGAGCTCAACCGAGCTCCGGCCTAATCAATCCACCTGAGATCGCGCGTCATCACGCCGAAGATGCGGCGATCCCTGGGCACCCGCCAAGGCGGGTCGACCTTGAGGACGATCCATTCCGTTCCGGCTTGCGCGTCCCCCGGGAGCGTGTAGCTGAGGGTGTGCCACTCGTGGTCGCTGAGCACCCGGCGATCGATCTCCGCGCCTCGAAACTCCACCGTCAGCGTCTGCGGCTTATCGGCGTTCGAGCGCACTTTCAGCTCGACGCCCCGGGCCTTCGGCGGCTTGTGCAGGAAGGCGTGCGGAGTGCTCCAGCGAAACACCTGCCCTGGACTGCCGCGCTCTTCCCGATAGAACCCGCGCGAGCGCCCTTCGGGCGTTATCTTGGGCGCGTAGATCGGTTCTTTCGCTTGCCAGGCGCTGCCGTCACTCGGCGAGCCGTTCACGGTGAACAAGTCCAAGTACGGGAAGAAGTCGGCCGTCCACTCGGACGAGCTCCACAGGTACACACCGAACTCGCGCGGGCGCTGCGCCTGCTCGTCGAGCTTCAGCGCGGACGTGCCCGAGAACGGATTCTTCAATCCCAGCGTATCGACAATGGTGGCAGGGATGTCGGTGATGGCGCTGGGCGCCTGCGAAATGCGAACGGGGCCGCTGCTGTTCGGCGGTTTGACGACGAGCAGCGCCAGTGAGCCGCCCGCCAGTTCGGAGAGCGGCGCACCGAAGATCTCGCGCTCGTTGGCGAAATCCTGAGGCGGCAGGCCCGACGCCGTGGTCCGACGAGATCACGACAGGCTGCTGTCGTACAGGCCAAGCTCCCGGAGCTTGTCGAGGAATGCACCGACGCGCCTGATGCCGCATTTCGCTTGAGCTGTGTAGTTGGGTCGCCTGAGCGATTGCGGCCCGATGTACATCGCAGTCGGCATTCACTGACACGGGCCAGTGGGGAATGCCGATATGGATGTACTTGTTACGTCGGCCGGTCGTACGCGATGCGCACCCGTCCGGTGTAGTCCTGCAGAAAGGCCTGGCCGTTGACTGGCATGTAGCGCCGGCCCGGCGTGTCAGCAGACTGTCCCAGCCTCGTCTGCTGCAGCCTCCACGCCTGATCGTTATAAATGGCCGGCTTCAGCAGGTGAGGTGAATGGCGAAACAGCGACAGGTCGGCGAGCTGCCATGCCGCAAATCGCGTATACGCGTCGTAGGTCACATAGGGCGTCGGCAGACGGTAGTACGTTGACGTAGAAGCGCGGTCGTACTGCAGTCCGGAGATAACGTCTACCTGAAATCCCTGCGAGCGCATGCGTGCCGAAAATCGAGGCCTTCTTGAACTCCTTGGCGATGAACCTTCGCATCGGCTCCTGGTTCCGATACACGGATCCCGTCAGCATCGCGGGAATGCTGACGATGGTCGTGGGGAAGGCGCCCATGTGGTTGGCAAAAAACGTGAAGCCGGCAAACTGCCGGTTCATCTCGGGCGGATCAGCGCGGAGGATGTCGCCGCAGTGCGTCGGACTGAAAGCCGTCGAGCACGAAATGGAAGACGTTCTGCTTCGATGAAAGCTCGAAGATCGCGTCGGGGGGGCCCTGCCACTTCGGCTGCGCTTCCGGATCGGTCTGGTAGGCCGTCACGACCAGCAAGACGGCCTGCAGGGCAATCAGGACCCGGCTTGCGAACACGGCGGCGGGCAGGAGATATCGAGCCGCTGCGATCGCGATCACTGGCACTCCGACCCAGATGGGCAGCTCGAAGCGATTTCGCCAGTCTTGACCGCTCCATTCGATGTCCTGGCCGTTGAGCACGCCGTAGTCGCCGACCATCAGGTTCCCCTGGGCCCAGGCGACAACGCCGATTGCTGCCAGGCCCACGCAGTAGAACGCGAAAAACCGCTTCGGAAGAATCGCGCCGATGGCCGCCAAAACCAGTCCTGATAACAGGGCGGCCGGGACGAGGTGCACGGCAAACGTCGAGAACGGAGCGGTGAACTCCTGCTGATTGGCCATGAAGAGGGTATGAGGGCCGAACAGAAGGAGCTGCAGCGGCGCGAGAAGCGCCGGGAAAAGCGCGGCGAGGAAGCGCCGGAGGCGCGACTCGATCATCGTGAATGGAGTTGCCCAAGTATAGCAACCGCGGTGGGCATTCACACGCCGCGCCCGCCGATCTGCACCAACGCCTCGCGCCGACTTCACGCTAAGTGACCCTGGGTCAGACGTCTCGCGCCACGGCGATGTACCCCCACAATCGGCGTTGCTCTTGCCTTGTTGCGAGTTGCCCTGGCGTCCGCGACCGCGCTTCAGGTGCCTGACTTACATCGGATGCGTCAACAGCCATGCGCCAGGGCGCCGTGCGCATACCGCGCACAGAAGAAAGCCAACTGAAGAGGAGGACACATGATTCGTCTCGTCGTCGTGCTCATCGCGTCGTTGATCGCTGGCAATTCGACTGTCGACGCACAGCGAGCCACGCAGGCCGCCGGTGGTGTCAAACGCGGTGGTCAATCTCAACACCGCAAGCGCCGCGCAGATCGCCGAACTTCCCGGCATCGGCGTCAAAACCGCAGCGCTGATCGTTCAGTACCGCGAGAAGAACGGCCCGTTCAAGAAGATCGAAGAGATCATGAACGTTCGTGGGATCGGAGAGAAGAGCTTCCTGCGCCTCAAGGACCGCCTTGCCATCGCGCCACCCGCCGGCGAGAAGTAGGGGCTACACCATGCTCGAAGTGCTGGCGACGATCGCGATCTTGGCGATCGTCGCTGGTGCCGGGATCCCCCTGACCCTCTCCGGGATCGAACGGTCGCGGACGGCTGCAGCGAGCCGATTTGTCGCCGCGATGCTGGCGAAGGCCCGATTCGAGGCGGTACGAAGGTCTACCTTCGTGGCGATCAGGTTCATGGACAGCGCGGCCGGGTACTCGATGCGGGCGTATGCCGACGGGAACGGCAACGGCGTCCTGCTGCGGGACATTGCGGATGGGACGGACGTGGCCGTGACGAACGTGCTGCACGTCGATCATCACTTCGCAGGGGTCTCGTTCGGCATAGAGCCGGGCGTCACCGATATCGATTCCGCGCAGTTGCTGGATGTGAGCGATCCCATCCGCATTGGCCGCTCGACGCTCCTCAGCTTCAATCCAAACGGCGCCTCGACGTCCGGGACGTTGTTCATCCGAGGCTCCCGCACGAACCAGTTTGCTGTTCGGATTCTTGGAATTACTGGGCGGACCCGCGTCTTCGAGTACCGACTTTGCGCATAGCACGTGGCGGAAGCGGTGAATGGCGACCGGCGGATCGCTCCGAGACTGACCGCTGCACAGGTGGGGATTGAGCAGATCCGACTGCGCGGCGGCCTAACCGCCCGCGTCGTCGACCTCTCAGCTTCCGGCGCTCTCATCGAAGCCGACTGGCGCCTGCTTCCTGGATCGCGGGTCGATCTGCTGGTCGGCGAGCCCACGCACCGAGCCACGGGCCGCATCGTCCGCTGTCATGTGGTTTTCCTGAGCCGCGAGAGAATTCGCTACCGCGGTGCTGTCGCGTTCGACGAGCGCGGCGCTCTCCACGGCGTCTTGGCCTTCGGGACGCCCCCTTCCACACTAACTCAGTCGAAACATCACTTTTGAAAAGTGATGTTTTTCCTTGTCCTGTGGATGTCGGATAAGCAATAGCAATGGCCATTGCTTGTTGCCCGTTCCCTCCGAGTGCAAAACGACTCCCGTCGAATTAGAGGCCGGGTCCCGCCCAGAGCTAGTCGTCGGCAAAATCAGCGGCGTACGAACCTAACCGAGTGGGAACTGGATAGGCATTCGCTCTCGATGTCACCCTTGACGTAAATAGCAAAGTATCCCTGAAATGTACCCGTCGTTAACAATCCTTCAGATGAGATGTTGACCTTCATCTCCTCTACAAGAATTGAAATGGCTCGTGGTGGGGTGAGGTCTTCCCAGACGCTATTCCATTGCGGGCTTCGACCCCGTGTTTCAGCCCTTGAAAAAGGGACGTGTCCTACGCCCCTAGCGTCCGAGTAGCCGACATCCACGGTCACGCGCGCTTCTTCCAACCAGGCCCGAGCTGATTGGCCGGCAAGTCGACCTCAAACCTGACTGTTCTACTGCCGTCCGCTTGAAGGGGAGTGCGGCACAGGCAAGGAGCTCGTCGCCAGACAGATTCACGAGATTGGGGTCCATGTCGGCGCAGGCCACGTTTCTGCGGACGCTGCAGGACCTTGCCACCTAACGTCTTGGGGGTAACGGCCCGAAGCGCGTCAATGTTTGTGTGATCGCCGCAGGCTCAGCAGTCTTCCAACCGCTCGGAGCACGGGCACTCACTACCCGCATGGGTAGTGTGGAGGACACGTACCTGGGATCGGCAACTGCGTGTTGGGAAGCACATACCCAACGGTGGTCGTAGCGAGCGGCCCCAAGCATGGGCTTCGGCTTGCGAGCGAAAACACATTCCATAACCCGTTGATCCGAAGCCAGATACATACGCACCTCGATTCGGCTTTTCGCGAGCGCCATGGCACGCGGCTTGGTTCTCTCGCGAGGCATGCGGCGAGATGGTGCGGCCCCCCTTATCGGATCCAGTTCCGTGATGTGCGCGGTCCGCGATCGGATCGAACGCGTAGCGGTCACGGACTTCACCGCATTGATCGAAGGGGAAAGCGGTACAGGAAAGGAGCTCGTCGCCAGGCAAATTCACGACATCGGTCCTCGGCGTCGCGGCCCCTTTGTGGCGCTCAACTGCGCGGCGCTCGTCGAGACGCTGCTCGAAGCTGAACTGTTTGGCATCGAGGACCGCACGGCGACGGGCGTGCGCGGGCGCCGGGGCAAGTTCGAATGCGCCGAGGGCGGCACGCTCTTCCTCGACGAAGTGGCCGATCTGTCCCTGTCGGCGCAGGCCAAGCTTCTGCGGGCGCTGCAGGACCTTGCCATCGAGCGCGTCGGGGGCAACGGCGCGAGGCGCGTCAACACTCGCGTGATTGCGGCCACGAACAAGAGCCTCGCCGGCCTCGTTGACGCGCACGCGTTCCGAGCGGATCTGTACTACCGCCTCGCCGGCATCGAGATACGTGTGCCCGCTCTGCGCAACCGGCGCGAGGACATCCTCGAGCTGGCCACCTACTTTCTCGAACGGCATCGCCACACGCGACACCTGGAGCTCTCCCGCTCCGCAGGCGATGCGCTGCTGCTCTACGACTGGCCCGGCAACGTGCGCGAGCTCGAGCGGATGATGGAACGCGCGCTCACGCTCACCAACACCGGCACGATTGAAGTGCACGATTTGCCGCTGCAGACTCAGTCAGGCTACGGCGATGTGCTTCTCCCATCGATGATGCAGAACGATACCCTCCGAGCGTGGGGGAGCCGCTACGTGAGACTCGTGCTCGAACGAAGCGGACGGAACAAACGGAAGGCCTGTCAGGCGCTGGGCATCAGCTACCACACCCTTCAGGCCTACTTGCGCTACAGCCTTCATCGGCCACAGGGGCCGCAGCCAGCTTCGGCCCAGGAGCGGCCAGCGGGCTATTCAGCAGAGCGTTGATGCCGGACGCACCCGGCACAATGGGACGAGCGGTCGCGGGGCAGGGCATGTCGCTCTGCAAAGTCATGCGCGGGTCCTCAGACTCGGAGGTTTCTATGGTTCGGTCCGGACTCGTCAGTGCACTTTGGGCGGCGCTCGCCGTCTGCCCAACCGTCGTCGCCGCTGCGGCGCCAGACAGCCGTGGCGCGCAAACTCGCCGCAGCGAACTGCATCGGGAATACGACAGCGTCACCGATGCCACGTTCGCGGTGGCGACCGACACCCAGGGCGTCGCGCATTTCACCATCAAGGTCGGCGACTTCCTGTTCGAGAAGGCCCTCGCTTCCAGCGGCGACACCACCATCCGCCTCTCTCGCGGGAAGGATGTCGTCACGATTGCGGCGAGCCAGTCGGGCTATCAGGTGGAGCGGGGGAGAAAGCGCGCGCGCGTCGACCCGCGGTCCGAGCATTCGCGTTCCGACAATGTGCGGGCGCTGCTGCTCGGGTCAGAAGCGGTTCGAACGTTCAAGCGGCTGGCGGCGTCTCTCGAGGATCGCGACGAGAGCCAGGATGACGGCCCGCTCGTCGTTGCCGCCCTGGTCGATAGCGCGCTCATTCAGATCCTTGAAGGGGAGCCGGGCGCCGCAAAGCGCCTCGGCAAGCGAGTGACGCGGAGGCATCACAGGGGCGTGCAGCCCGTTCGCGCCCTCCGGGCGCCAATGCAGTTCACCGATTGTGTCGGAAACTATCAAGTCTCGTTGCTGTACGGGTGGGATCAGTACGCGAGCTGTTTCTTCGAGTCTTCTGAGCGCAGCTGGTACATCCGCGAATGGATGGAGCGTGCCTGCGAATTCGAATGGGTGCTGCGATCGCAGCAATACGCCTGGCAGTTCATCGGCTGCATGGCGTTGCCCTTCTAAGTGCGCCATGATCAGACTACTCCTGGCAGTTGCCGTCGAAATCATAGTTGGAGTAGCCCTGGGGGGCGCCCTGCTGGCTATCCTCGTCCCGGTGTTGAGTTACCGTGGGTTCGTCCACTCGAACCTGGCAGTGACCATCGTGATCGTCGGCGTCTTGGCGATCTGCGTGGGGTCGATGGTTCTCCGGCCGGGGAGTGCGCTAAATCGACGCTTTGAGCGCTGACACAAAAACGCTTCGATCTGGCGGGCATCGGCCAGCCCGCCAGATCGCTTGACCCGCCGGTGGCCGCATAGTACCTTGGCCCTTCGGCCGGCACGTCCCGCGCGCCTTCATGAACCAGTCCTCGACAGCAGAGCTCAAGAAAACCCCGCTCCATAGCCGCCATGTGGCACTTCGGGCGCGGATGGTCCCATTTGGAGGCTGGGACATGCCGGTGGAGTACTCGGGCATCGTCCAGGAGCACTTGGCAGTCCGGACAAGAGCAGGCCTGTTCGACGTCAGCCACATGGGTCAGATCGAGCTCGCCGGCAAGGACGCCCTGGCTGTTCGTCCAGCGGCTGTCCACCAACGACGCCGGGCGCCTCGCTGTCGGGCAGGCACAACTCTCGGGCTTGACGACTCACGAGGGAACGTTAATCGACGATCTGCTCGTCTACCGGCTGGCGGGCGACCACTACATGCTCGTCGTGAATGCTGGGAACATCGAAAAGGACTACCGGTGGATTGACAGTCAGGCGCGCGACAAGGGCGACGTCGCGGTTGTCAACTCAAGCTCGCGATATGCACTGCTCGCGGTCCAGGGTCCGTCCGCGCTTGATGTGGTCCAACGCTTGACCACGGTGGATCTGACCGGGATTCAGTACTACTGGTTCGCGCACGGCGAGGTAGGCGGGATCAGGAGCATGATCTCCCGAACCGGCTACACGGGGGAGGACGGTGTCGAAATCTTTATCCCTCCCGCCTCAGCGGAGCGCCTCTGGAATCTGCTCCTGGAAACGGGGGCCGACGCCGGAATCCTGCCGATAGGCCTTGGCGCTCGCGATACTCTGAGGCTCGAAGCCGGCATGCGGCTGGCCGGTCAGGACTTCGATGAGACGACTACCGTGCTTGAAGCCGGCCTGGGATGGATTGTCGGCTGGAACAAGCCAGAGTTCATCGGCAAGGCGCCGCTGGAGCGGCAGCGAGCCGATGGGCTGTCGCGGAAGCTCGTTGCATTCGAGATGACCGCCCCCGGTATCGCTCGCCATGGCTATAGGGCGTTCGCGACCGAGGGTGAGGGAATCGTGACGAGCGGCACACAGACGCCGTTCTTGAAGAAGGCCATCGGCCTGGCCTACCTCCCGATAGCGGCGTGCACCACTGGAACCGACTTCGAGATTGATGTTCGCGGCCGCCGCGTGCCGGCTCGCGTCGTACCTTCGCCGTTCTACAAACGGCCGCGGAGTTGACTATGTATCCTTCCGATCGGCGCTACACGAAAGATCACGAATGGATTGTCGTCTCGGGGAATCGCGGCAGGGTCGGCATTACCGAGTTTGCGCAGAAGCAGCTTGGAGACGTCGTCTTCGTCGAATCTCCTGAGGTCGGTCGGGTTGTCGCCCAGGGTCACGTGGCCGGTACCATCGAATCCGTGAAGGCGGTCTCCGAGATCTATAGTCCGGCGAGCGGAAAGATTGCGGGCGCGAATCCGGATCTGGCGTCCAAACCCGAAACCGTCAATACCGACCCACACGGCGCGGGCTGGCTTTTCGAACTCGAGTTGAGCAGCCCTTCGGAAATCGACGCGTTGCTGACCGCCGAACAGTACGCCGAGCTCGTCAAGTAGACACGCCTGCATGCCCATCGATTTTCCCGATCGTTTCGAACAACGTCACATCGGTCCGGACGAAGAGCAGCTCGCCGAGATGCTGCGCGTGATTGGCGCGCCGTCGCTCGAGGCGCTGGTGGATGCAGCGCTGCCCCAGTCGATCAGGTTGAAGACGCCGCTCGACCTGCCCGTCGGAATCGGAGCATGAATACTTGGACCGCCTGCGAACGGTCGCGATCAAGAACCGGCGCGTTCGGTCGTTCATCGGCATGGGCTACTACGGCACGATTACGCCCAGCGTCATCCTCCGCAATCTGTTCGAAAATCCGTCGTGGTATACGCCCTACACGCCTTATCAGGCCGAGATCGCGCAGGGGCGCCTGGAATCACTCCTCAATTTCCAGACGATGGTGAGAGACCTGACCGCGATGGAGATTGCGACGGCCTCGCTGCTCGACGAAGCCACCGCGGCCGCCGAAGCCATGACGCTGCTGCACCGCGTGCAGTCGCGCCAGAGCGGCACCGTGCGAAACACATTTTGGGTGTCCGAGCGCGTCTACCCGCAGACGCTGGAGGTCCTCAAGGGACGCGCGGAGCCTCTTGGGATCGCCATCGCTCTCGGTGATCCGGCCGCGCCCTCGATCGGCGATGACGTGTTTGGTGTGCTCGTGCAGTCGCCCGACGATCACGGCGCGCTGTTGGACTTGCGGAAGTTTATCGCGACACGCGCACGACCGCGGGGCGCTGGTCGCCGTGGCCACCGATCTGCTGGCGCTGACCATCACGGTGCCCCCAGGCGAGATGGGCGCGGATGTCGTGATCGGCAACGCTCAGCGATTCGGCGTACCTATGGGCTACGGCGGCCCGCATGCGGCGTTTCTCGCGACGCGCGAAGCGTTCGTGCGCCAGGCACCCGGGCGAATCATCGGCGTCTCCGTCGATGCCCATGGCAATCCCGCCTACCGCATGGCGCTGCAGACGCGCGAGCAGCACATCCGGCGAGAGAAGGCCACGTCGAACATCTGCACCGCCCAGGCACTGCTGGCGAACATGGCCGCGATGTACGCCGTGTACCACGGCCCTGACGGGTTGACGGCGATTGCACGTCGCGTGCATGGCCTGGCCCGGGCGCTCGCAGAGGCGGCAGTGAAGCTTGGCTGGAAGCAACAGAACGAGTCGTATTTCGACACGCTTCGGCTGACCCTGCCCGCAGCGGTCCCAGGCTCAGCCAGCGTGCGTGCGATTGCCGAGCGTGAAGGCCTCAACTTCCGCTACTTCGACGATCGGCACCTTGGCATCGCGCTCGACGAAACGACCTCGCCGGCAGACCTCGATGCCATCGTCCAAGTGCTGGCACAGGCGGCGGGACGACAACCGATGCCGGTCGGCGAGATCCGATCGCGTGGCCATTCCTTCCGCGCTCGCGCGCTCGTCGGCCTTTCTCACGCATCCGGTCTTCACTGCGCATCGGTCCGAGACCAAGATGATGCGCTACCTGAAGCATCTGGAGCGCAAGGACGTTGGCCTCGATCGATCGATGATCCCGCTGGGCTCGTGCACGATGAAGCTGAACGCCGCGTCCGAGATGATTCCCGTCACGTGGCCGGAGTTCTCATCGACCCATCCGTTCGCGCCGGCCGACCAGGTGCAGGGCTACGCGCAGGTGATTCGCGAGCTCGAACAGGCGCTGGCCGCACATCACGGGCTTAGCGGCCGTTTCGCTTCAGCCGAATTCAGGAGCCCAGGGCGAACTGGCCGGTCTCATGGTGATTCGCGCCTATCACCGCTCGCGCGGCGACGCTCAGCGCGACGTCGTTCTGATTCCGTCGTCCGCGCACGGCACCAATCCCGCCAGTGCGGTCATGGCCGGGCTGAAGGTGGTCGTGGTCGCGACCGACCAGCACGGCAACGTCGACGTCGCGCGATCTGAAGGCCAAGGCGGAGCAGCACGGGACCGCCTGGCCGCGCTGATGGTGACGTATCCGTCGACCCACGGCGTCTTCGAGGATGCCATCCAGGAGATCTGCGCGATCGATCCATCGGTGCGGCGGCCAGGTCTACATGGACGGCGCGAACATGAATGCGCAGGTGGGGCTCACGAGCCCGGCCACGATCGGCGCCGACGTCTGCCACCTGAACCTGCACAAGACGTTTGCGATTCCGCACGGCGGCGGCGGACCGGGCATGGGCCCGATCGGCGTGGCTGCGCATCTCACGCCGTTTCTTCCCGGTCACCCGGTCGTCCGCGTCGGCGGACCGCAGGCCATTCACGCTGTGTCCGCGGCGCCGTGGGGCTCGGCCAGCATTCTGCTGATCTCGTACGGCTACATCCGCATGCTCGGCGCGCAAGGGCATGACCAATGCCACGAGGTACGCCATCCTGAACGCGAACTACATCAAGCGGCGGCTCGAGAGCCACTACGACGTGCTCTACACGCGCAAGAACGGCACTGTCGCGCACGAGATGATCTTCGATCTGCGGCAGGTTCAAAGCGGCCGGCGTCGACGAGCTCGACGTCGCCAAGCGCCTGATGGACTACGGATTTCACGCGCCGACGGTGTCGTTCCCGGTGGCCGGCACGCTGATGATCGAGCCGACGGAGAGCGAATCACAGGAGGAGCTCGATCGGTTCTGCGACGCGATGATTGCCATTCGCGCAGGAAATTCAGGCAGTGGTGGACGGCACGGCCGACCCGCGAGACAACGTGCTGAAGAACGCGCCGCACACGGCCGCCGCCGTCGCCGCCGACACTGGTCGCATCCCTACAGCCGGGAGCAGGCAGCCTTTCCGCTGCCGTACGTGAGGGCCGACAAGTTCTGGCCGCCGGTGGGCCGCATCGACAACGCGTACGGCGATCGCAATCTGATCTGCACCTGCCCGGATACCGCGGAGTACGCCGACCCGTAGTACCGCGCGAGCGTCACGTTCGGCGTCGATATCCCTCATGCAGCGGGCGCGTGACGGGCCCAGGCCGCCCGATCCAATCTTCCGGTCGTCCACGTCGACGATCGGCATCATCTCACGCGTCGTGCCCGTCAGAAAGATCTCGTCCGCGCCGAAGAGATCCGTTGTCCTGAAGAGTCGCTTCACGCACCTCGATGCCGGCCGGCTCGCCGACCTCGCACATGAACTCGCGCGTGATGCCCGGCAGCAGGCCGGCGCTCAGCGGCGGCGTGAGAACGCGCCCTCCCTGGACGATGAAGAGGTTCGACTGTCGCGCATTCGGCGATCTCGCCCCGGTAGTTGCGCATGATCACTTCAAACGCGCCGCGCGCGATGCCCTCCTGCATGGCCAGCGCGTTGTTCAGCAGGTTGTTCGACTTGATCATCGGATTCACGGTCTCCGGGTGATTCCGCACGACGGACGAGACGATGACGCGCACGCCTTTCGCGTAGAGCTCATCCGGCAGGACGTCGCAGCGGCTTCACGATGATGACGACAGACGGGGTAGGAGTCGCCGCAGGGTCGTAGGTCAGATCGCCGATGCCGCGCGTGAGGAGCATCCTGATGTACCACTCGCGCGCTTCCGCCGACGCCTGCTTCACCGTCTCTGCGATTCGCGCCGCCAATTCACGATCGCTCAACGGCACGACGAGCGCCATATGCCGAGCCGATCGGCGCAGTCGTCGCAGGTGACGATCGAGCAAGAAACGGCTGTTTCCGGTAGGTGCGAGCGTCTCGTACACGCCTTCGCCGTACAGGAATCCGTGATCGAACACAGAAATGACCGCGTGCTGGGCATCGGCGATCTTGCCGTTGACGTTGACGATGGCAGTCTGACTGCCGATCTCAGACTGTCGACTGTACTTCGTATGTTAGACTTCGCGCAAATGCGCGTGCTCAACGCCGCTCAGATGCGGGACGCCGATCGACAGACGATCGAAGAGATCGGCATTCCGTCGATGGTGCTGATGGAAAACGCCGGCCGGCAGGTCGTCGCGGCGCTCGAAGCGGCTTACGACGACCTGAACGGCAGCACGTCGCCGTGCTGTGCGGACCCGGCAACAACGGCGGCGACGGTTTCGTCGTCGCGCGGACGCTGTACCAGCGCGGCGTCGACGTCGTCCGTGTTCGTCGTCGCCGCATGGCGGCGATCAAGGGAGACGCGCGGCTGAATGTCGAAATTCTTGGACGTCTCGGCCTCACCGTTGTCGAGATCACGGACGAGCAGGCGTGGGAGCTTCACTTTTCGGAAATCTCCAAGTGCGATCTCATCGTCGATGCGATCTTCGGCACGGGCCTCAAGTCGCCGCTGGCAGGCATGATGGAAACGGTGGCGGCCGACATCAACGCGTCGGGCATTCCCGTGGCCGCGATCGATCTACCCAGCGGTCTGTCCGCCGATCACGCCGAACCGATCGGCGACTGCCATTCGCGCGGCGATGACGGTCACGCTGGCCGCGCCGAAGCTCCCGCTGGTGCTGCCGCCGGGCGAAGCGCAGGCCGGCAACATCGTCGTCGCCGATATCGGCATTCCTTCCCGAGGTGATCGAGAACCTCCCCGGCCCGCGACTCGAACTGCTGACGCGCGAGACGATGCGCGAGATGCTTCATCCGCGAGAGCCCGACTCCCACAAGGGAGACTACGGACGTGTCTGATCGTCGCCGGCTCGCGCGGAAAGACGGGTGCCGCGCACCTGGCGGCGGTCGGCGCGCTGCGATCCGGCGCCGGACTCGTCACGGTGGCGCTCCCGGCAGCGCTCAGCCGATTGTCGCCGCCATGGGCGCCGAGTACATGACCCTCGCCGCTCGACGAAACCGCCAGTGGATCGTGTCGCAGCGGCTGGCGTGGGCGCGCTGCTCGACCTCGAACAGGACGTGATCGCCGTCGGGCCAGGGCTCGGGACGGGTCCTGACGTTACGACGTTCGTGTGCGATCTGTGACCAGGGCGGAAAGCCCGCTCGTGCTCGACGCCGATGCGCTCAACGCCATCGCGGCCGATCCCGACGTGCTCGCAGGCGGCAGCGGCGGCCCGGTCCATCATCATCACCCCTCACCCCGGCGAAATGGCGCGACTCGCGGACACGTCGGTCGACGCCGTGCAGGCGAACCGCGTCGACGTCGCACGCGACTTCGCAGTGCCGCATCAAATCTACGTCGTCCTCAAAGGCTATCGCACGCTCATCGCCACGCCAGACGGCAAGGTCTTCATCAACCCGCTCGGAAATCCGGGCATGGCCACCGGAGGAACCGGCGACGTGCTGCGCGGCGTGCTGGCGGCGTGGCTCGCGCAACTGCTCGATGCCGAAGCCGCGTGCAAGCTCGCCGTGTACCTGCACGCCCTGGCCGGCGACCTCGACTGAGGCAGACGAAGGGGAAGTGGCGATGACGGCGGGCGATCTGGCCGGGCACCTCGGCGATGCCGTGCTCGAGCTCACGGCACGCCGGCGCGTCAAGCCCGTCACTGCGAATCCTCGAGATCTTTCGTCACCAATTCCGAACAGGAAACTTATCGCGCTGGCCGAACGCCTTGCGCCGACACTGCTCGAACGGCAGCGTACGTACTGCTCTACGGCGATCTCGGCTCGGGAAAGACGGCATTCGTGCGCGGCCTTGCCGCCGGACTCGGCGCCGATCCGCTAGAGGTGTCGAGCCCGACCTTCGTGCTGATTCAGCACTACAAGGGCCGGATGCCTCTGCACGCACGTCGACCTCTACCGCCTCGATACCGCGAGCGGCCGTCGATGACCTGGACTCGAGGAACTGGCGGACGGCAGGGAGTGCTGGCAATCGAATGGGCGGAGCGGCTGCCTCGGCGATTGCCGGGAAGCGAGCGGATCGCCGTGGCGGATCGTCGATCATCGGCGGCAACAGTCGCCGGGAGTCAGCCATGCGCGCGATCCGCGCTGACGCTACTCCGATCGGTAGTTCGGCGCTTCCTTCGTGATCGTCACGTCGTGCACGTGGCTCTCGCGGAAGCCGGCTGGCGTGATTTTGATCAGCCGCGCGTCCTTCTGCAGCGCGGGAATCGTGGCGCATCCGCAGTAGCCCATCCCGCCGCGCAGCCCACCCACCAGCTGGTGGACCATCGACGCGACGCTGCCTTTGTGCGCGACACGTCCCTCGATGCCTTCCGGCACCAGCTTCTCCGCGCCCGCCTGGTCGGTCTCCAGGTCGAACTCGTCCTGGAAGTAGCGATCGCGGCTCCCGCGCCGCATCGCGCCAATCGACGCCCATGCCGCGATATTCCTTGAAGCTGCGGCCCTGATACAGGATCAGCTCGCCCGGGACTCTCGTCGGTTCCGGCGAAGAGGTTGCCGATCATCACCGAGCTCGCCCCGACGGCGATCGCCTTGGTGATGTCGCCCGAGAACCGGATGCCGCCGTCGGCAATCACCGGAACGCCGTGCGAAGCCGCCGCTCGCGCGCATTCCATCACGGCGGTAATCATCGGCACGCCAATGCCGGCGATCGACGCGCGTCGTGCAGATCGAGCCGGCGCCGATGCCGACCTTCACGGCGTCCACGCCTCGATCGATCAGCGCTTCCGTCGCCTCGGCCGTGGCCACATTGCCGGCGATGAGATCGATCGCGGGGTGCTCGCGGCGGATCGTGGCCACCATGTCGAGCACGCCCTGAGAGTGTCCGTGGGCCGTGTCGACGACGATCACGTCCACGTGCGCTGCGACAAGCGCGGCGGCCCGATCCAGCGTATCGCGCGCGATTCCCACGGCGGCACCGACCCGCAGCCGCCGGACTCGTCTTTCGACGCATTGGGGATACTTGATCTGCTTCTGGATGTCTTTGACGGTGATCAGGCCCTTCAGTTTGAGACTCCCGATCGACGACGAGCAGTTTCTCGACCTTGTGGCGATGCAAAATCTGCCGCGCGGCTGTCAGCGTGGTCCTACTACCGGCACCGTGATCAAGTTCTCTCTGGTCATGACCGACGAGATCGGCCGGTCGACGTTGGCCTCGAACCGCAGGTCCCGATTGGTCAAAATGCCGACGAGCTTGCCTTCCTTCGCGCCTTCCTTCGGTGATCGGCACCCCCGGAAATCCGGTATTTCTTCATCAGCTCGAGCGCTTCGTAAATGCGGATGCTCGGGCGACAACGTGATCGGGTTCACGATCATCCCGCTCTCGGATCGCTTGACGCGATCGACTTCGGACGCCTGCTCTTCGAGCCCGACAGATTCTTGTGGATGACGCCAATGCCGCCATGTTGAGCCATGGCAATCGCGAGAGCCGACTCGGTGACGGTATCCATTGCCGCGCTGGCCAACGGCACATTCAACGAGATGTTCCGGGGTGAATCGCGTTGTCACGTCGACCTGGCTGGGAATGATCGTCGAGTGCCTCGGCACCAGCAGGACGTCGTCGAAGGTCAGGGCAGTCGGGAGATCCGTGATGAGATCGATGGCGCCGAGCTGGAGTATCGACGAGGCATTGTTGGTCGACATGGGGCCTCCTATGCGGCTGCTCCGTGGCACTTCTTGTACTACACTGCACGGGACGCGGGTAGTTTCGACCCACTTTCGGTTCGTCGCGCCGCACCGTTGCCACCGGCGCGTCGTCGCCGCCCACCGGGGCGGGGCCGTCCGCTGCGGCAGTCCTGACGCGGGAGCGGCCAATCGGGCCGCCGCAAACGCGCCCAAGGGCTCGGCTTTCGGCTCGTTGAGAATCAGCGGCGTGGCCTGGCGACGGGGCGCCCGCGGCGCCGACGCCTCGGTGTCGATCCGAAGCAGCCAGAGCGTGCGCACCATCTCTTCGTCGATGCGCCGTTTCATGTCCTGGAACAGCTCGAAGCTCTCCCGCTTGTACCTGGCAGGGATACCTGTGCAACCCTCGGAGGCCGATGCCTT